>NZ_JACHLU010000013.1:63097-132443 GCF_014204625.1 Gillisella vitis | reverse complement strand
CACACACAAAACCCGCTCTATTGAGCGGGTTTTTGCCGTTTCGTAAAACGTGACCTTGCCTCGGAACACGAACCCATTTTAGAAGAATGCTCTGGTACATCAAAAGGACCAGAGAAGGATGCGAAACCGTTTCACAGACGAACAGATCATTTGAATATTGAAGGAGCAGGAGGCCGCCACGCCAGTCTCGAAGCTTTGCCACAAGCATGGCGTCAGCGATGCCAGCATCTATTATCAATGGAAAGCCAAATTCGGCCGCATCGACCTATCGGAGGCCAAGCGGCCGAAGATGATGGAGGACGACAATGTGATGCTATTGACCAGACAAGCTCAACAGCATCGTGCCGAAAAGCGGAAACCGATTTTCGGCACGGGTAATCTAAAGTCTGCGAGTTCAGATTGAACCAGACAGAACCATCGTTCATTTTTTCGTTTGTCTTTGCGGGAAAACCGGTGATCACGTTTTCCTGGCAAACTCTAAACGCGAAACAGATCACGTTTAATAAACGAAATCGGGCCGTCATAAGCCACATTGTTGTTTTCGATGCACTCAATCTACATAATATTTGTTGTACTGGTTTCGGAATTTTTCCGATCCACCAAAATCGCTGTAGCGGCTGAGTGCTTGCATATCGGTCTTGTTCAGCAAGACACCAATGATTTTGTTGGTAATGTGCGGTTCGGCATCCAGAAGATCTGAGACCAGTTTTGTTGGCGTTTTGCCCCATTCAACGACACAGAGGAATCCGTCGGCCAAGGGAGCAAAGGCTTTGGCATCAACAACGGGGCCTATCGGCGCAAGGTCGACAATAATATAGTCGAAAGATTGGCGAACGCTTTCAAGCAATGTACTCATACCAGGAGAAGCGATCAACTCATTGGTATGAACAAATGATCGGGAGCCAGCACCCGGAACGATTGGCAGAATGGCAAGCTTGGTTTCCTGATCGACTTTTATGCAGTCGTGCCAGGATACATCACCCATGACAGCCTGAACCAGGCCCGTTTTGGCTGGTGGCTTCAGCAGGTGGCTGAGGCTCGGATTGCGTAAGTCTGCGTCAATCAACAGGGTTCGCTTGCCACTTGTGGCGAGAAGTACGGCGAGGTTGGCGGCGACGGTTGATTTTCCTTCGCCGGGGAGTGCGGAAACAACCCCGATGACGCGGCTGGAGCGCCCTTGTAAAATAATGTCGATAGCCAGCTTGGTGTTGCGCAATGTTTCTGTGAACGCCGACCGCGGAGAGTCGAGCACCATGCGCATCATGCGGTCAAGTCCCAGAGTTTCGCTGGCCGCAGGTGCGATTGTGGCACCGTCTGGGATTTTCTGACGCCAGCGCCGTAATTTATGGTTCATCTGCTTTTTGGCACGAGGTCCCATTCGTGGAAGATACCCCAGCGATTTTTGTCCCAGAGTTGTCCGAATGTCGCTTTCGAGGCGGAAATAACGTTCCTGCATTTCCTGAATGAACGCTAAGCCTGCACCCGCAATCAGGCCAAGCACTGCGGAAAGTGCGATGGTCATTGTTTTTTTAGGGCTTGACGGTGCTGATGGCACGCCCGCTTCTGAAATGATGCGCGCCTTGGTCACTGGCAAGGATTGGCTCTGGCTTGCCACTTCATAACGGCCAAGAAAGGCCTCGTACATGGTTTTCAGAGCGGATGCTTTTTGCTCGAGTTCTCTAAGATGGACAAGGGCGATATTGGCTTCTGAATTGGTACCTGTCAGCTTTTGGATGCCGTCGCGGAGAGATTTCTCCCGCGATTGCGTGACATCATATTCATTGGCGTAGCTGGCCGTTAACTGTTTCAATTCCTGAAAAATCTGATTGCCGATATTGTCTTTCTCTGTTTTCAGGGCAAGGGCCTGTGGATGATTGGCTCCAAAATTGGCAACAACATCCTGCTCGCGCTTTTCAATGGCAAGATAGCGGGCGCGCAGATCCTGCAAACCCTGATTGGCATTGGTCTGCCCTGAAATGATCGCGTTTTTCACCGCATTTTCCGGTCCTTGCGCTATGATGGACTTGAACTGGTTCAGGCGGGCCGCAGCACTTGCGGCATCGGCTTGCGCGACAATCAGCTGCTTGGTGAGGTCTGTGAGCTGCTGTTCTGTCATCAGCTCACCGCCTGTCTGGGTCAAGCCATTGTCAGCTTTGAATTTTTCAACATCCAGCGACGCCTGTTGTGCGCGCTTGGCCAGATCATCAAGTCGGCCTTGAAGCCAAAGGGTGGCGCGCTCGCTGGCGTCAAAATTGGCGTTCAGCTGATCGGTCAGAAAGGCATTGGCATAGGCCTGTGTGACTTTGGCTGCGAGGCGCGGATCAGGTGATCGATAGGAAATTGACAGCACCGCACTGCGCATGACCCGCTCAACATTGATGCTCTGTTGCACCATGGCGGCAGCCTTGCCGCGACGATTTTGGCGAATCTGCTCTGGTGTCAGTTGCGGGCCGGGGATGAAAACGTTTTTGACAGACTTGATGGAATCCTTGATCACGCTGACAAGAGATTTTGGTGGGTCCGTAATCAGGCTGATGTCGGCAAGCTGTGCCTCATCTACAACGCGCAAGGCCATGTTGTTGGATTTGAGAACCTCCACCGAACTGGCAATCTGCATATCTTCCTGGGTTCTGTCATCCTGTGGCGCATTATCCTTTTCGGTGTAGCGCGACAGGTTATCATCCAGCAACACTTGCGTTGATGCGGTGTAATAGGGGGTCGCAAAGATCAGGTACAAGACCCCCAGCATCATGAAGAGGACGACGGAGAGTGCGACAACTCTCATTCGTCGAGCGGCAATTGTCAGCAGCCTGTCCAGATCAATAAAGGAGTCGGCGTCGGGTTGATCCCGATGTAGAACGGCTTTCAAGGGCAGGGTTCTCTCATTCATGGTGCTGTTCTTCATTGTTTTGCAGATGGAGATCGGACTGTTTTGATCTGCGCCTACCGTCGGAGTGAGGCTGGTTTTTGTGCATTTCAGACTCCGCCGCCGAGCCTATCAGACCTGGTGGCCAAGGCCAGAATGATGACTGACCTTGACCATGACAGAAAGCGAGCATCAAAGCATCACTCTTGACCTCAAGCGGCCTGAATACGGCTTTCATGCATCTGAACCATCTCCTTGAGGGATGCATAGACGGCATCGCCAATATCATCCCGCTCCAGTGCAAACGCCACATTGGCTTCAATAAACCCATGCTTCGAGCCGCAATCGAATGTCCGGCCCTCGTAGGGATGAGCATGGAACGGTTGGCGGGCCGAGAGTGTCCGCATGGCATCTGTCAGCTGGATTTCGTTGCCGGCTCCGCGGGTTTGCCTGGAAAGGACGTCAAAGATTTCCGGTTGAAGAATATAACGGCCATTCAGGTAGAAATTCGACGGCGCATCAGCTGCCTTGGGTTTTTCCACCATGCCGGTGACGACAAAGCCGTGTGGTACAGCGTCACCTTTGGCAACGATGCCGTAACTGGAGACGTCTTCTGGTGCACATTGTTCAACACCGAGAACATTGCCGCCGGAGACGCTGTAGAGATCCATCAGCCCGGCAATGCAGCCACGCGCGCCGTAGCACAGCATGTCTGGCAGAAGCAGGGCGAAAGGCTCGTTGCCAATCAGGTCGCGGGCGCACCATACGGCATGGCCGAGACCCAATGGGGCTTGTTGTCGGGTGAAGCTCACGGAGCCTGCGGTTGGCAGCATGGCTTCCAGTTCGCCCACCTGTTTCATCTTGCCGGAGCGTTCCAGCGACGAAATCAGCTCGGGCGTATCGTCAAAATGATCTTCAATGCTCTGCTTGTTGCGGCTGGTCACAAAGACAATGTGCTCAATGCCTGCCCGACGGGCTTCATCGACGGCATATTGAACCACCGGGCGATCAACAATGGTCAGCATTTCCTTGGGCATTGCCTTGGTGGCTGGCAAAAATCGGGTGCCATTTCCGGCAACGGGAATAACGGCTTTTCTGACGGTCTTGCGAAGATCCATGTCGCTATCCTTTGTGAGACGGGGCTGCGCCCGTTGTTGGTTGTATTGATGAAGGCCGATTTTTTCGAACCCCCTTGATCATGCGCTTCAGGCGCATGGCGATGGGCATTCGCAGGTGACGAAGCGCCAACGGATTGGCGAGGGCAGCCTTCAGCACCCCGGAAACCGAGCGTGCTTTCAGGCTGTCAATCAGAGAGATAAAGGCATGGGCTTCATGCAGGCTGGCTGTGCGCTTTTTCTGGGCAGCCAGTGCCGGTCCTTGCAATGGGTAGCGTCGCAAAAACCCTTCATCTGCCTTCAGCATCGCTTCCACATGGTGAAGGCGAAGCACGCGCGAAATCGAGCCCGCGCGAATGTAATAAACATAGCCGGCTGTAGGGGCGATTGCACACAGGCCGCCTTCTGCAAGGGCTGAGGCCAGCAGCAGATAATCCTCACCAATGCGCAGGTTTTCATCAAAGCAAAGCGCCTTTTCAGTCAGAAAAGCCCGCTCGAACACTGGCTTCATATAGCCGAAATTATGCTCTGCCTTAAAAAGGATATTGGAGCGGATAAAGCGCGCAAGATCAAGCTGGCCAAGCTGGAACAGGGCTTCTTCCACGAACATGGTCCGGCGATGGTTGTCCATATCGATCACATCGAGATTATCGACAACGATCTGGGCATCGCTTTCTTTTGCCCGCTCCAGCATATTGAAAAGACGCATGGGTTTGAACACGTCGTCGGAATCAAGCACGGCAATCCAGCGGCCGCGGGCGCGCGCAATGGCCGCGTTTCGGGCACCACCGGGGCCCTTGTTTTGCTCCAGCGCAATCAATGAGACCCGAGGATCATGGAGAGACAAAACCCGCTCGCAGGTTTGGTCTGATGAGCAATCATCGGCAACAATCACCTCAACAGTGACGCTGACTTGTGAAAGGGCGCTTTCAATGGCGCGTTCTATGGTGTCCGCGGCGTTATAGGCGGCAATCACGACGGTCACATCAGGAATCCACATGGTCATGGAGAGGCAACCTCCAGAGATCCGTACTGGTGAATTTCACGAAAGCCAAGAATGCCGAAGAGTGCGCCGATGTGCAAAATGCCCCGCAAGACATAACGGTTGCGGCGTACGGGGAAAAACACAAGGACCAGAGCAACCGCAAAACAAAAAACAGCTTTTGCGGCAGCGATGATCAGGCTTTTGGCCTTTGCCAATGGGCCTGCCCCCTCTGCCACCAACCGGCCATGGGTCTGACCCATGCGGTATCGGCGTTTTGCCAGCCAGCCAAACCGCGCGCGGGGAGCTGGAACCGGCTCATACAGCAACGCCTCGGGCGCATAGGCAATTTTGCCGCCCGTGCGATAGATATGGGTAAAATACTCGGTATCCTCGCCACCTGTTTTGCCAAGGGCCAGATTGAAACGGCGGCCAGCGATGCGGCTTGCGCGCAGATTGAGCAGCACATTACAGGTGTATCCCGTGCGGATTTCTCCATCGACAAACACCGGAAATGTTGAATGAAAATCGCCCTGCCGCATCCAGCCCGGTGCACTCTCATCATATCCGGCATGGACTGGGCCAAGAACAGCATCGGCCCCGCTCTCCAGGGCGGTCGTCACCAGCTGGTTCAGCCAGCTTTCGGTGGCAGTTTCATCATCATCGATAAAGGCCAGATAATCAGCATCGCTGGCATCAAGACATGCATTGCGAGCTATGGAAATATTGCCCGCCGGGCAATGCACATAGATCACGCCCCAGGGCAGGCGCGGGCGCAAACTATCAACCAGCGCTGCGGCACTGGGGGTTTGATCATTATCGGCAACAATAATGCGAAGCGAAACGCCGTCTGGCACATCCACCATGGCCAGCGACAGCAAGGCCGTTTCCAGCTCGGGACGCCGAAACGTGCAAATGCCAATATCGATACGGATTGCCACAGCCACGGCATTCATGATGCCACCTCCTGATGAGTCTGGAGGGGGGCAGATTTGCGGGCGCGGACATCAAGCACTTCGCGCCAGAAACCGGCAGACCAGGCAAAATGCATGATCATGGCCGAAACCGAAGCCAGCAGGCCCAGCGGCTTGCGGGCAGCAAATGTAAGCCACGCCCCATAGGCGAGACAGGCGAACGCCCAGAGAAACACAGGAATGACCGCGACCCAGCTGATCAGTCCCAGAACGCCAAACAGCGCAACAGGGGCAACCGTCAGCGGAATCAACTGGCGCAGACTTGGGCGCGAATTGTGCTTGAGAAAGTTCTTGGCCCGGCCGCGACCATAGCCAAAATACTGTCTAAAAAGCGGCAGCGGGCTGGAGCGGGGATAGTAGGTCATGGAGGTTTCAGAGGTCATCCAGACCCGAAACCCAGCCTTGTTCAGCCGATAATCAAACTCGGCATCTTCATTGTGCCGGAATGTTTCATCGTAACCCTGAATGGCTTTGAAGGCAGAAATACGCACCAGAGCGTGGTGCCCATGGTCTGTCCAATGGCTTTTGGCACCAGCACGATGTCTGGAGCCGCCATTGCCAAGCTTGGAGTTTTGCGCCAGCGCGGTGGCTTTCTGAAAGGTGCCAAATCCGATTGTCAACATGCCGACCACCACCGAATCAGCTCCGGTTTCCAGTGCTTCGCGCACCAGCGTCTGGCAATAATCATCGGGATAGGTGCCGTGGGCATCTATGCGGATCATGTAATCATAGCCGTCACCATAATGGGCAACAGCCAGATTGACGGCAGCACTCTGGATTTTCTTTGGATTGTCAATCAGCCTGACTTTGGGGTTGGTCAGCAAAATCTGTGAAACAATTGCCTGTGTGCCATCCTGGCTGCCGCCGTCCGCAACCACAATATCGGCATCCAGATCAAAAAGCGCTCTTTCCAGATTGGCGATCACGCTTTCAATATGCTTTGCCTCATTGAGGCAGGGGATGACAATAAGGCATCGTACGGATTTGAGTTGATCAGCCATCATGAACGTCCACCTTGGTTGGCAGTGTTGCAGGAGTTGGAAGTGATGCAGGGCTTGAGTGGCTGCGAGCGTTGCGAGAATGCTGCTTTGATGGGCCGCAATGCGATGCAGGAAGTGCAGAAAGACGGCTTACGAAGTCCTCGCAATCTTTCCTGTTCAGGGTAAAGCTGCGCGGGTCCTGTTCTGAGAGGCTGGTGCTGGCCTGCTGATAGCTTTCCTGCGTCATTGTTTCAAACAGCGATGTCAGAGCAGTGGCATGGGCTTCGGCAATCTCGAAGCCAATCGCCTTTTTGCTCAGGTAACGGGCTGTTTCGGTGCCATTCAGAGCAATGGGGATGCAGCCATGGCGGCATCCTTCGTAAAGCCGGTTGGGCAAAAGCCAGCTGGAATTCTGGCCTTCCTCATAGAAATCAATCGCCCAGACAAAGTGAACCTGAGCATAGATGCTGGCCAGATCCTCCGGGTTGCGGTAGGGACCATGAAAGGTGATATAGGGTTCTTTGGCCACCAGCGCATCGAAATCGTCAAACTCACCCCGCGCCGGGCGTCCGCGCATCTCGATGGTGACGCGACCGTTCATTGCGCGGGAGAATTCAGACAGAAGTTTCAGCGATTTTGAGCAGCGCAATGCGCCGAACCAGCCAATGCGCCATGGTTCGCCAGAGGTTGGTGGCAGCCGTTGCAGTGTGGCGGCCAGATTATCGGCATCAAGGTCAAGGACCTGATTTTCCAGCAGCATGACCGGAAGGTCTACATCGGATAGCGGTTTGAAATAGTGCTCGATAAAGGCAGGCGAACTGGTGATCAACAGGCTGGCTTCACGGCTCAAACGCCCTTCGAGCGTTCTGAGGGTCGAGCCGATCATATCCTTGCGCAACATCAGCCGGTGAATATCAAGGCATTCATAGACCATGGGAACGGGTGGGCCAAAGATATGGCGCGCCCGGCGGGCAACACTGAGCATTTCCAGATTGCGGGCAATGATAACGTCTGGTCGTGGCAGGTGAGCCAGCCGTGACCGGATGGTCATGCCAGCCGTTATGACGGCTGCGGCGCGACGGGCAAATTGCCCATCGGATGTGATCCCCAATTCAACAGGCTCGATACCGTCTACGGCAGCAAGCGCGTTTTCATCCCTGCGAAATCCGGCAAGCATGACCTCGGCACCACCGGCGCGCAGCATCAGCACCCTGCGGCGAATGGCTGGATCGGCGAGATCATGGGCTAGATAGAGTACACGCAGGGTCATATATCCTCTAAGTCGACTTGGGGACCGAAATCAGTCATCAGGCCTAATTGATCTTGCAGGCAACCGATTCCGGGAACTGGCATTTGTCGCCCAGTGCGGTGAAAGCCACGCGCTCAACTGTCATCGTCTGGGGGGTGGTGTAGGAAAAAGGCCCCATCCAGTCGGTCAAGGTGTCCGTGCCCCACAGGCTCAGGAAAATTTTCTGGGTATGTGACGGAAGCTTGGCGGGATCAGTCACATCCTGCACCATGGTGCCATTGACGTAATAGCGCAGACGGTCTTTCTCCCAGACGAAAGCGTAGTCGTTGAAGGCTTTATTGGCACCACCTGCCACAGGCACAAGCTTTTCATTGCCACCCTTGGCGGAGATATACTGGTTGACCTGCACTTCGTTCAGGTTTTTGCCCAGAATTTCAAAATCAATTTCGTCATGGGGTATCTTGTCAACCGGACCGATGAAACTGAAAAAGGCCGAGTTCAGACCCGAGGCATCAGCAGCTTTCAAACGGACTTCATAGGTGCCATAGCCAAACCGCTGTTTGGTCTGAATTTCAGCACAGGAAAATTTTCGCTCTTTCAAAGCTGTATCATTGAAGGTCATTTTCAGATGACCGTCGCTGACCTTGACGTTGTTTTTGGTCCAGGTGCAGTTTTGATGGGCTCCATTGTTCCAGCCATCAGAAATATACCACCGTGCCGAATCCAGTTTTTCAAACGTATCAACAAAGGATGCGCTCGTTGGCCCTTGCTGTGCGTGTGCGACCGAAAGGCTCATCACTGCTGTGGCGCTCACACATGACCAGAAAAAACTCTTAAAACGTATTGTATCTGTCATAGTATCTCCTTTGCTGAGAGCAAAATGTTACCCCCGGCCGAATGGAATATTGCGCACGCCGCCAAGCCTGCCCCTGTCGTCCACCGGCATAAGCCGAGAGATCTTCATGGGTGCCACCAGGTCTTGATTGATTTTTAAGATTCGGGTCACTCCTGTCTTCTCGGGCTGAATACGAATGATCACACCTTAACATTATGGGAATGTGCACCAAAAAATGTGGCGGTGCAGCAAAAAAGTCAACTTTTCCGAGGTGTGCTGCGTTAAAATCTTGGAAAAGCGAATGCCAAAAACATGAATTCGTTTATGATTTTGAAATAAATGCAAGTTATTTCAATCGTTTAATATTTCGCTGATGAAGGTCATGGCTTTTGGCTTTCAGGAAAATATTTTTGGGTGATCTTTAAAAAAAGACCGTCCTGTCGCCACTGTGGCCTTTGAAGTTGCAATTGATTAACAAAATATCGCCCCATTGCTGCCGCCGTTGGCTGGTTTTCTCAACGGGCCTTAGCACCATGCAATGGCAGCACCTGCAACAATTTCGCTTGCCATTTGCGCCCACCTTCACTTAAGTTCACCCAAACATTGCCATCATGGTAATCTAAAATTCGCGGTGTTGACGGTTTGCGATGATTCAAAATCAAGGATTGCCCTGCGGTCACGATCGAGAGGGAGATCGATTGAAAAGCCGCATCGGTCGGGTTTGAAACCGGGGGAGAACGTCAGGCTTGCTCAGGAAGCTGTGTTGAAGGCGCGGTCAGGGAGGAGAGCGCTTTCGTTATCATGAACAGGATTGCTCTGTGAAAATCTGCTGGCCTTTTCGGCGAAAGCCACTCTCTGACAGTGATGATATTGTATTTGCGCATCTGACAGAAAATCGCTCCAGAGCTGCGGTTCACGGTGCTTTCTGGTCTGTGCTGGATACGTTGATCCCCAATCTCCTCAACAGTGCTGTTTTCATTATCACCTCGCGTTATCTGTTGCCTCATGATTTTGGCCTTGTGGCGCTTGCCTTGAGTGTTGTCAGCTTTGTCGGCAGCGTTGGTCCGACGGCCTTTGGTGAGGCGCTGATTCAGCAGAAAACCATTCGAAAAAGCCATCTGGATACGGTGTTCTGGCTATGCTTGTTGTCAGCGGCTGCCCTTTACAGCGTGCTGGCGCTTGCCGCTCCGTTTATGTCCAGCGAGCTTGGGCATGAATCCATTGCAGGTTTGATCATGGTTGTCGGCCTGCGGATTTTCTTTGATCTTTCTGGCGTTGTGCCAAATGCCCTGATCGGGCGGACCATGTCATTTCGTCTGGCAGCCATTCGCACCGCGATTGCGACACTGGTATCGGGCACGCTCTGCATCAGCCTCATTCTCTCCGGCTTTGGCCTGTGGTCTCTGGCCATTGCCCAGGTTGCGGCCCCCATGGCAAGCTGCCTTGCATCCTTCTGGGGTGCTGGCTGGGTGCCGGGCTTTCGTATCAAGCTGTCCAGCCTGAAAGAGCTGTTGCATTACGGCGTTTTTGCATCCGCCAACCGCTTTTTACAGGCCATGAGCATTGACCAGCTGGTGATTGGTGCCTTGATCAGCCCTGCGGCTCTGGGTGTCTATAACTTTGCGCGGCGCCTGTTTGACATGCTTAACGGCATTGTTGCCGGTGGCCTGTCGCCTGTCAGCCATGTGCTGCTGTCATCCTTGCAGCATGATCGTTCGAAAGTGCGGGATGCCTTTCTGATGGCAACGTTTGGCTGCTCTCTGGTGTCCTTTCCGGCTTTCATGGGATTGGCCGCCGTTGCCGATGATGCGATTCCGGTGGTGTTTGGCGATCATTGGACTGCGGCCATCTGGCCGGTGCGGTTCTTCTGTGTCATCGGCCTGATGAGCGGCATTGGCACCATTCAGGCATCGCTGATCACCAGTCAGGGCAAATCAAACTGGTGGTTCTATTATCAATTGCTGCGCAACATCATCACCATTCTGACGGTATTTCTGCTCTATCCTTACGGCATAACCACAATCGCCATGGGGTTGATGATTGGCACATTGTGCCTGTGGCCCATCACGTTGTGGATGGTCACACGCATCATCAATATGAGTGTTGCCGTCTATTTTGGCCAGTTCCTGCGGCCTGCCGCAGCCTATTGTGTGATGCTGGTGGCCGTTCTCGGCTGCGGGCATCAGCTTCAGGACTGGCCTGCTGTGGCGCGGCTGTTGATAGAAATTGGTGTGGGAGCCGTTGTTTACCTTGGTGTGGTTTCGCTGCTGTGCCGTGAACGCCTGATATTTCTGGTGCAGACAATTTTGAGACGCCGGCAAGCGGCTTGATGCCGTGTTGAGATCAGGAGCCAGCCAGAAGATTTGAAGCGATTGATATTCAGAGCCAATTTATCAAGCGGCCTTCCGTTTGGAGACGAGGGCCGGACATACACATTGAATGGGGTTAAAACGACATGTTACTCACCTTTATCATTCCCGTTCGTCACCCGGATAATGCCAGCGACTGGGGTGCCCTCTGCGCGCGCCTGTCACAGACCGTTGCGTCAATTTTGGCTCAGACCCATCATGACTGGCGCTGCGTTATCGTTGCCAATGAGGGCGCGGAGCTGCCAGAGCTGCCCGATCGGTTTGTGGTTGAGCGCGTGTCCTTTCCCCCCAATCCGGTCTATGATTTGCGCAAGGATAACCGCGACATGGCCTATGACGCCGTTCGGCTGGACAAGGGCCGCCGCATCCTTGCAGGCATGTATGCGGCGCGAGACAGCGCCTATTTCATGGTGGTTGATGATGATGATTTTGTCAGTGCGCGCCTGGTGGATTACGTGGCCCGTCATCAAGGCGCGCATGGCTGGAGAATGGGACTCGGCTTTTTGTGGGGTGAAGGCGGCCGTCTGATGATGGGCTATGATAATTTTGCGCATTTCTGCGGAACGTCCCTGATCATTCGTTCGGATCTTTATCAGCTTCCGCCACGTGCTGAGGATTGCCCCGAAGAGTTTGTGAAAACCATGCTCGGAAGCCATAAAAGCATTGCCGGTATTCTCGCAGAGCGCGGCACGCCGCTTTTGCCGTTTCCCTTTCGTGGGGCGGTCTACCGCATTGGCCACAGGGGGGCGCACAGCAAGTCGAATGGTATTCTAAGCGGGCATATCTTCTGCTGGGATACGCTGCACCAGCCGCGAAAGCTGGCCCATAATCTGAGGCGTTTGCGCATGGTGGATGATGCCTTGCGTGAGGAGTTTCAATTGCCTGCCTGAATGTACTGTTGGTTCAAAATGTCGGTAGAGACGTGGATACGGCTATCGACACCATTATGGGACTCCGCATGGCGAAAATAACCGTTATCATTCCATTCTACCAAAAACGGTCGGGTATTCTGAAACGGGCGCTCGACTCCGTTTTTAGTCAGACAATGCAGGATTTCGATATTGTTGTGGTGGATGACGCATCGCCCTGCTCCATTGATCGGGAGCTTGAGGCACTGGATGGGCAAAAGCGCGCCCGTATTCAGGTGATCCGTCAGAACAATGCCGGCCCCGGTGGGGCGCGCAATACCGGGTTGAATGCCATCCCTGCGGAAAGCGCCTTTGCTGCCTTTCTCGACTCCGACGATGAATGGGCACCCGATCATTTGCAGAATGCCTATGACGCGATGACGCAATTTGGTGCCGATTGCTATTGGGCCTCCATTCATGGCGGAGAAGGTTTCGGCTATCACTTTGGTATCGCAGCCCTGCAAAAGACTGAAAAAACCGTTGTTTTGCAAGGTGAACCATTGGTGCTTGAAGTGCCTGAAATGTCCAGGGTGATGCTGAAAGACTGGGGTTTTCTGCACCTCTCCTGCATGGTGATTGCCAGACCCTTGTTTGAGACAATCCGGTTTGAGGCGGAACTCAGGCTTGCCGCCGAAGATGTGCTGTTCTTCTGCGATTGTGTTCTGGCTGCACGGCGGGTCATTCTCTGTGATGCGGCGGGCGCGCAAAGAGGTGAGGGCATCAATATTTTCCATAGTATTGATTCAGGCTCGCCTGAATTTTTGCAGCAGCAATTCAATACCTGGGTGGCACTGGATACGCTTGAGCAAAGATTTGCCAATCGGCCCGCAGAGCTATCCTTCATCCATGATTATAAGCACATGGCCCGCAAACAGGCACTCTGGGGGCAGGCGGGCCGGGTTAAAAGAGGCAAAATACCGCAATGGCGCGGGCTTGTTCGCTGGTATCGCCGTGATCCCGGACTCTGGAACAGTGCCGTCTCCCTTGTGGTCAGCAAGATTTACCGTTGAGGTGGCGGAGGGGCTTACCCTTGTGCCTTGCCACCATCACTTTTCTGCAATCACCGTAAAGGATACGCCATGCAGCCATATTACTGGGAATCCGCCCATGGAAATTTCGGTGACGATCTGAATCTCTGGCTCTGGGATTTCCTGCTGCCAGGATTTCGGCAGACGCACCCCGAAACCCTGCTGGTGGGCGTTGGGACAGTGCTCAACCGTGTGCTGCTGCCGGAAGGCCAGCATAAGCTGGTGATTGGCAGTGGCTTCGGCTATGGCAGTCTGCCCGATTTCAGCAACAGTCAGGAGTGGGATATTCGTTGCGTGCGCGGTCCGCTGACCGCCCGGAAACTGGGTCTGCCTGTGGAAAAAGGTATTATCGATCCCGCCGTCATGCTGGCCGAGATGCCGGAATTCCAGAATCTGCCAAAGCGCTACAAAAAGAGTTTCGTGCCCCATTGGGAATCGGCGGTTGCAGGCATGTGGTCTTCGATGGTGCCAAAGCTTGGCCTGACCTATATCGATCCTTGTGGTGAGGCCAAGGCGGTGATTCGCCAGATTGCCCAATCGGACATGATCATTGCTGAGTCCATGCATGGAGCGATTCTGGCTGATGCCTTTCGTGTGCCTTGGGTGGCTGTCAGCACCTCGGCCAGCATCAACAGTTTCAAATGGAACGACTGGGCCTCAACGCTTGGCGTGACCTATCAGCCCTTGCAGGTGCCGATTTCCAGTCGGGCGGAAGCCAAAATGAAGAATTCCGGTTTTTGGGGCATGAGTTTTGCAGCCGGAGAGCCTGCACCCGAAAATCCCAATGAGCGCCTGGTTGATGAGGCAATTCTGCAAGAAGCACGTGGCCCACGGCAAACGCCGCTGCGTCGGATTGTCAAACAGGCGCTTGCGGCTCCTGCCATGCTTGGCCTGTGGCAGGCAAGCCGGGCCGAGCCTCAATTGAGCCGTGACTCAACGCTGGCTGAGCGCAAAGCGCAGTTTATGGATGTGATTGAGGGCGTGCGCCGAGATTACGGACTGGTTGGGTAGGCGTTGATTACGATCACGCCTTGCCGGTAAAAGCGTCCTGTGCAACCGATCGGGACGCTTTTACGCTTGGTTGGTTATGCGTAAAACGGGCTGTCAGGGGTGCTCGGCCTCAGGCATTACGGGCAGCAGGTAGCGTAATGCGGCACCATGTCCGGTTGGCTGTTTGGGTTGCGTGATAAAGGCTTCGCGTTTGTCTGCTATAATGCCTGCGACAATTGCCGGAACCGCTGCGGGGTGGGTCATGGCATAGGTCATTGCGGCGAATGGGCCGTTTTTATTCTTCAAATCGAGAAAATGCCGCAGTTCATATCGGTCGCGCACATGCTTTTCATGGCGACGGAGCAGCAATCTTTGGCTTTTGGTCAGGTGTTCATTGGCCAGAATGGACTGGTCGGCCTGATAGAGCCGCTTTAAATCATCCGTTCTATGTTTGCCACTGAGGCTATCGTGGCGAACGACAGCGCCATAGCCACAGCTATGAATGACTTTATAGCGTGCGCCAGCAACCAGCGCACGGGCATAGAGATCGTAATCTTCACCCAGTCGCAAGTCTTCATTATAGCGCAGTGCATGACGATCGAGGAACTCGCGGCGCATCACGGGCTTGAGAAAGCCAATTTCACCGCGCTGCTTGCCACGCCGGGAGATATTTCCGCTGATAAAGGCCTCAAGATCAAGAAGACGGGTCTGGTTTTGAAACCGCTGAACGCCGTTGCAGATCTGGGCAACGCTTTCTTCTTTCACAAAAACAATATTGTCGGCTATGAAATCCCACTGATCCTCCGCCATGATCTGGGTAAAGCGACCGGGAAGAAAAAAGTCATCCGCATCCAGAATTGCCAGAAGTGGTGCTGTTGACGCTTCAATTGCGCAGTTACGTGCCGCTGCCGGGCCCCTGTTGTGATCAAAGCGGATCAGTTTGAGCCGACCACTGCCATCATCGGCCGAAAGCACTTTCGCTCCGGTATGATCCGTCGAGCCATCATCGACAACAACAACTTCTCTGACCGCCTCTTCGGCCAGCGCCGAACGAATGGCTCTTGCGATTGTCGTCGCCGCATTTTTTGCGGCAATGATAACGCATACGGTGGAATTCGCCGTCATCACGGTCTCCCGTATTGTGGTCTCCTGAACGTCAGCCCGACCGATGACTGTTCCTGCTGAAAGCGCATCTGCGCGCGGGAATGACGATCGGAATCAGAAAAAGAAAACAGGATTTTCAGTTGCATCACTGCGGTTGCCCTAAAGCCAATGTTGTCCTGTGTCGGGAAGACGAATGAAATAGCATGATCCGCCACAGATCATGGTTACATGTCTGTGGGCGAGCCTACCCGTTTATATTGGCCTAAAAGTGACTGGGCGAAAAGAGATTATTTCAATTGTTGCGCATGGCGGTTTGACTTGCTTCAGGTCGAGCGGCCATTTTGCCTGTGTCCTGCTGCGTTGTGCGGGCCTGCTCCTCACTGCCAAGGGCTGCCTTTCTTGCTTTTGCTTCTTTCGAGACAAAATAAACAATCGCCATGAAGTAGCCGACCTGCAAAATGATGGCGGCGATGATGGATTTGATGATCGTATCGGAAACCGATCCAGACACATAATATGTCGTGGCTGCAAAAATCAGGATAGCTCCAATCATACAGAAGAAGACTTTAGGCGCGTGCATGGTTTAGAGCCTCCCCCAAAATGTTGATGTGCAGATCATGACCTGCGCTCTCTCCTCAGAAGCAATTTGACCATAAGGGTCTTGCCTCATTCTTACAATATTGAAGCGAGCGGGCGTACAGCGATGCGCTCCATTGCTTTCTATACCGTGAGAGGCTTTCCATATTGTTACGCAAATCAGTCAATTTATTTTTTTCGATAAAGGATTTCCTAACCATTTCTATGGGTTGGCGATTTGAGAATCGAAATGTGCTTTTCTGATTTCTATGAGAAATGGTGATTCTCGAAATCCTATACAATGATTCATGGGTGCTATTTTTGCGTGATCTGGTGTTTTCCGGTTGCATATTGCGATCACAAATTGTTACATTATTAGATATTTCTAAATTTTAATTTGCGTTGCAACATAATGATGCGATGCAATAACCCGACATTCTGATCGGTCTGGATGAATTTACACTGTCTCTCTGTTAGAAAAAACAGGCGAGCTTGCGAATATTTTGAAAATTATGCAATAATAAACATTACCAAAGCTGTAAGGTTCATCAAGTTTCGACTCAAAATAAATGATTAAAATAAATTAACCATCATAAAATACATAAATTATGATTTTTTTTACTATAATCAAAAACATATTGTAATTCCTATAATTCCCATCGTCGGAATGTTTTTTGTCGGGGGGATTGCGAAGGACAAATTCTCACCACACACTGAAGGAATGTACACGGACGTGTCCCGCCGGGACCCGACCCAATCGCCCACGTAAATGGAGGCTCCTCTATGAAGTCCGCGACAAGATCGGCCAATACGCCGTTTTTTAATTATGCATCAGCGGGTTCCCCCCCGATTGGCGGGATTTCGAAACGAACCATCGATATTGTCATTGCCTTGATTGCACTTATTGTTTTCAGCCCGCTCTTTCTGATGATTGCCGCTTTGGTCAAGTTTACGGATGGTGGCAGCGTATTCTACGGTCATCGCCGCATTGGTCACAATGGTCAGGAGTTTCGCTGCATGAAGTTCCGCACCATGGTGCAGAATGGCGAAAAAGTTCTTCAGGATTATTTGCGGAACAATCCGGATGCTTATGAAGAATGGCGCACCACGCGCAAACTTCAGAATGACCCGCGTGTCACCGCGGTCGGTGCCGTGCTGCGTAAGCTCAGCCTTGATGAGCTGCCACAGCTTTTCAATATCCTGAAGGGCGAAATGAGCATTGTCGGTCCGCGCCCTGTGGTGGCTGATGAGCTGGAAATGTATGAGGCTTCCGCATCCTATTACCTCCAGACCCGCCCCGGCCTGACAGGTCTTTGGCAGGTCAGCGGTCGTAACGATGTGTCCTATGAAACGCGCGTGGCAATGGATACGATGTATGTCAAGAATTGGTCGATCACGCGAGATCTGCTGATCATTGTGCGGACCGTTCCAGCCGTTTGCATGTCTCGCGGCAGCTATTAACGCTGGCATTTACGGGTGGAGCTTTCGCGCTCCACCAGAGCCGACAGTAACAGTGCTTAGGATTTGCCATGAAGGCCGAAATGATTTCTGGAGGATTTTTATCCTCTGGGCGTGTGTCGCGTGTGAGTGCAGTCGCCCTTGCGGGGTATTTTTTTGTCATGGCTCCGGGTCTTGCCTTGGCAGATGCCTACCGCCTTGGTGTGATGGACAAGATCAGAGTGCGGGTTGCCGAATGGCAGACAGCAGAAGGCACAGTGCGGGACTGGACTGCGGTGAGCGGTGACTATTCCGTCAGTGCTTCCGGAACGGTATCCCTGCCGTTTATTGGCGAATTGCCAGCCTCGGGAAAAACAACCGCCGATGTGGCTGGCGAGATCGGCCTGAAAATGCAACAGTTGTTTGGCCTCAGTGACCGTCCTTCGGCCTCTGTGGAAATTGCGCAATATCGTCCCGTCTACATGGCGGGCGCTGTCCAGACGCCTGGAGAATTTCCCTACGCGCCGGGGATGACAGTTCTGAAAGCGCTCAGCGTCGCCGGAGGATTGAAGCGCGCTGATGCCGGGCAACAATTTGCCCGCAACTTCATTCAGGCGCAGGGCGATGGTGCTGTGCTTGTTTCCAATCGAAACCGGCTGTTGGTTCGCCGAGCCCGTATTCTGGCAGAGATCAACGACAAGCCTTCCATTGAGATGACGGATCAGCTGAAAAACATTCCCGATGTTCATCAGCTTGTTGAGTCTGAAACAGCCTTGATGAATTCTCAGCGTACAAAACTAAAAGTCACGCTGTCATCGCTGGCGGATTTGAAGACTTTGCTGACAGCGCAAATTGAGGCGCTGGCAAAGAAATCAGAAACCCAGACCCGACAATTGGCCATGGTTCAGGAAGACCGTGACAAGATAAATTCTTTGAGCGAGCAGGGACTGGCGTTGAGTTCAAGGCGTCTGTCTGCCGAACAGCAGGTGTCGGATCTGCAATCTGGCCTGCTGGACATTGACACGGCAACCTTGAAGGCCAAGCAGGATCTGAACAAAGCCCAGCAGGATGAAACAACCACCCGCAATGACTGGGATGCGCAATTGGCGCAGGACTTGCAAAATACCGAAGCCGAACTGGAAGAAGCCGCACTCAAGCTTTCCACCAGCAACAGCCTGATGTCTGACGCACTGTTGCAATCGGCTGAAAGCGCGGCCAGCAAGGATGGTGGCAATTCGGCGAATGTGTCTTATTCCATTGTTCGTGACAAGGACGGCAAGCCCACGGAAATCGCGGCGACGGAGAATACCCCGGTTCTGCCGGGTGATGTGGTCAAGGTGAGCGTGAAACTGTCTCCGCCAGCAATCCGGTGATGTGCTGATGCGGATTGCCAAAGCGCAGTTGATTGATCCTGAACGCAACGGCATTTACGCCATAACGGCGATAACCCTGTCGCT
Organism: Gillisella vitis; assembly: GCF_014204625.1. GTDB lineage: Bacteria > Pseudomonadota > Alphaproteobacteria > Rhizobiales > Rhizobiaceae > Allorhizobium > Allorhizobium vitis_F. The sequence goes on along the minus strand of NZ_JACHLU010000013.1, from coordinate 113,573 downwards.
TTTTGTGTTTGCCTATTCATCCCGCTTCGGGCAGGTTTCCATTCTGCTGTTTTATGGTCTCTGGTTTCCGCTGGTTGCGGTGGATTATCGCCGCGTTCTTGGCAATCCGCTGGTCTATCTGCCGATTATGGCGTTCAGCCTTTTCGCAATCATGTCGGTCTTCTGGTCGGCGGCGCCATCTGTGACTGCGCGTGCGTCCATTCAGTATTTTACGCATATTGTCTGTACGTTGATTGCCATGCGCGTCGTCAGCGTCAACTCCTTCATCAAGGGAGCGTTGGTAGGGACAATCGTTGTTCTCCTGTATTCGCTGATGTTTGGGTATTATCTTTTTGACCCTCTGGATGGTACGGTCAGTTTTGTCGGAGCATTTTCCTCCAAGAACCAATTGGGCCTTTATGCGTCGCTTGGGGTCTATTTTGTCTTTGCAGCGGTCATTATTCTGAAAATGCGGCGTTTGTGGCTGCTGGTTTCCTTGGTCACGATCGTGCTGTCGGCCTATTGCCTCAAGGCGTCGGATTCCGCCACCTCTGTTTTGACTGTTATTGCTGTCATTGGCGCATCAATGGTCTTGCGTGTGGTTGATTTTTTGTCGCCCCGTCATCGGATTGTGCTGTTTATTGCGGGCACGGTGCTGGGTGGCCTGTCCATCGGTGCTTTTGTCTATGGTGGTGGTGTGGATCTCGTGCTTGGGGCTTTTGGCAAGGATTCAACCCTGACCGGCCGCACCTATCTCTGGCAGCAAGGCTTCGCTGCGGCCCTGCAAAATCCTATGATCGGTGTGGGCTATCAGGCCTATTGGGTGCAAGGTTTTTCTGAAGCAGAACGGCTCTGGGATGAGTTTTACATTCCGACACGGGCGGGCTTTCATTTTCACAACACCTATATTGAAACCGCCGTCGAGACGGGCGTGATTGGGCTGTTGATGATGATTGCCATGTTGCTGACCTGTCTGCTTGGCAGCCTGAAGCGGCTGTTGGTCAATGTTCAGGATCCCGATGCCGGGGTGCTGTTTGGCTTGGCATTGCTACTGGTTGAGCGCTCCTTTGTCGAAATCGACGTGTTGTTTGCCTATCAGATTGGATCTTTCCTGATGTTTTTCATTTTGGGAAAACTGGCACAGCGCAAGGCCACCGTTCCGCGCACAAGCAGCAACACGGTGCGTTATTACAGTGGTGGCACGTCCGCCAATGTCCGACAACGATCATAAAAAAGGCCGAACAGTGTTCGGCCTTTCTTTTATTTTATCGTATCGCTAAAGCCTGTCGCAGTGAATAGGATTCACTGCGACAGGCTTTAGCTCTTTCTTTTTCGCATGGACGTTATCGTTTTATTGAGGACAATAAAACGCGACATGCTTTAATACTTTACAGCGCGACGACGATCTTTTCTTTGGCCGCCTTTACCGCCGCATCGGCCAGCTTCAGCGCAATCAGACCATCTTCAATCGATGGCGATGGTGCCTTGCCGTTCTCAATAAAGTCGAGGAAGGCCGAGATTTCAGCCGCATAGGCAGCGGTATAACGGGTCATGAAGAAATCATGCAGCGGCGGGCGGGTGTAGCCGTCCTTGGTGGCAACCTCAATGGAAACCGGGCGTTGGTTTTCGGCAGCCACAGAGCCTTCCGAGCCATGCACTTCAATGCGCTGGTCATAGCCATAGGTGGCACGGCGCGAGTTGGAAATGATGGCTTGGCGGCCAGACGCTGTGGTCAGCACCAGGCTGGCGCTGTCAAAGTCGCCCAATTCGCCGATTTTTGGATCGACCAGCACGGAAGCCGAGGCCATGACTGAAGTGATTTCTTCGCCCAGCAGGAAGCGGGCAATGTCGAAATCATGAATGGTCATGTCGCGGAAAATGCCGCCGGAGACCTTGATATACTCTGGCGGTGGTGCGCCGGGGTCGCGGCTGGTGATGGTGACCATCTCGACCTTGCCGATCTTGCCATCATCAATCGCCTTGCGAACCGCTTGAAAATGCGGATCAAAACGGCGGTTAAAGCCCAGCATGACTTTGCCGCCATTTTTACGCACCACGTCGGCGCAGGCCTGTGCACGCGCGACATCCAGATCGATCGGCTTTTCACAAAACACGGCCTTGCCAGCATTGGTAAAGCGCTCGATCAGGTCCGAGTGGGTGTTGGTGGGGGTGCAGATCAACACGGCATCAATCGAGGCATCGGCCTCAATCTCTTCGATTGTCTTCACGCTTGCGCCATAGGCATCGGCAATGGCCTTGGCTGCTTCGGGAAAAGCATCGGCAACGGCGACCAATTGGGCGCGCTTGTCTTCACCAATTGCTTTTGCATGCACTTTGCCAATGCGGCCTGCGCCCAAAAGGGCCAGTTTTTTCACCATGATGTTTTCCTCCCGGCTTTGCCCCATTGGGGCGAAAAGCACATGATACGTTAAAAACACACAAACCGAATGGTGCAGGGGCAGTCCGTCAGCCCTTGCACCCTTCTCATTTGGAATATACGTTCCATTTTGCTAGAATGGGATCGTGGTGATGTCAAGGCAGGCTTTGCGCTGTGTCAGGCAGGTTTCACCTTCACACCAACAGTTAAGGCCCTTTACCCGCATGTCAGACACAATGTCGCAGGAAATTGCCGCCGCACCGGATAGTATCAAGGCTTTTGACGAGCGTTTGGTGCAGGTCTCGGACACTCTGCCGAAGCGGCTGAAACAATGCGCTGATTATGTGGCCAACAACAAAGACCGCATTGCCGTCTCCACCGTTGCTGAAATGGCGGAAGGGGCGGGCGTGCAGCCTTCGGCTTTTATGCGCTTTTGTCAAATCCTTGGTTTTTCGGGATTTTCAGAGATGCAGCGGCTGTTTCGAGATTCTTTCGTCGGTGGCTGGCCCGATTATTCCACCCGCCTGCATCACTTGCGCGAGACCGCATCGGGCAGTCCGTCTGCGCTTTTGGCAGAATTTGTCGATGCGGGGCGGGTGTCGCTGGAAGGTCTATTGCAAACGGTGGATTCGCACGCGCTGGAACAGGCGGTGCAAACGCTGGCAGCGGCACGGATGATTCATATTGTTGGTATGCGTCGTTCTTTTCCTGTTGCCAGCTATATCGCCTATGCCTTTGAAAAAATGGCAGTTCCAGCCATGTTGCACAGCGCGGTCGGCAAGCTGGAAAGCCACCACGCCATCCGCGAGGGCGATGTGATGCTGGCGATTACCTTTTCGCCCTATTCGGCGGAAACGCTGGATCTTGTTGAGCAGGTGGCCGCGCGCGGCATTCCGGTGGTGGCAATGACCGATAAGAATGTCAGTCCCCTCCATAAATGTGGTGCGCTGACGCTGACGGTGTCCGAGGTGGATTTTGGCGCGTTCCGTTCGCTCTCGGCCACGCTCTGTCTGGCCATTGCGCTGTCAGTGGCGGTGGGAACCATGCGACAAGATGACTGAACATTTGTGTTGAAGTCTGAAAAATAGAATATATAGTCCATTTTCAAGCAAGAATAGAATGGCTTCCCGGGAGAGAGGTCACTGACGGCAAGCGACAGGCTTGCCGTGTCCAAGGAGGGTGTTGTGCCGAAACTTGATCTGATTACCATCGGCCGTTCCTCGGTCGATCTATACGGCGCGCAGGTGGGCGGCCGGTTGGAAGACATGGCCTCTTTCAACAAATATATCGGCGGCTCCCCCACCAATATTGCCGCAGGAACAGCACGTTTGGGGCTGAAATCCGCGCTGATCACCCGCGTGGGCGATGAGCATATGGGTCGTTTTATCCGCGAACAATTGCTGCGCGAAGGCGTGGATGTACGCGGGGTCAAAACCGACCCGAAGCGGCTGACCGCGCTGGTTTTGCTCGGGATTCGGGATGAGCATCAGTTTCCGCTGATTTTCTACCGCGAAAACTGCGCCGATATGGCGTTGTGCGAGGATGATATTGATCCGGCTTTTGTGGCGGAAGCGGCTTGCGTCTGCGTCACCGGCACCCATCTGTCCCACCCCAACACCGAAGCAGCGGTGCTGAAAGCGCTGCGCCTGGCGCGGGACAATGGCGCAAAAACAGCGCTGGATATTGATTATCGGCCTAATCTCTGGGGCCTGGCGGGTCATGGTGATGGCGAAAGCCGGTTTATTGAATCGCAGGCTGTGACGGCCAAGCTGCAATCCACCCTGCATTGGTTTGACCTGATTGTCGGCACGGAAGAAGAATTCCACATTGCCGGTGGCTCTACCAACACCATTGAGGCGCTGCGCGCTGTGCGCAAGGTTTCCAAGGCCACGCTGGTGTGCAAGCGCGGCCCCATGGGGGCTGTGGTGTTTGAGGGTGACATTCCAGACAGCCTTGATGATGGCCAGACCGGCCAAGGCTTTCCGATTGAGGTCTTCAACGTGCTGGGTGCTGGCGATGGCTTTATGTCTGGCTTGCTGAAAGGCTGGCTGACCGGCGAAGATTGGCCGACCGCGTTGAAATTTGCCAATGCCTGTGGGGCCTTTGCGGTGTCGCGTCATGGCTGCACGCCCGCCTATCCAAGCCTTGAAGAGCTGGATTATTTCTTCAAAACCGGCATTCGCAACAAGGCTTTGCGCAAGGATGCAGCACTGGAGCAGGTGCATTGGTCTACCAACCGCGATGGGGAATGGCCGCAGATGCGGGTGTTTGCCTTCGATCACCGTATGCAGCTGGAAGCCATGTGCGATGAGGCGGGTGTTTCTCATGAACGCATCGGTGCTTTCAAGCAGCTCTGCCTCAAGGCCGCGCAGCAGGTGGCCAATGGTCAGCCCGGTTATGGCATTCTCTGCGATAGCCGTCTGGGCCGCGATGCGCTCTATCAGGCTTCTGGCTCTGGCCTTTGGATTGGTCGCCCGGTGGAATGGCCGGGCTCGCGCCCGCTGACGTTAGAGCCGGAACTGGGCGAGGATTTTGGCGGGCTGACCGAATGGCCGGTGGAAAATGTCGTCAAGGTTCTGTGCTTCTATCATCCCGATGATGATGCAGCGATGAAGGAACATCAGGAAAATACGGTAAAACGTCTTTTCACGGCTGCGCGCCGTAACCGGCTGGAAATGCTGTTGGAGATCATTCCCTCCAAGGTCGGTCCAACCGATGACGATACAGCAGCGACCATTATCCAGCGCTTCTACGATATCGGCGTATATCCTGACTGGTGGAAGCTGGAGCCAATGAAAACCAAGGCCGCCTGGGCCAATGCGTGTGACGCGATTTCCCGAAACGATCCCTATACGCGGGGCATTGTTGTGTTGGGTCTGGATGCACCAGCCGCAGAGCTGGAAGAAAGTTTTAAAACGGCAGCCAGCTTTGATCTGGTCAAGGGTTTTGCAGTTGGCCGCACCATTTTTGGCGATGCCGCCCGCAAATGGTTGGCTGGCACCCTATCGGATGAAGACGCAATTTCTGACATGGTGGGCAAATATACGTCGCTGTGTCAGGTCTGGGATAAAGCGCGCGCAAGCGTCTAACCTACAGAATTTTAGGGAGAGAGATAATGAAGACGGTGCGTTTGACAGCCGCTCAGGCCTTAGTGCGCTACCTTGCCAATCAGATGACGCCGGAAGGCGTGCCGTTCATTGCAGGCGTCTGGGCCATTTTTGGTCACGGCAATGTGGCGGGTCTGGGCGAGGCATTGCAGGGCGCGAAAGACAGCGTCACCACATGGCGCGGGCAGAATGAGCAATCCATGGCCCATGCCGCCATTGCCTATGCCAAGCAGCTTGGCCGCCGCCGTGCGATGGCGGTGACCTCGTCCATTGGCCCCGGCGCATTGAATATGGTCACGGCAGCGGCCTTGGCGCATGTCAACCGTCTGCCGGTTCTGCTTTTGCCCGGTGATGTGTTTGCCAACCGTGGGCCAGACCCAGTGCTGCAACAGGTGGAAGATTTCAACGATGGCACCGTCTCGGCCAATGACTGCTTCCGTCCCGTCAGCCGTTATTATGACCGGATTTCCCGGCCTGAACATCTGCTAACGGCCCTGCCACGCGCCTTTCGCACCATGACAGACCCGGCTGATTGTGGCCCGGTGACACTGGCTTTTTGTCAGGACACGCAGGCCGAGGCCTATGATTACCCAGAGAGCTTTTTTGCGCCAAAAATCTGGCATATCCGCCGTCCGCAGCCCGATGCGTTTGAGCTGGAAACGGCCATTGCCGCCATCAAATCTGCAAAAAGCCCGGTGATTGTTGCAGGCGGTGGGGTGCATTTTTCCGGTGCCACCCCAACCTTGCGGGATTTTGCGCAGAAGCATCAGATTCCCGTGGTGGAAACACAGGCCGGAAAGTCGGCCCTGCCTTGGGATGATGCGTTGAATTTCGGACCCGTTGGAGTGACGGGGGCGGCCAGTGCCAACACGATTTGCGAGGGTGCGGATCTCGTGATCGGTGTTGGCACACGGTTTCAGGATTTTACCACCGGATCGTGGGCTCTGTTCAAAAACCCCAATCGCAAGATTTTAGCGCTGAATGTTCAGCCTTACGACAGCGCCAAGCATGACGCTTTGCCGCTTGTGGCAGATGCCAAAATTGGTCTGAAACTGATCTCCTCTGCGTTGGGCGATCATCGTTTTGCGGCACCGGATGCGGGCCTGAAAGCTGATTGGTTTGCAAAGGCCGATGCCGTCACCGCCCCGCCAAAGGATGGCAACAGCCTGCCCACCGACATGCAGGTGATTGGGGCCGTTCAACGTGCCTCGCGGGATAATACGGTGGTGATGTGTGCCGCTGGCACCATGCCCGGCGAATTGCACCAACTTTGGAAATCCAAACTGCCGCTGTCCTACCATATGGAATACGGCTTCTCCTGCATGGGCTATGAGATTGCTGGCGGCATGGGCATCAAGATGGCCGAGCCGGAGCGTGACGTCATCGTCATGGTCGGTGATGGCTCCTATATGATGATGAACTCAGAACTGGTGACTGCCTGTGCTCTGGGTGTGAAAATCACTCTGGTGATTACCGATAACCGGGGTTACGGCTGCATCAACCGCCTGCAAATGGGCACCGGCGGGGCAGAGTTTAACAATCTTTACGCCCACACCTCGCATATCCACGCGCCGCAGATCGATTTTGCCGCCCACGCCGCCGCCATGGGGGCCGATAGCAGCAAGGTGACGACCATTGCCGAGCTGGAAGCCGCTTTGGATGCTGCCCGTGAGGCGACAAGACCCACCGTGATCGTCATCGACACCGATCCCTACCCAACGCCGGAGGCGGGCGGTTATTGGTGGGATGTGGCGGTGCCGGAAGTATCCAACCGCAATGAAGTGCAACAGGCTCGCGCCCGCTATGAGGCAGCGCTCAAGGAAAGAAGCTAAGATGATTCTCTACGGAACCAACCCGATTGCCTGGTCCAATGACGATGACCGTACGCTGGGTGCCCATATCAGCCTTGACCAATGCCTGAATGAAACCTCGAAAATCGGTTTCGACGGCATTGAAAAAGGCCACAAATTCCCGCAGGAGCCAGTGGCCTTGAAGGCAGTTCTGGAGCCACGCGGCCTTCGCTATGTCTCCGGCTGGCATTCGCTGAACCTGCTGACCAATAGTATTGAGGACGAAAAAGTAGCAATGCAGCCTGCCCTTGATCTGCTCAAAGCCATGGGCAGCAAAGTCATTATCGTCTGCGAAACATCGAATGCGATCCATGGCGATGATGGCAAGCCGGTGAACGATCGTCCGAAACTGGCCGATTCTGAATGGGCAAGCTTTGGCGCTGGCGTCGAGGCTTTGGCTGAATTTGCCGCCTCTCAGGGCATTGCTCTCGTCTATCACCACCACATGGGTACGATTGTCGAGAGCGAAGAGGAAATCGACAAGCTGATGGCCAACACCGGCCCGCACGCCAAGCTGTTGCTGGATACCGGCCATTGCCTGTTTGGCGGCGGCAACCCGGAGCGCGTGGCAGCCAACTATATGGGTCGCGTTGGTCATATCCATGCCAAGAATATCCGCCCCGTTATTGCCAAGCAGGTACGCGATGAAAAGCTCTCTTTCCTTGAGGGCGTGCGCCGTGGCGTGTTTACCGTGCCGGGCGACAGCGAAGGCGGCGTGAATTTTCCGCCGGTGCTGAAAATTGCCGCCGAGCATGGCTATGAGGGCTGGTTGGTGATTGAGGCCGAGCAGGACCCGGATGTGCGCAATCCTTATGATTACCAGAGCTTGGGTCTTGCTTCGTTGAAGGCCATGGCGAAGGCTGCGGGGTTGGATAAGGCGGCTTAAATCGGTCGGAGCAAGGGTTACCCCCTCTGTCCTGCCGGACATCTCCCCCACAAGGGGGGAGATCGACCTGGGGTTTACCTCTCGTTCTCTTTTTCGTTTTTAGTGGCAGAAATACAGAGTTAGCCGTTGAAGTGGTTGGGTAACTCCATCTGATCTCCCCCCTTGTGGGGGAGATGGTCGGCAGACCAGAGGGGGTGAACTGGCGTAAACCTGTGCTATATCTCTCCCACCACAGCCTCCAACGGTAAAGGGCCAGCCCCGAACCGATCACACAAGGTAAGCCCATGCAATTTCTCGATCCCCACCACCCGTTTTTCAAGCCGCTCTGGGTGCGCATTCTGGTGGTACTGGTGCCGCTGATCTGGGCGGGGATTGAGCTTTATTCCGGCTCGCAAACCTGGGCGATGATTTCGCTGGCGCTTGGGTTTTACGCCGCCCTGCAACTGTTCTGGGTGTTTTACAAAACACCGGGAAAGGGAGATGAACAATGACCAATCTATTGCGCAAACCTGTCGCCGTCACAGGCAAGGTGCATGACATTACCCCCGAAAGCGCCAACTGGGGCTATGTCGGCTTTGGCCTATACAAGCTGAAGGCTGGCGAAAAGGCGACCGAGCAGACGGGCGAGACGGAAGTGATTCTGGTGCTGGTCGAGGGCAAGGCTGAGATTTCGGGCGCTGGCAAAAGCTTTGGTGAGCTTGGCGACCGCATGAATGTGTTTGAGAAAAAGCCACCCCATTGCGTTTACATCCCGGCAGGGAGCGAGTGGAGCGCCACCGCCACCACCGATGTAACATTGGCTGTCTGCACGGCGCCCGCCAAACCGGGCCGCGAAGCACAGGTGATTGGTCCAGAAGGCATTGCTCTGACCGAGCGCGGCAAGGGTGCCAACACCCGTTATATCTTCCCCATCGCCATGGAAGAGCGCGATGTGGCCGATAGCCTGCTGGTGACAGAAGTGTTCACCCCGCAGGGCAATTGGTCATCCTATCCGCCGCACCGGCATGATGAGGATAATTTCCCGGATATGACCTATCTGGAAGAGACCTATTATCACCGCCTCAACCCGGCTCAAGGCTTTGGCTTCCAGCGCGTCTTTACCGAAGATGGCACGCTGGATGAAACCATGGCCGTCTCGGATGGCGATGTGGTGCTGGTGCCCAAGGGCCATCACCCTTGCGGTGCGCCTTATGGCTATGAGATGTATTATCTCAATGTCATGGCCGGACCCATGCGCAAATGGCGCTTCCAGAACCACCCCGACCACGACTGGATTTTCAAACGCGATAATCCATGAATTTTGATGTTACAGGGATTGTCCGATGCGGGCAGTCCCTTTCTGGCCGTTGTTGCGGATCCAGTTCAGGCTTTTATCGCCGGTTTTATACAGCTCAAAACACATCGGCGCGCCCTTGTACCAGGTGGTAAAGCGCTGGCAGAGCTGATCATCGGCAATCCACCATTTGCCGGTATCATTGGGTTTGACAAAACGGCCAAGGCCCAGCGCTTCACCATCCCCATCCACCACGCCGTTTTTACGATAGTTCAGCGGAAACTCGCCGCCCATCGGCGTGGCAAGGTAAATCCGTTTGCCAATAATGCCTTCGCGGATTTCCGCTGATTTATAGCGCCCACTGCCTGAGGCATGGGCCGTGCCTGCCATTAGTGCCAAAGCCATCATGCCTGCGAAAACACGTTGTAACACCATGCTGCCCATCCTCCTGTGATCCATGACCCTGCTTGCAATCGTAGTAACGTTACGCAGGCCAATTTGGTTCGGATTGCTTTTGAAGAAAATTCTCATGGAACGGAGAACGGACATGGCAGCTTTGACGTCGCTTGGGCGTAATTTTCGAGCGCTGGTGATTGGAGCCTCTGGCGGGATTGGGACAGCGTTTGTCGATGTTCTGCGGGCCGATCCCGCCTGCGGGCAGGTGGTGACATTATCGCGTCAAGCGGATGGGCTGGACATCACCGATGAGGCCAGCCTCGCGGCTGCGGCCGAGCGCCTTGCCGCACAGGGCATGATGTTTGATATGATTATCTGCGCAACGGGCGCTCTGACCATTAACGGAGTTGGTCCCGAAAAAGCCATTAAAGCCGTAACTGCTGAGGGAATGGCGGCGCAATTTGCCCTGAATGCTATTGGCCCCGCTTTGGTGCTTAAATATTTCACTCCGCTTTTGAGCAAAAGCAATCGGGCCTTGATGGCCTTTCTATCCGCCCGTGTTGGCTCGATTGGCGATAATCGGTTAGGCGGATGGATGTCCTATCGCGCTGCAAAGGCGGCGCTGAACCAGATTGTGCGCACCGCTGCCATAGAAATTGCCCGGACACGGCCGCAGGCGGTGGTGGTCAGCCTGCATCCCGGCAGCGTTGCCACTTCGCTCTCTGCCGATTTTGCCGTGGGCCATGCGCGGATACAGCCACAGGAGAGTGCGGGCCTGCTGTTGAATGTGCTGGATCATCTGTCTCCCGAGCAAAGCGGCGGCTTTTATGCCTATGACGGCACGACGATTGAGTGGTAGCCAACAAATCCATCTCTGCCTTTTCTGCGTAGTGCCCTGTAGATCATGCAATCCAGCGGAGAAATATCATGCGGTTCCTGAAATCAGCCTTGGCAGGCCTGGCGGTGGGGTTGGTCTCTTCTGTCGGATCTGCTGCGGCAGCGGACTTTGTGTTGGAAGATTATTTTGTCGGCAAAACCGTCGCGGAAGGGCATTTTGCCGCCATCAATGGTGTCAGCCGGAAGTTTACCGTTGATCTCACCGGAAAATGGGATGGTCACCTGCTGACATTGCAGGAAGATTTTCGCTTTGAGGACGGCACCAAGGATCGCAAGACATGGCGCTTTCTGAAAACCGGGCCAAACACCTATCGCGGCACCCGCGAGGATGTGCTTGGCGACACAAAAGTGCGGATGGATGGCGACACCGCCCGCTTCAATTATTTCGTCTATCTCGCACCGCAAACCAAATCCAATGAAGTTCTGTTCATGGACAAGATGGTGCTCAAGCCAGATGGCACGGTGTTGAACACGGCTCTGGTGTTCAAATACGGTTTGCCGGTTGCCAAAACCACGGTCAAATTTCGAAAGCCGGATGACAAGGTGAGCCACCACGCCCGTAAACGCGAAAAGGTTCATCCATAATGGTCAATACCGCTTCAAAAGCAGGCCTTGCCTGGATTACCGGCGCAAGTTCCGGCATTGGTCGCTCCTTGGCACTCCGGCTTGTGCGCGATGGCTACGTGGTGGCTGTCAGTGCGCGCAACGCTGAAGACTTGCGCGCACTTGCCTCTGAGGGTGCAGGCAGGATTCACGCATTTCCCTTGGACATTACCGATCAGCCCGCCGTTCATCGCGTGATGGCAGAGATTGAGGCAATGCTTGGCCCCATCGACATGGCCGTCTTTGCCGCCGGAACCTATGTGCGGGAATCCATCAGCCATTTCAGTGCCGATCAATTGCGCCAGATGGTGGAGTTGAACATCATGGGCACAGGCTATTGTCTGGAAGCGATCATGCCAGCCATGGTGGCGCGTGGCCGCGGCAAAATCGGCCTTGTCGCTTCCGTATCCGGCTACACGGGCCTGCCGGGTGGTGGGGTTTATGGAGCCAGCAAATCGGCTCTGATCACCTTGGCAGAAGCCCTGCATCCGGGCCTTGCTGCAAAAGGCGTTACCCTCAGCATCATCAATCCCGGCTTTGTCAAAACGCCGCTGACCGACAAGAATGATTTTGCCATGCCGTTTATCGTCTCGTCGGACGAGGCGGCAGACCATATTGCCAAAGGCATGGAGGCTGGCAAATTTGAAATCGCCTTTTCGTGGAAAATGGTTCTGCTGCTGAAGACCTTACGGCTTTTGCCCTATCCGCTGTATTTTGCGATCACAAAGCGAATGTTGCGCAAGTCGTGAGACGCAGGACACGATCAAAATAGGAAGGGAGGCCAAAGCCTCCCTTTTTTATGATGCGACCAATTCAAATTGCACCACATCCAGCCGCTTGGTGCGAAAACCCGCCGCGCAGTAGTGCAGATAATAGCGCCACATGCGGAAAAAGCGCTCGTCAAACCCCAGCGGGGCAATCCGCGACCAATGGGCGGTAAAACTCTTGTCCCAGCTCAGCAGGGTCCGTTCATAATCGAGACCAAAGCGGAAAGCTTCCAGTACCTGCAAGCCGGATTGTTTGGCGCAAGCCCCAAACCGCTCAATCGATGGCAGCATTCCGCCGGGGAAAATATAGGTCTGGATGAAATCCGCATGGCTTTTGTAATGGTCAAAGCGGTCTTCATCAATGGTGATCACCTGCACAATGGCCTTGCCTTTGGGCACCAGCAGATCCCGGACTCGGTCAAAATAGGTCTTCCAGTTTTCCTCTCCCACGGCCTCGAACATTTCGATGGAGACAATTTTGGTAAATTTGCCCTGCACGTCGCGGTAGTCTTCAAGGCGAATATCGGCCTTGTCTGCAAGGCCCGCGTTTTGAAGTCGCGCCTTCGCAAAGGCCGCCTGTTCTTTGGAAAGGGTCAGCCCTGTCACCCGGCAGCCGGTTGCGCGAATGGCGTGTTCGGCAAACCCGCCCCAGCCACAGCCGATTTCCAGCACGTGATCATCCTTGCTCAGGTCAAGTTCACGCACAATGCGCTCGTATTTGGCGGCCTGTGCTATCTCGAGTGGCTGATGCGGCTGCTCAAACAGGGCCGATGAATAGGTCATGGTGTCATCCAGCCAATGCCGGTAAAACGCATTGCCCAGATCATAATGGAAGGCAATATTGCGGCGGCTGCCGGCTTTGGAGTTGCGCCGCAGCCTGTGACGCAGCAGCGCCAGTCTGCCCAGCAGGCTGGATGGTGCCATCAGCTTGTGCCAATTGCCTTCATTGGCAACAACCAGTTCCAGAAAGGTTGCAATATCGGGACTGTCCCAATCGCCATCCATATAGGATTTTGAAAAACCGAGGCTGCCCGCGCTGATCAACCGCCAGACGGGCCGGGCATTGTTGAAGCAGAGCACGGCAGACGGGCCAGACATTGGCCCTTGAACGCGATGCTCACGGCCACCGGGAAATATCAGTGTCAAATGGCCATGGGTCATCCGGTTGGCCCAGCCGCAGATCATCCGCTGCCAAAGCGGTGCCGGGAGAGAAGAGGACGCAATGATGCGCTGTTCAGCATGACTCATAATGGGGCCTTTGCGCTTAAATCGTCGGAAGCAATGATCGAGCTTGCAATTGGTTTTTCAGCTTTGTGGTGGCGGTGCAGCGGAACTCCCTTTAACCATAGTTTCAGCGCTTCCCAGTGGATGGCACCCATGACCTTCAAGGTCATCAACGGATAGGTCATCAGCGCTTTCAGCAAAGCAGCATCGTTTAAAGTCTGGCGCTTGCCGGTAAATGCGGCATACAGCAACGGGCCGTCCTGATCGGTTTCGTTGATGGCCACCACAACCGTGTCGGTCGGTGGCGTAATCCTGAAGTGATACCGGCACTCCATCGGAATAAAGGGCGAGACATACATTTCTTTTGCGCAGGCGTGGCGCACGCTGCCGTCATGCTCCGGCGTGACGGGAATGATATACGTGTGGCGCTCATGAAAGGTGTTTTCCACCTCATAGAGAATGGCCTTGAGCACCCCATCGCCATCGTGGCAGAAATAAACCGTCAATGGATTAAAAACATAGCCAAAAATGCGTGGATAACACAGCATGGTGACGCGGAGCGTGTCTATTTTCAAACCGGCCTGCACCAGATGCTCAACCACCCAGCGTTTCAAACCCGTGGCATCGCCCAGTCCATGATCCTTGTCGTGGATGCTGAACACGGCAGGGCGATTATGCCCAAACAGGCGCAGTTTCTGATCGAGGGCTGCGATTTCATCCAGGTCGATCAACAGCGTAAAAACACTATATTGTAAGCTATGTTTTTTTGGGCGGTGCCGCTGGTGCACCACCCGACCCGTGAAAATGGCAGAGGTCCAGCTCATAGGGCAGCCATCAGCGGTTTTTGCAGAAAAATCCGCCCCGATTCATTGTCCACTGACCACGGACGGCGCAGACCCGACAGATGTTCGGCGCAAGCCAGGCCGGACTGAATACCATCCTCATGGAAGCCGCTGCCAAAATAGGCCCCGCAGAACCAGGTGTTTCGCTGTCCCTGAAGCTGCCAGAGCTGCTGTTGGGCGGCCATGGCTTTGGTGTCAAACAAAGGATGCTTGTAATCAAATACCTGATGCACTTTGCCGGGATCAATCACCCGCGATGGATTGAGCGTGACAAACAGCGGCAGGCTTTCATCCAGCCCTTGTAACTTGTTCATCCAATAGCTGACGCACAGGGCATTCTCGCCGGATTGGCGATCTTCGCCGATATAATTCCAACTGGCCCAGACACGTTTGCGCTTTGGCATCAGCCTGACGTCGGAATGCAGCACAGCGGTATTGGCAGTATAGTCGAAAGCACCCAGCAGGCTGCGCTCCTGCGCACTGGCATCTGTCAGAAGCGCCAGCGCCTGATCTGCATGGGTGGCCATGACCACATCATCAAATCGATCCTGATGGCCGCTTGTTGTGGTGATTTTGACACCGAATTCATCCCGTTGAACGGATAGAACCGGATCATCGCTGTGAAACTCTGCTTTGGTCGCAGCCCTCAACCGGCGGACATATTCGCGGCTGCCGCCGGTTACGGTGCGCCATTGCGGCCGGTCTTTCAGGGATACCAGTCCGTGGTTGATAAAGAAGCGAATGAACGCATGAAGCGGATAGGCGCGCATGTCGGCAGCCGTTGTTGACCAGATGGCGGCCCCCATGGGCAGTAGATGATCCTCGATGAAAGCCGTGCTGTAGGATTCCAGATCCAGATAATCGCCCAGGGTGGTGGTGGCGAGATCCTGACGCTGCAACAGCGCCGGTGCCTGCCGATAAAAGCGCATGATGTCTGACACCATCCGCCAGAAACGCGGGCGCAGGGCATTGGTTCTCTGTCCGATCAGACCCGAAAGACCAGAGCCGGAATATTCGAACCTTCCCCCATCCAGCGAGGCGGAAAATGACATGTTGGATGGCTGGTTTGGCACCTGAAGATGATCAAACAGTGCCACAAGATTGGGGTAATTGCGGTCATTATAAACGATGAAGCCGGTGTCGACGGCAATTTTGCCCCTCGGTCCTTCAACATCGACGGTGTTGGCATGGCCGCCCAGTCGGGCTTCGGCCTCGAACACGGTCACGTTCAGCTTTGAGGACAGCAGCCATGCCGCAGACAGGCCGGAAATCCCGGCACCGATCACAGCCACACGGCGTCTGTTGCCGCCGCGCAAAGTTTCCATGCCCGTATCCATCCCGCGTTGCTCCGTTTGTGTTCTTCAAATGCATTTACGTGCACAAACACCAGATGGATTACCGTTGCGGATTTTTTTTCGCGGTGTGATCCAGAAGAGCAGGGCATACGTAATTGAGGCCATGACAATAATCATTTCCACAGCGGCTCTGGAATGCCACAATGGTCGAACTCAGCTCTTGCGCCATCCACGGCGCAATCTGGGACAGGCTCAATCTGTGCTATGTGGCGCAAACGGGATGATTATGGACGTTGAAACTGAGGATATGCCTCGTCTGTTGGCGGCTGTTGGGGAAAAGCGTGATGTTGAAGCGTTCGAAGCGCTGTTTCGCCATTATGCTCCGCGCGTCAAAGCTTACATGGCAAGGCAATCACGCGATATGCAGGCGGCAGAGGAGTTGATGCAGGAAACCATGATGGTGGTCTGGAACAAGGCCGCTTTGTTTGATCCGGCGCGGGGCAATGTCTCGGCGTGGATTTTTACCATTGCGCGCAATTTGCGCGTGTCAGCCTATCGAAAAGAAAAAAGACCGGAATTTGATCCCAATGATCCGGCCTTTGTTGCAGATGATGTGCCCCCCGCCGATCAGGAGATGGAAAGCCGCCAGGAGGCTGAGCGGCTTCATAAAGCCATGCGAGACTTGCCCAAGGAGCAGTTGGAGTTGTTGCAGCGCTCATTTTTTCATGAAATTCCCCACAGTGCCTTGGCCAAGGAATTCAACCTGCCGCTTGGCACGATCAAGTCGCGCATCCGTCTGGCCTTTTCGAAATTGCGCGCAGCCCTTGAGGACAAGCCGCTTGATGAGCGCAATGGGGAGGGGCGGCTATGACTGTTCAGCACCAGATCAGTGACGAGCTTTTGCTGGATTACGCCTCTGGCAGCCTTGCCGAAGGCTGGAGCATTGCCGTGGCGACCCATCTTGCACTGTGTCCGCAAAGCCGCATCCGCCTTTCCCGGATTGAGGCGGCCGCAGGAGCCATGATGGACATGGCGGAGGTGGAAACGCCCGATCGTTCGGATCAGTCGTGGCAATCCATGCGTGCACGCCTTGATGCATCCAGTGACCTTTTGGTGGCGCAAAAGCCTGCGGCACGCAAGACGGTGCGTGCGGCTTCGCCGGTTTTGCCAGAGCCGGTTTTGCCAGAGCCGTTGCGCTCCTATCTCGGAAGCGATGCCGACAAATTGCGTTGGAAGCCGCTGGGGCGTGGAGCCTATCAGATACCCATCAAAACAGCCGATGGGGAAACCAGCGTGCGGCTTTTGCGCATTCCGGCCGGAAAGCCGGTACCGGAACACAGCCACGGCGGACGCGAACTGACATTGGTGCTCAAGGGCAGTTATCATGATGGTCATGCCCGCTTTGCCCGCGGTGATCTGGAAGAGGCTGATGAAACACTGCAACACCAGCCGATTGCCGATAAAGGCGAAGATTGCATTTGTCTTGCCGTGACAGATGCACCGCTCAGGTTCAAAAGCCGTCTCTTGCGGCTTGTCCAGCCATTTCTCGGAATTTAGAGGCTGTCAGGCTCATATTGAACCAGACAGTCTCTCGATGCCTTTGTTTTCGTTTGTCTGATCAGCAAAACCGGGTTTCCTTTTTTTGGGCAAACTCTAAAGGAGATTATCCATGGTGCGCTATGGAGTTGCCTATCTCGGCACAGCATTTGTATTTTTCGCGCTGGATTATCTCTGGTTAAGCCGGGTGGCCATTGGCTTTTATAAGTCGCAGATGGGGTCGATCATGCGGGAGCAGCCTAATTTTACGGCGGCGGGCCTGTTTTATCTATTTTACATAGCGGGCATTGTTTATTTTGCCGTGGCACCGGCCATGAACAATGGCAGCGTCTGGACGGCTTTGCTCAGCGGTGCCCTTCTGGGCCTGTTCGCCTATGGCACTTATGATATGACCAATCTTGCCACTCTGAAAGTATGGACACTCTCGCTGTCTCTGGTGGATATGGCATGGGGCACGGTGTTGACCGGCCTGTCTGCGGCTGCCGGTTATCTGGTCGTCAGCCGCTTTCTGGCCTGATGTCGCATCGATGCCTGTTTCACGTGAAAATGTGAAGGCACTTGTCTGTGATTATCTAATGTCTAATGCTGTCATGGGTGATTTTTCTTGCATAATCCATCATTTGGAGCAAATCTCCGGGGCGTAATGACCGGGAGGCCTCATGCTTACAATATTGGATCAGCTGGAAAGCCGGCGCGTACAGGCGCGGCTGGGCGGTGGAGACAAGCGAATCGCAGCTCAGCACGCCAAGGGCAAGCTGACGGCGCGTGAGCGCATTGATGTGTTGCTGGATGAAGGCTCGTTTGAAGAATATGACATGTATGTCACCCACCGCTGCACCGATTTTGGCATGGAAGGCCAGAAGGTGGCGGGCGATGGGGTTGTCACCGGCTGGGGCACCATCAATGGCCGTCAGGTCTATGTGTTTTCTCAGGATTTTACCGTGCTGGGCGGTTCCCTGTCTGAAACCCACGCCCAGAAAATCTGCAAGATCATGGATATGGCCGCACGCGTTGGCGCGCCAGTAATCGGAATCAACGATTCGGGCGGTGCCCGTATTCAGGAAGGTGTGGCATCGCTGGCGGGCTATGCCGAAGTGTTTCGCCGCAATGCCGAGGTTTCTGGCGTTATCCCGCAGATCTCGGTGATCATGGGGCCTTGCGCCGGTGGTGCGGTTTATTCTCCGGCCATGACCGATTTCATCTTCATGGTGCGGGATTCATCCTACATGTTCGTCACCGGGCCGGATGTGGTGAAAACCGTCACCAACGAGATCGTCACCGCCGAAGAACTGGGCGGGGCTGGCACCCATACAAAAAAATCATCTGTCGCCGATGGGGCCTATGACAATGATGTCGAGGCGCTGGAAAATGTGCGCCTGCTGTTTGATTTTCTGCCGCTCAACAACCGCGAAAAGCCGCCGGTGCGGCCATTTTTTGATGATCCGGCCCGCCTCGACATGCGGCTGGATACGCTGATTCCCGACAGTTCCAACAAGCCCTATGACATGAAGGAGCTGATCTTTGCTCTCGCCGACGAAGGCGATTTTTTTGAGCTGCAAGAAGCCTTTGCCAAAAACATCATCACCGGCTTTATCCGGCTGGAAGGCCAGACGGTGGGCGTGGTGGCCAATCAGCCGATGGTGCTGGCCGGATGTCTGGATATTGATTCATCGCGCAAGGCAGCGCGGTTTGTGCGCTTTTGCGATGCCTTTTCCATTCCGATTCTGACTCTGGTGGATGTGCCGGGCTTTTTGCCGGGTGTGGCGCAGGAATATGGCGGCGTGATCAAGCATGGGGCCAAGCTGCTGTTTGCTTACTCTGAAGCCACGGTGCCGATGGTAACGCTGATCACCCGCAAAGCCTATGGCGGGGCCTATGACGTGATGGCCTCCAAACACATTGGTGCCGATGTCAATTACGCCTGGCCCACGGCTGAGATTGCGGTGATGGGTGCCAAGGGTGCCACCGAAATTCTCTATCGGTCAGAACTTGGCGATGCGGAGAAGATTGCCGCCCGCACCAAGGAGTATGAAGAGCGGTTTGCCAATCCGTTTGTGGCGGCAGAGCGAGGCTTTATCGATGAAGTCATCATGCCGCATTCGTCCAGAAAGCGTATTGCCCGTGCCTTTGCTAGCTTGCGCAATAAGCAGGTGACGACGCATTGGAAAAAGCACGACACGATACCACTTTAATCTGGCCCACTTTAAACAGGCACACTTTAACGCAACTGCGCAACGACACTCCCAATCGTGCGCGCAGCCTTGCTCAGGAGATGACTATGACTGATGCGAAATTTCCACCGGAAAACAATTTGCCCGCAGGCTATGAACCGCCCAAGGTGTGGACGTGGGAACAGGGCAATGGCGGCACGTTTGCCTCTATCAACCGCCCTATCGCCGGTCCGACCAGTGAAAAGGAACTGCCGGTTGGCAAGCATCCGCTCCAGCTTTACTCTCTCGCCACGCCCAATGGCCAGAAAGTCACCATTCTTCTGGAAGAATTGCTGGCCGCTGGCCACAAAGATGCCGATTACGATGCATGGCTGATCACCATCGGCAAGGGCGAGCAATTCGGCTCCGGCTTTGTGGATGTGAACCCCAATTCGAAAATTCCGGCCTTGATGGATCATAAGCCAGCCGACGGCGGCGCTCCGGTGCGGCTGTTTGAATCCGGCTCTATTCTCGTTTATCTCGCCGACAAGTTTGGCGCTTTCCTGCCCAAGGATGCCCGCGCCCGCGCAGAAGCCTTGAACTGGCTGTTTTGGCAGATGGGTTCTGCTCCCTTTGTTGGCGGCGGTTTTGGCCATTTTTATGCCTATGCGCCGATCAAGATTCAATATGCCATTGACCGTTTTGCCATGGAAGCCAAGCGCCAGCTGGATGTGCTGAACCGCCAGCTTGCCAACAACGCGTTTGTTGCAGGCAGTGAGTATACCATTGCCGATATGGCCATCTGGCCTTGGTATGGCCGTCTGGCGCTGGATCAATCCTATCCAGACGCTGGCATATTCCTCTCCACCCATGAATATGAGCATGTTGTGCGCTGGGCCAAGCAGATTGCCGAGCGCCCTGCCGTCAAGCGCGGTGTGATGGTCAACAAGGCCTCCGGCGATCCGGGCACCTTCCTGCCAGAGCGTCACGATGCCGCTGATCTGGATGCTTTGCTGAAATAAACAGAAAAGGTTCTGTATCCGAGGGAAAACGGGTACAGGACCTTGCTGGCTCTGCGCCAGCAGAAAACCAAAAGACACGATTCTGGAGACGACCATGGCCAAACTGCCCGACATGACCAAACACCGGGGTTTCCCCTCCGGCCTCACCGGAACGGGCTGGCAATTCACCATCCGCCGCGCCAATCCCAATGGCGTTGCCCCGATTACCGAACGCCCGCGCCACCGCACCAGCGACAACAAAGAAGGTCTGGCCGACGCCGCCTTCATGCACGCACTCTGGCATCATTTTGGCACCGAGCCATTTGAGCGCGGCAATCTGGATGCCGGACGCCTATCGCGCCTGTTTGGCCGCGAAGTGGTGCCCGCCGAGCGCCCGTTTGATAACGCCTCCTATGAAGCCATGCTCAAAATCAATGAAGCCGTGGCCCGCAAGAGTTTTCCGCAATCCTTCGATGATATAATGGAAGTCTGATGCCATGATCACCAAAATCCTCATCGCCAATCGTGGAGAAATCGCCTGCCGGGTGATCAAAACCGCGAAGAAGCTCGGCATTGCCACGGTTGCGGTTTATTCCGATGCTGATGCCAATGCATTGCATGTGAAAATGGCAGATGAGGCGGTGCATATTGGGCCGTCGCCCTCCAATCAGTCTTATATCGTCATTGATAAAATTCTCGATGCGATCAGGAAGACCGGGGCGGATGCGGTGCATCCCGGCTACGGTTTTTTGTCGGAAAATGCTGCTTTTGCCGAGGCGCTGGACAAGGCGGGCGTGATTTTCATTGGCCCGCCGGTTGGGGCCATTCAGGCCATGGGCGACAAGATCACCTCCAAGAAACTGGCGGCGGAAGCGGGTGTGTCCACCGTGCCCGGCCATATGGGCCTGATTGCCGATGCCGATGAAGCGGTGAAAATTGCAGGCGAAATCGGCTATCCGGTGATGATCAAGGCCTCGGCTGGCGGCGGCGGCAAGGGCATGCGCATTGCCTGGAATGAGGCCGAGGCCCGCGAAGGGTTTCAATCGTCGAAAAATGAGGCGATGAATTCCTTTGGTGATGATCGGATTTTTATCGAAAAATTCGTCACCGAGCCGCGCCATATCGAAATTCAGGTGTTGGGCGACAAGCACGGCACCGTGCTGTATTTGGGCGAGCGCGAATGCTCGATCCAGCGGCGCAATCAGAAAGTGATTGAGGAAGCACCATCGCCGTTTCTGGATGAAGCTACGCGCAAAGCCATGGGCGAGCAGGCCGTGGCGCTGTCCAAGGCTGTTGGCTATCATTCAGCCGGTACGGTGGAATTCATTGTCGATGGCAATCGTAATTTCTATTTTCTGGAAATGAACACCCGTTTGCAGGTGGAACATCCGGTCACCGAGCTGATCACCGGGTTGGATCTGGTGGAACAGATGATCCGCGTGGCCGCAGGCGAGAAGCTGGCCTTTGCGCAGGATGATGTGGTGCTGAACGGCTGGGCTATTGAGAGCCGCCTTTATGCCGAAGACCCTTACCGCAATTTCCTGCCCTCGATTGGACGGCTGACCCGTTATCGTCCGCCTACGGAAGGTGTGGCGGCCAGCGGCACGCTGGTGCGCAACGATACCGGCGTGTTTGAGGGCGGCGAAATCTCGATGTATTACGACCCCATGGTCGCCAAGCTTTGCACCTGGGGGCCGGATCGCCTCACCGCCATTGATGCCATGAGTGCGGCGCTGGATGGGTTTGAGGTGGAAGGCATTGGCCATAACCTGCCGTTCCTGTCGGCCGTTATGCAGCATCCACGTTTTCGCTCTGGCAAAATCACCACGGCCTTTATTGCCGAGGAATTCCCGGAAGGTTTTTCCGGTGTGGAGCCAACGGCTGCGGATGCCAAGGTGCTGGCGGCCATTGCCGCCCTTGTGCATCAAAAGCGCGAGCGCCGCGCCAGCCAGATTTCCGGTACGATCGGCAATCATACCCGCAAAATCGGCAGCGATTGGGTGGTGATGTTGGGCCGCAAAACCTATCCGCTGGTGGTGTCCGATGAATCGACTGCGGTGATGTTTGAGGAAGGCGATGTTTTCCCGATCAGCGGCGATTGGAAGCCCGGCGAAACGCTGGCGAAATTCGCCCTTGGTGGTCAGACCCTCAACGTCAAGATCGATCTGAAAGGCCCCTCCATTCGACTTCGCTGGCGCGGCATGGATGTGACAGCCCATGTGCGCAGCAATCGCGTGGCGCAATTGGCCGCCTTGATGCCGGAAAAACTGCCGCCGGACACCTCGAAAATGCTGCTTTGCCCTATGCCCGGCGTGGTCACCGGCATTGCTGTGAGCGAGGGTGAAACCGTGGAGGCGGGCCAACCGCTGGCGACGGTGGAAGCAATGAAGATGGAAAACATCCTGAAAGCCGAACGCCGGGGCGTGGTGAAAAAGCTGGTTGCCAAGGCGGGCCAAAGCCTGGCGGTGGACGAGCTGATTATGGAATTTGAATAAGAAACATGGCGGGGGAGGCCAACCAATGACCGAGAAGACCGTCAAGGATTGGGAAGCGCTGGCAGAAAAAGAGCTTAAAGCCTCGCCTGATACGCTGACCTGGCAGACGCCGGAAGGCATTGCCGTCAAACCACTCTATACGCAAGAGGATCTGCAAGGCGTCGATCACCTTGGCACGCTTCCCGGCTTTGCGCCGTTTCCGCGGGGTCCGCGTGCGACCATGTATGCCGGACGGCCATGGACCATCCGCCAATATGCGGGCTTTTCCACGGCTGAAGCTTCCAACACCTTTTACAAGCGCAATCTGGCCGCCGGGCAAAAAGGCCTGTCGGTGGCTTTCGATCTTGCCACCCATCGCGGCTACGATAGCGATCATCCGCGCGTCGAGGGCGATGTTGGCAAGGCGGGTGTGGCGATTGACAGCGTCGAGGATATGAAAATCCTGTTCGATGGCATTCCGCTGGATGATATGTCGGTGTCGATGACCATGAACGGGGCCGTCATTCCGATTCTCGCCAATTTCATTGTCGCAGGTGAAGAACAGGGCGTGTCGCGCGATAAACTCTCTGGCACCATTCAGAACGATATTCTTAAAGAATTCATGGTGCGCAACACCTATATCTATCCGCCGGAAGCCTCGATGCGGATCGTCGCCGATATTATCGAATATACCGCAAAGGAAATGCCAAAATTCAATTCGATTTCCATATCCGGCTATCATATGCAGGAAGCCGGGGCCACCTTGGTGCAGGAGCTGGCGTTTACGCTGGCCGATGGGCGCGAATATGTGCGTGCAGCGCTGGCCAAAGGGCTGGATGTTGATGAATTTGCCGGGCGATTGTCATTTTTCTTTGCCATTGGCATGAATTTCTTCATGGAAGCCGCCAAACTGCGCGCTGCCCGTCTGCTGTGGACGCGGATCATGCAGGAGTTTTCGCCGAAAAAGCCGTCCAGCCTGATGCTGCGCACCCACTGTCAAACCTCTGGCGTGTCGCTTGCCGAGCAAGATCCTTATAACAACATTGTTCGCACCGCTTTTGAGGCGATGTCGGCGGTGCTGGGCGGCACGCAATCGCTGCACACCAATTCTTTTGATGAGGCCATTGCGCTGCCCACCGAGTTTTCGGCTCGCATTGCCCGCAACACCCAATTGATCTTGCAACATGAAACCGGCGTCACCAAAGTGGTCGATCCCTTGGCGGGTTCCTACTATGTCGAGAGCCTGACCAAGGAACTGGCAGACGCCGCCTGGGCGCTGATAGAAGAGGTGGAAAGCCTCGGCGGCATGACCAAAGCCGTGGATGATGGCCTGCCCAAACGGCTGATCGAAGAAGCCGCCACCCGCCGTCAGGCCGCAGTGGATCGCGGCGAAGAGGTCATTGTCGGCGTTAATAAATACCGGCTGGAAACTGAAGACCAGATTGATATTCTCGATATTGACAATGCAGTGGTGCGCATTAGTCAGATCAAGCGGCTGGAAGACACCAAGCGCCGCCGTGATGCCAAAGCCGTCGAAAAGACACTGGCAGAACTGACCCGTGTAGCCCAAAGTGGAGAAGGCAATCTCTTGGCGGCGGCTGTTGATGCCGCCCGTGCCCGTGCCACCGTTGGCGAAATATCGGATGCCATGCGGTCTGTGTTTGGCGACCATTCGGCGGTGCCAAAGGTGGTATCGAAGGTTTATGGTGATAGTTATCACGATGATCCCGAATATCAGATGATTGTCAGCCGGTTATCGGAGTTTGGCACGGTATTGGGCACAAAGCCGAAAATCATGGTGGCCAAGCTGGGTCAGGATGGGCACGATCGCGGTGCCAAGGTGATTTCGTCTGCCTTTGGTGATCTGGGGTTTGAGGTTCTTGCAGGACCGCTGTTCCAGACACCCACGGAAGCTGCCGATCTGGCCATTGCCCAAAAGGTGCATGTGGTGGGCATGTCATCGCTGGCGGCGGGCCACAAAACCCTTGCGCCGCAATTGGTGGCAGCGCTGAAGGCCAAGGGCGCAGACAATATCATCGTTGTGGTGGGCGGCGTCATTCCACGGCAGGATTATCAGTTCTTGCTGGACCACGGCGTGGCTGCCGTGTTTGGCCCCGGCACCAATGTGCTCGAAGCCGCCCGCGCCGTTATCGATCTGATGCAGGGACGGTTGCGCAACACGTAAATTGTGCACCCATTGCTCCCCTTTCGTTTTTTGTTATGATGAAAGAAAAACGAAAACAGGGAGGGTGCCATGCTTCTGTCGGCCCGGCAGTCGGAGATTCTGGACATTGCCAAAGTGGAAGGCCGGGTGCAGGTGGAGGATCTTGCACTTCGGTTTGCGGTGACGCCCCAGACCATTCGCAAGGATCTCAATGATCTGTGCGAGGGGCGACAATTGACCCGTGTGCATGGCGGCGCGATTTTTCCAAGCGGTGCCGAAAATGTGCATTATGAGGCGCGTCGCTCGATTGCAGCACCGGAGAAACAGGCGATTGGCCGGGCCGCAGCAAAGCTTATTCCCAACAACGCGTCGCTGTTTATCAACATTGGTACCACAACGGAAGCCGTGGGTGAGGCGCTTCTGGATCATAGAGACCTGATGGTCATCACCAATAATATCAATGTTGCCAATCGTTTGCGGGTCTATCCAGCCATTGAGGTGGTGATTGCCGGTGGCGTGGTGCGCGGCTCGGATGGCGGTATTGTCGGTGAGGCGGCGGTGGATTTCATTCGCCAGTTCAAGGTGGATTATGCGGTGATCGGGGTCTCTGCCATTGATCACGATGGTGCGCTTTTGGACTATGATTATCGGGAAGTGAAAGTGGCGCAAGCCATTATTGCCAATGCACGCCACGTTATTCTGGTCGCCGATTCGTCCAAGTTCGAGCGCACGGCACCAGTGCGCATTGGTCATCTCAGTCAGGTTCATACCTTTATCACAGACACCTGCACTATTGCAGCGATCTCAGAGACGTGTCGGGAGCACGATGTGCACTTGGTGGAAACGTTGTCATCAACGTAGATGTCAAGAATAGCATATGGCTATGAACTTTCGTTTGACATTCGCTTTTATTTCGTTTTACCATTGTATAAGTTCGCAACTGCAATAATTTGCTGCATTGCGAAGGGAGAGAGAAGCGTGTCCGACAAGTCTGTGTTCGATGTTTTCGTGATCGGTGGCGGTGTCAATGGCTGCGGCATTGCCCGTGATGCTGTTGGGCGTGGCTATAAAGTTGCGCTTGCGGAAATGAATGATTTCGCTTCAGGCACCTCTTCGGGTGCTACCAAGTTGATCCATGGCGGTCTGCGTTATCTCGAGCACTACGAGTTTCGGCTGGTGCGTGAAGCGCTGATGGAGCGTGAAACGCTCTGGGCCATGGCTCCGCACATCATCTGGCCAATGCGCTTTGTTTTGCCTTTCCATAAGGGCGGCATACGCCCTGCGTGGATGATCCGGCTTGGCCTGTTCCTCTATGACCACCTCGGTGGTCGCAAGCTATTGCCCGCGACGAAAACCCTGGATATGCGCAGGGACAAGGCAGGAAAGCCACTCAAACCATTGTTTACCCGCGCGTTTGAATATTCCGATGGCTGGGTGGATGATGCCCGTTTCGTGGTGCTCAATGCCCGTGATGCGGCAGACCGTGGTGCAAAAATCCTGAGTCGCACCCGCGTTATCAGCGCGCGGCGCGAGGGTGGGCTTTGGACCATTGAGGTGGAAGATCGCGCGACCCGCAGCCGCAATAGCTATCAGGCGCGGATGCTGGTCAACGCGGCTGGTCCATGGGTTGATAATGTGCTCTCCACCGCGGTTGGCAAGAATAATGCCCATAATGTGCGATTGGTGCAGGGCAGCCATATCATTGTGAAGAAGAAATTTGACGATCCGCGTGCTTATTTCTTCCAGAACCCGGACAATCGCATCATTTTCGCTATTCCTTACGAGACGGATTTCACCCTGATTGGCACCACCGATCAGGATTACAAGGGTGATCCGAAGGATGTGAAGATTTCTGAGGGCGAGATTACCTATCTGTGCAATGCTGCCAGCGAATATTTTGCTGAGCCCGTCAAGCCTGAGGATATTGTCTGGTCTTATTCGGCCGTTCGCCCGCTGTTTGATGATGGCGCGTCCAAGGCGCAGGAAGCCACCCGCGATTACGTGCTGAAGCTGGAAGCTCAAGACGGTGCAGCGCCCTTGCTGAACGTATTCGGTGGCAAGTTGACCACCTACCGGCGTCTGGGTGAGCACGCTCTGGAAAAAATCGGCGAAGCCATTGGTGTGAAGGGCAAGCCATGGACGGCACAAAGCCGTTTGCCGGGTGGCGATTTTCCGGCGACGGGATATGATGCGGAAGTAGCAAGGCTGAAAGTGGCATTTCCATTTCTGGATGAGCGGTGTGCAAAGCGTCTGATTCGCTGCTATGGCACGCTGGCCCATACAATGCTGGATGGCGCGACAAGTCTGGAGGGGCTTGGGCGGTATTTTGGCGGCACGCTGTATCAGACGGAAGTTGACTGGCTGATTGCGCGCGAATGGGCGACAACAGCAGAAGACATTCTGTGGCGTCGTACCAAGCAAGGCCTGTTCCTGAGCCGCGAGGAGGCAAAGGGGCTGGAGGACTACATTGAGGGAGCGCGTGCTGCCTGACGTATTTTGGCGAGAGCCAATCTACGCAGCACCATAAAGTTCTACAGTTGATCTTCGTGCGCCGTTGATGGTGCACGACGCTGTAGTTGTCGGCGGGTTGGGAGGCCTGACGTACAATGCTGGAATTGCGAAATCTGTCCAAAGTGGTGGCGGGGGATGTGCACATTCACCCGACCAACCTGATATTGCAGCGCGGGACGCTGAATGTTCTGCTGGGACCAACGCTGTCGGGCAAGACATCGCTGATGCGGCTGATGGCGGGGCTGGACAAGCCCACATCCGGTCAATTGTTGTTTGATGGCAAAGACGTCACGGGTGTGCGGGTGCAGGATCGCTCCGTGGCCATGGTTTATCAGCAGTTTATCAATTATCCAGCGCTGACCGTGTATGAAAACATTGCCTCGCCGATGCGCGTGCGCAAGGTGGATCGTGCAACGATTGACAAAGAGGTCAGAAAGGCCGCCGATCTTCTGAAGCTGACGCCTTATCTGGATCGCACCCCGCTCAATCTTTCTGGCGGCCAGCAACAGCGCACGGCGCTGGCCCGCGCCATTGTCAAACAGGCAAGTCTTGTGCTGCTGGATGAGCCGCTGGCCAATCTGGATTACAAACTGCGTGAAGAATTGCGCGAGGAACTGCCGAAAATCTTTGCAGAACTTGGAGCCATCTTCGTTTACGCCACCACAGAGCCGCACGAGGCCTTGTTGCTGGGCGGCCATACCGCCACGCTCTGGAAAGGGCGGGTGACGCAATATGGGCCGACAATTGATGTCTATCGCAGACCAGCGGACCTGCTTACCGCAAAAACCTTTGCCGACCCGCCGCTCAATACGGTGCAGGCGGTGCGGCGTGATGGGCACTTTCTGATCGGTGACAATGCCGCATTGCGCGTGCCACAGCATCTGGCGGCTCTGCCGGATGGACCTTTGACGCTGGGCTTTCACCCGCATCACCTGTCTTTGACCCCCAAACAGGCAGATTGCGATAGGCTGGTGGCCCGATCGATGATTTCGGAAATCTCCGGCTCGGAAAGCTACATCCATCTGGATTATGCGCACGAGCGCTGGGTCATGCTCGCCCATGGCATTCATGATATTGAGCCGGATAAAGATATTCAAATCTATCTCGACACCGGCCATCTGATGGCTTTTGATGGTCAGGGGCGGGCCTTTGCTGCTCACCTCAGCGGGCAGGGGGAATAACACCATGGCACGCATTTCTCTCGACCATATTCGCCATGCCTATGGTCCCAAAGGGTTGGCCAATCCGCTCTATGCGCTGAAAGAAGTGCATCACGATTTTGATGATGGTGGGGCCTATGCCTTGTTGGGGCCTTCGGGTTGCGGCAAGACCACGTTGCTCAACATCATGTCGGGCCTGTTGCAGGCATCAGATGGCCGCATTCTGTTTGATGGCAAGGATGTCACGCATTTGCCGACGGAAGCGCGCAACATTGCGCAGGTGTTCCAGTTTCCAGTCGTTTACGACACCATGACTGTCTACGATAATCTGGCCTTTCCGCTCAGAAACCGGCGTGTGCCGGAAGCCGAGGTGGATAAGCGTGTGTGCGAAATCCTGAAAATGATTGATCTGGAAAGCTGGGCCAGACGAAAAGCGCAAGGGCTGACGGCGGATCAGAAACAGAAAATCTCACTCGGACGCGGGCTGGTGCGCTCTGATGTCAACGCCATTCTGTTTGATGAGCCGCTGACGGTGATTGATCCGCATATGAAATGGGTGCTGCGCACCCAGCTCAAGCAATTGCACCGGCAATTTGGCTTCACCATGGTCTATGTCACCCATGACCAGACAGAAGCACTGACCTTCGCCGATAAGGTGGTGGTGATGTATGACGGCGAAATCGTGCAGATCGGTACACCGGCAGAGCTGTTCGATACGCCCAAACACACTTTTGTCGGCTATTTCATTGGCTCTCCGGGCATGAATGTGCTGGCGGCAGGCATTGATGGGATGAACGCCATTGTTGGCGGCGAACGCGTGGCGCTGCCGGGTCGCCCGGTCATCCCCGGCGAGGCGCGCACCGAGCTTGGCATACGGCCAGAATTTATCCGGCTGGGGGCTGAAGGCCTGCCGGTGCAGATTACCAAGGTGGAGGACATTGGCCGCCAGAAAATTGTGCGAGCCAGTTTTGCCGGTCAGCCGATTGCGGTGGTGATCAGTGAAGATGCCGAGATTCCGGCAGAACCAAAGCTGCATTTCGATCCGGCTGGCATCAATATCTACGCCAATTCCTGGCGGGTTGATTTTGCACCAACAGGCATGGGGGGCTGAGACCATGGAGAGACCATTCAACAACAAGGCCTGGTTTCTGGTTTTGCCCGTGCTGCTGCTGGTGGCGTTCTCGGCGGTGATCCCGCTGATGACCGTGGTGAATTATTCGGTGCAGGATACGTTTGGCAACAATGAGTTCTTCTGGGCGGGCACCGACTGGTTTGTGCAAACCCTGCATTCCGAGCGGTTTTGGGATGCGCTGTGGCGCAATCTTGTTTTCTCGCTGGTGATTCTTGCCATTGAAGTGCCTCTGGGCATTCTGATTGCGCTCAACATGCCCAAGACCGGGCTGGGTGTGCCGGTGTGTCTGGTGCTGATGGCGTTGCCACTGCTGATTCCGTGGAATGTGGTGGGCACCATCTGGCAGGTGTTTGGCCGTGGCGATATTGGCCTGCTGGGGTACACGCTGGAAGCCATGGGTATCAACTATAATTACGTTCAAAGTGCCCGCGATGCCTGGATCACTGTGATTGTCATGGATGTCTGGCACTGGACCAGCCTTGTGGTGTTGCTGTGCTATGCTGGCCTCGTTTCCATCCCGGATGCCTATTATCAGGCAGCCCGCATTGATGGGGCATCGCGCCTGTCGGTGTTTCGCTATATCCAGCTGCCAAAGATGAAGCGGGTCTTGCTGATTGCGGTGCTGCTGCGGTTCATGGACAGTTTCATGATTTATACCGAGCCGTTTGTGGTGACAGGCGGCGGGCCGGGCAATTCGACCACGTTTCTCTCGATTGATCTGGTTAAAATGGCCGTGGGCCAGTTTGATCTGGGGCCAGCTGCGGCCATGTCGCTGATCTACTTCCTGATTATCTTGGCTCTGTCCTGGGTGTTCTACACCGTCATGACCACCAGCGATGCTGCTGCAACCACTGTGCCGAAGGGAGAATAGCCATGCAGAACACTCGCTCCTTTCGCTCGGCTGTGATTATCACGCTCTATATCCTGTTCCTGCTTTTGCCGATCTATTGGCTGGTCAATATGAGCTTTAAGGAAAACGCCGAGATTCTTGGTGAATTTGCGCTGTGGCCAAAAAATCCCACCCTGCATAATTACGCGGTGATCTTTTCTGATCCGGCCTGGTATAATGGCTATATCAACTCCATCACCTATGTGGTGATGAACACGGTCATCTCTGTGTTGGTGGCTTTGCCTGCGGCCTATGCCTTTTCGCGCTATCGGTTTTTGGGCGATAAGCACCTGTTTTTCTGGCTGCTGACCAATCGTATGGCCCCGCCTGCGGTGTTTGCCCTGCCGTTTTTCCAGCTCTATTCGGCTTTTGGCCTGATCGACACGCATATCGCGGTGGCTATCGCCCATTGCCTGTTCAATGTGCCGCTGGCGGTGTGGATTCTGGAAGGTTTCATGTCTGGAATCCCGAAGGAAATCGATGAAACGGCTTATATTGATGGCTATTCATTTCCGCGCTTCTTCGTGAAAATCTTCGTGCCGCTGATTGCCAGCGGCATCGGGGTCGCGGCCTTCTTCTGCTTCATGTTCTCATGGGTGGAATTGCTGATTGCCCGCACCTTGACCACCACGGATGCCAAACCGATTGCCGCCACCATGACCCGAACGGTCTCGGCTTCTGGCATGGATTGGGGTGTGCTGGCAGCGGCAGGTGTGCTGACCATCATTCCCGGTGCGTTGGTGATCTATTTTGTGCGCAACTACATTGCCAAGGGCTTTGCCCTGGGCCGCGTGTAAGGGGAGGGTGCGAGCATGAACCTGTCATGGATGGCCTGGACCGGCCCAACGGCTTTGTTTTTCCTAACGATTCTCGCCCTTCTGGTGGTCATGGCGGTGTGGGAGTATTTTGCTCCCGGCGGCAATCCAAGGGTGGGACTCTTACGGTTTGAGACGACGCGGGGCGACCGCCTGTTTGTGTCGCTGCTCGGCTCTGCCTTTATTCATCTTGCCTGGTTGGGCTTTGGAGGCCCCAGCCTGTGGTGGGCTTTGGCGCTGTCCATCGTTTATGCGGTCGGAGTGTTCCGGTTCGTTTAACCAACGATGAACTGCGCTTTTTATGCAATCGCAAACTCTGGGAGGACATCATGCGAAAGCAATTTCTGACAACGACAGCCGTCATGCTACTGGCGATGACGGGGGCGGCGCACGCCGGTATGGACGAGGCCAAACAGTTTCTGGATAAGGAAATCGGGTCTCTATCAACGCTTTCCCGTGCCGATCAGGAAAAGGAAATGCAGTGGTTTATCGATGCTGCCAAACCTTTTCAGGGCATGGACATCAAGGTGGTTTCGGAAACACTGACCACCCACGAATATGAAGCCAAGGTGCTGGCACCTGCCTTCACTGCCATCACCGGCATCAAGATCACGCACGATCTGATTGGCGAAGGTGATGTGATTGAAAAGCTGCAAACGCAGATGCAGTCCAAGGAGAACATCTATGATGCCTACGTCAACGATTCAGACCTGATCGGCACCCATTGGCGCTATCAGCAGGCGCGCAACCTGACCGACTGGATGGCAGGCGAAGGCAAGGACGTGACCAATCCGGGTCTGGACATCAAGGATTTCATTGGCACATCCTTTACCACCGCACCTGATGGCAAGCTCTATCAATTGCCGGATCAGCAGTTCGCCAACCTCTACTGGTTCCGCTATGACTGGTTCAACGATGCCAAAAACAAGGCCGACTTCAAGGCCAAGTATGGCTATGAGCTGGGCGTTCCGGTCAATTGGTCGGCCTATGAGGATATTGCCGAATTCTTCACCGGCCGCGATGTTGATGGCAAAAAAGTCTTTGGCCATATGGATTATGGCAAGAAAGACCCATCGCTTGGCTGGCGCTTTACCGATGCCTGGCTGTCCATGGCCGGAAACGGCGACAAGGGCCTGCCAAACGGTCTGCCTGTCGACGAATGGGGCATCAAGGTGGACAAAAACTCCCGCCCTGTGGGCTCCTGCGTTGCGCGTGGTGGCGATACCAATGGTCCGGCGGCCGTCTACTCCATTGAGAAATATCTGAAATGGTTGAAGGATTATGCGCCGCCAGAAGCGCAAGGCATGACCTTCTCTGAATCGGGACCTGTGCCGAGCCAGGGCAATGTCGCCCAGCAGATCTTTTGGTACACAGCCTTCACCGCCGATATGGTGAAAGATGGCCTGCCTGTCGTGAATGCCGATGGCACGCCAAAATGGCGCATGGCTCCAAGCCCGCATGGCGTCTACTGGAAAGACGGCATGAAGCTTGGCTATCAGGACGTCGGCTCCTGGACCCTGATGAAATCCACCCCGGTGGATCGCGCCAAGGCAGCTTGGCTCTATTCGCAGTTCGTGACCTCGAAAACCGTGGACGTGAAGAAGAGCCATGTCGGCCTGACATTTACCCGCGAATCAACCATTCAGGACAAGAGCTTTACCGAGCGCGCTCCAAAGCTTGGTGGTCTGGTCGAGTTCTACCGCTCACCTGCTCGCGTGCAATGGTCGCCAACCGGCACCAATGTGCCGGATTATCCAAAGCTGGCTCAGCTCTGGTGGCAGGCCATCGGTGATGCGGCATCGGGTGCCAAAACACCACAGCAGGCTATGGATTCGCTGTGCAGTGAGCAGGAAAAAGTGATGCAGCGGCTGGAGCGCGCCAAGGTACAGGGCGATATTGGCCCGAAACTGGCCGAGGAGCATGACATCAACTATTGGAATGCGGATGCTGTGAAGAACGGCCATCTTGCGCCGCAGTTGAAGATTGCCAATGAAAAAGAAAAGCCAATCACCGTCAATTACGATGAGCTGGTGAAGAGCTGGCAGAAAAAATAAGGTCTGCAAACACGCAAAAGGCCGGGAGCGATCCCGGCCTTCAGGTTGACGATAAAGGTGTAGAACATTTCCCCGAGTCATCCTCAAACAAAACGCCCGGAAGCAATTCCGGGCGTTTTGTTTTGGTCATCGAATTGATCAATTGGTTGGCAGCGGTACTGGGCTGTCTGCCTGATTGTGAAGGTAGGCGATCAGATTGGCACGGTCCTGTTCCTTTGGCAGGCCTGCAAAGCCCATGGCTGTCGCCGCCACAAGCTTTTTCGGTGCTTTCAGGAAGTGGTTGAGGTTTTCAAAGGTCCAATGCTCCGAGCCGCCTTTTGAAAAATCCTTCATGCTGGCGGAATAGGCAAAGCCTTCATGGCTGGCAACTGGCCGGTCCACAACACCCCAAAGATTTGGACCAACCTTGTTGGCCCCATCCTTGGTGTCGTTATGACAGGCGGCACATTTCTTGAAGATTGTTTCGCCTGCCTTGACATCGGCTGTTGCCAGCAATTCGGCAATTGGTTTGTCAGCCGCCGGTGCCGCAGCTTCGCCGCCGGTGGCCGCTTCTGCTGCTGCAATCATATAGCCTTCCTTCTCCGGCGCGGGAGAATGAAATATGCCTTCGGACGCGATGGATACGGACATGAGCACAAAGACTGTCCCCAGCAGTGCCCCCGCTCCCATATTGATGTATGAACTCATTCTTGACTGCTCCCCATGCGGTCCGGCTCACTGAAAACCGGACGAGCCTCCATTAGAGAAAAGGCTAAGACTTTTACTTGACAGTTGCAACCCGATTGTGCACCCCGACCCTGAGACGTTTTGCCACTTACATCTGTTGTTTCAAAGGCGAGTCCCCCGATGACCGATCCGCTCCACGCCAATACACTGGTTTTGATCCCCGCCCGCATGGCGTCTACGCGCCTTCCCGGCAAGCCACTGGCCGATATTGCCGGCCTGCCGATGGTGGTGCAGGTTGCCAAACGTGCCGCAGAAGCCAATGTGGGCCGGGTGGTGGTCGCCGTGGATGACCAGACAGTGTTTGATGTGGTGAAGGCTGCCGGCTTTGAGGTGGTGATGACCGGCGGCCAGCATCAATCTGGCTCTGATCGTATTTATGAGGCGCTGACCAAGGTTGATCCCGAAGGCAAGGTTGAGATCATTATCAATGTGCAGGGTGACTTGCCGACCATTGATGCCGCCACCATTCGCGCCTCTCTCAAGCCTCTGGCTGATCCGGGCGTGGACATTGCCACGCTGACCGTGGAGATTGAAGACGAGGACGAAAAAACCAGACCCAGCGTGGTCAAGGTTGTCGGCTCGCCTCTGTCTGAAACACGCCTGCGTGCGCTGTATTTTACCCGCGCCACCGCGCCCTATGGCGAAGGCCCGCTTTACCATCACATCGGGCTTTATGCCTATCGCCGTGCAGCACTGGAGCGGTTTGTCAGTCTTTCACCCTCGCCACTGGAAAAGCGCGAAGCGCTGGAGCAGTTGCGGGCGCTGGAAGCGGGTATGCGCATTGACGTTGAAATCGTCAAAACCGTGCCGCTCGGCGTGGATACGCCTGCCGATCTGGAAAAAGCCCGCATTCTTCTCTCGGCTCAACAAGGATAATCCTCGTGGTCACAAACACCAACAAAATCTCGTTTCAAGGCGACTTTGGTGCCAATTCCGATATGGCCTGCCGCGACATGTTTCCCTCGATGGAGCCGTTGCCATGCCCGACGTTTGAAGATGCGTTTACCGCTCTGGAAAACGGCGATGTTGATCTGGCGATGATCCCGATTGAAAACACGCTGGCGGGCCGCGTGGCCGATATTCACTATCTGCTGCCGTTGTCGCGTCTGCACATTGTCGGTGAATATTTCATGCCGATCCGCTTTCAGCTGATGGTGCTGCCCGGCGTGAAGCAGGATGAAATCCGCACGGTTCACAGCCATATTCACGCGCTGGGCCAGTGCCGCAAAATCATTCGCAGCAATGGCTGGAAAGCCGTTGTGGCGGGCGATACGGCTGGTGCCGCCAAACTGGTGTCGGAAAAGGGTGATCGCACCATGGCAGCACTTGCGCCAAAGCTGGCGGCCTCGCTCTATGGGCTGGATATTCTGGCCGAAAATGTCGAAGACTCCGAAAATAATATCACCCGCTTTGTGGTGTTGTCGCGTGACGCCGTGAATTTGAAGCGCGAGGATGAGGGCGAAACCTTCATCACCACATTCGTATTCAATGTTCGCAATATTCCGGCAGCGCTGTATAAGGCCATGGGCGGCTTTGCCACCAATGGCATCAACATGACCAAGCTGGAAAGCTATCAGATTGGCGGAAAATTCGTGGCCACCCAGTTTTACGCCGATATTGAAGGCCACCCGGAAGATGCG
Source organism: Gillisella vitis (assembly GCF_014204625.1). Taxonomy (GTDB): domain Bacteria; phylum Pseudomonadota; class Alphaproteobacteria; order Rhizobiales; family Rhizobiaceae; genus Allorhizobium; species Allorhizobium vitis_F. The sequence continues at coordinate 77,804 of NZ_JACHLU010000013.1, read as the reverse complement.
GCAGTAAAACGGGCTTTGGAAGAATTGCGTTATTTTTCTGAAAAAGTTCGCATTCTGGGTGTCTATAAGGCCCATGCCATGCGCGGCAGGTTTTAAATTAAGCTCCCCAAATTGAATGGCGGCATTGCCGCCGCCATTCAAACTGCTGACAAACGCTGAATTTATCCTCGATGTCATGCTCGACCTTGTGCCGAGCATCTGACCACGCTTAATTTAATTAACAATCTCAATTGCTTATTGGGCGCGGCAGATCCTCGGGACAGGCCCGAGGATGACGAAATGTCGAGCAAAAGGTTTGTCAACAAACTGAATGACGGCGGCGACAATCACGCCATTTTCTCCAACTTTCAATACTTCAACGAATAGCCGACCTTATAAAGCGGATTTTTCGAATCATGCGGGGTGCCAGGGGCTTGTGCTTCCACGGCCTGCATGGACGATGGCAGTTCAAACGGCAGCTTGCCTTCTGCCTTTTGTTTGCCCTCAATCACGTTGAACAAGGCTTCGTCATCCGCACCAAAATTGCCAATCAGCGCTTTGGTCTTGTCCTTCACATTGGTCAGAATAGCCGGTCGTGACAGAAAGATGGTGGCAATGGTGGGTGTTTTGGCAACAATGGCGGTGAGTGCGTCATATTCGGCATTGCCGGGCTTAAACGACAGATCACCCTCCTCATGCCGCGCACCAAAGAAATAGTTGGGATGCAAGCGCTCAAACGGTGCGGTTAGGCGCACAAGGGCGAAATCCGCCTCTTCCGGTGTGCTCACCACCTGATAGCCGCGCTTTTGTGCAACAGCGGCATCGACATTGAGAAGATAGACCTTCTTGCCGGAGGCAACGGGAAGAATCTTGCCCTCATTTTGCAACAGCACCATGGCGCGAGCCTGTGCCCTTTCGCCTTCTGCCACAAATTCGGCATTGCCCACAATGGTCTTGGCCTTTTGCGGATCGGCGTAGGGGTTTTCAAACAGGCCCTGCTGGAATTTCTGGATCAGCAAACGACGAGCCGATACGTTGATTCGTTCTTCGCTGATCTTTTTCTCCTCAACCGCCTTCACCAGCAAATCGGAATTGGAGACGCCGCCGAACTGATCAATGCCCGCATTGACGGCTTTGGCAAAGCGATCAACCCGGCCCATGTCTTCGACGCCCCAGGGCATACCAAAGGTGTCGGGCCGAATGATTGGCTTGTCACCCGGCTTTTCGCCGTTGAGGCATTCATCCTTGCAGTCATTGGTGATCAGCCAGTCGCTCACCACCACGCCGTCAAATTTGTAGCGTTTGCGCAAAAGATCGGTGAGCAATTGCTTGCTAAAGCCCGCCGCCACCGGCTCAAGCGGTTTGCCGTTCAGCGTCACACCATCAACAATCGAATAGGTGGGCATAATGCCTGCCACCTTGGCATCAAAAGCACCTTCAAACGGAATGATATGCTTTTGAAAATCCTTGCCCTTGAACACCACATGTTTGCCATAGGAATTGTGGCCATCAAACCCTTCAGGCGTTGCGCCATAACCAACCCAGTGCTTGGCAACGGCGCTGACGCTACCGGGCCTCAAGCCCTTGGTGCCGTTCTGGAAACCTGCCACATAGGCCTCGGCCATGCGTTTGGAAATCTGCGGGTCTTCTCCGAATGTGCCGGTCGAGCGTGGCCAGCGCGGCTCTGTGGCCAGATCAATCTGTGGCGACAGCGCCTGTTGAATGCCGACGGCCAGATATTCCTGCCGCGCCACATCGCCAAAACGCCGTGTGAGTTTGGCGTCATCCAAGGCACCAAAGCCCAGACTTTCGGGCCATTTCGAAAAGCCGCCATTTTGCGCCGACGCACCCAGCACATATTGAAAATGATTGCGCGGATCGGTGCTGATGGTCAGCGGAATGCCTAACCGTGTGGCCTCGGCAATCTCTTGCAGCGAGTTGTTTTCCTCTGCCAATCGTTCTGGCGGCAACGATAGCCGGGTAATATAGGTCATGACCTTGGCATCATTGATCAGGTTTTTGATCTTTTCCAGATCATAGCCGCTGCCGCGGCCCTGCCCAGCTTCAGCGCCCGCGGCGATGCCCGGAGCCGTGCCATGCATCATCAAGCCAGCTTTTTCGCTCAGCGTCATCTGCTTGACCAGATCGTCAGCGCGTTTGGCAGGGGTTTTGCGCCAGTCCTCGTAAACATCGAGACGGCCATTGCGGTTGAGATCCTTGAAGGTCAGGCCATCGACCGTCATCGTGGGAGCGGAGCGCGCCACAAGCGGGGCTTGCGTCTGTGCGAAGGCAACAGACGACATCAGAATGGCGCAGGACGCCAAGCCAAGACTTTTCATAAATGTGTTCCTGATCAATGTGAGAGCCGTCGCAGTGCGAGGGCGATAAAAACCATGGCTGTGTTAAAACGGCCGGCGGCTGATTTTGCGTTTTAAATCAATCTTATCTCTAAAAAACATATCGCTATCCTCCTTGAAAACGTACCAACCGCCCGAGGTTCCTCCCCCCGAGGTTCCTCCCATTGAGCGATTGTTGACGCGAAGGACAGTATAGCGGCACACGTTCGCCGCGTAAACTGGTTGTGAGTGCTTACGATTTTTTACCCCAATCCAGCCAATCACTCATCAAGCGATGGGCAATTGTGCCATTGGCGGGGGCTTTTACGTGTTCGGTTTCAAGATTGATCATCGCCTGCACCTCTGCCCGGTCAAACCAGCGGCAATCGGCAAGCTCGGCCTCATCGCGGTTGATTTCCACGCTGAGGGCTTCCGCATAGCAGCCAATCATCAACTGATGCGGCATGGGCCAGGGCTGGGAGGCATGGTAGCGCACCCGGCCAATGGTGATGCCAGACTCTTCGAGCGTTTCGCGGCGCACGGCCTGTTCAATGGTTTCGGCAGGCTCAATAAAGCCCGCAAGGCAGGAATACATGCCTTCTGGAAAATGCGCACCGCGCCCCAGCAGGCAGCGGTCGTTTTCTTCATCAATGGTCATCATGATCGCCACCGGATCGGTGCGGGGAAAGCTGATGCGGCCACAGGCCGGACATTCGCGCTTATAGCCGCCAATGCGCGGCTCCATCTTGCTGCCGCACGAGCCACAAAAGCGGTTTTCGCCATTCCAATGCAGCAGGCTAAAACCTTGCGCCGCTTCCCCCACCAGTTCGGCATCAAGATGAGGGTCGCGGTAAACCTCGCGGGCAGTCAATGTTTTATAGCCATCCGCCAAACGCTCCTCGCTGGCTTTGATGGCCACGGCAATGCGCGGTTCGCCATTCAGCTTATGGCCCAGCAGCACGGCATTGTCCAAATCCGGCTCAAGACCTGCCAGCTCATAGGGCGCAAACAACGGATCCAGCACTTGTTCCTCGTGCTTGAGCACCAGCCGATTGCCGCTGAAGGCCAGAAAATGCATGCCTTCCTTGCTCAAGGCCTCGCTCAGGCTGTCTTCCGTGCGGTGCTCGGCATCGCGATCCAGCGCATTGGCGGAAAAAGCGGTGAGGGCGCTGGCTTCCGGGTGGGGAGCCAGCGTGTCAAACAGAGAGGGCTTGGTCATGCAGCGCATCCAGAATGGTTGTTTTCATCGTCTCAAAAGCCGCATCCACGTAAGGTTCAGCCGTGCCATAGCCCCAAATCGGTGCAGGCCAGTTGGCATCGCCTTCAAACCGGGCAACAACATGAACATGGAGCTGCCGCACCACATTGCCAATAGCCGCGATATTGATTTTCGTGGCATTGGTGCATTTTTTCAAGGCGTTAGCCACCTGCACCTGTTCAGCCCAGAGCTGCTGTTGGTCTTCAGTGGAAAGCTCGAACACCTCGCTGACATCGGTGCGCCTCGGCACCAGAATAAGCCAGGGCCAGCGGCTGTCTTTGGCCAATCTTAGGTCGCAAAGAGGAAGCTCTAAAATGGACTGGCTATCGCGTGCCAGCCGGTCATCCAGCAAAAAAGGGTTCAAGTCTTTTGTCTCCGCCCAATCGTTTTTTCAAAGGTCTAACAGTTTTTTTTGCGTTTGGCTTGCATTTGCCGCAAGAATTGCCGATATGTCGCCTCGGGAGGTTGGTGGTGGACGAGCCACTCGCCAACCGGGTCAGGTCCGGAAGGAAGCAGCCCTAACGAGCACGGCGCGGGTCACTGTTCCAGCCTCCCACCTTCAATTTTCGCGGCGCATGGTTCAACATGGTCGCTCTATGCCCAAAGCCGGGCAAGCGGGAAAGCTGGCAGCGCGATGAGCGATTTGGAGCCGACAGCAAAAACCAGTGATGTTCCCGGCGGTTACCGGGTTCTGGCACGCAAATATCGCCCCAAGGATTTCTCAGACCTCATGGTCGGCCAGGAGCCGATGGTGCGGACACTGACCAATGCGTTCGAGACCGGCCGTATTGCGCAAGCCTATATGCTGACCGGCGTGCGCGGGGTGGGCAAAACCACAACGGCCCGCATTCTGGCCCGCGCCCTGAATTACAAGACCGCTGAGATCGACCGCCCCACCATTGATCTGAAAATCCCCGGAGAGCATTGTCAGGCCATTATGGAAGGCCGCCATGTCGATGTGATCGAGATGGACGCCGCCTCGCACACCGGCATTGACGACATCCGCGAGATCATCGAGCAGGTGCGCTATCGCCCGGTCTCGGCGCGTTACAAAGTCTATATCATCGACGAAGTGCATATGCTCTCCACCGCTGCCTTCAACGGCTTGTTGAAGACGCTGGAAGAGCCGCCGGAACACGTCAAATTCATCTTTGCCACCACAGAAATCCGCAAGGTACCAATCACGGTGCTGTCGCGCTGCCAGCGGTTTGACCTGCGCCGCATCAGCGCCGGCGATCTGGTCGGCCTGTTTACCGCCATCTTATCAAAAGAAGGCATTGAAGCCGAACCGGAAGCCCTCGCCATGGTGGCCCGCGCAGCGGAAGGCTCGGCCCGCGATGGTCTGTCCTTGCTGGATCAAGCCATTGCCCACGGTGCTGGCCGGGTGGACGCCGATGCTGTGCGCTCCATGCTGGGGCTGGCAGACCGCGCCCGCGTGGTGGACTTGTTTGGCCATCTTGTGCTGGGCGATGTGGCCGCGGCTTTGTCGGAGTTCAACAGCCAGTATGAGGCCGGTGCCAGCCCAACCGTGGTGCTGACCGATCTTGCCGATTTCACCCATCTGGTCACCCGGCTGAAATATGTGCCCAATGGCGCAAACGATCCGTCCTTGAGCGAGGTTGAGCGGGTGCGCGGGTCTGAATATGCGGAAAACGTTGCCGTAACCACATTGTCGCGCATGTGGCAAATGTTGCTGAAAGGCATTCCCGAGGTTGAAAATGCCTCGCGCCAATCGGGTGCCGCTGAAATGGTGCTGATCCGCCTGACCCATGCCGCGCATTTGCCCTCGCCGGAAGATGCGGCCAGACGACTTTTGGAAATGGCGCAAGACGGCAGCAGCGCCCCGCAAGGCAGCAGCCCAAGGGGCGGCGGCAATGGCGGCGCATCCGCCAGCTACAGCACCCAAGCTGTGGCGCACTCAGCCAGCGACCCCGCCCCACGGGCCATGGGGCAGCCGCAGCCCACTTCACATTTGCAGGTGGTGCCGAGTGTGGCGCGTGCGCCGGAGTTGGCTCCAAAGCCTGAGGTGCAGGCAGATGTGCCGGAACCAAAAGTTCCGGTGCGCTCCATCAATGACATTGTAGACCTGTGCGCCAAGAACCGCGATTTGAAATTGCGGACCCTGACCCGCGCCTATGTGCGGCTGGTGAAGCTGGAAAACGGACGGTTGGAAATCAACCTGCCACCGGATGCGCCAAAGACGCTGGTAGGCGATTTGCAAACCCGGCTGGAAGAATGGACCGGCATTCGCTGGATGGTCATTCTCAGCCGTGAAGAGGGCAGTAAAACGCTGGTCGAGCAAGAGGCCAGCGAGCGGCAGGCCAACTTTACCGATGCGGCGGCTGATCCTGATATTGTTGCGATTCTGTCGCGCTTCCCCGGCGCGAGGATCACCGACGTGCGCATTCGGGCAAGCGTTGAAGAAGACGAAACCCTGCCGCCACCAGCGGCAGCCGAATCGGCCGAGGGCGACATTCTGCCCGGCGATGATATTGAATTTTAACGCTTATTGATCTTAGGAGAAATGACAATGCGCGACATCATGGGCATGATGGGCAAGGTCAAGGAAATGCAGGCCAAGATGGAAAAGATGCAGGAAGACATTGCTGCATTGGAAGTCGAAGGCAAATCCGGCGGCGGACTCGTCACCGTGACGATGACCGGCAAGGGCGATTTGAAGGGCGTGAAAATCGACCCGTCGCTGTTCAAGGAAGACGATGTCGAGATCCTCGAAGACCTGATCGTTGCTGCCCACAAGGACGCCAAAGACAAGGCCGAAGCCATTGCAGCAGAAAAGACCAAGGAAATGACAGCGGGTTTGCCGATTCCTCCGGGGTTTAAGATGCCGTTTTGAGCGGTTTGATCACTACTTCTTCCCAACGGTGATTGCCTTCGTCTCCCACAAAACCTTCACCTCATCCCAATCCGATTGATTTCTCCGGATTAGTTTGTGTCTGCGCTGGCTGGTCTAGGCATTTTGTTGCGTTTGATTTGGACGTTTCATCGCAAGGTATATTTTTCATTCACTTGGTCTATATGAGAGTGTTGGTTGGTCCTGCATGTAATCTGACCCGCCCCACTGTTGAGCTTGGGTGCGACGAGGGTTAATGAGCCGAATGGAGGGTCAGTCCAAAGCGTCGCTCATTATGCCTAATTACTGGGGGAGAGCTGCATACATATTCTTCAAGGTCGCCTCGTTAATTGGCTTTGAAAATGAAAATTCATCTGAGGGCAATTTCGGCTTGGCACTATGATCTCATTAGTCGCGGTTTGGGGCGAGAACACAGATACAAGAGCGCTCCTACAGACCTCCATACATGCTAGACTTGACATGCGGGGCACAGAGTCATAGATATAGTGTCGTGATGTGGTGGTAGGGTTCGCCCCACGTTAAAAACTGAAGACCCAAAGTGAAGATGTGGTGGTAGGGTTCGCCCCACGTTAAAAACTGAAGACCCAAAGTGAAGATGACGAAAGGGGCTCACGCCCCTTTTTTCATGAAATAACGAGTTCGATATGCGTTTTGTCCTTCTGCGGTATGATTATCTAACGGAGCATCCCACGATTGAAGCGATGGACAAGAGCCGCCCTCACGCGATCGTTGTTATCGAGGTAAATGGATTACGCTTTGCGATACCCCTCAGGACGCACCTACGGCACAAGCAAGGCTTTCCTACGATCAACGACTGCGGCCTTGATTACTCCAAGTGTCTCCTCATTTTTGAAGATAAAGACATCAGCAGAGATATTAAACTAGAATCTGCTGCAGAGTTTAAGATTATAAATGAGCACGAACACAAGATAATCAAAGATTTCAAAAAATATGTAGATAAATATATAAAAGCTGTTCTCAAAGAAGATAAGTTCGTCCTAAATGAATATCGTTTCTCAACGCTCCAAAATTACCACGATCAGTTAGGCATATAGAGACATATATAGCAGGGCGGTTTTGAATTTTGAAATAAGAATTTTTTAAATATGCCCAAATCAAAAGCAGCCAAGTAACTCACAGCTTTTTAAGGCGCTCGAAAACTCAATAGGGTTTTCAATTGGCCATTGCGGAAGATGGACAAATCAAGCTCGCGCAGTCATTCGGCACCTTATTACTCTCAAAGCTCATCGTCTTGCCGGTCGCAATGGCCCCAAAGGCCTTCATGGCTTGCAAATGGGCACCCGCCACGAGATAGCGGCGCATCGCGGCCTCATTGGCCCAGACGGACCTTGTGTGATGAACGCCGTTGATGGTGCGCGCATCAACCGCAATCGCACCCTCTGCCCTTTTTGCCTGCGCCATTGACCGGATGGCGTGCCACCAGAAGCGTGCCGTGTGGCGTTTGGCCTTTAGTTCTAGTCCAGTGATTGAAATGTAAGGCATCGGGTTTCCTGCAAGGCAGTTTAAGACCGTTATTCATCCTCTTCTATCGATCCAGCGTAACGATTAAAGCATGTCGCGTTTTATTGTCCTCAATAAAATGATAACGTACATGCGACGCAATAAGATCTAAAGCCGGTCGAAGTGAATCCTATTCGCCGCGACAGGCTTTAGATCATCGCCATGCGCAGAAAAATGTCTTCGTGAAACAAAAAAGCCGAGCTGTCGCCAGCCCGGCCTTCATCACGCATTCAGACTAAAACCTCAGCCCTTGTAATGCTTCTTATGGTGTGTCGGATGATACGGCACAGCCGGACCATTATCCAAAGACTTTGGCGTGGCTGGCTGCACATAGGCCAGTTTCATCGACGCAATGGTGGCACCCAGATTGATGCCAAGTGTGCTTTCCAGCGCAATCGGCTGAAGGGCAACGGAGCCTTGGAAGCCGCCGCCGAGCACGTTGACTGCACCGCCGAAGCCAAGGGCTGCATTGGCGCTGGTGCCGCCGTAGCTGCCCTGAAGTGCGCCTTCCACCAGATGGCTGGGGGCGTAGACCGCCCATGCCAGCTTGCCGCCCTGCACATAGCCAAGGTCAATGCCAAACTTGGACAAGGTGCCCTGATAATGTTCTGGCGGGGCATTGCTTGTTGGTTTGAAGACGCAATCCAGATCGCGGCTGGAGCCAACGACGGCGCTGATGCCGGGGCTCATTTCGCATTGCAGCATACCAACCTGAACAGACGCGGCGTTCGCGGCTGTCGTGCCAAGGGGAATGGCAACGGCGGCGGCAAGGGCCACGCTGGAAAGCTTTGCGAACGATGACATGGGAGACTCCTTCATGGATATGATGTTATAAAATGATTCTTCGCCGATGAATTGGGCAGGATCATGCTGCCTTGATAACGGAACCACTAAAATATTGTTCCGTCCTTGTGATTGATCAAGATGGTCACTGCAAGGTGATCAGGTTTTTATATTTGAATCTGCGTCCGGATGCGCTCGGCAATCGGTGCGGCCAGATAGCGCGGGCGCAAATCGGCGGGCAGGTTTTTAAACGACATTCCGATCATATCTTTTAACATCAGCCGATCATGCCCATAGGCCGTCCACGTCACATCGGTGCCTGCCTGCAACAGGCCGCCGTGCAGCACCCGGCAATAGGCCCCCGGTCTGGCTGCTCTGGTGTAGCGTTTCACACATGTTGCGTCCTGCATTCGCGCAGAAAATGTAGCGCAGGGTGTGCGGGGGGCGCTGACCTCCAGCAGCACCTCGCCAATCTGAAATTGGTCGCCAACGGCGAGATCACGATTATCAAGCCCGTCGATCACCAGATTTTCGCCAAAGGTGCCCGGCTCCAAGCGTCTGCCCAAGTGTTCCTGCCACCAGGCAAGGGTGATGGAGCCTTCCAGATAGATCGCCTGATCAGGCCCGCCGTGGTGGGTGCGATTGATGATGGCGTCGCCCACAAGTCCCTGCATATCCACCATCACCGGGCCGGAGACCGGCGTTTTGAAAATGCCGGTCTTATAGCTCTTGCCGTCGAGCTTTTGCGGCTGGCCAAGGCAGACGGCAGTGATTTTCATGGGGTGATCCCTTGTTCTGTAATTCCGTTTGCAGACAATATGGGGTAGACAAGCGCCATGGCAAAGCGAGTCACTGGTCCCGAAATTGAAAAACTCATTCAGCTGCTGGCGAAAGTGCCGGGTCTTGGCCCGCGCTCGGCCCGCCGTGCGGCGCTGCATCTGATCAAGAAGCGCGAGCAATTGATGGGGCCTTTGGCGCAGGCCATGGGCGATGCCCACGCCAAGGTCAAGATTTGCTCGTGCTGCGGCAATGTCGATACCATGGACCCGTGCACTGTCTGCACCGATGACCGGCGTGACCAATCGGTGATTATCGTGGTGGAAGATGTGTCCGATCTCTGGGCGCTGGAGCGCTCTGGTGCCATGAATGTGGCCTATCACGTGCTGGGTGGCACGCTGTCGCCGCTGGATGGCGTGGGGCCGGATGATCTGAACATCAAGGGGCTGATTGATCGTGTCGCCAAAGGCGGCGTGCGGGAAATCATCATTGCCGTCAATGCCACGGTGGAAGGGCAAACCACAGCTCACTATATAACCGATCATCTGGCTGATCTGGGCGTGAAAATCACCCGCCTTGCCCATGGCGTGCCGGTGGGTGGCGAGCTGGATTATCTCGATGAAGGCACACTCTCGGCCGCGCTTCGCGCCCGCACGCTGATTTGATGGAGAAAGCTATGGCCCGGAGTTTAACAGTGGCTTTGCTGGCCGCGATGATGACCTTTTCTGGCGTGTCTGCCTACGCCGAGCCATCCAAAGTACAGGTCGAAAGCCAGTTCAAAAGCTGGATTGCCAGGGATTTCTGGCCGCAGGCGCAAAAGGCGGGGATCTCCAAAGCTGTGTTTGATCAGGTAATGGCCGGGGTCAAGCTCAATTGGTCGCTGCCGGATTTGATACCGCCCGGCTTTCCAACGCCAAAGGAGCGGCCGCAAACCCAGGCCGAGTTCTCCTCGCCGGGGCCTTATTTCAATGAGGCACGAATGCAGGCGCTGGCCGCCAGCGGCCGGGCCTTGGCCGCGCAATATGCCGGAGCGCTGAAAAAGATCGAGGCTCAATATGGCGTGCCGGGGCCGGTTCTTCTGGCCATCTGGGGCCGTGAAACCGGCTATGGCCGAGCCAAACTGCCGTATGAAGCCGTGGATGTGCTGGCCACCAGCGCTTTCATGTCCACCCGCAAGGACCTGTTTACCCGCGAATTGATTGATGCCCTGCATATTATCGAAAGCCGTGATGTGGATAGGGAGGCCATGGTTAGCTCCAGCGCAGGTGCGTTGGGCCAGCCGCAGTTCATGCCCTCCAGTTTTTTGAAATATGCTGTCGATGCCGATGGCGATGGCCACCGCAATATCTGGACCTCGGTGCCGGACAGCTTAGCCTCGATGGCCAATTTTCTGGCCCAAAAAGGCTGGCAGCGGGGCAGGGACTGGGGCTTTGAGGTGACAATTCCCGCCAATGTCTCCTGCGCGCAAGAAGGGCCGGATCTGGCCAAGCCCATGTCCGCATGGGCATCAACGGGCATTCAGCGCATTTCTGGTAAAGCCTTTCCGAAAGCCGATCTTTCAGCCTCCACCATGATGATGGTGCCTGCGGGAACCCACGGCCCTGAATTTCTGGTGACGCCGAATTTTTACGTGATCAAGGAATATAACAATTCCGATCTTTACGCCCTGTTCATTGGCAATCTGGCTGATCGGATCGCCTATGGCTCGGGCGCATTTTCTGCGCCTTGGGGCAATGTCGGCCATATGCTGCGCTCGGATGTGCTGGCAATGCAAAAAAGCCTTGTTGCCAAGGGCTATGATGTTGGCAAGGCCGACGGCTTGGCGGGCTATAAAACCCGCCGGTCACTGGGGCAATGGCAGACCAAGGCCGGTTTGACGGCAACCTGCTACCCGGATGAGAGCCTGAAAGCAAAGCTGCGCTGATTGCGAAAGCCAAAACCCACATCTGTTTCGAATCATGACATGCTTCGGATGTATCGGGGAAGCTACAGCATGTCGCGTTTTATTGTCCTCAATAAAACGATAACGTACATGCGAAAAAGAAAGAGCTAAAGCCTGTCGCAGTGAATCCTATTCACTGCGACAGGCTTTAGATGAGCCTCCCCGATACAGGTTTGAAGATTACATCACCAGATCGTTCTGCGTCAGGCTGGCATAATCGAGGCCGTGAACGGTCAGTGTGTCACCATTGCCAAAGTCAAACAGCACGCCATCGGCAATTTCGCTGGCGTAAGAGGCGGCATCATCCAGCGTGGTAAAGCCCATTCCGCTCAGGTCGATGGTATCGGAGTCGGATTGATAATCGGTCACGACATCATTGCCATAGCCGGTGTTGAACACAAATGTGTCGCTGCCGTCACCGCCTTGCAAGGCATCATCACCCGTGCCGCCATCCAGCACATCGCTGCCAGCGCCACCAAGAATGGTGTCATTGCCACCCAGACCATAGAGTGTGTTTGCCTGTGCACCTCCGGTCAGCACGTTATCTGCATCATTGCCGGAGCCGATAAAGGTGCTGCTGCCGGTGTAGGTGAGGTTTTCCAGATTATCTGCCAGAGTGTAGCTGTCATTGCTGGTCTTGACGAGATCAATCCCCCCATCGACATTTTCCGTGATCACGGCTGCTGAAGCGCCAATATCGTAGGTGTCGTCACCAAGGCCACCCGCCAGCGTGCTGTTGGCGGTTGTGATGAAGGTGTCATTATGGTCAGAGCCAATCACGGTCTCAACACTGTAGTATGTGTCGCCTTTCGCATAGCCGCCACTGCCAATCCCGGTTGCGAGATTGACGGTCACCGCCTCTGTTGAGAGTTCATAGGTTACGGTATCGGTGCCGACATCGGCATTGAACCGCTCTGAACCGGAACCAGCGGTGAAATGATCGTCGCCAGCACCACTGTTGTAGTGGGCCATTGTGGTGCCACCAATAAAGCTATCGCCGTATCTGGTGCCGGAGAACGCCTCAATGGAGCTGAGTGTATCACCCGCGGCATCGCCGGAGCCTGTTCCGGTGCTCAGATCAATCCCGATGGCTGATGTTGACTGAGAGTAGTTTGCGGTATCGTATCCGTCTCCACCAATAAGCGTATCGGCACCCGCACCACCCGAAAGGACGTCATTGCCCGCACCACCGCGAATGATGTCGTCTCCAGCGCCGCCCGTGATCATGTCAGCGCCAGCGCTGCCGGTCAGAATATCATCATAGCTGGAGCCGATGACGCGCTCGATGCTGATATAGGTGTCGCCTTCGGCATCGCCGCCTGTGCCCGTTCCGGTGCTGAGATCGACGGTAACAGCTGCCAGCGATGTTTCATAGCTGACCTTGTCCTCGCCGGTGCCACCATTCAGAATGTCAGCACCCGCACCACCCATCAGGATGTCATCGCCCGCACCGCCAGACAGCGTGTTGCTGCCAGCATTGCCCGTCAATGTATCGGCATAGGCCGAGCCTTCAAGGTTTTCGATGCTGGTCAGGACATCGCCTGCGGCGTAGCCGCCCGTCGCAGTCCCCGCGAGGAGGTTGACAGTCACGGCCGCTGTGGAGTCAGCATAGCTGGCGGTATCCGTGCCGTCGCCGCCATTGATCGTATCGCCGCCTGCGCCACCTGAGAACCAGTTATTGCCCGCCGTACCAGTCAGCTGGTCGGCGTAGCTGGACCCAACAAGGTTTTCGATACTGGTCAGTACATCACCTTCGGCGTGACCACCCGTTCCTTTTCCTGTGACAAGGTTGACCGTCACGGCAGCATTGGAGCCGCTGTAAACCGCCGTGTCACTCCCGTCGCCGCCATCAATGGTATCCGCACCGGCACCGCCGGTAATCCTGTCATTTCCGGCATAGCCATAGAGTTTGTCTGCACCTGCCTGACTGATGATGACATTGTCGACGCTGTTACCATAGCCGACAAAATTGGTATCTGCGGTATGGGTGAGGTTCTCGAAATTGGTCTTCAGCGTATAGCTTGTCAATGTTGTTTCAACGGTATCCGTGCCAGCATTGGCCTCTTCCACCAGCACAGTCGTGGTCGCAACCTGACTGACAACATAGGTATCGTTACCGCCGCCACCGGCAAGCGTGCCTGCGACAGTGCTTGTGAGCTTATCGCCATATTGAGAGCCGATAACACCTTCAATGCTGCTCAGCGTATCACCCGTCGCATCACCACCCGTTGCCGTGCCGGTGCTGAGGTTGATCTGCACAGCAGCGTCAGAACCGGCATAGCTTGCCGTGTCAGTGCCATTGCCGCCGGTGAGCGTGTCCGCACCTTTCCCGCCTTCCAATGTGTCGTTGCCATCACCACCGATGAGGATGTTGGCAAGGTCATTTCCCGTCAATGTGTCGGCATAGCTTGAGCCTGTGAGGTTTTCGATGCTGACGATACGATCGCCCGCAGCATCGCCACCGGATGTCACGCCTGTCTTGAGGTTGACGTTGACGGCTGTGCTTCCCGCATAGCTGGCTGTATCCGAGCCTTCGCCGCCGATCAGAGTGTCTGCGCCAGCCTTGCCGATCAGGGTGTCATCACCTGAACCGCCGATGATGGTGTTGGCTTGTGCGTTGCCTGTGCCGGTGAAGTTGCCGTCTCCGGTGTATTTCAGCGTTTCGATATAATCGGAAAGCGTATAATTGACGGATGCCAGAACGGTGTCGTTACCTTCGCCATTGGCTTCGATGACGGTCACGTCAGAACGGCCGATGACATAAGTATCATTACCTTTTCCACCATCAAGAATGTAGGCATAATTCGCTGCGGTAAATGTATCATCATAGTTCGAGCCAATTACCTGAATGGTACCATAAATCTTGTCGCCTTGCGCATATCCGCCGGTGTTGACATTCGTAACCAGGTTGACCTGAACTGCCGCATTAGAGTTTTCATATGTGACAATATCGCCATCGGTACCACTGCCGCCATTGAGGACGTCGGCGCCTGCTCCTCCGTCAAGGATATCCGCACCGCTTCCTCCGGTGATGACATTGTCCCCATCATCACCTGTCAGAATGTCGGCATAGCTTGAGCCTGTGAGGTTCTCGATGCTGACGAAGGTATCGCCCACGGCATCGCCACCGGATGTCACGCCGGTCTTGAGGTTGACGTTGACGGCGGTGCTTCCGGCATAGCTGGCCGTGTCAGAGCCGCTGCCGCCGATCAGAGTGTCTGCGCCAGCCTTGCCGATCA
>NZ_JACHLU010000013.1:0-63001 GCF_014204625.1 Gillisella vitis | reverse complement strand
TGACGAAGGTATCGCCCACGGCATCGCCACCGGATGTCACGCCCGTCTTGAGGTTGACGTTGACGGCGGTGCTTCCGGCATAGCTGGCCGTGTCAGAGCCGCTGCCGCCGATCAGAGTGTCTGCGCCAGCCTTGCCGATCAGGGTGTCATCACCAGAACCGCCGATGATGGTGTTGTCTTGTGCGCTGCCGGTTCCGATGAAGTTTCCGTCTCCGGTATATTTCAGCGTTTCGACATGGTCCGAGAGTGTGTAGTTGACCGAGGCCAGAACGGTGTCGTTGCCTTCGTCTTTGGCTTCCGTAATTGTGATGGATGATGTTTTAACCACGTAAGTGTCATCGCCCAATCCACCGGCAAAATTAAAAGGTCTGATCTCGCCGGAGAAAGTATCATTGTATTTGGAACCAACGAAGTAAGACATATCATAATAGCTGTCACCTTCTGCGTCGCCGCCAGTTCCGGAGCCAACCGTATGTCCGTCTACCAATGAGATATTGACGTTTACAGCTGCATCAGAATTGGCGTAGGACGCCGTATCATAGCCGCCCCCGGCCTGTAGCGTATCAGCCCCCTTGCCCCCTTCCAGTATGTCATTGCCACCCCCGCCATTGATGATGTTATCGCCGTCATCACCGGTAAGAATGTCGGCATAGCCTGAGCCTGTGATGTTTTCGATGCTGACGAAGGTATCGCCCACGGCATCGCCACCGGATGTCACGCCCGTCTTGAGGTTGACGTTGACGGCGGTGCTTCCGGCATAGCTGGCCGTGTCAGAACCTTCGCCACCGTTCAGAACATCTGCACCCGCTCCGCCATTGAGTGTGTCATTACCCAAGCCGCCAATCAGCGTATCCGCGCCAGCAAGGCCTGAGATTGTATCGTCAGACGATGTACCTGTTAATGTGTCGTTTGCAGTTGTACCATTTATAGTTGCCATTAAGCCCACTCCTAATTGCATTGAGTGGAAGGCTACATGATGACTAAAGATTGTAACAGTGATTTTTTCACGACAAAAAACATTAAAATTTAGTAATAAATAAAATGAAAGCTTATAATTTCAAAGGTTAAACCATTCACAATAAAGGGTTTGTCTTTGCCGCCTATCGCCACCTGTCAATGGTGATCGATATGCGGTTTGTGAAACACGTCATCGGCGGGTGGAATGGCCTGTCTTTCAATCATGCGGTGTACGTGGGGAGGTTTTGCGCCCTTGTGCAGATCCATCAGCCGGTCGGTAATCTGGGCGTCGGCCTTGGTGCGGCGGTGGTTGTGGCGGACGTAATCGACCCAGGTCGGGGTGTGGTAGCTTTCGGTCCAGATGTCGGGGTTTTCAAGGTCACGCATCAGTGCCCAGTTCTGGGCACCATCGCGCAGGCGAATGCGCCGCCGCTCGACCATGACTTTCAGAAATTCCGGAACGTCCTTGTCATCAATTTCAAAATCGATCTGGATCACGATTGGGCCGCTGCGCGGACGAATATCCAGCCGCAGTGGCGGCTCGTTGAAGCGGTTGAGCGGGTTAAGGTCCAGCGTGGCAAAGGCTGGCATCGGCAAAAGAAAGCCGATGGCAACGCCAGCAATCATCACCACGGCAGAGGCAATCAGCGCCTCGCCGGAGCCGAGATTTTCGGCAAGCACACCCCAGACCCAGGCTCCGCCGGCCATGCCGCCAAAGGTTGCTGTCTGATAAAGCGACAGCGCGCGCCCCACCACCCAGCGCGGCGTGGAGAGCTGCACCACGGTGTTGAACAGCGACAGCGACAAGACCCAACAGGCTCCGGCAACAATCAGCGCCGGTGCTGTCAGCCAAAAGGTTTGGCTGATGCCGGTCACGGCTGCGGCCACGGCAAAGCCTGCGAATGAACAGCGCACGATCTGCTCGCTGCTCAATATCTCACGAATGCGGGCATTGGACATTGCCCCGGCAATGGCACCCAGCCCGAATGCGCCCAGCAATCCACCATAGGTCAGCGGTCCGCCTCCCAGGCTGTCCTTGGTGACTAGCGGCAGCAAGGACAGAATGGCCGTGGCCGAAAAGCCGAACAGAAAGCCGCGAAACAGCACTTTCATCAGGTTGGGAGACATGGCCATATAGCGCAGGCCCGCCGCAATGGCGTGGCCCAGACTTTCGCGTGGCAGGGTGGTTTTCGGATAGACCGGCTTCCAGCGCGCCAGCGCATAGATCATCGAAAGATAGCTGACGGCATTGACGGCAAAGGCAGTCGCCGCCCCGGCAATGGCCACAATCAAACCGCCAATCGCAGGACCAACGCTGCGGGTCATGTTAAAGCCCATGCTGTTGAGCGAAACCGCCGAGGGCAAATCTTCACGCCCGACAATGTCGCCCACCGAAGCCTGCCATGACGGACTGTTCAGGGCCGTGCCACAGCCGATCAGAAACGTAAACGCCAGCAGTGACCATGGAGTGAGCAGGCCAAACCATGTGAAGGCAGACAAAAGCGCTGACACAACCAGCAGAAAAATCTGCGCGGTCAGCATCACCTTGCGCCGGTCAAATCCATCGGCAATCGCACCGGCCACCAGCGAAAACAGCATGATGGGAGCCGTGTTGGAAGCCTGCACCAGTGCCACCATGCTCTCTGATTTCGAGATGGATGTCATCATCCATGCCGCCCCGACATCCTGAATGAGACCCCCGAAATTCGAGGTGATGCTGGCCATCCAGATGGTCAGAAAGACTTTGTTTTTAAACGGCGCTAAAGGAGATCGTCTGTCCGGCACGGGCTTTTCCGTTGTTTGCAACTGAAAGAGAGAGGGTGACAGTGAAGAAACTGGACGTGGCTTTCAGGAGGTTCAAAGGCTATGGCATCGTGTGGCGCAATGCCGGACCCAATGACACATCCATATGCTATATCCGCCATATCCTTTCACTCTTCAACCGATTCCGGTTTCAGCGTTTTGCAATAACGTGGCAAACCGGCCCATATTGGGGCAGTGTGAGAATAAATGTGAGCATCAGAACAATTTTTCCGAGCACATCTCGCGGGAGGCTTGGCAAATGCCTGGCTGTTTTTCTCCTGTCAGGCTGATCGCATACGGTGCTTGTGGAATGACTTGCATTCAAACGGCGCAGGGCGTATAGAGCGTCTAAATTCTTGATCGCCAGATGAAGGGTGGGCCCGCAAGGACCCGCTCTTTTTTGTTGGCGGTGACACTCCAAGCGCCAATTTCCCAGGAGGACAGGCTTGTCCGAACATATGCCCGTAAGCGATCTGCTTGAACCACGCCTGATTACCGAGACCGGTCTGGATCGGCGTATTGCCGAGATTATCGAGCCGGTAACGCTCGATCTGGGTTTCAAGCTCGTGCGGGTTCGGATGATGAACCAGAATGGCCTGACGTTGCAAATCATGGCCGAGCGTGCCGATGGCACCATGACAGTCACCGATTGCGAAGCGCTGTCGCAGGCCATTTCTCCGGTTTTGGATGTAGAAGATCCGATCGATAAGGAGTATCATCTGGAAGTGTCGTCGCCGGGCATTGATCGTCCCATGGTGCGGGTGTCTGATTTTACCCGCTGGCAGGGCAATCTGCTGAAATGCGAGACATCGATTCTGGTGGATAATCGCAAGCGGTTTCGCGGCAAAATTACCGAAGTGACCGCTGATGGCTTCGTGTTGGAGCGTGATCAGGCGGCTTACGGTGAAGAACCTCGGGTGACCATTCCGTTTACGGCTTTGGCTGAGGCAAAATTGATTCTGACGGATGATCTTATCCGCGATGCCCTTCGGGCTGATAAACTGGCAAAGGCGGAAGCCGCAAACCAGAATGATGAAGCAGACGAAGCGGAATAACCGATAACACGCCTCAAGGGCTCATTGCCCGAGGCAGGAAGACGGAGACTTTAGACAATGGCAGTCAGTGCTAATCGGCTTGAGCTGTTGCAGATCGCAGATGCGGTTGCGCGCGAGAAGGTCATCGATCGTGAAATCGTGCTTGCTGCGATGGCTGACGCCATCCAGAAGGCCGCGCGTTCGCGTTACGGCTCCGAGACCAATATCCGCGCCGACATCAACTCCAAGACCGGCGAAATTCGTCTTCAGCGTCTTCTGGAAGTGGTGGATACGGTTGAGGATTATGGCACGCAGATCGCGCTGCCGCTGGCCCGCGACCGCAATGTTGATGCCAAGCTGGGGGATTTCATTGCCGATCCGCTGCCGCCGATGGATTTTGGCCGTATTGCCGCCCAGTCTGCCAAGCAGGTGATTGTGCAGAAAGTGCGCGAAGCCGAGCGTGACCGTCAGTATGATGAATTCAAGGATCGCGTTGGTGAAATCATCAACGGCACAGTCAAGCGCGTTGAGTATGGCAATGTGATTGTCGATCTCGGCCGTGGCGAAGGCATTATCCGTCGTGACGAGATGATTCCACGCGAAGCCATGCGTTACGGTGATCGCGTTCGCGCCTTTGTCTATGACGTGCGCCGCGAACAGCGTGGGCCGCAGATTTTCCTCTCGCGTACCCATCCGCAGTTCATGGTCAAGCTCTTCACCATGGAAGTGCCGGAAATCTATGACGGCATCATTCAGATCAAGTCGGTGGCCCGTGATCCGGGTTCGCGCGCCAAGATCGCGGTGATTTCCAACGACAGTTCGATTGATCCGGTCGGTGCCTGCGTCGGTATGCGCGGTTCGCGCGTTCAGGCCGTGGTTGGCGAATTGCAGGGCGAAAAGATCGACATTATTCCATGGTCGGCTGATCCTGCTTCCTTCATCGTCAATGCGTTGCAGCCTGCGGAAGTCTCCAAGGTTGTTCTGGATGAAGATGCAGAGCGTATCGAAGTGGTGGTGCCAGATGAGCAGCTGTCGCTGGCCATCGGCCGTCGTGGTCAGAACGTGCGTCTGGCCTCGCAGCTGACCGGCTGGGACATTGACATCATGACGGAAGCCGAGGAATCGGAACGTCGCCAGAAGGAATTCAACGAGCGCACCAACCTGTTCATGGACGCGCTCGACGTGGACGAAATGGTCGGTCAGGTGCTGGCATCGGAAGGCTTTGCGCAGGTTGAAGAAGTTGCCTATGCCAATCTCGATGAAATTTCCTCAATTGATGGCTTTGACGATGACACGGCTGAAGAAATTCAGACTCGTGCCCGTGAGTACCTCGAAAAGATCGAAGCTGAGTTTGATGCCAAGCGTAAAGAGCTGGGTGTCTCCGATGAGTTGCGTCAGATTCCCGGCATGACCACCCAGATGATGGTGGCTCTGGGGCAGGACGGTATCAAGACTATTGAAGATTTCGCTGGCTGTGCATCAGACGACCTGGTCGGCTGGAGTGAGCGCAAAGACGGTGAGACCAAGAAGTTTGAAGGCCTGTTCTCCAAGCTGGATGTGTCACGTCAGGAGGCTGAACGCATGGTCATTCAGGCTCGCCTGACGGCTGGCTGGATCACCGAAGATGAAGCGCTGGCGCAGGCAGAAGCTGTCGAAGCTGACGTTGACGCTGAAGACGGCGTAGCAGACGAGGCTGAGCGGAGCGCGTGATGGCCTCCGATCAACCTTTGGAGAAGGAGCGTCCGCCCAAGCCGCAAAAAGGTGTGTCGGGCAAGGATGGTCAGAATGACCGCACTTGCATTGTCACCCGCAAGGCTGGAACGCCAGACACTTTGATCCGGTTCGTTGCAACCCCAGACGGGGTTGTTGTGCCGGATTTGAAACGGGAACTGCCCGGCCGTGGATGCTGGGTGTCTGTTTCCCGCGAGGCCGTTGACAAGGCGGTGGCGAAAAAACAATTCGCCCGGGCTTTGAAGGCGGATGTCACCGTTGCTCCCGATTTGGGGGCGCAGGTTGACAGGCTGCTTGTGCAACAGGTGGCGGGAATGATGAATCTGGCGCGCAAGGCGGGCCAGTTTGTAACAGGATCGGCGAAAGTTGATCTCGCCATTCGCAGTGGCTCGGCTTTGTGTGTGTTTCACGCCACCGATGCCGCTGCTGATGGTGTTCGAAAACTGGACCAGGCCCGCAAGGCCTGGCACCTTGGAATGGAAACGGACGAGGAGATTCCTGCGTTCCGGCTCTTTTCCGAGGCGGAAATGCAAGAACTGATAGGCCAGAATGCGTTTATCCATGCTTGCGCGCTTGCAGGGCAGGCCGGTGAGGGTGTAGTGAAACGCGCAACTCTGCTCGAGACCTATCGTGGCAATTGGCCACGGGGATTGAGCGACACTGGCCGGAAGCCACAATGACCCGGTCACCGGTGAGAGCCGGCCTCCGTGGTTTAGGACAGTATGTGAACGGCGTGGTCTGATGTTTGGCATCCGGCCTCGCTCGAAGGAACGGGAACGGAATGACCGACAACAAAGACGACAAGACACTCAGCGTAGCGGGCAAGAAGACACTCACGCTCAAGCCGACGGGAGTGAACCAGGGTACCGTGCGCCAGGATATGGGTCGCGGTCGCACCAAGGCCGTTGTGGTCGAGACGCGCAAGCGCCGCCCAACCCGTCCTGAAGACGAGCGTGCGCCGCAGGCTCCAGTCCAGACGCCGGTACAGGCTCAAGCACCAGCGCAAGCAGCGCCAGCACAGATCCCCGCTCCAGCCGCTGCTCCAGTTCAGGCTCCTGTTGTTGCCGCAACGCCAGCCCCGACCCCGGCTGAGGCTCCAGCTCAGGCACAAGCCCCCGTCGTGGCTCCAGCGTCTGCTGCTCCGGCACCTGTGGCGGCCGCTGCTCCAGCACAGCCCGCGGCACCACGCCCGGCAGCGCCTGCTCCACGCGCTCCGCAGACCAACCAATATGCCCAGCAACGTGCACCGGGCCAGCAGGCTCGGCCTCAAGGGCAGGGCTACGGTCAAAATCAGGGTCGTCCACAAGGACAGGGCCAAGGTCGTCCGCAGGGTCAGCAGGGTCGTCCGCAAGGCGCAGGGTCAAACCAGCAAAATCGCCAGCCGGATCGCTCGTCGCGTGGTCCTGATCGTCCACGGGGTGCCGTGTTGCACGATCTGTCGGCCAGCGAAATGGATGCCCGCCGTCGCGCCTTGATTGAGGCGCAGGCGCGTGAAGTTGAGGATGCCAAGCGTCGCGCAGAAGAAGAAGTGCGTCGTCAGGCAGAGGAAGCAGCCCGCAAGCTTGCTGCTGAAGCCGAGGCCCTTCGCAGGGCAGAAGAAGAAAAGGCGCGCGCGCTTGAGGCTGCTAACGCACCTGCACCAGCGCCTGTTGCCGAGCCAGTTGCAACGGCCGCTCCGGTTCGCAATTCGGAGCCAGCAAGCCGGACGACGCCGTCTGTCACACGAACAGCTGCACCAACGCCTGCTCCCGGTTTTGTCCGGGGCCGCAAGGCCGGTGGTGATGAAGATGAAAGCCGCCCCGCGCCGCGTGGTGGTGCGCCTGCCCGTGGCAAGGTTGTTCGTCCAGAACCTGCAAAGGTTCCGGCCCGTCCCAAGACCGAGGATGAACGTCGTCGTGGCAAGCTGACTGTGACCACCGCTGCTGTGGATGATGATGGTACAAGCCGTGGTCGTTCGCTGTCGGCCATGCGTCGCCGTCAGGAAAAATTCCGCCGCAGCCAGATGCAGGAAACCCGCGAAAAAGTCATGCGCGAAGTCATCCTGCCGGAAACCATCACCATTCAGGAACTGTCGCAGCGTATGTCTGAACGCGCCGTTGACGTGATCAAGTACCTGATGAAGGAAGGCCAGATGATGAAGGCTGGCGACGTCATTGACGCCGATCTGGCTGAATTGATCGCCACCGAATTTGGCCATACCGTCAAGCGCGTATCAGAATCCGACGTTGAAGACGGTATCTTCAATGTGGCTGACGATGCCGGTGAAATGGTATCGCGTCCGCCCGTTGTCACCATCATGGGTCACGTTGACCATGGTAAGACCTCGCTGCTCGACGCCATCCGCCAGACCAGCGTTGTCACGGGTGAAGCCGGTGGCATTACCCAGCACATCGGTGCCTATCAGGTTGAGCATAACGGCCAGAAGATCACCTTCATCGACACCCCCGGCCACGCCGCCTTTACGGCCATGCGTGCCCGTGGTGCGCAGGTGACCGACATCGCCATTCTGGTGGTTGCGGCTGACGATGCCGTGATGCCGCAGACGATTGAATCGATCAGCCACGCCAAGGCTGCCAATGTGCCGATCATTGTTGCCATCAACAAGATCGACAAGCACGAAGCCAATCCGGAAAAGGTGCGTCAGCAGCTTCTCCAGTATGAAGTTTTCGTGGAATCCATGGGCGGTGAAGTGCTCGACGTTGAAGTCTCGGCCAAGGCCAAGCTGAACCTCGACAAGCTTCTCGAAGCCGTGCTTCTTCAGGCCGAAATTCTCGACCTCAAGGCCGACCCAAGCCGCACCGCTGAAGGCACGGTTGTTGAAGCCCAGCTTGATCGCGGTCGTGGTGCTGTTGCGACTGTCCTTATTCAGAAGGGCACTTTGCGTCCGGGTCAGATTATCGTTGCTGGCGATCAGTGGGGCCGTGTACGCGCTCTGGTCAACGACAAGGGCAATCACGTCAAGGAAGCTGGCCCTGCCATGCCGGTCGAAATTCTCGGCCTGTCGGGCACGCCAGCCGCTGGTGATCGCTTCGCAGTGGTTGAAAACGAAGCCCGCGCCCGCGAAATCTCTGAATATCGTCAGCGTCTGGCCCGTGATAAGGCCGCAGCCCGTCAGTCTGGCCAGCGCGGTTCGCTGGAACAGATGATGAGCCAGCTCCAGAACACTGGCTTCAAGGAATTCCCGCTGGTCATCAAGGCCGACGTGCAGGGTTCTGTCGAAGCCATTATCGGCGCTCTCGACAAGCTGGGCACCGACGAAGTGCGCGCTCGCATCGTTCACTCCGGCGCAGGCGGGATCACCGAATCGGACCTGGCACTGGCAGAAGCATCGAACGCCGCCATCATCGGCTTCAACGTTCGTGCCAATGCTCAAGCCAAGATTGCAGCCGAGCGTGCTGGCACGGAAATCCGCTATTACAACATCATCTACGATCTGGTGGATGACGTAAAAGCGGCCATGTCCGGTCTACTGTCGCCAGAGCGCCGCGAAACCTTCCTCGGCAACGCCGAGATTCTCGAAGTGTTCAACATCACCAAGACCGGCAAGGTCGCGGGTTGCCGTGTTATCGAGGGCAAGGTCGAGCGTGGTGCTGGTGTGCGTCTGGTGCGCGACAACGTGGTTATCCACGAAGGCAAGCTCAAGACCCTCAAGCGCTTCAAGGACGAAGTGTCGGACGTGCCGATGGGTCAGGAATGCGGTATGGCCTTCGAAAACTACGAAGACATCCGCGCTGGCGACACCATCGAGTGCTTCCGCGTGGAACATATTACACGCACGCTCTAATCAGCGCCGTATATTCGGAGGCCGCTCACGGGGCGGCCTCCCTTTTCAAAGACAGTCAAACTGGTGATCCCTGCTTTTCCAGAGGAAAGCATGGCGCATCCGTACAGGGTTCGATCCCCCACGCCCGATGCGGGCAAATGAGAAACGAATATGAGCAAAGCAACAAGTTCCTCGCCATCGCAGCGTATGCTGCGTGTTGGCGAACAGGTCCGCGCCGCCATTACCCAGGTTTTGCAACGGGGTGAAGTGCGCGACGATCTGATTGAAAAAACAGTGATTTCCATTTCCGAAGTGCGCATGTCACCGGATTTGAAAATTGCCACCGCCTATGTCTCGCCGATTGGTGTGGCCGATCATGATGCGGTGATTGCGGCCCTGAACCGCCATGCGAAATACATTCGCGGGCGTTTGGGTGGTCAGCTTCGGCAGATGAAATACATGCCGGAAGTGCGGTTTCGTGATGACACCAGCTTCGATAATTACCGCAAGATCGATGAGCTTTTGCGCTCGCCCGAAGTGGCGCGCGACCTTGGTCCCGATGAAGACAAGCAAGAAGACGAATAGCATCCAATGTCCAAACCCAGAAAACCCAAAGGCCGCCCGGTTTCCGGCTGGTTGATCCTTGATAAGCCGGTGGATTTTGGCTCGACCGAAGCGGTCGGCAAGATCAAATGGCTGTTCAATGCCCAAAAAGCCGGTCACGCTGGCACCTTGGACCCCCTGGCGTCTGGCATGTTGCCGATTGCGCTGGGTGATGCCACCAAGACCGTGCCGTATGTGATGGACGGCCGCAAGATCTATGAATTCACCGTGAGCTGGGGTGAAGAGCGCTCGACGGATGATCTGGAAGGCGAAGCCACCCAGACTTCAGACCTGCGCCCCACGGCCGAAGAGATTCAGGCCCTGTTGCCCCATTATACGGGCGTGATCAACCAGATCCCGCCGCAGTTTTCGGCCATCAAGATTGCCGGCGAACGTGCCTATGATTTGGCTCGTGAAGGCGAAGTTGTCGAAATTCCATCGCGCGAGGTGGAAGTGCATCGCCTGACGCTTCTGAAAGCCGAGGAAGACCGTGCGTTTTTCGAAGTCGAATGCGGCAAGGGCACCTATGTGCGCTCACTCGCCCGCGATTTTGGACGCGATCTCGGCTGTTTTGGCCATATTTCCGAGCTGCGCCGCTCGTTTGTGGCACCTTTTGCCGAAGACATGATGGTGCCTCTGGAAGATCTGATCGCGCTCGAAGCGATTGAAGATCGCGATGAGCGGTTGGCCGCTCTGGATGCCTTCCTGTTCGATACGGGTGAGGCGCTGATGGCGCTGCCGCAAATCCGCATCAGTGATGATCAGGCCCATCGCTTGCGCATGGGCAATCCGATTATTCTGCGCGGACGCGATGCGCCGGTGGCCGAGCCGGAAGCGGTGGCCTTTGCAGGCGGCAAGCTGGTGGCAATTGGTGAAATCGGCGAGGGCGAGTTCCGGCCCAAGCGTGTTTTCAATTGAGCTAACGTAAAAAATATCAGCTCTTCCCTTAAGAGGGCAGATATTGTATAGGCACGCCAGCATTCAAACGTGTTTGCGTGCATTCATGGCCTTAGCTGGACGACATCTTGGCTAAAGGCGTCTTGTTTCTCATTCTCCGAAAGGAATCACGATGTCGATTACTGCAGAACGTAAAGCCGCCCTGATCAAGGAATATGCAACTGTTGAAGGCGACACAGGTTCGCCGGAAGTTCAGGTTGCTATCCTCACCGAGCGGATCACCAATCTGACCGAGCACTTCAAGGGCCACAAGAAGGATAACCATTCCCGTCGTGGTCTTTTGACACTGGTTTCGACCCGCCGTTCGCTTCTTGATTATCTCAAGAAGAAGGACGAAGGCCGTTACAGCAAGCTGATTTCCAGCCTGGGCATTCGCCGCTAAGTGTTCTTCGGCGGGCTTCCGTAAAGGAATGCCCGCCGTTTCAATTTCTGGAGCATGTTGATGCTTCATCTGATCAGCTTATGCGGCAAGAGTGCCGATAAGCGAAAAAGGCAGCCCGGATGGGCCGGTGCTGCCGAGTGTAACCGATGACCTGTCATGGGGCAGGATTGTTGGATGCTTCCGCCGTTTGTTCGGCCTTGTGGCCTTTCGCCGTTTGAAGCCTCCCGCTGTCTTGCCCGTGATGTGTCAACACAATGCGGTTTGTGCGTGCCCCTTGGTCTTTGGCAAAGGTGAGCGTGCCGCCGCATACGAAGGACAAGATATGTTTAATACCCATAGCGTTGAGATCGAATGGGCAGGCCGCCCGCTCAAGCTGGAAACCGGCAAGATCGCCCGTCAGGCTGATGGTGCCGTTCTGGCAACCTACGGCGAGACCGTTGTTCTGGCCACCGTTGTTTCGGCCAAGGCACCAAAGCCCGGTCAGGATTTCTTCCCGCTGACCGTCAACTATCAGGAAAAGACCTATGCAGCCGGTAAGATCCCCGGCGGCTATTTCAAGCGCGAAGGTCGTCCTAGCGAAAACGAAACCCTCGTTTCGCGTCTGATCGACCGCCCAATCCGCCCGCTGTTCCCGGAAGGCTACAAGAACGACACGCAGGTTGTTGTGACTGTTATCCAGCACGATCTGGAAAACAACCCTGACATCCTGTCGATGGTTGCCGCCTCTGCTGCTTTGACCCTGTCTGGCGTTCCCTTCATGGGCCCGGTTGGTGGCGCGCGCGTTGGCTATATCAACGGCGAATATGTTCTGAACCCGCATCTGGACGAGATGGATGAGTCCATCCTTGATCTGGTTGTTGCTGGTACGACTGATGCCGTTCTGATGGTGGAATCGGAAGCCAAGGAACTGAACGAAGACGTGATGCTCGGCGCTGTGATGTTTGGTCATCGCGGCTTCCAGCCTGTGATCGATGCGATCATCAAGCTGGCCGAAGTGGCTGCCAAGGAACCCCGCGAATTCGAGCCGGAAGATCATTCCGAGCTGGAAGCAGAAATGCTGAAGCTGGCTGAAACCGAGCTGCGCGACGCCTACAAGATCACCCAGAAGGCTGATCGTTACACCGCCGTTGACGCTGTGAAGGCCAAGGTGAAGGCGCATTTCTTCCCTGAAGGCGTTGAGCCAAAGTACACTGCCGAAGTTGTTGGCGCTGTGTTCAAGCACTTGCAGGCCAAGATTGTTCGTTGGAACATTCTCGACACCAAGAGCCGTATCGATGGCCGCGATCTGGAAACCGTTCGCCCAATCGTATCGGAAGTTGGTCTTCTGCCACGCACCCACGGTTCTGCCCTGTTTACCCGCGGAGAAACCCAGGCCATCGTTGTTGCCACGCTGGGCACCGGCGAAGATGAGCAGTATGTGGACAGCCTGACCGGCATGTACAAGGAACGCTTCCTGCTGCATTACAACTTCCCTCCCTACTCGGTGGGTGAAACAGGCCGCATGGGCTCTCCGGGCCGCCGCGAAATTGGTCACGGCAAGCTGGCATGGCGCGCTATTCGCCCCATGCTGCCTGCTCCTGAGCAGTTCCCTTACACCCTGCGCGTTGTCTCCGAGATCACCGAATCCAACGGTTCGTCCTCGATGGCAACTGTCTGCGGCACATCGCTGGCGCTGATGGATGCAGGTGTGCCTCTGGCCAAGCCGGTTGCCGGTATTGCCATGGGCTTGATCCTTGAAGGCGAGCGCTTTGCTGTTCTGTCCGACATTCTCGGCGACGAAGATCACCTCGGCGATATGGACTTCAAGGTGGCTGGTACGGCTGACGGTATCACCTCGTTGCAGATGGACATCAAGATCGCCGGTATCACCGAAGAGATCATGAAGGTTGCGCTGGCGCAGGCGCAAGGTGGTCGCAAGCACATTCTCGGCGAAATGGCCAATGCCATCACCGAGGGTCGCTCGCAGCTCGGCGAATTTGCGCCACGCATCGAAGTGATGAACATCCCGGTCGACAAGATCCGTGAAGTCATCGGCTCCGGCGGCAAGGTTATCCGCGAAATCGTTGAGAAGACCGGCGCGAAGATCAACATCGAAGACGATGGCACGATCAAGATCGCGTCGTCTTCGGCTAAGGAAATTGAAGCGGCCCGCAAGTGGATTCACTCCATCGTGGCCGAGCCTGAAATTGGCGTGATTTACGAAGGCACGGTTGTGAAGACCGCTGATTTCGGCGCATTCGTCAACTTCTTCGG
The DNA here is from genome assembly GCF_014204625.1 of Gillisella vitis. Classification (GTDB taxonomy): domain Bacteria; phylum Pseudomonadota; class Alphaproteobacteria; order Rhizobiales; family Rhizobiaceae; genus Allorhizobium; species Allorhizobium vitis_F. The sequence continues at coordinate 49,518 of NZ_JACHLU010000013.1, read as the reverse complement.
CTCGCGTGATGGCCTCGTGCATATCTCGCAGCTGGCTTCTGAGCGCGTTGCCAAGACCTCTGACGTCGTCAAGGAAGGCGACAAGGTTTGGGTCAAGCTGATGGGCTTTGATGAGCGCGGCAAGGTTCGCCTGTCCATGAAGGTTGTCGATCAGGCCACCGGCAAGGAAATCGTTGAGAAGAAAGCCGACGGCGACGCTGCTGCTGAATAAGCGCAGATTCTTCATCTCTCGAGTTTGTCAGGGAAAAGTGGAATCCGGTTTTCCCGAGAAGACAAACTCAAACATAGAGTTTTAGAGTCTGTCAGGTTCAATATGAACCTGACAGACTCTAAAGGCGCGGGAGACTTTCCGCGCCTTTTTTGTTATCCATTTTGTTGACGCAAGAGCACGAGTGAGAGCATTCGGCTTTCCGTGCATTGCTTTAGAGAGCCACTCATGAGCCGCGAAACCCTGAAAACCCTGTTCCATCCCTTTGTTACCGAAGCCGTTGCCCTGCCGGGCGAGGGCGAACGTTACCTGTTTCTCGGCGCAGAAGCTGGCTTTGTGAAGCCGGATGGCTTTGCCGCCGATCTGACTGTTGTTCAGGGCTTTCGCCCGGAATTTCGCCGCCTTGAGGCAGCGCGTCAAAATCCCGTTCCGGTGATTGAGGGCGATGAATTTGATGGTGCCCTGGTCATGGCTGGCAAGCACAAGGGCCTGAATGAAAACCGTGTGGCGGAGGCGCTGTCGCGCGTGCGCGCTGGCGGCGTGATCATTCTGGCGGGCTCCAAGGAAGATGGCATTCAGCCGTTGCGCAAGCAGGTGGAGCGTCTTGGCCTTGAGCCACAGTCTTTGCCAAAATATCACGGTGTTGCCGTGTGGTTCTATGTGCCTCTGGATGTTTCTGCTGCTGTGGCCGCACTGGCCTCCAAGCCAGTGATGGTGGATGGCAAGTTTGAGACCTATCCCGGCCTGTTCTCGCACATGCACGCCGATCCCGGCTCAGAACTGCTCGCCAGCCGCTTCCCGGAGAATTTCGATGGCAATGCCGCCGATTTCGGCGCGGGTTGGGGCTATCTCTCGGTGATGCTGGCGCACAAATCGCCGCGCACCAACCGGATTGACCTGTTTGAAGCCAATTATGATGCGCTGGAGCAGGCCAAGAAGAATCTGGCCAGCAATTGTCCCGCGTTGACCACGCGCTTCTTCTGGCAGGATCTGGGCGCAGAGCCGACAAAAGAAAAATACGATCTGGTGATCATGAACCCTCCCTTCCACGAAGGCCATGCCACTGAGCCCGCGATTGGTGAGGCTATGATCAAGACGGCAGCCGATGCCGTGCGCAGCGGTGGCGAGCTGTTGATGGTGGCCAATCGTGGTCTGGCCTATGAGCCACTGCTGGCGGCAAGCTTCCGCCAGACTGGCGAGACCTGCCGCAACGCCCGCTACAAGGTTCTCTGGGCCAAGAAATAAAACAAAAAGTAGGAAAACAAAAAAGGCGCTGATGATCTCAGCGCCTTTTTTAAAGCCTGTCGCAGTGAATAGGATTCACTGCGACAGGCTTTAGCTGTTTCTTTTCGCATGGACGTTATCGTTTTATTGAGGACAATAAAACGCGACATGCTGTAATACCGATATGAGCCGCGCCTTACTCGGCGTCGGCTTTGCGCAATTCTTCCAGCACAGGCAGCGAGATGATGTTGTAGCCACCATCAACGTAATGCACTTCGCCGGTGACACCCGCAGACAGATCAGACAGCAGATAGAGCGCAGAGCCACCGATGTCATCAATGGATGGTGTGCGGCGCAAGGGTGCGTTCTTCACATTCCAGTTCAGCATGGCGCGGGCATCGGAAATACCGGCACCTGCCAGTGTGCGCACGGGGCCAGCCGAAATGGCGTTAACGCGAATGCCGCGTGGGCCGTAATCGGACGCCAGATAGCGCATGGAGGATTCCAGTGCAGCCTTGGCAACACCCATGACATTGTAATTGGGAATGACGCGCATGGAGCCGCCATAGGTCAATGTCAGGATTGAGCCGCCATCCGTCATTAGATCTGCGGCACGGCGGGCAATCTCGGTGAAGGAGAAGCAGGAAATCACCATGGTGCGGGTGAAATTCTCGCGCGTGGTGTCCGCGTAAAGGCCCTTCAGCTCGTTCTTGTCGGAAAAGCCAATGGCGTGCACGACAAAATCCAGCTTGCCCCAACGTTCCTTGATGGCGGCAATCACCGCATCTACCGAAGCAAGGTCTTCAACATCGCACGGCAGCAGAAAATCTGATCCCAGTTCGGCTGCCAGCGGCTTGACCCGCTTGGCCAGCGCATCGCCCTGATAGGTGAAAGCAAGCTCGGCACCGGCCTTTGAAAGCGCCTGGGAGATACCCCAGGCGATAGAGTGGTTATTCGCAACGCCCATGATGAGGCCGCGTTTACCCTGCATTGAAGCAATCATGGATATTATCCGTTATGGCGCTGGAAGACCAGCGTAGCATTTGTTCCGCCAAAGCCGAAGGAGTTGGATAGCACCGTATCAATCTTCGCATTGTCAATGCGCTTTCTGACAATCGGCACGCCATCAAATTCGGGATCAAGCTCGGTGATATGGGCGCTTTCGCCAATGAAGCCAGCTTGCATCATCAACAGCCCATAGATGGATTCCTGTGCGCCTGCGGCACCCAGCGAATGGCCGGTCAGGGATTTGGTCGATTGAACATGGGGGATCCTGTCGCCAAACACCTCCCGGATTGCACCAATTTCCTTGCTGTCACCAACAGGTGTCGATGTACCATGGGTGTTGATGTAATCCACATCGCCTTTCACGGTTGCCAGCGCCTGGCGCATACACCGAATGGCACCTTCACCAGAAGGGGCAACCATGTCGTAACCGTCTGATGTTGCACCATAGCCGGTGATTTCGGCATAAATCTTGGCACCACGCGCTTTCGCGTGTTCCAGCTCTTCCAGAACCAGCACGCCAGCACCGCCCGCGATGACGAAACCATCACGGCTCACGTCATAGGCGCGCGAAGCGCTTGATGGGGTGTCGTTGTACTTGGACGACATGGCACCCATGGCATCAAACAGGTTGGACATGGACCAGTCGAGGTCTTCGTGGCCACCGGCAAACATGATGTCCTGCTTGCCCCACTGGATCATTTCGGCGGCATTGCCAATGCAATGGGCCGAGGTGGAGCAGGCCGAAGAGATCGAATAGTTGACACCGTGAATCTTGAACCAGGTGGCAAGAGTTGCCGATGCGGTCGAAGACATGGCCTTCGGCACAGCAAAGGGGCCAATGCGCTTTGGGCTCTTGTTCTGACGAGTGATGTCGGCAGCTTCAACGATCTGGCGTGTGGACGGGCCGCCAGAGCCCATGATGATGCCTGCACGCTCGTTGCAAGCATAATCCTTCTCTTCAAGCCCGGAATCGGCCAGCGCCTCTTTCATGGCCACATGGTTCCATGCGCCACCTTGCGACAGGAAACGCATGGCGCGCCGATCCACAAGCTCGGATGGATCCAGAGATGGCTTTCCCCAGACCTGGCATTTGAAGCCATGCTCGGCAAAATCGGGGGAAAATGAAATGCCGGATTTGGCATTGCGCAGAGAGGCCGTAACCTCGGCTGCATTATTGCCGATGGAGGATACAATCCCTAAACCCGTAACAACGACCCGTCTCATGTCAATCGACCTTTTTCTTGATGGTAGGATGCGCTCAAGAGGCCTTTTGGAGGCCGACGCGAAGGTCGGTTGCCTGATAGATGGTTTCGCCATCTGCCTTCAACCAGCCATCGGCGGTGCCCAAAACCAGGCGGCCACGCATGACGCGTTTAAAATCAATTCCGTATTCCAGAAGTTTTGTTTCTGGCCGGATCATACCCTTGAATTTCACTTCACCGGTCGACAGCGCCATGCCGCGTCCGGGTTCGCCGAGCCAGCCCAGAAAAAAGCCGGTCAACTGCCACATGCCGTCCAGTCCGAGACAACCGGGCATAATCGGATTTCCCTGGAAGTGGCAGGGAAAATACCAATCGTCCGGTCGCACGTCATATTCGGCACGAATATAACCTTTATCAAAATTGCCACCCGTTTCAGAAATATCCGTAATACGGTGAACCATCAGCATTGGCGGCAAAGGCAATTGTGCATTGCCCGGACCAAACAATTCGCCACGGCCGCACGCCAGGATTTCGTCGTAATTAAAGCTTGTCTGTTTTTCGTTCATCGGTCTTTCAATTCCCCCGTCAGTCTCTCCCATACAGGAGACTTAGAGCAAGATGGCGACGAATTGAAGCCGATGCCCGCTTATTTCAACGCATAGCTAAGCGTAAAATGGCCTCGGTCCGGTCGCTTTCCGCCGTTCGCATACAGGAAGCCTTCTTGCTCCACCAGTGGTAAAATCGGCCAAGCGCCTCATTATCGGGGCTTTTATCGAATTTTACATGGGGAGGAACTATTGAAAGCCCATCCTGCAAAGGGTATATCGTATGACAGGCAGATGAATTTCAAGGGACTGTATGGAGATCGTTGGTATGATGGCGCAAGCCTCTGGTGAAGTTGAAGCAAAGCTGCGTCGCTCAGGCTTAAGGCCCACGCGCCAACGTGTTGCCTTGGCTGCGCTGCTGTTTGCCAAGGGCGACCGACATCTCACCGTGGAAGAATTGCACGAAGAGGCGGTTGCTGCTGATGTGCCGGTTTCCCTGGCAACGGTTTACAATACCCTGCATCAGTTCACGGAAGCTGGCATGATCAGAGTGCTGGCCGTGGAGAGCAACAAGACCTATTTTGATACCAATGTATCCGACCATCACCACTTTTTTGTCGAAGGTCGCAACGAAGTGCTGGATATTCCCATCAGCAATATCGAGATTGGCAATCTGCCCCAGCCACCTGAGGGTATGGAAATCTCCCACGTCGATGTGGTGATTCGCCTGCGGCCCAAAAACGCCTGACATTCATCTGACGTTTTTTTTGTGCGCGTCGATCACATCACATCATCAGGGTGGCGACCAGCCTTGTGATTGGGCGTTGGCAGTGTCCATCCAAAATAAAGTGCCCCACCGCGCACCATAAACGCTGCCAGCACGCCGACCGCCGACGCTAAGTAGAGCGGGGCGGTGAGCATATAGGCCCCCGTGAACACGCCGGCACCGATTAATGCCGCTGTAATGTAGATCTCAGGTCTCAACAGCACGGAGGGCTCGCTGGCCAGCAGGTCACGCAAGACCCCGCCAAGTGTTGCTGTCAACACTCCGGTGACGATGGCAATGGTGGCCGAGCCGGTGGCCGCCATGCCTTTGGCAGCGCCCATGACGCAATAGGCGGAAAGGCCAATGGCATCCAGCCAGATCAGCAGTTTATAGCGCGATTCGAGCAGGTGAGCCGTGAAAAACACCAAAAGGCCAATTGTACAGCAAATCAGGATGTAACTTGGGTTGATCACCCAGAACACTGGCAGCCTGCCTAAAATAATGTCGCGCACCGTGCCGCCGCCTGTGCCTGTGACAATGGCAAAGAACAGAAAGCCGATAATGTCCAATTGCTTGCGCGAGGCCGCAAGGGCACCGGTTGCCGCAAACAGCGCAACGCCTGCATAATCCAGATAGAGCAGAAATGACATGGCGGCTCCGGTTGAGGTTGTGCGATAGCGCATCGGACCGAAAAGTGGCCCCGGTTTTCGGAAGCATCCGATGCAAAAACAAAAAGCTATAGCATCGTGCCGATTCCGATTTATGGCACGATGCGATAGAGGTTTGGGATAAACCATGGCGACAAGGGCGGCGCAAGCTGGCGGGTGTATTTGCGCGCTATTGCTCCAGTTCTCATTCAAGGGTCGCGCCGTGACATTTTTCATTCGGTTGTTTGCTTGCCTGCTGTTCATTTTGCCGGCATCTACCGCACTTACGCAACAGCAGCTGGTGAGCGATCCTGAGATTTACGAGAAGGATCATTTTCGCGGGGTCTGCACAACGGCGAAATTTGACAGCGATTACATCACCCGGCTGGATATTAACAACGACGGATTGATCGATGCGATTGTCAACGAAGGCTCGCTGATCTGTGATGGCAAGCGTGGGCCGGATTGCAATGAAGAAGGCTGCCCTTATAATTTTTACGTGCAGGTCAAGGAAGGCGGTTATCTGATGATCGCAACCGCCAGAATCTTTGGCTATGACTTTATCAAGCGTTACGGCAACATGGTGTTTGTGCTGAAAATGGCACCGCATTTTTGCGATCGCACCGACGGCCCGCAATGTGAAATGACAGTGCGCGTGCGCGACGTGCGATTTGTCACCATTTTCAAGAAATGACGCTTACTGCATCGGACCGAAAAGTGGGAACCGATTTTTCCGAAAACCGGGGCCACTTTTCGGTCCGATGATCTAAAAAATAGACAGTCAGCCCAATCCATTCGCGGAGTGCCGTTGCCGTCTTCTGCGCGTTCAGCGTTGGCTGGGTGAAATCGAATGCCAGTGTTGTCAGGCCATTGGTCCGATAATCCGTTGGCCAGGGCGTGACAACAATGCCGGCCTTGCGCATCAGGCCGATGGCGCGGGGCATGTGAAAGGCCGATGTGATCAGCAGGCAATCGTTCAGATTGGCCTGCGCCAGAAGCGATTCGGTGTTGATGACATTTTCTGCGGTGTTGCGGGAGCTGGTGTCCCGAATCAGTCGCTCTGCTCCGATACCAAAGGCCGCGAAAAAACGCTCAGCTGTAACGGCATCGCCCTCATAGGTGCCGCTGAGAGATCCATCGCCCCCTGATACCAGAATTTTCGCCTCTGGATGATTGCGTGCAAGCCGCAAGGCTTCGACAAACCGATCACCCGCTTCACCCATTTCAAAGCCGCCCCGTGCAGTGTTGACAGGGTTGGAAAAGGCCCCGCCCAGCACAATCGTGCAGGAAACCACCTCAGGCTCCTTCGCTGCCCTGGGAAACCGTGCCTCCAGCGCCTGCAAGGCCACCGTGCCTGCCGATGTGTAGAGCGTGACAAACAGGATCAGAAGGCCAAGGCCAGCAGTCAGAGTAGCTGTTCGCCGAAGACCCAGCACTGCGCCAGCAAGCCCGATCAGGCCGAACAGAAAAGCCAGCGATAAAGGTTGGGCTACAAGCCAGAACAGTTTGGAGAGAATGAACATAGGGATCTGTCTTTCGCCTGCACATCATAACAATGATGTCTGTGACGATCATGACATATAGATGTCATGCAGATGAGTTTTATTGTCTGAAAGAATGTTTGGTGGAGCTAAGCGGGATCGAACCGCTGACCTCTTGCATGCCATGCAAGCGCTCTCCCAGCTGAGCTATAGCCCCATAAGGGTCCGGCATTTGCCGGTTCCGGGAACCTCGTGAAGCAGTGCTTCGTTCGGTGTGGGCGCTTCATACGTCGTTGATTTTCGTATGGCAAGCGAAAAAAGTAAGGCCCCGGATTTTTTTTAAATCCGAGGCCTTGAGCTGTGAATTAAACTTCGTCGTCGTCGCCGGAAACGCTGATAATGCCCGACATATCGTCGTCTTCATCATCTTCGTCGGCCTCGAGGAAGGTGTCGTCGTCATCGTCACCGATTTCAACGTCATCATCGCCGATATCTGGAATGTCGTCGCCGCCTGCTGCGTCGTCGGCATCTTCCAGCGACACCAACTCAACGTCGGTGTTCTCTGCATCGACTTCTGCCACTTCTTCCTCTTCTGAAGCCTTCTCCATGATGGCTGCAACCGAGGACTCTACAAAGTAAGAGAGTGGCCAGGATTTTTGTGTGTAGGGTGATACGACCGGATCTTTGTTCAGGTCGTAAAATTTCTTGCCGGTGTCGGGGCAAGTGCGTTTTGTTCCAAGTTCTGCCTTCGCCACTGTCAAAGCCTCATGAAGTCCGTGGAAAATAGGGCATGCGCCAAGGGCCCAGCCCCTTTTTTGAGTTTGTCTTTTCGGGAAAACCGGTGACCACTTTTCCCTGACAAACTCTAAGGCCGGTCCAACTGTAGTCGGTCCCCTTAATCAAAGCTTGTGCTTCTGTCAAAGGCAAACTGTGATTTGGCACCCATTGGCGGCGGCGAACCATTATTATTCAACGTAGGAACTGCTTGTCTGCCATGCATCGTGGATGAATTTTGTTGTGAGCCGGTTCCGCTTTGGGCTAAAGGCGGGATGAAACGCCTGTCGGCAAGCATAAAGGACACTCTCGTGGTGACTGAATCGAAATCAAGCTTTACAATTGCCATCGATGGACCTGCTGCTGCTGGCAAGGGTACGCTGTCGCGGCGCATTGCCGAAGATTATGGCTTCCACCACCTCGACACCGGCCTGACCTACCGCGCCACCGCCAAGGCTTTGCTGGATGCCGGACTGCCGCTGGATGATGAAGCTGTGGCCGAGCAGGTGGCGCGACAGCTGGATCTGGCAGGACTTGATCGTGAGGTTCTGTCCCGCCATGACATTGGCGAAGCGGCTTCGAAAATCGCCGTCATGCCCACTGTCCGGCGGGCGCTTGTCGAGGAGCAGCAGCGTTTCGCTTTGAAAGCGCCGGGAACCGTGCTGGATGGCCGCGACATTGGCACCGTGGTTTGCCCGCAAGCGCCCGTGAAGCTTTATGTGACGGCCTCCAGTGAGGTGCGGGCGCGCCGTCGCTATGATGAGATTATTGCCCGTGGCGAGCCTGCTGATTACTCCTCCATTCTTGAGGATGTAAAACGCCGTGACGCGCGCGATATGGGCCGAGCTGACAGTCCTTTGAAACCGGCTGAAGACGCACACTTGCTAGATACGTCTGAAATGAGTATAGAGGCGGCGTTTCAGGCTGCGAAAACCTATATTGACGCGGCCCTGAAAACCATTTGACGTGCATTGAAAGACCGGCCATGCCGGTTTTATACCGCCTGATCTCGTGTCCTTGCGCCGGATTGCCCTTTTATTAAGGGCGGACGTTGGATCGGCTTTTATCAACACCAACCCACCGGCGCGACACATATCTTTCGAGATATGACTAGGAGATTTCATGTCTGTTACGAACCCGACACGGGACGATTTTGCAGCCCTTCTGGAAGAGTCTTTTGCAAAGACCGATCTGGCTGAAGGCTATGTTGCCAAGGGCATCATCACAGCCATTGAGAAGGACGTCGCTATCGTTGACGTTGGTCTCAAGGTTGAAGGCCGCGTTCCGCTGAAGGAATTTGGCGCACGCGCCAAGGATGGCGCACTTAAGGTTGGCGACGAAGTTGAAGTTTACGTTGAGCGCATTGAAAACGCGCTGGGCGAAGCTGTTCTGTCGCGCGAAAAGGCTCGCCGCGAAGAAAGCTGGATCAAGCTCGAAGCCAAGTTCGAAGCTGGTGAGCGCGTTGAAGGCGTTATCTTCAACCAGGTCAAGGGTGGCTTCACCGTTGATCTCGACGGCGCAGTGGCTTTCTTGCCACGGAGCCAAGTGGACATCCGTCCTATCCGCGACGTATCGCCTCTGATGCACAACCCGCAGCCCTTTGAAATCCTCAAGATGGACAAGCGTCGCGGCAACATCGTTGTATCGCGTCGTACCGTTCTGGAAGAATCCCGCGCTGAACAGCGTTCGGAAATCGTTCAGAACCTTGAAGAAGGTCAGGTTGTTGACGGCGTTGTCAAGAACATCACCGATTACGGTGCGTTCGTTGACCTCGGCGGCATCGACGGCCTGCTGCACGTCACCGACATGGCATGGCGCCGTGTGAACCATCCTTCGGAAATCCTGTCCATTGGCCAGTCGGTCAAGGTTCAGATCATCCGTATCAACCAGGAAACCCACCGCATCTCGCTCGGCATGAAGCAGCTCGAGTCGGATCCATGGGATGGCATTGCTGCCAAGTACCCAGTTGGTAAGAAGATCTCCGGTACCGTCACCAACATCACCGATTACGGTGCATTTGTTGAGCTGGAGCCAGGCATCGAAGGCCTCATCCACATCTCTGAAATGTCCTGGACCAAGAAGAACGTACATCCCGGCAAGATCCTGTCCACAACGCAGGAAGTTGACGTGGTTGTTCTCGAAGTTGATCCGTCCAAGCGTCGTATTTCGCTCGGCCTGAAGCAGACTCTCGAAAACCCATGGCAGGCATTCGCATTCAGCCACCCAGCCGGTGCTGAAGTTGAAGGCGAAGTGAAGAACAAGACTGAATTCGGTCTGTTCATCGGCCTCGAAGGCGACGTCGACGGCATGGTTCACCTGTCGGATCTCGACTGGAACCGTCCAGGCGAGCAGGTCATCGAAGAATACAACAAGGGCGACGTTGTTCGCGCTGTTGTTCTCGATGTTGATGTTGAAAAGGAGCGCATCTCGCTCGGCATCAAGCAGCTCGGCAAGGATTCGGTTGGTGAAGCAGCAGCGTCAGGCGATCTGCGCAAGAACGCCGTCGTATCTTGCGAAATCATCGCAAGCAACGAAGGCGGCATCGAAGTGAAGCTCGTCAACCACGAAGACATCACCTCGTTCATCCGTCGCGCCGATCTGGCCCGTGACCGTGATGACCAGCGTCCTGAGCGTTTCGCTGTTGGCCAGGTTGTTGATGCCCGCATCACCAACTTCTCCAAGAAGGACCGCAAGGTTATGCTGTCGATCAAGGCTCTGGAAATCGCAGAAGAGAAGGAAGCCGTTGCTCAGTTCGGTTCGTCCGATAGCGGCGCTTCCCTCGGCGACATCCTCGGTGCAGCTCTGAAGAACCGCAGCGAATAATCGCATTTCGGTTTGAAGGTTTTAACGCCCGCCGGACAGCAATGTCCGGCGGGTTTTTTCGTATCCTGATAAAGGCAATAAAAAACCGCCCCGGAAAACCGGAGCGGTCAATGATTCAGATCAGAAGATGAAACTTACAGCGTGCTCTTACAGCGTACCCTGGCGCTGCTGAATCATCTGATAGGTGTCGAAGCTGTATTCGGCCACCTGCATCCAGAGATAGGCGTCATTCTTGAACGCCTGCTGGCTGTCGTAGATTTTCTTGAAGTTGGGGTTCTTGGCGTTAATCTCGGCGAAGACTTCTTGGGCTGCCTTGTGGCAGGCATCGAGAATTTCGGTTGAGAATGGCCGCAGTTCGGCACCTTCAGCCACCAGCTTGCGCAAGGCCGTGGCATTGGCCGCATCATAACGGGCCAGCATATTGGCGTTGGCATTGGCGCAGGCATCCGACAAAATCCGCTGATAGCTCTTTGGCAGGCCTTTGAACTTCTCCAGATTGAAGAAGGCGTGAACAGCCGGGCCACCTTCCCACCATGCGGGATAGTAGTAATATTTCGCCACCTTGTAGAAGCCCAGCTTCATATCGTCGTGAGGGCCGACAAATTCGGTTGCGTCAATCGTGCCTTTTTCAAGAGCCGGATAAACATCAGCACCTGCAATCTGTTGCGGGGTCACGCCAACCTTTTGCATCACGGCCCCGGCCAGACCGGCAATGCGCATTTTCAGACCCTTCAGATCGTCAATGGTTTTGATTTCCTTGCGGAACCAGCCACCCATTTGGGCACCCGTGTTGCCAGCAGGAAGGGCATAGAGATTATGACCTGCCAGAAATTCGTTGAACAGTTCGTTGCCGCCGCCCATGGTGAACCAGGCATTGGTCATGCGGGCGTTCAGACCGAAAGGAACTGCTGTCCCCAGAGCAAAGGTCTGGTCTTTACCAATATAATAGTAGCTGCACGTATGCGCCATTTCGACGGTACCAGCGGCCACTGCATCGGCAGCAGACAGCGCAGGAACAATTTCGCCAGCGGCAAAAGGCTCAATCTTGAAATTGCCGTCGCTTGCTTCTTCCACGCTTTTAGCAATATCGGTGCTGGCAGCCCAGAGAATATCAAGGCTTTTCGGGAAAGATGAGGTTAAGCGCCAGGTGACTTTCGGGCTTTGCTGAGCAATGGCCGGTGTGGCCAGTGCGGCTGTGGCACCCACGCTTGCGGCACCTGCTTTTAAGAAAAATCGACGGCGATCCATGGTTCTCCTGCCCCTGTTTGTGTTTGGTCTTTCGGCTCTAATCATGGAGTGAAAGACTGTGCAACAAGAAAACGCAGTGATTTGCCGCTATAAGCGCCAAAATCGAACAGAAGATTTCAGCATAGCCGAAAAAAACGACATAATATTACGCCTTGTTGCGGAAAGGGTCGTCCAGAGCCGGGTTGTAGAACAGCGCAAGCGTCAGGCTTCTGGCGATGCGTTCGGCGCTGGCCATAAACCATGCGTGCGCCTCTGGCGTCGGGGCAATTCTGTCCAGTGTTTGAGAAAACAGCACCAGCCATTGCGGAAACAGATCAATGGTCAAGCCAGTTACGCCATGATGCGCTTGAACCGGTTTTCCGCCGTAAGCGCCGGTTTTAAACGCAATGGCAGACCAGAAGCTTTTCATCTTGGTCAGATGATCATTCCAATGGCCCGCAAGCTTGTGTTCAAACACTGGGCCAAGGGTCGGGTGTTGTTGGATATTGCCATAGAACTCATCAACCAGCCGATGAATAAAGTGCTCATCAACCCCCATTTCCGCCATGTCCTGTTGCGCCCTTGCCTGAATATCAGCGCGGTGGGCGGCGCGGCCATTGAGATCGTTCTGCATGTTATCATCCCGTCTCGTTCGTCAGTTAAACTCATGCACACTGTATAAGGCATCTTTGGTGTTGCGCAAACGGGAGGCTGTTATGTGGCAATGATTGACCCTTTGGGATTGATCTCATTTTGCTGATGCGCTAAATTTAGAATAATTCTAAATTGTGAGGACGCTCATCATGTTTCGCTCTCTGTCTGCCGCATCCAAGCGTCGTTTTGACAGCCTCTCCGAGCAGGAGGTGCTGGCACTGGCGATTTCGTCGGAAGAGGATGATGCCCGGATCTATCTGGCCTATGCGGATCGTTTGAAGGCGCAATATCCAGCGTCTGCCAAGGTGTTTGCAGATATGGCAGAGGTGGAGCACACCCATCGCAATATGCTGATTGATATGTATCGCCGCCGGTTTGGTGATTTTATTCCGCTGATCCGGCGCGAATACATCAAAGGTTTTATCGAGCGCAAACCAGACTGGTTGCAGGCGCAATTATCGGTGGCGCAGGTCCGCGAAGAGGCTGAAGCCATGGAGCGCTCGGCCTATAATTTCTATGTGGCAGCCCAGAAACAGGTATCGGATGCCGCCACCCGCAAACTGTTGGGCGACCTTGCAATGGCAGAGCAAGGGCATGAGGAGATAGCTCAGATGCTGGGCGACAAGCATCGCCCGAACGATGTCAGGGAACATGAACAGGAAACTGCCCGGCGGCAGTTTGTTTTGACCTATGTGCAGCCCGGCCTGGCGGGCTTGATGGATGGCTCGGTCTCGACCCTTGCGCCGATCTTTGCCGCAGCCTTTGCCACGGGGGATACATGGCAGACCTTTCTGGTCGGCCTGTCAGCCTCGGTCGGGGCTGGTATCTCCATGGGTTTTACGGAAGCCTCGCATGATGATGGCAAAATCTCCGGCCGTGGCTCGCCCATCAAGCGCGGTCTGGCCTGCGGGATCATGACCACGCTTGGCGGTCTGGGTCATGCGCTTCCTTATCTCATTGCGCATTTCTGGACGGCAACGGTCATTGCTTGTGTGGTTGTCTTCATTGAATTGTGGGCGATTGCTTTTATCCAGAACAAATACATGGAAACGCCATTCTGGCGGGCGGCCATGCAGGTGGTTCTGGGCGGCTCACTGGTGCTGGCCGCCGGTATTCTGATCGGCAGTGGTTGAAAAGGGATGCAACAAAAAGCCCGGATCATCTGTCCGGGCTGTTTTCTCTACAAACAAAACCTTATTTCAACGCCGCAACCGGAACATCCTTGCCGGTTTCAATCGTGACCCAGCGGCCGCTATCAAAACTCGCCTGACGCTTCAGATAGGTGTAAGATGTCTCATTCCATGGCTTTACCTCATCGACGAGATTGTCGAGGATAAAATCGCCAATGGATGTGCGCACGGTCAAAACTGCATGGCCTTCACCATCGGGTTTGCGCACAACCGTGATCAGCAAATCCGATTCGGAGAAGCCAGCCTGCAACAGCCGCTTGCGCTTCAGCAGCACAAAATCTTCGCAGTCACCGGCATCAACCGGATATTCCCACCACTCTTCACGGCCATAAACGTCCATGTCGGTCATCGGGGTGATGGTCTTGTTCACATCCAGATTGACCATACGGATGACATCCCAGCCGTGATCCGTCACCTGACGGGCAGGCGCAGGCTTGCTGCGCACCTGACATTCGGCCTTGTAGCGGAGGCAAAACTCATAATGACCAATCGGCTGCGAGGTTATGCTGCCGGTTACCATCGATGCCGGGCCAAATGGTGCGGCCTGCGCTGCACCATGTGCCAGCAACAGAAAGGGCATCACCAGAATGGTGGCCATTCTGGTGATGCCGCTGGTAACATTGCCGATGATCCTGATAGTCATTATCCGGTCCCTGAATTCTTAACAAATAGTTAAGATTACTGTGGGCCGGGAGTCAATCGCTGCGGTCTGCGTGACCGAATCATTCAACGGATATGGTTAAAATCTGTTCATAAATGTGGCGTTCATGTCTTGTTTTCAGGCTTCCAGCAGTCCCCGAATAGCATTGTTCATGCGCATTATATCGTCAGGGCGTGACAAACGGTGGTCGCCATCGCGCACCAGCGTCATCACCACATCGTCGGCGGGCAGGTGTTCCATCAGTTTGAGAGCGTGGTGATAAGGCACGTCAGGATCGGCCATGCCTTGCAGAATGTGAACCGGGCAGCCGGTCTCGATAATGCCGCTCATGACCCGGTTGGTGCGACCATCCTCGATCAAGGCGCGGGTATAGATGTTCGGCTCGCTGCTATATTGGGAGATTTCCTCGAAATATCCTTTTTCGGCCAGCTCGCTGCGCTGGCTGTCTGTCAGCAGTGGTTCAATCAGCGCGCTGGTAAAATCGGGTGCGGGGGCAATCAGCACCATTCCTGTCAGTTTTGGGCTTTCAGGATGCTTGGTCAGTTGCTGTGCCAGACGCAGGGCGATCCAGCCTCCCATGGATGAGCCAATCAGAATCACCCGTTTTGGTTTGAGGTGGGCAAGCACCGCCTGCGCTTCTTCCAGCCAGCGGGATATGGTGCCGTCCCGAAATTCGCCACCGGAGGCTCCGTGACCCGAATAATCGAAACGAATGGCACCGGCACCAAGCGAGGCTGCCAGCGCGTCCATTTCCACCGCCTTGGTGCCTGTCATGTCGGAGCGATAACCGCCAAGCCAGACAAGTGTTGCAAGATCAGGCGTCGTGGCCTTTCTGCTCAAGATTGCAATGGAGCGGGCCGAGTGTGCGTCCCCGACGGTGATGCTTGCGGCCTCGATTGCCTGTGTCTTATCTGTCATATTGCTCTCCAAACGTGCTTGCTACGCTATAAAACAGATTCTTCGCCCTCCGACAGCAGGTGATTTTTTTAAAAATATCTGTTATTGAGGTGCAAGAGGCGTTTGAAGCACTGCTCAGCCTTGCCAGCCGGGCTTTTCGGGCCTATCTGAACATCCGAAACCATTTGGGAGAATACGACCATTCGCAGACCGTTCAAAGCCGATGCCCCCGTTAAGGACGGGCCGCGCTCAAACCGTGAAATCCGGGTTCCACGGGTACAGTTGATTAATGAAGAAGGCCAGAACCTTGGGTCCATACCCACCGACGAGGCACTCCGCATGGCGGAAGAGGCCGGTCTGGATCTGGTTGAAATCTCGCCGAACGCTGAGCCACCCGTTTGCAAGATCCTTGATCTTGGCAAGCTGAAATACGCCAACCAGAAGAAGGCGGCAGAAGCGCGCAAGAAGCAGAAAATCGTCGAAGTCAAAGAAATCAAGATGCGCCCGAACATCGACACCCATGACTATGAGGTGAAGATGAAGGCCATGAACCGTTTCTTTGAAGAAGGCGACAAGGTTAAGGTCACGCTGAAGTTCCGCGGGCGCGAAATGGCGCATCAGGAACTCGGTATGAAGCTGCTGATGCAGGTCAAGGATGATACTGTGACGATTGCCAAGGTTGAGGCTGAGCCGAAGCTGGAAGGTCGCCAGATGATGATGGTTCTGGCACCGAAATAAGCATCGAGTGCCACAAGCATCGAGCATTCTGAAAATGGACATGAGGCGTGACAGATACGCCTTGTGTCTGTGTATCGGATCATCATCATGCATGTGAATCATGGTTGCTGATCCGATTGCTGACAAAATGCTGACAGAATCGTCAGCGGGACGTCAGCTGTGTTGCGGCATAGTCATTCTCGACAGGACGGTTTACCCTACGTCCCCACAACGTTCCTTCCTGTCATGTTGCCCTATGCCCCTGGGCGACGATTGAGGCGAATAGCCTGTTTGGAAACTCCGCTGCAACGTTTTGTTGTGGCGGAGTTCCTGTTTCAGGATATGATAGACATTCCGCTTTTCAGAAACAATCAAATGTCCTCTGGTTTCATGCATGACGCAATTTCGAGGCAATAACGGCGGGCAAGACGAGGCGGTTGTCACCAATGGTCAATCGTTTTCTGTTGTGTCTGGGTGTATGTTTCAGTCGCGGGCGACTGTGCTTTTTGCTGTGTTGATGGTGACCTTTGCCTTGTTCTGTCCTTTTCAGGCACATGCGATGGGTCCAGATGATCGTGGAGGTCCGGGTGATGGACCTGGCGGTGGACCTGGTGGGCCAGGCGGGCGCGGTGGTGGACCCGGTGGTTTCGGACCGTCAGGAGCTTCGCGCGATTCGAGCGGTCGTGGTGATGTCTATCGCCTGCCGGGAGGGCGTGCAGCGCCTCTTTTTGGCAATGACGACACATCCGGGAGCCGTTGGAATGAGGAGGGGTTTTTCGATGATGATGTTCAGAATCTTGACCATCAGCGCGCGTTGGCCGGTGTTCAAAGTGGTCGCTATCGTTCGTTGAAGCAGGTTATCCGCATTCTGGGCATTCCTGCTTCTTCGCGGATTATTCGCATGGATTTGCGCAATCAGCATGGTGTTGATGTCTATTCGATTATTGTTCGCAACGCATCCGGGCGGGTTGAGAGAATGACGGTGAATGCTGAGAGCGGTGAAAGACTGGATTGATCGGCTGTCGCCAGTATGCCGCAGTTTCGGAAAAGAGCAGTGGCAGAGGTTGGTCTTGTGGTGGTTGAGGTGACGTTTGCGTATTTTGCTGGCTGAGGACGACCGGAACATCGGCGTACATGTGGCTGAGGCTCTTCGTGCTGAAGGATATGAAGTCTCAATTCAAACCGAAGGTCCAGAGGTGCTGGAGGCTGGAGAATATGGCGAGTATGGAGCCATTATTCTGGATTTAGGGCTGCCCGGTCTGGATGGTCTGTCCATTTTGCGTCGATGGCGCAAAAAAAACATCAATACGCCTGTGCTTGTCTTGACCGCCCGCAGCTCGTGGATGGAGCGGGTGGACGGGTTTGATGCAGGTGCGGATGATTACCTTCCCAAGCCTTTTCGTACAGAGGAATTGCTGGCGCGGCTTCGTGCATTGTTGCGGCGCTCAGGCGCACGCACGCAGGCTGTGCGCTCTGCGGGACGATTTCAGGTGGATGATGCCGGACGTTCTGTCAGTTTTGATGGTGATCTTCTCGACGTCAGCCCTCTCGAATTTCGTTTGATTCAATTGCTGGTGCAAAACAAGGGGCGCGTGTTCTCTGCCTATGAAATTGCCGCGCAGATTCAGGGGCGTGATGATGATGCCTCCAAAAATGCGGTGGAGGCCATGGTTGCGCGGATTCGCAGGAAAACTGATGCAGGTGCGATAGAAACCCGCCGCGGCTTTGGCTATTTTGTGCCGGATGAAGTGTGATGTTTAAATCCTTGCGGCTTCGTCTGGCAATTGCCTCTGTTCTGGCCGTGGGCATATCGCTTCTTCTTCTTTGGCTTGCTGTCGGGTTTCTGTTTATCGATTATGTGGGCCAGCAATATCGCTCCGAGTTGAGCGCGATTACAGATACAATTACAGCAAGATTGCAGGTCGAAGATGGCCAATTGCAGATTCCGTCGCCGCCATCAGATCCACGGTTTGCCTCCCCAGGTGGTGGTCGTTACTGGCAGGTGCAGACACCGGATGGTCGAGTCATGCGCTCTCGTTCTCTCTGGGATGTCGAAATACCCAGAGATGGGGTTGTATTTGATCCGCCATTTGGCTTTGGTCGTGTCGAAGGCCCCGGCGGTGAGGCGCTTCTGGTGCAGCGGAGCGAGTTGGAGATTTCGGATCTCGGCGTCAACTATCCCTTTGTTATTTATGTCGGTTTACCAGCGGCGGAGCTGACGGCTCCGCTTGATGAGCACCGCGACCGCTCCCGTCTGGTCATGCTGATGGGGGCCTGCCTGCTTTTGCCGGCTGCTTTGTTGCAGGCTTTTGTGGTGTTGCGTCCTTTTCAGCGCTTGCGGATGCAGGTCAATGAGGTGCGACTTGGAAAACTGCGGCAGCTTGATGGGACTGTGCCGGGCGAGGTTATGCCGCTGGTGGATGAGATCAATCTTTTGCTGTCTGAGCGGGAAACGGCCATTGAAAAAGCCCGTGCCCGTGCAAGCGATCTGGCGCATGGATTGAAAACGCCGTTGACAGTCCTGACCCAGCTGGTTGAATATTTACCGCCGGGCCACAGAGACGAAGCCTTTGCCCAGATTGATCTGGTGCGTCAACGTGCGGACCGGCAATTGCAGGCGGCCCGCCTTGGCGTGGAGCAAATGCTGGCGACGGATCTGGAAAGTCTGATTGGCAAACTGGTCAAAGTGCTTGATCCGGTGGCCCGTTCCCGCGGCATTCTCTGGCAGGTCGAAATAGAGCCGGGTCTGTCGGTGGAGGCAGATGCGGCAGATCTGGCCGAAGCTCTTGGCAATATTCTTGACAATGCGGTAAAATGGGCGGCTTGCGCCATTCGCGTCGAGGCGAGAAACCGTGATGGCCGTGTGCTGATCTCGGTTGCCGATGATGGTCCGGGTGTGCGGCCACAAGATCGTGAGCTTGTCTTGCGCCGGGGCGAATTTCTTGACAGCGAACAGGGCGGCTCCGGCCTTGGGCTTGCAATCTGCACGGACATTATGGCGGCCTATGATGGCCGCATTACCCTTGATGAGTGTGATCTGGGCGGTTTGCAGGTGCGGCTGGAATTTCCGCAAAAAGGTGGGCGCCGTATGCCACCGCACCCGGTTTGAGGGCGAACATACTCTTTTGCACAGTTTTGTGCGAATCCCGTTGCACTTTCTCAAGCGTCCGGTTATAAGCCGCCGTCCGAACGGTCCGGCAGGGCATGCCGTGGCCGTTCTTTATGCTTGAAAACAGGCCTCGTCTGCCTGTTTCGATACAAGAAAAATGGAGTAGCAAAATGCCCAAGATGAAGACGAAGTCTGCCGCGAAAAAGCGGTTCAAGGTTACAGGCACTGGCAAGGTTTTGGCAGCAGCAGCTGGCAAGCGCCACGGCATGATCAAGCGGTCCAACAAGTTCATCCGCAATGCACGCGGAACGATGGTACTTGCCGAAGCAGACGGCAAGAAGGTCATCAAGAACTACCTGCCAAACGGTCTCTGAGACCCTTTCGCTTTTTGGATCATTTAAGGAGATCATGACATGGCACGCGTAAAACGCGGCGTTACCGCCCACGCAAAGCATAAAAAAGTTCTGAAGGCCGCCAAGGGTTTCTACGGTCGTCGCAAGAACACCATCCGCGCTGCAAAGGCTGCGGTGGATCGTTCCAAGCAGTACGCTTACCGCGACCGTAAGGTCAACAAGCGCAACTTCCGCGCTCTGTGGATTCAGCGTATCAACGCTGCTGTTCGCGAATCTGGCCTGACCTATGGCCGCTTCATCGACGGCCTCAACAAGGCTGGCATTGAAGTTGACCGTAAGGTTCTGTCCGACATGGCAATCCATGAGCCAGCCGCATTCGGCGCCCTGGTTGAAGCCTCCAAGAAGGCCTTGGCCTACCTGAAGGACGCTGGCACGAAGAACGAGTTTGAAAGCGCGGTTAAGTAACCAGCGCGTCCCAAACTGAATTTGGTTATTGGGAAACCCGCGCTGGGTACACTGGCGCGGGTTTTTTCATTTTTATTTCAAGTATTGGCGCTAGAGCCGATGGCGGAACATGGGCAGGAAAGACGACAATGTCCGATCTCGAGAGTTTGAAAACATCCCTTCTGGCCGATATCGCGGCGGCCTCTGACGAAGCGGGCATTGAAGCCGTGCGCCTTGCTGCCATGGGCAAGAAAGGCTCGGTCTCCGAGCTTTTGAAAACGCTGGGTTCGATGACGCCAGAAGAGCGCCAGACCCGTGGTGCCGCGATCAATGCGCTGAAAAACGAGATTACCGAACAGCTTAACGCCAAGAAGGCCGAGCTGAAGGACGCCGCCATCAACGCGCGCCTGAAGGCCGAAACGCTGGATGTGTCGCTGCCGGTGCGCTCCTCGCCTGCGGAGCGGGGCCGCATCCACCCCATCAGCCAGATTGTCGATGAAATCACCGCTATTTTCGCCGATATGGGCTTTTCCATTGCCGAAGGTCCGGATGTTGAGACCGACTATTACAATTTCACGGCATTGAACTTCCCCGAAGGCCATCCGGCCCGAGAAATGCACGACACGTTCTTCCTCCAGCCCGACGCCAATGGCGAGCGCAAGGTTCTGCGCACCCATACATCGCCGGTGCAGGTGCGCACCATGGAAGCGCAAAAGCCACCGATCCGCATCGTCATTCCCGGCAAGACCTACCGGCAGGATTCGGACGCCACCCATTCGCCGATGTTCCATCAGGTCGAAGGTCTGGTGATCGACAAGACCGCCAATGTCGGCCATCTGCGCTGGGTTCTCGAAGAATTCTGCAAAACCTTCTTTGAAGTCGATAGCGTCATCATGCGCTTTCGCCCGTCGTTCTTCCCGTTCACGGAACCATCGTTCGAAGTGGACATCCAGTGCGACCGCTCCTCTGGCCCCATCGTCAAATTCGGCGAGGGCAAGGACTGGATGGAAATCCTCGGCTGCGGCATGGTCCACCCCAACGTGCTGCGCGCTGGCGGCCTTGATCCCGATGAATACCAGGGCTTTGCCTGGGGCATGGGCTTGGATCGCATCGCCATGCTGAAATACGGAATGCCGGACCTGCGCGACTTCTTCAATGCCGACGTCCGCTGGATGAGCCACTACGGCTTCCGCCCGCTCGATGTGCCGACATTGTTTGGTGGCTTGAGCGTTTGACGCTATGCCGACGGTCCTTCGCAAATATGGCTTTCGATTTCATTTCTATACGGCGGACGGACACGAGCCGCCGCATATTCATGTTGACGGAAGCGGCGGGGAAGCAAAAGTCTGGCTGATGGATGGCCGATTGGCAAAAGTGAAGGGCTTTAATCAGCGCGAGATCGCCCGTATACTCGAAGTCGTTGAGGAAAATCGTAAGCAGATGCTGGAGGCTTGGCATGACTATTTCGGATGATGCCTATCCCGATGGAGAGCGTCCGGTGGAGGCTTGGTGCGATCCGCACGATCTTCACGTTCGCCTTGCCGATGGACGGCAGGTCTCTACGCCGCTGTGGTGGTATCCTCGCTTACTCAATGCTACGCCTGCTCAAAGAAATACGATAGAGCTGATGTTGGGTGGCATCCATTGGCCGGAAATCGATGAAGACCTCTCCATTGATGGCATGCTTAAGGGACGCAAGGCACCGGGAGCGACGGCTCCGCAGAAGGTGGCGTAAGTGATGGAGCAAAAGTCCGCCTATTATTTTGTCACGGACATCGAAACAGATGGCCCAGATCCAGCGCTGCATTCGATGCTGAGTTTCGCAACCGTTGTGTTGCGGGAAGATGGCGTGTTTTGCGGTGAGTTTGAAGGCGTTCTGAAACCACGGCCTGATCGTGTTGCCGATAAAGGCACCATGAACTGGTGGGCAAAACATCCGCAAGCGTGGGAAGCGGCAACCAGCAACGCGCAAGAGCCTGAGCAGGTGATGAAGCGTTATGCTGACTGGGTGGAAAGCTTTGATGGAGTTCGTGCCTTTGCCGCGCGACCGCTGATGTTTGACGGCCTTTGGATTGATCGTTACTTGCGCGATTTTGCTGGCTGCTTTGTGCTGGATGTGGGCTATTGGGGGCGGTGCATTTTCAATGCAAGTCCGCTTGATATAGGCACTTATACATCTGGCGTTTTTGGCAGAACCAATCCGCATGATGCCGGGATCAAGCTGCCGTCCGATTGGTTGGGCAATCATCCGCACACGCATCATGCAATTGATGACGCCCGTGGTTACGCTTCGCTTCTGTCCAGACTTTTTACCGTGGCGCGTGAGCTTCCGCCCAACCCGCACGATTTCACGGCGAAGTCGATGGGGTAAAGTGCCGCGAATTCCCAAATATGAATGACAATGGATACCTGTGTGTTTTGTCCGGGAATGGACACAAAACCGACGATACGGAAGACTGATTCATGAAATTCACACTCTCCTGGTTGAAAGACCATCTGGACACCGATGCCACGCTGGATCAGGTCTGCGAGCGCTTGACCGCCATTGGCCTTGAAGTTGAGGATGTTGATGATAAGGCGGCCTATAAGCCGTTTGTGATTGCCAAGATTCTCACCGCTGAAAAGCATCCGTCTGCCGATCGTTTGAAGGTTCTCTCCGTTGATGCGGGCGACGGTAAGCCTGTACAAGTGGTCTGCGGCGCGCCGAATGCGCGGGCGGGCTTGATTGGCGCATTTGGCCGTCCGGGCATGTATGTGCCGGGGCTGGATGTGACGCTGGCGGTTGGCAATATTCGCGGCGTTGAGAGCCATGGCATGATGTGTTCCGAAAAAGAACTCAACATGTCGGATAATCACGATGGCATTATCGATCTGCCTGAAGATGCGCCGATTGGCACCTCTTTCGCCGCCTATGCCGGCATTGATGATCCGGTGATCGAGATCAATCTCACGCCCAACCGGCCCGATTGCACCAGCATTTTCGGCATTGCCCGTGATTTGGCAGCGTCTGGCCTTGGCACGTTGAAGCAGCCCAAGGCCCCAAGCTTTGCGGTGGAAGGCGAGACCTCGGTTGAGGTCAGGCTGGAGCTGGATGATGCAAAGCTGTGCCCCGGCTTTGCCTATCGCCTCGTGCGCGGCGTGAAAAACGGCCCAAGCCCGGTCTGGATGCAAAAGCGTCTGCTGGCTATTGGCCTTCGCCCGATCTCGGCGCTGGTGGATGTGACCAATTACATGACCTTTGATCAAGGTCGGCCCATGCATGTGTTTGATGCCGATAAGGTCAAGGGTGCGCTCACCGTGCGCCGCGCCAAGGATGGCGAGGAAATTCTGGCGCTTGATACCCGCACCTATAAGCTGACACCCAACACTGTGGTGATTGCCGATGACAATGGCTTAGAATCCATTGGCGGCATCATGGGCGGCGAGCATTCCGGCTGCGATGAAAACACCACCAATGTGTTGATCGAATCGGCCCTGTGGGACCCGATCAACATTGCCAAATCGGGCCGCTCGCTCGGTATCATTACCGATGCCCGCTATCGGTTTGAGCGCGGCATTGACCCGGAATATATGATCCCCGGCCTTGAGCGCACGACTGAGCTGGTGCTGGAGATGTGCGGCGGTGTGGCTGCAAGCTCCAAAGTCGTTGGCTATCAGGGCCACACAAAGAAGGTTGTTGATTTCCCATTTTCCGAAGTCAAGCGCCTCACCGGCCTGAATGTCTCCACCGATGAATCCCGCACCATTCTCACCGGCCTTGGCTTTGAGGTGTTGGGCGAGGGCGAAACCGTTAAGGTGACTGTTCCATCCTGGCGGCCGGATGTGGACGGCAAGGCCGATCTGGTGGAAGAGGTCATGCGTATGCATGGCGTGGATAAGATCACGCCAGAGCCTCTGCCATCCATGGGCGCGGTCAACAGCAAAATCCTCACCACCTTGCAGATCCGCACCCGCACAGCCCGTCGCGCCCTTGCTAGCCGTGGCATGTTGGAAGCCGTCACATGGTCGTTCATCTCGGCAGAACAGGCCGCCCTGTTTGGTGGCGGCAAGCCTGAGCTGAAACTGGTCAACCCGATTGCTGCTGATATGTCGGACATGCGCCCATCACTGCTGCCGGGCCTGCTCACCGCTGCCCAGCGCAATGCGGATCGCGGCTTTGGCGATGTGGCGATTTTCGAAGTCTCCGGCACCTATGAAGGCGATACGCCAGAAGGCCAGCGCCGCGTGGCAGGCGGCGTGCGCCGTGGCACGGCATCGCTTGCCGGTGCGGGCCGCATGTGGTCGAATGCTGCCAAGGGCGGTGGCAAGCCAGTGGATGTCTATGACGCCAAGGCCGATGCGCTGGCCGTGCTGGAAGCCTGCGGCTTGCCGATGGGCAATGTGCAGATCGAGCAGGGCGGGCCGGAATGGTACCATCCGGGCCGCTCCGGCACCATCAAGATGGGGCCAAAGGTTGTGCTTGGCACTTTTGGCGAGTTTCACCCCAAGACGCTGGCAGCGCTGGATGTTTCTGGTGCGCTCTGCGGCTTTGAGATTTATCTCGATGCCATGCAGGAGCCAAAGAAGAAGGCCACCCGCACCAAGCCTGCTTTGGACCTCTCTCCCTTGCAGATGGTGAAGCGCGATTTCGCCTTTGTGGTTGAAAAGCAGGTTGAGGCGGGCGCCATCATCAAGGCCGCCACCAGCGCCGACCGCAAGCTGATCACCGGCGTCAACGTGTTTGACGTGTTTGAAGGGGCAAGCGTTGGCGAAGGCAAGAAATCGGTGGCCATCGAAGTGCTGATTCAGCCATCGGACAAGACCCTGACCGATGAGGATTTTGACGCGCTGACCAAGAAGATCGTCGGCAATGTTGAAAAAACCACCGGCGGTGCCTTGCGGGCTTAAATGATCGGCGGTGAAACGGCGGCGTTGATTATTTCTTGCTCAACGTGTCGTCACCCTCGGGCTTGTCCCGAGGGTCTGCTGTCGGTTATGATTTGATTCCATTGAGGTTTTCTTTGGCGTGGTCAGATGCTCGGCACAGGGCCGAGCATGACGGCAGAGGTGACTGTGGCCGAAACTCTCAGGCCTGTTTCGTCTGGGCTGGCAACACCACAGCACTCCCCCGCCGCAACGACGGCGCAAACATCACAAGATTGCCAAGCAGCGTCAGCGCAAGCCCAATCATGGCAAGCGGCGTCCACTGGTAGCCCTCAAAAATGGTGGACAGTGTGAGCGCCACCACGGGAAACAGCACCGTCATATAGGCGGCTTTGGCCGAGCCGATGCGCGAGACGGCCATCAGATAGGTGGTAAAACCAATCACCGAGCCAAACACCGCAAGATACAGCATGGCCCCGATATAGCGCGCATCTGGCGGTGCTACGATGGGTGTTCCGGTAACGCCAATCAGGACCAGCAAAAACAGCGCGCCATAGCCCATGCCCCAGGCATTGGCGGTGACAGGCGAAATACCAACTGCGCTGTTGCGCCGCGACACCATATTGCCGAGCGAGAAAAACAGCGTGCCCAGGGCAGCGAGGCCAAGCCCCTTCCAGCTGTTGGCATCGAATTTCCCTAAAATATCCGGGCCAAACAGCAGCAAAAGCCCAATCATACCAATGGCCCCGGCCACAAATGTGCGTGGCTTGACCCGATCGCCAAAGAAAATCCGGGCATTGATGGCATTATAAATGGTGGCCAGCGAAAAAATCACCGAAATCAGCCCCGAATGCACATAGCTGGAGGCCGTGTAAAAGCAGATGAAATTGCAGCTAAACAGACAAAACGCCTGCGCCACAATGAAAGGCTGATGTTTCAGCGCCGGGCGCTTGAGCTTGCCCATCAGCGCCAGCGCCACCAGCATGATAATCCCCGCCGTGGCAAAGCGATAAAACACCGAAACCAGCACGGGAACAGGGCCAACCTGCATGGTAATGGCAATCCAGGTGGTGCCCCAGATCAAAACGGTGGAAATGAAAAGCAGAATATTGGTCATAGCATCCTCGCATGTCTGAGAGAGGCATAGACCCGGCTTGCCCCGTCCGCTTGCATATTCTTGCGGTAAAGTGATGCCCGGCGCACGGCTTTCACATTCCCTGATTGCAGCGGCTGAAGTCTGCGCTAAGGTGATCATCTGTTTTCAGGATTGATCCATGTCGCTTGCCCAGTTTTCCGTCTTCAGTTCTCTGCTGGCCTCGCCCAAAGCGAAAGTCTCGGCATCGATGAGTCTCGGCTTTGGCCAATCGGCGGCCATCTGGCAAAATGCGGATGACCGGGTGAGCTATCTGCGGCCCGATGGCCACACGTTCAGCCTTTACCTGCAAGGCGGCACGGGAACATCGCGGGTGGATGGCGGCGTGAAAAGCGGCTGGCCGGGGGCGCTGTGCGTGATGCCGCAGGGAGCCTCATCGGAATGGGAAATCACCGAATCCTTCCAGTTTGTGCATCTTTACGTGCAAGATCAGGAATTGCGCCGGGCCTTTACCGAAACCTTTGATCAAGATTGCCGCCAGATGGTCATGCCCGAAGTGACCTTTGACAATGCCCCGGCCCTTGAACACGCCCTGCGACGGCTGGCCATGGCCGTGCAAAACGGCGATAGCTTGGCCGCCGAAGAGGCAACCACCACAGCCCTCACCCACCTGTTTGTCCACCCCCGCTATGGCGGCAAAGCCAACATCACCATCAAGGGCGGGCTTTCCCCCATCCTCCGCCACAGGCTGATTGATTATATCGAAACCCACCTGCACCTGCCCATCACCTTGCAAACACTGGCAGACATCGCAGATTTAAGCCCCTTCCACCTGCAACGCATGTTCCAGCTCAGCTGCGGCCTCTCCCCCCATGAATGGCTCCTGCGCCGCCGCCTCTCAAAAGCCAAAACCCTGCTTGCCACCCAAGACCCCATCGCCCAAATTGCCTCAGCCTGCGGCTTTAGCAGCCAAAGCCATATGACTCGGGCGTTTAAGGAAGTGACGGGGTGTACGCCGTCTGTTTATCGGGGGCGGGCGAAGGGGTGAATCTCATTGCTCGGGAGTTGACACATGAGGTTTTAGGTTCGACTGAGAAGATTTTTTCGACTTTTAGAAAAGTCAGGCGAAAAGCTAAAATCAGAAAAGGTCCACTTCCATGGACCTTTCCCGCTTCATATTTTGTCAATTTTGATGATACCTAAATGGCTTGGTATTAAGGCTGTACATATGAGTATGTTTTGCCATTCAGGACTTCACTGACTCGGCCCTGATTGATGCCCAGCATCGCCGCAATCTGGTGCTGATAGAGATTGGGGTTTGCACGAGCAATCTGCTTTATCTGTTTAGCAATTTCTTCTGTCACTTCTGTTTGCCTTTCAGGCTTGAGATATGCAGATGCCACTTGCACGCCTGAATCACCAGATGTAAGGTGCTCATGCTTAGTGACGTGTGGTCCCGACATCTGCTGTTGGTGGGGCCATTTATTCCTTTTAAAAAGGAATATCGTTTTCCGTGTCTTCATCAGAGACATGGAGGATTGCTGATTGGAGAAATGAATCATAAGGCGAGTCGATGTGAGAGTCCTTCGCCTTTAGTTTTTCTCCGAAGTCTTCGATTGACGACCCAAGCTTTTCAGAGCTTGGGTCGTTGTCGAACTCCGATAGTTTCCAAATCTTTCCATTTAGTACGGCCTTGCCCTCCTCTTTAAGTCTGCTCAGTTGCGGAGACAGGCTTGAGCGCGCAACATCTTCACCGAATTCTTGCTTTATGAATTGGACGATTTCGCTTGAATCCGCCCCTTCTGGTCGACCTTGCAATACCTCTATCACCATCTGTTTGATGGTTGATTTTTCTTCGTTCGATTTTGTCGGTGTTGCTGATCCTGCGATGCCGGTACGTATTGCTGCGTCAGCAAGCTTCAACTCTTGAAGTTCAGCTTTGAGAGCCGAAATCTGCTCCAAGATTTGGGTGCGCCTTAACTCGATGAAGTTTCTTAGATTTGTTGTCATGATGTGACGATGCGCGATTCCTATCCTGAAGTCAAGTCACATCAAGTCTGCAAGATATTTTTCTGGAGAAATGATAGCTTCATAGCTCGATTGATTATCATTGATATAGCCATTTATTATTTAAATAATTGTATTTTGTGGTTTTTTAAGGTTGTATTGAGTCCTTGCTATCGCGAGTCCGGCGTTCATTTTTGTTTACGAGTCCTTAATGAAAATGGTTAATGACTCGTAAATGAAATTGATGCCTGATTTGGGTTGATTGGGTGCTGCCGTTTGTCGGCGGATTTGGCATTGCAGTTATTAAAACGCCAAAAGGCCCGATCCGGGCCTTTTGATGTCTGCTATTAATCTGAGTGTATTACGGCTCAGTCACCGCCCCGCCATCTTCGCCATAGCCTCAGGATACCGTCCACCCGCCACCTTGGCCGGTGACAACAAATCCCCAAGCGCTGCCGCTTCCTCTGGCGTCAGCACAATCTCGGCGGCGGCGATGTTCTTTTCCAGATTGGCAATTTTGGTGGTGCCGGGGATGGGGACGATGAAATCGCCTTGGGCCAGCACCCAGGCCAGTGCCAGTTGGGCGGCGGTGGTGTTTTTGGTTTTGGCCATCTCTTCCAGTGCTGAGATCAGGGCCAGATTGGCGTCAAAATTCTCAGCTTGAAAGCGGGGCAGGGCGCGGCGGAAATCGTTGTCGGAGAGGGTGTCGAGGTTTTTCAAGGCACCCGTGAGCGCACCGCGTCCCAAGGGGCTGAAGGGCACAAAGCCGATTCCCAGTTCGCGGCAGGTGTCCAGCACGCCGTTTTCTTCCACGTCGCGGGTCCAGAGCGAATATTCGCTTTGGATGGCGGCGATGGGGTGAACCGCATGAGCGCGGCGCAGCGTGTCGGCGCTGGCCTCGGATAAGCCAAGGGCGCGCACTTTGCCTTGCTTCACCAGATCCGCCATGGCTCCCACCGTGTCTTCAATCGGCACGTTCGGGTCCACACGGTGCTGGTAAAACAGATCAATCACATCCGTGCCCAGCCGTTTCAGCGAGGCTTCGGCTACCGCTTTCACATGCTCCGGGCGGCTGTCGGTGCCCACCATGGCGTCGCGGTCTGTTTTGGTGGTGTCTATCTTGAAGCCGAATTTGGTGGCAATTACCACCTTGTCGCGGTGGGGTTTTAAGCCTTTGCCCACCAGAACCTCGTTGGTAAATGGGCCATAGACTTCTGCGGTGTCAAACAGCGTCACGCCCAGTTCCACTGCGCGTTCCAGCGTGGCAATCGCGCTTTTTTCATCGGTGGAGGGGCTATAGGCGTGGCTCATGCCCATGCAGCCAAGGCCGAGGCTGGATACGGTGAGGTCGGAGCCGAGTTTGCGGGTTTTCATGGTGATCCCTTTCTGTGGTGTTGCGGCCAGAATAATCCGCGCGATTGATCCTGAAAATGGATGTAATTTTCACAAGCTTGTTCTATTCTTTCGATCAATGAACAGAATTCAGCTTTCACAATTGTCCGTGCTGGCCACTGTGGCCGAAACATGCAGCTTTCGTAAGGCAGCCGCCGAGCTGGGCATTGCCCCGTCTGCGGTCAGCCATGCCATTTCCGCGCTGGAAGACAGCCTTGGTGTGCGCCTTCTGGCCCGCACCACCCGCAGCGTTGCTCCCACGGAAGAGGGGCGGCAATTGCTGGCAACGCTTGCGCCCGCGCTGGCTGAGATTGATGCCGCGTTAGAAACCTTGGCCGAGAGCCGCACCCGCCCGGCTGGCCCTTTGCGCATCACGCTGCCAAGGCTTGCGGCCGAACATCTGATTGCGCCGCGTTTGGGTGCTTTTACCCGGCAATTCCCGGAGATCGAGCTGGATCTGATCGCCAATGACAATTTTGAGGATATTGTCGCGCATGGCTTTGATGCGGGGCTTCGTCTTGGCGAAAATCTTGAAGCGGATATGGTGGCGGTCAAGGCCAGCGGCCCATGGCGCGGCGCGATTGTTGCCGCTCCGCGCTATTTTGAGGATTTTCCGGTGCCGCATGAGCCGGGTGATTTGATGCAGCATCGCTGCATTCGCAGGCGCTTTTCCAGCGGTCGTATCTATCGCTGGGAGCTGGAAAAACACGGCAAGCCGCTGGTGGTGGACGTGAGCGGCCCGCTCATTCTTGCCGATGACCGAGCTGTGATTGTTGCCTGTCTGGATGGCGCAGGGCTGGCCTTTGTATTTGAAAACCGCATCCAGAAGGAGCTGGCAACAGGCCAACTGATCCGGGTGATGGAAGATTGGTGCGAACCCTTTGATGGCTTCTACATCTACTATCCCACCCGCCACCAGATGCGCCCGGCGCTCAGGGCCTTTGTCGATTTCTTCCGTTATCGGGGATAGGTGCCACTGTTGTTTTACCCGAACAGCAATTGCCAATGCTGGGGAAAAGGTGTGCCGCCAAAATCCACCTGACCCGCCGTGCCGGGCGCGCGGCGCAGGCCGGGCTGCTTGAGAAGCGGCATCAGCATCGCGGGAATGATGGCGGCGTTGATATATTGGCCAAAGCAGGTGTGCAGGCCATCTCCCCACAAAATGTAATCTTCGGGCTGTCGGTCCAGCCGGAACTGGTTCGGCTGCGGCAGGGCATGAGGATCAAACATGGCGGAGAGATTGCAGGCCAGCACCATTGTCCCTTTGGGGATTGTGCGTGCCCTGAGTTGTGATCGGGCAATGGTGCTGTCGCGCACGGCCTGCCGGTAGATCAGCGGATTGACCGGGTTGAAGCGCATGGCCTCCATCAGGCTGGCGGTCACTGTCTTGACATCATCGGCCCTTGCGGCGGCTTGTGCTTTGGCCAGGGCATCCGGCCTGTCGATCAATTGATCCAGCGCCTGTACCGCCGCTTTGTTTAGCGTCGGAATGGCCCCAATGACCATACCGATCATATTGTTGCGAATATCAATATCGCTAAAGCCATCGACCCCGCTGGCTTGCAGGGCCAGACAGCGAGACAGCACATCATCGCCGCCGCCCTGCGCTTTGCGTTCCGCAATCGTCCGGTCAAGATAGGCGCGGCATTGCGCTGCCGCATCCAGCGCTTTTTCGGTAATCGATGCGTCACCGGCCAGATCAATGAACAGATACCAGAACATGATCGTCGTCCAGTCGATCATATCATTTCGGCCTGAGCCGGGCATATCATTGCTGTCTGGGCCGGGGGTTCCAAAATAATCCGCCACCAACCGATAGGGAATGTCCAGCGTCAGCGCCTGTGGCACATCTATGGAGCCATTTTGAGAGGCAATGATCTGTTCTGCCCGCTGGCGGGCTGCGGGTATCACCGTTTGCGGCAGGTCTTCACGGCGAATGGCCAGCCGCATCAAGGAGACGTCATGGGTGTAGCGCGGCGTATTCTGCATTCCGAGGAAGAAGTTGGACCCCGCCGTTATGGCTTCCATTTTCGGGGCATAGACGACCGCAAAATCATCGTCACGCGCCAGAACCTCGCGCACATCCTCAGCGCGGGTGACAATGGCCGTACCTGAATTGGGATAGGCTGTGATGACCTGTTTTTTGAGCAGAAGATTGGGAGCGAAGACCCGCAAAACGGAAAATCCACGACGCACCGTTGCAGGCTCTGCCAGCAGGGTGGCAAAACCGGCTTTGCGCCCCTGTGCGGGTGGAAAAACCACAATCTTCAAAGCTTGCAAGGCCAGAATGGCGATTGACACAAGCGCCGTCATGATCGCGTCAAGCCGGATCATCAGGCTTTTGATGGCATTCTTCATCAACCGCAACATGGGCAATTCTTCCTTCGGGTCATCGGACAGATGGGCGGTATTTGTCTTTGCCGGATGTCAGGTTGGGTCAGTCACGCCCATGCCAATCATCCGCAGGGCCGTGAGGCTTGGTACAAAGAAATAATCTCCACCTCTGGATTCGACGAATTCCGGCAGATTTTTCATGATGAAAGGTGCCTGATCCTTCGCCGGATCGCCGGGAACAACAAATTTTGCGCCTTCACGATGACGTCCAACCATGGGGCAGGTGTCATTGCCAGCATTGGCATCCAGACCGTAATTGATCCATTGCTGCTGGACAAATTCAAACTGACGATTGAGGTTGGCACAGAGGCACAGCATCACAATGCCATGATCACCGTCGTCCAGAGAATCAGGCCCGGAAAAGCCATAGGGCAGGCCGCGTCGCAAAATGCGTCGACGATTGTTGAGCACCGATCCCAGCCAGGTCTTGGGGTTGTCGGAACTGTAATAAGGGTCGAGTTGATCGCGGGTGTTGATGCGGCGAATATGGGCCGTGACCGGACACTTGATGCCGTCCGGGTCGGGTCTGTAGACAAAGTCATTCAGCTCAAGCCCCAAGGCCATCAGGGTCTTCACATCCCCAGCCTTTTTGGCAGCAACAGCTTTTGCCTGCACGGCTTTCCAGTCTTCATAGGTTGGTGCTGCCATAATGGGAATACCATCAGACCAGCGTCCGGCAATCTTGGCCATCAGCGTTTCCTGCCCGACTTCCGATGGTCCGGCAATGGCTGCAACAGTTTGATATTGGCTGGCGGCGTGCACAATGGCGTTGCGGAACGAAGCGACATTCTGATGGAGTTTGCGATAGGCGAAGAAGGTGCCGTTGCGGCTGAAATCAAGCGGCATGGCGCTGCCCGGAATTTCCTGCGCTTCATCGGCATGGCCCAGCAAAAATTCGCCGGTGGCCAAGGGGGACCATTCGCCGCTGCCCGATAATTTCCCACGGCCGGGCAAGGCCAGTTTCATGCGCGCAGGCGGGTGCTGGCCTTCAAATGCTGGATCACCAATGCCGTCGGTGTAGCCAAAATGCTCCTTTGGCGTCGGCGCGTAGGTGCCATCTGGCTTTTGTTCGAGAATGGCCGTCAGCTCCTGCCAGCGCGGATCAGGACCAGAATGACCAACCAGAAGTGCGACGCCACCGTCTGAGCCTTCCGCCAGCCCGATAAGCCATGCTGTCAAACGGTCCAGCTCGGCCAGCGCTTCGCCGGTCTTGGCATCCATCTGGGCATTCAGCGTGACCAGAATATGCACACGGGTCAGGCTGTCACGGTCCGGTTTGACCCACACGGGATCCCAGAGGCTGCGTTCACGGCCTTCCTCATCAACGCCGTAGATTTCATCACCAAGGATTTGGGCGCGCGCTTCCATGCCCTCGATAAATTCGTCCGGCATCCCGCGCAATGTGCTGCTGGGCACGCCAAGCGCGATCAGGCCGGGAAAGGTGAAGGCGAGATTGATGGCAACGTCTGGCCGCTTCTGCATCTGCCGGTGGGCATCGGACAGCGCGTCCTCGGCTGCGTCTTTGCGCGAAGGCCAGCGCAGGGCAGATGTCACCTTGGGCCGGATCATCTCGATAAAGGCACGTCCTGCCCGGCCGCTGGTGACCGTAAACAGCAGCATACGGCCCTTTGGAAAGCCCTGCTTGCCATAGGCGGTGAGAATATTGCCTTGAATATCGGCGAGATCGAGAAATTCGGTCATGAGGATGCGGCCTTTTATCAGGAGCGGATAACGCCGGGGGACTGGGTCTGGTGATCAAGATCATCCGGGGCGGTGCGGGCAACAAAGTCACGAAAGGCAGCCCTTACATCGGCTGGGGACGAGAGCTGGTGATCGCCAATGAAATCTGTGAAATTCTGTTGTAAATACATGCTTTTGAGTACGGATCGCAGATCCGAGTTCGGAGCGGTTGGAAACGGCTTTGACCCGGCGCGCATCACCAGACAATAATCAATGCCAATGGCAATCAGCGTCACCACAAAGGCAATCGCCGCATTGGTGATCCATGTGTTCATCGGGTGGCTGAAAACCCAGGCAAAAAATGCCCCGATCAGACAGATAAGCATGATTGCCGCTGGAATCGCTGCCAAGGTGAGCAGCAATCTGGTTGAAATGCTGGGAAAAGGCGGCGGTGTGATCCAGTAATCGTTAAATGGCATGGTGGTTTCCACCTGCCCCTTGCCGACCCAGGCTGCAAAGCTTGCGCCATCATGAACGGTATCAAACTGCAAACAGTGCTGAAAAACGCTTCTCAACTCCGTTTCCATCACGCTCCACAGGTGTTGAAGGTAATCCGACGGCTCGGTCTTGCCTTTGCCCACTGGATCAAAATCTGCCGTGAAGGCAAGGAAAGGCTGGCTGAGATGGTCCACCGGCTGCGGATTGGTCAGCACGGTGCCGCGAATGGCACTCCACAACGTGTTTTGTGGCACACGACCATTGAAGGCGACATCGTCGATCACGAAAAACCGTGCGAAATGGGTGCGGTTGCTGCGGGCAAACGGGCTGTTGTCATCCCGGCTTCCCTTTGATGTCACAGGCGATTGCTGGGCGGGCAGCAGCCGTTCAAGAGCTGTTTTCAAGGCGTGCAAATGGCTGACGGGCGCAAGTGCGCCGGGATCAACCAGATCGGTTCTGACAGGAATAAGGATTGTCAGAAAATAGTGGCCACCATCCAGGTTGGGCATCGGCTTTGCCTTTCACAATCGACAGTCGAAATGAAATTGTTTGTTTGTGGCTGTTCCGGCCAATATGTCACGCCTGTTTGGCTGGATGTTCCGCAAGCCACAGCAGCCTGTTGCGATCGGCTTTCTCATTTGCAGTGCTGGCAATGGGAGCGTAACCGGGGCTTGGCAGAGAATTTTGCAGGGCACGCACGGCCTGACGATAGGCGGCCATGAAGGCTTCATCACTGGTTGCTGTTGTATCCAGTGCCTTTAACGACAGAATGGCCTGACGCACCCGCAATGCAGCCTTGATGTCCCGTTGGCCAACACCTGGCGTCGCGTTGTAATAATAATCGGTGTCAATCTGGTTGGCGCGAATGTAGTTTTTGAAAGGCGTTATCGGAATGGAATGCGGATAGCCGGTGCTGGAATACCAGAACAGGTCGAGGCCGTTGGGAATGCCATCCGAAAACGCATCAATATACTGGTCCCATGTGCCGTTGAAATTGCTGCAAAACAGCATGTAGTCATTTTGCAGGGACTGCTTTCCCTGTCCGTAATCGGGCCATTGGTCCCGCTTGATCAGCACCCAGCGGGCAAAGTGGATAATGGATAGACCCAGCAACCCGCCCAGCGTTGCTGGCAATGCGCGCGCAATCATGAAAATGAACCGATTGAGCCAGGTCAAGCATGGCTTCATCGGTGTAATAACATTCATTCCATAGGCTTTGCCTGCAACGTTAGACATCCGACCCCTCGCAACCCAAACGTTATTGCGACAAAGTTACACGTTGAAACAGTGCAGTCAATGAGTGTTTTTGGGTGTAAATGTGCGGAAGGGTTGATTTTTGGGACTCTCACCCTTGTTCGGCATTGTCATTGAACAGGCGTAATACCTGGCCTATGCTCTGCCAAACAGGTGAGGAGAAGACCATGCTGCGCTTTGGGATTTTATCGACGGCAAAAATTGGCCGTGAACTGGTGGTTCCGGCCATTCAGGATGCCGAAAATGCGGTTGTGACGGCCATTGCCAGCCGCGACCTTGCCAAAGCCCGCGCCATGGCAGACCGATTTTCCGTTGCTCATGCTTTTGGCTCTTATGATGAGATGCTGGCGTCTGATCTGATTGATGCGGTTTATATGCCCTTGCCCACCGCGCAGCATGTGGAATGGACCATCAAGGCAGCGGATGCGGGCAAGCATGTGCTGTGTGAAAAGCCGATTTCCCTCCATGCCAACGAGATTGACAGCCTGATTGCCGCGCGTGATCGCAACAAGGTGCTGATTTCCGAGGCATTCATGGTGGTCTATACGCCTGTGTGGCAAAAGGTGCGAGCCTTGTTGCGTGAGGGGGCCATTGGCCGTTTGCGCCATGTGCAGGGGGCTTTTACCTATTTTAACCGTGATCCCGGCAATATGCGCAATATCCCGGCGCTGGGCGGTGGCGCTCTGCCGGATATTGGCGTTTATCCCACCATTACCACCCGTTTTGTGACAGGGAAGGAGCCGCTGCGCGTGCAGGCTACAATCGAGCGCGACCCGGAGTTTGGTACCGACATCTATTCCAGCGTCAAAGCCGATTTTGGCGATTTTGACATGAGTTTTTATCTCTCGACCCAGATGGCCAACCGTCAGATCATGGTTTTTCATGGCACTGAAGGCTTTATCGAGGTCAAATCTCCCTTCAACGCAGATCGTTGGGGTGCGGAAGAGGTCGAACTGAGCAATCAGTCACACGGGCAGTCGCAAATTTTCCGCTTTCCAGACAGCCGCCAGTACCGCCGGGAAGTGGAGGCCTTTGCCAGAGCGGCGGCAGGGGAGGCGGTTGAGGTGGTGACGCTGGAAAACTCCAAAGCCAACCAGCGCTTTATTGATGCCATTTATCGCGCCAGTGAAAAGAATGTGAGTGAAAAGAATGTGAGTGAAAAGGATGCCAGCGTAAAGGATGGTTGGGAGGTGGTTTAAGCTACCGCTTCTCCCCGAAGACAAAGCGCGAATAGCCGAAAAAGCTGAACATCATCGCTGCCAGCGAGGCGGCCACCAGCGCCACAAACGGGCTTAAGCCCGGAATGGTAAGCAGCAGAGCGGCATAAATGGCATAATTGACCAAGGCCGAGACAATGCCAACCGAGCCATAGCGAAAGCCCTCGGCCACAAGTGTTCGGTTGGATGCTCCGAAGGTAAAGGTCCGGTTGAGCATCCATGTGGCCATCATGGCGGTGGCAATGGCAAGAATACGGGCGGTGAAAGCCCCAAGCGGTGTTGTGTGCAGCAGCAGCCACAAGGTGCCGGCATCAACGGCAAAGCCAGCGGTGCCGACCAGAGCAAAGCGGATCAGTTTTTTCATGCGACGCTGGTCATTTGGCTGGTGCTGGTCATTTGGCTTGGGCTGGTTTCAGTTTGTTCAGGCACAAAAGGCGGGTATGTTGCCACAGGCGAACTCATGTCATGCAGGCGAAGATGCTCTATTCGTGCGCGTGAGAGCGAATCCAGCACCAGGCCAATGGTGAAAAACAACAGGCTGATCATCATCAGCAGCGCCATGGATAATATCCATGGCGGCAGACGCAGAACAAGGCCCGTGGCAAAATAATCCATGCACCGGCGTCATGAAACCGGCACTGTATGGAGAATCGTCTCCCACCGTACACGATACACATTTTGTTTACGCATCGGATTGATCTGAAAACCGGCTCCCACTTTTCAGCCGGTATTCTCGTTTATTGTTTTCGAATCGGCTTTGGCAAAAGGCGCGGTTTTGGATTGTCTTACAGCCTTGCCGGATGATCGGCAGTCCGGTTTTCGACTGTTTTTGGTAACGTGAGCGATGCCGCTCTGCGGCTGGACAGAACCAGCGTCAGAATCAGGCAATCAATCAGTCCAACCTGAAAACCAATCAATGCCATCAGCAGATCCATGGCCGCAAAGGGGCCGGGCAGGACCAGCATGACAACGCCGCCCGCAAGCAGCAGCACGCAAACCACCGCAATGGCGAAAAGGCTGCGCATTGCGCCGGTGGCAATGCCAATTGTCATGGCAATCAGGAAAGTCATGCGTTTGATCCCGTATTGAAAACGTACCGCGATGTCCGCAAGCATAACTGTTGAGAGTTAATGATTGTTCCATGCCTGCGCTGATCCGGTCATGACTTTACCGTGATCTGGCTTTTGATCCGGGCATTGCAAAACCCTGTTTGTTGATGGCGAAGGGATGCCTTTTCGCACTCACTCGGTTAAATAAGCCTATGGCCAGTTTTTTCAGCGATGATTCGCCCACCAATCTTAGCGAGTTTACGGTTTCGGAGCTTTCCGGATCGATCAAGCGCACCATTGAGACCGCTTTTGATCAGGTGCGCGTCCGGGGTGAAATTTCCGGCTATCGCGGCCAGCACTCCTCTGGTCATGCTTATTTTTCGCTGAAAGATGACAAATCGCGCATTGATGCGGTGATCTGGAAAGGCTCGTTTTCCAAGCTGAAATATCGGCCGGAAGAGGGGATGGAAGTCATCGCCACCGGGCGTATCACCACATTTCCCGGGTCCAGCAAATATCAGATTGTGATTGAGCAAATGGAACCGGCCGGTGCCGGTGCGCTGATGGCGTTGATTGAGGAGCGCAAGCGTCGCTTTACCGCCGAGGGCCTGTTCGATCCGGCGCGCAAACAATTGTTACCCTTCATGCCGAAGGTGATCGGCGTTGTCACCTCGCCAACGGGTGCCGTCATTCGGGATATTCTGCATCGCATTTCTGATCGGTTTCCGGTGCATGTGCTGGTCTGGCCGGTCAAGGTGCAGGGTGAAGGCTCTGGTGATGAGGTCGCCAATGCCATTCTCGGCTTTAATGCAATGGAGCCGGGCGGCGCTATTCCAAGGCCGGATGTGCTGATTGTGGCGCGCGGCGGCGGCAGCCTCGAAGACCTGTGGAGTTTCAATGATGAGGCTGTGGTGCGGGCTGCTGCTGCCAGCGCCATTCCGCTGATTTCCGCCGTCGGCCATGAGACCGATTGGACGCTGATTGATTATGCCGCCGATGTGCGTGCGCCAACGCCCACAGGTGCCGCTGAAATGGCTGTGCCCGTCAAGGCCGATCTTCAGGCGCAGCTGGCCGGACTTTCGGCTCGTCTTGCTGGCAGCGTCAATCGCCAGATGGATCAGCGCCGCCAGAATCTTCGGGCGCTGGCTCGCGCCCTGCCATCGCTGGACCAATTGCTGGCGCTGCCGCGCCGCCGCTTTGATGAGGCAGCCAGCGGTCTGGGGCGTGGTCTTGAGCTGAACACCATGAGCAAGCGTCAGCTGTTTGAACGCGCCAGCGCCAGATTATCGCCCGATATGCTGGCGCGCCGACTGGTGGAGCGCCGTCAACGGGTGAGTGAGCGGGCAGCCCTGGCAGAGCGTATTATTGAGCGGCTGATTGAGCGGCAAAAAGCCCGCCTCGGGCGGTTTGACGCCACCTTGACCGCGCTTCCGGCCCGGTTGAAGGCGCAGACGGCGCGGGCAAAAGACCGGCTGGACAGCCTGTCCCGACGGGCTGACAGCGCGGTGATCCATGATCTGCAACGGTTGCGCGCGCGGGTGTCGGGTCATGACCGGATGCTGCAATCGCTCTCTTATAAAAACGTGCTGATGCGTGGCTATGCCGTGATCCGCGACGAAGACAATCGGCCAATCTCGCGGGCCAATGCCTTGTCCAGCGCTCAGACCATTGCCATTGAATTTGCCGATGGCCGCATTTCTGCCATGACGGGTGACGCACCGCCATCGCCTGTTGCGCCCAAGCCTGCGCCAGCCGCAAAAACCGCAAAAAAAACCGAGCCACCTGCGGGGCAGGGCAGTTTATTTTAGAGACTGTCAGGTTCAGATTGAACCAGACAGTCTCTAAAATTCTTTGTTTTCGTTTGTCTTTTCGGGAAAACCGGGTTCCACTTTTCCCTGACAAACTCTAGCAGTTACGCCTCATATGTAGCCAAAAAAGCCCGCAATATGTCATCAAGGGCAGCCTGTTGTGTCGCAGGCAGGGCCGCCACCAGTCTGTGCTGGTTGGCCACATGGTCGGTCACGGCCTTGTCGATCAGATCAAACCCTTTGTCGGTCAGGGCAATCAGCAGGCCACGGCGGTCCTGCGGGTTGGGCAGGCGCTCAACCAGACCCTGTTTTTCCAACTGGTCGATTCGATTGGTCATGGTGCCGGATGTCACCATCATTGCTGCCAGAAGATCGGAGGGGGAAAGCTGATAGGGAGGACCTGCGCGTCTAAGCGTTGCCAGCACATCAAAGCTTGAGCTGTTCAGTCCGTGCGTTTGCAATACCGCTTCGATGTCACGTGCCAGGTGATCGCGCAGCCGCCCCAGCCTGCCCAATAATCCCATCGGGTTGACATCAAGATCCGGCCTTTGCTGGTTCCACTGCGCCAGAATCCGGTCCACTGCATCAGGTGTGTGCTTTGTATCCATGGGATAGCGATAGCAGAAACTATCTTGATTTCAAGATAATTCATGGTATGTCTATTTATCTTGAAATCGAGTTAGTTGAAATGAAGATAAATACTCTGTCTGTCTGGCCTTTGGCCATCACCGCTCTGGCACCGGCGATCTGGGGCAGCACTTATATTGTCACCACCAGCCTGTTGCCTCAGGGCTACCCGCTTCATGCCGCCCTGTTGCGGGCCTTGCCAGCCGGGCTTCTGTTGCTTTTGCTGGTGCGGCAGGTTCCGAAAGGCTGGTGGGTTGCCAGGGTGTTTGTGCTTGGAAGCCTGAATTTTACGCTGTTCTGGGCAATGCTGTTTGTCTCGGCCTATCGGCTTCCGGGCGGTGTTGCCGCAACGGTCGGTGCGGTTCAGCCGCTGATTGTCATTGGACTGGCGCGGCTGGTGATGGGCGCGCCCATCCGGTTTGCAGCCATCGTGGCGGCCATCACCGGGCTGATTGGGGTGGCTTTGCTGGTGTTGACGCCAAAAGCCCAACTGGATCCGTTGGGGATTGCGGCTGGTCTTGTTGGCGCTGCATCCATGGCCGCAGGCACGGTTTTAACCCGGCACTGGCGTCCGCCGGTGTCCAACCTGACATTCACGGCATGGCAATTGACAGCGGGCGGGCTGCTGCTGGTGCCACTGGCTCTGGTGCTGGAACCGGCTTTGCCGGTTTTAACTCTGCAAAACTATCTGGGCTTTGCCTATCTTGGCCTGATTGGTGCGGCCTTCACCTATATTCTGTGGTTCTGGGGTATTGCCCGTCTTGAGCCATCAGCGGTGGCTGCATTGGGTTTTCTCAGCCCTTTGGTGGCGACATTGCTGGGCTGGGCGATGTTAGGACAAAGCCTGTCACTGTTGCAGGGCACCGGCTTTATCATTGTGCTGGCCAGCGTGTTTATCGCCCAGCGGCGGGCAACTGCCCCCGCGAAGTAGCGGCCGACTGGCCGATATTGTTGAGCCTGCCTATGCGAGATCGGCAATTTTCCAATATAATGTGTCGGCAAGCATGGCCTCATCCTGCGGGGCGGAGAGCAGGGGACGTTCTGCTTGCCCATTATTTGCTGGTCCAGCATCAAGCTGCTCATCCGGCCCCTCATCCAGCACTACTTCCGCTGTCGCATCCCTGACATGGGAGTTCTCTTCTGCACCCTCGTCTTCGCCTGGGGGGTGATCCTGCGCAGGCTGGTCCCCATTCTGGTGCTGGCGGTTGCTGTCCTTGCGCGGCTCTTCGTCACTCAGAGCATCAATGGCATCGACGCCGACATCTCCGCCATCAAGATTTGGCGCATTTTGCATGGCAAGATAGGTACCAACGGGCAGGGGAACCGCAATCGGAAAGACAATCTGTGGTGATGCGGGGGGCTGCACAGTCTGCGCGCCAGCCAGTGTCAGAACAGCCTGCGTGCGCAGTGTTGCGTTTTCTGTCGATTGGCTTTGCAGTTCGGCTTCTCCGGTATCCGGCATTCTGGCGTTTGCACTTGCCGCATGTTGTGCAGCCTCGGGCCGATTGGCAAGGGCGCGCAGGGCAATGGCTTCAGCGGTTTCCATCGGCTCGCTGGCTGTGAAAAACATCTGGCGAAACAGTGCCGTGTCTGTTGCCGTTTTCGCATCTGTTGGCGTTTGCCTTGCAAATGCAGTGGTTTCAACCCAGCCTTTCAGGGAAAGAGCGGTTGCCACGATGGCGTCTTTGTCGATCTGCTGATCGCCAGCCTGCGGGGCATTGTCCACCGTAGACCGCGTCTGGGCTGCGAGAGAGGGTGAGACTGTGGTATCTTTCGCGGCGGCTGTCTGCGCGGTGGTGACATTGATACCCTGCCGTTGCGCGGCCTCCTTCTCAGGCACGGCAATGGTGGCTGATGCTGTTGGCACAGGTGTATCAGCCTCGCCCGATGAAGGGTCTGGAGTGAAAGCCGATGGCGTGGCCGTGGTTTGTGGTGTTGCCTGTGTCGCTGGTTGTGTCGCTGGTTGCATGCCGGGTGTTGCAATCGCGGCTGCTGACGGGGTCGTAGCCGTTGCCGCAGGCGAGAGCGTGTTTGCGGTTGCTTCTGCTGTGACCGTTGCACCTGAGTTGGCGACGGGCAGGCCCAAAGCCGGATTTCTGGTGTTGTCTGTCGTGGCACCCGTGGTTGTTGTTGTTGTTGTTGTGGTGGTGGTGGGGCTCCGCACCTGCGCTCTGGTCTGTGTCTCGTCATCAGCGGTTGGCAGCGAAGATGCCGCAACCACGGTTTCTGTTTCTGTCTGGCTATCCGGCATCAGACCAGACGAGGCCTGCCGCAAGGCCGCAGCCAGTTTGGCAATGGTTTCTTCCCGGTCTTTTGCGCCAGCGAAGGAGGCTTGCAGGGCAATGGATATGGACGTCTGCGCCCCTGCTGGTGCGCCTTTGGGCAGGCCGTCTGCTGTGCTTGCTCCAGGAGCAGGCGCTTGCTCTGCGGGCTCGGAAGACGGGCTTTGCGCATTCTGGCTGTAGGACGAAACGACCGTTTGCGCTTTCAGATTGTCGCGGTTGCTACGCTGAATTTCCATATAGGCAGACAGCAGGGCTGCTTCCGGCCCATCCTGATTTTGCAACACTTGCAGCAAAACCTGCACCTGTAACCCTTTGAGCGCCTGCGCCAGTTGCTTTTGCAGAGCTGCCCGCTGCCCCTCATCCAGAGTGGCGAGTGCCGCGACAAACCGGGCGGCAAAGGCACTATCGGTTTCTGCCGGATTGCGACGAATACCAATGGAAGAGCCAACCAGATCGGCAATGGTTGCCATATCGGCGCGAAGTGTTTCACGGCTGTTGAGCAGCAGATTGTTGATCCGTCCGGCAATGGAAGACCTGTTGT
This sequence comes from Gillisella vitis, assembly GCF_014204625.1. Classification (GTDB taxonomy): domain Bacteria; phylum Pseudomonadota; class Alphaproteobacteria; order Rhizobiales; family Rhizobiaceae; genus Allorhizobium; species Allorhizobium vitis_F. Next base: position 6,880 of record NZ_JACHLU010000013.1, on the reverse strand, counting down.
TCTGATCGGCGCGCACAAGCTGGTCCTGCTCCATCTCGCCCGAGGGCGTTGGCGGAGGCGTGGTCACGGTTGCGCTTTCGGCCATAACCACGGCACCACGCAATGAGGTCTGGACGGGAGGCAGCACGGCATACCCCTTTTCAGTTGCGGTTACGGCGCATTACGGCGTATTTTTGCCGACGTAATTTGACCGAATCTCTATCAGACGGAGCAGATTAAACGGACATGGTGAATAGGAAAGGCCGCTCATGCGACTTTGATATTGCCCGGTTCGATTGCTGATTTTTTATTCTGCGTTTCAGCAGGGGTAAAACCAATCAGCACGCACAGGCCACTGCACTGGCAATCACTTTATGATATGCACCACAAGATCGAATCAACGATAAGCAGATTTTAATTAACTTTGGTTAAAATTTCATTAATTATCTTGAGGGCGAAATCCCGGGCCCCGAGCGCCCCCTGTCTGGATGATTTGTCGTTCCCGAGGCCGCCTCGGTAAGCCTGGGGTTGGCTTGGCCGTCTATGAGAGCGGTTTTGAAGAGCAGGAACAGACGCTCAATGTGTCTGGCCCAACGACCCGGTGACCCATGAGCCGTATCAATCCGATCCTGAATGCCGATAGCTACAAGCTTGGACATTTTCTGCAATATCCACCCGCAACCCAGGCAATCAGTGGCTATATTACCACCCGCGGCGCGTCGATGCGGCCGGAGGTCGTCTTTTTTGGTCTTCAGGTGTTTTTGAAGGAATATCTGTCTCAGCCCATCACCGCAATCGATATTGCCGAAGCGGAAGATCTGGCGGGCTTGCATGGTCAACCATTTGACCGGGCTGGCTGGCAGCATATTCTCAATGCTCATGGTGGTTTTCTGCCGCTGCGGATCGAGGCGCTGCCTGAGGGGGTTTTTGTGCATCGTGGCGTGCCCATGGTGCAGGTGGTCAATACCGATCCGGCCTGTTTCTGGCTGACATCCTATATCGAAACCGCTTTGCTCAGGGCCATATGGTATCCATCCACGGTTGCCAGTTCACTGCGGCAGGTGAAGCAGACGCTGATGCCCTATCTCAAAACCAGTTGTGATGATCCCGATGGTATCATTGCAACCCGGCTTTACGATTATGGTGCGCGCGGTGCAACCAGCCTGGAGCAGGCAGGACTTGGCGGTCTTGCCACGCTTTTGCATTTTGATAACACCGATACGCTGGAAGCTATCGTCTATGCCCGCCGCTATTATGGTGCGAAAATGGCAGGTTTTTCCATGCCTGCTTCCGAACACACCACAATGATTTCCTGGCCTCAACGTGAAGAGCAGCTGTCCTTTGCCAATATGGTGGATCAGTTCGGGGACTATCCATCCTATTCTGTGGTGTCTGACAGCTATGACATCCACAATGCTGTGTCCGAGCTGTGGGGCAAAACACTGCAACAAAAGGTTCGCTCTAAACCCGGCACGTTAATTGTCCGGCCCGATAGCGGTGATCCGATTGATGTGCCGGTGCAAACCGTGGTGCAACTGGCCTATCATTTTGGTACCCGGCTCAACACCAAAGGCTACAAGGTGCTGGATGACAAGGTGCGGGTGTTGCAGGCCGATGGCGTCTCCCTGCGCGACATTACCATGATTCTGGGGCGTCTGGAGGGCATGGGCTTTTCCGCCGAAAATATCGCCTTCGGTATCGGCGCGTCTCAATTGCAAAAAATCAACCGCTCGATCTATTCCTTCACCATGAAATGCAGTGCGCTGATGGATGGTGAAGGCCGCTGGCGCGATATTTCCCGTCGGCCTGTGACCATTCATGAACGTATGCCCGATGTTGGGCGCAGAGCCGTTGTGCTGGAGGCGGGTGAGTTTGCTTCTGTGCGGCTGGAAGATCTGGGCAAGCGTGAAAATCACCTGAAACCCGTATGGGAAAATGGCCGCCTGCTGCATGAACATAGCTTTGATGAGGTCCGCGCACGCGCGCGCATCAAGCGCAGAATGGATTTTTAGAGTCTGTCAGGGGAAAGCTGCATCCGCTTTTCCCCAAGGACAGCCTTTCGAGTTTTTCAGCAGCCTGTTAAACAGTTTCGGGCAAAAACATTCGGTACAGGCCGTTGTCATCGGGATTAAAGGTTGAAACCCGCTCGTCGGCAGGATTGTGGCCCGTGTGATCGGATAGGGCATCCAGCCAGCTGGCCCGTGGCTTTATGTCGTTGACAGTTTCGTCTGAGGCCGAGACCTCCACGCTGTCCGGCATATCTTGAAAAAACGCGCCCGACAGGGGCGGTGCCTCGGTGGCGATGCGTTCCCTCTGAGGGCTGAAGAACAACATGCCGATATGTTTTGCATCTCCGTGAGCTGCACCGAGGCGCACGGTCTGTTCACTTGAATGGGTAGAAAGAGATGAAACATGGTCTCTTACAACTGCCGCAGAATCCATCATGGCCACATCGGTTGTGAAACACGGAATAATTCCGTATTTGCAAAGGCTTGAACATTTCCAGAGTGACGCGGTCTGTGGCTGAAACACAGCCTTGCCAAACCCCGCACCTCATCGACTTTCAGGCGCACGCAAAAACATAAATCTGCCTTTGCGTGTGCCTCAGGAAAGCTAACGTCAAATCTTTAAGAAAATACTGCGCAACTCTCTCAAAACTTCATCAGAAGCTTATATTCTTTGAAATGCTGTGGGCAGAGATGTCATGACTGGCACCTCATAAAAAACAGTCTAAGCCCCCAGCAGCCATGCCCAGACGGTCACAGAAAAAACACCCAGAATGGTGGTGATTGTGATGGTGGACGCCGCCAGTGCATGGCCGACGCCGAAACGATTGGCAATCAGCCAGGCATTGACGCCGGTGGGAACCGAGGAGGTCAACACCATGGCTGTGGTCCATTCCTGTGACAGGCTGAGGATATGGCAGGCAACCCAGACGGTTGCGGGCAGTAAAAACAGCTTTAAAGCAGATGTCATCGCGGCAATGCCAAGGTTGCCGGTGACGCGATACTGTGTCAGCGCCATGCCCAGAGACATCAGGGCTGCTGGCCCGGCTATGCCGCTGATCTGGGAGAGAACCGTTTCGACCGGCGAGGGAATGGGCAGGCTGATGGCATGAACGCAAAGCCCGGCCGCCACGCCAATCACCAGCGGATTGGTGATCAGATTGCGGGCAACCTGCTGGAGGATGGCAATGATACCGCGCCTTTGAGTGCCATTTTCTTTGGCTTCGGCATTTTCCATCAGCACGGTGCCAATCACCATCATCAACGGCAGATGCACGGCCAGCAAAATCGACAGCGCCACAAGCCCGTCCTTCCCCACCACATGGCTGACCAGCGGCAGGCCGATAAACACGTTATTGGCAAAGGCTGAGGAGACGCCCGCCAATACGCCAATGCGCGAATCGCGGCCAAACAGGGTGGTCGCTATCACATGGCCTAAAGTCCAGGTCACGCCAACGCCGGCAAAATAGGCGATCCACAGGCGAAAGGGCGATGCGCCTTGAAAATCGGCATTGGTGATGGTGTGAAACATCAGCACGGGTACTGCCACTTTGAAGACGAACTCTCCAAGATCCGTGCCAATATCGGCATTGAGAAAACGGCTGCGAACCAGCGCCCATCCAATAAAAATAAGCAGGAAAATCGGAATAACATTCAGAGCAATATTATGCATGAAAAGTCTGGCTTTCGGTCGGGCGCAAAAAAAGCATCGCCTCTTTAACCATTGTCACGCTGAACCCGCAATCGCTGGCCTTGCAAGGTCGGGCGTTTTTGATAGGCATGGAGCAGAATAACCAGAACCGGAGCCCCCATGACCATCACTCTTTACGGCATTAAAAACTGTGACACGATGAAGAAGGCGCGCACATGGCTGGATGATCATGGCGTGGATTATACCTTCCACGATTATAAGGCCAAAGGCATTGACATTGGGCATTTGCAGGCCTGGTGCAGCAAGGCGGGCTGGGAGACTGTGCTGAACCGGGCAGGCACCACCTTCAAGAAATTGCCCGAGGATCAGCGCATGGATTTGACCGAGGACAGGGCAATTGCCCTGATGCTGGCGCAACCCTCCATGATCAAGCGTCCGGTGCTGGAAGCGACGCTGGACACCGATGAAAAGCTGCTGGTGGGCTTTAAGCCGGAGCAATATGGCGCATTGTTTGCCGGATAAGGATGTCTGCCAATGTCGAAATCGACCCGTGCCACGCTTGCGCTGGAGAAGGCCAAAGTCGCTTTTACCGTTCATACGTATACATATGATCCAAACGCCGAGCGCATTGGCCTTCAGGCAGCGGAAGCCATTGGCGAAGACCCTTGCCGGGTGCTGAAAACCCTGATGGCGGAGCTGGACGGCAAGCCAGTCTGTGTGGTGGTTCCATCCGATCAGGAGGTCAGCATGAAAAAGCTGGCCGCTGCTTTTGGTGGCAAGCACGCAACGATGATGAAGCCTGCGGCGGCTGAAAAACTGACCGGCTTTGTGGTGGGAGGTATCAGCCCGTTCGGGCAAAAAAAGCCGGTGCCAACCGTGATCGAGATAGCAGCCCTTGATCAGCCGCATGTGTTTATGAATGGTGGTCAGCGCGGCTTGCAGGTACGGCTTGCGCCCAAAGAGGCTCTGCGGGCACTGGGTGCCATAGCTGCATCGGTTATTGCGTAATCGACAGCGGCAGTCTTCATTTCTGCCACAAAGCGGCTTATCTCTTGGTTATCTTTGTTGTCATGTCAGGAATTGATCCATGAACCTTGCCGATTTTTCCAAATCCATTGATCCGGTCAAGCTGGAAAAGCTGGCTGAAGTGGCCGTCAAGGTTGGACTTGGGCTGCAACAGGGGCAGGATCTGGTCATCACAGCGCCGATCAATGCCCTGCCTCTGGTACGGCAGATTACCCGATATGCCTATATGGCCGGGGCCGGTCTGGTCACGACCTTCTATGCCGATGAAGAAGCAACCCTTGCCCGCTACAGTCATGCGCCGGATGCCAGCTTTGATCGGGCCAGCGACTGGCTTTATGAAGGCATGGCCAAGGCCTATGCCAACGGTGCAGCAAGACTTGCCGTTTCCGGCGATAACCCGATGATGCTGGCCGGACAGGATTCATCAAAGGTGGCCCGTGCCAACAAGGCCAATTCGATTGCCTATAAGCCCGCGCTGGAGCCAATTTCCAATTTCAACATCAACTGGAATATCTGCTCTTATCCCAATCCGTCCTGGGCAAAGCTGGTGTTTCCCGATTTGCCGCTGGATGAGGCGGTGAAGGCGCTGGCAGATGCGATTTTTGCGGCCTCCCGTGTCGATCAGGCCGATCCGGTTGCGGCATGGGCAGCCCACAATGGTGAACTGGCCAAGCGTTCGCGCTGGCTGAATGATCAGCGGTTTTCCGCCCTGCATTTCACTGGCCCCGGCACGGATCTGACTGTTGGGCTGGCCGATGGCCATGAATGGTTCGGGGGTGCCTCCACCGCGAAGAACGGCATTACCTGCAATCCGAATATTCCGACCGAAGAGGTTTTCACCACACCACACGCGCTGAAAATCGAAGGCACCGTATCCTCCACCAAGCCACTGTCGCATCAGGGCACGCTGATTGACAATATTCAGGTGCGGTTTGAGGCAGGGCGGATTGTCGAGGCCAAGGCATCGAAGGGCGAGGATGTGCTTTTGAAAGTGCTCGATACCGATGAAGGTGCGCGGCGTCTGGGTGAAGTGGCACTGGTGCCGCATTCCTCTCCCATCTCGGCCTCCGGCATTCTGTTTTACAACACCCTGTTTGATGAAAATGCCTCGTGCCATATTGCTCTTGGCCAATGCTATTCCAAATGCTTCCTCAATGGTGCCACGTTGACGCAGGAGCAGATCAAAGCTCAGGGCGGCAATTCCAGCCTTATTCACATTGACTGGATGATTGGCTCGGACAAGGTGGATATTGATGGTGTGGCCGCAGATGGATCAACCGTGCCGGTGATGCGCAAGGGGGAGTGGGCGTAAAAGCCCGCTTCCGCCGCTCCTCACAATAGAAAAACGGCATTGCTGCATCCGTTTGGCAATGCCGCTTTGTTCAGCTGTGGGCAAAAATATCAGTATCGTCCCAACCCAGCAGATCCAGCTTGGCGCGGGTGGGCAGAAATTCGAAACAGGCCTTGGCGTGTTCCATGCGCCCATCGCGTTCAAGGCGGGCTGTGAGCTTGTCGCGCAGGGCGTGCAGGTAAAGCACGTCGGAAGCGGCATACTCCACTTGAGCCGGGCTGAGCTTTTCAGCGGCCCAATCGGAGGATTGCTGCGCCTTTGAAATATCCACCTCCAGCATTTCCTTGAGATTATCCTTCAGGCCGTGACGGTCGGTATAGGTGCGGGTCAACCGCGAGGCGATTTTGGTGCAAAACACCGGAGTGCAGGTGACGCCAAAGGTATGAAACAGCACGGCAATATCAAACCGGCCGTAATGGAAGATTTTTTCGCGCGTGCAATCGGCCAACATGGCCACCAGATTGGGGGCCTCGCTCTGGCCTGCGGCAATGCGAATCACGTCAGCCGAGCCATCACCGGGCGAAAGCTGCACCACACAGAGGCGGTCTCGGCGCGGAATAAGCCCGAGGGTTTCCGTATCAATCGCAATCGCGCCGGTGTAGCGGGCACAATCCTCAGTGCTGAGGTCGCCTTCGTGATAGCGAATGGTGGCTGCCATGCCTGTCTCCAGATTTCAAGATCGTCACCTTCGCCTATAACGGAAACGGGCAGGCGGTGATACCGATTTTCGCTCAAATCGAACGCCTGTCAGGTCAATCTGAGCCTGACAGACCCTATAGCATCGTGCCATAAATCGGAATCGGCACGATGCTATAGCTTTTTGTTTTTGCATCGGATTTTTCCGAAAACCGGGGCCACTTTTCGGTC
>NZ_JACHLU010000012.1 GCF_014204625.1 Gillisella vitis | reverse complement strand
GCAACGCTCATGGGTTCCTCGCCCCAGCGGGGAGAGGTCCGCCGAGCAAAGCGGAGGCGGGGTGAGGGGGAGCCAAGCACTCAAAGCTAAAATGTCGTGTACTCTGATGGCGCACAAAGGTTCGCTGTAGCTCTTTATATCTGCTGCATAATTTTCTCTTTAAACCGGATTCTACTTTTCCCTGACGCACCCGATCATACAATGCCGCCCGCATAATCCGGCGTTGGACGATCCATCACCTGCCGTCCCATCAGGCTGGCTGTGAGATCAGCCATCAGCATGGCAGTTCTCCCCCGCTCATCCAGAAACGGATTCAGCTCCACCAGATCAAGGCTTGAAACCAGACCGCTGTCATGCAGCATTTCCATCACCAGATGCGCCTCGCGGAACGTCGCCCCACCCGGCACGGTAGTGCCAACGGCTGGCGCAATGGATGGGTCCAGAAAATCCACATCAAAGCTCACATGCAGCAAGCCATTGGCAACCTTGACCTTTTCCAGAAAAGGCCTCAACAGAACCCCCACACCATGCTCATCAATCATCCGCATGTCGTGCACGGTCATATCGGCTTCGCGCAACGCCGCTCTTTCTGCCGGATCAACGCTGCGAATGCCGATCATTGCCACATGGGCCGGGTCTACCGCATGGGTCAATTTTGGGTAATAGCCCTGAAAGCCAGAGCGTCCAGTGAAATAGGCCACAGGCGTGCCATGCAGATTGCCGCTTTGAGTTGTGTCCAGTGTGTGGAAATCGGAGTGCGCATCCAGCCAGAGCACAAACAGCGGGCGGCCTTTTTCATGGGCGCGTCGCGCCAGCCCCGGCACGGTGCCTGCGGCCAGAGCATGATCACCGCCCAGAAAAATCGGCATTGCCGCTTCGCTTTCACGATAGGCGCTCTCTTCCAGCGCTTCGATCCAGCCCACGGTTTCCGGCAGATGATGAATGGCCGGATTGGGATGCAGCAGCGGCTTCAAAGGTGTTGGCGCGAGATTGCCGCGGTCCACCACCTGATGGCCAAGATCCGCCAGCATCTGCCCCAGACCGGCAATTCGAAGGGCACTTGGCCCCATTTCGCAACCAAGACGGCCTGCGCCAATCTGCACCGGGGCACCAATCAGTGTGCACTGCATAAGCATCTCCTCTGCTGTTGCGGCAAATAGACCACAGATGCATGGCAGAATGAACACAGCAGATGAACAAAAAACGCGATTGGTCCGGGCATTTTGAGAGGTTGATTGCGCAAATTGCGCATTTTACGATGAAATGCACATAGTACGCCTTCACAAAAAAAAGAGCCGTGCGATGCATGACCGCACGGCCTTTCCAACGAAAAATCACCTCAGGAGCGACGAGACATCAAGGGTAAATCACGCCTTTGCGCAAGATCACATTGGCATAAAGGCGCGGTTCACCCGTCTGTACCACCGTATGGGCCGCCTTCACGCGCGGATAAAAATCCGGTCCCAGCAATGGCACAACCGGCTGTTTCGGCTCATGTTCTGCGCAACAGGCGATGATCTCTTCGTGAACCGGATCGAGCAGATCACGCTCCTTGCCGACAGTTGAGCGGAAGATTGCTTCCGGCACGAAATCATCAATCGGCAGCACAGACAGAATCGCATCCAGCACGGGAACAAGCCCCAGCCCATCCAGCCGCACCAGTCGCCGTGCGTGCTCAAGGCCGGGGTAATTGCCATCGACAATGGCAATTTCATCGCCGTGGCCCATGGCCCGCAACGTGGCGAGAAGTTCGGGGTTAAGAATGGGGTTGAGACCCTTCAGCATTACACAAGCTCCTTGAACAAAACATTCTGATCCAAAAGATAGCGAGAAAACAGCGGCAGGCTGGCACCGCCAACCGACCGGGCCTGATGCCCGACAATCCCTTCCACAATCTCGGGCATCAGCACGCCCTGAAGATCGAGGTCTCGCACGGCGTCGCGCGTCGCCGCCACCAGCCGCTGGCGTACCCAATCGGGAAAGCCACCATCAATCACCGCCGCCGAAAAATCGATAATCGACGCCGATGCAACAATGGCCTGCGCAAGCGCTGCGGCCGAATCCCTGATCCAGATTTCCAGCGGCTCACCGTAATCCACCCAGTCACTGGGGGAATACCAGAGAGCACGCGGATCATGCCCATAATCGCGCAACAGATTTTCCAACACGAAAATCGAGGCGATTTTCAGCAATTGCACCGTCTTGCCATCGCGGCGCTGCACCGGCAGCGGACCAACAGCCCCAGCCGTGCCGGAGCGCCCCGAAAACAACGACGAATTGAGAACAATGCCGCCGCCAATGAAAGAGCCAACAAAGAAATAAACGAAATCAGGATATTGCGGACCAACACCAAACACCAGCTCGGCGGCACAGGCCGAGGTGGCATCATTTTGCAAAAACACCGGATAAGAAATTCTGGACGCCGCCTGCGCGTGCAGATCAACCATGCGCCAGGCATCCATATCTGCGCTCGGGGCCCCGGTTTCCTCCGCCCAGCTCCACAGCTCAAACGGCGCGGCAATCCCCACACCGGCGATACGCGCACGCTCAGAGGCAGTCACCCGCGCCTCAATCTCGGCAATGCCCTCGACAATGAAATCCAGCAGCGGTGCGGGCATGGGATAGGCATAGGTGGTGCGAACCTCATGGCGAATCTCACCCACAAAATCCATCAGCACCAGATTGGCACTGCGCCGCCCGATCTTGACGCCAAAAGAATAGACTGCGTCCGGATTCAGCCGCATCGGCACAGAGGGTTGGCCAACGCGCCCGCGCACCGGCTCGCCCCGGATCAGCAATCCTTCGCGCTCCAGCACCCGCATGATCACCGTGACCGTTTGCGCAGAAAGACCACTGCGACGGGCAATTTCAGCCTTGGACAAGCTGCCGTGACGGCGCACCAGCGACATGACAAGCCGCTCGTTATAGGCGCGCACGCCAAGCTGGTTGGCACCACCGCTCGTCTCGAGGATTGCGGCAGGCATGGCCTCGCCCGCATGGATCCCCTCTGTCATTTGCCAATCCTCCCACCCTCGAAAAGGGTTATTTTTTTGCATTCCTGCAAGCCAGTGCCAGCCTGACACACGCTCCTCCGCGTGCCTGCTCTTTTCCTTAGCATGGCACAAGAAATTAATAATTCAATTCGATTTATTTATTGACAGGCTTTTCATTTAATGGTTTTTTCAATTCGGAAGCATGGAAGGCCGGACAGACTGGCTGAACCCTGTGAACCGAACAGCCCTGAGGAGGGCGCGTTCAATTTATCCTTGGGAGGATCCTTATGAAGACCAATTTGATCGGCGCCACACTTGGCGCCCTGGCTCTCGGCGTTGTTTTTTCAACTGGCGCACAGGCCGCTGGTGTTTCTGCCTGCCTGATCACCAAGACTGACACCAATCCATTCTTCGTCAAGATGAAGGAAGGCGCGACCGCCAAGGCCAAAGAACTTGGTGTGACGCTGAAGTCCTACGCTGGCAAGATCGACGGCGACAGCGAAAGCCAGGTTGCTGCCATTGAGACCTGCATTGCCGATGGTGCCAAGGGTATTCTGATCACCGCATCCGACACCAAAGGCATTGTTCCTGCTGTCAAGGAAGCCCGTGATGCTGGCCTTCTGGTCATCGCGCTTGATACGCCACTTGACCCGATTGACGCCGCCGACGCAACATTTGCAACCGACAACCTGCTGGCTGGAAAGCTGATTGGTCAGTGGGCTGCTGCAACGCTGGGCGACAAGGCCAAGGATGCAAAGGTTGCTTTTCTTGATCTGACCCCTGCACAGCCATCGGTTGACGTCATGCGTGACCAGGGCTTCATGATCGGCTTCGGTATTGATCCAAAAGACCCAACCAAGATTGGCGATGAATCCGATCCGCGCATCGTGGGCCACGACATCACCAACGGCAATGAAGAAGGTGGCCGCACAGCCATGGAAAACCTTCTCCAGAAAAACCCGAACATCAACGTCGTTCACACCATCAACGAGCCTGCTGCTGCTGGTGCTTATGAAGCGCTGAAAGCGGTTGGCAAGCAAAAGGACGTGTTGATCGTATCTGTTGACGGCGGCTGCCCTGGCGTGAACAACGTCAAGGATGGCGTCATTGGCGCAACATCGCAGCAATACCCGCTGATGATGGCAGCCCTTGGCATCGAAGCCATCAAGAAGTTTGCGGATACGGGTGAAAAGCCAAAGCCAACCGAAGGCAAGAACTTCTTCGACACTGGCGTTTCGCTTGTTACCGACAAGGCTGCTGCCGGCGTTCCATCCATCAGCGTTGCTGATGGCCTGAAGAAGTGCTGGGGCTAAGCCCATTCACACAGTTTGAACACGGAAGGGCGGCTCAGGCCGCCTTTCTTACACCATGTCGACGCAACCTGAGGTGATGTCGACATTCCGGATTGAGTGAAGAAACTCTTAAATGCCGATGGCCGCCGCAGGCAATTGTTGCAGCAGGCAGGCCCGGCCCTCATACCTCGATAGAGGCCGACGGGAGGAAAACCGATGAGCGAGCCGAAAGCCGCCACAAAACCCCATCTTGAATATGAAAATGTGCTGTCTGGCAGTTCAAAGCAGATTGCGCAGTTCGATTCAAACGACAAAACACCTTTGCAGAAGTTTCAGCATTTTCTGCATTCCAGCCCGGCTGCCGTACCGCTGATCGTGCTGGTGCTGTCACTTGTTGTTTTCGCCTCCATTTTGGGAAGCAAATTTTTCTCGCCGTTTGCGCTCACATTGATCATGCAGCAGGTCGCCATTACCGGCATTATCGGGGCTGCCCAGACGCTGGTGATTCTGACCGCCGGTATTGATCTTTCCGTTGGTGCCATCATGGTGCTCTCATCGGTGGTCATGGGTCAGGTTGCTGTCCATTACGGCATTCCAGGCCCGCTTGCCGTGTTCTGTGGCTTTGCCGTTGGCGGAATTTGTGGCTTTATCAATGGCTTTCTGGTTGCCCGGATCAAGCTGCCACCCTTTATTGTCACCCTTGGCATGTGGCAGATCATTCTGGCGACAAACTTCCTCTACTCTGGCAACGAAACCATCCGGTCGCAGGATCTGGTGGAAAAAGCACCGATTCTGCAATATTTTGGTGAATCGATCAAATTTGGTGGTGCCGTTGTAACCTATGGCGTCATTGCGCTGGCATTGCTGGTTGCCGTGCTCTGGTATGTGCTGAACCGTACAGCCTGGGGACGTCACGTTTATGCGGTTGGCGATGATCCCAACGCAGCCGAACTGTCAGGTGTCAATGTCCGTCGTATGCTGATTTCCGTCTACACCATCGCGGGCCTGATCTGCGCGCTGGGCGGCTGGGCCATGATCGGTCGTATTGGTTCGGTGTCTCCAACCGCTGGCCAATTTGCCAATATTGAATCCATTACCGCTGTGGTGATCGGTGGCATGTCGCTGTTTGGCGGTCGCGGATCCATCCTTGGCATGTTGTTTGGTGCCTTGATTGTTGGCGTGTTCCAGCTCGGCCTGCGCATGGCAGGCACCGACCCGCAATGGACCTACATGTTGATTGGCGTGCTGATTATTGCCGCTGTTGCAATTGACCAATGGATCAGAAAGGTAGCTGGCTAATGGCACAAGAACCCATTCTCACCGCCCGCGGTCTCATCAAGCGCTATGGCCGCGTCACGGCTCTCGACAATGCTGATTTTGACCTCTACCCCGGCGAAATCCTTGCTGTCATTGGCGACAATGGCGCTGGTAAATCCTCGTTGATCAAGGCTATTTCCGGGGCCGTCATCCCGGATGAAGGCGAGATCAAGCTCGAAGGCAAGACCATCAACTTTCGCTCACCCATTGATGCCCGCAAGGCTGGTATTGAGACCGTGTATCAGAATCTTGCCCTGTCGCCTGCGCTTTCCATTGCCGACAACATGTTTCTGGGCCGCGAATTGCGCAAACCCGGCATCATGGGCAGCGTGTTTCGGGCACTGGATAAGCCCGCGATGGAAAAATTCGCCCGTGACAAGCTGTCCGAGCTTGGGTTGATGACCATTCAGAACATCAATCAGGCCGTGGAAACCCTCTCGGGCGGCCAGCGTCAGGGCGTGGCTGTGGCCCGTGCCGCAGCCTTTGGCTCCAAGGTGGTGATTCTCGATGAACCAACCGCTGCCTTGGGCGTCAAGGAAAGCCGCCGTGTGCTGGAGCTTATTCAGGACGTGCGTTCGCGTGGTATGCCAATCGTGTTGATTTCGCACAATATGCCACATGTGTTTGAGGTTGCCGACCGCATCCATATTCACCGTCTTGGCAAGCGTCTGTGCGTGATCAATCCGAAGGATTACACCATGTCGGATGCCGTTGCCTTTATGACCGGCGCGAAAGAGCCGCCTGTGGAAGCGATTGCAGCATGACACACTCTGTTTCCTCGCTGCTTGAGGAAATCTTACGGCTGGCGCAAGGTGCCGGCCGTTTCATGGTCGGTATTTCCGGACCGCCAGGTGCAGGCAAATCTACCCTGTCGGATGCCTTGCGCGACGCCTTGATCGCCCGTGGTGAAACGGCTGAGATCCTGCCCATGGACGGCTTTCACATGGACAATGGCATTCTGGAAGAGCGCGGCCTGCTCAAGCGCAAAGGCGCGCCGGAAACCTTTGATGTGCGCGGCTTTCTCGACATTGTCACCGCCGTCAAGGCTGGTGATGAAGAGGTGCTGGTGCCGGTTTTTGATCGCTCGCGCGAACTGGCCATCGCGTCTGCCCGTGCCATTTCGCCAGAGACACGCTTTATTCTGGTGGAAGGCAATTACCTGCTGCTGGATCAGGCCCCGTGGAACCGGCTGGCCCCGTGCTTTGACCTGACCCTGTTTGTCGGCCCGCCCCTGAATGTGCTTGAACAGCGTCTGCGTGATCGCTGGGTACATTTTGGGCTGGATGACGCCGCCATTGCGTGGAAGCTCAATGGCAATGACCTGCCCAATGGCCGCCTGGTGATTGAAAAATCACGCTCCGCCGACATCAGCGTGGATGTAATTGATCTTCGGTGAAGCCAATTCTCCTCTCGACAAAATCCACAGCCGTGCTTACAAAATAAGCACGGCTTTTTTTTGCACAATTTTGTTGACAGCAGCCTTGAACCCCGCTCTATTTGTATAGTCAAAAAGCCAAAACAATTGGCCGATACGGGGAATGGCGCAGCCTGACGGCCTGTTGCGGGCGCGGGTAAAACTGGAGACATCGTGATGCAGAAAAGACTGTTGCTGAAGGCGGCGCTGGGTGCTGCCCTGTTGTTGGGTGCAAGTGTTTCGGCCCATGCTGAAGACGCACTTGCCAAAATCAAAGCGGCTGGCACCTTGAAGGTCGGAACTGAGACCGCCTTTGCGCCCTTCGATTTCATTGATGCTGGCGATCATGTTGGTCTCAACGTGGATCTGTTTGCTGAAATCGGCAAGGAACTCGGCGTGAAAATCGAGTGGGTGGCCCTGCCATGGGATGGCGTTCTGCCAGCGCTTGAAGCAGGCAAGTTTGATATGGTTGCTGGCCCCGCCACCATCACCAAGGCCCGCATGGAGCGTTACCGCTTTACGGCTCCGATTGCCGAAGCAACTGTTGCCATCCTGAAAAAGGCGGGCGACAAGACCATTACCAAGCCGGAAGACTTGGCAGGCAAGGCTGTGGGCGTTGGCAAGGCCACATCACAATTGGCACAGCTTCAGGAATTTTCGACAACCCTGCCTAAAAAGATTGACGTGCGCGAATACGTCTCCTTCAACGATGCCTATGCCGATATGGCCGCTGGCCGCGTCGTGGCTGTGGCCAATTCGCTGCCCAACATTGCTTTCGTGGCCAAGCAGCGCAACGGTGCCTTTGAAGTGGTTCTGCCGCCCTTTGGCAAAAAAGCCTATTTCGGCTTTATCGGCACCAAAGATGCCGATCATGCCAGCCTGATGGATGCCGTTGATGCTGCCCTGATGAAAATGAAGGGTGATGGCCGCATGGCGAAATTGCAGGAAAAGTGGTTTGGCACCAAGTTTGATACGCCTGACAGCGTGAAAGACCCGGCGTTTTGAGGTGAGCCGATGGGGAGGGCGTGAAAGCGCCCTTTAGATGGATGAGAGGGCTGCATCTTTCTCCGACGTCATGCTCGGGCTAAAGCCGAGCATCTGCCAGCGTTAAACGTTAAAAGCGACCTTGATGACATCGTCTCTCGTAGCAGACCCTCGGGACAGGCCCGAGGGTGACGGACGCCGAGAGTGTGATGCGTTCATTCATTGCAAGGCAGAAAAACTCTTCTTTCACCCGTCAAACATAATCATCCTCGCTCATTGATAGCCACAAAACAGCAAAGACCGGAGAGCCATGTCCTTCAAACTCTTCTTCCTGCTCATCAAAGCTGCCGGATGGACACTGGGCATCAGCGTGATTTCCATCACCCTTGGCTTTCTGTTGGCTGTTCTCCTGTCGGCTGCCATGCTCTCTGGCAAAGCGCTCTATAGGGTTCCTACCAAACTGTTCATCAGCTTCTTTCGCGGCGTGCCGCTCCTGGTGCAATTGCTGCTGATCTATAATCTCCTCCCCTTTATTGGCATCAATGTGCCAAGCGTGGTGGCCGCCATTATCGGCTTGTCGCTCTGCACCGCCGCCTATCAGGCCGAAAACCTGCGGGGCGGGTTTGAAAGCGTGCCGCGCGGTTTGCTTGAAGCCGCTGACATGGCCGGATTTTCGCAACGGCAAACCTTTTTGCGCATCAAACTGCCCATTGCACTGCGGCTGACCTTTCCCGCACTGGTCAATGAAGCGATCATGATTCTCAAATCCTCCTCGCTGGTGTCGGTGGTCGGCATTGTCGAGCTGACCCGCATGGCACAAGACCTTGCCGCCTCCACCTATCTGCCGCTGGAGCTGTTTTCATCAGCGGGGCTGCTTTACCTGATCATCTGCTGGGGCGTGGCGCTTTTGAGCCGCACAGCGGAGCGGGCGCTTCCGGGAGCGGTGAAATGATTTTTGATCCCAAAGTCATTCTCGATCATTTGCCGGAAATTGCCACCGGCACCATGACGACCCTGTGGATCTGGATTGTCGGCATGGTGCTGGGCATCGTCGTTGGCTTTCTGGTGGCAACCGGGCGGCGCTACGGCGGCAAACTGCTGGATATTCCGCTGGGACTGATGGTGGAAGTGCTGCGCGGCACACCGTTTCTGATCCAGATTTTTCTGGTATATTACGGCGGTCCCTATGTTGGCCTGTCGCTGGACCCGATCCCGTGCGGCTTGATTGGCCTGACCGTTTATTCCGCCGCCTATTATTCCGAAATCTTTCGGGCAGGCTATGGCTCTGTTCCCCACGGCCATGTGGAAGCGGCGGAATGTCTGGGCTTGAGCCGCTTGCAGATCATCCGCCGCATTCTGCTGCCGGAAATGGCGCTGATTGTGCTGCCGCCCTGCGTTAATCTGGCGATTATTCTTTTGAAAGAATCCGCCGTTTTATCAATTATCACCGTGCCAGAACTCACCGCCACCGTCAGCGCCATTGGCTCTGCCCAATATGCCTTTCTGGAGGCAATTTTTGTGCTGGCGGTGATTTACTGGGTCATTGTGGAGGCCACCGCCTGGGCGGCCCGCAAGGCTGAATCCCGTTTGAGCAGATTGAGGTTTTCCGCGCCATGACGCTTCCCGCCATTTCCGTCTCCAAGCTCGTCAAGCGCTTTGGCACCAACACTGTGCTGAATGACATCAACCTCGACATTCCTGAGGGCAAAGTCTCCTGCCTTATTGGTCCCTCCGGCTCTGGCAAAAGCACGCTGCTGCGCTGCATGGCTTTTCTGGAAGAGGCCAGCGAAGGCATGATCACCGTGAGCGGCGAGGCGCTTGGCTATTTTGAGCGACCAGACGGCCAGCGCGAACGCCTGCCCGCAGCCCAAATCCGTGCTGTGCGCTCCAAAATCGGCATGGTGTTTCAGCAATTCAATCTCTGGCCGCATATGACGGCGCTGGGCAATGTGTCGGAAGCGTTGAAAACCGTGCACAAAGTGCCCAAGCGCGAGGCCGAAGACCGCGCTATGATGCAGCTGAAAAAGGTGGGGCTGGAAAACCGGGCTGGCCATTATCCTTCGCAATTATCGGGCGGTCAGCAACAGCGCGTGGCCATTGCCCGTGCACTTGCCTTGCAGCCGAAAATCATGCTGTTTGATGAGCCAACCTCGGCGCTGGACCCGGAATTGACGGGCGAAGTACTCAACGTGATGCGCGATTTGGCGGCCGAGGGCATGACCATGGTGGTGGTCAGCCACGAGATTGGCTTTGCCGCCACAGTGGGCCAGCAGATCAGCTTTCTCGATCAGGGAAAATTGTTGTTTACCGGCGCACCATCCGATGTTTTTGCCAAACCACGCCATCCACGGTTGGAACAATTTCTTGACACCTATCTCGATCGCGGCGCATCGATGCTGGCATGATGACAGACGAGATTGAGACAAGCAGCAAATCCCTGCACCAGCGCATTCTGGAGGATATTGAAAGCAATATCCTCTCAGGCCGCTGGCCGCCGGGCCATAAAATCCCCTCGGAACAGGTGCTGACGGAAGAGTATTCCTGCTCACGCATGACGGTGAACAAAGTGCTGACCCAGCTGGCCCGCGCAGGTCTTGTGCTGCGCAAGCGCAAAACCGGCAGCATTGTCATGCCGCAAAATTCGCAAAGCGCCATTCTGGAAATTTACGACATCAAGGATGAGGTCAATTCGCTGGAAAAGACCTATCATCACGGCATTTTATCGCGGGCCATTCGCAATCCCACCAAGGCTGAATCTGACAACCTGTCTCTTGCTCCGCGCCGCAAGCTGCTCTCCATCACCTGCCTGCATTATGCCGATGACAAGCCGTTTTGTCTGGAAGAGCGCATCATCAATCTCGGTGTGGTGCCGCAGGCGCTTGATGCCGATTTCACTGACATGGCCCCCGGTCCTTGGCTTTTGGACCACATTCCATGGAACGCCGCCGAACACCGCATTGCCGCCGAAGCCGCCAGTGAGGATGCTGCGAAAGCCTTGAATATTGCTGTCAACACCCCGGTTCTGGTGGTGGAGCGCCAGACATGGCGGCTGGATGAGACCGTCACCCACGTGCGGCTCACCTATCCGGGCGCAAGCCATGCCGTCACCGCCCGCTTTACCCCATCTCAACGCATCATGCCCCCTACCTGATCAGAAAAGAAGAGATCGCCATGGCCCGCACCGACACGCTGAAACTGGGAACCTTCGTCTACACATTCGGCTTCAACCCGGCTGCGTGGCGACACCCGGAGGCCGACGTGCATGGGGCCAACACCATTGACCATCTGCTGAATGTGGCGAAAATTTCGGAAGCGGCCAAATTCGACTTCATGTTTTTGGCTGATTCCCCCGCCGCCGCCATTGGCGATGCGGATGCGTTGGCCCGCTCGCCCACCAAGATGAACAGGTTTGAACCACTATCGCTGATTTCGGCCCTATCGGTCCTGACGGAAAAGCTCGGCTTTGTCGCCACCGCCTCCACCAGCTATTACGAGCCTTACAACATTGCCCGCCTGTTTGCCTCGATTGATCATTTGAGCGGGGGTCGCGCCTGCTGGAATGTGGTGACCTCCGACCATGATGAGACAGGCTATAATTTCGGCTTTGACGGCCTGCCACCCCATGCGGAACGCTACGAGCGCGGCTCGGAATTCGTCGATGTCGTCTTCGGCCTCTGGGATAGTTTCGAGCCGGATGCACTGGTGCTGGACAAGGCAAGCGGCCTCTATCACGACAAAGACAAGCTGCACACGCTGAACCACAAGGGCAAGCATTTTCAGGTTCGCGGGCCGCTGAACATTGCAGCAAGCCCACAAGGTCGCCCGGTGATTGCGCAGGCTGGCGGCTCGGAAGCGGGCATGGAACTGGCTGCCCGCACCGCGGAAATCGTCTTCAGCCTTGCCTCCAATCTGGAGCGCAACAAGGCTTTTGCTGACAATATCAAAGGCCGCATGGCGAAATATGGCCGCTCTACCCATGATTTGAAATTGATGCCCGGCTTGGTGGTCAATGTCGGTGAAACCAAAGCAGAAGCCCAGGCCAAGGTCGATTTTCTGATCGACAACCTGCACCCCGACGTGGGCCGCTGGATGCTGGGAGAGTTTCTGGAGGCCGATCTCGCCGGTGTGGCGCTCGACCAGCCTTTCCCGCTGGAGCGCCTGCCCGCAGAGCCAAAGGGCTCAAAAGCCATGTTTGAATGGCTGCGGGACTTCATCATGGAAGGCCACACCGTTGGCGAGCTGATCCGCTTCTATGCCGAAAAAAGCACCGGCAACGGCATCACCGGCACCCCCACCGAAATTGCTGATTTTATGGAAGAATGGTTCCAGGCCGGGGCCGCCGATGGCTTTATTCTGATGCTGCCCACCCTGCCCGCCAGCTTGAATGATTTCGTGAAGCTGGTGCTGCCGGAATTGCGCAGGCGCGGGCTGTTCCGGGAAGAGTATGAGGGCAAGACCTTGCGGGAGAATCTGGGGCTGTCGATGCCGGTTAATCGGTATGTGGCGGCGCGGGATGGCGGTTGATGATTGGCCTTCGTATCTCAGGGCGCAAGCGCACCCCCTCATCCCCCTGCCGGGACCTTCTCCCCGCTGGGGAGAAGAGCGTAAATCATTGACCTTGAATTCATACTAAAGCCTGTCTTTGGCTTCGTCAAATGACATATGCCACACGATCTCTTCTCCCCAGCGGGGAGAAGGTGGCGGCAGCCGGATGAGGGGGTGCGAAGCCCAGAAATACGCGCGTCGTGTACTATGGAGATTGAACCAGACAGGCTCATAACTCTATTGTTTTCATCTGTCTTTTGGGAAAGCCGGATTCCAGCTTTCCCTGACAGGCTCTAATGGCGGAAGTGGCGAACACCTGTGAACACCATGGCGACGTTGTGCTCGTCCGCGGCGGCAATCACGTCTGCATCGCGCATCGAGCCACCGGGCTGGATGACGGCGGTGGCACCGGCAGCAATGGCAGCCAGCAGACCATCGGCGAACGGATAGAAGGCTTCTGAAGCCACCGCAGAGCCGCGTGTCAGCGGCTCGGACAGGCCCATGGCCTTGGCGGCGTCTTCGGCCTTCATGGCGGCGATGCGGGCAGAATCCACGCGGCTCATCTGGCCTGCACCAATGCCCACGGCCTGACCATCCTTGGCATAGATCACCGCATTGGATTTCACGTGCTTGGCAATTTTAAACGCCAGCTTCATGTCTTCCAGCTCAGCCGCAGTTGGGGCACGCTTGGTCACCACCTTCAGCTCCAGATCTTCCACCACCAGATTGTCACGGCTTTGCACCAACAATCCACCGGAGACGGTCTTGGCGGTGAGGCCCGGTGCGCGTGGATCGGCGAGGCCGCCGGTGACCAGCAGACGCAGGTTTTTCTTGGCAGCAATGATGGCCTTTGCCTCTTCTGTCACATCTGGCGCGATGATCACTTCGGTGAACAGCTTGACGATTTCTTCGGCGGTTTCTGCATCCAGTGTCTGGTTGAGCGCGATAATACCGCCGAAGGCTGAGACGCTATCGCAAGCCAAAGCGCGGCGATAGGCATCCACAAGCGTCTTGCCAACAGCCACGCCACAAGGGTTGGCGTGCTTGATGATGGCACAGGCCGGGCCATTTTCGGGCAGGAACTCCGACACCAGCTCAAAGGCAGCGTCCGTATCATTGATGTTGTTGTAGGACAGTTGCTTGCCCTGCAACAGCGTGGCTGTGGCAACGCCGGGGCGCTGATCGCCATTGACGTAGAAGCCAGCCTTCTGGTGTGGGTTTTCACCGTAGCGCATTTCCTCGCGCAAAACACCGCCCATCACGCGGTTGCGCGGGGTCTCTATATTGAGGGCCGTGGCAAACCAGTTGGAAATGGTGGCGTCATAAGCGGCAGTGCGGGCATAGGCGCGGGCGGCAAACTGCTGGCGCATGGCGTAAAGCGTCTGGCCGTCATTGGCTCTCAACGCTTCCAGAAGCTCCGTGTAATCGGCAGGGTCGGTGACAACGGTGACATAGGCGTGATTCTTGGCAGAGGCGCGGATCATGGCCGGGCCGCCGATGTCGATGTTTTCCACGGTGGTCGGATAATCGCCGCCAGCGGCAATCACGCTCTCAAACGGGTAAAGATTGATGACAGCCAGATCGATGGCTTCAATCTTGTGAACACGCATGGCTTCCACATGCTCGGCATCGTCACGAATGGCCAGAAGACCGCCATGCACGTTCGGGTGCAGGGTCTTGACCCGGCCATCCATGATTTCTGGAAAACCTGTGACGTCTGATACGTCCGTGGCAGGCAGGCCAGCATCAACCAGCGCCTTAAATGTTCCGCCGGTGGACAGCAGGCGCACACCCATGTCGTTCAGGGCGCGGGCCAGATCAACAATGCCGCTCTTGTCAAACACCGACAAAAGCGCCGTGCGAACCCGCACTTTGTCTGGAATGGGGGTATTTTTCGACACGACAGCCATGGCATTTACTCCGATAGAGTTTGTCAGGGAAACGTGGAATCCGGTGTTCCCGAAAAGACAAACGACAACAATAGAAGAGCAATTGATGGAAAGATGGCATTCCATTCAAAGTTGCATAAAAACAAAGAGCCGGTGCACACTTCAAACCGACAGTGAGCCTGTTGCCCGCCCGCCTACCATAGCTGTCTCCTCAAGGAAACAGTCCTGACCTCAAAGCTTTGAGAAAAACCACCAGATTTCCGGTGTTTCCATGGTGATTTCGATCTGCTCCGATCGCTCAATGCCAGAGACACCGGCAAAAAACGCATCCTCGGCAATCACCGGAAAGCCATTGGGGCAGGAAAACACAAAGCCCTCACGGTCATTGGCTTCCAGCCGAATGGTGTGCTCATCCTGTTGCGAAAGCCGCACGGAAGGATGAATATGAAAGCGCACGATTGCGCCGCCCTTGGGCAGCGCCTTGAGCGGCTCGCCCTTGCTGGACACCAGCTTGTCATGGCCTGCCAGTTTGGTGCCAGCTGCATTCAGGCGCAGGCCCCGCTCATGCAGCAGGCCAAATGACTGGCTGTAGCCGTCATGGCGGGCCATGATCTGGTCGCTGCCATCATCGCCAGTTCTGCGGGATACCTCCACCAAAGAGGCTCCACCAAGAACAAGCGGCCCCAAAAAGCGCGAGGGTGACATGCGGCTGGAGGATTGATCGGCAATGGTCAATGTCGAATGGGCCGCTGTTGCCCTCGCCATCTGAATATAGCGCGCCCCGGCAAAGCGGGGTGCGCCGGAATTGACCACGAAACGATGTCGCCCGCAGGACAGCTCAAACGACAGGCAGCCCGCATGGCTGGTGCGGCTGATTTCGCCCTCCGGCGGCAGGCCGGTATCCATCAGCACCACCATATCATCGGCAGAGAGCCGCTGATAATCGCTGTGGGGCAGCGCTTTGAACGGTTGGCCACGGCTTTCATCATAGCGCAGCACCGAAGCCAGATCATTGGCCAGCGTCGCCGTTGCCCCATTGAACAGGGCCAGATCACCATTGCTGTGGCGGAAAAAGCGGATGATCGGAAACATCCGGTCTATGGTGGAGATCAGCCGGACAGGCACATCATGGCCCAGATTGACGTAAGTGTGCCTCAGCGGCAAAAGATCAAACAGAATCTCCAGCGCCGCTTGTGGATTGCGCGAGACATGGCCGCCATCGGGCAAAAATTGTTGTTCAAGCTCGCTATCCAGCAGGCGGGCCGCATGGCTGATCTGGGATTTGGAAGCGGTCATGGCAATCGACGCCATGGCCAAAGCAATGCGCACGCGCAATCGATCCATGCCATCGGGCATATGGGGTGCAATCGATCGTGCATAGGTCACCTGCTCGGTCAGACTGCGCAAAAAGCGGCGGTAAAAGCCGTTTTCGCAGTCTTGCAACACAATCGGAGAATGGGACAGCCAGGCAATCATCCGCTGGGACAGCACGCCTGCGTCCCAGGCAATGCCCTCACGTTTCGAATGAAGCTTGATCCAGCTATCGACAATTGCACGGGCCTGCGTGCAGGCATGATGCGTTTTAAGGCCACGGAAGTGGCGCAGCCATGAAAAACTGTGCAGCTCGGTTGCAAAGACCCGTGATGGCATGTCCATCGTAAACGGCGAGGCCCCATCACACGCCAGCAGGCACCCACCAAGCGGAAAATGGCCATCGACAATGTCTGCCGCAATCTGCGGATCAATCGCCCTGAGATCCGTCGGCGCAACAAGCAGGCGTGACGCCGTGCTTCCAAGCCGCGGTGTCGCTGTCTTGACCGCCAAACGGCCACGCCGCCAGCTTTCACGCAGGTAAAGCGAGGGCAGACTCTGGCTTTGTCTCTGTGGCATTCAACATTCCGTTCCGTGCAGGCCCTTCATGGGGTGCAACACATCCCGTCCATTGATGAGAGATACGACAGCGCGCCGATGACAATATCGTCATCGGTTTGCTGTTATCGAAGGACGTTCGGTTATGACGCGCCTAATTTCGTAAAAATTTCTTTAAATTCGCTGCAAATGGCAGGCATAAAAGCCATCCAGCCCGCTGGAAAAGCCATCTGGCACGGATAACATCGCCGGTGTGGTGCGAAATTCGCCAAGCGGGGTGATGGCAGCTTCCAGTCCGGGCCATTGCTCTGGTGTCACCGGCACCCGCTGAAAATCGGGATGATCGGCCAGCACGCTGATAATCACCGCTTCGCCTTCCAGCGGATCCAGCGAGCAATTGGAAAACACAATCGAGCCGCCGGGAGCCACCAATGTCATGGCGTGGCGCAGCAGCTTTTCCTGCACGCCTGCCAGCTTGGTAATGTCCTGCGGACCCTTGGTGTAGAGCACATCCGGGTGGCGGCGGGTGGTGCCGGTGGATGAGCACGGCGCATCCAGCAACACAATGTCAAACAGGGTGTCCGGTTTGAATTCCATCAGGTCGGATTGAACCAGCTCTGCCTCAAAGCCCAGGCGTTGCAAATTTCCATCCAGCCGCTTCAGACGATTGGCAGATTGCTCCACTGCCGTCACTTTGGCACCGGCCAGCAAAAGCTGGGCAGTCTTGCCGCCGGGAGCGGCGCACAGATCCACGGCACGTTTGCCGACAATATCGCCAAACATCTTCACAGGCAGGGCAGCGGCGGCATCCTGCACCCACCACGCGCCATCCTCAAACCCTTCAAGGGCGGCAACACCACCGGCAAAACTGCCAAGCCGCACACTGCCCGTTGGCAAAACACAGCCGTTTAACCGCTCTGCCCAGAGCGCAGCATCGGCCTTGACCGTCAGGTCAATCGCAGCCGGTGTCATCTGGGCGTCGGCAATGTGCCGCGCTTCCTCTGCACCATAAACGGCCACCAGCCGGTCAAAGAACCAGCCGGGGATGCAGACCACATCGGCCGTTTCATCCAGCAACGCCTGCTTTTGGCGGCCAAGACGCCGCAACACGGCATTGACCACCTTGGCAAAGCGGCGATTGCGCGGATCACGGTTGGCCTGCTCAACAGCAAGATCAACGGCCGAATGGTCCGGCACATCCAGATAGAGCATCTGGGCGCTCGCAATGATCAGCGAATGATGCAGCGCGCGCGCGCCATCGGGCAGGGGCGTATCCAGCAACAGAGCCAGCATCGCCTCAATACGGGGCAAAAACCGCAAGGATGTGTTGAGAATGGCCCGCACCAGTGCGCGATCCGCTTCCGACAATGCGGTATAGGCCGGATTGCCATGGTCCCCATCCATCATGCCGTCCAGCGAGGTCTTGCGATCAATCACAGCGGCCAGAAGGCGGCTGGCGGCCAGCCGCGCCTCAAGCCCCGGCTTGTTCTCATACACCGGCCCGCGTGGCCTGTGGTTCATCTGGGGCTTCTGGCCATTGCTTTTACCGCTGCTTTTGCCGCTTTTCTCGTTCAATTCCACGGTCCCTTCGGGGGTTCATCTGTCTTTCGCCCTCGCCCGATGGTCGGCACGGAGCGCGTCTTTGCGCTTCCCTTAACACCCCAGGGGTCATTCGTCGACTGGGCAGCCTGCCCAGCACCACCTGCACCCCAAGGCCCATGCTGCACTGTTGCCGCTTGCGGCGCACGACGTGTCTGCGGGGTGGTACCCATGCCATTCTTCCCCATGGCATTGGCCTGGGC
Organism: Gillisella vitis; assembly: GCF_014204625.1. GTDB lineage: Bacteria > Pseudomonadota > Alphaproteobacteria > Rhizobiales > Rhizobiaceae > Allorhizobium > Allorhizobium vitis_F. The sequence goes on along the minus strand of NZ_JACHLU010000012.1, from coordinate 141,801 downwards.
TTGCAGCTCGGCAATCCGATTGCTGGTATCGGGATGGGTTGAGAACAGATTGTCCATCTTCTGGCCCGACAAGGGATTGATGATGAACATATGGGCCGTTGCCGGATTGCGTTCAGCATCATAATTGGGCTGATGTGCGCCAGCAATTTTGGCAAGCGCCGAGGCCAGCCACAGGGGATTGCCGCAGATTTCAGCACCGCGCCGATCGGCTGCATATTCGCGCGTGCGGCTGATGGCCATTTGCACCAGCATGGCGGCAAAAGGGGCGACAATCATCGCCACCAGCGCACCAATCATGCTGCCACCATTGCCGTTTTCGTCGCGCCGCCCACCAAAGAAAAAGGCAAAATTGCCGAGCATGGAGATGGCACCGGCCAAAGTGGCGGTGATGGTCATGGTCAGGGTATCGCGGTGCTCCACATGCGCCAGCTCATGCGCCATGACACCTGCAACCTCCTGCGGTGTCAAAGCCCGCAGCAAGCCGGTGGAGGCGGCAACCGCCGCATTTTGCGGATTGCGCCCGGTGGCAAACGCATTGGGCTGCGGGTTGTCAAAAATATAGACTTTTGGCATGGGCAGGCCCGCATTGCGGGTCAGATCCCGCACAATGGCGTAGAATTCCGGTGCATTGCGCTCATCCACCTCCTGCGCGTGATAGGCCGCCAGCACCATGCGGTCCGAATTCCAGTAGGAAAAGAAATTCATGCCCGCCGCAACCACCAACGCAATCATCATGCCGCTCTGGCCACCAATCAGAAAACCAACCCCCATGAAAAGGGCGGTCATGAAGGCCAGAAGCATGGCTGTGCGCATGATATTCATGATCGTTCTCCAAATCGTGATACTGCGGGATTAAAGTCTGCCTGCGCATCGGGAACATCCGAAAACCGATTCACTTTTCGGCCCGATGCTGTAAATGTAAAGATCAAAACCCGTGTTTCAATCTCTACAGGATAAATGCCGACGATGAGTGAAGAGCAAAACGACCGGCAAGGTAGCGAACACCAGATGAGTGTTGAAAATCCACCCGCCGCCAAAGCGCTGTCGCCCGCCGCACAGCGCGCTCTGGCTGAGGCCGAGATGCGCCGAAAGGCAGAAAAAACGGAAGAAACCGCCCCCGAGATCGGCGGTCGTGGTGGCGCAGACCCTGCCCGGTTTGGCGATTGGGAAATCAATGGCCGTGCCATTGATTTTTAAGATAACCCTGAAATGTTGTAGGATGTAATAAATATACAAGATACTGCAACTTTTTGCCTTGATCGGCGTTTATCGCTTCGAAACTGCCATAAACCTTGATGAAGGACCACCATGAAAACGTTTTTTCTCGCCTCAGCCTTTGCACTGACAACCCTGACTGCCAACATTGTTCCTGCTCAGGCGCAATCCGTTGTGGTCCGTAACGATGATCACCGTGGTCCATCGCATCAAATGCACCGTGCACCACAGAAGCATTGCGTGACGAAAAAGTCGGTTCGCTGGCACCACGGCAAGAAAGTGGTGACTGAAAAGCGCATTTGCCGCTGATCGGCCGAGAGACATCTCTCGCAACACGATTATATCCGGCTGACCTGCCGCTCTGAAAAAGGGCAGCAGGTCAGCCGAATTGTTTTTGACGAGCTGTAAAGACAGACTTTTCCATGCAGCACAAATCAGCTAGATTATGACGAAATGGCGAAGGCGATCTGAAAATAGTGATGGTGTGGAAAATCGCGGGCAGGCGTCTGGCGCAATCGGCGGTGTCGCTCAGTGCCGCGATTCCTCTATGTCTTTTCGGTCTTTGCCCTGCATTTGCGCAGGAACCTGCGCCTGCTGCGACACCCGCAGGCCAGGTATCTGAAGCCGCTCCGGCATCAGGCCCAGCATCAAGCGATGATCAGGCCGCAGCCCTCAAGGCCAAGCGCGATGATGTCTCGAAAGAATTGCAGGATCTGTCGCAATCCATCAAATTATCCTCCGAAAAGGCCGAGCAATTGCGCCAGAGCATTGTGGTGCTGGACAAAAGCTCATCCTCCTTGCGGCAGGCACTGATTGATTCGGCAAGTCGCCGCAAGGACGTAGAGCAGAAAATTGCCGATAGTGAGCGAAAGCTGGCGACCTACGGCGTCCGCGAAGATGTCATTCGCAAATCACTCCATGCGCGGCGTGGCATGCTGGCCGAAGTGCTGGGGGCGCTTGAGCGCATGGGGCGCAATCCACCACCTGCGCTTCTGGTCAAGCCTGAGGATGCTTTGGGGGCTGTGCGCACCGCCATTCTGCTGGGTGCCGTGGTGCCCGGTATGCGCAAGGAAACCGAAAAGCTGGCGCGAGATTTGCAGGAATTGGCCAATCTGCAAAAGGCCAGCCAGTCCGAACGCGAGCAAATGGTGGCCAGCCTGCAAAGCCGACAGGAAGAAGAACGCCGCATGGCGCTGCTGCTCGATGAAAATGCCCGGCTGAGCGAGCGAAATACTGCGCAATTGCAAAGCGAATTGCAGCACTCACAAGAGCTTGCGCAAAAATCGGCCTCGCTTCAGGGCTTGATTGTATCGCTGGAAAGCGAGGTTTCCTCGGTGCGCACCGCGACACAGCAGGCCAGGCTGGAAGATCAAAGGCGGGCACAAATGACCGATGAGCAGCGCGCCCAGGCGCTGAGCAATGCTGAAAATTCTCCGCCCGATAAAAACCGTATTGCGCCTGCATTTGCTTTTGATGAGCTGAAAGCAAAGCTGGATTTGCCAGCTGCTGGCGATGTCCTGCGGACATTTGGCGATCCCGATGGCACCGGACATGATGCCAAAGGCATTGTTATCGCAACCACGCCAGCAGCAGTGGTGACGGCACCCGCCGACGGCACGGTGGTTTATGCAGGACAGTTTCGCAGTTATGGGAAAATGATCATCCTTAATCCAGGCAGTGGGTATCACATAGTTTTGTCCGGAATGGAGGGCGTGAATGTTCACGCCGGCCAATTCGTGCTGTCTGGTGAACCGATTGGTGCTATGGGAGACAAGAGAGTTGCGAGTGCAGCTGCTTTCTCGCTGGAAACAGATCGCCCAACGCTTTACATAGAATTCAGAAAAGACGGCAACTCGGTTGATTCCCGACCATGGTGGGCGAAGGACGCCGGAAAGGTACGCAATGATACGTAGGGCTTCTCTAATGCTTGTCGGTGCGCTGATGGGCGCAACCGCGATGAGCGTTGTTTATTCGGCAGGCGTTCCAGCGCAGGCGGCTGGCACATCCACCTATAAGGAACTGGCGATTTTTGGTGATGTATTTGAGCGTGTCCGCGCCCAGTACGTGACGCCCCCTGATGAGAAGAAACTGATTGAAGCTGCCATCAACGGTATGCTCTCGTCGCTTGATCCCCATTCCAGCTACATGAACGCGGAAGAAGCCGCCGACATGCAGACCCAGACCAAGGGTGAATTCGGTGGTATCGGCATCGAAGTGACCATGGAAAATGAGCTGGTCAAAGTCATTACCCCGATTGATGACACACCCGGCGCCAAGGCTGGCATTCTGGCTGGCGACTATATTTCTGAAATCAATGGCCAGCAGGTTCGCGGTATGAAGCTGAACGATGCCGTTGAGAAAATGCGTGGTGCAATCAACACCCCGATCAAACTGACCATTTTGCGCAAGGGCGTTGATAAGCCCATCGAGCTGACCGTGACCCGCGAAGTGATTCCGATCCGCGCCGTCAAGTCGCGGGTGGATGGTGATGTCGGCTATCTGCGCGTCATTTCGTTTACCGAAAAGACTTTCGATGATTTGCAGGCAGCGATTGTCAAAATCAGGAAGCAGGTGCCAGACGACAAGCTGAAGGGCTTTGTGCTGGACTTGCGCCTCAATCCGGGCGGCTTGCTGGATCAGGCGATCTACGTCTCTGATGCCTTCCTGCAAAAGGGCGAGATTGTTTCCACCCGCTCACGCGATCCGGAAGATACCCGCCGCTTTAATGCAACGCCGGGCGATCTGACCGATGGCAAGCCTTTGATTGTGCTGGTGAACGGTGGTTCTGCTTCCGCCTCGGAAATCGTGGCCGGTGCGCTTCAGGATCTGAAACGGGCAACGGTTTTGGGCACACGTAGCTTCGGCAAGGGGTCTGTGCAGACCATCATTCCGATGGGTGACAAGGGCGCGCTGCGTCTGACGACGGCGCTGTATTACACCCCGTCCGGCAAATCCATTCAGGGTACCGGCATTCATCCGGACATTACCGTGGAAGAGCCGCTGCCTGCCGATCTTCAGGGCAAGCTGAAAACCGAGGGTGAATCGGCGCTGCCGGGCCATATTCAGGGTCAGAGCGAAACCGAAGAAGGTTCTGGCTCCGTGGCCTATGTACCGCCGGATCCAAAGGATGATGTTCAGCTCAACTACGCGCTGGACCTGCTGCGTGGTACCAAGACAGATGCGTCTTTCCCGCCGGACCCAACCAAGGTTGTGCTGGAAAACACCAAGAAGAAGTAATCGTAAAACAGATGAAAATGCCGGTCCGATGGACCGGCATTCAGACTGCTGACAAAGCTTTCCAACGTCTCGACGTCATTCTCGGCCCTGTGCCGAGCATCTAAGCACGTTAATTTCACAATAAAAATCAATTGCTTATTCAGCGACGGCAGATCCTCGGGACAGGCCCGAGGATGACGAGACGTCGAGCAAGAGGTTTCTCAACAAGCTGAATGCCGATCCAATGGATCGGCATTTTTCTTGTGTGCTCACGGCAGCAACGGAGAAGGGATGGCGAGCGCGCTGGGCGTGCTGTATATCGCAAGGTGCTCCGCTTTGTTGATTCGCTGAAAGGCAGTGATTTGGGCAACGATCTCCATGCACCGCTTGGCCAGAACCGCAGAAAACAGCGCTCTCAGCGGTACAGACTTTCGGCAGGGCGAAGCCTTGGCCTGTTCAGCATCGGGACCATTGTTGCGCTGTCGTTTTACTCTGCCCTGACACCCTTGCCCCTTACAACGCCTGCACCGCAACGTGTGGAAGCACCTGTGAAGCCTACTGAAACGCTGGCATCCACAGCGCCCGTGCAGGCATTTGAAACCCGCTCGCCCACCTCTGGCGCCATTGTTGAGCGCAGCACCATGGACGATGGCTCCGTGGTGACCAAATATGCGCCCGCCTCCCGAGAGGGTAGCGGGCCTGTTCTGATCAGCACACCGCGCATCGGGCAGGAGCCGCGCATGGCGACCACGCCCAATCCCGATCTGCTGGAGGATAGCCCGGAAGGGAAAATTCCTGTGGTGGGGCCGGATGGCCTGAGACCTGTCGAGCAATATGCGCGGCCGTGGTCGGGTGCGCATGGCACTCGTATTGCCATTATTGTGGGCGGTTTGGGCCTGAGCCAGACCGGCACGCAAAAGGCCATCAAACTGCTGCCGGAAGAGATAACGCTGGCCTTTGCATCAAGCGGCAACAGCTTGCAGCGCTGGATGCAGGACGCACGCCGCGGTGGCCATGAAATCCTGCTGCAAATGCCGCTGGAACCACTTGGTTATCCGGCAAACGATCCCGGACGCGGCACGCTGCTGACCGGGCAGACGAGCGCGCAAAACCTGCATCAATTGCATGAAGCCATGGCCAGTATCAGCAATTATACCGGCATTATGAATTATATGGGTGCACGTTTTCTCACCGATGCCAATGCGCTGGAACCGATCATTCGTGATATTGCCGATCGCGGTCTGCTGTTTGTCGATGACGGCTCGTCGGCGCAATCCTTGAGCGGAAAATTCGCCAAAGCCATCAACATGCCCTATTCGGTGGCAGATCTGCAACTGGATGATCAATTGCAGAAACAGGCGATTGTGAAGCGGCTGGATGAGCTGGAGCGCATTGCCAGGCGCAATGGCAGCGCCATTGGCGTTGCCTCTGCCTTTGACGAGAGCGTCACCACCATTGCCGAGTGGGTGCGCGAGGCCAAATCCCGTGGTATCGAGATTGTCGGCATCTCGGCACTCGCCCTCGAAAACCAACAGTAGAGAAGAAGGACATCATGACCCAACACGTCATCAAAGCGGAAGACCTGCCCTATCGCCCCTGCGTTGGCATTATGGTGCTCAATCAGGCCGGTCTGGTGTGGGCCGGGCGGCGTATTCCCTTGCTCAATTCGGAATATGATGGCTCGCCCCAGCTTTGGCAGATGCCGCAGGGTGGCATTGATGCGGGCGAAGACCCCAAGGAAGCAGCTTACCGCGAGCTTTACGAAGAGACCGGCATGAAAACCGTAACCCTTCTGGCCGAAGCGCCGCAATGGATCAATTACGATCTGCCACCGCAACTGATTGGCATTGGCCTGAAGGGCAAATATCGTGGTCAGACCCAGCGCTGGTTTGCCTTTCGCTTTGATGGCGATGAAAGCGAAATTCAGATCAACCCGCCGCCAACCACGGAACATGCCGAATTTGACGCGTGGCAGTGGAAGCCGATGGGCGAGCTACCTGACCTGATCGTGCCGTTCAAGCGTGGTGTCTATCAGCAGGTGGTGGCGGCCTTTCAACATCTGGCGTCAGCGTAATATTTACGCCATCCGCAGAAAAGATTTGTGTGCAGACATCCGGTGGTCGATGTTATCAGCCACTGGCATTCTAAAAACCGGAACCAGCACTTCCACTTCATCGGTATAGCGCTCGGCATTGGCCACGGCTTTATCGAGATTGCTGACGCGCTCCGGGTCCAGCCGGTGCAGGCTGGTGCGATATTCAAACATGTCACGATAGGCTGCCCGCTCGATAATCGGCGTGTCCAGCACCCGCACATGCCTCTCGGCCAGCAAGGTTTTTACCGCCTTCAGCGCCCGCGTTGTCACCAGCGAATTGACGCGCGACAGAACCACGGAATGAGGAATGCGAATATTGCCCTTGGTGTAGAGATATTGCAAAAGCTCGATCACCTGTGCGCCGCCCTGTGCATCCATGGTGCTGCCCTGAATGGGAATGAGCACGTGGTTGGACAGGCCAAGGGCGGTTGCCAGCAGCGGTGATTGCGCCCCCGGCAGATCCACAATCACGTAATCTGACGTATCGCGGTAAGCCTCAATGGTTCGTTGCAGCGAGTTGACCGACACATAGGTGGCGACACGCAAATCGGTGCTTTGCTCCGCACCTTCAAACCAGCGCGAAATCCACCGTTGCGGATCGGTATCGATCACCGACACGCGGTATCCACGGCGCACCAGTTCAGTGGCCAACAGCAGCACAGCCGTGGTTTTTCCGGCACCGCCCTTGGTATTGGCGAAGGTGATAATCGGCATGGAGCAACCTCAAGAAGCCAGCACAGAGCCAAACATCGCTCACCAAGGCCCAGTGTCATCGGGCAAGACCATTGTGCCTCAACATGGTTAACCAGATGTTATTCGCCCAATACTCAGCACGAATGATCCAAACCAGCGACCAGAGACCCCCGACCCCCGACCCCCGACCCAATAGGGTTGACCAGCAGGACATAACAGAGCTGTTTTGATTATAGGCTCGTGGTCAGCATTTTCACGCCAGCGGCTCCAAACATCACGGCCAGAACACCCTCCACATAACGCCTGCTGGCTTTGTAGACGCGAAGAGCGCCTGCGGTGGAAAACAGCAGTGCATAGCCGCAAAACACCGAAAACCCGGTTGCCAGACAACCGCCCACCACAATCGCAACAGCCCCTAATGATGCATCGGCTGGCAGGCCCAGCGAGATAATCGCCACCCAGCCGAAAATAGCTTTCGGATTGGTCAGGTGAATCAGGTAGCCGCGCAGAAAGATGGTGCCGGGGTGTTTGCGCTTTCCAGACAGGTTTTGCTCCAGCGCAGGCTGCTGTTTTCGCAGCGCAGATCTGGCGGCCTTGATGGCCAGATAAAACAGATAAAGCCCACCTGCAATTTTGAGCACAACCAGCGCCTGACCATAATGATGCAACAAGGCGGCAAGACCAAAAGATGCCGCCATGGCCCAGGTGAACGAGCCTGCAAAAATGCCAAGCGCCATCATCAAGCCATCGCGCCGCCCTTGCGCCATTGCCGTCGAGATAATCGCCATATTGGCAGGTCCAGGGCTGATCACCGCCACCAGATAAACAAGGTAGCCGGATAAAAATTGGGCAAAATGGTCTGCGATCATTGAAATGTGCTTTCACAGCAAGAGTGAAGCCCATTCTAAGGGATTCAGAGGAGCCGTTGCAGCTAAAGCCTGTCGCAGTGAATAGGATTCACTGCGACAGGCTTTAGCTCTTTCTTTTTCGCATGTACGTTATCGTTTTATTGAGGACAATAAAACGCGACATGCTGTAAAAACGTGTCACAGAGGCAATATCAACTCTTGCGATTGGCAATAAAGCGGGCAGCTTCCATCAGCGTTTTTGCCCGATCACCATAGGGTGACAACAGCGTTACCGCTTCATCCACCAGCCGGTCCAGCTCGGCTTCGGCCCAGACCTGCCCTTTGAGGCCCACGAGCGTTCCCTTGCCGCGTCCTGCATCCTTGCCTGTCGCCTTGCCCATGGTCTGCGCATCGGCGGTCAGATCCAGCAAATCATCGGCAAGCTGGAAGGCGCGGCCAATCAGCGCACCGAAAGCCCGAAGCCGCTGCCGGTCCTGCATGGAGGCACCAGCAATCACCGGGCCTGCCTCACAGGCAAAACGCAGCAGCGCGCCGGTTTTCATCGCCTGCAATGTTACAATATCGTGTTCACTCGGGGTCTGTTTTTCGGCCGCCAGATCCAGCGCCTGACCACCGGCCATGCCGCCCATGCCCGCCGCTCTGGCCAGCGCCAGAACCAAAGCCGCTTTAGCATGGTCATCCAGCGCCGTTTCAGGGGCAGCCAGAATATCAAAGGCAAAGGTCAGCAGGCTATCACCAGCCAGAATGGCTGTGGCCTCATCAAAGGCGATGTGAACGGTGGGTTGGCCGCGACGCAGATCATCATCATCCATGGCGGGGAGATCATCATGCACCAGCGAATAGCAATGCAGACATTCCAGTGCAGCACCCACCCGCAAGGCGGCATCATCATCGCCGCCAAACAGGCGCGCACTTTCGACGACCAGAAAAGGGCGAAGTCTTTTGCCGCCATTGAGCACCGCGTGGCGCATGGCGGCCAGCAATTGTGCCGGTCTGGCAATCTCGTCGCTGCCGGTTTCTGGCTGTAACAGATCTGTCAACAGTGCCTGAATGCGGATTGCGGTCTTGCGGAGTTTATCGTCAAACATATCATCGTCCCATGCTTGCGAGCGCTGTTTGGCACGCCATCCCCAAAGGCGCAATCGGAATCTGTGTGATTGCTGACCCAGACGGCCTCCGCTCTGGTATTGTCATGCGCTCAACGCTACGGCATAACATCTGCAACACGGCACAGACGAGTGGCACGATTTGACAATGGAAAACGCGCCTGAAGACGTCATTCAGGCAGACCAAGCGCAGGAAAAGGGAGACTGGCGGCTGTTGTTGCATCGAGCCTTCAAGGTCATGATTGTCATTGCCGCCCTGCCTTTCGTGTTGATGGTCGTTTATCGTCCCTCTTTCATCCATCCACCGTCGATGTTGATGCTGGCTGATCTGGCGCTTTTTCAGGGTTATGACCGGCAATGGGTGCCGCTGGATAAAATCTCGCCCAATCTCATCCGCTCCGTCATGATGTCGGAAGATGGCCAGTTCTGCGCGCATAACGGTGTCGACTGGGTGCAGATGCGCTCGGTGATCGATGATGCGCTGGATGGTGAAGAAACCCGTGGTGCCAGCACCATCACCATGCAGACGGTGAAGAACCTCTATCTTTGGAACAGCCGCTCCTTCATTCGCAAGGGCATGGAGGTTCCCATGGCGCTGGCCGCCAATGTGGCCTGGTCCAAGCGCCGCACCATGGAGCTATACCTCAATGTCGCCGAATGGGGGCCGGGCATTTACGGCGCGCAAGCAGCGGCGCTCTATCATTTCAAAGTGCCAGCGTCCAAACTCTCGGCCCGTCAGGCAGCCCTTCTGGCGGTCTCCCTGCCCAATCCCATTGCCCGCAATGCGAGCAAACCTGGCCCCGGCTTAAGGCGGCTGGCAGCCATGGTCGAGCGCCGCGCCGGCAATGCTGGCCCTTACATCACCTGTCTTGATCCGTAATGTCAAAAAATGGCATTGGTCATCATCTGCACCGCTTGATAGACAATTGCCAAGACCCCGATGATCTATGGAGCGACGCCACATGACTGAGCTGACCCTTTATATTGCCAATAAGAATTACTCGTCCTGGTCTCTTCGTCCATGGATTGCCATGACAGCCGCGGGCATCGTGTTTGATGAGAAACTGATCCGGTTCGACTTTCCGGCTGGCAACCCCGGCATCAAGGCTGTTTCCCCCACGGGTCAGGTGCCGGTTCTGGTGCATGGAGACGTGAAGGTCTGGGAATCGCTGGCGATTATTGAATATGTGGCGGAACTGTTTCCCGAAGCGCCGATCTGGCCAAAATCTGCCTCCGACAGAGCGATTGCCCGTGCCATCAGTCTGGAAATGGTGTCGGGTTTTCGTGCTCTGCGCAATGCCTGCCCGATGAATTTTCGCAGACCTCCGCGCCCGATTGGGACCACGGCTGCTGTCATGGCAGACGTGCAGCGCATTGAAACCATCTGGCACGAACTGATTGCACGCTCAGGCGGCCCTTTCCTGTTTGGCGCATTTTCGGCGGCAGATGCAATGTTTGCGCCTGTGGTTAACCGATTTTCAGCCTACCAATTGACACAGAATGCCGCTAGTCTGACCTATATGGAGCATATTCAGGCGCACCCCGCCTGGGTCAAATGGCGTGACGCTGCTCTGGCTGAACCATGGATCGTACCGGAAGATGAAGCGTAACCGCATCATCTGATTCAAAAAAATCAATTCAGGGTCTGGTCAAAGCCCTATCCGGCATGTATAAGCCCGGCAAATTCCGAGTTCGAGAGAGATGTTTTTCGCCCTCAAAAAGGTCGATCCTTCTGCTTTCGCCCGTCACGTGGAGTAATTTAAATGGCTGTACCAAAAAGAAAAACAAGCCCGTCCAAGCGCGGTATGCGCCGCTCTGCCGACGCGCTCAAGCTTCCGACCTATGTCGAAGACAAGAACTCTGGCGAACTGCGCCGTCCGCACCATATCGATCTGAAGACCGGTATGTATCGCGGCCGTCAGGTTCTGACGCCAAAGGAAAGCGCATAAGCGCTGCCTGGCATTCCAATTGAAAAAGGCCCGTTTGACGGGCCTTTTTTATGGAAAATCATCGGCGAGAATATTGAGAAACGCAATATGCCTTGTGGTGGCGCTTGCGTATTACAGCTTGTCCAGTTTGTTTTGCAGAGTGCGCAACTGCTCTTTCAGCTCATCAATGTCTTTCGACTCGGCTGGCTTCTTGTCCTGCGCGGCTGCGGGAGCCATAAACGGCGAAAACATCTGCATGGCCTGATGGAACATTTCGGTATTGCGTTTGACCTGCTCTTCCATCAATTGCATGGGGCCTTGCAAGTTCTTGGTCAAAGGTGTCTCGCCAAAGGCGCGCGTGACCTGTTCACGCATCTGCACCTGCTGTTCGGTAAACGCCTTCATGGAATGCTCGAGAAAGCTGGGCACCACCATTTGCATCTGATCGCCGTAATAGCCAATCAACTGGCGCAGAAACGAGATTGGCAGGAGGGTGTTGTTGGTTTTTCCTTCCTGCTCGAAAATAATCTGCGTCAGCACGGAATGGGTGATGTCATCGCCTGATTTGGCGTCCTGAACTGTGAAATCCTCGCCCTTTTTCACCATTTTAGCCAGATCGTCCAGGGTGACATATGTGCTCGTCCCTGTATTGTAGAGGCGGCGATTGGCATATTTTTTAATGATAATGTCGCCCTCGGCTTTTGCCATCTTTGTCTCCTGACCCGGCTTGTATTGTGATGACAGCCATGCCCGATAGTGTTCGAGGCTATCAAAGCTGCTATCTTATTGCATGTGCTGCATAATCTCGTCCCTGACCTTTCGGGATTCAAAGACGGTCTTTTGCGGCAACACTCTTCCCTGCATTCAAGTCTAATCGTAAACCGCATAGCCTGACAATCTCTTTGTGCACTCTTCTTGTGCAGTGCATGGCGGCTACCCCTATCTTCTGCTAGAATTCACCGCAAACACAACCGAGGACTGAAAAAATTAATCGCTTAGCGTTTGACTTCTCCGATCAGCTTTGCCAGTCTCCGGCCAGAGGATCAGGCACACTTGAGGAGACATTTCATGACCACCCCTTCCATCGTTATCGCCAGTGCCGCCCGCACGGCGGTCGGTTCGTTCAATGGCGCATTCGCCTCAGTGCCTGCTCATGACCTTGGTGCCGCAGCGATCAAGGGTGTTCTTGAGCGTGCTGGCGTGGATGCCGCAGAGGTAGACGAAATCATCCTTGGGCAGATCCTGTCTGCCGGACAAGGCCAGAATCCGGCCCGACAGGCCGCCATGAAAGCGGGGATTCCGCAAGAAAAAACCGCTTGGGGTCTCAATCAGCTCTGCGGCTCAGGCTTGCGGGCTGTGGCCCTTGGAATGCAGCAGATCGCGCTGGGTGATGCGTCCATTATCATTGCAGGCGGCCAGGAATCCATGTCGCTCTCGCCCCATTGCGCCCATTTGCGCGCAGGCACCAAGATGGGCGATATGAAAATGATCGACACCATGATCAAGGATGGCCTCACGGACGCCTTTTATGGCTATCACATGGGTGTGACCGCCGAAAATGTTGCCCGTCAATGGCAGTTGAGCCGCGATGAGCAGGACGCTTTTGCTGTTGCATCGCAAAACAAGGCCGAGGCCGCGCAGGTGGCAGGCAAATTCAAGGATGAAATTGTTGCTGTCACCATTGCCGGTCGCAAAGGCGATGTGATCGTGGATTCGGATGAATATATCCGCCATGGTGCAACGCTTGACAGCATGACCAAGCTGCGCCCTGCTTTTGACAAGGAAGGCACCGTCACCGCTGGCAATGCCTCCGGCCTGAACGATGGTGCGGCCGCCGCCCTGCTGATGACAGAAGCCGAAGCCGTCCGCCGTGGCATTCAGCCTCTGGCCCGTATCGCCTCTTGGGCAACAGCCGGTGTTGATCCGAAAATCATGGGCACAGGCCCGATTCCAGCCTCTCGCAAAGCGCTGGAAAAGGCTGGCTGGAGCATTCAGGATCTTGATCTGGTAGAGGCCAACGAAGCCTTTGCCGCACAGGCTTGCGCGGTCAACAAGGATCTTGGCTGGGATACCTCAATCGTCAACGTGAACGGTGGTGCGATTGCCATCGGCCATCCTGTCGGCGCATCTGGAGCCCGTATTTTGAACACGCTGTTGTTTGAAATGAAGCGTCGTGGTGCCAAAAAGGGTCTGGCTACCCTGTGCATCGGCGGTGGCATGGGTGTCGCCATGTGCCTGGAAGCAATGTAACCGGCAAAGCCACCATTGACGCTCAAAATTAAGAAATTGCCACCGCGCCAAAGGCGCGGTTGGCGAAGCTTTGTCGTAAAATCATACCATAGACACATAAAACACTTGAGTATTCTGGTTAGGGAGAGCAGCTTATGAGTAGGGTAGCATTGGTAACAGGTGGCACACGCGGTATTGGAGCAGCTATTTCGGTGGCGCTTAAGGCTGCGGGTTACAAGGTTGCCGCCAATTATGCAGGCAATGATGAGAAGGCCAAAGCATTCGAGGCAGAGACTGGCATTGCAGTTTTTAAATGGGATGTCTCCAGTTATGCTGCCTGTGTAGAGGGTATCGCGGCCGTTGAAAGCGCGCTTGGCCCCGTTGAAGTGCTGGTCAACAATGCCGGCATTACCCGTGATGCCATGTTCCACAAAATGACCCCCGACCAGTGGAATGACGTGATCGGCACCAACCTGACCGGGCTGTTCAATGTTACCCACCCGGTATGGACGGGGATGCGTGATCGCAATTTTGGCCGTGTCATCAATATTTCCTCCATCAACGGCCAGAAAGGCCAGATGGGACAAGCCAATTATTCTGCGGCCAAGGCCGGTGATCTGGGCTTCACAAAAGCCTTGGCACAAGAAGGCGCTGCCAAGGGCATTACTGTCAACGCCATTTGCCCAGGCTATATTGGCACGGAAATGGTGCGGGCCATCCCGGAAAAAGTGCTGAATGAGCGGATCATTCCACAAATTCCGGTGGGTCGCCTGGGTGAACCGGAAGAAATCGCCCGTATCGCGGTGTTTCTGGCCTCAGACGATGCAGGCTTCATCACCGGATCAACAATCTCGGCCAATGGCGGTCAGTTTTTCGTCTAAAGCATGTCGCGTTTTATTGTCCTCAATAAAACGATAACGTACATGCGAAAAAGAAAGCGCTAAAGCCTGTCGCAGTGAATCCTATTCACTGCGACAGGCTTTAGATTATCATTTTTGCTCAAGCTGACAGGACACGACTCAAAGTTTTAAAAAGTAAAAAACTGTGCGTCGTGTCCTGTGTTTCACGCTGAACCTGACAAACGTGAGCAGGCGGTGAGCGAGTCTCATGATGAAACCAAAACACTGACGCACCGGATTGAAGCCTCCAATTCGCCGATCAGGGACAATCTGACACGCTTCAATCGCTGCTCAAAACGCCGCCATCAAATCCCGCATAACCCCAGCAAACCGCGCTGCAACCCTTTCCCGCGCCATATGTCGCCCGGCTTGCACCTGCTTACGCCCACCCACCCAGACACAATCCACCACAGCACCATTGGCAAAGAGAAAACTGTCCAAAACCTGATCACCCTCCAACCCAATGTCATGGCGCGGCGTGAGGCTGACAACATCGGCAGGCTTGCCCACCGCCAAACCGCTCTCCGCCATCAACGCCGCAGCGCCCCCCGCCACGGCACCATCAAACACATACCGCCCCGTGGAACCACCAGGATGCGCCATGACGTTACGGGCGCGATGGGCCAGGCGCTGCGAATATTCCAGCTGGCGCAACTCATCGGCAATGCCAATCAGGATGTTGGAGTCGGAGCCGATACCAAAACGCCCGCCCGCATTGAGAAACACCTCGGCATTGAATGTGCCATCGCCCAGATTGGCCTCGGTGATCGGGCAAAGCCCGGCAATGGCACCGCTCTTGGCCATCCGCAACGTTTCATCCTCGGTCATATGGGTGGCGTGGATCAGGCACCAGCGAGAGGAAAGAGCGGCATTGTCCAGTAACCACGCAACAGGACGCTTGCCAGACCACGCCACGCAATCATCCACTTCCTTCACCTGTTCGGCCACGTGAATATGGATGGGGCCATCAAAGGTGAGCTGTTGCAGGGCGGATAATTCTTCGGGTGTCACAGCCCGCAGGCTATGCGGGGCAATACCGGTGATAGCACCGGGCAAATGTGAGGCGGCCTTTTTCGCAGCATCCAAAAGCGCTGCGAAACCATCGAGATCATGGATAAACCGCCGCTGCCCCTCATTGGGGGCCTGCCCGCCAAAGCCGGAATGGGCATAAAACACGGGAAGCACTGTCAGTCCCATACCGGTTTCATCACAGGCCGCCACAATGCGCTCGGCCATCTCGGCACGGTTGGCGAAAGCACTACCGTCGCGGTCATGATGCAGATAGTGAAACTCGCCCACCCGGCCAAAGCCAGCCTCCAACATTTCCACATACAGCTGGGCAGCAATAGCCTGCATTTGCTCAGGGTTCATGGTCAGCGCAAAGCGGTACATCACCGTGCGCCAGCTCCAGAAACTGTCATTCGCAGGTCCGCGCAATTCCGCAAGCCCCGCCATGCCGCGCTGAAAGGCGTGGCTGTGCAGATTGGCCATCGTGGGCAGCACAATCTCGTGCCGCTCATCGCCGCTTTGTGCTTCAACATCCTGCTCAATCGCTGAAATGGAGCGCCCCTTCAGCGTCAGCCGCACATCCTTTGCCCAGCCGTCCGTTAGCAGCGCCTGTTTTGCATGGAGTGTCGCCATGGCTTTCCCCTCTCATTTTTCGACTTGCGCCTTGGTTCATTAAGTATATACATAATAGGAAAATCGGACGGGCGCAATGTCGCCTGAACCACAATAACAAGGGATCAGCATGACATATCGGGATCGCATTTTCACCAATGCGCGGTTGGCAACGCTCAATCCGCAACTCCCCGGCCTCGGCATGATTGAAGATGCCGCGCTGATGGTGCGTGAGGGGCAGATTGTTTACGCTGGCCCGATGACGGAGTTGCCGATCAGCCTGCTGAACTCGGCAGAAATCACCGATTGCGAGGGGCGCTGGATCACTCCCGGCCTGATCGATTGCCACACCCATCTGGTCCATGCGGGCAACCGCGCCCATGAATTTGAAATGCGGCTGGCAGGTGCCAGTTATGAAGAAATCGCCCGCGCAGGCGGCGGTATTGTCTCGTCTGTCTCCAAGGTGCGCGCTGCCAGCGAAGCGGATTTGCTGCGCGAAAGCCTGCCGCGTCTGGATGCTTTGATGGCCGAAGGCGTAACCACCATTGAAGTCAAATCCGGCTACGGGCTGACGGTAGACGATGAGCTGAAAATGCTCCGCGCTGCAAGAAAGCTCAGTAGCGAACGCGCCGTTTCCATCACCACCACCTATCTCGGCGCTCATGCCACACCCGCAGATTACAAAGGCCGCAATGGTGATTTTATCCGCGATGTTGTGCTTCCCGGTTTGACTGCCGCGAATGCCGAGTATCTGGTGGATGCCGTGGACGGGTTTTGCGAGGGCATTGCCTTTTCGACTGATGAAATGCGTCTCGTGTTTGATGCAGCCAAGGCGCTGGGCCTGCCGGTGAAACTCCATGCAGATCAGCTTTCCAATCTGTCGGGTGCAGCGCTTGCTGCCAGCTATAACGCGCTCTCGGCTGACCATCTGGAATATACCGACGCGGCAGGTGCCGATGCCATGGCCAAGGCAGGCACGGTTGCGGTGCTGCTGCCGGGTGCTTTCTACTTTATCCGCGAAACGAAGAAGCCGCCGATTGACCTGTTCCGCCAGCACGGCACCAAAATGGCGCTGGCCACCGACAACAACCCCGGCACCTCACCGCTGACCTCGCTGCTGCTGACCATGAATATGGGAGCCACCCTGTTTGGCATGACCGTGGAAGAATGCATCGCGGGTGTGACCCGCGAGGCCGCCCGCGCACTCGGTCGGCTGGATGAGATTGGCACGCTGGAGGCCGGAAAAGCGGCAGACCTTGCCATCTGGAATATTTCTGAATTGTCCGAGCTTGTCTACCGCATGGGCTTTAACCCGCTTCATGCGCGGGTATGGCGCGGTCAGGACACCATAACACCTTCCAACAAGGGGGCCCTATGACCATTACCCTTCACCCCGGCACCGTGCCGCTGGTCGATCTGGCGAAAATCTACTGGAATAGTGAACCCGCCGTGCTGGATCGTAACTTTGATGCAGGCATTGAGCGGGCAGCCGCCCGCATTGCCGCCATTGCTGCGGGCAATGAGCCGGTTTACGGCGTCAACACCGGCTTTGGCAAATTGGCCTCCATCAAGATTGATGCCGCTGATACAGCCACGCTTCAGCGCAATCTCATTCTCTCCCATTGCTGCGGCGTTGGCGCACCACTGGCTGAGAATATTGTGCGGCTGATCCTGTCGCTCAAGCTGATTTCGCTGGGCCGTGGCGCTTCGGGCGTGCGGCTCGAGCTGGTGCGGTTGATTGAAGCCATGCTGGAGCGGGGCGTCATTCCGCTGATCCCGGAAAAGGGGTCCGTGGGTGCATCGGGCGATCTCGCGCCGCTGGCCCATATGGCGGCGGTGATGATGGGCGAGGCCGAAGCTTTTTATCAGGGCGAAAAATTACCGGGCAAAATTGCGCTGGAACGCGCAGGTCTTCAGCCCGTAATTTTGGCCGCAAAAGAAGGCTTGGCGCTGATCAATGGCACGCAAGCCTCCACCGCTTTGGCCTTGGCAGGCCTTTTCCGCGCCCATCGCGCCGCCCAAGCGGCATTGATCACCGGGGCTATGTCGACTGACGCCGCCATGGGGTCGTCGGCACCGTTTACGGCAGATATACACACATTGCGCGGCCACAAGGGCCAGATTGATACGGCCGCCAGCTTGCGGGCCTTGCTGGAAGGTTCCGTCATTCGCCAGAGCCATCTGGATGGTGATGAGCGTGTGCAAGACCCTTATTGCATTCGCTGCCAGCCGCAGGTGGATGGAGCCTGCCTTGATCTGCTGCGGATGACCGCCCGCACCTTGGAAATCGAGGCAAACGCCGTGACCGATAATCCGCTGGTGCTCTCCGATGACAGCGTGGTGTCTGGCGGCAACTTCCATGCCGAGCCGGTGGCTTTTGCTGCCGATCAGATTGCCATTGCAGTCTGCGAAATCGGAGCCATTTCGCAAAGACGCATCGCGCTTTTGGTCGATCCGGCCCTATCTTATGGCTTGCCAGCGTTTTTGGCGAAAAAGCCGGGCCTCAATTCCGGCCTGATGATTGCCGAAGTCACCTCTGCCGCGCTGATGAGCGAAAACAAGCAGATGGCCCATCCGGCCTCCGTCGATTCAACGCCTACTTCTGCCAATCAGGAAGACCATGTGTCCATGGCCTGCCACGGTGCGCGGCGGCTGTTGCAAATGACCGAAAACCTGTTTGGCATCATTGGCATTGAGGCTCTCACTGCCGCCCAAGGCGTGGAGTTTCGCGCACCCCTGACCACCAGCCCGGAGCTGCAAAAGGCGATTTCAACCTTGCGCACTGTGGTGCCGACGCTTGAGGTCGATCGATTTATGGCACCGGATTTGGCGGCAGCCAGCGCTTTGGTGGCTGACGGGGCTTTGGTGGACAGTGTTACGGCTGGGATTTTGCCGGGATTGGAGGGGTTTTAAATGTCCAATATTTTCGAAATCACCCAAGGCACCTCACCCGTCATCCTCGCTTTCCCGCACACCGGAACCGATGTGCCACCGGCCATCTGGGATCGCCTCAACGACAATGGCAAATTGCTGGCCGATACCGATTGGCACATCCACCATCTGTACGATGGCCTGTTGCCAAACGTCACCACGGTCCGGGCCACCTTCCATCGTTATGTGCTTGACGCCAATCGTGATCCGACGGGGGTGAGCCTTTATCCCGGTCAGAACACCACCGGGCTTATTCCAGACACAGATTTCGATGGCACATCGATCTGGAAGGAAGGGCAAGAACCCACAGACGCCGATATCACTGAGCGTTTGAGCGCCTTTCACGCCCCCTATCACGCCGCCCTTTTGGCTGAGATCGAGCGCGTCAAAGCCATTCATGGGGTAGCGGTTCTGTACGATTGCCACTCGATCCGGGGAAATATTCCATTCCTGTTTGAAGGCCGCCTGCCGGACTTCAACATCGGCACCGATATGGGGCGCACCTGCGACCCGGCCATTGAAGCGGCCACAGCGGAGATTGCCGCAACGGCCGAAGGTTACACATCCATCCTCAACGGTCGCTTCAAAGGCGGCTGGACCACCCGCAATTACGGCAAGCCAGACACGGGCATTCACGCCATTCAGATGGAGCTGGCCCAAGGCTCACACCTCGCCAGTGAAGCGCCGCCCTTTGCCTATGATGCGGAAAAGGCAGACCGCTTGCGCATTCATCTCAAAGCCATTCTGGAGCGGATTGAACACATCGCGCTGCAACTGAAACAAAAGAAGGGGGAATGATCATGACCAACCCACGCCATAATATCCGCGATGTGCGGGCCGCAACCGGCACGGAGCTTTCTGCCAAAAGCTGGATGACCGAAGCGCCTTTGCGCATGTTGATGAACAACCTCGACCCCGACGTGGCCGAGCGGCCGCATGAGCTGGTGGTGTATGGCGGCATTGGCCGCGCCGCCCGCACCTGGGAGGATTTTGACCGGATTGTTGCGACGCTGAAAACCCTGACCGAAGAAGAGACCCTGATTGTCCAATCGGGCAAGCCCGTGGGCGTGTTCCGCACCCATAAAGATGCGCCACGGGTGCTGATTGCCAATTCCAACCTCGTCCCCCATTGGGCCACATGGGATCATTTCAACGAGCTGGATAAGAAGGGACTGGCCATGTATGGCCAGATGACCGCAGGCTCGTGGATCTATATCGGCACCCAAGGCATTGTGCAGGGCACCTATGAAACCTTCGTGGAAGCCGGTCGCCAGCACTATAATGGCAATCTCAAAGGGAAGTGGATACTGACAGGCGGCCTCGGCGGCATGGGTGGCGCACAGCCGCTGGCGGCTGTGATGGCCGGGGCCTGCTGCCTTGCGGTGGAATGCGATGAAACCCGCGTGGATTTCCGCCTTCGCACCCGTTATGTCGATGCCAAGGCCCATACATTGGATGAAGCGCTGGCACTCATTGACCAATGGACCAAGGCAGGCGAAGCCAAATCCGTGGGCCTGATCGGCAATGCTGCCGATATTTTCCCGGAACTGGTGAAGCGCGGTATCCGCCCCGATATCGTCACCGACCAGACCTCGGCGCACGATCCGATCAATGGCTATCTGCCCTCCGGCTGGACCGTTGCCGAGTGGCGCGCCAAGCAGGAGAGTGATCCGAAAGCGGTGGAAGCGGCTGCGCGCGCCTCCATGAAAGTGCATGTCGCCGCCATGGTCGATTTCTGGAACATGGGCGTTCCAACACTGGATTACGGCAACAATATCCGGCAAGTCGCCAAGGAAGAAGGGCTGGAAAACGCCTTTGCCTTCCCCGGTTTTGTGCCTGCCTATATCCGCCCGCTGTTTTGCCGGGGCATTGGTCCGTTCCGTTGGGCCGCCCTTTCGGGTGATCCGGAGGATATTTACAAGACCGACGCCAAGGTGAAAGAGTTGTTGCCCGATAACAAGCACCTGCACAATTGGCTGGATATGGCCCGCGAGCGCATTGCCTTTCAGGGCCTGCCCGCCCGCATTTGCTGGGTGGGTCTTGGCGATCGTCACAAGCTGGGTCTGGCGTTTAACGAAATGGTCCGCAATGGCGAGCTGAAAGCCCCGGTGGTGATTGGCCGTGACCATCTGGATTCTGGCTCGGTTGCCTCGCCCAACCGCGAGACTGAGGCGATGAAAGATGGCTCGGATGCGGTCTCCGACTGGCCGCTTTTGAACGCGCTGCTGAACTGCGCCTCCGGTGCCACATGGGTGTCGCTGCACCATGGTGGGGGTGTCGGCATGGGCTTTAGCCAGCATTCCGGCATGGTGATCTGCGCTGACGGCACAGATGATGCTGCACGGCGGCTGGAGCGGGTGCTGTGGAACGATCCGGCCACCGGCGTGATGCGCCACGCCGATGCGGGCTATGACGTGGCACTTGATTGCGCCAGGGAAAAAGGCCTGCGCCTGCCCGGTATTTTGGGCAATTGAGATGCAGATCATCGCGCGCGACCACTACACGCGGATGCCTTGGAAAAACGGCAAGGGCCTGACCGAAGAGATCATGGCCTTTCCCGTTGGCAGTACGATGGAAACGTTTGATTGGCGTCTCTCCATCGCCCATGTGGGGGTGGATGGACCTTTCTCCGTCTTCCCCGGTGTGGATCGTAGCATTGCGCTTTTGGATGGCGAAGGCTTACGGCTTGATTTGCCCGATCGATGCCCAAACACACTGGCACCTTATGGGCAACCCTTCGCTTTTCCAGGCGAATGGGTGATCTCCAGCACCAATATCGGCGGCCCGACCATGGACTTGAATATCATGACACGACGCGGGCGCTATCAGCACCACATGCGTCGCCATCGTGGTGCTGGACCGCTGACGATCGATGCCAAAAGCCAAACCCTGCTGGTGTTCAAACACGCCGCAACCATCGAGACCGCAGGAACATCAATCTGCCTCGCTGCGTGGACGAGCATGGCACTGGAAACCGGCGAAAACATCACCATCACGGCAAAAGACCCGCTTCATGTGCTGATCATTGAGCTGCAACCCGTTGAACAAGGAACATGACACAAAACCGGGCCTACGCTTACCCCCTCTGCCTACCAGACATCTCCCCCGCATGGGCAGAGAGTGATCCTGACAGACTCTATAGTATCCGTTTTGATCAAGCAGGTTTTTGTGTCCATCGTGCCGAAAACCGGGGCCACTTTTCGGTCCGGTGCTCTAAGAACGATGATAAGGATGGCCTGACAGAATCGTCACAGCGCGATAGAGCTGCTCGGCCAAGAGGATACGCACCACCTGATGCGGCCAGGTCATTTTGCCAAGGTTGAGGATGAGATCGGCGCGATCGCGTAAGCTTGGGTCCAAGCCATCGGCCCCGCCAATGATCAGCACCATATCGCGGCGGCCACGATCCTTGTGATCACCGACAAAGGCTGCAAATTCTTCGCTGTTCCAGCTTTTGCCGCGCTCATCCAGAGCCACCACCAGCGCATTGTCTGGCAGTACCTTTTCAATTTGCACAGCCTCTTCCCGCTTGCGGGTGGCAGCATTTGAGGCACGGCTTTCAACAAGCTCAGAGACCCTTGAAAAATCAAGCCCGCAAGCTGGGCCAGCCTTGGCAAAGCGGTCCAGATAGCGAGACACAAGATCTTTCTCAGGCCCGGCTTTCAACCGGCCAACGGCAACAATGCCTATGCGCATAGAAACTCTCTTCAGGTCGCAGAAGTTTTGAAGGCAAGCCTTAGTCGCCTGCCGATCACCTGTCGACCCTCAGTGGCGCTGTTCAGCACCAAAGCCTCTCTCGAGAGCTTCTATTTAATGCAAACGACCTTCGTCGATATCCGGTGCAGCCCACATCTTTTCGATGTTGTAGAATTCGCGGATTTCAGGACGGAAGACGTGGATGATAACATCTCCACTGTCGATCAGCACCCAATCACCGGCTTCAGCACCTTCAACGCGCGGTGCGCCAAGGCCTTCCTGCTTCAGATCGGTGACAAGATGTTCGCAGATCGCCATGACATGACGAGAGGAGCGACCGGACACGACCACCATGTAGTCGCCCAGCGCTGATTTCCCAGCAATGTCGATGGAAACGATATCTTCTGCTTTTGAGTCCTCAAGACTAGCAAGGACCAGCTCAAGCGCGCGGACGGCAGCATTTTCACCACGTTCCGGGCGGCGGGGTGTAGCGACAGTGTCGCGCCCCTTGAAGTGTACTGTTGTCAGTGTTCGACCTTTCCGAAAATAACAGCACGAGAAACGACTCAAAGCACCCATTGCTTTGCGCCTGCTTATAAGGTGGCACTGAATGGTTAATCTTTCAAGACAGGCTTCTCACGAAGTGCCGTCGAACTCAATGTTGAGCGCGGCCCGTGAATGAATGTCCAGGCCGGGGCCTTCTTTTTCCAAAGCACGCCGGCGTCCGATTCATCGACCCGCGCATAGCTGAAACTATGGGCCATCTTGGAAGACAGATAGGACAGCGTGGCCCCCGGCCGATCAATCACGGCAATGGGAAAGGTGGTAGTGATCTTTTCCCAATTTTGCCAATGGTGGAAGGATTGCAGATTATCCGCCCCCATCACCCAGATGAAATGCACATGCGGGTTCAAACGCTTCACGTGCGTCAGCGTGTTGGCGGTATAGCTGCTGCCCAACGCGCGCTCAAAAGCCGTGATTTTGATGCGAGGATCTTCGGCAATCTGCTCGCACAGGGCCAGACGCTGTGACAGTGGGGCCAAACCATTATGGTTTTTCAGCGGATTTCCCGGCGTCACCATCCACCAGAGCTGATCCAGCCCCAGCCTGCGTAGCGCAATTTCGGCCACCAGCACATGGCCCTGATGCGGCGGATTGAACGATCCGCCGAACAGGCCAATGGCCATGCCGCGCTCGGTATGCGGCATACGCAAATAGTGAGCGTCTATTCTATTTTTTGGCACGTCAGGGCCGGATTTGCCCGGTGCCACGCACCCGGTATTTAAACGAGGTCAATTGCTCAACGCCCACTGGCCCGCGCGCGTGCATCTTGCCCGTAGCAATGCCGATTTCACCACCCATGCCAAACTCTCCCCCATCGGCAAACTGGGTCGAGGCATTGTGCAACACAATGGCCGAATCCACCTCGCTGAAGAAGCGCTCTACCACCGCCGGATCTTCAGCAATCACGGCTTCGGTATGGTTGGATGAATAGTGTGCTATGTGGTTGATTGCGCCGCCGACGCCATCGACAATTGCCACCGAAATGATGGCGTCGAGATATTCGGTGCGCCAATCGTCTTCCTCGGCGGGTTTGAAAAACGGCAGCACTTTCAGCACGGTTGCCGATGCCCGCACCTCGCAGCCAGCTTCGGTCAGCGCTTCCAGCAAGGGCTGCAAATGCGTGCCAATGGCCGCACTGTCCACCAGCAGGGTTTCTGCCGAGCCACAAATGCCAGTGCGGCGCATCTTGGCATTGACC
Organism: Gillisella vitis; assembly: GCF_014204625.1. Lineage (GTDB taxonomy): Bacteria > Pseudomonadota > Alphaproteobacteria > Rhizobiales > Rhizobiaceae > Allorhizobium > Allorhizobium vitis_F. Next base: position 117,542 of record NZ_JACHLU010000012.1, on the reverse strand, counting down.
ACAATTTTCCTGGCCATCTCCAGATCGGCAGAGGCATCGACATAGACGTGGCAAATGCCTTCGAGATGCGAGAAAACCGGCACCCGCGCTTCTGCCTGCACCCGCGCCACAAGGCTTTTGCCACCGCGTGGCACAATCACATCCACCGTACCGCCAAGGCCGGAGAGCAAAGCGCCAACGGCTGCGCGATCTGTCACCGGCACCAGTTGAATGGCCGTTTCAGGCAAGCCCGCCACCTTCAAGCCTTCCACCATGCAGGCATGGATGGCGCGTGAGGAATTGACCGAGTCTGAGCCACCGCGCAAAATCACCGCATTCCCCGCTTTCAGGCATAGCGCACCCGCATCTGCCGTCACATTCGGGCGGCTTTCATAGATCACGCCAATCACGCCCAAAGGGGTACGCACGCGCTCAATGTGCAAACCGTTGGGACGATCCCACTCTGTGATCACTTCACCAACAGGGTCTTTCAACGCCGCCACGTCGCGCAAACCATGGGCCATGGCGGCAATGCGCCCTTCATCCAGCATCAAACGATCCATGAATGACGCAGCAAGACCGGCTTCTTGGCCCGCCTTCATATCCACCGCATTGGCGGCAATGATGACATCTTTCGACGCTTCCAGCGCATCGGCCATGGCCAGCAGCGCCTTGTTTTTCTGTTCCGGTGAGGCCATCGCCAGAGGTCGCGCTGCTGCCTTGGCCTTTGCGCCGATGTCTTGCATCAGCGCATCAATACCATTGGCTTCAGTGACCTTCTCAAGCATCGACTTCATCCTTCTTCTCTGTTTTCTTGCCTGTTGCTTCTGTCATCACCAGATCATCCCGGTGAATCATGGCAGCCCGTCCTGCATAACCCAGCAGCTCTTCAATCTCGATCGACTTGTGGCCCGCAATACGCCGCGCCTCATCGGCATCGTAACCCGCCAAACCACGGGCAATCTCGCGCCCCTCAAGCCCGACCACGGAAATCGTATCACCACGGTGGAACTGACCGCTCACGTCGCGCACACCCGCAGGTAGCAGGCTTTTGCCCGCATGCAAAGCGCGTTCAGCACCCGCATCGACCGTCAGCGTTCCCGCTGGCTGCAATTGCCCGGCAATCCAAGTCTTGCGCGCCGTCACCGGCGTGGCGGACGGCGCAAACCACGAATGGGCCGCGCCCTCATCAATGCCCTTCAACGGATTGAGCGGCTTGCCGGAAGTGATAATCATGGCGCAGCCAGCGCTGGTGGCAATTTTGCCCGCATCAATCTTGGTGCGCATACCGCCGCGCGAAAAGATCGAGGCGGCACCGCCCGCCATGGCTTCAATCTCCGGCGTAATCTCGGCAATCACCGGAAGCAGTTTTGCCTCAGGGTCCAGATGCGGCGGAGCCGTATACAGCCCATCAATATCTGAGAGCAGAATCAGCAAATCCGCACCCGTCATGGTCGCCACCCGCGCCGCCAGCCGATCATTATCGCCATAGCGGATTTCGGTGGTGGCCACCGTGTCATTTTCATTGATGATCGGCACCGCTCCCAGCTTCAACAACTGGTTGATGGTGGCCCGCGCATTGAGATAACGGCGGCGCTCTTCCGTATCACCCAAGGTCAGCAAAATCTGTCCCGCCACGATAGACGAGCGCGACAAGCTCTCGGACCAATGCCGCGCCAGCGCAATCTGCCCAACAGCCGCCGCTGCCTGACTTTCTTCCAGCTTCAAGGCACCGGGAGCCAGCGACAAGACGGTGCGCCCCAGCGCAATGGCACCCGACGACACCACGAGCACTTCAACACCCTTGGCGCGAAGAGCGGCAATGTCATCACAGACGGCATCCAGCCATTGCTTTTTCAGCCCAGCCCCGTGGTCAACCAACAGAGCAGAGCCGATCTTGATCACAATGCGGCGATAGCCAGAAAGAGACGCGAGCGGAGCGCTCATTCCTCGTCCTCCTCAATCTCCTCTACGGTGTCTTCCAGCTTGTGGCGCATTTTCTTGGGGCGATCCGACAGGACATTGTCGGCATCGCTGCGATTTTCAACAATCACATCGCGCAGCGCCCGCAGCACGTCTGTCATGCCCTTGCCGGTGATGGCCGAAATCAGCATGGGCTTCTTGCCGCAAGCCTTTTGCAAAGCCTTGGCCTTTTTCTTCAGCTCATCCTCATCCAGCACATCGATCTGCGACAGGGCAACGATTTCCGGCTTGTCTTCCAAGCCGCCATCATAGGCCTCCAGCTCATAGCTGACCGTCTTATAGGCCTTGGCCACATCTTCTTCCTGTGCCGACACAAGATGCAACAGCACCCGCGTGCGCTCCACATGACCGAGGAAGCGGTCGCCAATACCAACGCCTTCATGCGCCCCTTCAATCAGACCCGGAATATCGGCCAGAATAAACTCGCGCTCATCCACCGTGGCAACACCCAGATTGGGATGCAGCGTGGTGAAGGGATAATTGGCAATTTTTGGCCGTGCACGGGTAACAGACGCAAGGAAGGTCGATTTGCCTGCATTGGGAAGCCCCACCAGACCGGCATCGGCAATCAGCTTCAGCCGCAGCCAGATGGTCTTTTCTTCGCCCGGCAGGCCGGGGTTGGCCCAGTTGGGGGCCTGATTGGTGGAGGATTTGAAATGCGTATTGCCAAAGCCGCCATTGCCGCCCGCGGCAAGACGAAAACGCTGACCCTCGGTGACCATGTCCACAATCAGGGTTTCATTGTCTTCTTCAAAAATCTGGGTGCCCACTGGCACTTTCAGCGTCACGCTTTCGCCATTGGAGCCGGTACGGTTGCGCCCCATGCCGTGCATACCAATGGATGCCTTGAAATGCTGCTGAAAGCGGAAATCGATCAGGGTGTTGAGACCATTGACGGCCTCCACCCAGACATCACCTCCGCGGCCACCATCGCCACCATCCGGTCCGCCAAACTCGATAAACTTCTCGCGGCGGAAGGACACAGCGCCTGCGCCCCCGGCTCCGGAAAAAATATAGACTTTCGCTTCGTCGAGAAACTTCATGTGTTTGCCATACTTCCTGTGTCAGGATACCTCAGGGCCGTGACCTGACCCGACGCAACAACCCGAAGGGCGCGTGTGATCGGGCGCTCCTGCCCATCAATGAAAGAACCGAATGATCAGCCTGATTGAAGATGACACTTCTTATCCCGGCTGAACACCCATTACATGCGGCCATCGTTATCGCCGCTTGAGCCGGAGGTCAAAGAGTATCGTGCGTCTTGTCAGTTACAATATTCAATATGGCGTCGGCCTGGATGGAAAATTCAACCCCGAACGCATTGCTAGAAACCTTGAGGGGGCCGACATCATCGCCCTTCAGGAAGTCACCCGCGGCTCGCCCGCCAATGGCGGGGCCGATCTGGTGGAGATTTTTGCCAATCATTTTCCCGAATACCATTACGTTTACGGCCCCGCTTGCGATCTGCATGGATCGTCTGCCTTGATCAAAGGACGGCGGGTGGATAAGCGCCACCAGATTGGCAATATGATCCTGTCGCGCTGGCCGATCCTGACCAACCGCCTGCTGCTTTTGCCCCGCACCCGCACCTTTGAAAAACTCAACATCCAGCGCGGTGCCACCGAGGCGGTGATTGATACGCCAATCGGGCCTTTGCGGGTCTATTCTGTGCATCTGGACCATGTTGCCCCCGATGAGCGCATTGCCCAGATTCGCTTTTTGAAACAGCGCGTTGTCAATTTTACGGCAGAAGGTGGCGCGCTGACCGGCGCGCATGAGCTGCACAATCTGACCCAGCCGCCTTTGCCAGAAGATTACGTTCTGCTGGGCGATTTCAACATGCAGCCGGAATCGCCGGAATATGTTGAAATGGTTGGCACAATTGACGCCTACTATGGCCGAACCGCACGCCATGACGTACCCATCGATGCGCTGGCCCGCTTGGGAAAACTCACGCCCGGTTGCTATAGCTGGGAAGAGGCTGGCAACCCGGAAAAACGTCTGCATCTGGATTACGCCTTTCTCAGTGGCTCGCTCGCCCACCGCCTCAAGGCGGCCCATGTCGATATTAACGCGGTTGGCTCAGACCATTTTCCGGTCTGGGTGGAATTGGCATAAAGCAGAGGGCGGCCGGCAAAGGCCGCCCTCGTCACATCAAAGAGATTTCACCCCCTGAAACCCATCCTGCGTCAGGCGGGTTTCAAGATGCGGAGCCATGGCATTGCGCCCAAGGCTATAGAGATCGCCGCAGCGCGTGATGGTAAACCCCAGTTTCTGCTGGATTTTCAGCGAGGCCGCATTGTCGGCAAAGGCGCCGGAATGCAGCTCCGCCTCTGGCATCCGCCGAAAGAACCGATCCGTCACCGCATAGGCTGCCTCACTCATCAGCCCTCGCCCCCAATAGAAGCGGTTGAGCCAATAGCCCATGTGCCAAAGCCCGTGGCGCAGCTCCACCGTGATCATGCCGATATGCACGTCATCGCCGGTGGTGATGGCCAGATACCAATCCGGCGTCACGCCGGCCTTGATCCGGTTCAGCCAATCCACCGCATCTTGCCGGTGATAAGGCATGGGTACCCGCGTCAACATCCGCGTCACCTGCCAATCATTGAGGGATTCGGCGATGGCATCCGCATCATTCATCCGATGCGGGCGTAAGATAAGCCTCGCCGTTTCAATCACCGGGCAGGAGCCGGGTGTCGATGGCGCAAGCGTTCGTCTTTCCTGAACAGCAATCACCGCATTTCCCCCCAGCTCTTGAGGGACATCCAGGTCTTGCGATCCAGCCTGTACCATTCCACCGGCACCATGCCGCGTGCCGCCAAATGACCCACCATGCCGCCGCCCTGAAACTGGAAGCCGCACTTCTGGATCACCCGCCTTGCTGCCACATTGGTGACCCGGCACCGGGCATCGATGAAGGCAATATCACGGGTGCGAAACGCCATATCGATGAGCGCATGGGCCGCTTCCGTGGCATAACCCTCATTCCAATAGGGTTCGCCCAGCCAATAGCCGATTTCCAGCGTTTCAAGGTCGGTATGCGGCTCCAGTGCGCAGCAACCGAGAAATTCACCGTTTTCCGCTTTGGTGATGGCATACACGCATTTACCGATTTCGCTGAGATTGGAACGTCGCACAAAATCGGCGGCATCAGATGCCGTGTAGGGATGTGGCATACGCGACACCATGGTCGCAACGGCGGCGTTATTGGCAAGATGGGTAAGGGCGTCAATGTCCTCAATGTGCGGAGCGCGCAAAACCAGCCGCTGCGACAAAAGGACGGGGCAACTCTGCCTTAACCGATCCGGCCTTAACCGATCGTCGGGCGACCGTAATTGGTCATCCCTGAGGAGTAAGCGTTCCATGGTTCAGTCTCCTTTGAAGGTAAGAAAAAAGGGAAGAGAGGTTTTGACGCCTCATCTTCCCTTTTGTCTGGACTGAACCTTGAACGTTCAACCGGGTCGATGAGACGCCGGTTGTTGCAAACGCTCCGGCTTTATTCTGCGGCTTCCGCCAGTTTCGGCATAATGGACACGAATACGCGACCGTTAGCCTTCGTACGGTAGTTCACATTGCCAGCGGTGAGTGCAAAGAGGGTATGGTCCTTGCCCATGCCGACGTTTGCGCCCGGATGCCACTGCGTGCCGCGCTGACGAACAATGATGTTGCCTGGAATGACGACTTCGCCGCCGAACTTCTTCACGCCAAGGCGCTTGGAATTCGAATCGCGACCGTTGCGCGATGAACCGCCAGCTTTTTTATGTGCCATTGGAGTTCTCCTTTAAAACCTGGTTTCTCGTTAGACCAATTACGCAGCGACGATGTCGGTGATGCGAACGACTGTGTGGTGCTGGCGATGGCCGCGCGACCGCTTGGAATTCTGGCGACGACGCTTCTTGAACGCGATCACCTTCTTGCCACGGTTATGCTCAACCACTTCAGCCTTAACCGTTGCACCAGCAACAAAAGGCGCACCAATCGTCGCGTCAGCGCCAACGCCAACAACGAGAACCTCGGTGAATTCTACAGATGCACCAGCTTCGGCTTCCAGCTTTTCGATGGTCAGCACGTCGTTGGTGTTCACGCGGTACTGCTTACCGCCAGTTTTGATGACTGCGAACATTGTTTATCCTTTCATGTTCGTTTCCGGCTCTTGTCTGGCGAAAACACCAGATGGCCGTCTTTTTGTCAGTCGGAGTGGCAAGCCTCTCAGCTCACCGGTGGAACCGCTCCTTGAAGAGCGAAAACGAGTATAGACACAGCTACCCATATCTAAGTCGCTGGTCGCTTACGTCACCCCACCCAAACTGTCAAGGCAAACCACCCGAATTTCGCAAGGATTTACGATGGCTTGTGCAAATTTCGCTCCACCCTGTCATTTTTCCATCACACCCATATGGCGGCCACGTCTTCCAAACTACAAAATTATCTTCAATCCGCTCTTGCCAGCCTCCCTATTCGCCGCTATGAGACAGCCCGCGCAAGTTAGCGCCGACCAGTTAAGCGGAGAGGTGGCTGAGTGGTCGAAAGCACCGCACTCGAAATGCGGCATACGGGCAACCGTATCGTGGGTTCGAATCCCACCCTCTCCGCCAATTACCAGCAACACCTTGGATTTCCTCGAAAAACTTCTGCCCGTCAGCGGTCCTTGAAGCGTTAAAATCATGCAATAAAATATCCGGCCTGATGAAGCGGTCGCCACGGCGTAGCGGCTTGATCAACCTTGCAATTTTGCGATGAGTGATGAATATGTCCCCTCGACAGGGGGATGCATATGAGTAAATCGTGGATGGTTCGCGCCGAGCGCAATGGTCGTCTGTTTGATGCGTTCAAGGAAAAGTCTGTCGTTGCCATCGGCTGGCCCGCGCTGGGGGATCTGTCTCAGGCAAAAACCCGCAAAACAATCAGCGAAGCGCTTGAGATGGCCTATGCTGGTGCCAAGCCGCAGAGTCAGGCGATGGCAGCCGGTCAGCTTCATCGTTTCGCCAATGAAATGAACGTTGGCGATATGGTTGTCACATATGATCCGTCGCGCCGGGTCTATCTGGTGGGTGAGATCGCAAGCGCCTATCGCCACGATACATCGATTGCCCCGGAATACACACAGGTCCGCTCGGTGCGATGGGATGGTGAGGTCAGTCGTGATCTTCTCTCCATTGAGAGCCGCAACAGCCTCGGCTCCATATCCACCCTGTTTCGGCTGTCCAATGATGTCGCGGCAGAACTCAAGAAAGCGTTGTCGGGCAACATCACAGCCCCCGCTGAGCTGCCAGCCCCCTTAGGTGAAGCCGTCGAGGACGACCTTTTCGAATCCATGGCCAGCCGCGCCCATGAGTTCATCAAGGACAAGGTGAACGCCTTGAGCTGGTCGGAGATGCAGGAGCTCGTTGCGGGCCTGCTCCGCTCGCTTGGCTATAAGACGCGGGTGTCTGATGCCGGACCCGATCAAGGCAAGGACATTGTCGCCTCGCCCGATGGCTTCGGCTTTGAGGCACCTCGCATTGTTGTGGAGGTCAAACATCGCAAAGGCTCCATGGGGGCACCGGATCTGCGCAATTTCATTGCCGGGCGGCATGATCTCGACAAGGGCCTTTACGTCAGCACCGGCGGCTTTACCCGCGAGGCCCGTTATGAGGCCGAACGGGCCCGTATCCCCACCGCCCTTATGGATCTCGATGATCTGGTGAAGAGCCTGCTTGAGCAGTATGATAAGCTTGATCTTGAAACCCGGCAGCTTATTCCGCTCAAACGTATTTTCATTCCGGCGTGGGCCTGACGGCACCGCCTGCAACGATAAAAAGAAGCCTGACCTTTCATGATGAACCCCACCGAAATTGCCGATGCTCTTGATGCCATTGCCAAGGCAAAATTTGACCCCGCCGAGTTCGGCTATGCCTTTGCGCAGGCAACCGATAATGCGCAGGCAACCGTTGCCAAGCTGAGGGTGGGCAGCACCAACAAGTCGGATATTGCGGGCGGCGTTCTGCTGAATGGCAAGTTTCATTATGCGTCTGCCCTGCCGGGCATGGCGGTGGAAATGCTGGCTGCGCTGCGCGCCTCCAAGCGCAATGTGAAAGCCAAGCCTGCAATTTTGATTGCCACCGATGGCGAGATGATCGCCGCCGAGCATCCGAAATCCGGCGACACGCTGCACTGCCCCTTTGCCGAGCTTGGCAAGAATTTTGCCTTTTTCCTGCCTGCTGCTGGCAAGGAGCGTTACCGGGCGGCAGAGGAAAACCCGGTTGACATCAAGGCCACCGGCAAGCTGGCAAAGCTTTACGATGCGCTTTTGAAGGCCAACCCGGATTGGGCGGTGCCAGAGCGCCGCCATGCCATGAACCTGTTCATGACACGGCTGATCTTCTGCCTGTTTTCCGAGGATGTTGGCGTCTTCAAGGAAGATCAGTTCTCGTTTGCCGTCTTTTCCTATAGCGGCAACAAGGGCGAACATGCGCGGGATGTGCTGGTGCAGGCGTTTGCCGCCATGGACCTGCCCAAGGGAAACCAGCGGGATGGATTGCCTGCATGGACAAAAGATTTTGAATACGTCAATGGCGGGCTGTTTACCGATGCCATCGAGGCCCCGGTGTTTGACCCCATCTCCTTCCGCTATCTGCGCGATGCCGCAGAGCTGGACTGGAAGCTGATCAACCCGGATATTTTCGGCTCGATGATCCAGTCGATTGCCGATCCCAAGGCCCGCGCCGAGCTGGGCATGCATTACACCTCGGTGCCCAATATCATGAAAGTGCTGGGGCCGCTGTTTCTGGATGATCTGGATGAGGCACTGGAGAAGGCCTGGGACAAGCCAGCGGCGCTGAAGGCGCAGCTTCACCGCCTGTCAAAAATCCGGGTGTTCGATCCCGCCTGCGGCTCCGGCAATTTTCTTGTCGTCTCCTATCGGCAAATGCGGGAGCGCGAAATCCGCATTCTGAAGCGTCTGGGAGAGCTGGAAGGCAATGAACATTTCGCCATGTTCTCCGCCGTCAGCCTCAACCAGTTCTATGGCATCGAGTTGACGGATTTTGCGGCGGAAACGGCGAAGCTTGCGCTGTTCATTGCCGAATATCAGGCCAATGCCCGCTTTGCCGATGTGTTCGGGCGGATGCCGCCGCTGCTGCCGTTGAAGGATGGTGGCCAGATCAGGTGCGACAATGCTCTGCGGGTGGATTGGGATGAGGTTTGTCCGCCTCCGGGTGAGGATGAAGAGGTCTATATCGCAGGGAACCCGCCGTTTTTGGGAGACAACTCTAGGACAGAAGAGCAGAATGAAGATATGGATTTTGTCCTTGCAGGACATCTGGAGGCGCATCGACGTATCGATTTTGTGTCAACGTGGGTTTTTAAAGCTTCAAGCTACATTCGGAATAGAAACGCATCCTCCGCACTCGTCTCCACAAACTCTTTATGTCAAGGCCAGTCAGTTGGTGCTCTTTGGCCCCAAATAATTAATGCTGGAGTAGAAATTAGTTTTGCTCACAGATCATTCAAATGGAGTAATAATGCATCATCAAACGCCGCCGTTATATGCGTCGTAGTCGGACTGAGAAACGTCACCAAGAAGTCAAAGCGTCTGTTTTTCTCTGACGTTGAAATGCGCCCTCGGAACATTAACGCATATCTCTTAGATGGAGACGACGTTTACGTTCATGCATCCTCCGCACTTTTTGGCCTGCCAAAAATGGAGAAGGGGAATATGCCTACAGACGGCGGAAACCTTATTCTTTCGGCGGAAGAGCGCGAGGAATTGTTATCAACATATCCCGAAGCAACAAGCCTGATTAAAAAGTATGTTGGATCATATGAATTGATTAGAGGTATTTGGAGGTATTGCATTTGGGTAAACGAAGACAATATCAGCCTCACAAAAGAAATTGAGCCCATTCAGAAACGATTTGACGCAGTTAGGAAGTTTCGTCTAGAAAGCAAGGCCCCTACTACGCGCCCTCATGCGGCAACTCCTCATAAATTTCTTCAAATACAGGATGTTGCCATTGACCGTTCAATTGTAGTTCCGAGTGTTTCATCGGAGAATCGAGATTATCTACCTGTAGATCTTCTATCAAGCGATACAATCATATCGAATCTGGCATTTGCACTCTACGATGCCCCTGACTGGTGCATCGCCCTGATTGCCTCGCGTCTGCATCTCGTCTGGATCGCCACCGTCTGCGGCAAGCTGAAATCCGACTTCCGCTATTCCAACACGCTGGGCTGGAACACCTTTCCGGTGCCGAAATTCACCGCTGATCAATTGGATCAGCTTTCCGCCTCCGCACGGCGCATTCTGAAAACACGCTATCAGCATTTCCCCAAAACCATTGCTGACCTCTACGACCCGGACAAGATGCCGGATGATCTGCGGGCTGTGCACCGGGAAAATGATGAGCTGCTGGAGAGCATGTATATTGGCCGCCCCTTCCGCAACGACACGGAGCGACTGGAAAAGCTGTTCAAGCTGTATGCGGCACGGGTGAAGCAGGGGGCGAAGTAAATGGTTGAGATGGTCAATGTGCGCTACAATGGCACCGGGCAATCCAAGGCCACCAATGCGCTGGGCCAGCGGCCCATGCAGGCCCGCGCCTATGCGGCCCGCAGCGCGCAGTTCATTTTGCTGAAAGCGCCGCCTGCGGCAGGCAAAAGCCGGGCGCTGATGTTTGTGGCGCTGGACAAGCTGCACCATCAGGGGCTGGCGAAAACCATTGTCTGCGTGCCGGAAACCTCGATTGGCGGCTCCTTCCGCTCCACCGATCTGAAAAGCTATGGCTTTGATGCCGACTGGCAGGTGGAAGACCGCTGGAACCTCTGCCTTTCCGGCACGGAAGATGGCTCGACCGCGCAGAAGGTGAAGGCGTTTTCCGACTTCATGCAGTCTGATGCCCGCGTGCTGGTCTGCACCCATGCCACCTTCCGCTTTGGTTTTGAAGCCGTCGAGCGGGTGCATGGCATCGAGGCTTTCGACAACGTGTTTCTTGCCATTGATGAGTTTCACCATGTTTCGGCAGCCGATGACAACCGCCTTGGCGAAATTCTGCGGCAGATTGTGGCGCGCGGGCAAACCCATGTGATGGCCATGACCGGCTCTTACTTTCGCGGCGATGCCGTGCCGGTGCTACGCCCGGAAGACGAGGCGCGCTTCAAAACGATTACCTATTCCTATTACGAGCAGCTTGAAGGCTATGAATATCTGAAGGCGCTTGGCGTCAATTACAGCTTCTATCGCGGCCAATACATCAACGGCCTGCCGGATGTGCTGGACACGACGCTCAAGACCATCATCCACATTCCCCATCGCGGCTCGGCGGAAGCCTTTGGCGAGAAGAACGATGAGGTGGGCCGCATTCTCGACCTCATCGGCGAGCACATTGGCGTGGAAGACGGAACGGGCTTTGATCTGATCCGCACGGCAGATGGCCGGGTGCTGAAAGTGGCTGATCTGGTGGATGATGGCCCGGAGCGCGACGGCGTCAAGGCAGCACTCTCCCGCGAGATCAGAGGCGCAAATGGCAAGCGCGACGATGAGGCCGACCGCGCCAAGGTGGACATCATCATCGCGCTCGGTATGGCCAAGGAGGGGTTTGACTGGGTGTGGTGCGAACACGCGCTGACCATTGGCTACCGGGCATCGCTCACCGAAATCGTGCAGATCATTGGCCGCGCCACGCGCGATGCGCCGGGCAAGCCCAAAGCCATGTTTACCAACCTTGTGGCCGAACCGGGTGTGGAAACGGCAGCGGTGAAGGATGCCGTCAACGACATGCTGAAGGCCATTTCCGGCTCTCTGTTGATGGAACAGGTGCTGGCGCCCAATTTCAAATTCTATCGCCGGGAAGATGGCGACATCCGCGAACCGATCACCGATGACGGTCAGGGCACCATCACCATCGGCATCAAGGGGCTAATGGAGCCGCCGACCGACCGGGCGCGTGACATTTGCGAAAACGATATGGCCGATCTGATGGCAACCGCCTGTCAGGCTGTCGATGCCCGCATCGTTTCGCCAGATACCGCGCCGGAAGTGGCAACCCAGATGCTGCTGACGGATATTATCGAGCATCGCTATGAGAACCTCAACGATGACGAAACAGAAGCCATTCGCCAGAACCTCGCCGCGCGCATGAACCTGCTGACACTGGCGCGACAGGAGGCGCAGCGCGGATTTCAGGAGGCGGGCACACCGTTTATCGGTGCCGATCAGGCAGGCGGTGAAGCGACCCGGACAGAGGGCGACGTCGGGCAGCCGGATGGCGAGGACACAGACGACGACATGCGGGCGGCACCCAACACGCTGCTGGCCATGGTGCGCCGCTTCATCAATGTGCGTGAGCTGGATATTGACCTGATCGACAGCGTCAATGCCTTTCAGGAATGTTTCGAGGTGGCATCGCGCAGCTTCGATGCGCCGCTTCTGTCTCAGGTGCAATCGGCCATGGTGGCCATGCGTGTGCAGATGACGGAAGAGGAAGCGCGGACGCTGTGGCCCCGGATCAAGCGGTTCCGGGCGCAGGAGGGGCGCGAGCCCAATGTTCATGCCGAAGATGCGCTGGAAAAGCGCATGGCAGAGGCGCTGGCCTGGCTCAAAAACCGCAAAGCCCAGACGATGCGCGAGGCGGCAAGCTGATGCCCCGCCCGACACTGGATGAGATTTTCAACGAGCCAGACGAATTTGGCCTTCTTGCTGTGAAGCTGAAACCGAGGGCATCATCTTCGGGCAACAATAGCGTTTCGATCCTGAAGGATGTGACGCGGTTTTTCGAGCAGCATGGGCGCTTGCCCGACACCAACGCATCCAACCACGAAGAGATGCGACTTGGCACCATCTGGGAAAACCTTGCCAAATCTCCGAGCGATGAGCTTCGGCACGCGGACAGGCTTGGACTGTTGCGGCTGAAAGAGAAAGTCACCGAGGTTTCGTGGCGCGATGAGGTGGAAGAGGGGGACATTCCGGGCTCGCTCGATGACATCTTTGCCGATGATGGGCTGGATGTTATGCCCGAGCTTGTGCAGCTCAAACATGTGACGCCAGCTTTGGAACGGCAGGTGCCCGACCACCGCGCCGACTTCATACCCTGCAAGGATTTCGATCAGTTTTCCGGCCTGTTCGATACCATGCAACAGGCTCTCGACAGCGGCGCACGGGAAGCCACGCTCATTGAAAAATGGGCCATTATCGAACCTGTTGAAGGCGACTTTTTCATTCGCAACGGTCTTCTCGCATACATCGCGGAAAAGAGTGAAAGCACGCAGCGCGGTGGAGCGCGCGACCATCGCCTGCGGGTGATTTTCTCGAACGGCACCGAAAGCGACCCACTGATGTCGTCGTTCCGAAAATCCCTCACCGACGACAAGACAGCGCGTGTGGTGCAGCGCCTCGGCCTCGGCCCGCTCGATCCCGACTGGGAAACCGACAAGGTTTCACTGTCCGGCACGATCTACGTGGCTCGCAGCCTTTCCGAAGACCCGGCGATCAAGGCAGAGCGGCAAAGGCTCTATAAAATCGGCGTGACGTCGCAAGAGGTTAAACGTCGTATAGCCGATGCACGCAATGATCCGACCTTTTTGCTGGCACCTGTCGAGGTCGTCACGACCTTCGCGCTACACAATCTCTCACGCTCGAAGGTCGAGAACCTGCTCCATCGCTTTTTTGATTCCGCAAGGCCCGGCGAGCTTTTCATCATTGACCGGTTCGGCAAGAAAATCCGGCCGCGCGAGTGGTTCTACGTGCTTCCGGAACACGTCGCTCACGCTGCCCAGCTCATCAAGGACGGGCAGCTCCATCTGTACCGATATGACCGCGATACGCAGAAGATTGTCAGGAGATCTTGAGGTTTGGGACGCGGAAATAATGTCCGGCATGGCCCGCAAACGGGCAACACTGTTTTGAGCATTTGATTGGGGGATTTTAAATGACGAGCTTGGCGAATGCACCGCTTGATGATGTTCAAAAGCGCTTCGTTCTCGCGCCAGATGAGCATATTCGCCTTCTTGCGCCAGCCGGCAGCGGCAAAACGCATTCGCTCCTCTATCGGTGTCTGGAACTGTTTGACCGATCTGGCGGACAGGCTCGCTTTCTTATTGTGACATTCACCAGAGCGGCCCGCGATGAGTTGCGGGCGCGGCTGGGTGGTGCTTCATTTGCGCAGATTGCACCGGCCTGTGATGTCGTGACGCTGAATGGATTTGGCTGGAGGCACGTGCGCAAGGCCTTCACCAATCCGCGGTTGTCCGCATCTGATTTCGATCGGCAGAACCTGATCAGAGGCCCGCTTTCTGGTGCATGGTCTGACATCGAGCCTTTGCGCGCGGCGATGGAGGCGCAGCCGATCAAACTGCCCCGCACGCTTGCCGACCTGCTCGATACGATGAAAACGCTGGGGTTCGATCACGAAATCGGCACGCTACGGCACGCCAATGACCGGCTGGATGCCCTTGAGGAACTCGGCCTGATTGATCTTCTCAACGATCCGAAAGAGAAACTCCAGGAGTATGGCGTGCTGGAAAACGGCCGATGGGAGAATTTTCTCGATGTGACGCTGCCTTTCTTCCTCAACGCCTGCAAACAACAGCAAAGCCAGGCCGCCTTCACGCTTGAGGACCAGAAATATTTCGGCTGGCTTGCCTTGCGCCGCAAACTGAAGGAGGGGCATTTTGCTCCCGATCATGAAGCCCTCACCCATATTCTCGTGGATGAATTTCAGGACATCAACCCGCTTGACCTGTCGCTCATACTCACAATCGCCGATATTAACCGCAGCAAATTGACGCTGGTGGGAGATGATGATCAGGCGATTTTCGAATGGCGTGGCGCTGCACCAGACTTCATCCTCTATCCGCGCGAGCATCTGAAGCGGCCATTCACAACACATATCCTGACGCGAAATTACCGCTGCCCTCGCAATATTGTTGAGAAGAGCGCAAGGCTCATCGCCTTCAACAAACGACGGGAAAAGAAGGAAATGATCGCCGTTTCCACGGTTGACGCTGAGATTGACCGGCTGAATGGCGAAACATTTCTCGATACGACATACCGGGTCACCAAGGAGATAAAGGCCTTCGTCGCCGCTCAAGAGCCGGGAGCGCGCCTCGCGCTCCTCTCACGCAAGCGCGCACAACTTATCCCATACCAAATTCTCCTTGCCCGAGACGAAATCCCGTTTTGCGCAGCAGAAGACCTGCATGTCTTTCTGTCCGACACCTTCGACCGCCTGTTGTCAGCTCTCAGGATAAGGCATATCGCAAGCCAGATGCCCGCTCTGGCGCAAATGGGCATTCGGCTGCCGACAATCGTTGACGATATTATGGCCCTGTGCAACAGCGTCCAGCGGTTTCCGCTGCGCAAAATCGAAGCCGACGCTCTGGCAAGCCATCTCCGGCGCGGTCAACCGGCAACCTATGATGCTGCCCTCGAAGCACTGGAAGCCTATGCCGGTTCCATCCGTGGCAAGCAGGATGATGGCAAGACCGTTAAGGACTTCGCGATTCGACTGCGCAAGTTTCTGCATTCGCCCGATGTCCGTTCGTCGATCGAGTCTCTGCAAACCCTTTATAGCGGTTTCAAGCAGGATTATGGCCGAAGCCAGGAGGATATTTTTCTGGCTGACCCGCCATTCTTCTATCTTGCCGCGTTTGCGGGAACATACGGGAACGACTTCCAGAAATTTATCGACGATCTCGACAAGGCCAAGGCGACCCTGGTCAGGCTGCCCGGCATGGATGGTGATGATGACGGTGCCAATGCAGAATGGAGAAAGCCCGTCCACCTGATGACTGCCCTGAGGGCAAAGGGGCGCGAATTCCACACCGTCGTTATGCTGGATGTGGTCGATGGCATCTGGCCGTTGCGCCGCGCCAAAACAGAGCGGCAGATTGAAGGTGAGCGTCGGTTATTCTACGTGGCAATGACTCGCGCAAAATCCAGACTTTTGCTGACAACCAGTGGACGCATTGGAGACGAACCAACCAATCCCTCTCCATTTCTGGCAGAGGCGGATCTTTAACTGACAGCTTCTCCAAAAAGGATCTCGATGTCGCTGTCTTCGACTGGTGGTCTCAGCATGTGGCGCGACAGAGATCGCTTGCTTTCAAGCAATCGATCCAAAGTGACGTCAAAACTGGCCTCTCCAAAAGCAGGATGTTCAGCAATCGGGACATGCACTGTCACGGGCTTGGTCTGACCAATGCGATAGCAGCGGTCATTACACTGATCCTCAACCGCGGGGTTCCACCATCTGGACAGATGGATGACGTGATTGGCGGCGGTGATGGTCAGGCCAATACCGGCAGCCTTGGGTGAGAGAACCAGAAGATCAAACCCCGGTGGTGCTTTTTGAAAGGCATCGACAATCGCCAATCGCCTTTCGCCCGGCACGCTGCCATTGATGATGGCCGGTGTCGAAGCAAGCGCAAATTTCGTTGCTGCCGCTGTCGCAAAAATCTTTTGCAGCGTGAGATCCTCCAGAAAAACCAGCGCTTTTTCGCCGCGCGCTGCGATCTCTTCCAAGACCGTCATCGTCAGCATGAGACGGGCGGAATGGCTGACCCACACGTCCACTGCGGCAGGATCGAACGGATCGACATTTTCGCCCCTCTCCGGGTGCAGCGAAATCCCTCTGAAGGCATGGATGGCGCGCAGCATATCCCCATGGCCGCGCCCTCCATTCTGCGCTTCCAGCCGGGCACGCGCGTAGGCCTGCGCCTGTTCTGGAGGCATTGTCATTCTCATCGTTCTGACCTCCCGATGGGGCAGCCCTTCCAGAATATCGACCTTCATCCTGCGCAGCATCGGGGCCGGTGTTCGGATGTCCGGACGATCGAGTTTCGCCTTCAGCGTATCCAGCTCAGCCTCGCCGCCATTTTCATAACGTTTTACAAATCCTTTGAGCTCGCCAAGATAACCCGGAATCGCACGGTCCATGATGCACCAGAGATCAGCCAAACGATTCTCGATCGGGGTTCCGGTCATCGTCAGGGTGAAATCGGCATTCATGGCTTTGGCCGCCTGAGTATTGATCGTTCCGGGCATTTTTATCTTCTGTGCCTCGTCGAAAAGGGCCACCGAAAAGGCAACGCGCGCAAATGCGCGGTGATGATTGGCAAGCGTTTCATAGGTCGTGAGCACCCAGTCAGCGTTGCGCAACCGGGCAACATCGAGAGAATCCTCCCCCGCCCAGACGCCCGATTGCACAGGCTTCAGGCGGCTGAGACCGTAGCCGAAGGCATCGACCCGCTCACCCAGCACATCGGGCTGAAGATGCCGCTCCGCTTCCTCGATCCAGTTCCGCAACAGGGCTGTCGGAGCCACCACCAGAGCCGGTTGTCGTGCCACACCTTCAGCCATCCCCTGACGAAAACGGTTTTGGCGGACCCAGGCGAGAAACGCGAGTGCCTGAAAGGTTTTTCCCAATCCCATGTCATCGGCCAGCAGAACCCCGGGCCAGCCCGCAGTCCACGCCTCCGCCAACCAGCGAAAGCCATCTTCCTGATGCGGTTTCGGAAGCGAGCGCGTCAAAGACCCCGCGGGAAAATCATTGGGCAGCATGGATACCCGCCTGGGGTGGCTCATCAGGTAATCGATGCCCTCGAAATTCTGACGGATCTGCAACACCTGCCGCTCGGTGGGCAGGCAGGAATCCTGGCCATTGTCGCCGGAAATCGCTTCGGCAGACGATGTGGCGACCGCTTGCCCATTGTCGCCCAAAGCCATACCCGCCGGATCATTCGCCCCGGCAACCGACGTGACCAGTCCTAAACTTTCCAGGACATGCCCAACCTCGCGCGTTGACAGACGTTGGCCTTGAATGACCATGTCCTCCTCGCCCGCATCCAGCGCCCTTGCATAATCACTGGCGATCCTTTCCGATTCCTGCTGCCCGATGAGAACGGTGGCGGAGCCAATCTGCACCGGAAAGCGCTCCGGCATCCACTGACCAGACGGTGTCTGTAGCCACGGCAGGGCCGGCTTCTGCCAAATGCCTAGCCCGATGACCCTCTCGGCATATTGATGGGTTTCGACAAGTAACAAAGAGGCTGTCCGTTCTTCCCAATTTTCCTCTCTGGCCTTTTCTGTGGTCGCCCCATCCCGCCTCATGACACCTGCTAAAGCAGGGCGTGGATTGCGCACGAACTCTTCCCGCTCGGATCGTGGTGCTCGCCTTTTCTGGCGCACCACATCCAGAGCCCTGCGCAGGTCAGGCTCAATCACAAGATATTGCTGTCTGCCCAGAACATAGGCCTGGCGGGTCTCCGGGTCTTGCACAAAACTTTGCAGAAAGCCCTGCTGCAAATCGGGTGGTAGCAATGCGTCCGAGACGGCATCACGCTGACGTCCAATTGCGGAAGGGTCTCCATCCACGTCCGGCACAGGTGCCTCATCATCGGTTTGTCCGGCATTCTTTTCCCGACGCATGACAATAGGAACGAAATCCGGGCCGTCTGCCGTCTGACGCACATCGAGCGCCATGGCACCAGCCTGATAAAGCGTCAGATGCGACAGGTAATCGTCGGCCTTGACCTGCCTGCCGGTGACGTTGCGATAGCAGTCCTGAACGGGCATCCATGCCGCAATGCGCGCTTCAGTCTGCTGTCCATCCGTTGCATTATAGGCGTCCACCGCCTCGACCAGCCGGAAAATCATTTCGGAAAGCCGCCCCTGCCTTCGTCCATCGGCCCAATTGACAATACAACCGCAACGTTTTGGACGAATGGCTTGCGTATTTTCGTCATACCAACGGCTGCGAATATGCCCGTCAGGATCGGTCATAAGCCCTTCGAAGGAGAGGGTTATGGACAAAGACGTCAACGACGGCACGCCAATCGCTTCAGCCATCGACGCTGGCAAACGGACCGCCGCATCGTGGGAAACAAGCAGGCCGTCGCCGCCAGTTGCACCGTCGTGAACAGTCGCATTGCCCTCATCCCGCAGGGAAAACAGAAAAGAAGCCACCCGCTTTTCCGCACCGGACAAGCGCCCCCATGCATCCACCGGCACAATCTGCTTTTTCAGAAGTGTCCGTCGCTGATAGCGAACAACCAGACCCTCGGGAATTGCTTGGTAAAAAAAGCCCATCACTATTCATACCGGCTTTGCGGAATCCGGATACGGATCCGATCATAGAGCTTGTCAGCGACGGCTTTTTGCCAGGCAAATGTCTCTGGACTCATGTGGGCGCGCTCCCAGTCAGGGTAATAGTTCCCGTCTCCGTTCCGCAATTCCGAGGCTTGATAATGCCGCCTGTAGAGCCGTGGAGCCCCATTCCTCTCGGCATCGTACCAGATACGGACCTTGCCGTTGTGGCTCCATTCAGCGATCACCATTCTTCCTATTTTCAAGAGCAGCACGGATTGCCCTTCCTGAACATTCCCGCCCCCGCGAAGAAAACGACCGACCGTCAGATCCTCAATACCCATAGTCCGTGCACGACTATACCCTATGTCATCAAAAACGACCCAGGCTTCCTGCACAATACTCTCACCATCCGCACCCTTGGTATCGAAAACAGCATTCCAGAATTTTCGCCGCCATCGCCACATTCGATCCAATGCAACCCGATCCACCACTTCCAGAAAGTGATCAATGCTCTGCTTCGTCAGCCAGCGGCGCGCAATCCTTGCAGCCTCTTCCATGGCACGCCATTCTGCAGCGCGTGACCGCGGATCCCCTATCGTCTTCACAAGCAAGCTGAGCGTTTCTGCCTGAATGTCATCTGCCGGCTGGGACTGAGCGTACGGCAACAGCAAGGCATTCGCCGTAAGGGCTTTCAAGCGTGGAAATAGCAGAGAGCTTTTTGCAGGATCGACAGCAAGCGCTTTGACGAAATTAATCCGCTCCTGCGGCTTCAATTCCCTGTCCTGCGCAATCCGCTCAAGTGCCGCCTGGACACAGGGTTCGACAAAACCACCCTGCAAAGTCATGGCACCCGAAAGACCAAGAGACTGGAGCAGGTCGATCGGCGTACGCCGCTCGCTGAGAGCCCGCGCCGCCATATTTTCAGGCCCCTGCGGCAGGGAAAAAAGCTGAAGATCGCGCTGCAACCCACCATAAGGGTCGCCTGCAACAAGGCTGACCGTCTCAAGTGCCTTGCTGACCCGCTGCAAACCGGGTCTGTCGACCCGAAACTGGCTCAGATAGGCATTGCACAGTGAACGGGAGACCCGCTTGTCGGCAAGCGTTTCGACCTGTTTCAGATAGCGCTCAAGCGCGGGGTCAATGGCAGCAATCGCCGGGTTGGTTTCCCAGAGGCACCATGCACCATCGCGGGCACGGCGCACATTGATGGCTGCGTCTTTCTTCAGTTCGGAAAGGAGCATATCGGCAATGCGGTCATAGTCCTTGCCCTCGCGTTTTTCATGCGCGCCATCCCCGGACATTCCTGCCGCCAAAACCTGTATCCGGGCGGGTGGAACATCCTTTTGACGAACCCGGCCAAACCGTGCGCCGATATTCGAAATGGCATCCCGAAACGCTGTTTGCGTGCGGTTGTCCCGATCCTTCTCTGCCATAAGATGCCCTTGTCTCCAGCGGCCTCAGCCGCCCGCTCCGACGCGATTTCCCTTGCGGCTTGATGTATCCGAACCACGAAGCTCCTGGATCTTGCTTTGCATGTCACCCAGCAGTTTTTTAACCTGCGACAACCGCTCCCGCTGGTTCGCCTCCATCACGAAACGCAGATCGATGCGGCGGTTTAGCCTGTAATCCTCCTCCGATTGCCCCTCCTTAACCGGGCGTGTCGATGCATAGCCGGATACAGAAAGGATTTCACGGTTTTCCGAGTTGAGCAATGACCGCAGCGCTGGCGCACCATCGATGATCGTTCGATATGTGTTGACGGCCCGCTCTGTCGACAGTTGCCAGTTCCGACCATCATCCCCGGTTACGTCGGTGTGGCCTTCAATGAAAACAGTCTCGATTCGATTGCTGGCCAAACCCTCCGGGCAGGCTTCCGGCGAAACACAGCGGGCATAGGCAGGCAGGGTCTGGGCCAGGGTCTGGGCGATTTTCTGAACATTGCCGCGCGCTGTTGCATCGAGATCAGATTTGTTTGAGGCAAAACGGACTGCATTCTCCGTCAATCGCAACACGCCGTTTGCCTCATCGACCTGAACAGAGAGCCCCTGTGCCTGGAGGCGGTCTTTGATGGTCTCCAACAATTGCCGGCGCGCCGTATCAGCCTTGTCGAGAAGCGCGAACTCCTCATTGATGCGCGCCTGCAAGTTTTCGATCTGCTCTGTCAGTTCCTGTGCAATTTCCAGCTTATCTTTTTGTTCATCCGTTTTCTGCCGAAAATTCAGAGCAAACACCATCAGCATGATAATAAAGATGAACAGAATGCCCACCATCATGTCGGTCATGGACACGAAGTAGTTCTCGTCCTCTGCGTCGTGGCTGCTTTCGCCTTCGGACAGCATCAACCTTGATCCTCAAACCTGCCCCGCACCCTTTCGAGGCTGTCGGCAATATTTTCGGCTGCCTTTGTCATGTCATCCACAAGCGGGTTGAGCTTGCCGATTGCCTCAGCCAGTCCATGGTCAACACTGGTAACCTGCTTTTCGAGAAGCTGGGACTGGTCGCCCGTCGCACGGGCAAGTGTTACAACCGCTTCACCAAGCGCAGTGTCGACTTGATCAAACTTTGACCGGAACCCCTCCCAGAACTCGCGGGCCTTTCCGTTGGCATCCTGGAGCGAAACCGAAAGCGCGGCAATCGCGTCCTGCATTCTGTGCACAGTGTCCGCCGTCCTCTCGAGATTGCCACTCATGCTCTCGCTTGCCGCTGAAAAACGTTCTCCGACCTCACCCAGCGGGCCTGCGGCCAAGCGCACATTCTGCGCAGTTGTACTGAAAGCATCGGCTGTCTTGCGGGCCTCGCTTGCTGTGCCTTCCAATGCCAGTTGCTGATGACCAAGCGCCTGCTCCACGCCCTGCATCTGCCGTCCAAGCGTGTCAAACTGCGCCGCTATCTGCGAGACAGCCTTCGAGACCGCTTGATTGAGCATCGAGCCGATCTCTTCAATTGCGCCAGCCATCCCGTCCTGCATACGAAGTTGAGCGGTAGCCGCCGCTTCCGATGTCCGCTCCATCAGGGCATTCTGGGAGGCTTGCCGCTGATCCGATACCCGCACCTGCTCGTCCATGGCCGCACGCATATTATTTAAGTGATCATTCAGCCCACCGATCTGGGCCTCAAGCTTGCCCATGACGATACCCATGGCCTCTTCCAGCTTGCCTGAGGCACTGCCAGCCGCTGCCCCGAGCCCTGCCGCCATATCGGCATTGGCGCGTTCCAGCGTCTCGCGCAAGGTCGCAGCAACGCTTGCCAAGGCCTCTCGACTTTCGCTTGAACTCTGACCGAAACTGCTACCGGCATCGACAACAAACTGTTTGAGCTGCTCTGCGGCCTCGACCATGCGACGGCTGAAATCCTCACCACTGCCGCGCAAATCATTCTGCATGCCAGAGAGCGTCTTTTCCATCTGGGAAAGCGTCGAGGTCAACGCCTGCATCTCGACCCCCGCGCCGCCCTGTACAGCTCGACCAAACTCCTGCAACATGTCGCTCATGCCCGACTGGCTGTTTGACTTCATATCGCGGATCGCCTCCTGTATATGACTGGAAACGGGTGCCATGGCTGAGGCGATAGCCTCGTTCATACGCGGGGCGATCTGCTCACCCATTCGCGTGAAAAAGTCCCCTTGCGTTATCTCCTTCAACTGACGAAGCTGCTCTTTCATCGTCGTATTCATTTCGTCAGCAATTTTTTGCGGGGAAGCATAAAGCAGTCCCTGCTCCAGAGAGGCGCAGAACCTCTCGAAGGCCCCCTCTATCATGATGGAGTAGAACCGGAAAAAGAAAGACAGGACGATTGAGGCACCAAGCCCGGCAATCGATGTCGAAAACTTGAATGTGGCAATGTTCAACAGACTGGCCATCGCACTCTGCATCTGGCTTGCATCTGCTGCCGACGTCGCCTCTCCAGCCTTGGCCAGCGCGAACACAAGGCCTATGAATGTCAGAAGCAGGCCGATGCCGACAAAATAGCCCGGAACAGCATTCATCATCTTGAATCCGGGCATAGCCTCCCGCGCCAGACCGGAATGGAAGAATGATTGCGGACGGACAGTGTTGCGAATTTCGTCCTCATCGGTATTCACCAGCGTTTCGCAAAATTCAAGAAAGGCAGGCCCGATGACTGGCCAATTTTGCAGCGCGAGACTGACGCCATCGAACCCTTGGGCGAAAAGCCGTCGCCTCTCTCCGGGGGCCTTCGCCCCTTTCGCAATCCGCTCAACTTTGCGACGCGCCATGCCGAGCGTCAACACGATGAGGACCATGTTGAACAGGAAGGCCAAGAGTAGCCCAACAGCAATCATGGTGATTGTGGCTGCAAGGGCGAAGACAAAGTTCTTATCACTCAATCCTTCGATAGAGCCCGTGCCATGTGCCGCTTCGACTGTTGAGATGATCTTTGAAATATCATGAAACGGTATCCACCCTTGAGACAGACAGACAGTCGCAATGAGAATTGTCAAAAAGACAATTGCCCTCACATAAGGATTGACAAAAACACGTAACATGATGCCCCCAATGCCCCCACGGCAACTCAATGTATGCACAACCTAAAATTAAACTTCAAGCCATCAATACATCTATTGGCAAAAACATACGAACTCTCAAATATTTAGAGTTTGTCAGGGAAAAGTGGAGCCTGGTTTTTCTGATCAGACAAACGAAAACAAGAGGGTTTAGCAGGCTGCCGCGCTCTCTGATCTTGCGCCGATCTCGCGCCAATCCGGACGATGGACCGGACGCGCTTTCATTGCAGGCGGAAGGGCCATCGTCCGCCACGCACTCTACATGCCTGCTCTTGTCGCTTGCCGCTTCAACCCGGACCTCAAGGCCAAATACAATCAGCTCAAAGCCGCAGGAAAACCGCCAAAAGTCGCAATCACAGCCATCATGCGTAAGCTCATCGTGCTGGCAAACGCTCTGCTACGAAAAAAACAAATATGGACACAAAAACCTGCCTGATCAAAACGGATGCTCTATGGCACGCCCGCCGCGCTACGCGAAACCGGAAGCTTCCCGTCTCGACATAAATAAAGCTTGTAAAATCCGGTAAATCTGCGAGGCTAGGGATATACCCTGTTTTCACATCCAGATCGGGCCGCTTTTTCTGGCAGAAAGGCGAGAATGTCCGGGATGATGACGACCCTCATTCTGTCTGACGTCTTCGGATATTGGTCCTTTATGCGGATCAGCCATCCGTCACTTTAATCGGTTGCACCGCTTGCGCGCCGTTTCACTGATCTGTTGCAGCATTCTTTTTGCGGAATGGAAAACGCAAAAAGAATGCTGCAATTGCGATTTTTCGTATTTCCCATCGCTGGTGCCGTGTTTCAAGCCTTGAGCAACACCATCCAAGGAGGCTGACATGGCGACCCATCTCTACCAGACCGGCGATATGATTGTGCTGAAAGACGGACCTGTGCGCATTGCCCGCTCAACCGGCTCTTGCAAGGTGCTGGCCACTCTGCCGGAATCGCAAGGCGTGCGGCGCTATCGCGTTCGCTTTGACAGCGAAACCTTTGATCGCTCGGTGTCTGAAGACGAAATCGATCTTACGCGTTCACATCGGTCTGGCAAAAACGCCACCGAGAGCAAAGGAAAAACCCATGGCTAAAGGACAGCAGCGGTCAAACAAGGAAGTGCGAAAGCCAAAGAAGGACAAGGAGAAGGGTACGCCCGTGGCGGCATCTCCCTTTGCTGCCCAGATGAAGAATGCCGAAACACCCAAAGGCGGCAAGAAATAACCATTACCGACTATTGCAACAACCAAAGGAGAAACTGTGCAGGTTTTAGTAAGAGATAACAATATCGATCAGGCGCTGCGTGTTCTGAAGAAAAAGATGCAGCGTGAAGGTTTGTTCCGTGAGATGAAGGCCCGTTCGGCTTTTGAAAAGCCATCGGAAAAGAAGACGCGCGAAAAGGCTGAAGCCATTCGCCGCACGCGCAAGCTTGCGCGCAAGAAGCTTCAGCGCGAGGGCCTCCTGCCTGCGCCGAAGAAGAAAATTTTCGCAAGCGCGACGAGCCGATGATCAAACAGGCGTTCCAGAGCATGGAACGCCTTTTGCTTTCTGCCCAATTAGGATATGGGCAGAGCCATGATCCAAACCACCTTCACCATTCTGCTGGGCGGAACACTCTGCCCCACTGACCGGCTGCAACACGCCGTGGCGGACAGTCGTGCCATTGCGGCCGATGGTGGTATGCGCCATGCCAGCTCCTTGCGCCTTCAGCCAGAGCTATGGGTGGGTGATTTTGATAGCTCCAGCGATCTTGCGGTTGATGTTTTTCCCGATGTGCCGCGCCAGCCCTATCCGGCCAAAAAGAATTTGACCGATGGCGAAATTGCCATAGAGGAAGCCCGCAATCGGGGTGCGCAGCATTTGATTTTGGCCGGTGCCTTGGGCGGCGAGCGCTCGGACCACGCCTTGATGCATTTGCTGCTGTCCGTGGCGCTGGCAAAACAAGGTCTCGGCGTGCATTTGACCTCGGGTGTGGAAGAGGCATGGCCGCTTCTGCCCGGCAAGGCACACAGCTTTGATCTGCCCAAAGGATCGCTGTTTTCCATTCTCGGCTTTTCGCAGGTGAATGGCCTTTCCATCACTGGCGCACGCTACCCGCTTCAGGATTTTTCCCTGGCGTTTGGCTCGTCGCGCACGATTTCCAACGTGGCCGAGGGGCCTGTTACGCTGTCACTGGACAGTGGTGATGCGGTTCTCCTTGCCCGCCCTTATGACATGACCGGAGCGTGACCCTTGGCACCGCCTATTTTGAAGCTTGACGATATTTTTCTCTCTTTTGGCGGCGCGCCGCTGCTCAATGGTGCCAGCTTGCAGGTGGAACCGGGCGACCGTATCTGCCTTGTTGGCCGTAATGGCTCGGGCAAATCGACCCTGATGAAAATTGCCGCAGGCCTTGTGGAAGCGCAATCGGGCGAGGTGTTCCGTCATCCCTCCGCCACTATTCGCTATCTGGAACAGGCCCCGGATTTTGCCGGCTATGCCACCGTGCAGGCCTATGCCGAGGCAGGGCTGGGGCCGGGGGATGATCCCTATCGTGTGACCTATCTGCTGGAACATCTGGGGCTGACGGGTCAGGAAGACCCCAAAAGCTTGTCTGGTGGGGAAGCCCGCCGTGCGGCGCTGGCGCGTGTGCTGGCACCGGAGCCTGATATTCTGATGCTGGATGAGCCGACCAACCATCTCGACCTGCCGACCATTGAATGGCTGGAAGAGGAGCTGCGCAAAACCCGCAGCGCCCTCGTGCTGATCTCCCATGACCGTCGTTTTCTGGAAAAATGCTCCACCGCCACCGTCTGGTTGGATCGGGGATTGGCGCGCCGCTTGGGCAAGGGCTTTGCCTTCTTCGAGGAATGGCGTGATAAGGTTCTGGAAGAAGAAGAAATCGAGCAGCATAAGCTGGGCAAGGCCATTGAGCGCGAAGAGCATTGGCTACGCTATGGCGTGACGGCCCGGCGCAAACGCAACATGCGCCGCCTCGGCAATTTGCAGAGTTTGCGGGCCGATTATCGTGGCCACAAGGGGCCGCAGGGCACCATTCAGGCCAGCGCCACCGAGGGCAAGGAAAGCGGCAAGCTGGTGATTGAAGCGACGCTGATCACCAAAAACTATGGTGATCGCAGCATTGTGGCACCCTTTTCGATTAGGGTGCATCGTGGCGATTGCATTGGTTTGGTGGGGCCAAACGGTGCGGGCAAGACCACGCTGCTGAAAATGCTGACGGGTCAGCTCAAGCCCGATGACGGCAAGATCAAGCTTGGCACCAATCTGGACATTGCCACGCTGGACCAGAAGCGCGAAGACCTGAACCTTGAGGATACGCTGGCCCATTACCTCACCGACGGGCGCGGCGACAATCTGTTGGTCAATGGCGAGCAAAAGCATGTGACCGGCTATATGAAGGACTTTCTCTTCCAGCCGGAACAGGCCCGAACCCCGATCAAGAACCTCTCCGGTGGCGAGCGTGCGCGCCTGATGCTGGCCCGCATCATGGCCAAGCCCTCCAACCTGCTGATTCTCGACGAACCGACCAACGATCTCGACATCGAGACGCTCGATCTCTTGCAGGAAATTGTCTCCAGCTATTCCGGTACGGTTATTCTCGTCAGCCACGATCGTGATTTTCTCGACCGCACCGTGACCTCCACGATTGCCCCTGCCAACCCGGATGCGCCCGATGGCCGCTGGATCGAATATGCAGGTGGCTATTCCGACATGCTGGCCCAGCGCAAGGGCGTGGAAGACGAGCGCAAGCGGGCGGAGAAGGCTGAAAAAACTGAGGCTGCCAAAGCCTCTGGCGGTGCTGCCAAGGCTGGCGATGCGGGCGGAAAGAACAAGGGCAAGCTATCCTTCAAGCAGAAATTTGCCTTGGAAAACCTGCCCAAAGAGATGGAAAAAGCCCAAAGTCAGATTGCCGCCAATGAGGCAAAAATGGCCGATCCCAACCTCTTCACCAAGGATGCCGCCACCTTCAACAAGCTGGCTGTGGAAACGGAAAAACTGCGCGACAGCATTGCCCGTATGGAAGAAGAATGGCTGGAGCTGGAAATGCTGCGCGAAGAATTGGAAGGGTAAAGAGCCTCAATCCGCATCTGGCACGGGCACATCCAGCCGTTCCAGATGCAGCACGCGCGGCGACAGCGCTTCAAGATAGGTGGCATTGCGGCCGAGATAGACGAGGGTTGCGTCCTGCAAATCGGCCATGATGCCGGTCAGGATTTTAATGGTATCCGGCTCCAGCCCTTCCAGCACGTCGTTGAACACCACCCAATGGGGTTTGCGCAGAAGGATATGGGCAAAGGCAAGCGCCACCTGCTCTTCCTTGCTCAACACCCTGTCCCACCGCTGGCGGTCATCCAGAGCGGAGCTCAGGCGGCTCAGTCTGACGGTTTTCAGGGCGGCAATGATGGCTTCGTCCGTGTAAATATCGGAGGCTTCGGGATAGGCCAGAAGATCGCGCAACCGGCCCTCGGGCATATAGGGGGTTTGCGGCACAAACAGGATGTGATCTTCTTCGGGCAGGCGGATTGTGCCTTCGCCATAGGGCCAGAGACCGGCCATGGCGTTGAACAGTTGACGCCGGTTGATGCCGGGGTCGCCATTGATCATGATGCGCTCACCGGCCAGAATGACCGGATTGTCTTCCTTGAGGTGATAGCCGCCCCAGTTGGCCTCGGCTTCTTTGGGGGTGCGAATATAGAGATCTTCAAAGGTGAGAATGCCGGGTTTGCCGGTCTCGACCTGAATTTGTCCGGCGACGGGATCAGTCAGATTTGGCTCGGTCAAGGCGGCGCGCAGAACCATGACGCGCAGAAGGGTTGCCTTCCAGTCGGCAATCGCTCCAAAATTATCAACATACCAGCGCAGTGCCGTATAGACCTGCGTAAAGGCCGAGGCCGCCATCATCAGCCCGCCAAAGCTCATGGTGCCGGAGAAAAACGCCGGAGAGGCAATCAACACCGGCACAATCAGCGCCAGCCAGCCAAAGGCCGCCGACACCCAGGTGAGATTGGTTAACGCCATGGCCAGTTTGCGAATAATGCCCAGAACACTGTCGATGGTACTGTGAATGGCAGCCCGCTCGACATCTTCGCCGCGCGCCAGCGCAATCTGTTCGAGGTGTTCATTGCTGCGCATCAGGGCTGCGCGCATTTCGGCTTCGCGGGCATAGCGGATGGCATTCAAACGGGTCAGCCGCGCACCCACCAGATTGCTGGCCACGGCAGCGCCACCGGCATAGATCAGCGCACCCCAGACCATATAACCCGGAATGGCGATCTGATGGCCGAAAATCGGCAACACAAAATTGCCGGACAAGGCCCAAAGCACGCTGACAAAGCTGACCAGAAGAATGGTGGATTGCACCAGTCCGACGCTGAGTGATGTGGTGGCTTCGGCCAGTTTGCGGGCATCTTCGTGCAGGCGCTGATCAGGGTTGACCCCCAGCGGGCTGGAGACCGACAGGCGATAGGCCCGCCTGCCTTTCAGCCATTGATCGACCATGTCGCGGGCCAGTCCCTCGCGCATGTAGAGGGCAGTCATCTGGCTGAGGAATGTCTGGGCAACGTTGATGACCAGCAGAAAGGCGGCAATGTAGAAAAAATTGCGCAACTCGCGCCAGAAGGCGGTAATGTCGCGGTTTTCAAGAGCGTTGTAAAACGGCTGATTCCAGCGGTTGAGCAGGATCTGTCCATAGGTCAGCAGCAGCAGAATCCCCAGCAGCGACAGCGACAGCAGGATGATGCGCCCGCGCACCCGGCTGGCCCAGAAGGACTGGCCCGCGACCCGCAATTGTTCGGCAAAGGACATATCCAGTCCGGCAGCGGAGATACCATCATCGGAAACAGGTGTCTTGGATGCGGTGGTCAATGGTTATTACCTTTAGCGATTCGCTCTGTCTCTATCATGCCGGGTTTAACAATCTGTCGCCATCTGCTTCTTGCCATATGCTTCTTGTAAGCGGATTGGCTTCAGGCTATGTCACATGTGATCTAACGGGGTGCATGTGTGTTATCAACATGCTGAGAGGCTTTACGCCAACCCGCGGAACCTGATCCGGTTAACACCGGCGGAGGGATTAGATGTGTGGTTGCCATGCCGCCCTATCCCCTATCGTTATATATTGAAGAGGAGAGGCAAATGGCGACCCTGATGTCCCGCATATGGCCTGCAATTGCAGCCGTTCTGACAGCACTGACACTGGCACCCCTTGTTGCAAACGCCGATGACAAGGTGCTGACGATCTACACCTATGAAAGCTTTGTCTCTGAATGGGGCCCCGGTCCCAAGGTCAAGGCAGCGTTTGAGAAAACCTGCGGCTGCACCGTTCATTTTGTCGGCCTTGAAGATGGCGTTGCACTGTTGAACCGTCTGAAGCTGGAAGGTGCCTCCAGCAGTGCCGATCTGGCGCTTGGTCTGGATACCAACCTGATTGAAGAGGCCAGGCAGACCGGCCTTTTTACCGCCCATGGCCTTGATACCTCCGCAGTTCAGGTTCCCGGCGATTTCAAGAGTGATGTGTTCGTGCCCTATGATTACGGCCATTTTGCCGTGGTCTATGACACGCAAGCGATCAAAAACCCGCCCAAAAGCCTGAAAGATCTTGTGGAGGGCGATCCTGCCCAGAAAATTGTGATCGAAGATCCGCGCACATCCACGCCGGGCCTCGGGCTGCTGCTCTGGGTCAAATCGGTCTATGGCAAGGATGCGCCTGCCGCATGGGCCAGGCTGAAAGACCGGGTGCTCACTGTCACGCCTGGCTGGTCAGAGGCCTATGGCCTGTTTACCAAGGGTGAAGTGCCGATGGTGCTGTCTTATACCACCTCGCCTGCCTATCATATGGTGGAGGAAAAGTCTGATCGGTATCAGGCGGCGGAATTTTCGGAAGGCCATTACATCCAGATCGAAGTGGCCGGGATGCTGAAAAATGCCAGACACAAGCAATTGGCGCAGGATTTTCTGAAATTCATGATCACACCCGGTTTTCAGGATGCCATTCCCACCAGCAACTGGATGATGCCGGTGACGAAGACCTCGACCCCTCTGCCAGAGGCATTTTCCAGACTGGTGCAGCCAAAGAAGACGTTTTTGATGCGCCCTGAAGAGGTGGCCGCCAACCGCAAAGCATGGATTGAAGAATGGCAGACGGCCATGGCGGCGAAATGAGCCTTCTGGTGTTCAGACGCGGATGATGGTGGCACGGCAACGCAGACTGTCGATTGCAGGCGGGGTCTTTGGTCTCGTCTGTCTTCTGGCGTTTATCGGCCTGTCGGTTGTTGCTTTGCTGGCAACCACGGGCCTTGGCGGTGCCGTGGATTTTGATCAATACACGTTTGCCATTTTGCGCTTCACGCTGTGGCAGGCGGGGCTTTCCACGCTGCTGTCCGTGCTGTTTGCTTTGCCAGTGGCGCTGGCGCTGGCGCGGCAACGGCATTTTCCGGCACGCCGCTGGCTGATTCGGCTGATGGCGCTGCCCATGGGTCTGCCGGTGCTGATTGGCGCTTTGGGGCTGATTGGTATCTGGGGCCGCAATGGCGTGGTCAATGATCTGCTGGCCCTGTTGGGCAGGCCGGTGCCGGTGAGCATTTACGGCTTGAGCGGAATTTTGCTGGCGCATGTGTTTTTTAATATGCCATTGGCAGCGCGCTTGCTGCTGGCAGGGCTGGAGCGCGTGCCCTCAGAATATTGGCGCATGGCAAGCAGCCTTGGCCTGAACAGGTCCGCGATTTTTCGTTTCATTGAATGGCCCGCCGTGCGCCCGCTTTTGCCCGGTGTTGCCGGATTGATCTTCATGCTGTGCGCCACCAGTTTCACCCTGGTGCTGACGCTGGGGGGAGGGCCGGGGGCCACCACTCTGGAAGTGGCGATTTATCAGGCGCTTCGGTTTGATTTTGATCCGCCCAAAGCGGTGGCATTGGCCAGCCTGCAACTTTTGGTCACCGCCGTACTGCTGGCTGCCCTCACGCTGTTGCCTGCGCCGGATGAGCAAGGCTTAACCGACGAAAGCCCCGTCCGCCGCAGAGATGGCAACGGCCTGATGGCGCGGCTGAGCGATGGTGTTGTGCTGGTGCTGGCGGCCGCCTTTTTGATCGCCCCCCTGCTGGACATTCTGTTGGCGGGCCTGAAATCCGATCTGGCAAAACTGCTCACTGATCCTGCGGTTGCCCATGCGCTGGGCACCAGTTTTGTGATTGCCATTCCGGCATCGCTGTTGTGCCTGCTTCTCAGCTGGGCCTTTATCCATGCCCGTGCCGCGCTGAAAGGTCTGCGCCGGAAAACCGCTTTGAGCAGGCTGTTGTTCTGGCTGATCGGTGCCACCTCCTCGCTGGTGCTGCTGGTGCCTGCGATTGTGCTGGCCACCGGCTGGTTTCTGGCTTTGCGCCAGTTTGGCAATGTGGCCCTGTTTGCGGGGCCGGTGGTGGTGGCGATCAATGCCATCATGGCCTTGCCTTTCACCATGCGGGTGCTGGCCCCTGCCATCGATACGCATCGCCAGCGCACAGACCGGCTGTGCGAAAGCCTTGGTATTTCTGGTTGGGCAAAGCTGACCAATATTGATTGGCCGGGTCTCAAACGCCCTTTGCTGATGGCGATGTCCTTTGCCATGGCCCTGTCCCTGGGCGATCTTGGGGCTGTTGCCCTGTTTGGCTCCAACACGCTGAACACCCTGCCATGGCTGCTGTATAGCCGCATGGGCAGTTATCGCACCACTGATGCCGATGGCCTGGCTCTGCTGCTTGGGCTTGTCTGCCTGCTGTTGACGATGATCGGCACGGCAGGTAACAGACGGGAGGAGACGTCATGACCCATAGTGTCTCTGCCGCCGTCACGCTTGACAACATCACCTTGACGCTGGGCACGGTTGATTTTGCGTTTGATGGACAGATCCAGCCCGGAAAAATAACCGCGATTACGGGTGCCTCCGGCTCTGGAAAATCCACGCTTCTCAATCTGATTGCAGGGTTTGAGCTGCCCACACATGGTCGCGTATTGATCAATGGGCAGGATGCGGCGGCGCTCTCGCCGGGTGAGCGCCCGGTGTCGCTGGTGTTTCAGGATCACAACCTGTTTGCCCATCTGGATCTTGCCACCAATATTGGCCTTGGCATCCACCCTTCGCTGCGGCTGACAATGGCGGATCAGGCATCCATTGCGCAGGCGTTGCAGCGTGTCGGCCTTGCTGGCTTTGAAAAGCGCAAACCGGCAAGCCTGTCTGGCGGCGAAAAGCAACGGGCCGCCTTTGCCAGAGCTTTGGTGCGGCAAAAGCCTGTGCTGTTGCTGGATGAGCCTTTTGCGGCTCTGGACCCCGGTCTGCGCGCCAGCATGGCAGAGCTGTTGCTGGCGCTGCACCGCGAGACCGCCAATACGGTGCTGATTGTCACCCATGATCCGCGCGATGTTGAACGGCTGGCGGATGAGGTGATTGTTATCGATCACGGCACGATTCATCGGCATTGCAGCACGGCTGATTTTTTCAGCGCAGATAAATCAGAAGCTCTCGGAACCCTTCCTGATGTCGCAAAAAATCAATAGACGCACCGTTTGCTGCCTCATTTCAGCCGAAACCCGCTGCCATGTCATTGCAGATGCAGTGCACGCATCAATGCGACCGTTAACAATTTCTTATCCACATCAGCGATCTTGTGCAGTGCGCAGTTTTATCTAAATCAATAATATGCTGTTAAGTATGAGACTGAAACCGTAAGGCTACCTTATTCGCCAGGCTGCGAAGACCGGGGCAGACTTGAATGAGCAGGGGACGAGCACGTTTCTAGGATGCACCGCAAGATGACCGCGATGGTGCCGACCTGTTGTGTCAGCACACCTTGCCAGCCGATCTCTGTGCGCAGGCTCAGAGCTGGATCGATGCTGCTTGCTCTTTTGTCGCTTTCTGGCTGCCAGTCTGTGTTTGAGCAATCCTATCAGGCCAATGTGTCGCCCTCGTCTTCGCCGCAAATCGTGCAGGAAGTGCAAAAGGATGATCCGCGCGCGCAAATGGGTGCGCGGGAGCACCCGCGCATTCTGGCCAGTTACGGTGGTGAATATCACGATGCCAAGACCGAGAGGCTGGTGGCAAAAATTGCCGGGGCGCTGACGGCGGTGTCGGAGAATCCGCAGCAATCCTATCGTATCACCATTCTCAATTCGCCCAATATCAATGCCTTCGCCTTGCCGGGGGGCTATCTTTATGTCACCCGTGGGCTGTTGGCGCTGGCCAATGACGCATCCGAGGTCGCGGCTGTGCTGTCGCATGAAATGGCCCATGTCACGGCCAACCATGGGATTGAGCGCCAGCGCCGGGAAGAGGCGGAAGTGATTGCCAGCCGGGTGGTGGCGGAGGTTCTGTCCAGTGATCTGGCGGGAAAACAGGCATTGGCACGTGGCAAGATGCGGCTGGCGGCTTTTTCTCGCCAGCAGGAGTTGCAGGCCGATACCATTGGCGTTCGGACCTTGGGCGAGGCCGGGTATGACCCTTACGCCGCTGCCCGTTTTCTCGATTCCATGGCGGCCTATCAGCATTATAATTCGTCGGATCCCAACGCGGATCAGAGCATGGACTTCCTCTCCAGCCACCCCAGCACACCGCAGCGGGTGGAACTGGCGCGCGATCATGCCCGTGCTTTTGGCCCGGAAGGGTCAACCGGCGACAAGGGCCGTGATTATTTCCTCGATGGCATTGATGGCCTGCTCTATGGCGACAGCCCACAGGAAGGCTATGTGCGCGGCCACACCTTTCTGCATGGCGGTCTGGGCATTCGGTTTGATGTGCCGGACGGATTTCAGATCGACAACAAGGTCGAAGCGGTGATGGCCACCGGGCCGGGCGATATTGCCGTGCGCTTTGATGGTGTGGCGGATACACAAAGCCGCAGTCTGACCAATTATATCTCCAGCGGCTGGGTGACGGGCCTGCTGCCCGACACCATTCGCGCCATCAAGGTCGATGGCATGGATGCGGCAACGGCGCGTGCCTCCGCCGATCGTTGGGATTTTGATGTCACCGTTGTGCGTCTGGGCGATCAGATTTTCCGCTTCCTCACGGCGGTGCCAAAGGGCAATGACCAGTTGGAGCCGACAGCGGACATCTTGCGCAATACCTTCCGCCGCATCACGCCGCAGGAGGCCCAGAGCCTCAAGCCGCTGCGTGTGCGGGTGGTGACTGTGAGTGCTTCCGATTCGCTGGCAACCCTGTCTGCCAGGATGATGGGCACAGACCGCAAGCTGGAACTGTTCAAGGTGTTGAACGCTCTGCCAGCAGGACAAGCCCCCGCGGCTGGCAGCCGCGTGAAGATTATTGCAGAATAATCAGAGCCATGCTGACTGTTGATGCCAGCCTGTCTTCAGGCCAGCATGTGCGGATTGGTCTGCACCAGTGCAATTTTCAATTTTTCCATGGCGCGGGTTTCAATCTGGCGCACACGCTCCTTGGAAATGCCCAGTTCTGAGCCAAGCTCTTCCAGCGTCGCGCTGTTGTCCGAGAGGCGGCGGGCGCGGATGATATGGGTTTCACGCGGGTTGAGATTGCTCATGGCCCCATGCAGCCAGTCCAGACGGCGCTCCGTGTCAATCATGTCTGTAACCTGCTCATCCGGGCCGGGCTCATCACTTGCCAGCATATCCAGCTTTTCGGCACCATCGTCGCCTGCACTTGAAAGGGGTGCGTTCAGGGATGTGTCATTCACAGACAGACGCGCATCCATTGCCTGCACATCGGCAATGCTGACGCCAACAGCGGCGGCGATTTCGGCGTGAATCGCCTGATCTGTCAGTTGCTGGTCGCCTTGCGCCAACTTGGCCCGCAGCCGTCGCAGGTTGAAAAACAGGGATTTCTGAGCAGAGCTTGTGCCGCCACGAACAATCGACCAGTTGCGCAGGATATAATCCTGCATCGATGCCCTGATCCACCAGCCGGCATAGGTGGAAAAGCGAAACTCCCGCTCCGGTTCAAACCTTGCCGCCGCCTCCAAAAGCCCTATATACCCTTCCTGAATAAGATCACTCAGCGGAAGGCCAAAGCCACGAAACTTTGACGCCATGGCAATCACCAGTCGCATGTGCGACAGGGCAATCTGGTTGCGGGCGTCCTGATCGTTGTTGTCTTTCCAGCGCACGGCCAGATCGCGCTCTTCCTGACGCTCCAGATAAGGGGCGGCCATGGCAAATTTGATGAATTTCTTGTCAGCCTGTACAGAATTCACGACGACCTCCATTCGGGCACCGATAATGTCTCGGGCGAAATCAGTTCATTGAGGACCTGTGATGATCTACGCCCTTGATGACCGTCTGGATCACCGAACCCACACGATATTTCACAATATGTCAGGTTCAGACTGAACCTGACATATTGTGAAATTCTCTGCTTTCGTTTGTCCTATCGGGAAAACCGGGTTCCACTTTTCCCTGACAAACTCTAAACCGTCTGTCTGACAGAATGTTCCACGGCAGGGGTGCGATTTTTTTGCTTTATTGATGGATCGCCAAACAGTGCGCCCCATGGAGGGCGCACTGTTTGTCTCTCATGACACGCATGATGCAGTCCTCACAGTACACGACGCAAAATAAAAACCCCAAAAGCCTTTGCGTCGTGTACTCTGATGCAGTCCTGTCGAAATTGGCTAAATAGCCTGCCCGGTCAGCAGTTTCGGATTGTTTGGGGCCTCTGTTCCGGCCGCCTCCGAGATGAAATAGTTTTTGAGCTTAGGCAGCCGCTCAACCAGACCAAGGCCAAAATCGCGGGCAATTCGGATTGGCATGGCATCATTGGAAAACAGCCGGTTCAGCACATCCGTGGTGACGCCCATGCGGAATGTATCGAACCGCCGCCATGTCTGATAGCGTTCCAGAACGTCGATTGTGCCAATGTCGAGACCAAGGCGGTCGGCTTCGACAATGGTTTGCGCAAGGGCTGCCACATCCTTGAAGCCAAGGTTGAGACCCTGGCCGGAGATGGGATGAATACCATGGGCGGCATCGCCCGCCAGCGCCAGGCGCGGGGCAATGAAAGAGCGGGCAAGTGTGAGGCCCAGCGGAAAGGCGCGCCGGTCGCTGGAGGCGCGAATGGCTCCCAGCCTGTTGCCAAAGCGACGCTCCAGCTCAGTCTCAAACACCAGATCGTCAGAGACCACCAGCCGGTCCGCATCTTCGGTGCGCTCTGTCCACACCAGTGATGAGCGATTGCCGGTGAGAGGCAGGATGGCAAAGGGACCGGCAGGCAAAAAATGTTCTTCGGCCACGCCTTCGTGCGGGCGCTCATGCTCGACAGTGGTGACAATGCCGGACTGGCCATAGGCCCATGTGACGGTTTTGATGCCAGCCATCTCGCGGATGCGCGAGCGCACGCCATCGCAGGCAACAACCAGCCGTGCGCTCAACGTGGTTGCGTCGGACAGAGTGATGTTGGCCTGATGGCCATGATTGGAAAAGCCGGTTGCCCGGACATCGTTGCGGATCGGAATGCCTGCCTTGTCTGCTGCTTTCAGCAAAGCCCCGACCATGGCGACATTGGGAACCATATAGGCGAAGGGTTCGCCCTCTTTAACCGTGCCATCGAAGGTCAGAAACACCGGGCGCACCGGGTCGCTGGTTTTCGAATCGGTAATGATCATCTTGTTGATCGGTTGCGACTGCGACACAATTTCATCCCAGATGCCAAACACATCCAGCATTTTTGTGGCGGCTGAAATAATGGCCGAGGCGCGCGGGTCGCGCTTCCATTGCTCCTTTGGCGCGGCCTCAATCACCTGAACATCAAGATGCGGGGCTGCCAGCTTGACGGCAAGCGCTGCTGACAGGCCCACATATCCTCCGCCAACCACAATCATGTCCGCCATCGTTTCATCCCTTGCACGTTGTATTGCTTCTGCGCTGTTATATAGAGCAGTTTGATGCATCTTCCTACCACCGGGGTTTTTCCAAAATGACGCAGCCAGTATCGTCCGTCACACCCATGCAGCAATTGATCGAGACCCTTGATCTGGAAGCGCTGGAGGTGAACCTGTTTCGTGGCACCAGTCCGCAGGTCGGCTGGCAGCGGGTGTTTGGCGGACAGGTGATTGCTCAGGCGCTGGTGGCCGCGCAGCGGTGTGTTGATGATAACCGCTATGTTCATTCGCTGCACGCCTACTTCATGCGCCCCGGCGATCCAGCCGTCCCGATTGTCTATGAAGTGGAGCGAATCCGCGATGGTGCCAGTTTTGCCACCCGTCGGGTTGTGGCCATTCAGCATGGAAGAGCGATTTTTTCCATGTCGGCGTCATTTCAGTATGACGAGGAGGGACTTGATCATCAGGTGGATATGCCTGCCGTTGTGCCACCGGAGCGGTTGATGGGCGAGAAGGAATTTCGTGCGATGTTTTTGGCGCAGGCCCCTGAATCGGTGAGAAAATATTGGGCAAGGGAGCGGCCGGTCGAGTTTCGCCCCACATCCTTCAATCACTATATGTCCAATGACAAGCTTCAGCCGAAGGCGGATATATGGGTACGCCTGACAGGCTCCGTGCCCAATGATCGCGGTTTGCAGGCTGCCGTGCTGGCCTATCTGTCCGATATGACACTTCTGGATATTTCGCTTTATGCCCATGGCATGTCGATTTTCGATCAGCGGATTCAGGCGGCCAGTCTGGATCATGCCATGTGGTTTCACCGGCCGGCAGCTTTGGATGACTGGATGCTCTACAGTCAGGACAGTCCCAGCACCTCTGGCGGACGCGGCATGACCCGTGGGTCGATTTATACGCGCTCTGGGCAGTTGATCGCTTCGGTGGCGCAGGAAGGGTTGATTCGGAAAAGAGCAACTGATTAATTTTTGTGCACATTTGTGCAAATGCACAAAAATTGCGGGAATATTGCCCAATCAATTGCCTGATTCTTCATCTTCTGAGTAATCGTCTTTACTTTTCAATAAGTTAATGTCTGTCCTCAAACTGGCACGGTGTTTGAATGTATGATGACGGTCGCTGTTGGCACATGCTGGCCAGTGGCAAGGAGATCGGCGTTTCAGTCGAGGATAAACCAGAGGATGGGAAACCAGATGAAGATTGTGATGGCCATTATCAAGCCGTTCAAGCTGGACGAAGTGCGTGAGGCACTGACAGCCGTCGGTATACAGGGCCTGACCGTGACCGAGGTGAAGGGCTACGGGCGTCAGAAGGGGCATACGGAAATCTATCGCGGCACGGAATATGCTGTCAGCTTTTTGCCGAAGCTGAAAATTGAAGTGGCTGTGTCGTCTGACATCGCCGAGAAGGCTGTTGAGGCCATCGCATCCGCCGCCAAGACCGGTCAGATCGGTGATGGCAAGATTTTCGTTTACGCGATCGATCAGGCTGTGCGTATCCGCACCGGCGAAACAGACACCGAAGCCTTGTAAGATCGGCCGTCAAGGGGAGTTCATTTCTATGTCATTTTCCAAGTTTACATCCCATGCTGCGCGCTTTGGTGCTGCATCGGCGGCCCTTCTGGCCCCAGTCATTGCCTTTGCGCAGGATGCAGCCCCTGCTGCTGCGGCGGTTCCTGAAAAGGGCGATACCACGTTCATGTTCATTGCCACCATTCTGGTGCTGTTCATGGCCGTTCCGGGTCTTGGCCTGTTCTACGGTGGTCTGGTTCGCGCCAAGAACATGCTGTCGGTGCTGATGCAGTGCACCGTTATTGCCGCCATGGTCATGATTGTCTGGGTTCTGTACGGCTATTCCTTCGCGTTTGGCGGCGGCACCAACCCGTTCTTCGGCGGTTTTGCCAAAATGTTCCTGTCTGGCGTTGATACAACGACAACGTCGGCCACCTTCTCCAAGGGTGTGGTCATTCCAGAATATATCTTCATGCTGTTCCAGATGACCTTTGCAGCGATTACGCCTGCCCTGATCATCGGTGCATTTGCCGAGCGTATCAAGTTCTCGGCGGTTATCCTGTTCTCACTTTTGTGGGTGACCTTCGTTTACTTCCCGGTTGCGCATATGGTCTGGGATGCAAGCGGCTACCTGTTTGGTCTCGGCGCGCTTGATTTTGCGGGCGGCACGGTTGTTCACATCAACGCCGGTGTTGCCGGTCTGGTGGGC
The DNA here is from genome assembly GCF_014204625.1 of Gillisella vitis. GTDB lineage: Bacteria > Pseudomonadota > Alphaproteobacteria > Rhizobiales > Rhizobiaceae > Allorhizobium > Allorhizobium vitis_F. The sequence continues at coordinate 77,944 of NZ_JACHLU010000012.1, read as the reverse complement.
GCTCTGCTGGTTGGCAAGCGGACCGGCTACGGCAAGGACATGATGGCTCCGCACTCCATGACCATGACCTACATTGGTGCTGCCATGCTGTGGGTTGGCTGGTTCGGCTTTAACGCCGGTTCCAATCTGGAAGCATCCGGTGGTGCCATGCTGGCAACCGTCAACACCTTCGTTGCAACGGCTGCTGCCATCCTGTCGTGGTGCGTGGTTGAATCCTTCACCCGTGGCAAGGCCTCCATGCTGGGCGCTGCTTCCGGCATGATCGCCGGTCTGGTTGCGGTCACGCCTGCGGCTGGTATCGTTGGTCCGATGGGCGCGATTGTTCTGGGCGCGATCGTGTCGCCACTGTGCTACTTCTTCGTCTCTGTGGTGAAGAACAAGTTCGGCTATGACGATACGGCGGACGTGTTCGGCGTTCATGGTGTTGGCGGTATGTTCGGTGCTATTGCAACCGGCGTTTTTGCCAGCTCCTCGCTCGGCGGCATTGGGTATGTGGGTGAGCAGACCATGGGCGGCCAGGTCATGGTTCAGATTCAGGCTGTGGTCATCACCCTCCTGTGGACCGGCATTGGCTCGTTCATCATCTACAAGATTGTTGATGTGATTGTTGGTCTGCGTGTGCCTGTGGAAGCAGAGCGCGAAGGTCTCGACCTCGCCTCTCACGGCGAAGCCGCCTACCACAATTGATTGGTTTCAGGACGGTGCCCGGGTGTGACAATACGGGCACCGGCCCTGATGGCTCCCACTGAACAGTTTGGAAAGCCCGGTTTGCGCCGGGCTTTTTGCTGTTTTGCAAGCTTTTGACCGGGAATTGTCGATGGTTAAAGGAGTATTAACTTCGGATCGGCTACGTTGTGCTGTTAGAAGACCGGATTCAATCTGACTGATTCGTCCGGTTTGCCCCCTTTGTCGAAATTGTACTGGCAGGCGAACAGGTATGAGTAGAACCACGCTGGCAGCATTGGATGAAAAAACGCCCCGTTCTGTCGTGGCGGGTTTTCTTGTCAGGCAGTTTTTAGCCCTGATCGGGTTTGGGGTGTTTCTGGGGCTGGTCGCCGCTGTTGCGGCACTTTCCACCTGGAATATCGACGATCCCAGTTTTTCCTACGCCACGGATCGTCTTGCAACCAACATTCTTGGCTATCCCGGTGCGGTGTTTGCCGATCTTGCCATGCAGTTCTTTGGCCTGTCTTCTGTTGCAGCGCTGTTGCCGTTGCTGGCATGGTCGCTGTCTTTGATCTCGGGTCGCCGCATCACGCGCCTGCCGCGCCGTCTTGCTGCCTGGGCGGCTGGAGCCGTGGTTGCCGCCGCTGTTTTTGGCTGTTTTCCACCACCGGCCACATGGCCCATTCCCAATGGCATTGGCGGTGTGATTGGCGACATGATCCTGCGCTTTCCGGCGCTGTTTGTCGGAGCCTATCCCACGGGTAGTTTTGCCATGGTGCTGGGCTGCCTTCTGGCTGTTCCCATGCTCTGGTTCATGCTGTTTGCTGCTGGAATCATCGGGCTTGCACAAGACGATGATATTGAAGACGACATCCTTGCTGCCCGTGCCAGAGCGGCCCGTGCATCTTCGACAAAAGGCAAGGCAGCGACGGAAGACGATGATGACGAGGATGATGATCGCATTGGTTCATTCGCCCTGATTGTCGGCAGCATTGCCCATGCGTGGTATACCGCCAATGCCCGTATTCGGCGTCTGGCGGGTCTCAAGCCAAAGGGGCGTGAGCGGGCAGATTTCGATCAGCCCTATGACTTTAACGATGATGACTTTGCGGGCAACGGTGAAGAGTTGCATGGGAGCGGTGTTCGCGCTGATCCATCCTTTGCGCCAGGTGTCGGTCGACGGCGTATTGCCGCGCCGCCTATGGGTTTTGATGATGAGCACGACGAGCCGCCGTTTGATTTGCGTGCAAGGGGACGGGCATCGGACGATATTCTGTTTGACGATGAAGACGAGGATCTTTCACCCAAACCAAGTGGCCGCCGTGGTCCGGCCCGCTCCGAGCGCCCGCGCCCGGCACCCGCGCCATCACCGGGGCCGCGCAGCAACAGAGGCTTTCAGCTCCCGTCCGTGCAGCTTTTGATCGAGCCACCGCGCAATGTCACCAAGGATGCCAGCCTGTCGGCCGATCAACTCGAGCATAATGCCCGGATGCTGGAAGGCGTGCTGGACGATTTTGGCGTCAAGGGTGACATTATCGAAGTGCGTCCCGGCCCAGTCGTGACACTGTATGAACTGGAGCCAGCACCGGGGATCAAATCCTCTCGGGTGATCGGTCTTGCTGATGATATTGCCCGCTCTATGAGCGCCATTGCCGCCCGCGTGGCCGTGGTACCGGGTCGCAATGCCATTGGTATCGAACTGCCAAACCGAACCCGTGAAACGGTCTATTTGCGTGAAATGATCAGCAGCCGTGATTTTGACAGCTCCAAGGCCAAACTGCCGATGGCGCTGGGCAAGACCATTGGCGGCGAGCCGGTGATTGCCGATCTGGCCAAAATGCCACATTTGCTGGTGGCGGGCACCACCGGGTCTGGCAAATCGGTGGCCATCAACACCATGATTCTGTCGCTGGTCTATCGTCTGCCACCGGAAAAATGCCGCCTGATCATGATTGATCCGAAAATGCTGGAACTGTCGATTTACGATGGCATTCCGCATTTGCTCTCGCCTGTTGTGACCGATCCGAAAAAGGCGGTTGTCGCCTTGAAATGGACCGTGCGCGAGATGGAAGAGCGCTACAAGAAAATGTCCAAGATTGGCGTGCGCAACATCGATGGCTTCAACAGCCGGGTGGAACAGGCGATTGAAAAGGGAGAGGTTCTCACCCGCACCGTGCAGACCGGCTTTGACCGCCAGACAGGCGAAGCCATCTATGAGACCGAGAAATTCGATCTCCAGCCCATGCCCTATATCGTGGTGATTATTGATGAAATGGCCGACCTGATGATGGTGGCGGGCAAGGATATTGAAGGGGCGGTGCAGCGCTTAGCCCAGATGGCGCGTGCGGCTGGCATTCATGTGATCATGGCCACCCAGCGTCCGTCCGTCGATGTCATTACTGGCACCATCAAGGCCAATTTCCCAACCCGCATTTCCTTTCAGGTGACGTCCAAAATCGACAGTCGCACCATTCTGGGCGAGCAGGGGGCCGAGCAGCTGCTGGGCATGGGCGATATGCTGTATATGGCCGGTGGCGGGCGCATTCAGCGTGTTCATGGTCCCTTTGTCTCCGATAATGAGGTCGAAGACATTGTTGCCTATCTCAAGACGCAAGGCGCGCCGGATTACCTTGATGCTGTCACCATTGATGAGGATGATGAAGAGGGCGGTGGCCCGGCAGGAACAGGCAATCTGGCGGCATCCGACGATCCCTATGATCAGGCGGTCGCCATTGTGCTGCGGGATGGCAAGGCCTCGACCTCATACATTCAGCGCAGACTTGGAATTGGCTATAACCGTGCGGCATCCCTGATTGAGCGGATGGAGCAGGAGGGGATTATCAGCCCTGCCAATCACGCTGGTAAGCGTGAGATTCTGGTGCCAACTGAAGCGGATATTATTGAACGATAAGATGCGCCGCCGAGTGTTGATATTGCAAAAACGAACTGGAACGGGATGCGGTGATCAGGCGTTGTCTTTGGCAACGCCTGATCACGATGGTGTGTGCGTCATGATGGCGCCGTCTTGATGCATCACGGTTGAGCGGATGAAGGAGAAAAGAATGCGTGAAAAACAAGCCGCTGCGGCTAATTCTTCCAGTTTGAACCGTCGTGGTTTTATCGGCTTGTCGGCAGCATTTGCGGTGGCATTGACGGCTGCGACACCTGCCTTTGCACAGGCCGAGAGCAGCACGGCCCAAAGAATTGCCGATCATTTTGCCTCGGTGAAAACCATGATGGGCGAGTTTGTGCAGTTTGGTCCGCGCGGGGATCAGACAGCAGGCAAATTCTATCTGGAGCGCCCCGGCAAGCTGCGGTTCAATTATGAACAGCCTTCGCCCATGCGGGTGATTTCGGATGGTCGCAATGTGGCGATCGGAAATATGAAGATGAAGACGTGGGATGTCTATCCGCTTTCCAAAACGCCTCTGAGCCTGCTGCTGTCCGATCGCATTGATCTCGGCCACCAGATGGTGCGACAGGTGAAGGAAGAGCAGGATCTGACCACCATTGTGCTGGGTGACAAGAGTATTTTTGGCGACCAGACCATTACCCTGATGTTTGATCCCAAAACCTTTGAGCTGCGCCAATGGACTGTGACGGATGCTCAGGGAAAAGACACGTCCGTGATGATTTTTAACGTGCAGCAGGGCGTCAATTTCGACGAAAAAGTGTTTGAAGTGCCCTATGATGATATTAACAGGCGCGGTCAATAACGTCTGACCACGGCTTGATGTGGAAAAGGCGCAAGTGTCGGGGATGCTTGTGCCTTTTTGCTGTTCAAGCCTGTGCGCATTGCCTAAACCGGGTTATCGGCTCGCAAGGTTTGCGGCAGAACAAGGATTTGTCTCGGTCATGGCTTTTTCCCTCTCCACCTGGAATATCAATTCGGTGCGCCTGCGGATGCCGATTGTCGAGCAGTTTGTCACCACCCATCAGCCCGATATTCTGTGTTTGCAGGAAATCAAATGCCAGAATCATGAATTCCCCCTGGAGGCTGTTCAGGCGCTTGGCTATCCGCATGTGCTCGTTCATGGCCAGAAGGGCTATCACGGCGTGGCGATTGCCTCGAAACTGCCCCTCACTGAAGATCACCGTCAGGATTTTTGTGGCGTTGGCGATAGCCGCCATATCTCGGCAATTTTTCAGGCGGGTGGCAAGCGCATTCGGGTGCATAATTTTTACGTGCCAGCCGGCGGCGATGAGCCAAACCGTGAGATCAATCCAAAATTTGGCCATAAGCTGGATTTTATTGAGGAAATGAAAGCGCTTTCAGCTGCTGCCGAGCCAGACACTTCGGCTATTCTGGTCGGAGACCTCAATATTGCGCCGCTGGAGCATGATGTCTGGTCACACAAGGCGCTGTTGAAAATCGTCAGCCACACGCCCGTGGAAACCGAAGGTCTGCTGGAGGTGATGAACCGCGGCGGCTGGGTAGATTTGATGCGCGAACTGGTCGATCCATCGCACAAACTCTACACGTGGTGGAGCTATCGCGCCAAGGATTGGGATGCGGCAGACAAGGGGCGGCGTCTGGACCATATCTGGTCATCGCCAGATCTGCGCCCCGCTTTGAAGGGTATCGAGATTTTGCGCGAAGCCCGTGGCTGGGAAAAGCCGTCTGACCATGTGCCGGTGACGGTGCAGTTTGATTTGTAAGGCTATCTAAAACGCTCTTCCATGCTTTTCACCCCGGTTGCCAGTGCCACGAGGTTCTGGCGAATCCGCTCCTGCATCACGGCACCCAGTCTTGGATATTCTTCCAGCAGGCGGTGAAACAATTGCCGGGGAATGCGCATGACCTCGGTGTCATCAAGGGCTACGGCGGTGTATTTACGCTCGACCATGGTGGCCAGCGCCAGCTCAGACAGCATGGTGCCGGGGCCAACAATGGCCGCCACCTGTGGCTGGCCATCGCGTCCCATGTTAGATAATTCAAGCTGCCCGCGCACCACAACATAGGCGCATTCCGCAGGCGAACGTTCCCGAAACAGAATTTGCCCCGGTCCAATGGCTCGATGCTCTGCTCCGAAGGCAATCAGCCGCAACTCATCCTGCTCCAGCCCGTGAAACAGGCTGAGAGCCGAGAGCAATTGCATATCATCGCTGAGTGCCATCGGGAATGCTCCGGATTACGGAATGATTTTATAGCCGCCGTTTTCCGTCACCAGAATTTCGGCGCTGGATGGATCCCGTTCTATCTTCTGGCGCAGGCGATAGACATGGGTTTCCAGCGTGTGGGTGGTGACGCCGGAGTTATATCCCCAGACTTCTTCCAAAAGCACATCGCGGGTGACCACTTTTTGCCCGGCGCGGTAGAGATAGCGGATAATCGCCGCTTCCTTTTCCGTCAGGCGGATTTTCTTGCCGTCTTCGGTGGTCAGCAGCTTCTGGCTGGGCTTGAACACATAGGGGCCAACGGTGAAGGTGGCATCTTCGCTCTGCTCGTGCTGGCGCAATTGGGCGCGGATGCGCGCCAGCAGCACGGCAAATTTGAACGGTTTGGTCACATAGTCATTGGCTCCGGCTTCCAGACCCAGAATGGTGTCGGAATCGGTATCGTGGCCGGTCAGCATGATCACAGGGGCCTTGAAGCCGCCCTTGCGCAGCAGTTTCACCGCTTCGCGGCCATCCATGTCGGGCAGGCCAACATCCATGATCATCAGATCCACCTGAGCATTGCGCGCAGTTTGCACGCCCTTGGTGGCATTGGATTCCTGCTGAATGGAGAATTCCTCATAGAGGGAGAGTTGTTCTACCAGCGTTTCACGCAGATCGTCGTCGTCATCGACCAGAAGGATCGTCCGGGCAGCCATTCCACATATTCTCCGTGCATCTCACAAGACGGTGGTCTTGCAGCTTAATATCACTGTCTTACCTAATCACTCCAGAATACAATAAAAGTCCCGACATAAGCAAAAACACGTGATCACAATGCTCAATTTTCGCAATTTCGCCAAGACTGATCTTGCCCATGTCCTTGTCCGGCGCAAACCGGGACAGAAAACCAGAGCGATTGTGCAGGCTGGCCCCTTGCGTTTGCAAGCGGCCATTGGCCGAAGCGGCATAACCAGCCTGAAACGCGAAGGGGATGGTGCCACCCCACGCGCCACCATGCGGATGCTCAATGGCTTTTTCCGGGCAGACAGCCACAGCATGATCAAAACGCGCCTGCCCCTCCAATCCATCCGCTCTGATATGCTGTGGTGCGATGCGCCGCAGCATCCGGCCTATAACCGCCCGGTGAAGGCTCCGTTCAAGCCCAGTCATGAGCGAATGATGCGCAATGATCGGCTCTATGATGTCTGCCTGGTGATGGACTGGAACATCAAAACCCGCAAACGCGGCGGTGGGTCTGCGATTTTTTTCCATGTCGCCCGCACCGATTACGGCCCCACGGAAGGCTGCATTGCCATCTGCCTCGCCGATATGCGGCGTCTTCTGCCATTTCTTTCACGCAAAACGGTCGTCACGGTTTTGTGAATATTCATCTGGGTTGTCGTAACAATGTTACATCCGGTCTCTAAAATACAGACTTGTTTATGACAAAATGCAATTTTCGGAGGCCAGATGATGAATGATAAACCTTCCCATGCGCTTTTCCCCACCAGTCAGCTTGAACATGCTGATGGCGATGGTCACAATGAAACAGCCAACCCCACGATGGGGGAAATCATCTGTCGTCGCTTTTCGCGCCGTGGCTTTTTGCAAGGCTCTCTGGCTGTGTCCGCCATTGCCTCAACCGTTGGCCCGCTGGCCTTGATGCAGGCGGATGAAGCGCGCGCGGCAGGTTCTTCGTCTGCTTTCAGCTTCAAGGAAGTCGAAGCGGGGGGTGGACGCAAACCACCATGTGGCTGAAGGCTATGATGCCGATGTGTTGCTGCGCTGGGGGGATGGCCTGTTTGCCGATGCTCCGGCTTTTGATCCGCGCGCGCAATCGGCCAGCGCGCAGGCCCGCCAGTTTGGTTACAACAATGATTATGTTGGCTATATCCCGCTGGAAGGCTCTTCCGAGCATGGTTTGCTGGTGGTCAATCATGAATACACCAATCCACATTTGATGTTTCCGGGGCTGGTGACAGTCAAGGAAGACGGTAAAATCTCTCAAAAGCCCCTGTCCAAAGAGCAGGTGGATATTGAAATGGCAGCCCATGGCGGCACCATTGTTGAAATCCGCAAAGTGTCTGGCAAGTGGCAGGTGATCAAGGATAGCCGTTTTAACCGCCGCATCATGTCCACAACGCCCATGCAGATCAGCGGTCCGGCAGCAGGCAGTGACCGGCTGAAAACCAAAGCCGATGCGACGGGCACACAGGTTTATGGCACGTTGAACAATTGTGCGGGTGGCGTAACCCCCTGGGGCACTTACATCATGGCCGAAGAGAATTTCCATGGCTATTTTATTGGCAAATTGCCGGAAGGTCATGCTGAAACAGCCAATTACAAGCGCTATGGTTTGCCAGAGGCGGCTTATGAGTGGGGCGGCTTCTATGACCGTTTCGATGTGTCGAAAGAGCCGAATGAGCCAAATCGCTTTGGCTGGGTGGTCGAGGTGGATGCGCTTGATCCCAATTCCGTGCCAAAGAAGCGCACGGCGCTGGGGCGCTTCAAGCATGAAGGTGCGGCTTCCATTGTGGCCAAGGATGGCCGGGTGGTGTTTTACCTCGGCGATGACGAGCGCTTTGACTATGTCTACAAGTTTGTGACGGCCGGAAAGTATGATCCGAACAATCGGGCGGCCAATATGGATTTGCTGGATGACGGCACGCTCTATGTCGCCAAATTCAACGAGGATGGTTCGCTGAACTGGTTGCCGCTGGTGTATGGTGAAGGTCCGTTAACGGCGGATAACGGCTTTCATAGTCAGGCGGATGTGGTGATTGAGACCCGCAAGGCTGGCGATTTGCTGGGAGCCACCAAGATGGACCGCCCGGAAGATATTGAGCCGAACCCGGTCAATGGCAAAGTCTACGTCATGCTGACCAACAATACCAAGCGCAAGGCTGATCAGGTCGATGCTGCCAATCCACGCGCGCAAAATGCGTTCGGTCATATTATCGAGATCACCGAGGCCGATGGCGATTTTGCCAAAACAGCGGGCAGCTGGGAAATTCTGCTGAAATGCGGCGATCCTTCTGTTGCTGCCGTGGGGGCCTCTTTCTCGACCGAAACCACCAAGAACGGCTGGTTTGGGATGCCGGACAATTGTTCTATTGATGCTCAGGGCCGTCTTTGGGTGTCAACGGATGGCAATGGCCCGAAACAGACCGGACGCACGGATGGTCTTTGGGCGGTCGATACCGAAGGTGCGGCCCGCGCAACGTCCAAGCTGTTTTATCGCGTGCCGGTGGGGGCTGAAATGTGTGGCCCCTTGTTCCTCCCTGATGATGAAACGGCCTTTGTTGCCGTCCAGCATCCCGGGGATGGTGGCGAGGATTGGTCTGGCTTCGGTCGTGCTTCCTACTATGAGGACCCATCGACCCGCTGGCCGGATTTTAACCCGAACATGCCAACGCGCCCGTCTGTGGTGGCGATTACCAAGCAGGGCGGCGGCAAAATCGCGGTATAGCCCTTGCCGAAGTCTCAAGAGAGTCTGTCAGGTTCAGATTGAGTGAGACAGACTCGTTGTTTTCGGTTTTCGACCTCGCATTTTATCGATGCGGGGTTTTTCTGATCTTGCCCTTTGCTCCATGCGGTTTCCTTCCTATTTATGAATTGTGTGATGCGCGGCACGCATTCCAATCCATGGCTGGCGTGCAAGCAGCAGTCATGGCCGTGTTTTCAACAGCATCTGCTTTTCAGGGACCGATCCGGTCCTGTTTTGATTTCAAACCGGAGATTTTGACGTGGCACAGCAACCCCATATCACCTTTCACGATGGCAACAGCATTCCGCAGGTGGGTCTTGGCGTTTGGCAGACACCCGATAACGAGGCGGCAACGGCGGTGAAGGCAGCGCTGGATGCGGGCTATCGCCATGTGGACACGGCCGCCATCTATGAGAATGAAGAGGGCGTCGGCAAAGGCATTCGCAGCTCTGGCGTGGCTAGAGAGGATATTTTCCTCACCACCAAGCTGTGGAACTCTGAACAGGGCTATGATTCAACCCTGAAGGCTTTTGATGCCAGCCTGAAGCGGCTGGGCACGGACTACGTGGACCTTTACCTGATCCACTGGCCTGCACCGAAAAAGGGCCTGTTTGTTGAGACGTGGAAGGCGTTTATCAAGCTGAAGGAAGAGGGCCGGGTGCGTTCGATCGGCGTTTCAAACTTCTATCCTGAGCATATTGAAAAGATCGTGGCGGAAACCGGCGTGACCCCGGTGATCAACCAGATCGAACTGCACCCGGATTTTCAGCAGAAAACCGCGCGTGCGTTTCATGAGACGCACAAGATTATCACCCAATCCTGGAGCCCGCTGGGGCAGGGCAAATTGCTGGATCATCCAGTAATTGGCAAAATCGCTGCAAAGCATGGCCGCACGCCCGCGCAAGTGATCATTCGCTGGCATATCGACAGTGGTCTGGTGGTGATTCCGAAATCGGTTACACCCTCGCGCATTGAAGAGAATTTCAAAGTGTTCGATTTCACGCTGGATCAGGATGATATGTCTGAGCTTGCCAAGCTGGACAGCGCCGGAGCCCGTATTGGTCCCGATCCGATGACGGCAACGTTTTGATTTCACGTGAATCATTGGTTAAAAAATGAATAAGGCGGCCCGAGGGCCGCCTTTTCTATTGCAAGCCTTTGGGCTGATTACTTCCAGGTGCGAATGTCCACAAAGTGGCCAGCAACAGCCGCAGCAGCGGCCATGGCAGGCGATACCAGATGGGTGCGGCCCTTGAAGCCCTGACGGCCCTCAAAATTGCGGTTCGAGGTCGATGCGCAACGCTCTTCCGGCTTCAGGCGGTCGTCGTTCATGGCAAGGCACATGGAACAGCCGGGCTCGCGCCATTCACAGCCTGCTTCGATGAAGATCTTGTCCAGACCTTCGGCTTCGGCCTGTTCCTTCACCAGACCGGAGCCGGGAACAACCATGGCCGACACGGTGGAAGCCACCTTCTTGTCTTTGAGCACGGCTGCCGCAGCCCGCAGGTCTTCAATGCGGCCATTGGTGCAGGAACCGATGAACACGCGATCAATCGTGATGTCGGTGATCTTGGTGCCGGGCTTCAGACCCATGTAATCCAGCGCACGCCATTTGGAGGTGCGCTTGTTTTCGTCTGTGATGTCGTCTGGGTTTGGCACAACGCCTTCCACCGAGATCACATCTTCCGGCGAAGAACCCCAGGAGACGATCGGCGGCAGGTTGGCGGCATCCAGCACCACGGTGCGGTCGAAATGCGCACCTTCGTCGGTGTGCAAGGTCTTCCAATAGGCAATCGCGGCTTCCAGCTGCTCGCCCTTGGGCGCGCGTGGCTTGCCCTTGATATATTCAAACGTCTTTTCATCCGGTGCAATCAGACCTGCGCGGGCACCGCCTTCAATCGTCATGTTGCAGACAGTCATGCGGCCTTCCATGGAGAGTGCCTGAATGGCTTCGCCTGCAAATTCAATCACGTGGCCGGTGCCGCCAGCGGTGCCGATTTCGCCGATGATGGCAAGGATGATGTCCTTGGCGGTCACGCCTTCGGGCAGCTTGCCATCCACACGCACCAGCATGTTCTTGGCCTTCTTCTGGATCAGCGTCTGGGTGGCCAGAACATGCTCCACTTCCGATGTGCCAATGCCGTGGGCGAGAGCGCCGAACGCGCCATGGGTCGAGGTGTGGCTGTCGCCGCAGACAATGGTCATGCCGGGCAGGGTGAAGCCCTGCTCAGGACCGACGATATGCACGATGCCCTGACGCTTGTCTTTTTCCGAATAATATTCAACGCCGAAATCGGCAGCATTCTTGGCGAGAGCCTCAACCTGAATGCGGCTTTCTTCGTTCTTGATGCCTTCTGCACGGTCCGGCGTGGTGGGGACGTTATGGTCCACCACAGCCAGCGTGCGGGCTGGCGAATGCACCTTGCGGCCCGCCATGCGCAGACCTTCAAAGGCCTGCGGGCTCGTCACCTCATGCACGAGGTGGCGATCGATGTAGAGAAGACAGGTGCCGTCTTCCTGTTGATCGACCAGATGGTCATCAAAAATCTTGTCGTAGAGGGTGCGAGGTGCGCTCATGGGGTTTCATCCATCGATGGTTTTTTAAAAAAGGGATTTCTGTCGTTCTTTTGCTTGCGTTTGTCTGTTCGGGAAAACCGGCTTCCACTTTTCCCTGACAAACTTCAGATCACGGAAATGCGACCAGAAAACAACAGCCGTCTAACGGCATTCGCGCTTAAGCTCGATGGCTGTTGAGCGCCCCGGAAACACGCGCAAAAAAACGTGCCGGCAGACGCTTGTGGTCTTGCAGCACGAAAATGTATGGCGCGAGACATCCGAATTTCGATCCCATGGCGCTCTTCTAGCAGCTTCCGGGGGCGTCGGCAATTCAAAGATTATGCCGACACCACCCGATGTTTCGCGCTTATGCGGCAGAGGTCAATGTGCGGCGGAAGCGGTAGAGGGCGATGCCAAAGAAGGCGGCCCCGATCAGCACCAGAGCTGCCATGGAATGCCAGACAAGCGATAACCCCGCACCGCGATAGAGAATGCCCTGTGACAGCGCAACAAAATGGGTGGAGGGGGAGATCTGCATGACCTGTTGCAGCCAGAACGGCATGCTCTCCATCGGCGTTGTGCTGCCCGATAGCAGGTTCATGGCAATCAGCACCGGAATGGCAATCAGGCCAAACTGCGCCATGGAGGTTGAGGCCGTGGCAATCAGAATGCCCAGCGAGGTGACGGAGAACTGGTAGAGCACGGCTGCGATAATAAACAGCCCCAGCGATCCGGCGACTGGTACACCCAAAACACCTTGCACCATCACCACGATGGAGAAAATGGCCGCCATGACAATGGCCAGCCCGTTGGACCATATCTTGGCAAACATGATTTCGCCGGGTGTCACCGGCATGACCAGCAGATGTTCAATCGTGCCGCGTTCGCGCTCCCGGATCAGGGCGGCACCCGTCAGAATCACCGAGAGCATGGTGACATTGTTGATCACCTGCATCACCGCATTAAACCACATGGACATCAGGTTGGGGTTAAAGCGGGCGCTGACCACGAGATTGATGGATGAGGAGTTGGCGGTTTGCGGCAGGGCGGTTTCCACCTCTTTCAACACAATGCTCTGGATATAGGACGCACCATTGCCCGCCTGCGACATGGCTGTTGCGTCAATATCGAGCTGCACGGTGGGTTTCTGGCTTTTGAGAACGTCCTGCTCGAATTTGGGCGGGATTTCCAGCACGAAAACATATTTGCCGCTGTTCATGGCGGCATCGACATCCTTGGCGTCAATCAGGGGCGCTTCCTTGAAAAACGGCTTGATCAGTGCATCGCGCAGCCGCGCCGACAGCATGGAGCGATCCTCATCCACCACGGCCACAGAGGCGTTTTTCACCTCCATATTGGCACCCGTGGCCACGGTGTAGACGGCGATGGTAAAGGTGTAAACGATCAGGATCAGCATGACCGAGTCGGCCCGCAGGCTGTAAAGTTCCTTGATGCCAAGGCGCAAAATCCGCAGAAGGCTTTGTTTCATATCATGCACTCCGCTTGCGCAACGCCGAGAGGGCCATCACGATAAATCCGATGCCAAACAGCAAGAGCATGGCAATATTGCTCCACAGATCGGCAAAACCCAGACCCTTGGTGATGACGCCGACGGTGATGGGTTGATACCAGGCGGACGGGAAGATCAGCCCCATCAGACGACCGCCGCCGGACAGAGACGACACCGGCACCAGCAGACCAGAAAAATTCACCGCCGGAATCATGGCGACAATTGCCGTTGCAAAAATCGCCGCCACTTGACTGCGCACAAAGCTTGAGACCACCAATCCAAAACCCGTGGCGGCAAACACATAGAGCAGCGAGGCCGAAACCAGCGTGAGGATGGAGCCTTTGATGGGGACATCAAACACAAAGCGGGTGATCAACAGCAGAATGAGGAAGCTGACAAAGGCAATGGCCACATAAGGAATTTGCTTGCCCAGCAGAAACTCAATGCGGGTCACAGGTGTTGCCTGAAAATTGGCAATCGAGCCGGTTTCCTTTTCCTTGACAATTCCCAGCGCGGTCATGATGGCCGGAATGAGAATCAGCACCAGAACAATGACACTGGGCACAATGGCATTGGCACTGACAAAGGCCTGATTGTAGCGATAGCGACTGTCAATCTGCACCGGGTCTGCCGAGGTGGTTTTGCCGCTGCGGCGGGCCTGCGCATCAGCCAGATAGCTGTTGACCAGCCCGGTCATGTAACCACGGGCGGTTTCGGCACGAAACGGCATGGCCGCATCCAGCCAGACCGACACTTCCGGCGTGGTATCGCGCTCCAGATCCCGGCCGAAATCCGGGGGGATTTCCACAGCAACGCTCAATTCACCGCTCTGGAGCCGGTTTTGCAGCTCTTTCGAGGAGGTGATCGCTTGGCGCTCGGTGAAATACCGTGAGCCTTGCAGGCTTTCCACCAATTGGCGGCTTTGCGACGACTGATCCTGATCGTAAACCGCAAACGGCAGGTGCTCGACATCAAAGGAAATGCCATAGCCAAAGGTCAGCAACAAGAGGGCCGGACCTGCCAGCGCAAACACCAGACGGGCGCGGTCGCGCAGAACTTCGAGCATTTCACGCCGGGCATAGGCCCAGAGCCTGCCCGGATCAAAGCGCCGCGTCCGTTTCTCCTCATGGGTATCGGCCTTTGTCTCAGCCATCTCTTCAGTGGCATCAGCGCCCATGCCCGCTTCTGTGAGCACGTCGATGAAGGTTTCTTCGAGACTGGTTTTGTGGCGTTGCTCGCACAATTCCTGCGGCTGACCCACGGCCAGTACCCGGCCTTGATGCATCAGCGAGATGCGATCACAGCGTGCCGCCTCATTCATGAAATGGGTGGAGAGAAAAATGGTCACCCCGTCGTTGCGCGACAGCGCCATCAGCGAGCGCCAGAATGTATCGCGGGCCACCGGATCAACGCCGGAAGTCGGCTCATCCAAAATCAGCACTTCCGGCTGGTGGATCACCGCTGCGGCCAGTTGCAAGCGCTGGCGAATGCCAAGGGGCAGATCATCGGGGCGCTTTTCCGCCACATCCGCCAGATCATAATCGCTCAGCATGGCTTTGACGCGGGCATCGATTTCATTCTTGGGCAGTTCATAAAGCTGGGCATGCAGCACCAGATTTTGCCGAACGGTGAGCTCTCCATAGAGGGAGAAGGCTTGCGACATATAGCCAACCCGCTTGCGGGTTTCGATATCGCCTGCCAGCAAGGGCTGGCCGAACAGTTTGGCAATGCCTTCGCTGGCGGGCAAAAGGCCGGTCAGCATTTTCATCGTCGTGCTTTTGCCGCTGCCATTTGAGCCGAGAAAGCCAAAGATTTCGCCTTTGGGAATGCGGAAACTGACATGATCAACGGCAACAAAATCACCAAACCGGCAGGTCAGTCCTTCCGCCTCAATGGCCGGTGGGCCGTCCGTAAACACCCGTGGCGGCAGCGAAAGGAGTGGTTCCGCAGCTTTTTGCGCAACGGGCATCAGGCTGGCAAAAGCCTCATCCAGCGTTGCTTTGCCGGCTAATTTTTTAATCTCGTCCGGGCTGCCAGTGGCCAGAACATGGCCTGCATGTATGGCAGCCAGCCAGTGAAAGCCTTCTGCCTCTTCCATATAGGCGGTGGCGACAATCACGCTCATGCTGGGGCGTCGGGCGCGGATACGGTCGATCAATTGCCAGAACTGACGCCTTGAGAGCGGATCAATGCCGGTGGTTGGCTCATCCAGAATCAGCAGATCGGGATCATGCAAAAGGGAGGCGCAAATGCCCAGCTTCTGTTTCATGCCGCCGGAAAGCTTGCCTGCCGGGCGGTCGCGGTAAGGTGCAAGCCCGGTAACGGACAGCAATTCATCCATGCGCGTCTGGCGTTGCTTAGCATTCTGGCCAAACAGCCTGCCGAAGAAATCCAGATTTTCGGCAACGCTCAAGGTCGGGTAGAGATTGCGCCCCAGCCCTTGCGGCATATAGGCAAGGCGGGCGCACACCATGCGCCGGTGGCTGGACAGCGCCATATCGCCGCCCAGCACCTCGACCTGTCCCTGCTGAATGCGGGTGACACCGGAGACAATGCCCAGAAGTGTGGATTTTCCGACGCCGTCGGGGCCAATCAGCCCCACCATGCAGCCTGCCGGAATGTCCAGATTGATCCCATCAAGGGCCGCCACATCGCCATAGCGATGGGTGACGGACTGAAGCCGAACAGCGCATTCTGTCATTGGGGCAGCTTTGCTTGCAGATCGGCGGGCCAGGCGGTGGCGGGATTGGTGCGGACATAGCCAATGCCGCGAATGCCGGTTTTGATACGGCTTTCATAGTCTTTCAGCAGTTCCGGCGCGATCTTCAGCTTGACGCGAAACATCAGCTTTTCGCGCTCGTCCGAAGTCTCCACGGTTTTGGGCGTAAACTGCGCCTCTGATGCCACGAAGGACACGCTGGCGGGAATGACATATTGTGGTGCCGGGTCCAGAATGATTCGGGCTTCATCACCGATCGACAGCTGGCCTGCGGCTTTGGCCGGAACAAAGATCGTCATCGTCACGTCCGAGAGATCCAGCATGGTGGCAATCGGTGCGCCCGCCGCGACTACTTCGCCTTTCTGCACCAGTTTATATTCGATCCGGCCACGGGTTGGGGCCTTGAGAATGGCATCGTCAATCTGCGACTGGATGCGTGCCACTTCGGCCTGGGCGGCTTCGGATGCCGCCGCCGCATCGGCCCGGCTGGCGATGGCCGATTTCAACGCGGCTTCTGCCACGCGCAAGGCGCTTGCGCGGGTATCGCGCTGTTGCGTTGTGCCGCTGCCGGTTTCGCTCATGGTTTTGGCGCGATCATATTCCTGCTTGGCAAGGGCAAGCTCGCTTTGCCGCTGGGCAATGGTCGCATCCGCTTCAACCTCGTTGGTCATGCTTTGGCGCACCTTGGCCTTGTCGCCCGCCAGTTCCGCATCGAGATCGGCAGTGTCCATCTTTGCCAGCACGGTGCCGGCCTCGACAATTTTGCCTTCAACCGCGAAGATTTCGGCCACACGCCCTGCCAGCTTGGCCGATACAAGAATTTGCTGTGCTTCAATCCTGCCGTTGGAGGTGGCAATCTCCGGCGGCAGTTTTTGACCTGCCAATTTGTTCCACAAGGCCTCAAACCGGCTTTTCAGAGCTTTGTCATTATCAGCGGCAGCGCTCGGCTGGATCAGGGCCACAGCGAGCAAAGCCGTGACCAACAGGTGTTTTTGCATCTTGATCAAAACAAATCTCCGATAGGATAAAACCGTTGAATGAGAAGGGACGATGCGCAAAGCATGTCGCAGTCTCTCGGAGTCCGCTTTGATATGTGTCAAAGTGACGATTTTGTTTCAGTGACAATTTCGGATCAAGTGCTGGAATGATCCTTGGCCCGCATATGTTTTTCAATGCGCCTGAGAAGCAAAGAGAGACCAATGGTCAGAATGAGATAAATATAGGCGACGATGGAATAGGTCTCAAAGAAGCGAAAGCTGCCGGATGCGTAGATTTTTCCGGCCTGGCTGATGTCGGCAACACCGAGGACCGAGACCAGCGAACTGTCCTTGACCATGGCGACAAAATCATTGGACAGCGGCGGGAAAATCACCTTGATCGCCTGCGGCAGCACCACAAGACGAAAGCGCTGGCTGCGGCTAAGGCCAAGGGATTTGGCCGCTTCGATCTGGCCTTTGTCGATGGATTCAATGCCGGCGCGGAAAATCTCGGCAATGAAGGCCGAGTAACCTATGGTGAGCGCTATGATGGCCCGCCACATCAGTGAGACATCGCGCACCTGTAGCGGCTCCATCCATCCGCTTTGAACAAGCGGCGAGACGATGGCGTTAAACAGCGACACAAAGCCGGGCGCACCGACAAAGGCGATGTAGAACAGCAAAACCAGCACGGGAATGCCGCGGATGACCTCGATGTAAAACCGGGACATCTGCCGCAAGACAATATTGTCTGCCATGCCCGCCAGCGCAATCAGCAGGCCCAGCAGAGAGGCCATGGCAAAGCCCATGACAGTCACAAACACGGTCACGCCAATGCCGCGTGAAACGGTTTCAAACACCTGCGCATAGATGTTGTTAACGGCAATGGTGATGGCAAGCCCGATGGCAAGAATGCCAAGAGCCACCAGCCACCAGGGATAGTCTTGTTTGTTGCCACTTGGCAGGGTTTGCAGGGCCATGGGGGCGATCAGCGCGCTACTGGCCCATTTTATAGGTGACAAACCATTTCTGGTTCAGCGCTTCCAGCGTGCCGTCTTCGCGCATGTCATCAATGGCGGCGTTGATCGGTTTGACCAAGGCCGAACCTTTGGGGAAAATAAAGCCGAAATCCTCGGCACCCAGCGGCTCACCAATGATTTTCAAGGCACCATTCGAGGCATCGACATAGCCTTTTCCGGCAACACTATCACTGAGCACCAGATCGACATCGCCGGTTTTCAACGCCTGCACGGTGGCACCAAAGGTTTCCATCAGCTTGATGCGCGGGTTCTGCTCATTGCCGTCGAGCACTTCATAAACGGCAGTGTAAAACGGGCTGGTACCGGGCTGCGCACCAATCAGGCCCTTTTCGAACGCCTTGAAGCTCTTGGCATCGGTAAAGCGGGTTTCATCGCCGCGCACCAGCATCACCTGTTGCGAGCGCATATAGGGTTCGGAGAAATCGACCTTTTCCCGGCGCTCTTCCTTGATGGTAATGCCGGTCATGCCAATGTTATACTGGCCATCTGAGACCGCCTGAATCATCGCATCCCATGAGGTGTTCTGATATTCCACCTTGAAATTCAGCCGCTTGGCAATCTCGTTCATGGCATCATATTCCCAGCCAACGGCTTTGCCGGTGCCGGGATCGACAAATTGCAAAGGCGGATAGGCGTTTTCAGTGACCACCACCACGTTCATGCCGTTCAGATTGGGCAGATTGGCCGCAAATGCGCCCAAAGGTGCAAGCAAAAGAGCGGAAAGACCGGCAAGAACAGCGCGGCGCAGGTGCATGGTATGTCTCCTGAAATGTGGCAGGTTCACATTGTCACAGGTCATTGCATCATTTCAAGGAATGAAAACCTTTTTATGTGGTTCAACCTGGTTCCATCACACCAAATGCGGCCACAAGGGCTATTGCCGAAAGACCAAGGCCAATCTCCAGAAGTGTGCTGAGCCGTAAAAACCGCAACGCTCTTTCCGGGGCATGGGTCATGTGCGGGACAAAGACATAGCGATTGATACAGGCAAGCACGACCATGGCGGCCGCGATGGTGATTTTCAGCAACAGAAGGCGCTGGTAGACAATGGTGGCGTCCAGCCAGAACGCGCCAATAATCAGCCTGCTGTTGATCAGCCCGGTGATGAGAACCATCGCCACGGCACCATGGCCAAGCGTGGAAAAACGCATCAGTCCAATGATGGATGCGTCCCAATCCTGATCCGTGGGCCGGATGGTCAGCAGCAAGACAACAGGGATGAGGGCACCGATCCACGCGCCGACAGCCAATACATGCAGGCTGTCATTGATCTGATGGGCCAGACCAATCATCCCGTCATTCATGGCGGCATGACCGCTGATGGACAGGCTTGCCAAAAACAGGCCCGCAAGTCCGGCTATGGTTTCAGCGCGATGCCTGGACAGCAAGGAATAGGCAATCGCCAGCGCGCCTGCCAGCGCCATTTGCACCGCCAGCGCCAATCCGCTGCGGGTCTCAACAATCAGGTCATGGATCAGGGACAGATCAAGGGCATCAGCCCAGCCATTGCCCAGGATCGCTGCCTGCAATGGAATTTTGCAGGCGGCTGCCATGGCCAGCAGCACAATGGCCACCGAAAACATGGACCCAAGACGCTGATGCAGCTTTGCGCCCAGTGCGTTTGAGACGCCGACCCACAAAAAGGCTTGCGCACCCCAAAGAAAGAGTGCGCAGGCAGCAACAACAAACCGGCAGACGATCAGGGCGTGGTCTGGTGTCACGGCTTCACAGTGAAACTCGTGCTGCCCTTGCTTTTATGGCCGTCAACAGACAGGGCGTGCCAATCCACGGTATAGGTGCCGGGCTTGAGCGTGTCGGTGAGAGGAACACTCAGGTCTTTACCATCCTTGCTCAAGGTGGCTTCACCGAGTTTGATCTTTTCCTTGGCTGGTCCCTGAACCTCAATGCCGGAGAATTTCAGCTCAAGACCTTCTGTAAAGCTCAGATCAATGTCTTTCGGGGCGGTGGCGACGGTTGCCTTGTCGGCGGGCGTGACGCTGGCCAGATGCGCATGGGCAAA
Source organism: Gillisella vitis (assembly GCF_014204625.1). Classification (GTDB taxonomy): domain Bacteria; phylum Pseudomonadota; class Alphaproteobacteria; order Rhizobiales; family Rhizobiaceae; genus Allorhizobium; species Allorhizobium vitis_F. The sequence continues at coordinate 57,869 of NZ_JACHLU010000012.1, read as the reverse complement.
GGCCTGACTTGAGAGCGCAACACCTGCGGAAAAGGAGAGGGCTGCGAGAATGGTCAATGTTTTGGTCATGGGACATCCTTTGCCATTATGGCGCGTTCAACTTTGCTTCAAAAGCGTGGCACGGATGGTATCCAGCGCTTTATCTTTCTCAGTCTCGTAAGGAATCATGTCTTTCAGACGGCCATCCGGGCCAACGAGCAATAACGAAATCGTGTGGCTCATGTGGTAATTGCCGTCCTCGCTTGGCAGTTTGGCGGCATAGATCATCCAGCCGTCAATCACCTTTTTCATCTGGGCCGGATCGCCGGTAATGCCGGTGATGCGGTCGCTGATTGCGCCGAGATACTTGTGCATGATCTCCGGCGTGTCGCGCTCCGGGTCAATGCTGAAGAAATAGGCTTTCAGCGGTTTGCCATCTGCGCCCAGCGTGTTCATCCAGTCGGCCATTTCAAACAGCGTGGTCGGGCACACTTCCGGGCAATGGGTATAGCCAAAATACACCAGCGCCGGGCTGCCCTTGAAGATCGACTGATCCACCGGCTCGCCACGGTCGTTGACCAGCTGAAAATGTGCATTGAACGGGCCGGGGCGCGCGCTGTCTGCGGCGACCCAGATCATGATGCCAATCAATGCTGAGACAAACACCCCGGCAAGGGCAAGGGCTGCGATGATTTTTGGATTTCTGGTCATTTTCCCTGATCCATTGGCATTTTATGACCGGAATGATCATGCATACCGCCACTCATTGGTGCCTTATGATCATCGCCATTGGTATCTCCATTGGCTGGACCAACCGTGAAGTCAACATTGACAGGGCCAGCTTTTTCAAAATTCAGCGTTGCCTTGATGGTTTCGCCCTGTTTGAACGGCTGCTCCACATTCATGAACATCAGGTGGTAGCTTCCGGGTTTTAACTCGGTCTTTGCCTTGGCTGGCACGGCAAGACCCTGTTTCAGCTCGTTCATCGACATGACGCCATCGCTGATTTTCATTTCATGAACCTGCACGCTGTGGGCGCGATCACTGCTGGCACCGACCAGCCGGTCATCGGTGCTGCCATCATTTTCAATGGTCAGATAGCCGCCGCCCACCTGTGCGCCCGGCAGCATGGCGCGGGCGGTGGGGTGAATGATGACCAGATCACCGACCTTGAATTCATGCGAAAAGGCAGGCTGGGCAAACAGCAGTGCAGAGAGGGCTGCGATGTTCAAAATAAGATGTTTCATGATGGTATCATCCTTGAGCGATTGAAAGGGTGGGATGCAGGGGAACGATCACCGGCGCACCGGCAATATCGGGCAGCAATATGGCCTTCATGCCATAGACCCGCTCCAGACGCTCTGACGTGATGGCGCTGGCAAAGGGGCCTTTTGCGTCCAGTCTTCCGGCGTGCATCAAAAGGATCTCGTCGCTATAGCGGGCGGCGAGGTTGAGATCGTGAATGGCCATGATGGCCAATGCACCGCTGGCTTGGACATAGGCCTGAATCAGCTGCATGACGCGCATCTGATGGGCCATATCAAGGGCGCTGGTGGCTTCATCCAGCAGCAGCAGTTTGGGCTGGCGTATCAGCCGTTGACCCAGCAGGATCAACTGTTGCTGGCCACCGGACAGGCTGCTCATGGGCCGGTTGGCCAGCGGCATGATACCGAGATTGTGCAACATGTCTCCGGCAATGGACAGATCGCTGTCTTTGATGCGCACGCCCAATGTTTCATGGCGGCCCAGCAGAAGTACCTGCAAGGCGGTCAGATCGGCATCCACCCGGCATTGCTGTGGCATGTGGCCAATCATCGCTTGTGTCAGGGGCGCGCCATTCCAGGTGATCTTGCCGCTTGCAGCAAAGCTGCCCGCCAACGCACCCAGCAATGTTGACTTGCCTGCGCCATTGGGACCAATGCAACTGACCAGCAGACCGGGTTGCAGATTGAGCGTGACATCCTGTACAATCGGCTTGTTGCCACGGGTCACATTGAGCTGACGTACCATCAGACCACGGCTCATGGTTTTGGGCTCCCGCTGCGATGGATAATCAGGGCAAACAAGACCGGCACTCCGGCAATGGCCGTGACAATACCCACGGGCAAAGCCCCGGCTGGCGAAATCAGCTTGCCAATCACGGAGGCTGCCACCACCAGAACTGCACCCGACAGGGCCGAGAGCGGCAGGGTGAGGCGATGATCTTCGCCCACCAGCGCACGCGCCATATGCGGGGCAATCAGGCCGATAAAGCCAATGGTGCCGACAAAAGACACGGCGGCAGCGGTGAGAAGCGCGATCAGCAAGAAGCTGCGACGGCGAATGCCTTCAACTGACAGGCCAAGGCTGGTGGCATTGGCATCACCCAGTCGCAAGGTGGTCAGCTTCCAGCTATCGGCCATGCAAAACGGAAAGCAGACCAACAAAATGAAACCAGCCGCCATGACGCTGGACCAGCTGGCCTTGAGCAGGCTGCCAAACAGCCAGAACACGATCTGTTGCAGCACTTCCGGGCTTGCCAGAAATTGCAGCAGGGCTTGCAGCGATTGAAAGAAAAACATCACCGCAATGCCTGCCAGCACCAGCACGCCTGCGCTGGCACCGCGTGTCAGCGCCACAAGATAGACCAGTCCGCAGGCGGCAAGCGTCATGGCAAAGGCAAACAGCGGTGTGGTGATATAGGCAGGGATTGCAAGCAGCCCGCCAGACATGATGGCCAGGGCCGCACCGAAGCCTGCGGCGGCAGAAAAGCCCAGCGTAAAGGGACTTGCCAGAGGATTATCGAGAATGGTCTGCATTTGCAGACCGGCCAGTCCAAGGCTTGCCCCGACAATGATGCCCATGATGGTTTGTGGCATCCGCAATTGCCATAGAATGATGGCGTTCATCCGGTCGGCACCCCACGGCCCGGCAGCAAGTGTTGTTCCGACATCGTGAAGGCTCATGCCGGAGGGGCCAAACACCAGATCGGCAATGGTGAGCACAAGCAGCAGGATGGCAACGGCAATTGTCAGGAGCCGGTGCCGCTGGCCTGCGCGACGGTAACCATCGCGCAGGTTGTCCAGAGATGTGGACACGGATATTGTCATTGTGCCGCTGCTTTATAGGACAGCATGAAAGCGCCATCGGCTTTGATGGGAAGCCATTTGGCGTAGAACTGACGCAGGTTTTCAGCCGGGTCTACGTCCTTGAACGCATCGGGATAAAGTTGCTTGGCAATATACTGGGCGTAGACATAATCCGACAGTGTGCGTGCGCCACCATGATAGATCGCAAAGACATTGCCATCTTTCACCGCTGGCAGCTCGGACCAGCCGGGCCGGGCAACGTAAGCGGCCATACGTTCGCGGGTCAGTTTCGGGTCTGCGCCAAAGCCAACCTGCACGGATTGCGGCTTGTTCAGCCATTCGGAGCCTGCCAGAAAGATCAAATCCGGTTTCTGTGACAGCACATATTCCGGGCTGAGTGGCCCCCAATTGCCAATCTGGCCCTTGGCAATATTGTTGCCGCCGAGGCTGCCAATCAGTGAGCCCCACATGCTGTCGCCATAGGAATTGCCAATTTCACCGCCACCCTTCTGGGCCAGTTCCACATAGACTTTCTTGGTCGTGGGGCTTGCCGCTTTGATGCGGGTTTCAATATCGGCCATGGCATTCTGGTAATTGTCGGCCAGCTCTTTTGCACGGTCTTGCGTGCCCATGACCTTGCCGAGCACTTCGGTGGAGAGGACGTGCTTTGCCACCGTCTGGCTGTTATAATCCAGTGTCACCACCGGAATGCCAGCTGCTTCGATGCGCTGCACGCTTTCGCCCAGCGTGTCATAGGACCATGCGGCCAAAATCACCAGATCGGGTCTGGCGGCAATGACTTTCTCGACGGAGAAATTGCCATCTTCGGTGTTGCCAATATCTGGAATGCTCTTCAGCTTTGGCAAGGCCTTTTCATAGGCGGCAAACTGGTTGGGGCGCCAGTCTTTCCATGTGCCAAGCGATAGGGCGACCACTTTGTCGATGGCACCGGGACCGGCCACGGCCAGATAATCCTCGTAGTAGAAACCCAGAACAACCCGCTCCGCCGGTTTTGGCAGGGTGACGGTGCGGCCCTTGACGTCTGTGACGGTAATATCGGCGCTAGCCTGACCTGCAAACAGCAGAGTAACGCCCATCAGGGCTGAGGTCAAAATCGACTTGATCATAAAGTGTGACTTCCATTTTTGAATTGAATCTTGGAAATTCAGGGTTGAGATGTTCAGCTCAGCGCTTTTTTCAGAGGCACAATCCGCCGGATCAGCAGCATATCGAGCAGCAGCACCGCAATCAGGGTGATGCCCGTCAGCGGAAACAGCAAAGACACCAGCAGCATGACAATGGCTCCGCCCTTCCAAAGACGCATATCGGCGGGAATGGCCGGAGCCATCAGCCGCGAGGCCCCCTGCGGGCGGCGCATCCACCACATCACAATGCCGCTGACGCTGAGAAAGATCACCGACAGACAGTAAACAGTGACAAGGACAAGATTCCACAGGCCCATATCGCCCTCATGAAAGGCAATGCCCACGGCCATGGCTTTTCCCGCTGCGCCATAATCGGCAAATTTGACATCAGCCAGCACCTTGCCAGTGTAACGGTCAAGATGCACGGTCCGGTCTGACAGGGGATTTGCGCTGTCATTGCTCATGGTGTCGCGTGAAATGGTCCACACGCCCTTGTCGTCTTTGGGAAAACCGAGCTGGAAGCGGTGATCAAAGCCGATGCTGCGGGCAAAAGCGACAATCGTATCAAGCGTTACCGGCTGTCCCTCGGCAATGCCTGCACTGCCTGCGGATGAGCCAGACATGGGCATGGGGGTTTGCTCCAATGTCCAGGGCACCTCCTTGATGTCGCCGTGGTTCATGCTGGCATGGGTGGTATCCGAGAGGGGAACATTATCCCACTTGGCGGCAGGAAATGTGCTCCAGGCCTGGGTGAATTTCTCGCCCCAGATACCAGCCCAGGTCAGGCCGGACACCAGAAACACCAGCAGGAAAATCGAGGCATAAAAGCCGATTGTCCGGTGCAGGTTTTTGAACAGTTGACGCCCGCGTGCAGCAAAGCGCGGGATGAGCACATCGGAAAAGCGCTCACCATTGCGCGGCCACCACATATACAGTCCGGTGATGATCAAGACCACGCCAAAGCCTGCGGCAATTTCGATCAATCGGTCACCAACATCACCCATCAGCAAGGTGCCGTGGATTGTGTCGGCAAGATCGTAAAGCGCATTGCGGCGGCCCCATTGGCCCAGAACCTCGGCATTGTAGGGATTGACGGCCACCATGATGGCCTCTTCGCCTTTATTGATGCGAAAGACAGCGACGCCTTCTGCCGTGCGAGGGGCGATATATTGAACCAGACTGCCATCTGGCACCGCAGCCAGTGCTGCATCGGCCTGTTGTGAGACGGGTTTTTCGATGGTTTGCGGTGTGACCGCATAGGCATTTTCGCCATCACGGCCGACCAGAACGGCACTCCACAACATGATCAGGCCAGTAACCGCCAGCATGATCAAAAAGGGGGCGACGTAAAGGCCAGCATAAAAATGCCAGCGCCAGGCGGCAAAATAAAATCCGCGTTTGCTCGCGCTGACCGGCGCGGCTTGCGGTATGGATGCGACATTCGACATGGTTTCTCACCGATCATGATGCCACTGACAGTCTCGGAAGACGACACAAAAGCCTGACTTGCAATTGCTTGAAATTGCGGCTCAGGTTGCGTGTGACAAGAGATCTGCGATGCGGCGCAAAGACTGACAATTCGAACAGAATCGTGTCAGGCGCTCGGTGGTGCGCGGGGGGCTGTATTGGGAGGAAAAAGACGAACAACAAGCGCGTCTTGCCGCCGCGGTAAGGTCAGCTTTCGATCAAGCTTTACCAGCAGACTTGCTGTGTCAGTGGGCAGGGCCAGCAGGATGGAGGCTGAAATCCGGCAGGCTTCACAGCCGCCATTGGCTTTATGCTTGTGGTCCTGATCATGATCAGACACGGCCTGATCCGAGATACACAGCACAGGCAGGCTTCCATCAGGCAGCGTATAGGCAGCAAGTTCAGATATGCTCAGCGGGGAGGCTGAAGCCACTGGGGCCTTATGGGCAAAGCCAACGGCAAAAAGAGCGATCATGCACATTGCATGCACCGCCATTCGCCATGTCATGAGCTTTGCGCGCATGGTGATCCCCTGTTTCTCCCTTTATCTGGTAGCAGCGGCTTTGACGATCTTCAAGATGGTTTGAAGGCAGAGACCTGCGTCGCGTGGCCGCAGAGGTGCTCTTTGGCGCAACAAAAAAAGGCGACCCGAAGGCCGCCCTTTCTCAAAACCCGAAGGGTTCAATGCTTATTCAGCGGCTGGCTCGGCAGCGGCAGCTGCGGCTTCAGCAGCGGCGGCTGCTTCTGCTGCGGCCTTTTCAGCGGCCAGAGCCTGTGCTGCTGCAACCTTTTCAGCTTCCAGACGTGCCTTTTCTTCGGCAGCTGCGGCGCGCTCAGCGTCGTTCAGCTTGCGGGCGCGGGTGCCTGTGTTTTCAACGATACGAGCAGACTTACCGCGACGGTCGCGCAGGTAGTACAGCTTGGCGCGACGCACCTTACCACGACGCACGATTTCAACGCCTTCAACCATTGGCGAGTAAACAGGGAATACGCGCTCTACGCCTTCGCCGTAAGAAATTTTGCGAACAGTGAAGCTCTCGTTGATGCCGCCGCCCGAACGCGCGATGCAAACGCCTTCATAGGCCTGTACGCGGGTACGGGTGCCTTCTGTCACGCGCACGTTAACGCGGACGGTGTCGCCTGGAGAAAACTCAGGCAGAGTGCGCTTTGCTTCGATCTTGGCGGCCTGTTCGGCTTCCAACTGTTGAATGATGTTCATCGGTCTAACCTTTTCAAGTTTTTCTAAAACAGCCAGAGCGCTCAACTGTCATCCCTTGGTCCTTGCCTTCTTTGGCTTTGCCTTGGGGTTACGCCATGCGGCGGGAGCGGTGTCACGTTCTTTGTTTGCTGGTAGACGGGACAAGGCCCATTTCCGACGCTGCCCATATACCAAACATTGGGGTTTGTCACCCTTCCGTCCGGTTATTTTTCGCCTTTTTGCGATTCAGTCAGCAAATCCGGGCGGCGCTCGCGTGTCAGCTTCAAGGCTTGCTCATTGCGCCATTTTTCAATGGCGGCATGATTGCCCGATGTCAGCACGGCTGGAATTTCGCGCCCCTCGAACACCGGCGGGCGGGTATAGTGTGGATGTTCCAGCAGCCCGCCTTCAAAGCTCTCATGCAGGCCAGACAAATCATTGCCCATCACGCCGGGAATGATCCGCACCACGGCATCCAGAAGGGTCAGCGCCGCAGGCTCACCGCCGGAGAGAATATAATCGCCAATCGACACTTCTTCGAGATTGCGCGCCTCAATCACCCGCTGATCCACGCCTTCAAATCTTCCGCAGACAATCACCACGCCTTCGCCCGCCGCAATCTCGCGCACCCGCTTCTGGCTCAAGGGTTTTCCGCGCGGGCTCATCAGCAGCCGGGGGCGATTATCATCGGCAATGCTGTCGATGGCGGAGGCCAGCACATCGGCTTTCAGCACCATGCCAGCGCCACCGCCTGCCGGGGTATCATCAACGCTGCGATGCTTGTCACTGGCAAAATCGCGGATCTGCACCGCCTCAATAGCCCATTGGCCACGCTCCAGGGCGCGACCGGCCAGAGACACGCCTAAATGCCCCGGAAACATCTCCGGGTAGAGCGTCAAAACAGTTGCCTTGAACGTCATGATCAGCGCTTGCTCTTGCCTGGGGGTTTTCCATCGGCGCTGAACGGTGCTTCGCTGCCATCATCAATCAGGCCAGCGGCCTGTGGATCAATCATCAGCTTGCCGTCTTCAAGGTCGATTTCCAGCACCGCCGCTTCGGAAAATGGAATGAGAACCGGACGCTTGCCCGGACCCTTCACTTCCAGCAGATCGCCTGCGCCAAAATCAAAAACCGCGGCAACGGTGCCATAGCTTTTTCCCTCAGCATCGACCACGTCCAGACCTTCCAGATCGGCATAGAAAAATTCATCATCATCCAGATCGTCATCGGAGAGCGCGCTGCGATCCACAAACAGTTCCAGCCCGTTCAAAGCTTCGGCAGCATTGCGATCATTGATGCCGCGAAAACGCACCACAACCACGGTTTTGTTATCGCGCACGTCCAGCACTTCAAATTCCCGGCCATCCTTGGCGTGGAGCTTGCCGTAATCGCCAATCGCCATGGGGTCGGCGGTAAAGGATTTCACCCGCACTTCGCCCCGCAGCCCTTGCGCGGCACCAATCACGGCCATCAGCACGGGATTTTCTAGCTTGGTCATGGCAGCGGGTTTTCCTCTTTGATCGGAGATTGGGAAGATCAATATGCAAAAAATCAGAAAAAATAAACGGCAAACGGGCGACATGAGACCATGCCGCCCGCCAGACCTGCTGACAAAGCCTGCCTCTATCCTCAACGTCATGCTCGGCCTTGTGCCGAGCATCTGATCACGTTGATTTCATCAATAACGTCTATTGCCAATTAAATGCAACAGACCCTCGGGACAAGCCCGAGGGTGACGACGCGTCGAGCTGGAGGTTTGTCATTAACCTGACGGGCGGCATGACATCATGCCGCCCGCTTATCACGCCATTGACGGCAAATTATGCAGCGTCGGCAGCGGCAGCTGCTGCGGCTTCAGCCTTCTGCTTCTTTTCAGCCAGACGCTCAAGAGCGCGCTTGCCTGGCTTTGCCTTTTCTGGGTTGCTGCGAGCAGCGCGTTCAGCCAGACCAGCTTCTGCGAGGAACTTCAGAACGCGGTCGGTAGGCTGTGCGCCCTTTGCGAGCCATTCCTTGATGCGGTCGGCGTTCAGTTCAACGCGCTTTTCGTTGTCCTTGCCGAGCATTGGGTTCCAGGAACCAACCTTTTCAAGGAAGCGACCGTCGCGTGGCGAACGGGCGTCAGCAATAACGATCTGGTAGTAAGGACGCTTCTTGGAACCGCCGCGAGCAAGACGAATTTTCAGGGACATGGGGTACTCCTAGGTTTTTATACGACCATCTTTGATGGCCGGTGTTTGTTGAGGCCGCCGTCAGGCGGTCTGTTGGGTATTGCTGCTGTGTTCAGCAGCGATGGCTTCATGATGCCGGATGACTTCCTTGATGATGAAGTTCAAGAACTTCTCAGCAAAATCCGGGTCCAGCTGCGCGTCCTTGGCAAGCTGCCGCAAACGTTCAATCTGGTATTCTTCACGCGCTGGATCGGCAGGCGGCAAATCGAATTTGGCTTTCAAGACGCCGACTGCCTTCGTACAGCGGAAACGTTCTGCCAGCATATGCACCAGCGCCGCATCGATATTGTCGATGGACTGGCGATAGCCGGACAATTCCTGTTTTATGGCGGGATCAATCATGGGCATTTATCCTCACTTCTTCTTGGGGAGACCGGGAAGGCCCGGAAACCCTCCACCAAGACCCGGTAATTTTCCACCACCCAGACCGGGAAGACCGCCACCCATTCCACCAAGACCCGGGCCACCCAGACCTGGAGGAGGTTTGATACCAGCCGCTTCAGCCTGTTTTGCAAGCGCTTCCAGCTGCTTGGGGTCCATGCCGGAGAGATCAGGCATACCGCCCATTCCTCCGCCCAGACCCATCTTGCCCGCAAGGCCGCCCATCAGCTGCTTCATCATGCCGCCGCCTTTTTTGCCGCCCATCATTTTCATCATGTCGGCCATCTGGCGGTGCATTTTCAAAAGCTTGTTGATTTCCGAGGCATCCGTGCCGGAGCCTGCCGCAATACGCTTCTTGCGGGAGTGCTTGAGAATATCAGGATTGGCGCGCTCGGCCTTGGTCATCGATGAGATGATGGCAATCTGGCGGCCAAACATCTTGTCGTCCAGACCGGCAGCAGCCACCTTGTCTTTCATGCCGGCCATGCCGGGCATCAGACCCATAATGCCGCCCATGCCGCCCATTTTCTGCATCTGGCGCAGCTGGTCGGCAAGGTCGTTGAGGTCAAACTTGCCCTTGGCCATTTTCTCGGCCATGGCCTTGGCTTTTTCGGCATCAATATTCTCGGCGGCTTTTTCCACCAGCGAGACAATGTCGCCCATGCCCAGGATACGGTCGGCAATACGGCGTGGATGAAACTCATCCAGTTCGTTCATCCGCTCGCCAACACCGATCAGCTTGATCGGCTTGCCAGTCACGGCGCGCATGGAAAGGGCGGCACCGCCACGGCCATCGCCATCCATACGGGTCAGCACAAGGCCTGTGATGCCGACGCGCTCATCAAAATTACGCGCAAGATTGACGGCGTCCTGACCTGTGAGCGCATCGGCCACCAGCAGAATTTCGTGCGGCTTGGCGTTTTTCTTGATGTCGGCCATTTCGACCATCAAGGGCTCATCAATATGCGTGCGGCCTGCGGTGTCGAGGATGACGACATCATGACCACCCAGCTTTGCGGCCTGTACGGCGCGGCTGGCAATATCGGTGGGCGATTGGCCTGCGATGATTGGCAGGGTATCAATGCCGGTCTGCACGCCCAATTGGCGCAGCTGTTCTTGGGCAGCCGGACGGCGGGTGTCCAGCGAGGCCATCAGCACTTTTTTGCGATCACGGTCGGTGAGGCGCTTGGCAATCTTGCCGGTGGTTGTGGTTTTACCCGAGCCTTGCAGACCCACCATCATGATCACAACGGGGGCGGCAGCGTGCAGATCAATGCCTACGCCCTCATTGCCCAACATCTCCACCAGCTCATCATGAACGATCTTGACGACCATCTGACCGGGCTTGATGGATTTGAGAACGGCAGCACCAACGGCCTTTTCGCGCACTTTATCAGTAAAGCTGCGAACCACTTCGAGGGCGACGTCGGCTTCCAGCAGGGCACGGCGAACCTCCCGCAGCGCCGCCGAGACATCTGCCTCGGAGAGCGAGCCACGGCCGGTCAGTCCATTCAAAATGGAGCCAAGACGGTCCTGCAGGTTATCAAACATCGCATCTTCCTCATTGTTTCAAAAGCGGTGGGTTGCTTTTAAAACCTTGTGTTTTTCTGTGAAAAATACAAGACGCAAAGCCAAAGGACACCCGAGGGCGCATCGCGCTGTCGGGTGTTGACCTCCGGGATCTCTTTATACCTTTTCGGGTCCCGGTCGGCGGCTCGGAGTCTTCTCTCTTCGCAGATTTGGCAGGGGTAAACAGGATTTTGAGTGCTGAGTCAAGGAAAATGGCGATTCTGGAAAAAGGTTCTATTTTGCAATCCTTGCGTTTTTCGGTTGCAAGTTTGATCCTGTTGGATCTTGATGAGCTATTGCATCACCTGAGACTGTCTGGTTCAGATTGAAGCAGACAGTCTCATGGTTCCTTTGTTTGAGTTTGTCTTCATCGGGAAAGCCGGTTTCCACTTTTCCCTGAGAAACTCTAAAAGCAGTGTTGATACGGTTATCGGGATTTCATGGTCAAAAATCGCTATTATTCCGGTCCTGTCTCGGATCATTTTGATGGGACACGGTTCTATAATCCGGCGGGCATCAAGCCTTTGGGGTTTGCAGCCGTCATGCGCTGGCAGGTGAATGGACAACGCTCTTCCTGGCCAAAGGCCGTTGAATTGCCCTCAGGCGTGGCGGTTCCGCCAAAGCAGGTGCAAGGTGCGAGTTTACGTGTCACCATGATTGGTCATGCATCCATGCTGATTCAGGTGCAGGGTATCAATATTCTGACCGATCCGGTTTTGTCGGAGCGCGCCAGCCCCTTGCCATTTGCCGGGCCAAAAAGAGTGATTGAGCCGGGTATTTATTTTGATGACCTGCCGCCGATTGATGTGGTGCTGGTCACGCACAATCATTATGATCATCTGGATATAAAGTCATTGCGCAAAATATGCCGGGCGTTTGATCCACTGGTGGTCACGCCTTTGGGCAATGATACCCTGATCAGGGCGGCGGTTCCGTTTGCGCGCATAAAGGATGTTGACTGGGGAGATCACGTCCGTGTCAACGATGATGTCCGCTTGACCGCTGAACCCTGCCATCATTGGTCGGCACGGGGGGTCCGGGATCGCTGTATGGCGCTGTGGGCTGCTTTTGTGATTTCGACGCCGCACGGGCATATCTATCATATTGGCGATACCGGCTTTCATGATGGTATCAATTATCGGGCGGCGGCGGAAAAATACGGCGGCTTTCGCCTCGCTATCTTGCCCATCGGTGCCTATGAGCCGCGCTGGTTCATGCGCGGCCAGCACCAGAATCCGCAGGAAGCGGTGGAAGGGTTCAGGCTTTGCAATGCTGCTTTTGCCGTTGGTCACCATTTTGGCACGTTTCAGCTGACGGATGAGCCGATGATGCAACCGGTCGAGCATTTGTCGATGGCCATGGCCAAGGCGGGCATTGCGCGTGAGCGTTTCCGGCCATTGCGCGGCGGTGAGGTTTTCGACGTGCCCATGATAGGGTAGAATAGCAAGACTGGTAATTCTGGTTGAATTCCGCCATATAGCGCTGAAACGCGCTAAGAAAGTGGAGCCCATGGGCAATTTGGTCGAATTTGCAAAGATGAACGGACTTGGAAACAAGATTCTGGTTGTTGACATGCGCGGCCAAAGCAAACCCGTGACGCCAGAAGCCGCCATTGCGCTGGCCCAGGATCCTGCCACCAATTTCGATCAGATCATGGCGATCCATGATCCGAAGCTGGAGGGTACCTTTGCCTATATCGACATTATCAACTGCGATGGCACGCGGGCGCAGGCCTGTGGCAATGGCACGCGCTGCGTGGTGCAGGCTTTATCAGCAGAGACGGGCCTGAAGGCTTTTACCTTCCAGACGCTGGCGGGCATTCTCAATGCTGTTGAGCATGACGATGGCTCGATCTCGGTGGATATGGGCACGCCTGTGTTTGAGTGGAACAAAATTCCACTCTCGGAAGAATTTGACGACACCAGCCGAATTGAATTGCAGATCGGGCCGATTGATGCGCCGATTTTGCATTCGCCCTCGGTTATGTCCATGGGCAATCCCCATGCGATTTTCTGGGTGGATCGTGATCCGATGAGCTATGATCTGGAGCGGTTTGGACCACTTTTGGAAAATCATCCGATGTTTCCTGAAAAGGCCAACATCACGCTGGCGCAGGTGACATCAAAATCCACCATGACCACCCGCACCTGGGAGCGTGGGGCGGGCCTCACGCTGGCCTGTGGCTCTGCCGCCTGTTCTGCTGGCGTATCAGGTGCCCGCACCGGGCGCACGGAGCGCAAGGTGGTGATCACGGTGGCCTCCAGCCCAAATCAGCAAGCCCTGACCATTGAGTGGCGTGAGCGCGACAACCATGTGATCATGACCGGGGCGGCGGAATGGGAATGGTCCGGCCAGCTCGACCCGGAAACGGGGGCATGGCAACGTAGTGATGAGGCTTTGAGCGAGGCATCAGGCTCGTGAGCGGCATTGATGTCATCACCTTCGGCTGTCGTCTCAACACTTATGAATCGGAAGTGATGAAGGCCGAGGCCGCTAAAGCGGGGCTGAACAACGCCATTCTGGTCAACACCTGTGCTGTGACGGGCGAGGCGGTGCGGCAGGCGCGCCAAGCCATTCGCCGCGCACGGCGGGAAAATCCTGAGGCGCGGATTATCGTGACCGGCTGTGCCGCCCAGACGGATGCTGCCGGTTTTGCTGCCATGGCAGAGGTGGATATGGTGCTGGGCAATGAGGAAAAGCTCAAGGCCGAACACTATCGTGCTCTACCGGATTTTGGCGTAGCGTCGGAGGAAAAGCTGCGCGTCAACGACATTATGAGTGTCACGGAAACCGCACCGCAGATGGTGGCCCATATCGATGGCCATGTGCGCGGCTTCTTGCAGGTGCAAAATGGCTGCGATCACCGTTGCACCTTCTGCATCATTCCGTTTGGGCGTGGCAATTCCCGATCCGTGCCCATGGGGGCTGTGGTGGAACAGGCCCGCAAATTGGTGGAAAGCGGCTATATTGAAGTGGTGCTGACAGGCGTGGATGCCACCAGCTATGGCGCAGACCTGCCCGGAACACCGACGCTTGGGCTATTGGCCAAGACGCTTTTGAAGCAGGTGCCGGAAATTACCCGGCTAAGATTATCCTCTATCGACAGTATTGAGGTGGATCAGCATCTTTTCGATCTGATTGCCGAAGAGCCGCGCTTCATGCCGCATCTGCACCTGTCCTTGCAGCATGGTGATGATATGATTTTGAAGCGCATGAAGCGGCGGCATTCGAGCGCGGATGCGCTGGCTTTTGCCAAGCAGGTGCGCGCCCTTCGCCCCGATTTCAGCTTTGGTGCCGATATGATTGCCGGATTCCCGACCGAGACGGAAGAGATGGCACTCAATTCTGCACGGTTGGCGCAAGAGATCGGCATTGCGCATTTGCATGTTTTTCCCTACAGCCCGCGCCCGAGTACACCGGCTGCAAAAATGCCGCAGCTGGACCGGGGCGTGGTCAAGCAACGGGCAGCCGCTTTGCGGGCCGTGGCCGAGACGCTGCACAGCAACCACTTGCAGGGTTTGGTGGGAACACGCCAAAAGCTGCTGGTGGAGCGCGGCGAGATGGCCCATAGCGAAGACTTCACCCTCGTATCGGTGCCGAGTTATCAGCCCGGAGCGCTTGTCGAGGCCCATATTGCCGGTCACAATGGCCGTCACCTGATACTTGAACCCGCAGACTCTGCTGCGGCCTGATCACAGAAAAGCAAGACCTCATGGCCATCGGATTCTTCAAAAAAGTCTTCACCTTCAGCTCAGAGAAATCCACCGATGCCGTGGTCGTGGAAGAATTGACGCCGGAAGAACGCGAGGCGGTGGTGGAAGCCAGTCTGCCCAAGCAGCGTACGCCTGATGTGCCTGTGGTTGCCGATCCGGTGTTGCCGGAGGAGATGGAAACTGCGGGTGGTCCAGCCAGCGATGACGAGGCTGATGATCTCGCCCTTGTGCCGGTGTCGCTGTTGGAAACGGAAGAAGTAGCCGAGGCTGATGCGGCGTCTGAGCCGCTCTCTTTTGATCAATTGGTGCGTGAAGCACCCGAAGACATTGCCCTGCCAAAAGGCTTTTCCACCTCTGTTGCGGTGGAGCTGGAGCCGGAAGCGCCACAGGAAAAACTCACCTGGTTTCAGCGTCTGAAGGCGGGCCTCTTCCGCACGTCTTCGCAGCTGACCGGGCAGATTGCAGCCCTGTTTACCAAGCGCAAGCTGGATGATGACACGCTGGAAGAGCTGGAAGACCTGCTCATTCAGGCCGATCTTGGCGTGGAAACCGCCATGCGGGTGACAGGTGCGCTCTCCAGCGAGCGATATGGCAAGGATGTGACGGGTGAGGATGTGACCCGGATCATGGCCTCGGAAATCGTCAAGGTGTTGAAGCCTGTGGCCAAGCCGCTGGCGCTGGATTTGAACCACAAGCCGCATGTGATTCTGGTGGTGGGCGTCAATGGCACCGGCAAAACCACCACCATTGGCAAGCTGGCCGCCAAACTCTCCGGCGCGGGCCTGAAGGTGATGCTGGCCGCAGGCGATACCTTTCGCGCCGCCGCCATTGAGCAATTGAAAATCTGGGCCGATCGCACTGGCTCCGGCTTTATTGGCACCAAGCTCGGAGCTGATGCGGCGGGCTTGGCCTATGATGCGTTTGAGAAGGCACGGGCAGAAAAATCCGACGTGCTGATTATCGACACCGCTGGCCGCTTGCAAAACAAGACCGAGTTGATGGCCGAGCTGGAAAAAATTGTCCGCGTGCTGGGCAAGCTTGATCCCGATGCGCCCCACACCGTGTTGCAGACGCTGGATGCCACCACCGGCCAGAACGCCATGAATCAGGTGGAAATTTTCCGCAATATCGCGGGCGTCAACGGCTTGGTGATGACCAAGCTGGATGGCACGGCCCGCGGCGGGATTCTGGTGGCCATTGCCGCCAAGCACAAATTGCCGGTCTATTTCATTGGCGTTGGCGAAGGTGTGGATGATCTGGAGCCGTTTGAGGCCGAAGATTTTGCCCGCGCCATTGCCGGTGTGAATGCATAATCCGTTAGCCTATAAATCGACATAGATGTCCGACAAGACAGCGTTAAGCCAAAAAACCAAAAGAGTGTGATGACCGTGAACCAGCCCAGTCAGCAACCAAGTGACGTCGAAAAGCACAATCCCATGCTGAAAATGGTGTTGGAGTTGGGGCCATTGCTGGTGTTTTTCTTTGGCAATCTGCGTGGTGAATGGTTGGCAAAGCAATTTCCGGCGCTGACCGCCGTGGGTGGTCCGCTGCTGATTGCAACGGCTTTGTTTATGGCCGCCACCGTCTTGTCGCTGATTGTTTCGAAAATTGTGTTCAAACACCTGCCAATCATGCCGTTTGTGTCGGGAATCGTCGTGCTGGTGTTTGGCTCACTCTCCATCTGGCTTCAGGATGAGACTTTCATCAAAATGAAGCCAACCATTGTCAATTCGCTGTTTGGCGTGGTGCTGCTGGGTGGCCTGTTGTTTGGCCGCTCGTTCCTGGGCTATGTGTTTGCAGCGGCCTTTCAGCTCGATGATGAAGGCTGGAGAAAGCTCACCCTGCGGTGGGGCATCTTCTTTTTGTTTCTGGCTGTTCTGAACGAAGCCGTCTGGCGCAATTTCTCTGATGAAGTCTGGGTGAATTTCAAGGTCTGGGGCACCATGCCCATCACCATCCTCTTCACGCTGGCGCAAATGCCATTGATCATGAAGCATTCGCTTGAAAACAAGGCGGATGATGGCGGCAATGACAATCACTTCTAAGGCCAATTCTCCCATATCCTTTTGGCTTCTCGTGCCGCTGATTATTCTGGCGGTGCAGGTGCTGGCCGAGCATGTCATGGGTCGGATCTGGATTTGCTCCTGTGGATACGTCAAGCTGTTTGAGGCGGGCGTGAACACGCCGGGCAATTCCCAGCATCTGGCCGATTGGTATACGCCGTCGCACATCATTCACGGCTTTTTGTTTTATGGCCTCGGCTGGCTTGTGCTGCGCAAAGGCTCGTTTGGTCAAAGGCTCACGCTTGCCACCCTGATTGAAGCGGCGTGGGAATTGCTGGAAAACTCTCCCATCATCATCGACCGCTATCGCGCAGCCACCATGGCCGTGGGCTATGAGGGGGACAGCATTCTCAACTCGGCCATGGATACGGTGTTCATGATGGTTGGCTTTTTGTTTGCGGCCCGTGCGCCGATCTGGCTGACTATCGTGATTGCCGTGTTGTTTGAAGTGTTCACCGGCTATCTGATCCGCGATAACCTCACCCTGAATGTGCTGATGCTGGTCTGGCCGGTAGATGCCATCAAGGCATGGCAGGGTGCGCTTTAATCGACTGGTGCCAAAGCTCCGATCTCGACGTGTCGTCACCCTCGGGCCTGTCCCGAGGGTCTGCCGCGCCCAATAAGCAATTGACGTATTGATGTAATTTAGAGCGGCGTGCGTTTAATATGACCCATTCTGCCGCAATGAATTTATGGGCTGATCAGGACTTAAAGTCATGCGGCCCTTCGGGTTTGCTGAAACTTGCCGCCCACTGCGTTGGATGGCTTGCCCGATGGAAAAACATCGCGCTGCGCCATCCGCTTTGTGGGACAGCAAGTTTGAGCAAACAGAATGGGTCATATTAAACGCACGACGCTCTAACGTGGTTAGATGCTCGGCACAGGGCCGAGCATGACGTCGGAGAACGAGGTGAGCTTGCGGCGATTTTTGTAATGCTACTTCTTCGCCAGCACCTTCTCAATTGCCGGAAATAGCCCCTGCTCAATCGAGCGGGCATCAAACGGTCCCACGCGCTTGTAAACAATCGTGCCATCCGGGGCCACGAGATAGCTTTCGGGAATGCCATAAACGCCCCAGTCAATCGCGGCCTTGCCGTTGGGGTCGATGCCGATGGCCATGTAGGGATTGCCCAGTTCGCCCAGAAAGCGCAGCGCATTATCGCTCTTGTCCTTGTAATTGATCGCAACAATCTGGATGCGGGGGTCTTTGCTCAATTGTTTCAGAAGCGGATGCTCATCGCGGCAGGGCACGCACCATGAGGCAAACACATTGACCAGCGTGAGTTTGCCGGAAATGGCGGATGTGGTCAGTGCTGGCAGATTCGCGCCCTCAAGCGGCGGCAGATCAAGCGCGGGGGCTTTGGTGCCGATCAGAGCTGATGGGATCTCGCTGACATTCTTGCCGTTGACATCCTGATCATACAGCATTTTGCCAGAAATTCCGGCAATCGCGGCAAACACCAACAATGGAATGGCGGCAAAAGCATAGCGCGAGATGCCGCTTTTGCGCGGCTCGGGAAGGCTGTTGTCACTCATGTGCTGGCTTATCCGTGCTGGAGCGGCGGCGGATGCCGGAGGCTTCCAGCGCTTTCATGTCTTTTTGTCGCGCCCGGCCATCCAAAAACACCCAGGCGATCAGACAGAGCACAATCAGCCCTGCGGCCCCATAGGATGTGTTGATGTAAAAAGCGTAATGGCTCATGGGTCATCCTGTCCGGCTCTGCGGGCTGCAAGTCTGCGCTGGGCGGCAATGCGGCGTCGCCAGATTTCATTGCGCATGGCGGCCATATGCAGGGTGAAAAACAGCAAAGTTGCAGCCACAGCCATTACCAGCAGGGGCTTGAGAAAGGCGGGATCAATTGCTGATCCGCCCATGCGCAAAATGCTGGCGGGTTGGTGCAGCGTGTTCCACCATTCCACCGAGAATTTGATAATCGGAATATTGACGAAGCCCACCAGAATCAAAACCGCACTGACGCGGGCGGCTTTGGAAGGGTCATCCATGGCGCGGTTGAGCGCAATCAGCCCCAGATACATCAAAAACAGCACGAAAACCGAGGTCAGCCGCGCATCCCACACCCACCATGTACCCCACATCGGCCTGCCCCAGAGCGATCCGGTGACAAGGGCAATCAGCGTGAAAGCGGCACCAATCGGGGCGGCGGCCTTGTGCGACACATCGGCCAGCGGATGCCGCCAGACCAGCGTGCCAATGGCGGAGACGGCCATGACGCTGTAGCACATCATTGACAGCCAGGCGGCGGGCACGTGGATATACATAATCCGCACCGTGTCACCCTGCT
Source organism: Gillisella vitis (assembly GCF_014204625.1). Taxonomy (GTDB): domain Bacteria; phylum Pseudomonadota; class Alphaproteobacteria; order Rhizobiales; family Rhizobiaceae; genus Allorhizobium; species Allorhizobium vitis_F. The sequence goes on along the minus strand of NZ_JACHLU010000012.1, from coordinate 38,755 downwards.
GGTAATCGCTCTCGGATGTGAAGCTGAGGTAAAGCCCGACGATAAACAGGATGGCAGTGACGCCCGCCATCCAGGGAAGCACAATACGCACCAGCGCCAGAAACCGGGTGGGGTTGGCGAGGTCTGTGAACTTGGTCATGGCGAGGCTTGTTTCGGTCATACTGCCTTTTATCGTGAGTTAAGCGTTGCGGCAATTCAGTTTTGCAATCTTGAGTGGCTATCGCCTGTCTGTCTGCGGAAGTTGATTACAGGACTTGGCACCGTCATGGCTTGGCACAGATCAATCGGCGGTGTTTCTGAGCGCCAGTGCGGCAGCTAAGGGACCAATGACGGCAAAAAACAGCGTCAGTGCCATCAAAAACAAAAACGGCGGCAGGAAAGGCGCTGGCTCCTCCACAGCGGCGTAAGATGCGCTGACGCCAAAAATCAGCACCGGAATGGAGAGTGGCAGCACCAATATCGACACCAGCAACCCACCGCGTGGCAGCGCCACAGCAACGGCGGCACCGGCGGCCCCAATAAAGGTGATGGCAGGTGTGCCAACCAGCAGCGTCAGCATGACGGCCCCAATGGAAACCTCATTCATGTTCATGAACAGGCCCATCAGTGGTGAGGCAATCACCAGCGGCAGGCTGGTGGCTGTCCAGTGGGCGAGGCATTTGATGAAGATTGTCAGCACCAGCGGCGTTTCCTGCATCAAGAGCAGGTCCAGCGAGCCATCGTCGCGGTCGGCCTGAAACAGCCGGTCGAGTCCCAAAAGGGCGGCAAGCAGGGCACCGATCCAGACAATGGCGGGGCCAATGCGGGCGAGAAGATTCATATCCGGCCCAACGCCAAAGGGGATGACGGCAACGACGGTGAGAAAGAAGAGCACGCCAATCAACGCGCCGCCGCCAGCGCGCATGGAAAGTTTTAGGTCGCGCAGGAAGAGGGCGATCATGCGGCTTGCCTTGAGTGCAGGGGTGAAGACCCCTCCCCAACCCCTCCCCACAAGGGGGAGGGGCTAGGATGCCGCAACGCTTGAATCATCTTTTCACGGTCATGCCGGTTGGAAACCTTTGTTGATGAAGCAAGAGGTATCCACAGGTTAAGCCCCTCCCCCTTGTGGGGAGGGGTTGGGGAGGGGGCTCTCAAGGTGGTCGGTAAAAATGAACCATCAACCATCACGCCATCTCCTCCATCTCATCAAATTCAAACCCGTGCATCTCCATTTGCTTGACGCCATCCACGCCCAAAGGCTGATGCGTTGCCGCCAGCACAATGCCGCCTTCTGTCAGATGGGTGCGAATCATCTCGGCAAACATTGCCTCGGCTTTGGTATCAAGGGCGGCGGTGGGTTCATCGAGAATCCACACCGGGCGATAGGCCACCAGCAGGCGGGCCATGGCAAAGCGGCGCTGTTGTCCGGCCGAAAGATAGCCGTAAGGCAGGTGGGTGATGCCTGAGAGGCCAATGACCTCGGCAGCCGCGTCGATACTCAATCCTTGTCCGCCTTCAAAATCGCCGAGGAAGTCTTTCCAGAACTCCAGATTTTCCCGCACGCTCAACTCGGCCTTCATGCCATTGCGGTGGCCCAGATAATGGCTGGCTTCCCGCACGGGGCATGATTCGCTGCTGTGGGATTGAAAGGTTGCGGTGCCGCGTTCCGGGCGAATAAATCCGGCAATCACCCGCAGCAGGGTGGACTTGCCAGAGCCATTTCGGCCCGTCAGCACCAGTGCTTCACCGCTTTCAAGGCTAAACGAGATGTTGCGAAACAGCAGGTCTTCCCCCCGTTTTGCCGCCAGTTTCTCAGCTTTCAGCCGCGTCGTTTGCCTCTTGTTTAGCAAAGCTTTATTGCCTTCAAAAAATTGTGCCATTTGGCTGTTCTACACTCTGGAACAGTTCTTGGAAATTATCTATAAGACCTGCAACCACGCCAGCGACCGGCGTGATCATCATCCTAGAGCCGAACTTGAATTTTGCAAAAAAGCGATTTTCACGGGCGGACAGCGGAAATGGTCGTACCCGCATCCTGATGTGCATGAAGTGCATGGGCGTCCGCACGTATGTGTTGGCTATCAGTATTCAGCGGGGTTCTACCTTGTCCAAGTCACTTGACAGTTTCAATTGCCGGTCGACGCTTACCGTCGATGGTAAAGATTATGTCTACTACAGTATCCCGAAGGCCGAAGCGAACGGCCTTGCTGGTGTTTCCAAGCTGCCTTACTCCATGAAGGTGCTGTTGGAAAACCTGCTGCGCAATGAAGACGGCCGCTCCGTCACCAAGGCTGACATTGAAAACGTTGCTGCCTGGCTCGTTGACAAGGGCACCGCTGGCAATGAAATCGCTTACCGCCCGGCCCGCGTGCTGATGCAGGACTTCACCGGCGTTCCTGCCGTGGTCGATCTGGCTGCCATGCGTGACGCTATGGTGAACCTCGGTGGCGATCCTGAAAAGATCAACCCGCTGGTTCCTGTTGACCTCGTCATCGACCACTCGGTTATCGTCGACGAGTTCGGCACGCCAACCGCTTTTGCCCGCAACGTTGAGCTGGAATATGAGCGCAACGGCGAGCGTTACCGCTTCCTCAAGTGGGGCCAGCAGGCGTTCAAAAACTTCCGTGTTGTTCCTCCGGGCACCGGCATCTGTCACCAGGTCAATCTCGAATACCTCGGCCAGACGGTCTGGACCAAGGACGAAGACGGCGAAACCACCGCCTATCCTGACACCTGCGTCGGCACCGACAGCCACACCACCATGATCAATGGTCTGGGCGTGTTGGGCTGGGGCGTGGGCGGTATCGAAGCTGAAGCGGCCATGCTTGGCCAGCCAGTTTCCATGCTGTTGCCTGAAGTTATCGGCTTCAAGCTGACCGGCAAAGTCAAGGAAGGCGTCACTGCCACCGACCTCGTGCTGACCGTTGTGCAGATGCTGCGCAAGAAGGGCGTTGTTTCCAAATTCGTTGAATTCTTCGGCCCCGGCCTGGATTCGATGTCGCTGGCTGACCGCGCCACCATTGGCAATATGGGTCCAGAATACGGCGCAACCTGCGGCTTCTTCCCGGTTGACGGCGAAACCATCAACTATCTCACCATGTCTGGCCGCACCACGGACCGGATTGCACTGGTTGAAGCCTATTCCAAGGCGCAAGGCATGTGGCGTGAAGGCGATGGTTCCGAGCTGGTGTTTACCGACACGTTGGAACTCGACCTTGGCGATGTTGTGCCATCCATGGCCGGTCCAAAGCGTCCGGAAGGCCGTCTGCCTCTGGAAACCATTGCACCAAACTTCGCAACGGCGCTGGAAAACGACTATAAAAAGCCCGGTCAGCTCAACAACCGTTACGCTGTTGAAGGCACGGATTATGATATTGGTCATGGCGATGTTGCCATTGCCGCGATCACCTCTTGCACCAACACCTCCAACCCGAGCGTGTTGATTGCGGCTGGCCTTCTGGCCCGCAATGCTGTTGCCAAGGGTCTGAAGTCCAAGCCATGGGTCAAGACCTCGCTGGCACCGGGATCGCAGGTGGTTGGTGAATATCTGGCCAAGTCTGGCTTGCAGGAATCGCTTGATGCAATCGGCTTCAACCTCGTTGGTTTCGGCTGCACCACCTGCATCGGTAACTCTGGCCCGCTGCCAGCGCCGATCTCCAAGACCATCAACGACAAGGGCCTGATCACCGCGGGCGTGCTTTCGGGCAACCGTAACTTTGAAGGCCGTATCTCGCCGGACGTTCAGGCCAACTATCTGGCTTCTCCGCCACTGGTTGTTGCTTACGCGCTGGCTGGTTCGGTCCAGAAGGATCTGACCACGGAGCCTCTGGGCGAAGATCAGGATGGCAATCCAGTGTTCCTCAAGGACATCTGGCCAACCTCCAAGGAAATTCAGGAATTCATCCTGAAATACGTTACCCGCGAGCTGTATGAAAGCAAGTATGCTGACGTGTTCAAGGGCGACGAAAACTGGCAGGCCGTTCAGGTTCCTGCTGGCCAGACCTATGCCTGGGACGACAACTCCACCTACGTTCAGAATCCACCTTACTTCGTGGGCATGGGCAAGACTGGCACAGGTCTCAAGAACATCGAGAACGCCCGCGTTCTCGGCCTGTTCGGCGACAAGATCACCACCGACCATATCTCGCCAGCTGGCTCCATCAAGGCGGCTTCGCCTGCGGGCGCTTACTTGCTGGATCATGGCGTTGCGGTGGCCGACTTCAACCAGTACGGCACCCGTCGCGGTAACCACGAAGTGATGATGCGCGGCACGTTTGCCAATATCCGTATTCGCAATCACATGCTTGGACCAAACGGTAAGGAAGGTGGCTACACCATCGAATATCCGTCCAAGGAAGAAATGTCGATTTACGATGCGGCCATGAAGTACAAGGAAGCAGGTGTTCCGCTGGTGATCTTTGCGGGCGTGGAATACGGTAACGGCTCCTCGCGTGACTGGGCTGCCAAGGGCACCAACCTGCTTGGCGTTCGCGCTGTCATCGCTCAGTCGTTCGAGCGTATTCACCGCTCCAATCTGGTGGGCATGGGCGTTGTGCCTTTCTGCTTCGAGGAAGGCACCACCTGGGCCAGCCTCAACCTGAAGGGCGACGAAACCGTCACCATCGAAGGTCTGGAAGGCGAGATCAAGCCGCGCGAAACCAAGATTGCCAAGATCACCTATGCTGACGGCACGGTGAAGGATGTTCCGCTGGTATGCCGCATCGATACACTCGATGAAGTGACCTATGTGAACAACGGTGGCATCTTGCAGACCGTTCTGCGCGATCTGGCTGCCTGAGCAAGGTCTGGCCGATAAAACAGAAGCCGCTGGTGGCAACATCAGCGGCTTTTTTGATTCAAATCTGTTTGAGTCTGTCCTATCGGGAAAATCGGGCTCCACTTTTCTCTGGCGCACTCTATAGGACTGGCTCACCCCAACGTGACTTGGTATTGATCCGTGCTATGCGTATCCTATAGATCATAAAGGGCAATGCAGCCAGTTTTCTGCGGTGATATGACGGGTCGATTTTGATGGTTCTGACAAAACTTGTGAAAATTGCAGTGCGCATGATGGCGATATTCGTCGTTGGCGCGACCGGCATGTCTGTGGCGATGGCGCAAGAAGCCCGGCCACTCAAGGGTGTTGTCGAGCTTTTTACCTCGCAAGGGTGTGTCTCGTGTCCGCCGGCAGATCGTGCTTTTGAGCGCCTTGCGAACCAGCCGGATGTTGTCGCGCTGGCCTATCATGTGGATTACTGGAATTATCGTGGCTGGACTGACACACTTGGCTCTGCCGACAATACGGCACGGCAATATGCCTATGCCAGAAGCTTTGGCCGCAGCGGTGTTTATACGCCGCAAGCCGTGCTGAATGGCCGTGTGCAAATGAAGGGCACGGATTCACAGGCTCTCTCTGGCAAAATGGAGAGTTTGAAAACCAGCGGCGACGGTCTGACGGTGAAGGTCAATGCGGCTATTCGTGGTGACGAACTTGCTGTCAACATCGGCAGTGGAGAGGGGCAGGCCGATGTTGTTGTGGTCTATTTCAAGCAGCGCAAGGATGTCGACGTTCTCAAAGGCGAGAACAAAGGTCAGCGAATCACGTATTTGAACAGCGTCACAGATATTCAGTCTGTTGGTATGTGGCGCGGCAATGACATGACGATTTCGCTGCCCTCCAAAGTGTTGCGTAACGATGGTTGTGACGGCTTTGCCGTTTTGCTGCAAGCATCAACCCCTGCGGGCGATCCGGGCAAAATTATGGGTGCGACCATGGTGCTGGTGCCTTCTGCCGCGCATGTGCAGCCTGTTTCTGCGCCGTGATGCAGGACTGCTTGCTGATCTGAGCCATTTTACAAAAGCCAAGCTATTAAAGCGGGTCCGGCCCAATATATTGGGGCTGGGGGTAAGGGGTCAATATATCAGACCGGACCCTGACGCTTGCGCGTCATTTCAGGACATGGCTCTAAAAATGGGGCGCTGTTTTGACCAAAATGGGGCGGAGCAAAAAACTTTCCAAGAGTGGCAAGGATTACTGTTGAAAAATCCCGGCCCTTGCAATTTTGCGCTCCTCAGGCACACTGTCATAGGTTTGTCATCGATATGCATGAAGGAGCCAGTATGACTGATCAGCCGGATTTATCCCGTGAGGGGCGTGAGCGGCCCGAAAGCAGCGCCGCCCCAGTCATTGATCTGCGCGATTACCGCCAAAAGAGTGAACCGTTGCCGGTGACTTTTCATCGAAAGGAGCTGGATGCCATTCTGTGGGTCTATGGCCGCATGGTGGGCGAGGGTGATTGGCGCGATTATGCGCTGGATCACCTCAAGGACAAGGCGGTGTTTTCTGTCTTCAAGCGTTCCGGCGAGATGCCGCTTTACCGGATTGAGAAAAATCCGAAACTGGCGGCCAAGCAGGGTGCATTTTCAGTGATCAACACCAACGGCATGGTTCTCAAGCGCGGGCATGATCTGCGGCAGGTGCTGAAAGTGTTCGACAAGGTTTTGAAACTGGTCGAGTAGGATGAGAGTTTGTCAGGGAAAAGTGGACTCCGGTTTTCCCGATAAGACAAACGAAAGCAAAGATATTGAGAGTCTGTCTGGCTCAATATCAGAGTACACGACATTTTAGCTTTGAGTGCTTGGCTCCTCCTCACCCCGCCTCCGCTTTGCTCGGCGGACCTCTCCCCGCTAAAGCATGTCGCGTTTTATTGTCCTCAATAAAACGATAACGTACATGCGAAAAACAAAAAAGCTAAAGCCTGTCGCAGTGAATCCTATTCACTGCGACAGGCTTTAGGGCGAGGAACCCATGACCGTTGCTGTTCTTTCCGTCTTCTCCCCTGCGGGGAGAAGGTGGCGGCAGCCGGATGAGGGGGTGCGAAGCCCAAAAAATACTCGCGTCGTGTACTCTGGTTCAATTTGAACCTGACTGAGGCTAGCCTTTGAACAGGCTGCCGGGATAGGCCGCCTCATCCGGCAGGGTTTGATTGCCTTCACCCAGTGTCCGCTGCATGAAGACTGTATCGAGCCACTGGCCCATCTTGAAGCCTGAGCCAGTGATGCCACCAGAATGGCGAAAGCCTTGACCGGCATGAACGCCGATGGATGCGGGGCTTGCGCCACCGATGACGGCAATCATCTGCCGAAAGCCAAGGGCGGTGCATTGCTCGATCAATGCCTTTAGCAAGGCTTTACCGACACCTTTGCCTTGCGCGTCAGTGGCCAGATAAATAGAATCCTCCACCAGCCAGCGATAGGCAGGCCGTGTGCGAAATGGGCCGGCATAGGCATAGCCCAGCAAGTGGCCATCTTCGTGCTCGGCAACAATGTAGGGATAGGATTGGGACAGGATTGCGTCCATGCGCCGCGCCATTTCGGCTTTGTCGGGCGGCGCAATTTCATAACAGGCTGTGCCACCAAGAACGGATTGTCGATAAATTTCGGTAATACTGGCGATGTCTGCGTGTGTTGCGGCGCGAAGAGAAAAGGTCATGGCATGGCAGCTTGATTGTTGATGCTGCTTCTTTTCACAAGAGTTGCCGGGTCGCAAGATGTGAATTGGCATGGAGACAAAAAGGGCGGCGAGACAAAAAGGGCGGCCCGAAGGCCGCCCGATCCTCATTTGGCCTGTTCCGCTGGATTAGCGACGGTCGCCCATGAAGCGGAGCAGGAACAGGAACAGGTTGATGAAGTCGAGGTAGAGGGTCAGCGCGCCCATGATGGCCTTGCGGCCAGCGGTGTCTGCGCCATCACGCTCAAAGTACATTTCCTTGATCTTCTGGGTGTCGTAAGCGGTCAGGCCCGCAAAGATCACGACGCCAAGAGCCGATATAGCAAACGCCATGGCTGACGATTGCAGGAAAATGTTGACCACAGACGCGATGATCAAGCCGAACAGACCCATCATCATGAACGAACCCATGGCCGACAGGTTGCGCTTTGTGGTGTAGCCATAGAGCGACAGGGCACCAAAAGATGCGGCTGTGACAAAGAAGGTCTGGACAACGCTCTCGCCGGTGTACATCAGCAGGATGGACGACAGTGACAGGCCAACAAGACCGGCATAGACCAGAAATGTTGTGCGGGCGGCTGATACGCTCATCGACTGGATTTTAAAGCTCAGGAAAAACACCAGACCCACGGGAGCGAGCATCACGACCCATTTCAGCGGGCTGCCGTAGAGTGCAGCGCCAAGGCTTGTGAGCATGATGCCGTTGCCAAACTGACCCACGGCCTGCGCCGGATCTGTCGTGGTGGCCAGCATTGCAATCAGATAGGCGGCAACACCGGTAATCGCCAGGCCCAGGCCCATCAGGTTATAAACCTTGAGCATGTAGGTGCGAAGGCCCTGATCGATCATCTCATTGGTGCGAGCGCCCGTCTGAGCCTGATAATTGCGAAAATCAGACATTTTTTCCTCTCATATAAGCTCCGGGTTGTTCACGGTGCGGGACTTCGGTCCCAAGCGCCGCTGCGGAGCTCCAGCATGCGTAGCTTCAATATGTGGCTATTATGCCTCTGATACAAGAGCTTTTGCCTTAAACTCCGGTAATGAAAGCGTCATTGGGCCGCAAATCCAATCATAGCTCTCTCAGCACGGGGGCTGCCTTTTGGCCAAGCACCCGCCATGTCCCCACCAGTCCGATGCCAATGGTGGTCACAAGCGCTAACGCCACGGTGGTGATGGCAACACTGGGCAGAAAGGTGGCGGGCAGTTTCATGATCTGGCTGACCACGTACCATCCCGCAACACTGCCCGCCAGCAGCGCGAAAATGGCTGTTGCCAGCCCCAGCAGCAGATATTCATAGGTGAAGGCGCGAATGAGCATGGGGCGGGTGGCACCCAGTGTTTTCAGGATCACGGCATCATGGGTGCGGCCGCGATTGCCTGCCGCCAGCGCACCGGACAGCACCAGAACCGAAGAAATCAGCGCAATGGCCGCGGCGGCACGAATGGCGGTGGCCAATTGCCCCACCAGATCATTGACCACATCCAGCGCATCCTTGACCCGTACGCTGGTGATGGTCGGGAAGGCTTTGGTCACGGTGCGCAGAATGTCGGCTTCCTGGGCGGGGCTGGCGCTCGGCTCGGTCAGTGTGGCAATCCATGCGTGCGGCGCACCGGCAAAGGTGTTGGGCGAGAACACCATGACGAAATTGATCGACAGCGATTGCCAGTCCACTTTACGGAAATTGGCGATTTTGGCGGTGATACTGCGGCCAAGAACATTGACGGTGACGGTATCGCCCAGCTTGAGGCCCAGTTCCTGCGCTTCCTGTGCGGAAAAGGACACCAGCGGCTCGCCTTTGTAGTCGGGTGCCCACCACGCGCCTTCTGTGATGGAGGCGTTTTTCGGCAGCTCGGTTTCATAGGTGATGCCACGGTCGCCGCGCAGCACCCAGCGTCCTTCTGGCGGTACATTGATCTTTGCCACATCCTGCCCGTTAAAGGCGGTGATACGGCCACGCAACATCGGCACTTCGGTGATTTTGCCGTCTGGTGCCTGCGCTTTCAGCGTGTTTCGAAAACTGTCCAACTGGTCGCGCTGAATATCGACAAAGAAGAAATTCGGGGCTTTTTCCGAGAGCGTGCCGGTGAGATTGCGGCGCAGATTGCCATCAATCATCGCAAGCGTCACCAAAAGCGCCAGCCCCAGCCCCAGCGACAGGATGACAGATGGCGTCAGCGCGCCGGGCCGATGGATATTGCCCACCGCCAGCCGCAGCGCAGGCGAGGGAAGCCGCGGGCTTCGGCGCGCAAGTGCCGCCACACCATAGGCCACCAGCCGCAGCACAACAAAGCTTGCAGCCATGGCAATCAGGAAAAACAGCGCCAGACGGCGATCATAGGCGGTGACAATGGCAAGCCCGCCCAGAGCTGCAATGGAAAGTGCCGCGACCAAAAGATAAGGCCATGATGGCAGACGGCGGGTCTCAAAACCCTGTTCCCGAAACAGAGCGGTGGCAGGCACTTCACGCGCATGGCCAAGCGGCATGGCGGCAAAGGCCAGTGTGGTGAGGGCACCAAACACCAGCGCCAGAATGAGCGCGCGCGGATAGATCGTCAGATCGGCTTTGATCGGCAGGAATTGGGTCAGATAGGAGCTGGCAATCCATGGGGAAACGACGCCGATGATCAGCCCAAGGGCGATGCCAATGCTGGCGATCAGCATGATCTGAAAAAGATAGACCATCACCACAATGGATGCGGGTGCGCCAAGGCATTTCAGCGTTGCAATCACACTGCGCTTGCTGTCGAGAAAGGCGCGCACGGCATTGGCCACGCCAACGCCACCAACGATCAAGGCGGTGAGGCCAACAAGCGTCAGGAATTGCGAAAAGCGGGTGATGTTTTCGGTCAGGTTTGGCGCGGCCCGTTCACTGGTGCGGATCGACCAGCCAGCATCGGGAAATGTGGCCTTTGCCTGATCCTGAATGGTGTTGAGTTGCGGCGCATCCGGCTTCAGTCTGATCTTGTAGACGTGTTCAACAAGGCTGCCTGTCTGTATGAGACCAGAGGCGCTTAGCGCCGCATTGCTGGTGATCAGTCGCGGCGCAAAGCCAAACCCTTCCGACACCGCATCCGGCTCGGTGCCAATGGTGCCGGTGATGATCAGCTTGACCGAGCCGACCAGCAGAGTATCGCCCACTTTCAGGCGAAGGCGATCCAGCAGCAGGGGTGCTGCTACCGCGCCGTAGGAATCGCCAGTTTTGCCGAGCAAATCCGGCAGGGGACGATCCGGGTCAGCTTTGAAAGTGCCGTATAGTGGATATGCGCTATCAACGGCCTTGATTTCAACCAGAGACTGGTCGGAGCCATCCGGCAGACGGGCCATGGAGCGCAGGCCGGTGGAGACAGAGACCACGCCCAGCGCCTGAAGAAAGCTGGCCTCTTGCGGATTGGCTTCGCGGTTGTTCAATTCGAACCGGATGTCGGCCCCCAGCAGCGATTGCCCCTGACTGGCAATGGAGCGTGTGATGGAGGTGGAGATGGAGTTCACGGCGGCAATGGCCCCGGTGCCAAGGGCAATGCAGGCGAGAAAAATATAAAACCCCTTCAAGCCGCCGCGCATTTCGCGCAAGGCCAGCCGAAAGGCTGTGGTGAGACGCTGTAAAAACACACTCATGCGATTCGCGCCTCGCTGGCGGATGTTGCCGTGTCATCATCGACATCGATCCGTCCTGAGCGCACCTTGATCTGCCGTGAGCAGCGGCTGGCCAGTGCCGTATCATGAGTCACCAGCACCAGCGTCATCTGTCGCTCGACCTGTTTGGCAAACAGCAGATCGGCGATTTGCCGCCCCGTGGCTCCATCGAGATTGCCGGTTGGCTCATCGGCAATCAGCACAGCGGGCGAGGGGGCAAGAGCGCGGGCAATGGCAACACGTTGCTGTTCGCCGCCCGAGAGCTGGCCGGGGTAATGGTTCATGCGTTCGCCAAGCCCGACGGCCTGCAATTCTTTGGCGGCGATGTCGAAGGGATTTTTGATATTGGCCAGTTCCAGCGGCACGGCGACATTTTCCAGTGCGGTCATATTGGCAATCAGATGGAAGGATTGAAACACGATGCCGATGTTCTGGCCGCGAAAATTGGCCAGCGCATCCTCGCGCAGAGCGTGAAGGGCGGTATCATTGATGATGATCTCGCCCGAATCCAGCCGCTCCAGTCCTGCCAGCACCATCAGCAAGGTTGATTTGCCGGAACCGGACGGCCCGACGATGCCAATGGACTCGCCTTGGGCAATGTTGAGATCGATGCCTTTCAGGACGTGAACGGTAGCTGCGGCGTTGCCAAGGGTCAGATCGGCTTTTCTCAGCTCAATGATGGTTTTTTTCACGCGCTTTCCGTCCTATATGGAATTTGACAGGCAATCAGGCTTGCTGGGCAGACATGCCCCTGTACGAATTTAGGAAAGCCATCATGGGTTTTAAAGCGGTCATTCGTCAATTCGGTGTTGTTGCGCTTGGTTGTGTGCTGCTGTCAGGTGTTATGTCCGCCCCACTGCGGGCGCAGCAGGAAGGGGCCATGGAGGATGCCATCTCGGATGCGCCGGTGAGTGAGAAGCAGGTGCAGATCATTGGTCTTGGCGACAGTCTGATGGCGGGTTATCAGCTTCAAGGCGATGAATCCCTGACCAGCCAGCTCGAAAAAGCCTTGCATGACAAGGGCTTGAATGTCAGCATTGGCAATGCGGGCGTCTCGGGCGATACCAGCGAAGGCGGGCTTGCGCGAGTGGACTGGTCAGTGCCCGATGGCACCGATGGGGTGATTGTCGAGCTTGGTGCCAATGACGCCTTGCGTGGTATTGCGCCGGAAGAGACCGAAAAAAATCTTTCCTTGATCATTGAAAAATTACAGGCCCGCAAAATTGGTGTGCTGCTGGTGGGCATGATTGCTCCCCCCAATATGGGCGGGGATTATGCCAAGCGTTTCAACCCGATCTATCAGCGATTGGCTGACACATATAAAGTGCCGCTCTATCCCTTCATTCTGGATGGTGTGGCGACGGATCCGGGCCTGAAGCTGGGCGACGGAATGCATCCGAATGCCAAAGGGGTTGGCGTCATGGTCGAGCGGATGTTGCCAAGTGTGCAGAGTTTCGCAAAAGCTTTGGCGGATAAGTAAAATTAAGGTCTTGCTTACTATTTGCAAGCATGATTCCTTGTTAGCATCTGCAAAAGATTCGGGGAGCTCTCTATGCCAAGATTGTTCACTGCCCTCGAAATTCCGCGTAACGTCGCATTGAGTCTCTCTTTGCTGCGCGGTGGGCTTCCAGGAGCTCGATGGATTGATGTGGAAAATTACCACATCACACTCCGCTTCATTGGCGATGTGGATGGCCGCACCGCCGATGAGATTGTGGATCGGCTGGACCGGATTGATCGGCCTGAATTTCAGATCAGTCTCAACAGCATTGGCTCGTTCGGGTCCAAAAAACCCCATTCCATCTGGGCAGGCGTGACGCCGAACGCGCAAATGACGGCGCTGCAAGGCGAAATTGAGCGAATTTGCCAAAGAATTGGCCTGGCACCGGACCCTCGAAAATTCATGCCCCATGTGACGCTGGCGCGCTTGAAGTCAGCGCGGCTGGACGATGTCATTCACTACCTCTCGGGGCGCGGCAATTTTCAGACCGCGCCTTTTTTTGTGCCGCGGTTTGTGTTGATGTCATCGAAAGACTCGGTTGGCGGCGGCCCTTATCTCAAGGAGGAATATTTCCCTCTCTATGAGATGCGCTCCCAGACGAGCCATTCGGTCAGCGCGGAATATCCACTGTAAACACGGAGTGTCGCGGGCGACACCGCGTCTGCAAAGACGGAAGGAACAATGATGCGATATGAAAAGCTGAGCGATGAAGCGATTGCGCTTTCGCTGGCAGAGATTGATCACTGGTTCCTGTCGGAGGACAAATGCGCGATCACCAGAGAGTTCTCCTTTGGTGATTTCACCCAGGCGTTCGGCTTCATGACGGAATGCGCGCTGGTGGCTGAAAAAATGGATCACCATCCCGAATGGTTCAATGTTTACCGCAGGGTGGATGTGCGTCTGACCACCCATGATGTCAATGGTTTGACCAGTGCTGACTTCAAACTTGCGGCATCCATGGACCGGATTGCCGAACGGCGGGTTTGACGGGTGGCGGGTTTGACGAAGGCCTGTCGCATCCCCATATTCTCCCAGGAGACATAAGGATGGCTGCGATGGATGATGTAAAGGTCGGTGAAATCCTGTTGCCGGGCGATGAAGCCAGGCAGGAACAGCAGGAAAAAACGGTCCTGAAGAAATTCTGGCCGACAATGAAAAAAGCGATTCGCCAGATTCCCTTCAGTCGGGATGTGGTGGCGGCATTTTATTGCGCAACTGATCGCAATACGCCTTTGCGGGTGCGTGGCATTTTGCTTGCAGCTCTTGGTTATTTTGTTCTACCATTGGATGCGATGCCGGACATGCTGGCTTTTGTTGGTTTTACCGATGATATTGCGGTGTTGACCACGGCTCTGGCGCTGATCAACGGCCATATCAAGGATGAGCATTATCAGGCCGCCGATACGGTGCTGGCTGATGAGGTGCAAACCGGGCCATAGCTGCCCGCCAGATCTCTGCTCTCTATATTGTGAATGATCATCGGCATTATCGGCCGTTCAGTCTAATTGCTGCCAGATTTTCTGTGTTTGCCGTTTTGTGTGTTGTTATTTCGAGACGCGCAAGCTGCATTCAGGATGCTCAACCTGTGCCATTTTCGTCGTCATTCGGCCACGAATGCGTGAATATGTCGGATTTCGACATGGGAATTTCTGAAGTGTTGACGATTTGGTAATCAAAATTAAGTCAAATTGAATGCGATTTCGATGCTGGATGTGCTGGCGCTACGGGTCTTGCGCTTGGGCGGCAGTGTGGCTGGAATTGGTGTTCGACGAAGAGAAGCGGCGGTAAGAAAATGTTTGTAAAAAAAATCGCAACGGCATTTGCTCTGGTGGTTGGTTTCGCTGGTGTTGCCATGGCGCAAGCACCAAGCCCAACGCGGATCGAACAGTTCAAGGCTTGGGGTGCCTATTCCTACAAGTCGGGAAACAACACGGTCTGCTATGTCCTGTCTGTTCCAACCACCAAGGAGCCAGCCTCCGTCAATCATGGTGATATTTTCTTCATCGTATCGCAGCGCCCGGGGCAAAATATCTCTTATGAGCCGCAGGCCATGATGGGCTATCCGCTGAAAGCTGGCTCGAAAGTGACAGTGAAAATTGATGCCAAGAGCTTTACCATGTTCACCAAGGACAGCGCTGCCTGGGTTGAAAATGCAGCCGAAGAGCCAGCGCTCGTGGCAGCCATGAAGTCTGGCAAGACCATGTCGGTTCAGGCGGTATCGGGTCGTGGTACACCCACAAACTATACCTATTCACTTCAGGGCATTTCCGATGCCTTCAAGCGCATTGAAAAATGCAAGTAAGCTGAACATTGTGTCTTGTTATGCAAGGGCCGGTTTTCCGGCCCTTTTTGATTTTGGGGTGACGTGCCATCTTTTTAATGATAAACGCCCGGCAACTGTGGCCTTGATGGCCATTTCGCCCTCGTCTACGGATGGTGTGGCGGTTGCATATTTCTTGAAACGAGCAATGTTGGATCGTACGAGGCTTGAGCCCGCATCATCTGGGTGATGCGAGGGCGGTGGTCTCCGATTTTGATAGGGTAAAACAATGGCTGCCACGGACATCATTATCGAGCGGGAAAAGCCGGTTCACACCACGACACTGGTGGATGCCGCCAAGCCCACCCTGATTGGTGCCACCCGCGAAGAGATGGGCGATATGCTGCGCGAAAAAGGCGTGGCGGAAAAGCAGATCAAGATGCGCGTGTCGCAAATCTGGAACTGGATTTATGTGCGCGGCGTCTCTGATTTTGATCAGATGACCAATGTGTCCAAGGAGATGCGCGAAGTGCTGAAAAAGCATTTCACCATTGGCCGGCCCGAAATTGTCGAAGAACAGGTCTCCAACGACGGCACCCGCAAATGGCTGTTGCGCTATCCGCCCCGCGGCGCGGGTCGCCCGGTTGAGGTGGAGTGCGTTTATATTCCCGAAGAGGGCCGTGGTACGCTCTGCGTCTCCAGTCAGGTGGGCTGCACATTGACCTGCACCTTCTGTCACACCGGCACGCAAAAGCTGGTGCGCAATCTCACGGCGGAAGAAATTCTCTCGCAGTTGTTGCTGGCCCGTGATCGGCTGGGCGATTTCCCGGATCGGGATGCGCCGGTGGGCACCATGGTGCCGAATGAAGGCCGCAAGATCACCAATATGGTGATGATGGGCATGGGCGAACCGCTCTATAATTTTGAAAACGTGAAAAAGGCGCTACTGATTGCTTCCGATGGTGACGGCCTGTCGCTGTCCAAGCGCCGCATCACGCTGTCCACCTCTGGCGTTGTACCTGAAATCTATCGCACTGGCGACGAGATTGGCGTGATGCTGGCGATTTCGCTGCACGCCGTGACCGATGAGCTGCGCGATCTGCTGGTGCCGATCAACAAGAAATATCCGCTGAAAGATCTGGTGGAAGCCTGTCGCAACTATCCGGGCCTGTCCAATGCCCGGCGCATTACCTTTGAATATGTGATGCTGAAAGATGTGAACGACAGTCTGGAAGACGCCAAGGGGCTGATCAAGCTGCTCAAGGGCATTCCCGCCAAGATCAATCTCATTCCATTCAACCCATGGCCCGGCACCAATTATCAGTGCTCAGATTGGGACCAGATCATGAAATTTGCCGATTTCATCAATGCCGCGGGCTATGCCTCACCGATTCGTACCCCACGCGGACGCGATATTCTGGCGGCTTGCGGTCAGTTGAAGTCCGAATCAGAGCGGATGCGTAAGACCGAGCGTCTGGCCTTTGAAGCGATGATGATTGTGGGCCACGGCGAGGACGATTGATCCTCGCTGGGTGTCTGCTTAACGCGCCTGCGTCATCAAAATCTTGGCAGCAAACACCGAAAACACGCCTGCGAAGGTATAATCCATGCCGCGCAGAACCTTCGGGTTTTCCTGTAGCCAATTGGACAGCTTGTGGGCCGCCAGCACGATGGCGATGGTGACGGGCAGCGACACCAGCATGAACCAGCCGCCCAGAAACAGCAGTTTTCCGGTAACATTCGGGTCATTGGCGGTGACGAACTGCGGCAGGAAGGTCATGAAAAAGATGATGACCTTGGGATTGAGCAGATTGACCCAGATGCCGTTGAAAAATGCGCCCTTGACCGAGCCTTTAGCTCCGGTTTCGGCCTTGGCCACAAATTTCGAGCCGGTGCGCACGGCCTGAAAGGCCAGCCATGCTAAGTAAGCGGCTCCGCCGCTTTTCAAGATCAAAAAGGCGGTTGGCGAAGCGACAATCAGGGCTGAAACACCGAAAGCCACCAGCATGGTGTGAACGGCAATGCCGAGATTGGTACCCAGCAGTACGGCCAAACCCGCCGCCTTGCCATCGCGCAGGGCGCGGCTGATGGAGAGTGTCATATCCGGTCCCGGCGTTGCTGCCAGCAGCAGGCAGGCGGCGGTAAAGGCCAGAAGAGTGGGCAGACTGGGGATGAAATTCATGGCAGTGCTCGCAAAAAAAAGCCCGATAGGTTCTTTCCTATCGGGCTTCTGCGGCTTTGCCAACATGCAACTATTTTGAAAGATGTGCCTGAAAGGTTTCCGCATAATCGGGGTGCCAACGCGACAGCGGCGGGCGATTTTCGATAATATCACCGGCGGCCCAGGCAATACGCTTTTCATCAAGGCTGCGCGGCACATCGTTGTCCGGGCAAAGAATGTAGAAGTCGCCCTTTTCGAGGCTTTGCAGCATGAAATCCACCGTCTGCTCTGCGGTCCATGCGGCAGGCGGTTTTTCGGTGCGGCCATGGGCGGTGAGGCCTGTGAAGACAAAGCCCGGAATCAGCAAGTGGGCCGAGACATTGCAGTTTTCGGTGTTGCGCAACTCATGCTGCAAGGCCTCGGTAAAGGCTTTGACACCGGCTTTGGCGACATTATAGGCCGGATCGCCGGGCGGGGTGGTAATGCCCTGTTTGGAGCCGGTGTTGATGATGATGGCCGCTTCGCTATGGGCAATCATGCCCGGTGCAAACACCTGTGTGCCATGAATGACGCCCATCAGGTTGACGGCCAGCACATTGTCCCAATTGACCTGCGGGCCAAACATGCCGCTGCCGGGCTGAATGGCTGCGTTGTTCATCAGCAGATGCACATGGCCAAACCGCTGGATCACGGCGCGTTCCAGCGCTTCCAGCTCATCGCGCTTGGACACGTCTGTTTCAATGGCAACAATATCGCTTTCAGGATTGTCCGAGTGTTCTGCAACGGCAATACGGGCGTTGGCCAGCGCATCTCCGCCCAGATCCACCAGAACCACGCACATGCCCCTTTGGGCGAATATTTTGGATGCTGCCAGCCCGATTCCAGAGGCCGCTCCTGTCACCACGGCGACTTTGCCTTTGGCAATGACGGATTGAATGTCTGTCATGTCTCGCTCCTTGTGTCGCTGTTGCGATTAACTGACAGGATATGGGGCAGTTTCCACCCAAGTCAAATCAAGCGCTCCTATTGCACTCTTACGCTGCTTGTCCCTTGCATGATGTGACAATCCGGCTAAAAGTGCCTCAAACCCAAGGAGGCCCGGTTGAGTGGCCTCGGCTACAGCACACGGACTTTGATCATCATGGCACTTCCCAAAGACGTAAAGAAGGTCGTTCTCGCCTATTCCGGCGGTCTCGACACCTCGATTATCCTGAAATGGCTGCAAACCGAGCTTGGCGCAGAAGTCGTCACCTTCACCGCCGATCTCGGCCAGGGCGAAGAGCTGGAGCCTGCCCGCAAGAAGGCGGAAATGCTGGGCATCAAGGAAATCTTCATCGAGGACGTGCGTGAAGAATTTGTCCGTGATTTCGTCTTCCCGATGTTCCGCGCCAATGCGGTCTATGAAGGTGTTTATCTGCTGGGCACCTCCATTGCCCGTCCGCTGATTTCCAAGCACCTGATTGAGATTGCCAGGAAAACCGGCGCTGACGCCATTGCTCACGGTGCCACCGGCAAGGGCAATGACCAGGTTCGTTTCGAGCTGTCGGCCTATGCCTTGAACCCCGACATCAAGATCATTGCCCCTTGGCGCGATTGGGCCTTCAAGAGCCGCACCGATCTGCTGGCCTTTGCCGAGCAGAACCAGATTCCGGTTGCCAAGGACAAGAAGGGGGAGGCTCCGTTCTCGGTGGATGCCAACCTGCTGCACTCCTCGTCTGAGGGCAAGGTTCTGGAAGATCCAGCGCAGGAAGCCCCGGAATATGTGCATATGCGCACCATTTCGCCGGAAGCCGCTCCTGATAAGGCCACCATCATCAAGATTGGCTTCCGCAAGGGCGATGCCTGCTCGATCAACGGTGTCGAAATGTCGCCTGCCACGCTTTTGGCCGAGTTGAACAACTACGGACGCGACAACGGCATTGGCCGTCTTGATCTGGTGGAAAACCGTTTTGTCGGCATGAAGAGCCGTGGCGTGTATGAAACCCCCGGCGGCACCATTCTGTTGGCAGCACACCGCGCCATTGAAAGCATCACGCTGGACCGTGGCGCTGCTCACCTGAAAGATGAGCTGATGCCGCGTTATGCCGAACTGATCTACTACGGCTTCTGGTTCTCGCCAGAGCGCGAAATGTTGCAGGCGATGATCGACAAGAGCCAGGAACATGTTGAAGGCGAAGTGACGCTGAAGCTGTATAAGGGCAACGTGATGGTGATTGGCCGTGAATCGGCAAAATCGCTCTATTCCGACCAGCTTGTGACCTTTGAAGACGATCAGGGCGCTTACGACCAGAAGGATGCGGCGGGCTTTATCAAGCTCAATGCCCTGCGTCTGCGCACCTTGGGCAAGCGCAATCTGTCCAAGTAATCTCTGGTCCGCACGGCTTACTCTGTCCTCGACGTCATGCTCGGCCTTGTGCCGAGCATCTGCTCCCGTCAAACTCTAGAATCATCGTCAGTGACATTGGCTCACGGGATCAGATCCTCGGGTCAGGCCCGAGGATGACGAAACGTAGAGAGTGTGGTTGTGTCGTTCAATAAACCGTCGCCGGGACACTGGCAGCGGTTTTTTTATGCCGCCCGTTTCCACGCCCTTCGAAAGCCGAGATAGGCAAAAATCGCCAGAAATTCCATGGCGGGAATAATCGTGCCAAAGGCGGTCAGTGGATCACCAAGCCATGCGGCACCCACGCCTCCCAGAAAGCCGCAGCCCATTTGCACAAAGCCCAGCAGGGCCGAAGCCGAGCCTGCCAGTTTCGGATGGGGTGTCAGGCCCGCCGTGGTGATGTCCGGGATGACAAAGGCCATGCCGAAGGAGCAGATGGCAACCGGGCCCATGATTGAGAGATAGGTGGGGGTGATCAGATGGGTTGAGAGGAAAATCAAAACGCCGCCAAAGCCCGCCAGCGTCAGGCCAAAGATCAAAGCACCGCCGATGGGCAGTTTTTTGGCCACCATTCTCAAAGCAACCGAGCCGAAAAAATAAGAGCCGGTCTGCATCAACATGCCAAGGCCGAATTGCGATGGTGTCAGGCCAACCTTGTTGATCAGCACAAACGGCAACATGGTGGATTGCGCATAGAGCGCCCCCACACATCCACCGAGCACCAGCGCTGCAAGCAACACCCGCAGATCAGCCATTAAAGTGCCATAGGCCGCGATCAACCGGGTGGGACGGATCAGGCTGCGGTCTGGCGTGATGGTTTCCTTCATCAGCAGCGCCACTACACCAAAGCTGGTGATGCCAAAACCAACCATCAGGAAAAACACCGATTGCCAGCCAAACGCCGCCAGCGCCAACCCACCCACGGTTGGCCCCATAGCGGGGCCAATCGCCAGCATGATGCCGATCATATTGAGAATGCGCGCCGCTTCCGTGCCTGCAAATTGATCGCGCACAATGGCGCGCGACACGGTGACGCCCACGGATGCACCAATGCCCTGAATGATTCGGCCTGCCAGCAGCAGATTGACCGAGGGGGCAAACGCCGCCAGCAGGCTGCCGATCAGATAAATACTGAGAAAAAACAGTGTTGCATGGCGGCGGCCAAAGGCATCGGAACAGGGGCCAGACAGCAATTGCGCACAGGCAAAACCGGCAAAATACAGCGACAGGCTGAGCTTGATGGCCGCATCCGTGGTCGAAAAAGCGTGGACAAGCTGCGGCATGGCCGGAGTGTAGATCGACATCGACAGCGGGCCGATCATGGTCAGCAGCGCACCCAGCATGGACGTGCGGTTTTCGCTCATGCGGGTTGGTGGTGTTTGGGCCGGGTGCGTTTGAGAAAGGGTCATGGCTCGATCATTGGCGGGGAGGAAATGTGCGTCTCTTGCCGTTGGTAGCGCAAACACGGGCAAATTGAAATTGCAGAAACACGTTCGGGCACGAAAGCATTTTTATCGGTTGTGCCGCAAGGCGTGACAATTTCAAAATGGGTACCTATATCTTTGGGAGAATTTTGATGAAGGAATCGCCCCATGAGCCAGAGTGAAAAATCCTATTCCACCGTCACCGAATGGACCGGCCCGCACGGCTTGCCTCGGTTTGAGCTGATCAAGGATGAGGATTTTGCACCGGCGTTTGATCAGGCTCTTGCGGAACACAATGCCGATATTGATGCAATTGCTGCTGATGCCTCTGCGCCCACATTTGAAAACACCATTGTCGCACTGGAAATTGCCGGGGATGGCCTCTCGCGCGTTTCAGCGCTGTTCTGGAACAAGGCCGGTGCCGACACCAACAAGGTGATTCAGGCGCTGGAGCGTGAAATTGCGCCGAAAATGTCGCGCCATTATTCGAAAATCAGTATGAATGCGGCGCTGTTTGCCCGTGTTGATGCGCTGTGGGACAAGCGTGATGGCCTTGGTCTCACGCTGGAGCAGACCCGCGTGCTGGAGCGCCACTGGAAGGGTTTTGTCAAATCCGGGGCCAAATTGGCCAAAGATCAGCAGGAACGTCTGGCCGCCATCAATGAACGTCTCGCAAGCCTTGGTGCCAACTTTGGCCAGAACGTGCTGGGCGATGAGACCGATTGGGCGCTGCCGCTGTCCAGCGATGAAGAACTGGTTGGCCTGCCAGATTTTCTCAAAGATGCCATGGCCTCTGCTGCCAGCGCACGCGGCAAGGGTGAGGCCTATGTGGTGACGCTGTCGCGCTCGATCATCGTGCCGTTTTTGGAATTTTCCGATCGACGCGATTTGCGCGAACAAGCGTTCAAAGCCTGGGTGGCGCGCGGTGAAAATGGTGGCGAGCGGGACAATCGCGCCATTGTCAAAGAAGTGCTGGCCTTGCGTGACGAGAAGGCCAAGCTGCTGGGCTACAAGAATTTCGCGGCTCTCAAGCTCGACAACACTATGGCGAAAACCCCGGAAGCCGTGAACGATCTGCTGATGCAGGTCTGGGACAAGGCGGTGGTGCAGGCAGGCGTGGAAGAGCAGGAATTGGCAGCGCTGATTGCCAAGGATGGCAAAAACCACGATGTTGCCCCGTGGGATTGGCGCTTTTATGCGGAAAAGCTCCGTACAGAACGTTTCAATTTTTCTGAAAGCGAGTTGAAGCCCTATCTCCAGCTCGAAAAAATTATTGAAGCCTGCTTTGCGGTGGCCCAAAAGCTGTTTGGTATCACGGCTGTGCCGCTCAAAGATGTGGTGGGCTATCACCCCGATGTGCGGGTGTTTGAAATTCGTGAAGCCGATGGGACGCTGAAAGCGCTGTTTCTGGGCGATTATTTCGCCCGGTCCTCCAAACGCTCGGGCGCATGGATGAGTTCTTTCCAGTCACAGCACAAGCTAACCTTGAAGAATGGCGCACAAGGCGAATTGCCAATCATCTACAATGTCTGCAATTTTGCCAAGCCTGCCGAGGGTAAGCCAGCCCTTTTGTCGCTGGATGATGCCCGCACGCTGTTTCATGAATTTGGTCACGCGCTGCATGGCATGTTGTCAGATGTCACCTATCCGTCGGTGTCGGGCACGGGTGTTTCGCGTGATTTCGTCGAGCTGCCCTCGCAGCTTTATGAGCATTGGCTGACAGTGCCGGAGATTCTGAAAACCTATGCCGTGCATTACCAGACCTTCGATCCCATGCCGCAGGCGTTGCTGGATAAGGTACTGGCCGCCCAGACCTTTAATGTTGGCTTCAACACGGTTGAATTTACCTCGTCGGCGCTGGTGGATATGGCGTTTCACACACGTGAGGAGCCAGTAGAAGACCCTATGGCGGTGCAGGCCGAGGTTTTGCAAAAAATCGGTATGCCTGCTTCCATGGTCATGCGCCATGCCACACCGCATTTCCAGCATGTGTTTTCCGGTGATGGCTATTCGGCTGGTTATTACTCCTACATGTGGTCGGAAGTGCTGGATGCCGACGCTTTCGCAGCTTTTGAAGAAACCGGCGATGCCTTTAACGCTGCTATGGCAAAACGGTTGAAGGACAATATCTACGCCATCGGCGGTGCCGTGGACCCGGAAGAAACCTACAAAGCCTTCCGAGGCCGTCTGCCAAGCCCCGACGCCATGCTGAAAAAGCGGGGCCTGGCGGCGTAAGGTTTTTGTGACGACTGGATGAAATTTGCCCGCTTTGCGGGTGAGAATTGGCGTTCAAAATGGGGGCAGGGCGAATCGAATCGCCTGCCCCCCTTTCGCATTTGCAAAAAACAAGGTATGAGCGCCTCAAAGTAACAGGCGTGCCATCGGGCATTTGCGCCAGAGCCATCAGAGATCCTTACTATGAAAATTCGCAATATTGCGATCATTGCGCACGTTGACCATGGGAAAACCACCCTCGTTGACGAACTCCTGAAGCAGTCCGGTTCGTTCCGCGAAAACCAGCGCGTTGCAGAACGTGTGATGGACTCAAACGATCTGGAAAAAGAGCGCGGCATCACCATTCTCGCCAAGGCGACCTCGGTGGAGTGGAAGGGCGTTCGCGTCAACATCGTTGACACCCCCGGCCACGCCGACTTCGGCGGCGAAGTTGAGCGTATTTTGTCGATGGTGGACGGTGCAATCGTTCTGGTGGACTCATCTGAAGGCCCAATGCCACAGACCAAGTTTGTGGTTGGCAAGGCGCTGAAGGTTGGTCTTCGCCCGATCGTTGCCATCAACAAGATCGACCGTCCCGATGGCCGTCATGAAGAAGTGATCAACGAAGTGTTCGACTTGTTCGCAAGCCTTGATGCGACTGACGAGCAGCTCGATTTCCCAATCCTCTACGGTTCTGGCCGCGATGGCTGGATGAACGTATCGCCGGAAGGCCCGAAGGATCAGGGTCTGGCTCCGCTGCTGGATCTGGTTCTGGAACACGTTCCTGAGCCCAGCGTTGGCGACGAAGATGGTGCGTTCCGCATGATTGGTACGCTTCTGGAAGCCAACCCCTTCCTCGGTCGCGTGATCACCGGCCGTATTCATTCCGGCTCGATCAAGCCAAATCAGTCCGTCAAGGTTCTCAGCCAGGACGGCAAGGTTGTTGAAACCGGCCGTATCTCCAAGATTCTTGCGTTCCGTGGCATTGAGCGCACCGCTATTGACGAAGCCCATGCCGGTGACATCGTGGCGATTGCCGGTCTGTCCAAGGGCACGGTTGCTGACACATTCTGCGATCCTTCGGTCACGGAAGCTCTGTCTGCTCAGCCAATCGATCCGCCAACTGTGACCATGTCCTTCCTCGTCAACGACAGCCCGCTGGCTGGCACCGAAGGCGACAAGGTCACCAGCCGCGTGATTCGTGACCGTCTGTTCAAGGAAGCCGAAGGCAATGTTGCTCTGAAGATTGAAGAATCGGAAGGCAAGGATTCGTTCTTCGTGTCTGGTCGTGGCGAATTGCAGCTGGCTGTTCTGATCGAAACCATGCGCCGCGAAGGCTTTGAGCTGGCTGTATCGCGTCCGCGCGTTGTGATGCACAAGGACGAGAACGGCACCCTGATGGAGCCGATCGAAGAAGTTGTGATCGACGTGGATGAAGAGCATTCCGGCGTGGTTGTTCAGAAAATGTCTGAGCGCAAGGCTGAAATGACCGAACTGCGTCCTTCGGGCGGCAATCGCGTGCGTCTGGTGTTCTATGCGCCCACCCGTGGTTTGATCGGTTACCAGTCCGAACTGCTCACCGACACGCGCGGCACGGCGATCATGAACCGTCTGTTCCATGATTATCAGCCTTACAAGGGTGAAATCGGTGGTCGTTCCAACGGCGTTCTGCTGTCCAACCAGTCCGGTGAAGCTGTGGCCTACGCCATGTTCAACCTGGAAGACCGTGGCCCGATGATCATTGAGCCGGGCGACAAGGTTTACATGGGCATGATCGTCGGTATTCACTCGCGTGATAACGATCTGGAAGTGAACGTGCTCAAGGGCAAGCAGCTCACCAACATTCGCTCCGCTGGTAAGGATGAAGCTGTGAAGCTGACTCCGCCAATCCGCATGACGCTCGACCGCGCTCTGTCGTGGATTCAGGACGATGAGCTGATGGAAGTGACACCAAAGTCCATCCGTCTGCGCAAGTTCTACCTCGACGCCAACGACCGTAAGCGTTTTGGCAAGGCACGCGCCGCTCAGGGTTGATTTCTGACGTCTGTCAGATTTGCATTTTTACGCCCCGTCCTTTGTGGACGGGGCTTTTTTTATGATTGTTTCGGTATTGGTCACTCTTGTCGAAATACTTAAGAAAACATTAATCTGTTGTGGATGACCGAGTGAAAGTCTGTGGGAAAGGCCTGTGCGGCGGGGCGATACGGATTCTTTTTCGCCGAATCGGTTTAATGGAAGCAATGCAACAGATTTGAAATCAGGGATGGTGTGTCCGTTCCTGCATCGGCGGTTTTAGAGTTTCTCTGGTTCATCTTGAACCTGGCAGACTGGAGATGACCGGCGCAACCAGAGTGGCGTTATGAAAACGTTGTCAATTGACGTGCGTCCGGCGGCTCCGGACGATGCAGCAGCGCTCTCCGATGCGCATCGGCAAGCGTGGCAATATTGCTATTCCGGCTTGATTCCGCACAAGCCTCTGTCAAGGATGCTGGAGCGCCGGGATACTGCGTGGTGGCGCAAGGCTACCCACGGGGGAGCGATCGTGCTGGTGGTGGATATTGGCGATACCATTGCCGGCTATGCCACGCTGGGGCTGAACCGGGCGCGAACGCTGCCCTATGACGGCGAGATCTATGAAATTTATATGCGTCCTGAATATCAGGGCGTCGGTTTGGGGCATGTGTTGTTCAATGAATGTCGCCGCAGTCTGAAATCTCTGGGCTATCGCGGTATGGTCGCGTGGTGTCTTGAGGATTGCGGCTCTGCGGTCAATTTTTTCAGCTCGAATGGCGGTGTCGATCTGGTTGAAGGGGTTGAGGATTTTGATGGCGTCGGGCTGAAGAAGCTTGGCTTTATCTGGAGGCGCTGACTGCGCGCGGATACGTCAGGATTTACCCTGATGTGTGCTTTATTGCTCCTGCATCTCACGCGCTGTTGATTTGCCGCCAGAAACCCTTTACCACACCGGGGATTTCAACAATCCCATGGGGTTAGATATGCGTATTGATGCAATCTCGATCGGCAAGAACCCACCTGATGACGTCAATGTCATCGTCGAGGTGCCAGTTGGCGGCCAGCCGATCAAGTATGAGATGGACAAGGAAGCTGGCACGCTGATCGTTGACCGCTTTCTCTACACGCCCATGCATTATCCAGGCAATTACGGCTTTGTGCCGCACACGCTCTGCGAAGATGGTGACCCGATTGACGTGTTGATCTGCAACACGCGCCCTCTGGTTCCTGGCTGCGTCATCAATGTTCGTCCGATTGGCGTGATGCTGATGGAAGATGATGGTGGCAAGGATGAAAAGATCATTGCCGTGCCGGTGCCGAAGCTGACCCGTCGTTACGACAAGGTTCACAACTACACCGACCTGCCAGAAATCACGCTGAAGCAGATTCAGCACTTTTTTGAGCATTACAAGGATCTGGAGCCCGGCAAGTGGGTGAAGATTGGCGATTGGATGGACGTTGACGTGGCCAAGCAGCTGATCGTTGATTCCATCGAACGCGCCAAAAAGTAATCTCAAGAGGCAATTAGCGTCTCAAGCTTTGCTTTCAAGTCCTCCGGGTCGCCATCGATCCGGAGGATTTTTTGTCGGGCGGTATCGCCAGACAAAAGCGTGATCAAGGATTTGGCAACGCCGATCCGCTTTGCCAGAAAGGCAATCAACGCCTTGTTGGCCTTGCCCTTTTCCGGCACGTCACTGACGCGCACTTTCAAATGCGCGTCTCCATTGCCATTCAGCTCAACGCCGTCCACACCATCGCGCCCGCCATTGGGGGTGAGCCGAACAGCGAGGCGGATGTGATCGTCAAAGACCCGGTAGGGCTGGCTCATACCAGAAGTGGGGCCAGCGTGCTCCACATCAACTGCCGCACAAAATAGATGATCAGCAGCAGGATGATCGGCGAAATGTCGATGCCGCCAAGATCCGGCATGATCCGACGAATGGGGCGCAGCACCGGCTCGGTGACATTGTAAAGAAACAGACCGATCTGGCTGACAAACCGATTGCTGGAATTGATCACGTTAAAGGCGTAGAGCCAGGAGTAGATCGCACTGGCGATGAGAATCCAGGTATAAATATCAAGCGCCAGGTCAATCGTTTTCAGCAAGGCCAGCATGTCGGTCTCCATTTCTGTGTTCTAGGTGATGTAGACATTGCGACGGTATCGGGCAAGTGTTGCCTTGCCAGCTGTGTCGATTCATGTTTAACGCAACTATGTTGTTGCGCCAGATCCCCACTGGCAGGAGAAGTCCTCATATGTCTGTTCTGCAATCGGCTGATCGTTTTGCGGCATTTCGGCACCCAGCCTATGTCAAGTTTTTCATGGCGCGGTTTCTGGCTGCTTTTGCCATTCAGATCGTCAGCGTTTCCGTCGGCTGGCAGATGTATGAGGTGACAGGCAATGCGCTGTATCTCGGCTTGATTGGTCTTGTGCAATTTTTGCCAGCGCTGGTGCTGGTGCTGGTCACGGGCACGGTTGCCGACCATTTTAACCGGCGCCTGATTGTGGCGATTTGCCTTGGTGTTAGCGCTGTCTGCGTTGGTTTGCTGCTGGTATTGACCGCCAACAATGCGTTTGCGCCAATACCGGTGCTGGCAATCATGACAATTTTCGGCATTGAGCGGGCGTTCATGGGGCCTGCGGTGCAATCGCTTGCGCCCAATCTGGTGCCGGAACAGGATCTGGCCAATTCGTTTGCGTGGAATGCATCCTCATGGCAAACGGCGTCTATTCTTGGGCCTGTGGCTGGTGGTTTGCTCTATGGCCTTGGAGCCAGTGTTGCCTATGGTGTGGCGCTGGTGTTCATGGTGGCAGGCACGCTGTTTATTTTGCTGGTGCCAAAACCAGCCAAAAGGACACATAATGAGCCCAAGACCCTGACCTATCTGCTGGCGGGCTTTAAATTTATTCGCCATGAAAAAGTGGTGCTGGGTGCCATTTCGCTGGATCTTTTTGCGGTTCTGCTGGGCGGTGCTGTGGCCTTGATGCCGATCTACGCTTCCGACATCCTGACCATGGGGCCGCTCGGGCTTGGCATTTTGCGCTCCGCTCCCGGAATCGGCGCAATTATCATGGCGACATTTCTGGCAACCTTTCCGATTCGCCATCGGGCGGGGTTGATCATGTTTGTTGGTGTTGCCATTTTCGGTCTTGCGACCATTGTTTTCGGCATTTCCAAAGTCTGGTGGATTTCAGCCATTGCGCTTGCGGTGATGGGTGCGGGTGACATGATTTCGGTCTATGTGCGCGAAACCCTGCTGGCACTGTGGACGCCCGATGCGGTGCGCGGGCGGGTCAATGCCGTCAACTCGGTGTTTATCGGCGCATCCAACGAGCTGGGAGAGTTCCGCGCAGGCACCATGGCGCATGTGATCGGGCCAGTGGCTGCCGTTGTTGTCGGTGGGGTTGGCACGCTTGCCGTATCCATTCTCTGGGCTTTGGCCTTTCCCAAGCTGCGCACCATTGATACGCTGGAAAATCCAGAGCTTAAACAGGATGGGTAATCTCACAGGGTGGCGGATACTTCATCTCTGAACACATGATCGAGAAAATTTGACAGCCATGTTCGCAGCGGCGCATCAAACAACATGCGTCCTTCGAGATGGTCGCGGCCTTTCTGTGCGTTGGGCATGACAAAGCGCGATGCCCCATGCACCACCCAGCGCTGCATCATGGCGCGGGTCAGCTCGGCATGAAACTGCACACCAAAGGCGTTTTCGCCATAGCGCATGGCCTGATTGGGATAGGTGTCAGATGTGGCAAGCAAAGTTGCGCCACGGGGCAGCTCAAAGCCCTCGCGGTGAAAATGATAGACCATTTTCGGCCATTTCATCAAAAGCCTGCCGTGATTGGTCGGCTCAATCGGATACCAGCCGATTTCGACCAGCTCTTTCGGATGGGCCTCAACCCTGCTGCCCAGATGTCGCGCCAGCATTTGCGCACCCAGACAGATGCCAAGATAGGGCCGGTTTTCTTTCAGGGGAATGGAAATCCAGTCGATTTCGTGTTTGACGAAGTGCTCTGGATCATTGGCGCTCATCGGTCCGCCAAACACCACGGCACCACTGTGTTCTGCAAGGGTGTCGGGCAGGGTATCTCCCAGAGCAGGGCGGCGAATATCCAGCGGAAATCCTTTTTCAAGCAGCATCTGCCCAACGCGCCCGGCGCTTGAGCGTTCCTGATGCAGGATTATCAGAACAGGCCTTTTCCAGCCCAGCCTGCTGCGCGCATCAGGAGGCATCATGATCTCCGGCCTGACCTGCGCGGGCGGCGGCGCTGCGTCTGGCCATAATTCTATCGCGGTCAGAAACGGCAAGCAGATCGGCAACGCGCCAGAGAATATGGTCTTCCATTTCGTTGCGCGCGCCGTCGGCATAGACTATGTCCCACAGCACACCCACCAGCTCCAGCCGCTGCTCGTCGCTGAGCCTCCGCTTCAGTTCCGAGGTGAAGCGGTAATAATCGACCGCCTCGTGTTCGGCCCGTTGTCCCGCATCCAGCAGGGCTTCCAGCTTACCGCCATCCAGAGCGTAATGCTCTTTTATGTTTTTCTTCAAAACATCGCGTTCACTTTCGCTGATAGTGCCATCGGCTTCCATCACCTGAAAGCACAAGGCAACGATCATCACTCGTGTGTCGTCCATTGCAAATTTGCCACTCTCCGGCGCGCTCACAAGACTTTGAACAAAGGCATTGAGCCTTTCCAGCATGGTGTGTCCTTTACAGCAGGTTGAGTCTGGCTTTTTCATCTGCCGTGTTGCCGGGCTTGCGTACGCCCGGATCATCCGGTGGGCGGCCAAAGAAAGGCTCAGGCGCGGCCTCTCTGGCGCTGTTTTGCTCCGGTGGCGTTGGTGCAGGCGCTTTCGGCAGCGGTTTGGATGTGACCACTGTGACATCGTCCTGCTCGGCCGCCTGTGTCTCTGCCGTCGCAAGCGCTGGCAATTCGGCCAGTGCTGCCGCACCGCTGATCACCGTGCTGTCTTCCTGCGGTCCGCTCAACTGGGCATAGGGCATCTTCCACTCAAAGGCATCGAGCTTGCCACTGACAGGCGAATAGGGCAGCCATTTTTCCGACACCTGACCGTCAGCCACCCAGGCGGGATCACGCGGTGCTTTCAGGGCTTGCGCCATCCAGTAGCGAATGCGGGCCTGATCGCCGGTTTCGGCATCTTCAATGTCGGCCAGCAGCAGAAACACCCGCTCACTTGCCCGCATCCGGGCCGCCGCCTCTGCCTTGGCGCGGGCTTTGGTGAAATCATGCGCTTCCAGCGCCATCTCGGCAACAATCAGCAGTGATTCGACATTGTTGGGCTTCAGGTGTTCCAGCCGCTCGGCGCGCTTCAGACGGTCCATCGCGCCATCACCGTTGCGGGCGCGGATATAGACTCTTGCAATGTCAGGATGGGGTTCAAGCTTCCACGCCGTTTCCAGCACCGACCCTGCCTTGCGCAGATTGTCTTCGCGCAACAAGGCGCGGGCGGCGGTGGTTGCGGCGGGCACCAGATCCTTGGCAAGTTTCAACGCATTCAGAGCATTTTCGCGGGCAAGAACGGGATCGCCATCCAGTTGGTCCATGGCCTTGGCCGTGAGCAGAACGGCTTTCATGCGATCAGATTCGGCACGATTGCTGACACCTGCCACGCGCTGGCGGTCCAGCAGCAGAATGGCCTCATCCCAATTGCTGGTCTGACAGCGATGCTCGAGCGTCGCCTTTGCTGCCCATGGCAGGTAGGGCGCTTCTTCTGCGGCTTTTTCGGCATATTGCCGGGCGGCTTCATAGGCCCCCAGCCGCGTTGCCTCCAGGTAGAGACCGCGAAGGCCAAGCTCGCGGGTTTCGGGGTCTGCCACCATCTGCTCGTAAATGCGCCGGGCATTGTCGTGCTTGCCCTCGATCAGCGCGGTCTGGGCTTCCAGCACCATGATCAGTGGCTCCTGATCGGCACGGATCAGACCGCGTGCCCGCGCACTCATGCGGTGCGCCAATTGGGCGTTGCCAGCTCCTGCCGCGATCAGCCCGCTCGACAGGGCCTGATAGCCCCGGTCGCGCTTGCGGGCACGAAAATAGCGGCGGACCGAATGGGGCGAAGTCCAGATGGTGCGGATCAGCCACCAACCGATCATCACCACAGCCACAAGCACGACCAGAATGGTGGCGGCCGCCGTCAGGCTCATTTCAATCAACTGGCCTTGCCAGACAACCTGCAATTCACCGGGCCGGTCCGCCAGCCAGGAAAAACCAAACCCAAGGGCGAGAACCAGAAGAACGTAGACAAGAACACGAATCATGCTGTTTCTCCTCAGCCCTGCCGCCCGGCAACCGAGCGCGCCAGCGCATCGGACACCTGCGCTTCAACCGCAATACGCCCGTCAAGCGCCTTCTTGAAGCCTTCCGAGACCGTACGCCCGACCTCTGGCAGACTTTCCCATTCGGCTGCGGCCCCCCTGAGGTCGCCATTGCGGATCTTGTCTTCAATGCGCGCCACAATAGCCGACGGGTCATCACCCGCAACGTTGCCCACCGGGCGCACTTTGATGACCGACATGGCACTGGCCAGCAGTCGTTCGCCAATACTGGCGCTGTCTGCCGGTTGGTTGATGGCAGACAGAATGGTGTCGGCAGTCTTGCCAAACCGCTCTAACAGCTCGGCGCGGGAAACAGCACCCGTTGCGGCATACGGTTCAAGTGCTGCAATGGCGGGGTCTTCCGGCGCAATGCTGCCCAGCGTGCGCAACTCAGCCAGAAATGGCCCGCCGCGATCGGCAGCGGTCTTCAAGGCCGATGCAGCAATGGCGCGGGCGACTTCAATATCATCACGCGGCTTGTCCAGTCTGGTTTGAATGGCCGAGAGCGTGTCAGACATCTGTGTCTGGCCACTGGTCAGGCTTTGGACGCGGCCTGCCATGTCGGATTTCAGCTGGTCTATGGCCTGATCGGCACTGGCAAGCCGGGTTTGCAAATCAGTGATCGTTGCAGGATCAATTGTTGCCTGAGGATTCTGTTGGCTGCTTTCCAATTGGCCAATCCGGGCTTCCAGCGCGCTGGTATCGGCGGCCGGTTGGCCCTTGGCCATGGTTTCCTTCAGGCTCTCCACCTCGGCACTGAGGGCGGCAACCGTATCGGCACTACCGCTTGGCCCCGAAACAGGTAGAAGTCCGGCATATTGAATGCTTCCAGCCCCGATCAGGGCAATCAGTCCCCCGGCAATGCCTGCGGCCAGCAGGCTGGATATGCTGTTGGACGATGGCCGTGCGGATGCTGGCTGATTGTCTTGCGGCGGAGGCGTTTGCGGCGAACAGGTTGATGTGCCGCTGCCAAACCGGGTGTCCTCCTGCTGTTCAGAGTCTGGATGGTCTGGTGCAAGCGTCGCGGGCTCGGTGTCCGATGCAGGCCTTGGCTCTGTTGCAGGCTCCGGCTCTGTGGCGAGGCTCTCCTCTTTGGCAGGTTCTTTTGCCTGCGTCGTTTCGGCCGCGATTGCTGGCTCGCTTTCAGGTTGCGGCTCGGTCGGCACATCCGGCGTCTGCGCAGAAGAGGTCGTCTCTTCGGCGGACGTGTTCTCTGGCTTTTCCGGGGCAACCTCCGTTGCCGTCAGATCGATGATAACCGGCTCTTCGGTGGTTTTCGAACGGCGTGGGGGCTTTCCCGAAACCATGGCAACCTCGCTTTCAATCTCTTCTGCGTTGAAGTTAGTCAGGGATGAACCGGAAGGAAAGGGGTGATTTGATTTCGTTGCTCGAATTGGCGCTTTCCAGCAAGGCAAACAAGCTTTCCTCATCGGGGTGGTCGGCAATGTAAATCCTTGTTTGAAAGGGCAGTGTCAGGTTTTGGGCGACCTGCTCACTGAGACAAAAACAATCCAGAGAGGCAAAAAGTTCCTCAACTTTATCTGTCAAAGGCAGAGCGCAAAAACGCCGGGCCGTTTCCGCCGAATACAGCAAAACGGCATCAATCGGCTGGTTTCCGAGAGCGTGAGAAATGTCGTCGGCTTGATAGGTGATGGTCTCCATGTCGTAGATCTCTGCCACATCGAAGGACAGGGCTTTGGCCTGTAATCCCCGCTCAAGCGCTTTGGCGCGCGGGCTGCCTGCAAGATAAAGCAGAGGAGCGGAGTTTGGGGTTGCCTGTCTGCCAAGCAGATTGGCCAATTGGGTGCCATCACCGTCAGCGGTTTCAATCTTCTGAAAACCCAGACGCTCTGCCGCTTTCGCGGTGGCCGACCCCACCACAAACAGCGGCGTGGAAAAATGCGGCGTGATTTGCGCCTTGATGATCTCAAGCGCACGGACCGCTTCTGCGCTGGTTATAATCAGCGCAGAATGGGGTTTTTCGAGTGCAGTGAGGGCATTTTGAGGCGTATGGACGGCTTTGGCCAAGGGAATCAAAATCGGTTCGTGACCCAGAGCCAGCAGGTGTGCAGCCGTTTTTTGACTTGCCTTCTCTGCCCGGGTCACCAGAACACGCATGATGTTTATGTCCACCCTTCGAAAAAGCTCGGTCCCGCCTTGGCCCTGACCTGTTCACCCGCTGCCCAGCCCAGTTTGAAACTGTCAGCACAGCGCCCTTCGATTTCCACCGAATGGGACACCTGCCCATCCGGTGTCAAAATTGTGCCTCTCAGACAGAGATTGTCGCCGTCGGACACCGCAAATCCGGCAATCGGTGTGCGGCAGGAGCCGTCAAGCGCTGCCAGAAAGGCACGCTCGCAGGAAACCGCGTCAAAAGTCGGGCGGTGATTGAGGGGTTCCAGCAGATTTTGCACCCGTCGATCACCAATGCGTGCTTCAATGCAGATGGCCCCTTGAGCCGGTGCTGGCGGAAAGCGCTCAATGTCGAGATATTCGGTAATCACGTTTTCCTTATCCAGCCTCTTCAGACCGGCAACGGCCAGCAGGGTGGCATCCACTTGCCCTTCCGCCAGTTTTCGAAGCCTGCTCTCCACCGCGCCGCGATAGGTGATCACCTCAATGTCCGGCCGCAGGCGCCTGATCAAGGCCTGACGGCGCAGCGATGCCGAGCCAATCACGGCACCTTCGGGCATATCCATCAGTTTTGCGGCTGTACGGCCAATGAAGGCATCGCGCATATCTTCACGCGGCAGGTACGCGGCAATTTCAAGGCCATCTGGCAGGGCGGTGGGCATGTCCTTGGAGGAATGCACGGCCAGATCCAGCCCGCCAGAGGTGAGCTGCTGCTCCAGTTCCAGCGTGAAAAGACCCTTGCCGCCGATCTCCGATAATGCTCTGTCGGTAATGCGGTCGCCGGTGGTGGAGAGTACGACGATTTCGAACATTTCCGGGGCAAGGCCATGGGCAGCCATCAGTCGATCGCGGGTTTCATGGGCCTGCGCCAATGCCAAAGGGCTGCCGCGTGTGCCGATACGGAAAGGTTTCGTTTGCATCCAGTGCCATCCATTGTTACCGGAGGGTCTCGTACCCATGTTTCGGGTCTATCGCAATCATCCAAATCGACGCAACTTATAGTCCATGGCAGATTCTCTCAAAATTCTCGGTATCGAAACCAGTTGCGATGAAACCGCAGCCTCTATTGTCGTGCGCCACCCTGATGGCCGCGGCGAGATCATCTCTGATGTGGTTTTGAGCCAATTGGACGAGCACAGCGCCTATGGCGGCGTTGTGCCTGAAATTGCCGCCCGCGCCCATGTGGAAGCGCTGGATGTGCTGATTGAAGAAGCCCTTCTGAAAGCAAATGTCACCCTGAAAGACGTGGATGCCATTGCAGCCACCTCCGGTCCCGGCCTGATTGGTGGCTTGCTGGTGGGGTTGATGACCGCAAAGGCCATTGCCAAAGCGGCCAACAAGCCGCTCTATGCCATCAACCATCTGGAAGGCCATGCGCTGACAGCGCGGCTGACCGATGGCATTGCCTTTCCCTATCTGATGCTGCTGGTGTCTGGTGGCCACACGCAATTGGTGCTGGTGCGTGGCGTCGCCGATTATGAGCGCTGGGGCACCACCATTGATGATGCGCTGGGCGAAGCCTTCGATAAAACTGCCAAGCTGCTGGGTCTGCCCTATCCGGGTGGTCCCGCCGTGGAAAAGGCGGCAGCCAAAGGCGATGAAAAACGCTTCAATTTTCCGCGCCCATTGGTGGGCGAAGCGCGGCTGGATTTTTCCTTTTCCGGTTTGAAAACCGCCGTGCGGCAGGCCGCAGAAGCCGCAGCTCCGGTGACGGAGCAGGATATTGCCGATATTTGCGCATCCTTCCAGCGCGCCATTGCCCGCACCATGGATGACCGCATTGGCCGGGGGCTTCAGCGGTTTAACGTTGAGTTTCCCAATCAGAATGAGATGCCTTCACTGATTGTTGCGGGAGGCGTAGCGGCCAATCAGGCCTTGCGTGGCGCGTTGCAAAGCCTGTGTGACAAACACCGTTTTCGCTTTGTCGCGCCGCCGCATCATTTATGCACTGACAATGCCGCGATGATTGCCTGGGCAGGGCTTGAGCGCATGGCGCTGGGCCTGCCGGCGGATGATCTTTCCGTTGCACCTCGCTCCCGCTGGCCGCTGGATAGCAAAGCACAGGCCATGTTGGGATCCGGCAAACGTGGAGTGAAGGCATGAGTGGTCAGCATCCTATTGCCGTGATTGGTGCAGGCGCATTTGGAACAGCGCTGGCAACGGTGATGGCGCTTGAGGGACGGTCGCGCGTGACACTGATTGGCCGCGATCCGTCTTTGATGGCCGATCTGCGCAACGACCATCTGCATGATGCCGCCCTGCCGGGCGTGGTTTTGCCCGATGGGCTGGATTTTACCGCCGAGCCGGATGCGGTGGCCGATGCAGAGATTGTGCTGTTTGCCATGCCATCGCAGGCACAGGCCGATGCGGCAGCGACCTATGGCCCGTATCTTCGCGCAGACGCGACGGTCGTCACCTGCGCCAAAGGTATTGATCGGCAAACAGCCAGGCTGTTGAGCGAGATTCTGGAAGAAAAACTACCGCATCATCCGGTGGCGGTGTTGTCGGGTCCGGGCTTTGCCATGGATATTGCCCGTGGCCTGCCGACCGCCATGGTGCTGGCGGCAAGCTCGCTGGAGCAGGCTGATGAGCTGGCCCGCGCCCTGTCAACCCGCACCTTTCGGCTCTATGCGTCCGATGACCGGATTGGCGTGCAGCTGGGTGGGGCGTTGAAAAACGTGCTGGCTATAGCCTGTGGCATTGTTGAGGGCCGTGGGTTGGGTGATTCGGCCAGAGCAGCACTCATTTCCCGCGGTCTTGCCGAAATGTCGCGTCTGGTCGTGGCCATGGGCGGCAAGGCCGACACCGTGCGCGGCCTGTCTGGTCTTGGCGATCTGGTGTTGACCGCCACCAGCCATCAATCGCGGAATTTACGCTATGGTTTGGCCTTGGCCCGTGGCGATGATGCCGGGGGCTATCTGGTGGAAGGGGCCTTTGCTGCGGCCGTCTCGGCCCGTCTGGCCGAGGGGCATCAGCTGTCCATGCCGATTACCGAGGCCGTGGCCTCGATTATTGAAGGTTCGCTTGATATTGACCGGGCGGTGGATGCCTTGATGACCCGCCCGATCACCACCGAATAATCCCTGAAGGAGACCCGCATGTTGTTTGCCGTAATTTGCGCCGATAAACCCAACCATCTTGATCTTCGCATGGAAACCCGCCCGCCGCATGTGGAATGGCTCAACGGCCTGAACGCTGAGGGCGTGTTGAAAATCGGCGGCCCGTTTCTGGATGACGCTGGCAAGCCTTGCGGCTCGATGCTGCTGATCAAGGCTGCTGATCTGGAGTCGGCAAAGGCTATTGCCGCGCAGGATCCGTATGCCAAGGCCGGACTGTTCGCCTCTGTCGAGATCAAGCCCTACAATTGGGTCTTCAACAATCCAGACGCATAAGGTGCAGTATGGCATTCTGGCTGTTTAAATCCGAACCCTTCAAATTCTCCTGGGACATGCTCAAGGCCAAAGGGGCCGAGGGCGAGCAATGGGATGGGGTGCGCAATTATCTGGCCCGCAACAATATGCGGGCGATGAAAATTGGCGATAAGGGCTTTTTCTACCATTCCAATGAGGGCTTGGAAGTGGTGGGCATTGCTGAGGTCTGCCAACTGGCCCACCATGATTCCACCACCGATGATCCGCGCTGGGAATGCGTGGATATTCGCGCTGTCTGCGACATGCCAAAGCCTGTGACGCTGAAAGACGTGAAGGCCCATCCGGGTTTGCAGCAAATGTCGCTGGTGACCTCCATGCGGTTGTCGGTGCAGCCGGTGACAGAAGAGGAATATCTCGAGGTCTGCCGTATGGGCGGACTTGAGAATCCGCCGCGCTGAGCCTGACCGTGACGATCGATCCTGAGCGTTTCATTCTCGACAATACCGAGATCATGGCTCCCCCGCATGTGCCGGAAATTCGCCTGCATCTTGCCTGCGAAGTGCATGATCTGTGGTTGAAAACCGAAGACGATCTGGCCGAGATCGGTCTTCCGCCGCCGTTTTGGGCCTTTGCCTGGGCGGGCGGGCAAGGGTTGGCGCGGCATATTCTTGATCATCCTGATCTTGTGGCGGGCAAGCGTGTGGTGGATTTTGCCACCGGCTCTGGTCTTGTGGCGATTGCGGCCAAAATGGCCGGGGCAAGTCATGTTCTGGCCGTGGACATTGATCGGTTTGTGGGGGCCGCCTTGCGCCTGAACGCGGGTGAAAACGGCGTTGATATTGCGTTTTCTGCCACCGACATCGTCGGGCAGCGGCTGGACGCCGATGTGTTGCTGGCCGGTGATGTGTTCTATGATGCAGGCTTTGCGGACAGGCTTGTGCCGTGGTTTGCCGATCTGGTGGCGTCTGGTGTCCACATTTTTGTCGGTGATCCGGGAAGGGCCTATTGCCCGAAGCACCGGATGCAGTCTTTGGCTTGTTATCAAGTGCCGGTGACGCGGGTGCTGGAAGACAGCGACGTGAAAAAAACCACGGTCTGGCGGTTTTTATAAAGTGGCAGCGCTTCTGCGCCATGCATGGCGCACAGGCCATATTTTCAGACTCAGGCGAGATTGGCCAAAACAGCCTGCAAATCCAAGATTTTGCCTTGGGAGCCAGATGTTATGGAGTGTTTTGCCTATGGGCAATGTACCAGGTTGAGACGCCTGTTACCGTGGTTTCGCCCGTGGTGTTTGTAGCTCGCCGCGACTTTCCGGAATTTTGACACGCAAAACCGGAAAAATGAAAATTCCGGAACTGGTGTCAAAATACGTCGAACCCAACGAAAATGCCCTGGTGTCGGCCTCCTCTGCGAGCGGTAGATACACTCAACCGATCTTTTAATGGTCATAGACGTTGATCAAAGAGCCATGAGGGTCGGGTTGCTCACCCCTTCAGAACTGCTGTGGTTGCGCTTCGTCCTCTTGAATCATGGGAGCAAGTTCTTCACAGTCTTCAAATCCGAGCCTTTTTGAAGGATTTTTCGATTTCTAAAGCCCTCTTTGAAGACCATTTGAAGACACCTTGAACCTCGTTCAAGCATCGCGAATTTAAAAATCAGCTCTGTCGCTCCCTGGCTAAAACCCTGCGGCCCAAAGCCAGAGGCTGTCCAATTGCTCAGGTGTGATCCCCAGCAAGGTCGCCAGCTGGTCAACGGCCTCGTTGGTGCGCTGGAAACTGACCGTCTCGGTGATTTCAATGCGCATGTCAGCCGCTGCCGCCTTGTCTTCCA
>NZ_JACHLU010000011.1 GCF_014204625.1 Gillisella vitis | reverse complement strand
GCGACAAGATATGATCGCCTTGCCACAAACTATCTCGCCGCCCTCGCTCTCGTTTCAACTGTTATTGCATGGATATGATTGAGTCCTCATCCTAATGTGGTTCGTGCATCGGGGATGCGGTTGCAAACTCATGCAAAAAGGATGAGATCGTCCGTTTGAGCCCCATCGAGAGCGGCGTCGTGGGCGTCCAGGACAGGATTGTTTTTGCCATCTCGATGTCTGGGCGGCGCCGATGAGGATCATCGGATGGCAGGCCAGCATGGAGAAGCTGGCTGGTTGACCCCGTCAGATCAAGGATAAGCTTGGCCAGTTCCAGAACGGTCGTTTCAATGGGATTGCCGATGTTGATCGGCCCTGTCACCGTATCGGATGTATTCATAAGACGGACAAGGCCATCGACAAGATCATCAACATAGCAAAAACTTCTTGTCTGGGTGCCGTCACCATAAATGGTCAGGTCACGGCCGTTTAAAGCCTGAACAATGAAATTGCTCACGACGCGGCCATCGTCTTCACGCATTCGTGGACCATATGTGTTGAAGATGCGGGCAACCTTGATATTCACGCCATACTGTCGGTGATAATCAAAAAACAGAGTTTCTGCGCATCGCTTGCCTTCATCATAGCAACTGCGCAAGCCGATTGGATTGACATTGCCCCAATAGCCTTCGTGCTGGGGATGCGCCAGGGGATCACCGTAAACCTCGCTCGTCGAGGCTTGCAAAATTGTTGCTTTGCTCGACCGGGCCAGATCAAGCATGTTGATTGCGCCGATCACATTGGTTTTGATCGTCTGCACAGGATCAGACTGGTATTGAACCGGGCTGGCGGGACATGCCAGATTATAAATCTGATCGACCTCCACATTCAGCGGCACAGTGATGTCGTGGTGCAATATCTTGAAGCGGTCGTGATGATGCAGGTGTCGAATGTTCAAGCTGCGACCCGTGCCATAATTGTCGACACAGAGAACTTCGCAGCCATCAGCCAGAAGGCGCTCGCACAGATGTGAGCCAACAAAGCCCGCACCTCCCGTAATCAAAATGCGCTTGCTCACATGAAACCTAAAATGATTGCAACCAGTCTTGCGGAGAAAATCCTGCGTCTTTCAGGTTCAGATTGAACCAGACAAATCTTTAGGACACATCCCGATAAAAATACAATCGCAAAACACCTTCCATTTTAATCATTTTTCATATTCGATCGGTCAAAGCCGATACGTTGTCTTGTTCGGGTCAGATTGTTGCAAACCGCAATACTGCCATTTGGCATATCACGACGCACGACGGCATTGGCGTCAATTCGGCAATCATCGCCTATGGTGACGCCGGAGCGAATGCGGGCACCCATTGCAATCATGCAGCGCTTTCCGATTCTGGCATCGCTTGCAATGGTTGCATGAGGCAGAATAACCGTGAAATCCCCAACCTCAACACGCGCACCCAGAACATTATGTGTGAAAAGATGAACATGCCGCCCGATAACAACATCAGTCAGCACAGAAAAGGGGCCAATATAAGAGCCTTCGCCGATCTCGGCATGAGACGAAACGACTGACGAAGGATGAGCAAACCGAGGCCATCGGCATCCACGCAATGCGGGCCTCTCACGCAAGGCTGATGCCTGATCGGGGTCAGCGACAGTCAGGAAGGCATCCATATGAGTGCCGTCTATGCTATCGATGAAATCCACGTCATGCCCGAGTACAATGCCGGCTGGCTGATCATCAACGACACCGCGCACCTTGATGCCAGCCGTCTCAAAAACACAGATAAGATTTCTGGCATTCCGGCCACCGCCGATCAACATCAGGCCCTCAGAACTCGCAGGCTTCAATGGTGCGATTTCGGGCGCGAGCATCAGCATCTCCATAAGCATATTCTCTATCAAATTCATGAGGAATCGATATTTTAGATCATTCCACTCTTTTAGTAAAATGCTCTACCGCATCATTCCTGAAATCGGAATCGGCTTACAGAATTATGCAGTGGATTGAGAGCGGCATGGCGTCTCAGATTTGACAAAGAGCAAGATGCTGCCGTGTTGATGTTTCCAGACGTGGGCGAAACCTCCGGTAGGATCGATGCACGCGCTTTCTATCTGGTGTATAATGCGTCAAATTGGTTCCCGATTTCAAGAATATGCAATAGTGAATACTGTATCCGTGGATCTACGCCTATCGTCAGAAGGACTTGTTTGATGATGTGCAGCGTTTGATAAGAGTTGATTATTCATCAAAATCATTCGGAAACCTGAATCGTCTGGCGCTTTTTGCAAGGAGCAATGCGTGATCCTCATCCTCACCTATGCGAAGGTTTGCACCACCTCTCTACACAGCCTGCTGACAGAGCGTTTTCCTGGTGATGTGTTTCGGAGCCATGGTCTGGAGCCCTGGATTCTTGATCCTCTTGAGGATTTTGTGGCCGCAGCGACGAAGGATACGTCCGGTCTGCGCATGTCGTTTGACAACACATCCATTCGTGAACGCCTCGCGCGTGCGGTTGCAGCCGATGAGATGATAACGATCATCAGCGGTGTGCGCGACCCCATCGACAGATCGCTCTCGGTTGCAATGCAAAATCTGGAAACTGCCTTTGCAGACTGCCTCTTCCCATCGGTTGAAGCGAGTGCTCAAGCCATTGCGACACGCATTTCAGACCTGTGGCTGGGCCATGCAGGTGACAATACTGCCAGTTGGACATTTCTCGATCGCATGATTCGTGCACCGCTGATGTGGTTTGATGAGGAGCTTCAAAAGCCGTTCGGATTTGATCTGCGGACGCAGCCATTCGACCATGCGCAGGGATATTCAATCCAGACAAGCGACAATGTGCGTCTGCTTCTCTTCCGCCACGAGAGCGCACCGGCATCGATTGAGCGCGGTCTGGCATCGCTTTTTCCGGGCATGACATTTAGCCTTCCTCATGACAATATCGGCACAGATAAACCAACGGCTGCAATCTATCAGGCATTGAAAAAGTGTTTTCGACTGCCTCGAGCCGCGCTGGAAACAATCTATTCCCATCCAGACGTCAGCCAATATTACAGCGAAGACGAGATTGCTGCCGCCATAGACCGATGGGCTGACGTTGCGCCGCGCGGCGAGTGGGCATCAAAGCTGCCGCCCGCAGCGCCGCATCCGTCCTTCGCGGCAACAGTGTTTATCCCTGTTCACAACAACGCCGGGTGGATTGGTGCGCTGCTGGACAGCTTGATGGAGCAATGGCGCCCTGATGTCGAGTTGCTGTTGATTGATGACGGCTCACAGGATGGCAGTCTTGCCGCCGCGCTGACGCAGTTGTCGGGGCATCCTGAGGTTTGCGCCACGGTCATGCGAAACAGCACAGCCATCGGTCACGGGATGCTGTCCAATATTGCGCAATTATCAAGAGCGCCTCTTCTGATTCAATCAGATAGTGATGACATCGCGCTGCCGGGACGGCTGGATACGATCATTGATCATTTTCGAAAGCACCCTGATTGCAAATTGCTGACCAGCAACGCCGTTTTGCTGAGTGAAGGAAGCATACCGATTGGATTGCTCGACACGGAAAACCCGGATACGGTTTTTGATGATCCTGTGGCGCTGATCGATCAGCAGAATGCCAATTACTGGCTGGGGGCAACATCAGCATTTCATCGCTCCATCCTGGAGGATTTTCCGCCGATTGACCCGGAACTATGTGCCTATGGGCTTGATCTTCTGACCGGGTTCAGGGCTGTGCTGCTGGGCAGCCAGCATTATCTCTCTCAGCCATTGGTTGGTTGGCGACAGCATTCCCGCAATAGTCATCGCCTGATTGGGTCTTTCCGGCAAGACACTGCCTCACAGGAGCATATAGCAAGCATATTTCTCATGGCGCGCGCCCAGAGAATGCGTGATCTTAACTGGCTGTCTACTCAAGGAATGATTGATCCAGAACGGGCCGCAGAAATTGAGAAGCGTTGGCAGGCGGATTTTGTGGCCAGCTC
The DNA here is from genome assembly GCF_014204625.1 of Gillisella vitis. Classification (GTDB taxonomy): domain Bacteria; phylum Pseudomonadota; class Alphaproteobacteria; order Rhizobiales; family Rhizobiaceae; genus Allorhizobium; species Allorhizobium vitis_F. The sequence continues at coordinate 167,337 of NZ_JACHLU010000011.1, read as the reverse complement.
CGACAGATGGATTCGGCTACGCAATCGTACCTCCGGACGTCTTATGGCCGCCGCGCCACCCTCTGCAACAAAACCACATACAGACGTATTTGTCTCGCCCGTTCCTCCAGTCATTACCTTGCAGCGAGGGCTGGAATATCCGCTTGAACATGTTGATCACGCTCTTTCTCTCTGGCCGGGTATCCGACGCCATGACGGAACGTGCATCTGGACAGCCCGGCAGGCTGTTATTGTTTTACGCATCCCCGATCCAGAGGCTCAGGCTTTGGTTTTAACCGTCGCGGGCCTGAAATATATTGATCGGCAGCGCCTTTCTGTGTCTTTGGATTTTGCGCCGCCGGTTGAGGTCACTCTGATTGCCGGCCATGCGAGACGGGTCATTATACCCATCACCAAGCACCGCGATCCGGCGAATGGCCTTGTAACGCTGATGATGTCGTCCCCAGACGCATCAAGGCCGGTCACGCTTGATCCCGCCAACAAGGATACGCGCGTTATGGGGGTTGCACTGTTCGCGCTCCAGATTTTGTAACAGTCCGTTTCAAAAACGACCTTTGGGAGCATGTTTTTTTCAAAAATCCATGCCAGGGTCAGGGATTTTATCATGATGTTGCTCCCGAAACCGAAGCCCGGTTTCGGGAGAGCTAGAGTTTGTCAGGGAAAAGTGGAATCCGGTTTTACTGATCAGACAAACGAAAACAAAGAGATATAGAGTCTGTCTGGTTCAATCTGAACCTGACAGACTCTATTGTATCGTTCAGATCAATTGGCCTGAAGCGGCGAGATCGACACTTCGACGCGGCGGTTCTGGGCGCGACCTTCCGGGGTGGCGTTGGTGGCAATCGGCTGGCTTGGACCATAGCCCATGGCCGACATGCGGCGTGGATCAACGCCTTGCGAGCCGAGATAATCGAGCACCGAGTCAGCGCGTTGCTGTGACAATTGTTGATTGTGTTGCAGGCTGCCGGTGGAATCGGTGTGGCCGTTGACGTCGATCAGGGTCTTGTTGAACTTCTTCAGTACGATGGCAACCGAGTTCAGCGTTGGATAGAACGGCGGCAGAACCTGATATTGATCGGTCGGGAAGGTGATGTTGGATGGCATGTTGAGGATGATCCGGTCGCCCTGACGGGTGACGGAAACGCCCGTGCCCTGCAATTGGGCACGAAGCTCTGATTCCTGATTGTCCATATAGCCGCCAATTGCGCCGCCTGCCAATGCACCAATGCCTGCACCAATCAGCGCCGCATTGCGCTTGCCATGGCCACCGCCGCCAACAGCCAGACCACCCAGCGCGCCAACTGTGGCACCAATCAATGCACCGCCGGCGGTGTTCGACATTTTCTGCTCACCTGTATAGGGGTCAGTGGTGGTGCAGGCGGTGAGATAGGTTGCGGCCAGCGCAACAAGCACGAATCGTTTCAGCATTTGGGCAAGCTCCATGGTGTTCGGATGATCCTGAACTTAGAGCATCGTGCTGAAAATCGGAATCGGCACGATGCTCTAAATTTTGTCTTTACGCATTTCGGGACGCAAAACCGCAAGACACTTTTGCTCGAAATGCTCTAACAATTGCGGCAATATGAAGAAAAGGGCGTAATCCTATTCCGCCGCCGTTTCAGACATTGTTTTTTGGCCGTAGCGCTTCTCAATATAATCAATCACCAGCGCTTCAAAATCCTCGGCGATTTTCGGCCCACGCAACGTCATGGCTTTCTGGCCATCGATAAAAATCGGTGCAGCCGGATTTTCACCAGTGCCGGGCAGCGAAATGCCAATGTCAGCGTGTTTGGACTCACCTGGACCGTTGACGATGCAGCCCATCACGGCCACATTCAGACCCTCAACGCCCGGATATTTCTCGCGCCAGACCGGCATGTTCTTGCGCAGATCGTTCTGGATTTTCTGCGCCAGTTCCTGAAACACCGTGGATGTGGTGCGCCCGCAACCCGGACAGGCGGCAACCACAGGCACAAACTGGCGAAAGCCCATCACCTGCAACAATTCCTGCGCCACCTGCACTTCGCGGGTGCGATCGCCATTCGGTTCAGGGGTGAGCGAGACGCGGATGGTGTCGCCAATGCCCTGTTGCAGCACATAGCCCATGGCAGCAGACGAGGCGACAATGCCCTTGGAGCCCATGCCCGCTTCCGTGAGGCCCAGATGCAGGGCGTGGTCGGAGCGTGCCGCCAGCATGGAATAGACGGCAATCAGATCCTGCACCTGACTGACCTTGGCAGACAGAATGATGCGATTGCGGGCAAGGCCGATGTCTTCGGCAAGCTCTGCCGACAGCAAAGCCGATTGGCAAATGGCCTCGCGTGTCACCTGCCGGGCCGAGAGCGGAAAACCCTTTGCCTGATTGTCGTCCATCAGTTGCGTCAGCAATTCCTGATCGAGCGAGCCCCAATTGACACCAATGCGCACCGGCTTGTCATAGCGAATGGCCATTTCGACAATATCGGCGAATTGCTTGTCTTTTTTATCCTTGAAGCCGACATTGCCGGGGTTGATGCGATATTTGGCCAAGGCTTCGGCACAGGCGGGGTGATCGGCCAGAAGCTTGTGGCCGATATAGTGAAAATCACCCACCAGCGGCACATCAAGGCCAAGGCGCTCCAGCCGGTCGCGGATTTTTGGCACAGCCGCCGCACTCTCATCGCGGTCCACGGTGATGCGGACAATTTCCGAACCCGCTTTATACAGGGCGGCCACTTGGGCCACTGTCGCATCAATATCAGCCGTGTCGGTGTTGGTCATGGACTGCACGACAACCGGCGCGCCGCCACCCACAATCACACCGCCAACATCAACGGCAACAGAGGCGCGGCGCGATTTCGGGTCAAAGTCTTCAACGGACGCCATGGCGATACCTATTCATCTTCGTCATCTTGATTGTCAGGTGGATCAATCATCTTCGCTTGTCAACATCGTGACAAGGGTTGCATTTTTCAAGAGTGAGATTGATCGGCATGGCGGACCAGTTTGGACAGCAGCAACACCACGATGATCAGCACCGGAAATGTCTGAAACACCAGAGCCAGCGATGTGTGCTCGGCTACAAAGCCAATCAGTGATGGAGCCACCAGAATGCCGGAATAGCCCATGGTGCTGACCACGGAAATGCCAACACCGGGAGCCATGCCGGGCAGATTGCCCGCAGCTGAAAAGGCAATGGGCACCAGATTGGAAATGCCAATGCCCATGATGGCAAAGCCAGCAATGGCAATCGGAGCATTGGGCGCAAATCCTGCAATGATCAGCCCGATGATGGCGATGATGGCGCAAATTTGAAGGGTTTTGACCGCTCCCAAATGATTGCGCACCGCATCGCCCGCAAAGCGCATACAGGACATGGTGAGTGAAAACGCGGCATAGGCATAGCCGGATAGGGCAATATTGGCTCCCAACTCGTTGCGCATATAGAGCGCACCCCAATCCAGCACACTGCCCTCAGGGATCATGCTGAACAGGGCAACAAGGCCCAAAAGCCATGGCAAGGCGCTTTTCGGCAGGCTGGCTTTGGCGTGGCCCTCTTGTGCGTGTGGCTTGTCTTGCAGCAGGCGCGGCCATGCATAGATCAGCAGTATCAGAGCCAGCGCTGTGGCCACAATGCTTTGCGCCAAAGGCCCGAAGGTGGCAATCAGCGGGCCGCCCAGACCTGCGCCGATCAGCCCGCCCAGGCTCCAGAACGCATGGCAGGACGAGGTAATGGCGCGGCGCATAAAACGCTCGGTTTCTACCGCATTGGCGTTCATGGCAATGTCCATGGCCCCGGTGAGACCGCCAAACAGAAAAATGGCGGGCACCGCCCACGCGACATTGGGCGCAAGCGTGAGAAGCAGCAAGGTTGGCAAAAACAATGCGCTGGACACAAGGCTGACCCGGTGCGAGCCAAATTTTGCAATCTGCGCACCGGCAAGGGGCATGAACACAATAGAGCCAATGCCGAAGACCAGAATCATCAAGCCCAGCTGTGCTTCGCTCAAAACCAGCTTTTCGGCAAAGCCCGGAATTTTCGGAGCCCATGAGCCCATCATGAAACCATTGATGAGAAACAGAAGCGAAACCGCCACCCGCTCGCGTGGAAATGTCAGTGCCAGCATTGTGTATCTCCTCCATGGCCGAAGGGCGGGATTTTTCATTTAAATCGATTTAATTTGCAAGATCGTTGCTCGGTTGTGAGGATCACAAATGGTTTGAAGCTGTTACAGAAGGCTCAAACCTCATGATTGTCTTTTAGCAATTGCACGCGTCCAGCGGTGATGTCGATCAGCATTTGCGCAACCGTTTCAGCGTCATTTTCGGGGATGGCGCATGTAAGATCGGCACCGGTTTCTGTAAAACTCTCGGCGTTCACGAGGGCATTGGCGATGTTGGAAAGCCTTGCCTTGACCAGTGCCAGATCTGAAAATCCGACCCGAAACACGCGCGTCGTGCGGTGGATGACTTCGACCTTTTCGGCCTCGCGCAGACATTGGGCAGCGGTGCCGCCATAGGCCCGGATCAATCCACCGCTGCCGAGCAAAACGCCGCCAAACCAGCGGGTGACAATCACCAGAACGCCATCGATCTGCTGTCCATCAATCGCCTGTAAAATAGGCTTTCCGGCGGTGCCGGAAGGTTCGCCATCATCGTTGAAACGATACGTCTGGCCCAGCCGCCATGCCCAGCAATTGTGATTGGCGCTTGCGTCGCTGTGCTCCATCAAAAGCGCTTTGACATCGTCTTCCGATGCAATCGGACAGGCAAGTGCGCGGAAGCGGCTCTTCTTGATCTCCTGATCATAGCTGTGTAGGCGGGGCAATGTGAACATGGCGTGTTGTGACGTGATTTGGTCTGGATGCAAAGAGTGCATTCCCCTCATTTCAGTGTTTTTGCAACAGGCCAGCGCCTGCCCGCAACCGCCGATCCAGTTCCGCGCAAGCGAATGTTCATAGGCTTGCTCTATCAGCTCCAGTGCGATGATTCGGCTGGATTTGTGAAGCAATTTGAGAATGTTACTGCGTCTTTTCGCGTCATGATGACGTTGGGCGCACGTAAAAAAGACGCCGGAATGAGTCCGGAAACAGACAGGATCAACTTATGTCAGACGACTTCGACCTCGACCCGAACATGGACCAATCAAATCTGGCGGCTCTGGTGTTGAGCCAGGAACTTGATTCGCTGACCGATGTTCTGGTGAGTTCACTGCGTGAAGTTCTGAACATTCTGGATGACAATTATCAGCGCCCGGACACCGTTCACTGAGTATCGTTGTTTAACGCCCATATTCTTTCACAGCCTGCATCACGACAAAGGTTGATGTGCTCGACACATGCGGCAGGCTGGAAATCTTCTCTCCCAAAACATGACGATAGCGGCGAATATCGCTGGTGCGCACCTTCAAGAGGTAATCAAACGCACCGGCGATCATGTGGCATTCTTCCACTTCGCGGATTTTGCGCACGGCGGTGTTGAACTCGTTCAAGGCGGTTTCGCGCGTGTCGCTGAGTTTGACCTCGGCAAAGGCAATATGGTCGAGGCCAAATTTGCGCGCATCCAGCACGGCGCGAAAACCCAAAATATAGCCCTCATCCATCAGGCGTTTCAGCCGCACCTGACAGGGCGTTTTCGACAGTCCCACCTGCTGCGACAGGTCGGTGATCGACATGCGGCCATCCTGCGATAAAGCCTCGACAATTTTCAGATCGAACACATCCAATTCACCAGAAATGTCAGTTTTTTTCATTATTTTCCCTAAAGAATGGCTAATATTAAGAGAAATGACCTAGATTGCCATCGCATTCAAGTTCAATGTTCAAGCGTCCGCCATGATATGTTTTGCACAAAGGCAACCCCCGGTTCAGAGGCGTCAAAATGCAACAGGCAAATTTCACCCAAACGCTTGAGACTGAAACTCCTGAGGCTGCGGTTTTTGCCGATTTTGTCCCGCCCATTCGGCCTCAAAGCCCGCTTCGCCACGCCATTACCGCTGCCTATCGTCAACCGGAACGAGACTGTGTACGCGCCCTGCTTGAGGGCGCCACTTTGCCACAGCAGCTTAAACAGCAAACGGCTGAAACGGCTCGTCGGTTGATTACGGCCTTGCGGGCCAAGCACAAGGGCACGGGCGTTGAAGGTCTGGTGCATGAATATTCGCTGTCCAGTCAGGAGGGCGTGGCGCTGATGTGTCTGGCGGAGGCCCTGTTGCGCATTCCCGATGCCGCCACCCGTGATGCGCTGATCCGTGACAAGATTTCGGACGGCGACTGGAAAGCGCATCTGGGTGGTGGACGCTCGTTGTTTGTCAATGCGGCCACCTGGGGGCTGGTGGTCACGGGCAAACTGACCGCCACGGTCAATGATCGCAGCCTGTCTACCGCTCTGACCCGGCTGATTGCCCGCTGTGGCGAGCCGGTGATTCGCCGGGGCGTGGATATGGCCATGCGGATGATGGGCGAGCAGTTCGTGACCGGAGAAACCATTGATGAGGCGCTGAAACGGGCGCAGCGGCTGGAAGCCAAAGGCTTTGGCTATTCCTATGATATGCTGGGTGAAGCCGCGACCACCGAGGCGGATGCCACCCGCTATTATCGTGATTATGAAACCGCCATCCATGCGATTGGCAAGGCATCAAACGGGCGCGGGATTTACAAAGGTCCGGGCATTTCCATCAAGCTGTCGGCACTGCATCCGCGCTACAGCCGCGCCAAAACCGCTCGGGTGATGGGCGAGCTGTTGCCGAAGGTGAAGCAACTGGCCGTACTGGCCAAGCAGTATGATATTGGCCTCAATATTGATGCAGAGGAAGCCGACCGGCTGGAATTATCGCTGGATCTGCTGGAAGAGCTTTGCCTTGATCCGGCGCTGGCTGGCTGGAATGGCATGGGCTTTGTGGTGCAGGCCTATGGCAAGCGCTGCCCCTTTGTGCTGGATTTTATCATTGACCTTGCCCGCCGATCACAGCGCCGCATCATGGTGCGTCTGGTCAAAGGGGCCTATTGGGACGCGGAAATCAAACGGGCGCAGGTGGACGGGCTGGAAGATTTTCCGGTGTTTACCCGCAAGATTCACACCGATGTTTCCTACATTGCCTGCGCTCAAAAGCTGCTGGCTGCCCGCGATGTGATTTTCCCGCAATTTGCCACCCACAATGCCCAGACACTGGCGACAATCTATCATCTGGCAGGGCCTGATTTCCAAATCGGCTCTTACGAATTCCAATGCCTGCATGGCATGGGCGAGCCGCTCTATGATGACGTGGTGGGGGCTGGCAATCTCAATCGCCCTTGTCGGATTTATGCGCCGGTTGGCACCCATGAAACGCTTTTGGCCTATCTGGTGCGCCGCCTTTTGGAAAACGGGGCCAATTCCTCCTTCGTCAACCGGATTGCCGATCCCAACATCTCGATTGAGGCGCTGATTGCTGATCCCACCGACATTGTTCGGGCAATGGCGGTGCCGGGTGCGAGACATGACAAGATTGCGCTGCCCTGTGACATTTTGGGGGGGCGTAAAAATTCTGCCGGATTGGACCTGTCCAACGAAGCCGTGCTGCAAGCGCTGGGGGAAACCTTAAAATCGACGGCAACAACGCCCTGGGAGGCAAAGCCACAGCTCATCAAGCCCGCCACCATCGGCTCGCATCAGCCGGTTCTCAATCCCGGCGACCACCGTGATACCGTGGGCATGGTGCTTGAGGTAACGGTGGATGAGGCCCGTGAGGCCGTTTCTGCTGCCGCCATGCAGGCAAAAGACTGGGCGCTGACGCCGCCAGAGGAGCGGGCCGCCGCTCTGGAGCGGGCGGCAGAGGCCATGCAGGCCCAATTGCCGGTGTTGCTTGGGCTGTTGATGCGCGAGGCCGGAAAATCCGCGCCCAATGCCATAGCAGAAGTGCGAGAAGCGATTGATTTTCTGCGCTATTATGCTGATCAGGCCCGCGAAACGATTGCCTTGGAGCAGGTGCCACTTGGCCCTGTTGTCTGTATCAGTCCGTGGAATTTTCCACTGGCAATTTTTACGGGCCAGATTGCTGCGGCTCTGGTGACAGGCAATCCGGTGCTGGCCAAGCCCGCCGAAGAAACGCCGCTGATTGCCGCCCAGGCCGTTCGTATCTTGCACGAGGCGGGCGTGCCCCTTGCGGCCCTTCAGTTCTTGCCCGGCGATGGCCGCATTGGTGCGGCACTGGTGTCTGCGCCTGAGGTTGCCGGTGTGATGTTTACCGGCTCGACTGAAGTGGCCAAGCTGATCCAGAAGGAGCTGGCAGACCGTTTGCTGCCCAATGGCAAGCCGATTCCGCTGATTGCCGAAACTGGCGGCCAAAATGCCATGATTGTCGATTCATCCGCCTTGACTGAGCAGGTGGTGGCTGATGTGACTGCTTCGGCCTTTGACAGTGCCGGGCAGCGGTGTTCGGCGCTCCGTGTGCTGTGCTTGCAGGACGATGTGGCGGATCGCACCCTGACCATGCTGAAAGGTGCTTTGCATCAATTGAGCCTTGGCCGTACCGATCAGCTCGCAACCGATATTGGCCCGGTGATTTCTGCGGATGCCAGGCAAACCATTGATGATCATATTGAGGCCATGCGCGCCAAGGGCAAAAAGGTCGAACAGATTGGCGCACAGACGGGAACCGGGTATGGCACATTTGTGGCCCCAACCATCATCGAGATCGATCATCTATCGGAGTTAAGCCGCGAAGTTTTTGGTCCGGTTCTGCATGTGCTGCGCTTTCGGCGCACGGATATGGAACAGCTGATCGACCAGATCAACAGCACCGGCTATGGCCTGACCTTTGGCCTGCACACACGGCTGGATGAAACCATTGCGCAGGTGACATCGCGCATCAAGGCAGGCAATCTTTACATCAATCGCAATGTGATTGGTGCCGTCGTTGGCGTGCAGCCCTTTGGCGGACGCGGCCTGTCCGGCACCGGGCCCAAGGCCGGCGGCCCTCTCTATCTGGGCCGCCTGGTCCAAAAGGCTTCCACTGCGTTGCACAACAATGCTGCACCTGCCGATCCGGCTCTACTGGACTTTGCCAACTGGCTGGATGCGCGGGGCGAGAGCACGCAGGCGCAGGCTGCAAAGCGACTGGCCGAGGTATCACGGCTTGGACAGACGCAGGAAATGCCCGGCCCGGTCGGCGAGCGCAATCTTTACCTGTTGCATCCGCGTGGATGCATTTTAATGGTGCCCAAAACGCTCCATGGCCTGTATCGGCAACTGGCCAGCATATTGGCGACCGGCAATTCGGCGCTGGTGGATGCGGCGAGCACGCTGGAACCCGTGCTGCAAAGCCTGCCGCAGAGCGTCAAGGACCGGTTGCATGTCGTTGCTTCAAGGGATTGGCAAGGAAGTGATCTTGCTGGTGCCTTGCTGGAAGGCGAGGGCGATGAGCTGATTGCTCTCAACAAAACCATTGCGGCGCGGCCCGGCCCGCTGCTACTGGTGCAGGCGGCATCAAGCGGCGCGCTGGCAGGTGATGCGCATCCCTATTGCCTCGACTGGCTGGTTGAAGAAGTGTCGATTTCGACCAACACGGCAGCGGCGGGTGGCAATGCCAGTTTGATGGCCATTGGATAATGAAGGACACGTATGACTGAGAAGAGCATTGCCATCATCGGCGGCGGTCCAGCCGGGCTTATGGCGGCAGATGTTCTGTCGGGCCACGGCCACCGTGTCACCGTCTATGAGGCGATGCCGACCCTTGGGCGAAAATTTCTACTGGCCGGAAAATCCGGCCTCAACATCACCCATTCAGAACCCTATGAGCGCTTTGTCAGCCGGTTTGGCGCGGCCAATCCGCGCCTGAGAGCGGCTCTGGATGCTTTTACCCCGCAAGATGTGCGCAATTGGGCGCAAAGTCTTGGCACCGAGACCTTTGTGGGCAGTTCCGGTCGGGTTTTTCCCACCGTGATGAAGGCATCCCCCTTGCTGCGGGCTTTTATTCGCCACCTCGAAGCCCGCGGCGTGACGATTCGAACACGCCACCGCTGGACGGGCTTTGCGCAAGGTGGCTACAGGCTGGAAACGCCCGAGGGTGACGTCATCATTCAGCCAGATGCCACGATTCTGGCCTTGGGCGGTGCAAGCTGGCCCCGGCTTGGGTCTGATGGGCAATGGGTGCCGTGGCTCAAACGCCAGGGCGTTGCTGTCAATGATTTTCGCCCGGCCAATTGCGGCTTTGATGTTGCGTGGTCAGAACTGTTTCAAAGCCGTTTTGCCGGGCAGCCGGTGAAATCCGTAACGGTTACCTCTGCAACAGGCACCACGCAGGGAGAGTTTGTCATTTCTCGCCATGGGGTTGAAGGCAGCCTGATTTATGCCCATTCAAGCGCGCTGCGTGATGCTTTGTTACGAGAGGGCAAGGCCGATCTGGTTCTGGACCTCGCCCCGGCAAAATCGCAGGAAAGCCTTGCCTCTGACCTTGCAAGACAGCCCCCAAAGGCCAGTTTTTCGACGCGCCTTCGCAAGGCTGCGCATCTGGATGGCGTGAAAGTGGCATTACTGCGCGAAATTGTGCCACAGATTGCAACGCTTGATGTGAATACGCTCGCAGCCCATATCAAATCTCTTGCCGTGCCGCTGGTCAATCCAAGACCGATTGCAGAAGTGATTTCATCCGCTGGTGGTGTCGCATGGAGCGATGTTGACGCTGATTATATGCTATCCCGGCACCCCGGCCTGTTTGTGGCTGGCGAAATGCTGGACTGGGAAGCACCAACCGGAGGCTATCTTCTCACAGCCTGTCTGGCGACGGGCCGGGCGGCGGGTCGCTCTGTGCTGCATTGGTTAAGCGATACGGATCCCGTGGCGGTTGCGGCAATTTGACCGTTTTTGTATCTGGCAAGTACACAATCATGAATCAGATTTATATTTACGTTACTGTAGGGTGATCCACGTCATCTCCTGATTTGGGAACGTCAGAATATACGCCCTCGTCTGGCTCTTGTCCTTCGTAAAACATTGATAAATATGCGCCACATTAACACGTCCATGTAAAATATGACGCACTTTCATTAGCAATAATGCATTAAATGCTGTAACTTTGTCTCCATGTTAGTTTTATTTTAACAGGTTCGGACGAATATAAACGCAGAAGAAGATAGTATTTTTGTACATCTTGCGTTCCGAAAGTTACCTCCGCATGATGCGGAATGGATTCACAAAATTTTAATAGAATACCAATGCAGTTTCAACGCTGCTGACGCTTTTGTTTGGCTGCTTGATTGCGTAGCAAGCTGCCTGCACCTGAATGATGGAGCGAGACCTTGAATGTTGTTCTGATAGACGACAGCCGTTCTGTGCTTCTGGCGCTGCGTTGTGAACTGGAACAACTCGCAGGTGTACGGGTGGACACCTTTGAAGATCCCGAGATTGCGGTTTCTGCCTGTGCACACACACAGTTTGATCTGGTGCTGGTGGATTACACCATGCCCAAACTGACAGGTCTTGATGTCATCCGTGCCCTAAGGGCGATGCCTTCCTATGATCTTGTTCCTGTGGTGATGATCACATCCGAGACCGAAAAACTCCTGAAAATGAAAGCGATTGAAGCTGGCGCGACAGACTTTCTGCAAAAGCCGGTGGACATGATCGAGCTGAAAGCGCGTGTCAAAAACCTGCTGAATCTGCGCCGTGCCCATTTGGATCTGGCCGTACGCGCAGAGGGGCTGGTGGCCGATGTCAATGCCAAATCGATTGAGCTTGTCGCCAGCGAAGAAGAGATTATCTGGCGTCTGGCGAGGGCAATTGAATATCGTGACGGTGCGACCGGAGATCATGTGTCGCGCGTGGCTCAGATCGCCTTGTTAATCGCGCAGGATTTGCAGCTTGATCCTGATTTTTGCCGCCAGATTTATCTGGCGGCCCCATTGCACGATATTGGCAAGATTGGCATTCCTGACGAAATCCTGTCCAAGCCCGGGCATCTGACGCTGACTGAGCGTGATATTATGCGCCAGCATGTCGAAATTGGCGTGAAAATCCTTGAAAATGGCACATCGCGCCTTTTGCTGGTGGCTGAGCGCATTGCGGGCGGGCATCACGAAAAATGGGATGGCAGCGGCTATCCGAAAGGCCTGTCGGGCGAGGCTATTCCGATTGAGGCGCGCATTGTTGCTTTGGCCGATGTGTTTGACGCGCTGTGCTCACCCAGATCCTACAAGCCTGCATGGTCTCCACAGGATGCTCTCGTTCATATTTTCCGTGAAAAGGGCCATCATTTTGATCCGGCCTGTGTGGACGCTTTTGAGCGCCAGTGGCCCCAGATAGTCACGATCATGGCAACCCATGCAGAGCCAGCTGTGAAGCTGAGACTTGCCGCCACTCAATCTGTTGCTTCGGATCTTGCTCCGGCCCAGTCGCCGGATCAGGGGTCCGCACCACACCCTCAGTTCGCAGGGAGAGGATGATCATGACATTGCCGTCCGCGACTTCACAGACTGTTACACTGTCTTCCCCACTGACCATTCGCACCGTTGAGGCCACCAAAGACGTTATTCTTGCCGGATTTTCCGCAACCGGCAGCCTGATTGTTGATGTGCCGGATGATGCCGAGTGTGATCTCAGTTTTGTGCAGTTGATGGAATCCGCAAGGATGCTTGCACAAACAGACGGGAAAGATTTCACGCTTCAGCGGCCGGCCAGTGGTGGTCTGCTTTCGGTTCTCGAACGAGGCGGCTTTCTGACGGAAACAGATCCTTCGGATCGATTCTTTTGGTTACATGAAAGGCAACTATAATGAGTGCAAATATTCTCACCGTCGACGATTCCGCCAGCATCCGGATGACGACAAAAATTGCCCTGACCAATGCTGGCTATAAGGTCACGGAAGCGGTTGATGGCCTTGATGGCCTGAACAAAGCGAAAGCCGGGCAGTTTGACCTGATCGTCACCGATCTGAACATGCCCAACATGAATGGTCTGGCCATGATTGAAGCGCTGCGCAAATCGCCGGCCCATACAGGTGTGCCCATTATCTTTCTGACCACGGAGTCGGATGCGGCCATGAAAACCCGTGCCAAGGCGGCCGGTGCAACGGGCTGGATCACCAAACCCTTTGATGCCGAACAGCTGGTTAAAATTGCACGAAAGGTTTTGGGTAAATGACCAACCGGGATCCAATTCAGGTTTTCAGGACGGAAGCGGCTGAGCTGTTCGAGCAGATTGAGGGTGGTCTGCTTGATCTGTTGCATGACCTTTCCAATCAGGATCAGATCGACTCAGTGTTTCGCGGCCTTCATACCCTGAAGGGATCCGGCGCGATGTTTGGTTTTGAGGCTCTGGCGGCTTTTACCCACCATTGTGAAACGGCTTTTGACCGGGTTCGCAAGGGTGAGGTTGCTGCAACGGCCGAGCTTGTCGCAGCTGTTCTGGATGCGCAAGATCATATGAAATCGCTGGTGGAAACACCCAACGGTGATCATGAGCAGGCGGGCGATGTGCTGCTGGCCAAATTGCAGGCGGCCGTGGGTGCACGCAATGGTCAGCATGGGTCTGCGCGCGTGGCTGCTCAAACGGTTGCAGCGGTTGAAGCGACGCCAACAGGCACGTCCACCTGGATATTGAAATTCCGTCTGCCCATGAATTCCATGGTCAATGGCACAAACCCGCTTGGCTTGCTCGATGAGTTGCGCGAGCTGGGCGAATGTCAGGTTGTTGTCGATAAATCGGCGGTTCCGGATCTGGATAATCTGGTGCCTTCAGAGCTTTATCTGGGCTGGACGGTGACATTGACCACGGACAGGCCAAGGTCGGACATTGAAGATGTGTTTATCTTCGTGATGGATGATATGGAGATTGAGCTGACGCAGGCTGAAACTACGGCTGCGGTTACAGCCGTGGCGTCAAAGCCAGTTGCGCCTGCTGCGGCTCCGGTCGAACAAAAGCCAGCGCAAGCTGCCGCACCTCCGAGCGATGTCAAGCATGGCAAGCCCGCCACTGAAAATGTGCGGGTTCCTGCCGAGCGTCTTGATGAGCTGATGGACCGGGTGGGAGAGCTGGTGATTGCCCAGTCACGCCTGTCGCAGTTGGCTGGCTCCAGCGCTGACATCATGTTGCGGTCTGTATCAGAGGACGTTGAGCGGCTTTCTGGCGAATTGCGCGATACGATGATGGTTTTGCGCATGGTGCCGGTGGGCAGTCTGTTCACGCGCTTTCGTCGCCTTGTGCATGATCTCGCCCGCGAAACCGGCAAAATGATTGAGCTGGAAACCGAAGGCGAAACCACGGAAGTGGACAAGACAGTCATTGAGCGCCTGGCAGACCCGCTGGTGCATCTGGTCCGCAATTCCATCGACCACGGTCTGGAGCTGCCGCAGGATCGTCTGGCGGCTGGCAAGCCGGAAACTGGCAAGGTGACACTGCTGGCCCGTCAATCGGGCGGTGAGGTGATTATCACCATCAAGGACGATGGACGCGGCATCAATCGTGAGCGCGTGCGGGCCAAGGCCGAATCCTCCGGTATTATCCAGCCCGGCGCGCAGTTGATGGATCAGGAGCTTTTGCAGCTGATTTTCCAGCCCGGTTTTTCCACGGCCCAGCAAATCACCAATCTGTCAGGCCGGGGTGTTGGCATGGACGTGGTGAAGAAAACCGTCGAGGCTCTGCGCGGCGTGATTGATGTGCGCAGTGACGAAGGCAAGGGGTCTGAAATTTCTCTGCGCATTCCGCTGACGCTTGCGATTATCGACGGGCTTCTCGTGCGTGTTGGCACGGGTTGTTACGTTATCCCGCTGTCTGCGGTTGAGGAATGCCTTGAGCTTTCCATTGAAGATGACCTGAGGTCACGGGGCCGTAGCTTTATCTCGCTGCGCGACAGTCTGGTGCCTTTCTTACGGCTGCGCGACATGTTCCAGACCGGCACCCAGCCGGACCCCTATCAGAAGGTTGTGGTGATCTCCACCGGCAATGAGCGAGTTGGCCTGGTGGTGGATCAGATCATTGGCGACCACCAGACGGTGATCAAGGCCATGTCCAGGCTGCACCATGACGTCGTGACATTTTCCGGTGCCACCATTCTGGGCGACGGCAGCGTCGCGCTGATCCTGGATGTCACCAATCTGGTCAGCATTGGCCAGCAGCAGGAGGCGCAATTGCGGAGAGCAGGATGAACGTTTTACCGAACATGAGCGATTCTCAAAACCTCTGGGCTGGCCGCGACGAACTCGCTGTGCTGACGTTTAACCTCAATGGAGAAACCTTTGCCATTGAAGCCGTTGGCGTGCAGGAAATCATCGATCTCTTGCCGGAAACAAAAGTGCCGGGTGCCAAGCCATTTGTGTCCAGCGTCATCAACTTTCGCGGCAAGGTCATTCCGCTTGCAGATATTCGGCTGGCCTTTGGCATGGACGCGACCGAGCCGACCATTGATAGCCGAATCATCGTCATTGAGCTGGATCTTGATGGTGAGATGGCTCTCACAGGGATTCGCACAGACCGCGTCTTTGAAGTGACGACACTTTTGCGCTCTGCCAGTGAGCCTGCACCGCGTGTCGGTATGCGGTGGCGCGCCGATTACATTGACTGCCTGGTGAAGCGTGATGGCGAGTTCATCATTCTTCCCAATCTTCAGGCGATTTTTGCAGGTTCAGATCAACACGTGGGACTGCCCACAGCAACGACACACCAAAATTGAGGCCGATAATGCGATTTACCATCAAACTCAAACTGGCGCTGGCCTTCGGCTTTGTTGTCATTCTTCTGATTTGCAGTTCCTTTTTGGGTATTCGCAGTCTTGGCTCTCTCAATGATGCCATGGGCAATGCTCTTGCGGGCCCTGTCGATCGCCTGCGTCTTGCGCAAGCCATTCAGATGGAACAGCTTCAGCAGCTTCGGCAGCAGAAAAATCTGCTTTTGTCGAAAACAACGGATGAGCGAAAAGGCTATATCACCAAGATCAACACGGCACGTTCCGCCTTTGATGAAGCCTTTGCTGCCGTGACCGCAAAGGCAACGGAAGAAGGCAAGGTGGTCTGGAACAAGCTTGCTGCCCTCCAGGCAGAATTCCGCAAGCAGGATGATCAGATACAGGCATTGGCTCTGGCCGGTGACAATGATGCAGCGCTGGCCATCTCTACTGGCGAAAATCGCACTGTGGTCAATGCTGTGGATGAGTTGCTCGCCAGCATTGTCACTCTGGAGCAGACCCGCCTTCGTGATGCTGAAGCGGCTGGAAATAAAGAGTATACCAATACCCGTACAATGCTGATTGGTTTGGCAGCGGCTGCATCGATTATTTCGATTCTGGCAGCTGTATGGATCGTTGCTAGCGTTACCAGCGGCATCAACCGTGCCGTGACCGCCGTGCGCAAGGTGTCGGATGGTGATTTGACCGAGTTTGCAGACATCACCTCACGGGATGAGATTGGGACGTTGCTGGACTATGTCAACACCATGATCGAGCGCCTGCGTGGCGTTGTTGGTGACGCCCTTTCGGCCTCCGGCAATGTGTCGTCCGGCAGCCAGCAATTGTCCTCGGCGTCAGAACAGGTCAGCCAGGGCGCGACCGAGCAGGCATCTTCTGCGGAAGAAGCCTCAGCCTCGATGGAAGAAATGGCCGCCAATATCAAGCAGAACGCTGATAACGCTGCCCAGACCGAAAAGATTGCCCGTCAGTCTTCCAAGGATGCGGAAGCGTCTGGCGAAGCGGTTGCCCGCGCCGTTGGGGCGATGCGCACCATTGCTGATAAAATCTCCATCGTGCAGGAAATTGCCCGCCAGACCGATCTTCTGGCTCTGAATGCGGCGGTGGAAGCGGCGCGTGCTGGTGAACACGGCAAGGGCTTTGCAGTGGTTGCCTCCGAAGTGCGCAAACTGGCCGAGCGCTCTCAGGCGGCGGCGGCTGAAATCAGCACATTGTCGGGTGAGACGGTGCAGGTGGCCACACAGGCAGGCGACATGCTGAACCGTCTGGTGCCGGATATTCGCAAGACAGCCGAGTTGATCTCTGAAATCTCTGCGGCCTGCCGCGAGCAGGATATTGGTGCGAGCCAGATCAATGAAGCCATCCAGCAGTTGGACAAGGTGACGCAGCAGAATGCGGGTGCGTCGGAACAAATGTCGGCAACCTCGGAAGAGCTGGCGGCTCAGGCCGAAGAATTGCAAACATCCATCGCCTTTTTCAGAGTTGAAGGGGGGCAGCAGAAGAAAGCAGCGCTTCGCAATGCGCAGCCAAAGCGCGAGCACGTTCACGCCCAGCCAAAAATCGCCGCCTCCAGCCGTAAGCCTGTGACAGCACAGACCGTAACGGCCCAGCAGGCACGCGCCAAGGGTTTTGCGCTTGATCTGTCCATGGGTGGACCGGATGACGAAGATCGTGATTTTCGCCAGAGTGCGTGAAAACCAAGAACGATGAATCTGTCAGGTTCAATCTGAACCTGACAGACTCTACAGTGCCAGAGACATGCGGTTGACTGAAAGTGCCGCAGGGGAGCCTGAGATCAAGCAAAACGTATATTATCCGTTTTGCTTGATCGAGTGGGTGTTGAGGGTCCCATACGTCAGACAGTTTGTGCGTGAGCAGGTGAGGCCACGCATTTCCAGACTGATTTTGCCTTCAGTGCATGAAAGCGGCGACGGACAAAGACGCTACGTCATCATCAAGACCAGCATCGTTGAATTCAACTCAGTTCTCCATTCTCAAGGATATGTACAATGCGGTTCACCATTAAACTCAAGCTGGCCCTTGCATTTGGTCTTATCATTTTGATGATGATTGGCACCAGTCTCTATGGTGTTTCCAGCCTCAAGTCGCTGAACACGGCCATTACCGATGTCATTGCGGGTCCGGCAGAACGGCTTCGGGATGCTCAGGAGTTGAGCATAATCCAGTTGCGGATCGCCCGCTCCCAAATGAACATGGCAACGGCGGACACATTGGCGCAAGCCGAAAAATCAATCAGCAACAGTGATGAACACCGCAAGAGTTTCAAAAATATCCTGGCGGCACTGACGAATATTGACGATGAAAAAGGCAAGGCCGAATGGGCGGAAGTTTCCCGGATGGCTGACGTGATGTTCAAGATTGACGATGAGATTCGTGTTCTTGTTCGCGCAGGCGATACGGCGGGTGCCATCAAGAAGGCCAGTATCGATGGTCGAGAGATCATGGATAAAATCAACGACATCGCTCATCATCGTGTTGACGCCAACAAGGCGCTCATGACGCAAGCCGATGCCGATACCAATGCGCTCTATGACGGAACACGGAATGTTACCTTCATTGTTGTCGGCCTTGCGTTGATCATGGCCATCGCAACAGCCTTCTGGATTGCGATCGGCATCAGCCGTGGTCTCAATAAGATCCAGACCGTGGTAGAGGGGGTTGCCAAGGGTGATCTTGATCAGAAAGTTGAGATCAAGACCAATGACGAAATCAAGGATCTGGTTGAGACCATCAACGTCATGACGGCAAATCTCCGCGGGACTGCGGCGGCTGCCAACAAGATTGCCGAGGGCGATTTGTCCCAGGATATTCAGCCTCTTTCCGATAAGGATGTGCTGGGGCACGCCATGCGCACCATGACGCATAACCTGCGCGAAACATCGGTTATTGCTGACAGGATCTCTGGTGGCGACCTGACGGTCACGCCAAGGCCTCGCTCGAATGTTGATACCCTTGGTATCGCCTTGCAGAGCATGGTCGAGCGTTTGCGCGGCGTTGTTTCCGATGCGCTTTCAGCCTCGGATAATGTCTCTGCTGGCAGCCAGCAATTGTCGTCCGCGTCAGAACAGGTCAGCCAGGGCGCGACCGAACAGGCATCTTCTGCGGAAGAAGCCTCAGCCTCGATGGAAGAAATGGCCGCCAACATCAAGCAGAACGCTGACAACGCCGCCCAGACCGAAAAGATTGCCCGTCAGTCTTCCAAGGATGCGGAAGCGTCTGGCGAAGCGGTTGCCCGCGCGGTTGGGGCGATGCGCACCATTGCTGAAAAAATCTCCATCGTGCAGGAAATTGCTCGTCAGACCGATCTTCTGGCTCTGAATGCGGCGGTGGAAGCGGCGCGTGCTGGTGAACACGGTAAGGGCTTTGCAGTGGTGGCCTCCGAAGTGCGCAAACTGGCCGAGCGCTCTCAGGCGGCGGCGGCTGAAATCAGCACATTGTCGGGTGAGACGGTGCAGGTGGCCACACAGGCAGGCGACATGCTGAACCGTCTGGTGCCGGATATTCGCAAGACAGCCGAGCTGATCTCTGAAATCTCTGCGGCCTGCCGCGAGCAGGATATTGGTGCGAGCCAGATCAATGAAGCCATCCAGCAGTTGGACAAGGTGACGCAACAGAATGCGGGTGCGTCGGAACAAATGTCGGCAACCTCGGAAGAGCTGGCGGCTCAGGCCGAAGAATTGCAGGCATCTATAGCCTTTTTTAAGGTTGATACAGTATCCTCTAATAAGGGATCATCTAAAAATACGTCTGCTGCCCGTCAGGCTCAGCAGTCTGTATCTGCCCGCAAGCAAGGCAAAACCCAGACGGTGACCGCTCAACAGGCGCGGGCCAAGGGTTTCGCCCTTGACCTGTCCATGGGTGGACCAGATGACGAGGATGGTGATTTTCGCCAGAGTGCTTGAGTGGTGCTCGTTCAATCCAGTGTCGGGCCTTATGGGCCGACACCATCGACAGGCATGTACAAAGCGCCTCGCCGTTCCTGACCCTTTCTGATGAATGATGTCGTTCAGTTTTGGGCCTCAAATTTGAAGCTCGCTTGCCAACAGGACAACGCCTATGCGCTTTACGATAAAACTTAAGCTTACGCTTGCTTTCACTCTTATCATTCTGATGTCAGGTGCCATGGCCACGCTGGCCATCATGAATCTGTCGTCACTCAACAGTGCGATCTCCGACATCATTGCCGGTCCGGCCACCAATCTTCGCAACTCAAGCGATTTATCGGATGCTGTGCTTTACTCCGTTCGGGATGAAAAAAATGCGATCATCAACACGGACCCGAGTAAAATCAGTGAATATGTTGAAGGTGTTATGCAGCGTCGCGTTGTCATCGACAAACTGGCACAGGCGCTTGGAAATGACAGCAATCCGTTGATCAAGGAAAAGGTGGTGCAATTCCAGTCGCAACTGGCCGGCTGGAGAGCAATGCAGGACACTGTTCTCAAGCTTGCAACCGAAAATACTGATGAGAGCAACAAGCGTGCTGGCGAAATTTCCATGGGAGAGGGCGCTAAAATCACCGAGGCTCTGTTGCAGAGCCTTGGAGCCTTGAACAGCGAAATTGCTGCCGATCTGAAGCAGACGGATGACTTGACCAACGATCAATACAGCTTCTCACGGGATAGTCTCGTGGCGGGCATTGTTATTCTCATTGTTCTATCGGCAGGCATTGCCATCTGGATTGCGATGAGCATCAACTCCGGCTTGCGCAAGATCAAGGGGGTTGCTGATGCTGTTGCTATTGGGGATCTGGATCAGAACATCGACATCAAGACCAATGACGAAATTCGGGATGTTGTTGATAGCGTCAAGGTTATGACCTCCAATTTGCGCAACACGGCCCGGATTGCCGACCAGATTGCCAATGGCGATTTGACGGTGACGCCAACACCGCTCTCAGACAAGGATATTCTCGGCCAATCCTTGCAGTTGATGGTGGATCGCCTGCGCGGCGTTGTTTCCGATGCGCTTGCCGCAGGCGACAATGTGTCGTCCGGCAGCCAGCAATTGTCGTCCGCGTCAGAACAGGTCAGCCAGGGCGCGACCGAACAGGCGTCTTCTGCGGAAGAAGCCTCAGCCTCGATGGAAGAAATGGCCGCCAATATCAAGCAGAACGCTGATAACGCTGCCCAGACCGAAAAGATTGCCCGTCAGTCTTCCAAGGATGCGGAAGCGTCTGGCGAAGCGGTTGCCCGCGCCGTTGGGGCGATGCGCACCATTGCTGATAAAATCTCCATCGTGCAGGAAATTGCCCGCCAGACCGATCTTCTGGCTCTGAATGCGGCGGTGGAAGCGGCGCGTGCTGGTGAACACGGCAAGGGCTTTGCAGTGGTTGCCTCCGAAGTGCGCAAACTGGCCGAGCGCTCTCAGGCGGCAGCGGCTGAAATCAGCACATTGTCGGGTGAGACGGTGCAGGTGGCCACACAGGCAGGCGACATGCTGAACCGTCTGGTGCCGGATATTCGCAAGACAGCCGAGTTGATCTCTGAAATCTCTGCGGCCTGCCGCGAGCAGGATATTGGTGCGAGCCAGATCAATGAAGCCATCCAGCAGTTGGACAAGGTGACGCAGCAGAATGCGGGTGCGTCGGAACAAATGTCGGCAACCTCGGAAGAGCTGGCGGCTCAGGCCGAAGAATTGCAGGCATCTATATCCTTCTTTAAAGTTGACCGCACTTCGGACATGAACACACGAATGAAGAAACCTGCTTCACACAAGGGCAGTACGAGCGTGCAGACACCCTCCAAAAAGCCAGTGGCAAAACAGACTGTCAGTACCCAGCAGGCACGAGTCAAAGGCTTTGCCCTTGATTTGTCCATGGGTGGGCCGGATGACGAGGATCGTCTTTTCAAGGAAAGTGCATGATATGAGTGAAAAATCAGCCGAGCAGCAATTCGTAACCTTTAGTCTGGGTGAAGAGGTGTTTGCAGTGCCTGTCGCGGTGGTCCGGGAAATCCTGGACCACGAGGATGCCTTCAAGATTCCCCATGGCCCAGATTATCTTCTGGGCCTGCGGGATGTGCGCGGGCAAGGCGTCCCTGTCATTGATCTGCGCCTGAAACTCGGCATGTCGCGCACGGTGAAAACTGCCCATACCCGTATTCTTGTGATGGATATTCCCTTGGCCAACCGCACTCTTGCGGTTGGTGTTGTGGCCGACAAGGTGTTTGAGGTCATTCCTTTTCAGCACAAGGATATTGAGCAGGCTCCGGACATCGGCATTCGCTGGCGTTCTGATTATATCCACGGTGTTGTGCGTCGGGAGCAGGGCTTTGTGGTGATTATAGATCTTGCGCGGCTGTTTTCCGATGAAGAGACCGCCCTGGTTCAGGCTGCGCCGAAAAGTTTTGCCACCGCATAACAGGAGACTATCAGTGTGAGTGCTTTGGCCGAGACAACATTTGACGATCAACGTATCAGCTCAAGAAATTTCAAACGGTTGTCGAACTATATTTTCGAATATAGCGGTATAAAAATGCCGGAAGCAAAAATGACAATGCTGGAGGGCCGATTGCGCAGACGTTTGCGTGCCACAGGCCTTCACAGTTTTGATGCCTATTGTACCTATATATTCGATCAGGGTGGTCTGGATGAAGAGGCTGTTCATCTGATTGATGCCGTAACGACCAACAAGACCGACTTTTTCCGAGAACCAAATCATTTCGATTATCTCGCAGCGAAGGTCTTGCCCGATTTTGATGCCAAGGGCATTCGTAATCTTCGTGTCTGGAGTTCGGCGTGTTCAATCGGGGCTGAACCATACACACTTGCCATGGTGATTGACGATTATATGGAAAAGCGCAGCGGTATGGATTACCGCATTCTGGCAACAGATCTTTCCACCGATGTTTTGCAAAAGGCACGGCGGGGTATTTACCCCGAAGATATGCTGGCTCCGGTACCGCGAAATTTGGCAACACGCTATGTCATGCCATCGCGGGATAAAAGCAGACCGGAGGTGCGGATTTCCCCAAAGCTGCGTTCTCATGTCGGCTTTGGTCGACTTAATCTGATGGATGACAGCTATCAGGTGGGCGAACCAATGCACATCATATTTTGTCGGAATGTTCTTATATACTTTGACAAGAAGACGCAGCAGGAGGTTCTGCGTCGGCTGTGTAGCTGCCTTGCTGGGGGAGGTTATCTGTTCATCGGCCATTCTGAGTCGATCGCCGGTATGAGCCTGCCTGTTCGGCAATTGGCGAATACGGTTTTCAGGAAGGACTGATTGAGCATGAAAAAGAAAATCCGGGTTTTGATCGTCGATGATTCGGCGAGCGTTCGTCAGATCTTGACCGAGGTGCTGCAATCGGACCCGGAAATCGAGGTGATTGGTGTCGCTCCTGACCCATTTGTCGCGGCGCGGCGTATTGCTGATGAAATCCCGGACGTGATTACGCTGGATGTGGAAATGCCGCGCATGGACGGCATTACCTTTTTACGCAAGCTGATGTCGCAGCGGCCCATTCCGGTGGTGATGTGTTCTTCGCTGACGGAAGCAGGCAGCGAAACCCTGATGCAGGCCATGGAAGCCGGTGCCGTTGACATTATTCTCAAGCCCAAAATTGCCGCCGCTGATCATCTGGCAGAGCAGTCCGAGAGGATCTGTCAGGTGGTGAAGAGTGCGGCCCAAGCGCGGCTTGGGACACGCAAACCCATTGCCGTTGACCGTTCTTCCAGTGGCAATGAGCCAGCCAAAAAACTCACGGCTGATGCCATGCTGCCACCACCAACTGGCCGTGCGATGGCCAAAACCACCGAAATGGTGGTTTGTGTCGGTGCATCCACCGGCGGCACTGAAGCCCTGCGGGAATTTCTGGAAAAAATGCCTGCCAATGCCCCCGGCATTGTCATTGTGCAGCATATGCCGGAAAAATTCACCGCAGCTTTTGCCAAGCGGCTGAACGGATTGTGTGAAATGGAAATCAAGGAAGCCGAAAATGGCGATCCGGTTCTGCGCGGCCATGTGCTGATTGCGCCCGGAGATCGCCATATGATGCTGGAGCGTCAGGGCGCGCGTTATTACGTATCCGTCAAACCTGGCCCACTGGTGTCGCGCCATCGCCCGTCTGTTGATGTGCTGTTTCGCTCTGCCGCCCGTGCTGCCGGTGCCAACGCCATGGGCGTTATCATGACGGGCATGGGTGATGATGGCGCTCGCGGCCTGTTGGAAATGCATCAGGCTGGCGCTTTCACCCTTGCGCAGGACGAGGCAAGCTGCATTGTCTTTGGTATGCCCAAAGAAGCCATTGCCCATGGCGGAGTGGACCGAATCGTGCCCCTGCACCAGATTGCACCGGAAATTCTGGCCGAGGACCGCAGGCGTTAGAGCATCGGACCGAAAAGTGGCCCCGGTTTTCGGAAAAATCCGATGCAAAAACAAAAAGCTATAGCATCGTACCGATTCCGATTTATGGCACGATGCTATAGAGTTTGTCAGGGAAAAGTGGAACCCGGTTTTTCCGAAAAGACAAACTCACGGTCGCAGATACCCGGAGGAAAGCTTTGGGTATTTTTATGCAGGCTCTGATCGTGGGCAGAGAGCGGGCATTGAAAGGTCTGCATCCATGCGCCGGTTTTCCTGCGGCATATTTCGCCTCATTGTTGTCTGGTATCCGGTTTTTTTCAGTGGTTGCCGCAAAACCAGTTTTCCGTGTTGATCCAGCAGAAACACCAGGCCGTGACGGGCAAACAGCCGTGCCATTATCCAGGTAAAGCCTGCCCCAAAACACAGGCCGGCTATTACATCGCTTGGATAGTGAGCGCCCACCAGCACCCGTGTCATGCCAAGCCACAGAGCAGCGATGAGGAACGGTAGCCGATAACGGGGACAGATCAAGGCCGCGATCATGAAAACGGCACCAACTGTTGTGGAATGGCCGGAAGGGAAGCTTTCAAATCGGGCACTGCCAGCAAAGGGCAAAAAGTCAAACGCACCTGTCTGGAGAAACTGTTCGGGTCTGGCGCGGCCAATCGCCTTTTTCAGCAGATTGGCCGCAAGGCCGGATAAGGCAATCGATAAAAAAGCATAGACGCCAATGGAGCTGATGAAAATCGCATGACAGCGTCGCCGGGCTGTGCTGGCCAGATGGGCAGAAACGGTCCCTTCGAGGGTAAGAATAAAGCTGATCACCAGGCACCAGTCGGATTCACCAAACCGCGTCAATGTTGAAGCCACAGCCAGCAACACCGGATTTGAAAGACGCCCTGTATGGCCACTTGCACCATCAAAAACCACTGCGGCAAGCATCACCAGACTGAAACACGCCAGAAAATTGCTCATCATTGGCCAGTAGGCAAGACAATGACAGCGTTGTGGTTTTCGTAGACGCGCAAAAATAGCGCTCATCCATCCCCCTTTGCCTGCTCGCTTCCAACAGCTTTGCTCCGAAAAGTGAGCACCGTTTGTCGGAAAAATCGGATTCAGCGTTTCCCTGACAAACTCTAGCAGGTGATATTAGAGGGTATGTGACAATGCTTCGCTCAAAATTGAAACGCCGTGCATCCTATAGGATGCACGGCGCAATACTGTTCATATTGATTGTATAATTTCATTTATAAACCAGTTTCGGTTTAAGCAATCATACAATCGAGATGAAGGACAGGATTTTTACTGCGTCAGGGCCTTGAATTCTGCAAGGATTGCATCGCCCATTTCAACTGTGCCAACCTTTGTCGAGCCTTCCGTCATGATGTCGCCGGTGCGAATGCCCTTTTCCAGAACATTGGCAATGGCCTTTTCCAGCGCATCCGCCTGTTCAACCAGACCGAAGGAATAGCGCAGGCACATGGCGAAGGAGGCGATCATGGCGATTGGATTGGCAATGCCCTTGCCGGCAATATCGGGTGCCGAACCATGCACAGGCTCATACAGCGCCTTGCGCTTGCCGGTCTTGGCATCTGGCGCACCAAGCGATGCGGAGGGCAACATGCCCAGCGAGCCGGTCAGCATGGAAGCAACGTCAGACAGCATATCGCCAAACAGGTTGTCGGTCACAATCACGTCGAACTGTTTTGGTGCGCGAACCAGCTGCATTCCGCCAGCGTCTGCCAGCATATGCTCCAGCTTCACGTCGGAAAATCTGGCCTTGTGGGTTTCGGTCACAACCTGATTCCACAACACGCCGGACTTCATGACGTTGCGCTTTTCCATCGAGCACACGGCATTTTTACGGGTGCGGGCCAGCTCGAAAGCAACGGCCGAAATCCGCTCAATTTCATAGGTGTCATAGACCTGCGTGTCGATGGCGCGCTTTTGGCCATTGCCCAGATCGGTAATGGTCTTCGGCTCACCGAAGTAAACGCCGCCCGTCAGTTCGCGCACGATCAGAATGTCGAGACCTTCCACCAGCTCGGGCTTCAGCGAAGATGCGGACGCAAGAGCGGGATAGCAAATGGCGGGGCGCAGGTTTGCAAACAGCTCCAGATCCTTGCGCAGGCGCAAAAGGCCAGCCTCAGGCCGCACATCGTAAGGAACGGCATCCCACTGTGGTCCACCAACCGCGCCAAACAGCACGGCATCGGCCGCCACGGCCTTGGCCATATCCTCTTCGGAAATGGCAACGCCATGGGCTTCATAGGCGCAGCCGCCGACGAGACCTTCATCCGTTTCAAAGCCGCCATCCAGCTCGGCGTTCATGTAGGTGATGATCTTGCGAACTTCATTCATGGATTCCGGCCCAATGCCGTCGCCGGGAAGAAGGAAAAGCTTGCGGACTGTCATGAGAGTAAACCTCGTTGGAAACAGGATTGAGGGCGTTTTATCGGCCCATGGGCAGCATTTCAAGGACAGCTCTGCGGGATGCGGTACGCATAAATGCTGTAGATGTCATGAAAAAAGGCAGGTCCTGCGACCTGCCTTTGCATATGTTTATCACCTTAACCGCACATCAAGCCCATGGACGGGTTTGGGCATTGGACGCTTCAAAGCTTGCGATGGAGTTTGCCTTTTCCAGCGTCAGGCCAATATCGTCCAGACCGTTCAACATGCAGTGACGACGGAAGGCATCCAGTTCGAAGCTGATGGTGCCGCCATCGGGACCGGTAATTTCCTGGGTTTCCAGATCAACCGTCAACACGGCGTTTGAGCCGCGCTGGGCATCATCCATCAGCTTTTCCAGATCTTCCGGGCTGACAACAATGGGCAAAATGCCGTTCTTGAAACAGTTGTTGTAGAAAATATCGGCGAAGCTGGTGGAGATCACGCAGCGAATGCCAAAATCCAGCAGCGCCCATGGCGCATGTTCGCGCGAAGAGCCGCAGCCGAAATTATCACCGGCAACCAGAATTTTTGCGTTCTGATAGGCGGGCTTGTTGAGCACGAAATCGGGGTTTACGGAACCATCATCCAGATACCGGGCTTCAGCAAACAGGCCGGTTCCGAGACCGGTGCGCTTGATTGTCTTCAGGTAATCCTTCGGGATGATCATATCGGTGTCAATATTGACAACCGGCAATGGCGCTGCAACCCCGGTGAGTTTGGTGAATTTATCCATAGACGTAACCTTCGCTCGGCGTGACGGAATAATTTTCCTCCGCATAGCGGAAAAACGACCGGATTTGAAGGAGAAACTTGCAGGCTTGTCGTCGGCCTGCTGCAAGCGCCCCTCACATATCGATGATGGTGCCCTTGCCGTCATTCCAGATTCGCACCGGCTGCGCATTCTTGCGCGCCTGAGCGTTGACAGGGGCGGGCTTCGGACGGAGCGTCAACATGCGCCATGCCAGCGTTCCGCTCAAGACAGCGCCAGCAATCAAAGTTATGGAAACGGTGAGAACCGCAGTGGCCATCAGGGCCACAACACCGAGGCCAACCAATCCGAAAACACGAAGATTTTGCATCATGATAATCCTTTCACGACCTGAAAGTGGGCCTTCTCCTGAACGCTTACAAGGGGTAAGAAACGCGTAGTTTTTATGGCAAGGCCTGCACAACACTTCTGAGATGAAAAAACATGGCGATCTTACCTCCCGTTCATCCGGCCAGATTGCGCCGCTCCATCATCAGCGTTCCTGCTATCAACAGGCGGGCATTGGAAAAATCGCTGTCGCTTGATTGCGACGGTCTTATTTTTGATCTGGAAGATTCGGTTGCAGACGACAAAAAAGCAGAAGCACGTGACAATCTGCGCGCGCTGTTTGAACACAAGGATGTGAATGACCGTGAGCTGATTATCCGCGTCAACGGCAGCACGTCTGCTTTTCTGGCAGCCGATATGGCTTTGGTCAAAGCCTGCCAGCCGGATGCAGTGCTGCTGCCAAAAGCCGAGCACGTCGAAGAGCTTTCCCGCTTACGGCATGGTGTGGGCGATGCGGTGCGGCTCTGGGCGATGATCGAGACGCCCAAAGCCATTCTTCATGCCGCAACCATCGCCGGGCAGGCATCCACGGTCGGGCTTGACTGCTTTGTTGTGGGTCTGAATGATTTGCGCAAGGAGACCCGCGTGCCTGCGGAGCCTGATAGACACTATCTTGTTTCGTGGCTGATGCAGGTGGTGCTGGCCGCGCGGGCGTATAATCTGGATGTGATTGACAGCGTTTCCAATGACTTCAAGGATCTGACCGCTTTTGACATGGAATGCGCCCAAGGGGCGGCCATGGGATTTGATGGAAAAATGCTGATCCATCCCGCCCAGATTGAAGCTGCCAACCGCCATTTTGGCCCGTCGCAGGCGCAAATCGATGAGGCGCGTGCTCTTGTGGCTGCCTTTGCCGCACCTGATGCAGCACATCTGAATATTCTCAATCAGAATGGGCGGATGATTGAGCGTCTCCATGCCGAACAGGCCGAGCGCCTGCTGGCCAAACTCTCTCTTCTTGAACATAGAAAGGTATGAAGCGAATGAAATTGTATCGTTTTCTCACAGGCCCCGATGATGCATCCTTTTGCCACCGTGTGACTGATGCGCTGAACAAGGGCTGGGAGCTGGCCGGGTCACCAAGCCTGACATTCAATCCGGCAACAAACTCGATGTATTGCGGCCAGCCGGTGGTCAAGACCGTGCATGGCAAGGACTATGATCCGGCAATGAAGCTGGGCGAGCAATAATATAAAGCCGGGGTCATGCGAAAGCCTGACCCCGGTTATTTTAAGTTGATTTAATTTCCTGGATTCTTGCCAGCATTTACCTGTCATTCTTGAATTGGGACTAATGTGCCGAAATACCACTCTCGTGAGGTGTTTTCGTGCAAGCAGTTTTAAAGACCCACCCAGGCAAAGGTTCGCGCAGTGATTTTGAGCTGAGGCTCATGACGGCGCATTCCCGACTTGAGAAATCCTTCCTTGAGGGCGGCGCTGTTCTGGTGTCGGTGGTTGAGATTCTCAATGGTCTGGTTGAAAGTCTTGATCTGTTGACAGGTGTGCTGGATGGCAAGACGGCTGCGGAAACGGTGAAGGGCCTGCGTCGAACCGTGTCGGATCTGGCGCTGCTGCCGGAAAGGGCGATTGCGCGGCAAACATCGTTTAACCGAATTCTCAGCCTGTGTTCTTCAACCTCATCGCATGTTGAAGAAATGCGCGAAACCATTCGCTACTTACGCACCTTTGCCATCACGGTGAAAATCACTGGTGCGGGTCTTGATGAATTTTCCGGCTTCGCCGATGAAATTCGGGAGCGCATTCAATCCGGTGCCGAGGAAATTGACCGTTTTGCCAGCAAGCTTGCGCATATGCGCGGACAACTGGACACAGCACGGGCATTTTCCGACAGTATTCTGAATGACTTCCGAGAAACCATTCCAACAATTGTCAGCTCGCTCAACAGCAGCTCTGATCAATTGGCCGCACAGCACCACGCCATGGCTGGAATTGCCAATGACGTGAAATCGGTTACGCGCACCATTCAGGCCAAGGTCGGCACAGTGCTGTCTGCCTTGCAGATCGGCGATATTACCCGCCAGCGTCTTGAACATGTGCAAAGCATGTTTCATTGCCTGGAGGATTTTCTGGCGCAAGGCTCGGTGCAGGATCCGGTTCTTGCCAATGGTATTCGTCAGGCTGTTGCCCATCTTGCCCATGCGCAGTTGCAGGAATCGCTCGACGATTTTCGCATGAAATGCAGCGCGATTTTTGCAAATCTGTCGAGCTTCACCAGCGATGCTGCCCATGTTCTGTCCTTGCGCGATGACCTGAACAAGTCTGGTGGCAGTGCTGAAAACAGCGTGCTGCGCAAGATGGAAGCTGACATTACCCACGCCTGTGCCCTGTCCAACCGCGTTCAGGACCGCTCTCAGGAATCGGATTCCTTTGTCAGCTCGGTGACAGAATCGGCGCAGGCGCTGTTGGCAGGCATTGAAACCATCCGCTCAATCAAAACCGACATTCACTATATGGCGCTCAACTCCAACTTGCGCTGCTCGCGCCTTGGCGATGCCGGGCGCTCGGTGAATGTCGTCAGCGGTGAGTTGCGCACCTTTGCCGCCAAGCTCGAAACACCTGCGGATGCCATTGTTGAAGACATGCGCGGTGTGGAAGAAGAAACAGCCGTGCTGTCACGCGACGATAGCGATGACATCAGCCATATTCACGACCCGTTGACGGATGCCCTGGGGGCAATCCAAACGGTTTCTGCGGATATGGAAAAGGGCCTTGAGGCTTTTGGCGCGGAAGGCCAGATTGTGTTTAACCGCATCAGTGCCGCCGTGACCACGCTGGATTTTGAGCGTGAACTGGGTGGCTTGCTGTCAGAATGCTTGCAGATCGCTGATCGCGCCCGCGGTGAATTGCTGCCTGTCAACACAATTGCTGCCATTGCCCAACCGCTGAGCCAGCAGATTTATGCAATTTACACCATGTCGCAGGAACGCGATATTCACACACGCTTCCTGCCGATTGGCAATGGTTTTGCCGTGGATGCAGCAAGCCAGACATCTTATGCCGCAGACGATGACCAGCTTTTTGCTGATGCGCTGTTTTAACATTATGCAATAGATTAAAAGTGTTACAGCGCCGTGCGCCATATATGGCGCACGGCGCTGTAAATTTTTGTTCACGCATCGGATTTGTCTGAAAACCGGTTCCCACTTTTCTCTGACGCGCTCTCAATGTGTTTATTCTTTCGAAAACACATAATCGGTTTCCTGCCGTAGCACTTCGCCTGGGCGCAACACGGCATTGGGGTAACCGGACTGGTTGATGGCGTCTGGCCAGATCTGGGTTTCGAGGCAAAGGCCAGCGAAGGGACCGTAGCGGCGTCCCTCAAGGCCGGAGACGGGCACATTCAGATAGGCACCTGAGTAGAACTGCACGCCCGGCTCGGTGGTGCGCACTTCCATTGTCACACCCGATTTGATGCTGCGCACCAGTGCGACGCTGCGTTTTGCAACGCGGGCAAGGGACAGGCAGTAATTATGATCAAAAGGCACCTGCACGCCCTCTTCCTGACGGCGAATGCTCCCCATCTGCCGAAAATCGAAGACGGTGTCGGCAACGGGTTGCGGCCCTCCCAGTGGAATGCGTCTGTCATTGACGGGCAGGTAATGATCGGACGCAATCATCAGTTCATGATCGATAATATCGGGCGAATCATCAAGATTGAAATAGGAGTGCTGGCAGACATTGACCGGCGTTGGCGCATCTGTGGTGCTTTCATAGACAACCGAGAGAACGCCACCATCCTGTAGATGATAGGTGGCGCGGGTGGTGACATTGCCGGGATAACCTGCCCGTCCATCGGCATCGCAAATTTCCAGCACGACGCGATCTCTCTCAAGCTCGACAATCGACCAGTTGCTTTTGCCCATACCATCGCTGCCGCCGTGAATATGGGTCAGGCCGCGCTCGTTGCATTCCAGCTGATAATCCTTGCCATCCAGTGTGAAGCGTCCGCCTGCAATCCGGTTGGCACAGCGGCCCGGCGTTGCGCCAAAATAGGGGGAGTGGAAGGCATAATTGTCAAACGTCTCGAAACCCAGCACCAGAGGGGCTGTATGTCCCTCAAGCCGCAAATCCTGAATAACGGCACCCCAGGTCAAAATTTTTGCGTGCAAACCGCCGCCGTGGAGCGCCACCATTTCCACGGTTTCGCCTTTGGCGGTGGTGCCGAAATTCATTCGCTGCATGATATAATCCCTATGTCCTCTGCGTGGCAGTTTGCGCGAAGCAAGCTATGCCGCGTCCTCAAAACTGCCAATACCATAATGATAAAGACGACATCAAACAGGCGTTGAGGCACAAAATTTCATGTCAGCTCTCTGGGGATCATGGCAATCAAGCGGTCTTTTGATAGATGATGAAGGGCGTTTTTGTGCCAATCCGGTCGTAAAGTTTGCGTGCGGTCGCATTGTTTTCCTGCGTCATCCAATAGACCTTGGCTGAATTTTCTGTTGCGGCCGCGGCATAAACGGCCTCAATCAGCGCCCGGCCAACGCCTTTTCCGCGCATATCCGGGTCAGCATAAAGATCCTGAAGATAGCAGACATTGTCGATATACCAGCAGGAGCGGTGAAAGAGATAATGGGCAAGACCCACCGGCCTGCCGTCGACAATCGCCAGCAGGCCGCGATATTCGCCCTCAGCATCGCCGGTCAGGCGGGCAAAGGTTGTCGCATAGACCTCTTCTGGCAGCTCTGCTTCATAAAATTTCAGATAGTCATTCCACAGCCGCCGCCATTCCACGGCGTCTGTGGCTTCAAGTGGTCTGATCTCAATCGCGGTCATGGCCTCAACCCTTTTTGCCGATCTCGTTCACGTCATAGGTGGTTGTCTGGTAAATCTCGTTGATCCAGTTGCCAAACAGCAGGTGCGCGTGACTGCGCCAGCGATTTTGCGGTGTCAGCGTATCATCATTGTGCGGAAAGTAATCATGCGGGATTTTGATTGGGATTCCTGCATTGACATCACGGAAATATTCTTCAGCCAGCGAGGTTGAATCATATTCAACGTGGTTGAACATATAGAGCCGGTTGCCGTCATTTTCCTGCACAAGACAAACACCCATCTCGTCAGATTCCATCAGGATATTCAGCTCCGGCACGGCCTCGATGTCAGCGCGACGCACTTCGGTCCAGCGCGAGACCGGCACCTGAAAATCATCGGAAAATCCGTTGAGGTAGATCGAGCATGGAGCCAGATTGCGATGGCGAAACACACCAAAGGCTTTTTCCTTCAGAGGGTGTTTTGGCACTTTGTGGAAGTGATAAATCGCAGCCATCGCCCCCCAGCAGACATTCATGCTGGAATGGACATTGGTTCGGCTCCATTCAAAAATCTCGCACAATTCATCCCAGTAGGTGACCTCTTCAAAGGGCAAGGTTTCGACCGGTGCGCCGGTGATGATGAAACCGTCAAATTTGCGGTGTTTCACCTCTTCCCAGGTGTTGTAGAACGACAAAAGGTGTTCTTGCGAGGTGTTTTTGGCCTTGTGGCCACCCATGCGCACCAGCGTCAACTCGACTTGCAGGGGGGATGCGCCGATCAGGCGGGCAAACTGCACTTCTGTCTTGATTTTGTTGGGCATGAGATTGAGCAGCCCAATCTGCAACGGGCGAATATCCTGACGAATCGCCGCCGTTTCCGTCATGACGCGCACGCCCTCGTTGACGAGGGTTTCAAACGCAGGCAACGTATCGGGTATCTTGATCGGCATTGGTTCCCACTTTCCTGTCACCACGGATTCTCACCGCTTCAACAAAAACACCGGCCGCATTTGCCATCGCCTCCGGCCTCGGAAAGTTTGGGGAACTCACCTCGGCCCTTTAGCAACTTATTTAACGTGGCTGCAAGCCGACCGGCCAAATCACCACGATTGAATGTGCTTCATACGCCGACAAACCTTGCTAATCAATGAAAAAGCACAGCTAGAGTGTCGGCCAAAAAGAGGGAACCGATTTTCGGACCTAAAGCATGTCGCGTTTTATTGTCCTCAATAAAACGATAACGTACATGCGAAAAAGAAAGAGCTAAAGCCTGCATATTTCTATCTTGACAAAAGCTATCCTGTTTTGTCATAAATCAGGATAGTAAATGTCATGTTTGATAGGCATGCCGAAATGTTGGTCTGTAGCTGCAATTACATCACTGAGAAAGAAATCCGCGACACCATCACGGCGTTTCTGGATGAAGACTGTTGGCAGCTGATTGTGCCGGTGAAGGTTTATCATGCCATGGAAAAACGCGGCCGTTGCTGCGGCTGTTTCCCCAATGTTGTCGATATTATCGTTTCTACCACGCAGGCCTATCATGCCGCGCGCCAGACAGACGATGAGAAGGTCGTGGATTTTATGGAGCGCTTGAAGCGTTTTCAGGAAGAGCAGAAAACCGAAATTATCGAGCGTCGCAATCGGGTTAATCGATCCGCTTTAATGGTATGAAATGGCGTGATTACACAGACCCCGGCTTCCACCGGGGTTTTTTGTTGCCCATGAAATAATCTGACTTTTTGGAATCATTCTAAAAATAGCGCTCGACTTTATGGAGCAATCCTGCTTTTATCCAGCCATGCAAAGTGGCGCGTCATCTGTGATGTAAAGAGCCTTTTGTTGGCATTTGAAGATGCAGGTTTTTCCTTGAGGCTCCATGGGTCTTGGGAAGCATGAGAGATTGAAACACGTATAAGGGAGTCCTCCGATGAAGGGCGATGCAAAAGTTATTGAACGTTTGAACCAGGCACTGTTTCTGGAACTGGGTGCCGTCAACCAGTATTGGCTGCATTTCCGCCTGTTGGAAGACTGGGGCTTTACCAAGCTTGCCAAGAAAGAGCGCGCCGAATCGATCGAAGAAATGCAGCACGCTGACAAGATCATTGAGCGCATCATCTTCCTCGAAGGTCATCCAAACCTTCAGACCCTTGCGCCGCTGCGCATCGGCCAGACCGTGAAGGAAGTTCTGGAAGCCGATCTGGCTGGCGAATACGAAGCCCGTACGGCTTACAAGGAATCCCGCGACATCTGTTATCAGGCTGGAGACTATGTCTCCATGAAGCTGTTCGAACAGCTGATGATCGACGAAGAAGGCCATATCGACTTCCTCGAAACCCAGCTGGAACTGTTCTCCAAGCTCGGCGAAGAAAAATACGGTCAGCTCAATGCTGACTCGGCTGATGTCGGCGAATAGGTCTTTTGTTGAATTGAAAAAAGGCCCGGTTTGCATTCGCAGACCGGGCCTTTTCTGTTATGCTTTCAGGGCCTTTTCAAACAACCGCCCCATGCGCTCTGCAAAGGCACGCGGATCGGCGGGCTTGTCACCATCCAGAATACGGGCCTGATCATAGAGCAGGTGCACCGCATCCTGCTGAAGTGCGGGGCTGTTGTCGGCGTGCGCAATGGCCTTGATCAGGGCGTGATCCGGGTTGATTTCCAAAATCGGCCTGGATGCCATCTGCAACTGACCGGCACCCGCGAGGATTTTTTCCAGCTGGCGATCATAGCCGCTCTCGGACGCCACAAGGCAGACGGCGCTCTCTGTGAGGCGGTCAGAGGCAACAACGTCAGAGACGTCTTCGCGCAATTGCTCCTTGGCCAGCGCCACAAACCCGGCGATTTCAGCCTTGGCTTCTGGCGTTTTTTCCGCATCCGTGCTCTCTGGTTTGGCAAATTGCGCCAGATCAGCCGCCCCCTGGCTGACGGATTTAAAGCTCTTGCCCTCAAATTCCGGCGCGTTCATGACCCAGAAACTGTCAACCGGATCAGACAGCAGCAGCACTTCAATGCCGCGCGCCTTAAAACCTTCGAGCTGTGGCGATGCCTGCAATTGCTCCAGACTGCTGCCGGTGAGGTAATAGATCGCGGTCTGCTCTGGCTTGGCATCCTTCACATAATCTTCCAGCGAGCGCTGGTTTTCGCCGGATGTGGTGGTACGGAAGCGGGCAAGGCCCAGCAATTGGCTCTTGCGCTCAAAGTCATCATAGAGACCTTCTTTCAGCACAATGCCAAAATTGTTCCAGAAGGTCGTGTAGGCTTCCGCATCATCCTTGGCCTGTTTTTCAATGGCGCTGAGCACGCGATTGGTCACACCCTTGCGAATGGCAGCCAGAATCGGGCTTTCCTGAATCATCTCGCGTGAGACATTCAGCGGCAGGTCTGACGTATCAACCAGACCGCGGACAAACCGCAGGTAACGCGGCAAAAGCTCGGCATCATCGGTGATGAAGATGCGCTTGACGTAGAGCTTCATGCGGCCCTTGCGGTCGGGATCAAACAGATCAAACGGTTGGGTGCTCGGCACAAAGGCAAGCGTGGTATATTCATGGCGGCCTTCGGCGCGAAAATGCACGGTCAGGGCCGGGTCGTCATACTGGCCGGATACGCCCCGGTAGAAGTCGGTGTATTCTTCCTTGGTAACATCGCTTTTCGATTTCGTCCAAAGGGCGGTGCCATCCGTGAGCTGGCCTGGTTCGTCGCCGACCTTATCGGCAATCATGATCGGCACCGGCACATGGCCAGACTGTTGCTTGACGATGCGTTCTACCTTGGCGCGGCGGGTGTAATCCTTGGCATCCTCCATCAGATGCAGGGTAATGCGCGTGCCGCGGGCTGGCGCGTTTGCAGGCTCCAGTTCGCTCACTGAATAGCTGCCCTTGCCATCGGAAGACCACAGCCAGGCGGCCTCTTCGCCTGCCTTGCGCGATACGACATCAACACGCTCTGCCACCATGAAGGAGGAATAGAAACCGACACCAAACTGGCCGATCAATTGCGCCCCTGCCCCTTCTGCCGCCTTGCTGGCCTCGATACGCTCCATGAAAGCGCGGGTGCCGGAGCGGGCAATGGTGCCGAGCGCTTCAATCAGCTCTGCACGGCTCATGCCAATGCCGTTGTCTTCGACGATCAATTGGTTGTTGTCGGCATCCAGAGTGAGCAGAATGCGGGTTTCCGCATCGCCAGCCAGAAGCGAAGGGGCAGAGATAGCCTCATAGCGCAGCTTTTCGCAGGCATCGGCGGCGTTGGACACCAGCTCGCGCAAGAAAACGTCCTTATCGGAATAGACCGAATGGACCATCATATGCAAAAGGCGGGCGACATCAGCCTCGAAAACATGGGCTTCTGCTGGTTTTTCTGCGGTTGCAGTCGACATTTCCTGTGATCTCCCCAAATTGGTCAGTGGCTGGGCTGAATGACCACCCAATGCCGGTGTCCGGCATCACGGCGGCAATTCGTCAGCCTCAAAAGACATATATCAATGGCAGTGGTTGTTCTTCAGAGACATTGAATGCCTCGACAGCGGGCATTGCATTGGCTCCAGACCACGCGGCTCTCAGGTGGCGAAAAATGCGTTCAAATTCAAGATGCAGATAGAAAGGATGATAAAATTCCTGAAGGTGAAACGGACCACATCGGTTTGCGCAGCGGAAACGCAGAAAATTGCCGTTAAAGCCTGTCGCAGTGAATAGGATTCACTGCGACAGGCTTTAGCTCTTTCTTTTTCGCATGTACGTTATCGTTTTATTGAGGACAATAAAACGCGACATGCTGTAGCAACCCGCTCCAGCCTGAATGTCGATCCGCCCTAATCCTCAATCTTGCGGGCTTCGGAATCCAGCATGATGGGAATACCATCGCGGATGGGATAGGCGAGTTTTGCCTTTTCAGACACAAGTTCGTTGCGTTCTCGGTCCAGCGTCAGGCGGCCATTTGTCAGGGGGCAGACCAGCAATTCCAACATTTTCGGATCCACTCCGTCAATGCGACGATCCATAGGCACCTCTTCTCGCTGCATTATTGCAACATTGTATCGGCATCGCCGTAATCGCGCGCGAGATAGATCTCGGTAATGGCGATCAGCGTATCAGCGCGATTTTTCAGATCAGGCGCTTCCAGCAATGCCTGTTTTTCAGCCGGTCCAAAGGGTGACATCATGGATAGCGAATTGACCAGCGTCAGGTTGCTGGCGCGCTGCACGCTGTCCCAGTCGGCTTCCAGCTTATTGGCATCCAGATAGGCCCGGAACACCTCCAGCAGGCGTTTGCGGTCCACCGTATTTTCCTCGTCCTTTGCCGTCAGATCGGCAATGAAAGGCGAAATATGCGCCGAGCGAAAAGGATGCGTGGTTTTGACCTCTTCCATCACCCGAAAGCGGCAAACGCCACTCAGCGACACCATGTAGCGCCCGTCACCCGTTTCGGCAAACGACGTGATCCGGCCAATGCAACCAACGCGGGCCAGTGCGGCAATGCCAGGCGCAACCTCATGCGGCTCGCTCAAAGCAGGCTGAATCATGCCAATCAGCCGATTGCTGCGCAGGGCATGATCAAACATTTCCAGATAGCGCGGCTCAAAAATATTCAGCGGCAGCTGACCACCCGGCAAAAGCAAAGCGCCCGTCAGGGGAAACACCGGCACGGTCTCCGGTAAATCAGCCGCCGTCAAATATCGTGCGTTGCCAACGTGCATTACCAACCTCCTGCGAGGGTGATCGAGGACAATCTCACCCTTATGACTTGTATAATGTGGCGCGAGTGGAGAAAATCTCAAGGGCGCGACATCGCAATGACATGATAATCGCCCTTGAAATCTCAAAAATCGCCTGTTTTCGATCAGGAAAACAGAATCGCTGAAAGCTTGCGCCGCGCCTGAATGGTCGCCGGATCTTTCGGTCCCCAGACATCAAACAAGTCCACCAGCTGACGGCGTGCGCCATCGTCGTCAAAGGTGCGATCCTTTTTCATGATCAATAACAAATGGTCGGCGGCCTCATCCCGTTTGCCCTCGACATTGCGAATTTTTGCCAGTTTCACACGGGATTCATGATCATCCGGGTTCAGTGCCAATACATGTTCCAGCGCCACCGGGTCGCCCAGCTTACGGGCTTCTTCGATCTGCTCGAGTTTTTTCACAATCGCCTGAATGTCCGGGGCCTTGGCCATCTCTTCCGGCAAACCGTCGACAATCTGGCGCACGCGCTCATGCTGGTTCAGCGCCAACATGCAATCGGCAATACCAGCAACAGCTTTGGCATTGTCAGGATCGGCCTGCATGATGGCGGCAAACAGCTGCGCTGCGCCATCAAAGTCACCCTGATCATACAGGCCTTTAGCTTCTTCAAGCACGGCTTCGATCTCGGCTGCCTGATCCGCACCGGCATCGGGACCGGCAAGCTTGTCAACAAAGGCCCGCACCTGGCTTTCGGGCAGAGCCCCCATGAAGCCATCGGCAGGACGGCCATCGATGAAGGCAACAACGGCAGGAATGGACTGAATGCCAAGTTGACCCGCAATGGCCGGGTGGTCATCAATATTCATTTTGACCAGTTTGACCTTGCCAGCCGCTTCATGGATGACTTTTTCAATCACCGGCGTCAGTTGGCGGCAGGGACCGCACCACGGTGCCCAGAAATCCACCAGAACCGGCTGGCGGCGTGATTCCTCAATCACATCCCTGGCAAAGGTCTGGGTTGTGGTGTCCTTGACAAGGCCGTCGGCTGAGACCTTTGGAGCCGGGGCTGCACCGCCAAATTGCGCCTGTGCCGTCATCTGGCCACCGTAAGAGCCGCCGTAAGGATTTCCTGAATTGCTCATTGCCGTCTCCCGCCGTTTACTGATCACCCTGAACGGGTTGCCTCGTGATTAAATCGTATGTCAGTCCGCGCGTTTCAAGGCAACAGGCAAGACATGGGGCTTGTGTCCTGTTGCCTCCAGAAAGCGAAGAAGATCATCACGACCAATCGAGGTTGTGGCATCATTGGACAGCGGATGGCAATTGATGATGTCTTCTTCCAGCAGGCCTGAATCCAGCACAAATGTCACGTTATGACCGACATCATTCAGCGCCCCAAACACTGTGACCGAGCCGGGCACAACACCCAGATAGTCCATGAGTTTTTCGGGCTTGCCGAAAGAGACTTTGCTGGCCGCCCCAATGATCGTGTGTACCGTTTTCAGATCAACAGCGGCATTTTCCTCAACGGTCAGCAAAAAGAACTGGTCTTTCTTGTCTTTCACAAACAGGTTCTTGGTGTGACCACCGGGAATTTCATCGCGCAGAGACACCGATTCGGCAACGGTAAACACCGGAGCATGGGCCTTCGTGCTGTGCTGAATGCCAAGGCTGTCCAAAAACTGGTACAAATCCTGCGGTGTTTTCGGGGCAATATCAGTCATGACAATCCTGCATAAACAAGTGGGTTGACCGCAGTGCTGCGGTTTTGCGTGAGCGTTTTACGCCGCATCCTTCAGGCTCGCAATTCAAAATAATCTTAAATTCCCTTTTCAAGACAAGGGCTTCTTTGAAACTCGATGAAAATTTCAATAATCGCGTCATTTCCCTGTTGCATTCCAAAAGGGTTTGCGCGATATAGCAGCCGTCGCCGCCAAGCAGCGACCCACGGTTCAGCGAACTACCCCGGACCGGTGGATAATGAGCGGGTGTAGCTCAGGGGTAGAGCACAACCTTGCCAAGGTTGGGGTCGAGCGTTCGAATCGCTTCACCCGCTCCAATTTTCCTTTAAAATTAGAAGATCTGCAATTTACGTCCACATTTGTGGATTTCACTGCACCTGAACGTTTGATTCTGCAAAATTAAAAATATGCAGCGCAATCCTGTCATTTTTCTATTGCATTCCGAGAACAGTTGCGCCATATAGCAGCCGTCGCCGCCAAGCAGCGACCCACGGTTCAGCGAACTACCCCGGACCGGTGGATAATGAGCGGGTGTAGCTCAGGGGTAGAGCACAACCTTGCCAAGGTTGGGGTCGAGCGTTCGAATCGCTTCACCCGCTCCAATTTTCCTTCGAAATCAATTGTGGTTTATGATTTCAAATCATCCT
This sequence comes from Gillisella vitis, assembly GCF_014204625.1. Lineage (GTDB taxonomy): Bacteria > Pseudomonadota > Alphaproteobacteria > Rhizobiales > Rhizobiaceae > Allorhizobium > Allorhizobium vitis_F. The sequence continues at coordinate 126,988 of NZ_JACHLU010000011.1, read as the reverse complement.
GTAAAATCTCTGTAGCCACCAAAAGCAAAACCCGCCGAAAAATCGACGGGCTTATCAGCTGTTTGAGGCCGCCGACAATGGCGGCCACTTTTGATTAACGGCAACGCGCTTCGTAGCGATGACCATAACGATCGCGGTAAATGCAATGGCCGCGACGCTCTGATGATTTGCCAATAAGCGCACCAACCACACCGCCGCCGACTGCGCCAACCGCTGCGCCACCCCATGAATTGGTGGCAATGCCGCCAATCACGGCACCGGTACCCGCACCGATGGAGGCACCTCTCTCTGTCGCCGTACAAGAGGCAATGAGCGGTAAGATGATTGCCATGGAAATGATTGATTTCTTCATTTGATTTCCCTTTCTCCCAACTTCGTTTTTAGACTTTGCCAGACAAATGACGTCATATTAAACGCACGACGCTCTAAATCCGGCCCATGAGCAGCAAAATAATAATAATGGCGACAACAAGTCCCAGACCACCGGACGGGCCATATCCCCAATTCCGACTGTGACCCCACGTTGGAAGCGCACCCAAAAGCATCAGTATAAGAATGACAACGAGAATAGTGCCCAACATGGTGGAGACCCTTTACTTGATACTTTTTCATTTATTCGCTGTCATAACGGGCTGGAGGCTCATTTGTTCCATTACATGCGCAGGATTGTGACTATTGAAAGCGCATCTCGTGCCGAATTGAATGCTTGAACGGCGTGCGCCCATCCCCCATCAAAAGGTTGCAACACCGATTCAGCATCTCGTGCAGCTCACGCCTTCCCGACACAACATCAAGCCGTGAACAAAGCCTGAATCTATCAGAGTCAGTGATTCGTCTCTGATTTGTTCGCAAGCTGTTCCCGCAATGGGAATCGGATGAAGATGGCGCACAATTAGGGGTAGCAAGCCCATTTATGACGGCAGAACGCAGGAAAAACGGCCCGCTTACAATTCTTTCCTTGCGTTTCGCGCGTCTCATCGCCATGTGTTGCAGCGGATGAAGGTAGCCTTCCAGCTGCCATCTCCTTAAAGTGCAGTCCGGAGCGTGTATTTGACTTCGCAACCCATGATTCTGAGCGGTCGCAGCGTCATTGCTGTGCTGGGGCCGACCAATACGGGCAAGACCCATTATGCCATTGAGCGCATGATTGCCCATGGATCGGGGATGATTGGCCTGCCCTTGCGGCTGCTGGCACGAGAAGTTTATACCCGACTGGTCGAGCGGGTGGGTGCCAGCAATGTATCGCTGATCACCGGCGAAGAGAAAATCACACCACCAAAAGCCAAATATTCGGTTTGCACGGTTGAGGCCCTGCCCCGTGAAACCAAGGTTGCCTTTGTCGCCATTGATGAAATTCAATTGGCGGGTGATCTGGAGCGCGGCCATATCTTCACCGACCGGCTGTTGAATCTGCGCGGTCGGGAAGAAACTCTGCTGCTTGGCTCCGCCACCATGAAGCCGATTTTGCAACAATTGCTGCCCGGCATCACCGTGGTCGAGCGCCCTCGCCTGTCGCAACTGTTTTATGCAGGCCAGAAAAAAATCACCCGCCTGCCCCAGCGCACGGCCATTGTCGCCTTTTCGGCCGATGAAGTTTACTCGATTGCCGAATTGATTCGCCGCCAGCGCGGTGGTGCTGCCGTGGTGCTTGGGGCCCTCAGCCCGCGCACGCGCAATGCGCAGGTGAGCCTCTATCAATCCGGCGATGTCGAATATCTGGTGGCCACCGATGCCATCGGCATGGGCCTCAACCTCGATGTTGATCACGTGGCCTTTGCCCAGGATCGCAAATTCGATGGCTACCAGTTTCGCAATCTCAATGCGGGCGAGCTTGGCCAGATTGCCGGGCGCGCCGGGCGACATCTGAAAGATGGCACTTTTGGCGTCACCGGGCGGGTTGATCCGTTCGAACCAGAACTGGTGGAGCGACTTCAGGCCCACGACTTTGATCCGGTCAAGGTGCTGCAATGGCGCACGCCGCATTTTGACTTTTCATCCATTGCCAATCTGCAACGCAGTCTGGATGCACCGCCGCGTGTGCCGGGACTGGTGCGGGCACTGCCTGCGATTGATCAACAGGCGCTGGAACATCTGGCCCGCTATCCTGAGGTTCAGGATCTTGCCAGCACACCTGAACGGGTCTCTCTGCTGTGGGATGCCTGTGCTTTGCCCGATTATCGGCGAATAACCCCGGCACAACATGCTGATCTTATCCTCACCCTCTATTCTGATCTCGCGCGACACGGTACTGTGAATGAGAATTTCATGGCCGAACAGGTGCGCAGGTCCGATCGGACCGATGGTGAAATAGATACTCTTTCTGCGCGGATTGCGCAGATACGAACTTGGACTTATGTGTCAAACAGGCCAGGTTGGCTTGCCGATCCGACACACTGGCAAGAAAAGACGCGGGAAATCGAAGATCGATTGTCTGACGCGTTACATGAGAGGTTGACGAAACGCTTTGTTGATCGCAGGACATCTGTGCTCATGAAGCGGTTGAGAGAGAATGCGATGCTGGAAGCAGAAATCAGTGTAAACGGTGATGTGTTCGTAGAGGGACATCACGTGGGCCAACTCTCCGGATTCCGGTTTACGCCGATTTCTGGAACGGAAGGGCCGGATGCAAAGGCAGTGCAAACTGCCGCCCAAAAGGCCCTTGGCCTGGAATTTGAGGCGCGGGCAGCAAGGCTGCACGCATCAGGCAATAATGATATTGCCCTCAGTTCCGATGGTCTTGTGCGCTGGCTCGGTGATCCCGTTGCCCGCCTGGTCGGATCGGATCACGTCATGCATCCGCGGGTTATCCTGCTGGCTGACGAACAATTGACCGGCAATGCCCGTGATCACGTGGTTGCGCGCATCGAGCGCTTCGTCAATCACCATATCTCGACCATTTTGAAGCCGCTGGATGATCTGTCCCGCGCTGAAGATTTGCAGGGCCTTTCCAAGGGACTGGCCTTTCAGCTGGTCGAAAGCCTCGGCATTCTCTTCCGCCGTGACGTAACCGAAGAGGTCAAATCGCTGGATCAGGACGCGCGCGCCTCCATGCGGCGCTATGGCGTGCGTTTTGGTGCCTACCACATTTTCATGCCAACCTTGCTCAAGCCGGCCCCTGCCGAATTGATCACCCTGCTGTGGGCCTTGAAAAATGATGGCCTGGACAAGCCAGGCTATGGCGAGCTTATTCCGGTTCTGGCTGCTGGCCGCACATCGGTTGTGACCGATCCCGGCTTTGAACGTAATTTCTACAAGCTGGCGGGCTTTCGCTTTCTCGGCAAGCGCGCCGTGCGCATCGACATTCTCGAGCGTCTGGCAGACCTGATCCGTCCACTTCTGCAATGGAAGCCGGGCGCAGCAGGCGTGCGTCCAGACGGCGCGTATGATGGCCGACGTTTTACCACCACGACCGCCATGCTCTCCATTCTCGGCGCAACACCCGACGATATGGAAGAGATCCTCAAGGGCCTTGGCTATCGCGCTGATTCGGTAAAGCCGGAAGAGGCTGCCGCGTTCCTTGCCTCTCAGGGCGGCGAAAAAACGCCTGATGCCGCTGAAAGCACGACAGAAGCGACAGACAGTGACGCGCAGAGCGCAGGCGAGACATCCACTGAGCAGGCCGTAAGCCATCAGGACAATGCTGAAGCAGGCGCTGCAACGGCCCCTGCCGCTGACCTTCTGGCGACGCCCGAAGCGCCAGCAGAACCAAAGCCTGTGCTGTTGTGGCGTCCGGGCGGGCGCAATGACAATCAGCGTCCAGTGCGCCAGCAGACGGAGCGACGCAACGGCGGAGCCAATCACGCTGCCCGCACCGAGCAGAAGACTGAAGGCCGCAGCGATGCCCCACGTGAGGAAAAGCGTCGGGATGGCGGACATTCCGGCAAGCCGCGTGACCGGGACGGCCAGCGCGACAAGCAGGCCCCCCGTGGCGATCGCAATGATCGTGCGCCCCGCAAGGACCGCGATACAAAACCTGCCCAGCCGCAGCGGTTTGAAGCCAAGCCACCGCGCAAGGAAAAGCCGATTGACCCGGATTCGCCCTTCGCCAAGCTGGCCGCTCTTAAGGAGCAAATGAAGAAGTAAGCCATGAATGAGAAACAGCCACAGACCGGAGCGCCTCAGCGGATCGATAAGTGGCTGTTTTTTACCCGTATGAGCAAATCACGCACGCTTGCGCAAACGCAGATTTCCTCTGGCCATGTCTCGATCAACGGTCAGAAAATCAGGCAGCCCAGCGCCTTGGTGCGCCCCGGTGATCAGGTTGAGATCAGGCACAACGACAGACATGTTATCCTGATCGTGCAAGGCTCTGGGGAGCGCCGTGGCCCTTATGAAGAAGCACGACTTCTCTATAGTGATGTGTCACCGCCGCCAGTTCCCCATGATAAACTCCTCAATTCCGCCAGTGGCCAGCGTGAGCAAGGCAGCGGACGTCCAACAAAACGGGACCGACGACTGCTGGATCGGCTGATGGACAGTGATGATTAGGGTCAATTGCCGCCTCTCACCAACTCAAGGCAATGGCTTTAGGAAAATCTACCCTGCCGGGACACGCTTGGGGATGATTTATTCTTGCTAACACGCGCAGAAAGCATTAGCTCACTGCCCTGTGGAAAATCTGTGCGGTGTCCTTATCGCACAGTGTTTTCTTCAAAAGATCATTTCCGGCAACACAAGGCCCATTCTAGAGACCTCTGGAGTACCGCATGACGTATATCGTGACCGACAACTGCGTACGCTGCAAATATACAGACTGCGTGGAAGTGTGCCCGGTTGACTGCTTTTATGAAGGTGAGAACTTTCTGGTCATCAACCCGGATGAATGCATTGATTGCGGCGTGTGCGAACCGGAATGTCCCGCAGAAGCCATCAAACCAGACACCGAGCCGGGCCTGGATAAATGGCTGAAGATCAATGCCGACTATGCCCAGCTCTGGCCTAATATCACGACCAAGCGTGATGCGATGCCGGAAGCCAAGGAAATGGACGGCGTTGAAGGCAAGTATGAACTTTACTTCTCGGAAAAGCCTGGCACCGGAGACTGACCGAATGCAGAATCGGACCGAAAAGTAGGAGCCGGTTTTCGGTCCGATGCGAGAACAGAAACACAGATTTGATAAAACGCAAGATAGAACAGGCATCAGAAAACCGTTCGCAACATTGTGTTTTGGAAAAAGCGGCAGGATGAAGATTTTGTGGTAGCAGCCATGCATTTTTCCACAGTGAAAAGCAATTTTGCTCCAATCACCTGCATGTAAAAAACTGTTGTTTTGCGTGAACGCAAGCCGTATTTCGAAAAATAGTCTATTATATTCAACAATTTAATTTAGAAAAATCGAATCACCCAGATGTCGGCCAGCACATCATCGGCGCGAATCTGCTACCAATCCGGCACAGCGCCCGTCAAGTCATGATCAGGTAGCAAAACATTGATTTCCTCACATTTTTATGCTACAACTTTAGAACTGATCCATCGTTAGGGCATTTTTGTGCCCAAACCTACCACGAAAGCCAAAAAATCCGTTAAACTTTCATCTGTGACAATTCAACCTCGCCGGTTAGGTCGCTGATACACTGGTTTTTGTCTTGTTTTGGTTGGAACAGCACGGAGTCACCCGACGGTTCCCCCGTCTTATCCGGACTATTCAGTCCGGTGTCGGCTCATGCCGATACAGTAACAGGGAGTTTTTAAAGCGAATGACGACCCAGCAGAAAAAATCTTCAACGCGTCAGGGCTTCAAGACCGGTGAGGCAATCGTTTATCCGGCTCATGGTGTCGGCACGATCACCGCGATCGAAGAGCAAGAAGTCGCAGGTATGAAGCTCGAGCTTTTTGTAATCGATTTTGACAAAGACAAAATGCGTTTGAAAGTGCCGGTCACCAAGGCTGTCACCATCGGAATGCGAAAGCTTTCCGAGACAGATTTCGTCGAGCGTGCACTGAAAGTCGTTCAAGGCAAAGCCCGCGTCAAGCGCACCATGTGGTCGCGCCGCGCTCAGGAATATGATGCAAAAATCAATTCCGGTGACCTGATTTCGATCGCAGAGGTCGTGCGTGACCTTTACCGTGCAGAGCATCAACCGGAACAGTCTTACTCCGAGCGTCAGCTTTATGAAGCCGCCCTCGACCGCATGGCGCGTGAAATCGCCGCCGTCAATAAAATGTCGGAAACCGAGGCTGTTCGTCTGGTGGAAGTCAACCTTGCCAAAGGACCAAAGCGCGGCAAGACCATAGAAGAAGAAGATGCTCAGGAAGAAGCTGCATAAGCGTTCCAGAGAGAGGAGACAAAAAAACCCGGCAGTGCCGGGTTTTTTTGCGCCTATACAGCGCGCCGAATATGGCTTTAGCTCTTTCTTTTTCGCATGGACGTTATCGTTTTATTGAGGACAATAAAACGCGACATGCTGTAGCGTGCCATAAATCGGAATCCACAGTACACGACGCAAACGTTTTGATCTGCCGCTTGCCCCCTCATCTCCCTGCCGGGATCTTCTCCCCGCTGGGGAGAAGAGGCATGAGGTAGCGTTTTGTTCTTGCGGCATTAATTTCAAATTCAGTGCTGTCAGCCTGGTCTCTTCTCCCCAGCGGGGAGAAGGTGGCGGTAGCCGGATGAGGGGGTGGCGTAGCCGAAAAAACGTTTGCGTCGTGTACTGTGATCGGAATCGGTCCGATGCTCTAAAAAATGAACCAATAAGTGATAGTATCATCAGCTATGCAGGCCCGGCGCTTCCTGTCCGGTACGCTCGACATATTCGAGATAGCCACCACCATATTGATGCACACCTTCCGGCGTCAGTTCCAGCACGCGATTGGACAGCGCGCCCAGGAAATGGCGATCATGGCTGACAAACAGCATGGTACCTTCATAGGCCGAGAGCGCCTTGATCAGCATTTCCTTGGTATCGAGATCAAGGTGGTTGGTGGGCTCGTCCAGCACCAGAAGATTTGGTGGGTCAAACAGCATGGCAGCCATCACCAGACGCGCCTTTTCACCGCCTGAGAGCACGCGGCAGCGCTTTTCGACATCATCACCGGAAAAGCCAAAACAACCTGCCAAGGCGCGAAGCGGAGCTTGGCCCGCCTTTGGAAAGCTCTCTTCCAGCCATTGCAGCACGGTGCTGTCACCATCCAGCACGTCCATGGCGTGCTGGGCGAAATAGCCCATCTTGACGCTGGCCCCAATCGCAACGCTGCCCTGATCGGGCTGAGTGCTGCCTGCCACCAGTTTCAGAAGGGTGGATTTACCCGCCCCATTGATGCCCATGATGCACCAGCGCTCGCGGCGCTTGACCATGAAATCAAGCCCTTCGTAGATCACCCGGCTGCCGTAAGACTTATGGACATTCTTGATGTTGATCACATCATCGCCGGAACGAGGGGCGGGGAGAAAATCAAAAGCCACCGTCTGACGACGGCGCGGCGGCTCGACCCGATCGATCTTGTCCAGCTTCTTTACCCGGCTTTGTACCTGCGCCGCATGGGACGCTCTCGCTTTAAACCGCTCAATGAACTTGATTTCCTTGGCCAGCATGGCCTGCTGACGCTCAAACTGCGATTGCTGGTGCTTTTCATTCAGGGCGCGTTGGCCTTCATAAAAGGCATAATCGCCAGAATAGCTGTTCAGCGAGCCGCTATCGATTTCAATGATCTTGGTGACAATGCGGTTCATGAATTCCCGGTCATGGGAGGTCATCAGCAAGGCACCATCATAATTCTTCAAAAAATCTTCCAGCCAGATCAGGCTTTCGAGATCCAGATGGTTGCTTGGTTCGTCAAGCAGCATCACGTCAGGTCGCATCAAGAGAATGCGGGCCAGCGCCACGCGCATTTTCCAGCCACCCGATAGCTTGCCGACATCGCCATCCATCATCTCTTGCGAAAAGCTGAGGCCCGCCAACACTTCACGGGCGCGGCCTTCCAGCGCATAGCCATCCAGCTCTTCATAGCGGGCCTGCACTTCCCCGTAGCGCTCAATGATGGCATCCATCTCGTCCATGCGGTCGGGATCAGACATGGCCGCTTCCAGCTCGCGCAGTTCAGCTGCCACGGTGCTGACGGGGCCTGCACCCTCCATGACTTCGGCCACGGCAGAGCGTCCAGCCATTTCGCCGACATCCTGATCGAAATAGCCGATGGAGACGCCCTTTTCGGTAGCCACCTGGCCTTCATCGGGCTGCTCAGCCCCGGTGATCATCCGAAAGAGCGTGGTTTTTCCGGCCCCATTCGGACCGACCAGACCGATTTTCTCGCCCTTGTTCAGCGCGGCAGAAGCTTCGATGAACAGAAGCCGATGGCTGTTCTGCTTGGAGATATTTTCAATGCGGATCATGTCAAATTCGGCCCGGACGTAAAGCATGTCTTCCGAAAGCATAGGCAGTTTCGGAAACGGGACATGCGAAGACAAATGCAAGAGCGTTTCGGGCGCTCTTATGGCATGGGATCGCGCCTATGCGAAGGGGCAAGGTTACGTCTGTCGCCATATCCAGCAAAGAGGAGCGCTGGCGACAAACCGGGATCAACGAAAAAGCCAAAGCTTACTTGTTCTGCAACAGCCACATTTTGCCGGCCATGGTGATCTTATGCGGATCCTGCTCGGCTTCAGCTTCAACATTGTTGCGCTCCAGCAGGCCAAGGCCCACCAGCTCATTCAGCGTGGTGGTGGTCAGAAATTTGATTTTCTGCGGACGCTCCTTGAAGCGGTCGCTTTTGGAATAGGTGATCTCGGCATTGAGATGGGTCCACTTTTTGGCAGCCTGCGGAAACACATCGCCGTCCTTGGCAAGCTTCAGCCCACGGACCTGTGTTGGAGTGAGTTCGATCATGTCTTGTCCTTATTATTTTGATGTTGCCAGACCGAAGCGCGTGTCGCGCAGCATGTGCGTCACTCCAACCCGATCAGGATATAAGGGTTGACTAGGCTCACGCGAAGGGTGAGTCTAGCCCCAAGGCCGCAATCGTTGATAAATCCCATCGGTTGAGGGCATTTCCATCGATAAAATCACGTTTCAGTTGCTTTATTTTCCGCTGCTACCCTGATGCGGCTTTAATTTCTGCAACCAAAAGCCGCTTCAAGACAAGATAATGCAACGCTTATAAAGCAACAGTGCCGTGCGCCATATATGGCCCACGGCACTGTCATGCTTTCGTGCATGGGGGGCTGTCGGGTTACGATGAACCAGACAGCCCCTCAATTCTTCCGAGGCATTGATCCTTCAGGGAAAACCGGATTCCACTTTTCCCTGACAGACTCTAGCCATCAATGTCATTGTCCTTGGTTTCCTTCAGGAAGATCATGCCGATGACAAAGGACATGCCAGCGATGATGATGGGATACCAAAGACCATAGTAAATGTCGCCCTTGGCGGCACTCATGGCAAATGCAGTGGCCGGTAGCAGGCCGCCAAACCAGCCATTGCCGATATGATAGGGCAAGGACATGGCGCTGTAGCGAATACGGGTGGGGAACATTTCCACCAGCATTGCGGCAATCGGGCCGTAAACCATCGTCACATAAACCACCAGCACGGTCAGGATAACGATCAGGGAAACCCAGTTTACCTGGGCCGGATCTGCGACCATTCTGAACGCACCGCCATTGGCAACGGTGTAGACAGCCATGTCCGCCGCAGCCGCTTTTGCGGCCTCATCAGAGGTCAACAGTTTATCCGTGACCAGTTTCGTCGTCGGCACCATGGTCTTTGCGCCAGCGCGAATGCTGTCTGCCGTCAATCCCAGTTCCGGATTGGCTGCAACAAAAGCGTCAAGCTTGCTATCTGGAACCTGAACCGCACTGCGGACCAGCGGGTAACCATTGTCGTGCAGGGCAACATTGATCTTTTTCTGCAAAGCGGCATCAAGCGCCTTGGCATCAGCGCCAGCCTTGATGGCGTCGTAGCTTTCAATCTGGCTATTGCCCAGCTTGACGCTTGCGGTCGAGCCAGCCGGCCCTGCAACCACTTCGTACGGCACCGAGTTTTTGGTCAAAAGCGCGGTGGCAATATCGCAGGATGTGGTAAATTTCGCTGTCCCCGTTGGGTTGAACTGGAAATTACAATCCTTCGGATCAGCAGTCACAACGGCCTTGATCGTATCCTGCGCCTGCGCCAATGCCGGATTGCCTGCCCATGTCATTGCCTTGAACAAGGGGAAATACGTCACCATGGCCAGCAACAGCCCGGCCATGATGATGGGCTTGCGGCCAATCTTGTCAGACAGCCAGCCGAAGACCACAAAAAACAGGGTGCCAATCGCCAAGGAAATGGCAACCATGATATTGGCGGCCTGAGGATCAACTTTCAGAACGTTCTGTAGGAAAAACAGCGCATAGAACTGACCAGCATACCAGACGACGGCCTGACCGGCGACGGCGCCAAACAGGGCAATCAGGGCAAGTTTGGCGTTTTTCCACTGCCCGAAGGCTTCAGACAGCGGTGCCTTGGATCGTGTCCCCTCCTCCTTCATTTTCTGGAAGGCGGGGGATTCGTTCATCTGCATCCGAATCCACACTGACACACCCAGCAGAATGGATGACAGCAGGAAAGGAACCCGCCAGCCCCAGGCCGTAAAGGCTTCCTTGCCCAGCACCGTCTGGATGCCCAGAATGATCAGCAGGGATAGAAACAGACCCAGCGTCGCAGTGGTTTGAATCCAGGACGTGTAGAAGCCACGGCGGCCATGGGGAGCATGTTCCGCCACATAGGTCGCAGCACCGCCATATTCACCGCCCAGAGCCAGGCCCTGAAGCATACGCAGCACGATCAGAATGATCGGTGCGGCAATGCCGATCGTGGCTGATCCGGGCAACACACCCACCAGAAAGGTCGAGGCCCCCATGATCACAATCGTCACCAGAAAGGTATATTTGCGCCCGACCAGATCGCCCAGTCGGCCAAACACCAGCGCACCAAACGGGCGCACAAGGAAGCCTGCGGCAAATGCCAGCAGCGTGAAGATATTGCGCGTGGTTTCCGGATATTGTGAAAAGAACGTGGCCCCGATGTAGATGGCCAGCGAACCATAAAGATAAAAATCATACCACTCAAAAACCGTGCCGAGCGACGAGGCAAAAATAACCTTTCGCTCCTCGCGCGTCATGTTGCGTGGCGTGCCACGGGACACTGCGACATTTGCCATTGCTGTTCCTCCAAAACAAGCTCTCCGATGCCGCACCCCTCCTCCAGGGTTTGTTGCGGATTCGAATTCCCTACAAAATGACAGAAATTAACAAAAATCGAGAGATATGCTTTCGACGCATGACTTTGGTCTAATATGCATTCGGCGCACCTTGTGTTCACCGCCCATTTTACAGAACATTCCAGCGGCAAAATCTGCGCGATTTTCTTGACAGCTGCTCAAAAAACGCTAAAGGCAAGGGGACATAGAGGAAATGTGGAATGCTTGAGTCCAGCTTTGACATTGCTGCACCAAACGCACTGGTAGAAAATGCCGGTGTGCTGATGGCATTTTTCATTCCTTCCAAAACCAAGGCCAAAACGACGACCAAAACCGTCTGACGTCTCTGGCCCCCGCTCTCTCCCCGGCACGGCCGGGGACAAGGAAGGGCGCATGTGTTGTGCGCCTTCCCCCTCACCCAACCGAGGAGAGACAGAAAGAGAGCAAAATTATGGGTTTCAAAGTTGCAGTCGCAGGTGCCACCGGCAATGTTGGCCGGGAAATGCTGAATATTCTGGTTGAACGCGGTTTTCCCGTCAGCGAAGTTGTGGCTTTGGCCTCGGCGCGCTCGCAAGGCACGGAAGTGTCCTATGGTGACAAGGTTCTGAAGGTTCAGAATCTGGAAAACTACGATTTTTCCGATACGGATATTTGCCTGATGTCGGCGGGCGGCACCGTGTCGCAAAAGTGGTCGCCGAAGATTGGCGCGCAAGGTTGCGTCGTCATCGATAACTCGTCTGCCTGGCGCTACGATTCGGACGTGCCGCTGATCGTGCCGGAAGTCAATCCAGACGCCATCGCCACGTTCAAAAAGCGCAATATCATTGCCAATCCGAATTGCTCGACAGCCCAGCTGGTCGTGGCCCTGAAGCCATTGCATGACTTTGCCACCATCAAGCGTCTGGTTGTCTCTACCTACCAGTCCGTCTCCGGCGCTGGCAAGGAAGGCATGGATGAGCTGTTCACCCAGACCCGCGCCGTATTTGTGGCTGATCCGGTCCAGAACAAGAAGTTCACCAAGCGCATCGCCTTCAACGTGATTCCCCATATCGATAGCTTCATGGAAGATGGCTATACCAAGGAAGAGTGGAAGGTTCTGGCAGAAACCAAGAAGATGCTGGACCCGAAGATCCGGGTTACCTGCACCGCTGTGCGCGTGCCTGTGTTCATCGGCCATTCCGAATCCGTCAATATCGAGTTCGAGAAGGAAATCTCGGCTGATCAGGCGCGGGAAATCCTGCGCGAAGCGCCCGGTTGCCTGGTTGTCGACAAGCATGAAGACGGCGGCTACATCACCCCGATTGAATGCGCTGGCGAAGATGCCACCTACATCTCGCGTATCCGCGAAGATGCAACGGTTGAAAATGGCCTGAATATGTGGGTTGTCTCCGACAATCTGCGCAAGGGTGCAGCCCTCAATGCCATTCAGATCGCCGAATTGTTGGTCAATCGCGGGCTGATTACGCCAAAGGCCAACGCAGCCTGATCATCACACGATGTTCTGCGACCGGAAGCTCACACTTCCGGTCGTTTTGACTGATCAAGACTGTTCACGTCTTCGTGCATGATTGAAGATATTCTCACAGATACGTGACAAAGACCCATGTGGCTGGCATTGTCGCCATGCGCTCCCCCATCCTTTTTAGCCATCCCTGAACGAGGTACCCATGCGACTTACGCGGTTTTTTGCCCTGACTTTTATAGCCGCAACATCTCTGACCACAGCCACCGGCATGGCTGCCGCAGCGCCCACATGCAGCAACACCGCTGCCGGGTTTGAGCAGTGGGTCACTGACTTCAAGGTGCAGGCGCAAGGACAGGGCATCAGCCGATCGGTTCTGGACAGGGCCTTCACGGGTGTGCGCTACAACACGCCCACCATTCGCGCCGACCGCGGCCAGAAGAGCTTCAAGCTTTCGTTTGACGACTTCATGAAAAAGCGCGGTGGTGCCGCCATCATCAGCCGTGGCAAGTCGATGAAACGCGCCAATTCGGAACTTTTCTCCTCCATTGAGCGCCGCTACGGCGTACCGGCTGGCCCGCTGATTGCCATCTGGGGCATGGAAACCGGCTTTGGCAGCTACATGGGCAATGAGCCAACGCTGTCTGCGGTCTCAACGCTTGCCTTCGACTGCCGCCGCACCGAATATTTCACAGATCAGCTCTATGCAGCCCTCAAGCTGGTGGCCGATGGCACTCTGAGCAACACATCGCGCGGTGCTGCCCATGGCGAAGTGGGCCAGACGCAGTTTTTGCCCAAGAATGTGTTGCTATATGGCGTTGATGGCGATGGCGACCGCCATATCGATCTGGTGGGCTCTCGTGCCGATGCTCTGGCCTCGACTGCGAATTTCCTGAAGGGTCATGGTTGGCAACCGGGCGCAGGCTATCAGCCGGGTGAGCCAAACTTTGCCGCCATTGGCGGCTGGAACGCCGCCACGGTTTACCAGCAGGCCATTGCCTATATCGGCAAGCAGATTGATCAGCCGTAAAGGCTGCATAAAAAAGGCCGGTTTCGAAAACCGGCCTTTTTCATAGAGTTTGTCAGGGGTCAAGCCGCTTGAAGTCGCGGGTCTCGGAATCCATCACCCACAATTCGCCATTGGAAATATCAAACCAGGCACCGTGAATGGCGATGTCTCCAGCCTCTTCCAAAGCGCGAATGTAAGGAAATGTGCGTAGATTTTCGATGGAATTGCGGATGGAAATCCGCTCCATTGCCGTTTGGCGTTCCGCATCGGTCATAACGGATGCATTTTGCAGCTGCTCGGCAGCGGGCTTGACGAGGTTCATCCATTTGCCGATGAAATCGCCGGGGGCCAGTGGCTCTGCATTCGGGTCAAGCGCTGCCCGTATACCACCACAGCGGCCGTGGCCCATGACGATAATATTTTTCACCTTCAGAGATTGAACCGCGAATTCCAGCGCTGCCGAGGTGGAGTGATATTGGCCATCCGGCTCGTAAGGCGGCACCATATTGGCCACGTTTCGCACCACGAACAATTCACCCGGACCACAATCAAAAATGGTTTCGGGTGCCGAGCGTGAGTCACAACAGGCGACAACCATGGTTGTCGGGTTCTGCCCTTGCTCTGCCAAAGCGCGATAGCGCTCCCGCTCATCAACATAACGGCCACTCATAAAGCTACGATAGCCGGACAAAAGCAAAGAAGGAAACTGGGTCATATCGTTTGATTACCGCGCTGCACCATAATTGACAAGATAAAAATCTACAATTTGAAGTTTTGGAGATTACAGGCGTCCGGGCCTGCTGGCCGGATGCAGCAGCCGACGTGTCTGCACCAGCGCCATCGGGGTTTTCAGGCTCGCCTGATCCTGCTCCAGCGTCAGTTCATCGCTCTGGCGCTTCATCGAGCGGGCAAGGATTTCGTAGACGCTGGCCGTTGCCAGTTGCAGCGCCTTTTCCTCATCGTATTTTTCCAAAAATCGCGCCAGCAGCAAAGCCGAAAACAGATCACCCAGCCCGTTCGGCGCGCCGTCCATGGCGCGGTGCTCGGCCAGAAGGGCATTTCGATTGGACAAAAGCAGATTGCCGATGCTGCCCGCCATCATCGGCACCGCAGACGTCACAGCCATGCAGGCCGGACCAAGCGACAGGGCCGCATCAATAATCGCGGAATTTGTCTCCAGCGGCGCGCCCGCCATCCATGCCAGTTCATACCGATTGGGTGTGGCCACATCGGCAAGCGGAATGAGATGATCACGGATAGCGGATGCCGTTTCTTCCGGCACATACAGTCCTTTGAGATCACCAATCACCGGGTCGCACAGATAGACCAGATCAGGATTACGAATCTTGAGGGCGGCAATCAGCCGTGCAACCGCCAAGGGCTGGGCAGGACTGCCAAAATAGCCGGTGATAACCGCCTTGACCTCCCCCAGCCATGGGGCGCGGATCAGATCATCAATGGCCTTGTTGAACACATCGTCAGCAAACGTCATTCGCGTTGCCGGTCCGTGCCCCGGATGCCAGGGCAAAACCACGGTCGGCATGGACCAGACAGGAAAGCCGAGGCTTTCCAGCGCAAAAACGATGGCGCGATTTCCAACAGAGCCACGTATGACGTGACTGGAAATGGCAATGACGGCATTTGCCGTGTGTTCTGACATGAAGGACATTCCTGACCTGTGCGTCGATCCAGACGGGCCGATGACCGGATTTGGAAAAATCGACGCATAAATAAAAGGCGCGTGCACAAAAGCATGATTCAAGCGAATGCGTCCGGCACGAGATTACGGCTCATTTCGATGTTTTTTCGCCATCCTGTCAATTTTTATCGGGAATTCTCAAAAAAATCGGCGATTTTTTTGAAAAATATGCCAAACATGGTGGTGATTTCGGCAAAATTGACAAATTCAGCCCATCGTAATGTTGTTGTATAAGGTTCCGAAATTATTGCTCAGGCAGACTAGTGCCGAAATGACATAAAATCCATCACGGGAGGATATCGTGGTTACAGGGAAACGGGTGAAACGGGAACAGCTTTTCGATTTGGCCCGATCAGAGCTAAACGGGCAGTCCATGGCTGCAATTGACCCGGTGGTTTTGTTTGGTCGTGCCAGCGACGACGATCTGCAAAACTATGAACCAGCCATGCTGGCGTACAGCGCAAGGCGCGCCCATGACGACGTGCAGAGCTTTGATGGCACAACGGCCAAAGTCACAATCGAAACCACTGACGATATTGTTATTGGCGGTTCACCCGTCAGCCTGTTGTCGATTGTCGATAACAACAAGCCCTTCCTCTATGATTCCGTCATGGGCGAAGTCACCAGCCAGTTTCGTGAGATTCACCTCGCTGTTCACCCCATTCTCACCAGAACCGAACAGGGATGGACCCTTGCCGACAAGGATACAACCGCCAGCGAACGGTTAAGCTATATTCAGGTGCATCTGGCCGCCCTGACCAAAGAGCAGGCCGATGGTCTGGTTGCCCGGCTTGGCGACGTGCTCAGGCAGGTGCGCACCGTGGCCTCCGACTGGCAGCCTATGCTTGCGCTCCTCAACGGTGCCATGACCGATCTGGCCGCCCAGACAGCCACCCGCCGCAAGGCAGAACGGGCAGAATCGCTGGCATTTCTGGAATGGCTGCGCGATGACAATTTCACCTTTCTGGGGATGCGCGAATATATTTACTCCGGCGACGGAGCCAGGGCCACCGTCGAGCGCGGCAAGGGTCGGGGACTGGGCATGTTGTCCGATCCCGATGTGCTGGTGCTGCGTCAGGGCCGCAATGCGGTGACGACAACCCCCGAAATTCTGGCCTTTCTGCAAGGCCCGGACGATCTGATCGTCACCAAGGCCAACGTCAAATCCATTGTTCATCGCCGTGCCTATATGGATTACATTGGCGTCAAGCGCTTTGACGAGTCCGGCAAGGTCATTGGCGAATTGCGCATTGTTGGCCTGTTTACTGCCACGGCCTATAGCCATTCGGTCAATCATATTCCGCTGCTGCGCGCCAAGGTCGACAAGGTGATTGCCCATTTTGGCTTTGACCCGCAAAGCCATTCGGGCCGGATGTTGCAAAACACGCTGGAATCCTATCCGCGCGATGATCTGTTCCAGATTGACGCTGACCTTCTGGCACGTTTTTGCGAGCAGATTACCGATCTTGGCGAGCGCCCCCGTGTGCGCGTTCTGCCGCGCATTGACCATTTTGACCGTTTCGTCTCGCTGCTCGTTTATGTCCCGCGCGAGGAGTATAATTCACTGGTGCGTGAGCGCATTGGCGAATATTTCGTCAATGTCTATGATGGTCGTGTCTCGGCCTATTATCCGGCCTTCCCCGAAGGCGGTGTTGCGCGGGTGCATTTCATCATCGGCCGCTCGGAAGGCAAAACCCCTCGCATTCCTCAGGCCAGACTGGAAGAGGCTGTCAAAGCCATTACCGCCCGCTGGGATGACCGTTTTGCAGCGCTTGCACCAGCCAAAGCCCCGCAGCTCCTCGTAAACCGCGCCTTTGAAGATGCCTTTACGCCAGAAGAAGCCGTTGCCGATCTGGGGCTGATCGAAACCAGCCTGACCGACGCCCGCATTGCCATTGCTTTTCATGGGCGCAAGACCGAGGACGGCCAGACGCTCTACCTGAAGGTCTTCCATGCAGGCCACCACCTTCCTCTGTCGCGCCGCGTGCCGCTTTTGGAAAATCTCGGCTTCAGCGTCATCAGTGAGCGTACCTTTGACATTGGCGTCAAGCCTGCCAAAGCGACCGATGCACCCCGGCATGTGGTGTTGCATGACATGGAACTGGCCGTGCGTCAGGGGCAGGCATTTGATATTGCCCACCATGCCAAGCGGGTTGAAGAGACGTTCTTGGCCGCGTTCAGTGGATTGGTGGACAATGACGCCTTCAATCGCCTTGTGCTCAGCACCGACCTTTCGGTGGAGCAGGTTGCGGTTTTGCGCGCCTATGCCGCCTATCTGCGTCAATGCGGACTGGTTTATTCGCTGACCTATATTGCCGAGACCCTCAACAAATATCCGCAGATCACCTCGGATCTTTTCAGCCTGTTTCACCATTCCTTCGACATCAAGGCGTCTGACAAGACAAGACACCGCAAGCTGTCCGAACTGCGTGAACAGATCGAAGCAGCGCTTGCAGGCGTTCCCAGTCTGGATGATGACCGCATCTTGCGGCGTTATCAGAACGCCATTGATGCCACTCTGCGCACCAATTATTTCCAGAAGGGATCAACCGGCGTCAAGCCGATGCTGGCCTTCAAATTTGATCCGCAACAGCTGGATGGCCTGCCGCAGCCCAGACCGTTCCGCGAAATGTTTGTCTATGGCACCGAGGTGGAAGGCGTACACTTGCGCTTCGGCAAGGTGGCCCGTGGTGGGTTGCGCTGGTCAGACCGGGCGCAGGATTACCGCACCGAAGTGCTGGGTCTTGTCAAAGCCCAGCAGGTCAAGAATGCCGTGATTGTGCCGGTGGGTGCCAAGGGCGGATTTTATCCAAAGCTGTTGGCAGGCATCACCAATCGGGAAGAGTATTTGCGACTGGGGCGTGAAGCCTACATGACCTATATCCGCACCCTGTTGTCGATCACCGACAATATCAAGGATGGCGAGGTTGTCGCCCCCGCAGAGACTGTCCGGCTGGATGGCGATGACCCCTATTTCGTTGTCGCCGCCGACAAGGGCACAGCCACCTTCTCCGATACCGCCAACGGTCTGGCGCGCGACGCGGGCTTCTGGCTGGATGACGCCTTTGCCTCGGGCGGCTCCGCCGGTTACGACCACAAGAAAATGGGTATTACCGCCCGCGGTGCGTGGGAAGCGGTCAAGCGGCATTTCCGCGAAATGAATATCAATATTCAGACCACGCCTTTCTCGGTGGTTGGTGTTGGCGATATGTCGGGCGATGTGTTTGGCAACGGCATGTTGCTCTCTCACAAGATCCGGCTGATTGCTGCCTTTGACCACCGCGATATTGTCATTGATCCCAACCCGGACATGGAAAAATCCTATCAAGAGCGAAAGCGCATGTTCGCGCTTCCCCGCTCCAGCTGGCAGGATTACAACACCGCCCTGCTCTCCAAAGGCGGCATGATCATCTCCAGGTCGGAAAAATCGGTGAAGCTGACGCAGGAAGCCGCCGACGCCATTGATCTTGGCAAGCTGGTGGCAACACCTTTGGAAATCCTCACCGCCATCCTGAAAGCGCCTGTCGATCTTTTGTGGTTCGGTGGCATTGGCACCTATGTCAAGGCCATGTCCGAATCGGACGCAGACGTGGGCGACCGTGCCAATGACCCCATCCGTGTCACCGCCGACGAGGTTCGCGCCAAGGTCATCGGCGAAGGGGCCAATCTGGGCGTAACCCAAAAGGGCCGCATCGCCTTTGGCCTCAAGGGCGGGCGGTGCAATTCCGACGCCATTGACAACTCTGCGGGCGTCAATTCGTCGGACGTGGAGGTCAATATCAAGATCGCCCTCTCCTCGGCCTTGGCCTCTGGCCGCCTTGATCTGCCAGCGCGCAACAAATTGCTGGCCTCAATGACCGAAGAGGTTGGCGAACTGGTATTGCGCAACAATTACCTGCAATCGCTGGCGATTTCGCTCACAGAGCGGCAACGGGCGACCAACCGCGATGAACTGGCTCGATTGATGACGGTGTTGGAAACATCGGGACGTCTGAACCGGAAGGTGGAGATGCTGCCGGATGATCAGGCCATTTCCGAGCGCTATGTGAGCGGACAGGCCCTGACACGGGCTGAAATCGGTGTGCTTTTGTCCTATGCCAAGATCTCGCTGTTTGATGATCTGGTCGAGAGCGATCTGCCTGATGCCCCCTATTGCGATAGTCTTCTGAAGGATTATTTCCCAAAGAAAATGCGGCGAAGCTATGAAGGCGAAATTGAAGGCCACCGGCTGAAGCGTGAAATCATTGCAACCGCTCTGGCCAATCAGATCATCAATCGGGGTGGTCCCAGCTTTATGGTCTGGATGATGGACGCCACGGGTGCCTTGCCTGCCGATATTGCCAAGGGTGCGATTCTGGCCGCTGACGGATTGGATCTCCAAAGCTATTGGGATCAGATTGACACGCTGGATGGAGAGATTTCCGGCGATGTCCAGAATGACCTCTACGCCCGGATTGAATATGTCTATCGCGCCTTTACCAAGCTGGCGATTGATACAAAACTCAACGAGGGTGATCTTTCAGACACCGTGCGCAAGCTGAAAACTGCGATCAAATCCTTCAAGGGCTTCAGTCAGTCGGTGATGCCGACCGATTTCTCCCATCATATCGAGAGTGAAGCCACATTGATGATTGACGCCGGTGTTCCAGACGATCTGGCCCGCGCAATTGCCGGACTTTCGGCCTTCATTGTTGTGCCAGAGGTCATGGCCATCGCATTGCGGGCAGATGCGGCCTTGCAGCGCGCCACGGAGACCTATTACAAGGTCAGTGACACGTTCCGCATTGGTCGCCTGCTGGCATCGCTGCAAAAAATCCAGACCAGCGACCACTATGATAATCTGGCACTGCTGCGCAGTCTGGATCTCATTTTGTCAGCGCGGCGCAACATTGTTGTTCAGGCTCTGACAGCCCATCGTGATGCGAAAAACCCGGTGGCAGGCTGGCAGGCGCAGGATGCGGTGCGCATCAACCGGCTGGGCAGCGAGTTGATTGCCTTGACCGATGGCGAACCAAGCCTGTCGCGGTTAACGGTTGCAGCGAGCCTGTTGACCGATATTGCGCAACAGAAAAACTGATAAGCAATAACATTTATGGCGAAGACAGTGTTTAACCTCAATCGACGTTGAACCTGTCATCCCATGATGGCAATGTCGCCGCCGGATCCAACCAAGCGGCGGCATTTCACCATGACAGACCAGATCAGACCAAATCCAACAACCAAAGCCGGTATTTGGGGCTGGATGTTTTTTGACTGGGCAGCACAGCCCTTCTTTACCGTTGTCACCACCTTCATTTTTGGTCCTTATTTTGTCTCACGCCTCACCCACGATCCAGTGAGCGCGCAAACAGGATGGAGCAATGCCGCAACTGCTGCATCCATTGTCATTGCGCTGCTATCGCCGGTTCTAGGGGCCATTGCCGACCGAAGTGGTGCCCGCAAGCCATGGATTGCCACATTTGCCGCCATCAAAATCACCTGCCTGTGCCTGCTTTGGCAGGCGGTGCCCGGCTCGCCAATGCTGTACCCCCTGGTGCTGTTTAGCATCGCGTCCATTGCGGCTGAATTTTCCGTTGTGTTCAATGATTCGATGATGCCACGGCTGGTCAGCGCCAAAGACGTGGGGCGCGTTTCCAATACCGCATGGGGGCTGGGCTATCTGGGTGGAATGATTGTGCTGATTGCGGTGGTCACCCTGCTGGCCGCCAATCCCGGCACCGGAAAAACCATTCTTGGCATTTCACCTCTGTTTGGTCTGGATGCGGCTTTGGGCGAAGATGCCCGCATCACTGGACCCCTCTCAGCGCTTTGGTATCTGGTGTTTATTTTGCCGATGTTTTTCTTCACGCCAGACCAGAGCAAGGGTGAGCCTTTGGGCAAGGCCGTGAGGGCAGGGCTGTCCGACCTCAAGGCCACCTTGAAAGACGTACGGACCCGGCCGGGAATCCTGCGATTTCTGGTGGCACGGATGACCTATCAGGATGGGGTCAACGGCGTTCTCATTCTCGGCGGCGTGTTTGCGGCGGGCATGTTTGGCTGGTCGACGATGGAAATCGGCATTTACGGCATCATCCTGAATGTGGTTGCGATTTTTGGCTGCCTGATGGCCAGCCGATTGGATCACGCGCTCGGCTCCAAAACCATGGTGGTGATCAGTCTGATATTTCTGCTGATCGCAGTATTCGGCATCATTTCGACCGGACCCGGTTTTACCGCTTTTGGCCTTGTGCCTCTCTCCACCCTCAGCACCAGCACCCTGTTTGGCACGCCAGCGGAAAAAGTCTATCTCCTCTATGGTATCTTCATTGGCCTTGCCTTTGGCCCGGTTCAGGCCTCGTCGCGCTCCTATCTGGCCCGCAGCATTACCCCCGATGAAGCGGGTCGCTATTTCGGCATTTATGCCCTGTCAGGCCGTGCCACCAGCTTTATGGCAACATTGTCCTTCTCGGTCGTCACAGCCGCCACGCATTCGGCGCGGGCAGGGATGGCCTGTCTGCTGATTTTTCTGGGTGGCGGTTTGATCCTGTTGTTAAAGACCCCCTATCCAGCAAGCGGCAAAGCATAAAAAAAGCCGGCGCGAACGCCGGCTTTTTCATGTCTTGATCGGCTTATCTCAGAAGCTCACAGCAAAGGCACCGTCACGCTCTTCAACCGCCTTGCCATTGGCGCTGACCTCATAACTATTACCCTTGCGGGCCACATTGATCTTGACAGCCTTGCCGCCAATGCTGACCTCGGCCTCATAGGCGTTGAGGTGCGAGGGCAGGGCAGGGCGCAGGCTCAAGTGTTCGCCATTGCGGTGAATGCCGAGGAAGCCTTCGATGGCGAAGCGATACATCCAGCCAGCCGAGCCGGTGTACCAGGTCCAGCCACCACGGCCTTCATAGCCCGGACCGCCGTACACGTCAGCGGCAACCACGTATGGCTCAACCCGGTAACGGTCTGCGGCTTCGGTGGTCTCCGAGTGGTGGATCGGGTTCAGGGTCGAGAACACTTTCCATGCCTGATCGGCACGGCCGAGCTTGGAGAGCGCCAAGCCTGTCCAGATGGCGGCATGGGTATATTGACCGCCATTTTCACGCACGCCCGGTGGGTAGGACTTGATATAGCCGGGATCCAGACGGGTGTTTTCAAACGGTGGGGTGAAGAGGCGAACAATGCCAACCTCGTCATCGATCAACCGCTTGACCACCGAATCCATCGCCATTTCCTGCCGCTCAGGCTGACCTGCGCCAGACAGAACCGACCAGGACTGGGCAATCGCATCGATCTTGCACTCATCCGACAGATCAGAGCCCAATGGATCGCCATCGTCGAAATAGCCGCGACGATAGTGGTCACCATCCCAGCCAGCCTTTTCAAGGGCGGCTTTGAGGCTGGTGAGGTATTTGGCCCAACGGGTGACGCGGGCATCATCCTTGCGGGCTTCTGCGTAAGGCGCAAACACGGTGAGCGCGTTGGCAAGGAACCAGCCGAGCCACACACTTTCCCCGCGGCCTGCCACGCCAACGCGGTTCATGCCGTCGTTCCAGTCGCCGCCGAGAATCAATGGAAGACCATTGGTGCCTGTGCGGGTGATGGCGAGATCCAGTGCGCGGGCAGCGTGTTCATACAGCGCCACCTGCTCATTGGAAATATCCGGCTTGAAGAAGGCATCGTGACGGCCCAGCGCCAAGGTTGGGCCATCGAGGAAGCTGATCTGCTCGTCCAGAATGGCACCATCGCCGGTGGCGGTGACGTAACTATCGATGGCATAGGCCAACCACACCACGTCATCCGAAATGCTGGAGCGGATACCCGCGCCGTTCTGTGGCAGCCACCAATGCTGCACATCGCCTTCCTTGAACTGGCGCGATGCCGCATTGAGGATCTGGTTGCGGGCCAGTTCCGGCTTATACAGCAGGAAGGCAAGGCTGTCTTGCAACTGGTCGCGGAAGCCATAGGCACCCGAGGCCTGATAGAAACCGGCACGCGCCTTGATGCGGCAAACCAGCGTTTGGTAGGGCAGCCAGTGGTTGACCATATTGTCAAAGCCAGCATCGCCGGTCTTGACCTTGAGGTGGCCAGTGAAGTCACCCCAGAAGGTTTTGGCCTCGGACAGGGCCTTCTCAAAGCCCTTCTTGCGGGCAGCGGTAATCACGCTGCGGGCCGCATCCAGCGAGGCTGCATCGCCCATCAGGAAGGTGACGGACTTTTCTTCACCCGGCTGAAGTTCGATATCAAACGCCAGTGCGGCGCATGGATCGCCTTCGGGGTCAATCGAACCCGACAGTGGCGAGGCCTTGGCAACGGCCTGCGGCATCTTGATATCGCCATGGCGTCCGATGAACTCGCGGCGGCTGGAGGCAAAGCCAGACAGTGTTTCGACACCTGCCATAAAAGCAAACCGTCCCGAATAGTCGATGCTATAGGGGTTGGTGGCCAGAAGTGCTCCGGTTTCCTCGTCTTTTGAGGTTAGCACGAAGGCTGCTGTCTTCTGCGGGTTGTTGCCAAGAATCCACTCGGCATACCCATAGCTTCTCAAACGCCGTGGCGTGGTGCCGGTGTTGCGCACCGTCAGCCTGGTAAAGCGCACTGGCTCGACCTGATCGACGGTCACGGTCAGTTCAACGTCCAGATCAGAGCCTTGCGTGCTGAACACCGAATAGCCGAGGCCATGGCGGGTTTCATACACGGCATCCGACCGCTTGGACGCTGCCGAGATCGGGCTGATCACATCACCGCTGTCCAGATCGGCCACATAGAAGGCCTCGCCGGTGCGGTTGGTGACGGCATCGTTTGACCATGGGGTCAGCTGATAGTCGCGCGAGTTGCGGCTCCAGGTGAAGCCTGAACCTTCGGCAGCAATGTGGAAGCCGAAGTTGTCGTTGGAGATCACATTGATCCATGGCTGCGGTGTGGACTGACCATGGGCCAAGCGCACGACATATTCGGAACCGTCCTTGCTGAAGCCGCCGTAGCCATTCCAGAACTCCAGATCGCTGCCATCAATGGTGATAACAGGCTGATCTTCCGGCTTCACCATGGTGGGCACTGGCGGATACCAATCCGAATCCACGCTATCGGCACCACGCGGTGCCGAGAACAGCTCGACGGCATGGGTGACCTGATCGGTGATCTTGCCGTTTCTGGCATGAAGCACCACGCGGGCGGCGGCCAGCACGGCATTCCAGCCGCTGTCATCCATCAGATCACGGCGCACGGCAAACACATGCTGCTGGCCGCCATCAGTCTGCTTGGAGCGGATGCCCTCGGCCATTTGCTCCAGCGCGTGCTGCATGTCCTGTGCGTAGGACGCGGCCCGCTCGTTGAGAATAACCACATCGCTGACCACGCCATGGCGGATCAGATAATCCTGCGCACTCAGGGCTTCGCGCACCACTTCCGTGTCCATGTCATCATTGATGCGCACGGCAAAGATCGGGTAATCGCCGGAGATCGAGTTGGGCCACAGCGCCGATTGCGAGGCAAGGCCTGCACGAACGGTTTCCGGGTCGGCCCGCAGATGCATATCCGGGTAAACCAGATAGCGTCCGAGCTGCTGGAAGGCTGCCGCCTGTTGCGAGGTAATGCCGATATGGCGCATCTCGACCTGTGTGCGGGTCCAGGCGTGCAGCATTTCGTGGTTGAAGGCATCGGCATGGCGATATTGCTCAATCGCCACATCCAGTTCCTGACGGCTTGGGGCGGCAATGGTCCAATAGACCACGCTGACCTTTTTACCGGCTGGCACACGCAGCACGCGGCGGAAGCTGGCAATCGGGTCCAGCGTAAAGCCTTGGCTACCGGAGAGCGTTGCACCCGGATCAAAGGCGGCTGCTTCACCCAGCGTTCTGCCACGACCGATGAACTTGTAACGGTCGGTTTCGAACTCGGTGTTGCGACCGGGACCGGAGGTGTCCGATACCAGATGCGCCACGCAGATGTCGGGATCGCTTGGCGAACGCTTGTTGCGTTCCACGCGGATCACGTCGCCCTTGCGGCCCAGTTCGGTCTTGACGAACATGCGCGAGAACACCGGATGGGCGTTGTCATTGTCATCGCTCGACAGCACAGGTTCCATATAGGAGGTCACTTCAATGAAGCGATCTTCGGTGCCGGTGTTAAGAATGGTGACGCGACGGCCTTCGGCGTCATGCTCGGTGGCCACCACACACTCAACGGTGGAGGTAATATCGCCAACCGTCTTGGTGAACTCGGCCTTGTCGTCGGAGAACACCACGCGGGTCTTTTCTTCCGCAGCGCGGCGCGGGGCGGCAGTGGTGGACCACCATTCGCCCGAGGTCATGTCGCGCAGGAAGATGAACGTCCCATGGCGGTCTTCGGTTGGGTCGGCCTTCCAGCGCGACACCGAGAGACCATTCCAGCGCGAGAAGCCCGAGCCGGTGGCGGTCAACATTACCGAGTAATGGCCGTTGGATAGCAGCACCAGTTCGCGATCCTTTGCGAGCGGATCGGTAATGGTGCGGATTTCTGGCCGCAGCAGGTCTGCCTGTCCCTTGCCGGGGGTCTGCGGCTCGTATTTTGCGCTCATCACGGGGATTTCGCGCGGTGCCTTTTCCTGCAACAGCAGTTCAGCCGCTTCAATCACCGGATCCGCATGGAAAAGACCACGCAGCAAGCCGTTGAAGGTCACGTTGGCAATGGCCGCAATCGACATGCCATGGTGGTGGGCATAGTAGTTATAAACCACCGCACAGGGCTTGCCCTTCGGCACGCGGGTGGGGGTGAAGTCCACGGCATCGTGGAAGCCGTATTGGCCCAGTGCTCCAAGAGAGCGCAGCTTTTTCAGGTTTTCAGCCGCAGCCTTTGGATCATACTGGCTGGCCAGAATGGAGGCGTAAGGGGCGATAACAGCGTTTTGGCCAAGGCCGCGCTTGAGGCCAAGGGTTGGCACACCAAAATTGGTGTACTGATAGGCCAGAGCATGGTCGCGGGCATTAAAGGCGGCTTCCGAAATACCCCAAGGGATATTCAGGCGACGGCCATGGTTCATCTGCTCCTTGACGATCAGATTGTTGGTCTGGTTGAGAATACCACCCTGACGCTCCTGCATCACCAGCGGCGGCATCAGATATTCGAACATCGAACCGGACCACGACACAAGTGCGGCGCGTGAACCAATCGGCACCACCTGACGGCCCAGCTTATACCAATGCTCGGTGGGCAGATCGCCCTTGGCAATGGCAAACAGCGAGGTGAGGCGGGCTTCAGAGGCCAGAAGGTCGTAGCAGCTCTCATCCAGTTCCATGGTTTCCACACGGTAGCCAATGGACAGCAGACGACGTTCCTTGCGGAACAGGAAGGAGAAGTCCATCGAAAACGCCAGATCGCGGGCGCGATCACGCAAGTGGCTGAGGCGCACCCGCAGCGGCTCGATGTTGGACAGGTCAAACGCGCTATCGGCAATGTGCGATTCGCACACGCTTACCAGCGATTCGCTCCAGCGCATGATGTCCGTGCTCTTGTCCGAGCGCAGCTCATGGTGAAGGTTGGCGGCCAGCTTTTGAATGTCGCGGGCCAGCACAGCAAGGTTCATCACCTGAATGGAGGCAAATTCATGCTCGCGTTTCACCGCTTCCACGGCGCTGTTGAAGCCTTGAATGCGCTCAAACAGGCGGCCACGCAGGGGTCGCAGGTTCTTGCGGTCATCCGGTAGTTCTCTCAGCGTTTCCATCAGGATACCGCCGACATCGCCGATACCGTCGAGGCTGCCCTGAAGATGGGCAGACGGTGCTTCTGCCCATTCGCGGCAGGCCGATGAAATGGCAATCAGGTGACCAGCAAGGTTGCCGCTGTCCACCGCCGAGATATAGCGGTTGCCCAAAGGCTTCAGCGTATCGGTGTGATACCAGTTATAGATATGGCCCCGGAACTTATCCATCTTGTCGAGGGTGCCGATGGTTTGTTCCAGCTTTTCAATGGTCTGCTCAAAGCTGAGCCAGCCAAAGTGACGGGCCGAGACCACGGACAGCAGATAGACGCCGATATTGGTGGGCGAGGTGCGCCGCGCCACAACCGGCTCTGGTGTTTCCTGAAAATTGTCTGGCGGCAGAAAATGTTCACCAGCATTGGTGAAGGTTTCATAATAGCGCCAGGTGCGGCGGGCAATCCGACGCAGCTCAATCATGGTGTCGTGCGGCACAATCATGCGGTCTTCGGTTTCAGCCGATTGGCTGACATACCAGGCCACCAGCGGCGACAGCACCCACATCAGCGTAAACGGCAGGCCAATCAACGCACCAAAACCGCTTTCCCACACAGACAGGCCAAATGCCACCACGGCCAGAGCCGGAGCATAGCGCATGGTCTTGTAATAGGTGAGAATGCTGCCCTGTGCGGCAGACTGGATGCTGGCAGCGGTGCGCCATTCCAGCAGCATTTTGCGACTGACCAACAGACGATACATCGAGCGAATGATTGCATCGGCCATCATGCAGGCCATATCGGCAATAAACACAATACGAAGCGCCACTTGCGCATTGGCACCGCGAAGGTCCGCCCACAGCGATTGGAAATGCGCACTGGGCACAATATCCGTCTGACGTGGCACCAGCGCGTTGATCAGCGAAATGGTCGGAGCCACAAACAGCGAGAAGATCAGCATCAACTGCCAGATCAGCGTATCCAGCGGGTTCATGGCGTACCAGCCAATGACGGATGCCGCGAACCATGCAATCGGCGTTAGCGAACGACGCAGGTTATCGACCATTTTCCAGCGGCCCAGCGAAGTGATGCCGCGGTTTGGATCGAGAATATAGGGAAGCAACTGCCAGTCGCCACGCGCCCAGCGGTGCTGACGCGAGATTTCCACTTCATAGCGCGTTGGGAAGTCTTCCACCAGCTCAACGTCGGTCACAAGTGCGCAGCGGGCAAACGAGCCTTCCAAAAGATCGTGGCTGAGAATGGTGTTTTCGTCGATCCGGCCCTTGATGGCGGTTTCAAACGCATCAACGTGATAAAGGCCCTTACCCGTGAAGCTGCCTTCGCCGGTAATGTCCTGATAAACATCAGACACAGTGAAGACGTAAGGATCAAGGCCGCGATTGATCGAGAACACGCGTTGGAACACTGATGCGTCCTTGCCCGTGGTCAGCGATGGCGTCACGCGCGGCTGCAAAATGCCGTAGCCGCTGATGACACGGCCTGTCTTGGGATCATGCACAGGCCGGTTGATCGGGTGATACATCTTGCCGACCAGCTTGGTCACGGCATCGCGCATCAAACGGGTGTCGGCGTCCAGTGTCATGACGTATTGTACGCCATCCGGCACCATATTGGCCCCGGTCATGTAGGACGTGTCCTTGTCGCCGCGCAGCAGCAGGTTCAGCTCATGCAGCTTGCCGCGCTTGCGCTCCCAACCCATCCAGCATTCTTCCTGGGGGTTGAACAGGCGGCGACGGTGCAGGAAGTAAAAGCGGGTCTTGCCATCGTCATTGTAACGGGCGTTGAGGTTGGAAACCTCACGCTTGGCATATTCAAACACTTCCAGATCGGCGTCGGTTTCTTCCACCTTCGCATCCGGCCAGTCGCTGAGCAGCGCAAAATAGACCTCGCCACGCGGGTTGGTCAGATAGTGAACTTCCAGATTGCGCACCAGCTCATCCACATGGTCGCGCTTGGAGATCATGCAGGGCACCGCCACCAGCGTGCGGGCATCTTCTGGAATGCCTTCCTTGAATTCATAGCCCACCAGCCGGGCGGGCTTGAGGATAAAGGTGGAAAGCGTGTTGAAAAGGCCTGTGGCCCCTTCCGAGGCAGGCAGGGCAAACAGCGCCACCAACAGCACAATCAACGGCACGGATAGTCCGACAAAGGACAGATACCACGCCACCAACGCCAAAGTCAGCGCAGTTATGGCTAGAATCGGCAAGGCAATGGCCAGCCAATGCAGGCGCTTGAAGCCACGGGTAATGGCAATATGCACCGGCACCCGATAGCCGATCTTGCGTTCCAGATCCTGCTTGCGTGCGCCCACCAGCACGCTGCCCACGTTGGAGATGGAATCGGACTGTCCAGCCTCTGTTGCCACAGACTGGGCCAGATCAATGGCGGCCTGGGCAATTTCCAGCTCGGTCTTGTCCGAGCGGCGGGCCAGCTTTTCAATGGTGTTGCGGTAGCTGTTGCGCGAGCCGAAATCCAGCGCTTCATAATCGCTGTGGCTGCGCAGGATCTTGTCCACATGGCTGACTTCTTCAACCCAGACAGACCATTCGGTATCATCAATGGTGCGAAGCCCCTTGATGATGCTGCCCATGGTGACATTGCCAGACGACAGGCGGTTATGCTCTGCCGCCATCGCCTCTTCGGTGCTGCGGCCATTGGCGGCCATCCGCTGCTCAAGCCAGTTGACGGCGAGCGTGGATGTTTGCGAGCCATTGCGAATGCGATAGAGGAACTGCGTGGCAAAGGTGTTGTCGTCGGCCAGCGCCTCAAGCTGCTTGAGGTATTCGCGGCAGGCGGCTTCATCATTCAGACGAATCACCTCATCGGCAGCCTCGTTGGCCTTGCGGCGCATCTGGCGCGAGCGCTCGACGCGGGTCGAGATGCGGCGCAGATTTTCCACAAGCACAAAGCGCACCATGGATGGCAGAGCCCAAAGCTCGCCGATTTCCAGCGATTGTTCCGACTGATAGCCTTCCGCCAGCGCCGTCATGCCCTCGCGGGTCACGGTGCTGTGGGTATGCGCCACGTAGAGCCAGGCCAAAGCCATCACACGCGGAATCACCTGATCGCCGATCTTCACCGTCGGCAACTGGTGATAGAAGCGGCGTGGGAAATCGCGGCGGACTTCCTGAATGGCTTCCTCGATGATGTAATGGTTATCCAGCAACCATTCGGCAGCCGGTGTAATGGTGGCCCCGGCTTCGAGATCGGCGGCCGTTGTGCGGTAAACGCGCAGGATTTCCCGCTCGTTTTCCTTATGGCGCGCGAAAAAATCGAAGGTAAAAAAGGCTGGAAGATTGGCCACAACATCAGTGGCCAGACTTCTGGACTTGTCCTTCAATTCATCAATTGTCAGATAGACACCCCTGATCGAATCATTGTGATCAATGTTCCGAATTTCGGTGTCGCGTGGCGCAGCAGAAGGCGTCATAGATGGGGACATGTTCTCGAATTCTGTTACCAGCAAGAGTGGGGTGTTCTGCATAATGTCCGAGAGCCCGAGTGGTTCCCAAAAATATCATGCAGCATTTTTAAAGTCCTACAGCATTTTGTGGCAGATGCGCCAAGCTAGTGGATTGAATTTGACATTTGATACCCATTTGCGGCACCCTTGGCAATCAAATGTCAAATTCATAAAATCCACTAGAAACAAATAGATACCTAGTGGTCTTTATGATCGTAACATTTGCTCTCAAGGGTGCCGCGAACGGTAGCAAATGTTACGATCAGACCACCAGGATGCTGCTTATAGTGGCTATCCGTTTGCGTTTGGTTGCCATTGTTTATCAGAAGCAAAAAAACCGTTGATGCAAACGCCAGCCGGGTTGGGGAGCGATGATTGCATTTTCGTGTGGATTTTCAAATATCCTGCCATGTTCATATTGCCCTCCCGTATCATCCTGACGGATCGTCATTGATCACAATAAATCCAGTCGCAAACTTTGTCTTGCTTTGCTTGAACACAAGCTGAACAAATGTCATCGTTGACCGAGGTGTCCATGGGCACGCTCTCAGCGCACTTTATCCTTCCATCAGAATTTCAGGTCAAAAATGTCTCTCCCCCTCTCCAATGAAATGCAGGATGTTGTTGCCATTCGCCGTCATCTGCACCAGATCCCGGAACTCGGGCTATCCGAATTCAAGACATCGGATTTTGTGGCCGAAAAACTGACGGACATGGGCTATGAAATCACACGTGGCATTGCCAGAACCGGTATTGTCGCAACGCTTAAGAATGGCAGCAGCCCCCGCACCATTGGCATTCGGGCGGATTTCGATGCCCTGCCCATCCCGGAGGAAACCGGCCTGGATTATGCCAGCCAGCACCCCGGCCTGATGCACGCCTGCGGCCATGATGGCCATACCGCCATGCTGCTGGGAGCCGCGAAAATTCTGGCCGAGCGCCGCAATTTCGATGGAACCATTCATCTGATTTTTCAGCCCGCCGAAGAAAATTTCGGTGGTGCCAGACTGATGATCGAAGATGGATTGTTCGAGCGCTTTCCCTGCGACGCGGTGTTTGGTCTGCACAATGATCCACGGCTTCCGTTTGGCCATTTCGTTTTCCGCGAAGGACCAGTCATGGCATCGGCCGATGAATGCAAGATCACCGTGATTGGCAAGGGCGGTCACGGGGCCGAACCGCAGGATGCCGCCGATCCGATTGTCGCAGGAGCCAGCATTATCATGGCTTTGCAAACCATTGTCTCGCGCAATATCCATCCGCTGAAATCAGCGGTGATTACGGTTGGCGCTTTCAACAGCGGCATTGCCAGCAATGTCATTCCGGAACGGGCGGAAATGTCCCTGACCATTCGCGCCCTCGATGCCGATGTGCGCGACGCACTGGAAAACCGCATTCGCCTCATTGCCGAAGGACAGGCCGCAAGCTATGGCATGACGGTCAGCATTGACTATGAGCGGGGTTATCCGGCCACCGTCAATCACAAGGCCGAAACGGACTATGTCCGCGATCTGGCAAAGCGCTTTGCCGGGGCAGACAAGGTTCACGATTTGCCCAACCCGATCATGGGCAGTGAGGATTTTGCCTATATGCTGGAACAAAAGCCGGGAACCTATTTTTTCCTCGGCACGCAAAAAACCGACAGCGACCCCCAGCTTCATCATCCACGGTATAATTTCAATGATGATATTATTCCAACCGGCACCACGTTCTGGGTGGAACTGGCAGAAAGCTGGCTGGCCAAAAGCTGACATGAAAAAGGCGCGACCCGAAAAGGGGCGCGCCTTTTGTCGATCGTAAACGGTTAAATATGTGAGCCTTGATCTGTCTCGGCCAGCAAGCCACTGGTGTGGAGCAGGGCGGCAAAACGGCCACCCTTGGCGCTCAATTCGTCATAGGTGCCCATTTCCACGATACGTCCATGATCCAGAAACAACACCTGATCGGCTTCGCGCACGGTGGATAGCCGGTGGGCGATAATGAATGTTGTCCGGTTTTTACGCAGGCGATCAATGGCCTCTTTCACCCGCGCTTCGGTTTCCACATCCAGCGCACTGGTGGCTTCATCCAGCACCAGAATCGGCGCATCCTTCAAAATGGCGCGGGCAATGGCAATGCGCTGACGCTCGCCGCCCGACAGGCGGTTGCCGCGCTCACCAACGCTGGTATCAAAACCGTTCAGACGGCTTTCAATAAAATCCGTGGCCGCAGCCGCCTCAGCCGCTTTGACAATATCGTCATCACTGGCGTTTTCCCGACCAATACGAATGTTGTCAGCAATGGAACGATTGAGAATGCCTGCATCCTGAAACACCGTCGCAATGCTGTGGCGCAGCGAATGGCGGGTCACTTTGGCAATATTAACGCCATCAACCAGAATTTCGCCCTGCTGTGGCTCATGCACGCGCTGCAACAGATTGATCAGCGTGGTTTTACCCGCCCCGGTCGGCCCAACAATCGCAATCGTCTGGCCAGCCTTGGCCATGAACGAAACGTGCTTGACCCCTTGCGTGGTATTGGCAAAATCGAAAGACACATCCCTGAATTCAACGTCGCCACGCACGGCAGGCAAATCCAGCGTGCCTGCCGGCTCATCCCGTTCCTGCACCGAATCTTCAAGTTTGTAAAAGTCTTCAAGCTTGGCACGGGCTTCAAAAATCTGGGTTGCAAACTGACGCATCTGATCCAGACGACCGATCAGCAGATTGGCAAAGCCAATGAAGGCAATCACATCACCAACCCGCAATTCGCCCTTTTGCACCAGCATGGTGCCGAGAACGAGAATAATCAGCATCGATACGGTGGAAGCAATGCGATTGAGACCGCTGGCAATCGCCCACCAGTCCAGCACGGGATATTGCGCATTGATCAGATCGGTGGTGAATTTCCGCAAGGCTGCCGTTTCGGCCTGAATCCGGTTATAGCTATGCACCACGGACACATTGCTGATCGAATCACTGACGTGAGAAAACACGGTATGGTAATGGCCCTCCACCGAGGCCTGCCCATCCTTGGTCTTGTCCATCACCACCTTGCCAATCAGCATGTAAACAAGACCGAGCACAATCAGCACCATGGTCAGGCGCACATCCATCGACAAGGCTGTGGGAATGAGAAGCGCCAGCGCCACCAGTGTCGCCAGATGGGTGCGCATGAATTCGAGCCACAGACCAAACAGCGTTTCGCTGGCGCGCAACAAGGTATGCAGCGCATTGGAGGTGCCGCGCTGATGATGCCAGGACAAGGGCATGGAAATAATACGGCCAAAAGCTTCCGTGAGCAAAGTTGCCCGCCGACCATGGGCAAGACGATCCGCCTCGCGGGCCACCAGCACAAAGGCAACCGTATTGAAAACCCCAAAACCACCCCACAGCAGCAGAATGTCTGTGACTGGCTTTCCAGAAGAGATGGCGTCAATGATCCAGCCAAACAGAACAGGTTCTGCAATGGTAATCACAGCAAGAATGATGTTGGCAGCCACGACAACGCCAACCTTCAAGCGATAAGCCCCGAGATATTGCAGGGCACGCCAATAGATTTGCAACAGGGTCATGCCGTCGGATTCTCCATATCTGCCCCGGATTGGCCGGCACATTGCCTCTTTAAGGCGATAACTGTCGATATTTTAAGGAAACAAACATGAACATCGCCTGTACAGGTCTGCAAGAGTTGTGCAAAGTCCTTTTTTTCGGATTCAATTTTGCGCCATGATCGTTATGGATAAGATTTGAAATGAGAAAATTAACGACTGCTGAATATTAAAATGGAACAGGTCCGACAGGTATGTTTTGACCTCTTTACATTTGATGGTTTAGATAATTTTAATTTACTGACACATGTCAGGCCAAGGGGGTTCTTGTGACTGTCAACCATCTCATTCAGTTTATGGCTGTAGCGCAAGAATGCCGTAATCGTGAAGACGTCATTCTGGAACTTGAAAAAATCCTTGAGGTTTATCGGTTCGAGTATTACGGAATCGTGCGAAATCCAAAACCCGATCAAAATCCCTTGAGTCTGGTGCTGGCAGGCCGCTGGCCAGAAAAATGGCCTCAAACTTACGTCAGCAAAAAATTCGTGCTGATTGATCCAGCCGTCCGCTATCTGGCACAGGCGAACAGACCATTTCGCTGGAGTGAAGCGCTTCCCGCCTTCAAGGATGATCCCCATTTCAAACGTATGCAGCGGATGATGGCCGATGCCTATAAATTTGGCCTCGAAGAAGGGTATATTTTCCCGATTCTTGGTCGTGGTGGACTTTTGGGCAATATGACAGTCGGTGGACGGCCGATCGAGTTGTCGCCCATTGAAATTCTGTTGTTTGACAGCGTTGCCAAATGCGCCTTCTGGCGCTTGATGGAATTGAGCGGCGAAGCCGAACTCCTGTCCAGTGCCCCAAAGGTCGATGTGCGGCTGACCCGGCGCGAACTGGAAATTCTCAACTATCTCGGCGAAGGCATGACCTCAAACGAAATGAGCAAGCTGCTCGAGATTTCGAATCACACAGTGGATTGGTATGTCAACGAATTGCAGGACAAGCTGACGGCCAAAAACCGCCAGCACATGGTCGCGCTGGCCATCCGTCTCGGATTGATTCACTAGAGTTTGTCAGGGAAAAGTGGACTCCGGTTTTCCCTAAAAGACAAACGAAAACAAAGGAATATGGAGTCTGTCTGGTTCAATCTGAACCTGACAGACTCGAGAGCGGATCGACATTCAGGCTGGAGTGAGGCGAAAGCATCAGCGACGTGAATGTCTCAGTGCACGATCAGGCTGCTCAAGAAGCGTTTTTTTTAAAAAAGCCGCTTCTTGAGCGCTTCCGACAGCCGAATATTTTTTTATGTTGCATTGCGCAGAAATTGCGTATCCCCTTAACTGAAGCTATCAATTCTTTTCGCAGACGCGAAAGGTTGCGTCAGCTGCTGAGGAGGGCCCATTGTCTATTTCGAAAATTCTTGTTGCCAACCGTTCCGAAATCGCCATTCGCGTGTTTCGCGCCGCCAATGAACTTGGCATCAAAACCGTCGCCATCTGGGCGGAAGAAGACAAACTCTCCCTGCATCGTTTCAAGGCAGACGAAAGTTATCAGGTTGGCCGTGGCCCGCATCTGAAACGTGATCTTGGGCCGATTGAGAGCTATCTGTCGATTGAAGAAATCATTCGTGTTGCCAAGCTTTCAGGCGCGGATGCCATTCACCCTGGCTATGGTCTTTTGTCTGAAAGTCCTGAATTTGTTGATGCCTGTAACGATGCAGGTCTGATTTTTATTGGCCCTAAAGCCGAAACCATGCGGCAATTGGGCAATAAGGTGGCCGCGCGCAATCTGGCCATCGACATCGGTGTTCCCGTGGTTCCGGCCACGGAGCCTCTGCCGGATGACATGGCTGAAGTTGCCAAAATGGCCGCCGGAATTGGCTATCCACTGATGCTCAAAGCCTCATGGGGCGGTGGTGGACGCGGTATGCGCGTGATCAGAAGCGAAGCCGATCTGCAAAAAGAAGTCACGGAAGCCAAGCGCGAGGCGCAAGCCGCCTTTGGCAAGGATGAAGTCTATCTCGAAAAGCTGGTTGAGCGCGCCCGCCATGTCGAGAGCCAGATTCTGGGCGATACGCATGGCAATGCCGTGCATCTGTTTGAACGTGATTGCTCGGTGCAGCGCCGCAACCAGAAAGTTGTCGAGCGCGCGCCAGCCCCTTACCTGAATGAAGCGCAGCGGCAGGAACTGGCCGACTATTCGTTGAAAATTGCCCGCGCCACGGGCTATATCGGGGCCGGAACCGTCGAATATCTGATGGATGCCGACACCGGAAAATTCTACTTCATCGAGGTCAATCCGCGTATTCAGGTGGAGCACACCGTCACGGAAGTTGTGACCGGCATCGACATTGTGAAAGCCCAGATTCATATTCTGGAAGGCTTTGCCATT
This sequence comes from Gillisella vitis, assembly GCF_014204625.1. Classification (GTDB taxonomy): domain Bacteria; phylum Pseudomonadota; class Alphaproteobacteria; order Rhizobiales; family Rhizobiaceae; genus Allorhizobium; species Allorhizobium vitis_F. The sequence goes on along the minus strand of NZ_JACHLU010000011.1, from coordinate 90,592 downwards.
GGCACGCCCGAATCCGGCGTGCCAAAACAGGAAGACATTCGCCTGCATGGCCATGCCCTGCAATGCCGTGTGACCACGGAAGATCCGGAACATAATTTCATTCCAGACTATGGCCGCATGACCGCCTATCGGTCTGCGGCGGGCTTTGGCATTCGTCTGGATGCCGGAACAGCCTATACTGGTGCCATCATCACCCGCTATTATGATCCCTTGCTGGTCAAGGTCACGGCGGCTGGCAGCACGCCGCAAGAAGCCATCAGCCGTATGGATCGGGCGCTGCGCGAGTTCCGCATTCGTGGCGTTGCCACCAATCTGACCTTCCTTGAAGCAATTATCACCCATCCGAGTTTCCGTGATAACAGCTATACCACCCGCTTTATCGATACGACACCAGAGCTGTTTTCGCAGGTAAAGCGGCAGGACCGTGCCACCAAACTGTTGACCTATCTGGCCGATGTGACCATCAACGGCCACCCGGAAACAAAGAACCGGCCAAAACCCTCAGAAAAAGCGGCAAAGCCCGTTTTGCCCTATATTGAAAGCGAGATTGCTGACGGCACAAAGCAAAAGCTCGACGCGCTTGGCCCGAAGGGCTTTTCGGAATGGATGCGCCATGAAAAGCGTGTGTTGATCACCGATACAACCATGCGTGATGGCCACCAATCCTTGCTGGCCACCCGGATGCGCACCCATGATATTGCCCGCATTGCCCCGATTTATGCCAAGGCACTGCCCAACCTTTTCTCACTGGAATGCTGGGGCGGGGCAACCTTCGATGTCTCCATGCGCTTTTTGACGGAAGACCCATGGGAGCGCCTGGCACTGGTGCGCGAAGGGGCACCAAACCTGCTGCTGCAAATGCTGCTGCGCGGTGCCAACGGCGTTGGCTATACCAATTACCCGGATAATGTTGTCAAATATTTCGTCCGGCAGGCCGCCAAGGGCGGCATTGACCTGTTCCGCGTGTTCGATTGCCTGAACTGGGTCGATAACATGCGCGTGTCCATGGATGCCGTGCAGGAAGAAAACAAGCTGTGTGAAGCCGCCATTTGCTACACCGGCGATCTTCTCAACAGCGCCCGGCCCAAATACGACCTGAAATATTACACCAATCTGGCGGTCGAGCTGGAAAAGGCCGGTGCCCATATCATCGCGCTGAAAGACATGGCGGGTCTGCTCAAGCCTGCGGCTGCACGGGTGCTGTTCAAGGCCCTGCGCGAAGCCACCAGTCTGCCCATTCATTTCCACACGCACGACACCTCCGGCATTTCTGCGGCCACCGTTCTGGCCGCCATTGATGCGGGTGTGGATGTTGTTGATGCTGCCATGGATTCGCTGTCTGGCAATACGTCGCAGCCATGCCTTGGCTCGATTGTTGAAGCGCTGACCGGCACCGAGCGCGAATCCGGTCTGGACCCCGAATGGATCAGGCGCATTTCCTTTTATTGGGAGGCCGTGCGTGGCCAGTATGCTGCCTTTGAAAGCGACCTCAAGGGACCGGCATCAGAAGTGTATCTGCATGAAATGCCGGGCGGCCAGTTCACCAACCTGAAGGAACAGGCGCGCTCGTTGGGCCTCGAAACCCGCTGGCATGAAGTGGCGCAAGCCTATGCAGACGCCAACCAGATGTTTGGCGACATCGTCAAGGTCACGCCATCCTCCAAGGTGGTGGGTGATATGGCCCTGATGATGGTGGCGCAGGATCTGACCGTTGCAGACGTTGAAGATCCACAGAAGGACATTGCCTTCCCGGATTCGGTGGTGTCGATGCTGAAGGGCGATCTGGGTCAGCCGCCCAGCGGCTGGCCACAGGCGCTGCAAAAGAAGGCATTGAAAGGCGAACAGCCCTATACCGTGCGTCCCGGCTCTCTGCTGAAAGAAGCTGATCTGGAAGCCGAGCGCAAAGTCATTGAAGACAAGCTGGAACGGCCCGTCGATGATTTTGAATTCGCCTCTTATTTGATGTACCCCAAAGTCTTCACCGATTTTGCGCTGGCATCAGACACCTATGGTCCCGTCTCGGTTCTGCCCACGCCTGCCTATTTCTACGGCATTGCCGATGGCGGTGAATTGTTTGCCGAAATCGAAAAGGGCAAAACTCTGGTGATCGTCAATCAGGCCACCAGCGCACCCGATGCGCAGGGGCTGGTCACCGTGTTTTTTGAACTCAACGGCCAGCCACGCCGCATCAAAGTGCCGGATCGGAGCAAAACAGCAACGATTGCCGCCCGGCGCAAGGCAGAATCCGAGAACGCCAACCACATTGGCGCGCCAATGCCCGGCGTCATCTCGCGGGTTTTTGTTTCTTCCGGTCAACAGATCAAGGCTGGCGACGTGCTGCTGTCAATTGAAGCGATGAAGATGGAAACCGCTCTTCACGCCGAAAAGCCTGGCAAAATCGTTGAAGTGCTGGTGAAAAATGGCGATCAGATTGATGCCAAGGATCTTTTGATCGTCATGGAATGATCAAAAAAAGCGCTGCGGGCTTATCCAGCCCGTAGCGCTTTTTGCATCATTTCCATGGTCGCATTCAGGAATGATCACCCAGCGGTGAATCAGCGTTTTCCTCAATCCGCTCCATGTCATCGTCGGAGAGGCCAAAATGATGGCCAATCTCGTGGATCAGCACATGGGTGACAATATCGCCCAGGGTTTCATCGTTTTCGGCCCAGTAATCCAGAATCGGGCGCCGATAGAGAATGATTTTATTGGGAAGATCACCCGTATCCATGGTGAACCGCTCTGAAATGCCCTGACCTTCAAACAGGCCCAGCAAATCGAAGGGCGTTTCCAGCGCCATGTCTTCAAACACGTCATCGGTTGGAAAGTCAGCGACTTCGATAATCAGATTGCCCGTCAGATCCCGAAACTCTTGTGGCAACGTGCCAAATGCCTCGATCGCAAGCGATTCGAAGGTGCTAATGGTCGGCGCATGTTTTTCGCGCCAGTCATCGGATTGATCGATCCGGGCCATGGGAACTCCTGCAAAAGCATACCGTTCGCCAACATCAAACAGGTTTGAGAGAACGCTATGCTTAGAATCAATGGCTTAACGCATCCTGTCCAGTTTTGACTGTCGCAAAATACCCTAAGAAACTCCCATATAATCGTTTTGTGCCGATATTACGAGTGCCATTGCGGATTGTAGCCCGTATGGGAAGAAAAAGGGACGGGCGAAAATACCCATCCCTCTCTGTATCATCAAGCAACTTGCCTGTTTTGGCGATTTTCAATCAAGTCATCCACCACAGCCGGATCAGACAAGGTCGAGGTATCGCCCAAAGCGCTGAAATCATCCTCGGCGATTTTGCGCAAAATACGCCGCATGATCTTGCCAGAGCGGGTTTTGGGCAGGCCCGGCGCAAACTGCACCTTATCCGGCGAAGCAATCGGGCCAATTTCAGCCCGCACATGCTTGATCAGCGTTTGGCGCAGCTCTTCATTGCCCTCGTGCCCGGCCATCAGCGTGACATAGCAATAAATGCCCTGACCCTTGATAGCATGGGGATAGCCCACCACGGCGGCCTCGGACACCAGATGGTGCGATACCAGCGCCGATTCCACTTCCGCTGTGCCCAAACGGTGGCCGGAGACGTTCAACACGTCATCCACGCGGCCGGTGATCCAGTAATAGCCATCCTCATCACGGCGGCAACCGTCGCCGGTGAAGTATTTGCCTTTATACGTCGAGAAATAGGTCTGCACGAAGCGGTTATGATCGCCATAAATCGTGCGGGCCTGACCCGGCCAACTGTCGATGATGCAGAGATTGCCGTCGGCAGCACCTTCCAGCACATTGCCTTCATTGTCCACCAGCTGCGGCTTGACGCCAAAGAAGGGACGGGTGGCCGAACCGGGCTTGAGATCGGTTGCACCGGGCAGGGGGCTGATCAGAATGCCGCCGGTTTCTGTCTGCCACCAGGTATCGACAATTGGGCAACGCTTGTCGCCCACCACGTCATAGTACCATTCCCAGGCTTCGGGATTGATCGGCTCACCCACCGACCCCAGCAGACGCAAGGAAGAGCGCGACGAGCGCTTGACGAACTCATCCCCTGCGCCCATCAAGGATCGAATGGCGGTGGGTGCCGTGTAGAAAATATTGACCTTGTGCTTGTCGACGATTTCCCAGAAACGTCCCTGGTCCGGGAAGTTCGGCACACCTTCAAACATCACCGTGGTGGCGCAATTGGCCAGGGGTCCGTAGACAATATAGGAATGGCCTGTGACCCAGCCCACATCCGCCGAGCACCAGAACACCTCGCCGTCCTTGTAATCAAACACATATTCATGGGTCATAGAGACGTAAACGAGATAGCCGCCCGTGGTGTGCAGCACGCCCTTGGGCTTTCCGGTGGAACCAGAAGTATAGAGAATAAACAGCGGATCTTCCGCCTTCATTTTCACCGGCGGGCAATCGGGCTTCACCTTGGCCACTTCCTGATGATACCAGAGATCGCGGCCCGGTGCCCAACCAACCTTGCCGCCGGTGCGGCGCACCACCAGCACCTTGTTGACGATGACATATTGCTTGGCGGCAATATCAATGGCGATGTCGGTATTTTCCTTCAAGGCCACGGGCTTGCCACCCCGCACGCCTTCATCACAGGTGATGATAAAGGTCGATTCGCAGTCAACAATGCGGCCTGCCAGTGCCTCTGGCGAGAAACCGCCAAACACCACCGAATGCACGGCACCAATGCGGGCGCAGGCCAGCATGGCATAGGTGGCTTCCGGTATCATTGGCATATAGATGGTAACGCGATCGCCCTTCTTGACGCCATTGGCTTTGAGCACATTGGCAAGGCGACACACATTCTCATAGAGCTGGTTATAGGTGATGCGCTTGTCGATATAGGGATTGTCACCTTCCCAGATAATCGCCGTGCGGTCGCCATGGGTTTTCAAATGCCGGTCAATGCAGTTGTAAGACACATTGGTCAGGCCATCTTCAAACCACTTGATCGAGACCTTGCCCTTGAAGCTGGTGTTTTTCGCCTTGGTATAGGGCTTGTACCAATCGATCCGCTTGCCGTGTTTGGACCAGAATTTCTCAGGCTCTTCAATGCTTTCCTCGTACCATTTCTGATACTTGTCGCTATCGATCATAGCCTGGGCCTTGGCCGATTTCAAAACGGGATAAATCTTGGCCGACATCACAATCCTCCTTGTATCGTGTAGCCCTTGAAGGGCTACGGAGAGCTCCACTCTCTCCACTCCTGCCGCATATACGCATCCGTTTCACGTTAAGCACCTAACACTGCTTGGAGCATGGTTGCTTGTCAAAATCACGTGACACTTTTGTACATCCCGACGAGATTCATAGCAGGTCAACGCACAGCATCAATTAGACAAAGGTCATTCCGCATGGGAAGAATTGCATTTATGCGACAATCAGGGTATGGGAATAATGAATTCCCGGAAATTGTGGTTAGATCCACGGCCCGCGACACCCGGCGCGGACCTACAGAAGGATTGTAAGTTCATGGCCCAAACACTGCTCATGCCCAAGGCAACAGCTGTATGGCTCGTCGACAATACGGCGCTGTCATTCGATCAGATTGCCCAGTTCTGCAAAATGCACCCGCTTGAAATCAAGGCAATTGCGGATGGCGAAGCAGCAACGGGCATCAAGGGGCTGGATCCTATTGCAACCGGCCAGCTCTCGCGCGATGAAATTGCTCGTGCTGAAAAAGACATCCATTACAAGCTCAAGGTTTCCGAGCCAAAGGTGCGCGTACCAGAGTCCAAGCGCCGTGGCCCACGCTACACCCCGGTTTCCAAGCGTCAGGACCGTCCCAATGCCATTCTGTGGCTGGTGCGCAACCATCCTGAGCTGAAAGACACGCAGATTTCGCGCCTCGTCGGCACCACCAAGAGCACAATCGAGCAGATCCGCGAGCGCACCCATTGGAACTCCACCAACCTTGCGCCAATGGACCCAGTCACGCTGGGTCTGTGCAGCCAGATTGATCTCGACATGGAAGTGGAAAAGGCATCCAAGGGTCGCCCTCTGCCAACCGCCGCAGAGTTGGGCGCAACCTTGCAGGCGGCATCTGCCACCGAACATCTCGATTTCTACGCGCAGGAAGAAGAAAAAGAGATCGACGCCAACGCCGTGTTTGCCAAGCTCAAGTCGCTGTCCTCAGACCGCAAGGACGAAGAAGAAGACGATCAATATTGATCTCTCGTTCCACTCTTGGACATCAAAAAACCCCGGAGCAAATGCTGCCGGGGTTTTTCGTTTCAGCGCTCAGTCCGTCGCAATGCAATATTAAGCACAGCTTATAAATAAAATCAACGGTTGCCAAATATGGCCGACCCAACCCTTACACTTGTTGCGCCAAACGCGATTGCCGTCTCATAATCGCCCGACATGCCCATGGACAGGCGCGCAACATCGCATTGCTTGGCAAGCTTTGCCAGCAGCGCAAAATGCGGACCGGGATTTTCATCGGCAGGTGGAATGCACATCAGCCCTTCAAACGAAAGGCCGAGTTCCGTGCGGCACAGTTCAACAAAAGCAACAGTTTCCTGCGGATCAATCCCCGCCTTTTGCGGCTCCGATCCCGTGTTGACCTGCACATAGAGCCGTGGCTTTTTGCCTTGCTTGCGCATTTCATCAGCAAGGGCACGGGCAATCTTTTCCCGATCCACCGTCTCAATCACATCAAATAAGGCCACAGCATCGGCGGCCTTGTTGGATTGCAGCGGCCCAATCAGATGAAGCTCTATGCCATCGGTTTCGCTTTTCAAAAGCGGCCATTTTCCTTGGGCTTCCTGCACACGGTTTTCACCAAACACGCGCTGGCCTTCCGCGATCACCGGGCGAATGGCATCGGCATCAAAGGTTTTGGACACGGCCACCAGTTGCACAGACTCCGGCTTGCGATTGGCCTCGTCCGCCGCATTAGAAATCTTGCTTTTTACCTCAGCCAGTCGTTCTTCAATCGTCATCATGCAAACTCGCGTTTTTCAATTTCCTGCTGTTTTCAGGATAGTTGATAACAAAGGCAAGAGCCAGACACCTTTCCATCGACAGGAAAAACCCTTGTTGGCCCCCAAAACCTTGACGCTAGAGCCGTTTCATGATGAAGGTCCAACCCAAATACGAAGCAGATACAGATTGAATCCGGACGCACATCAATGAGCACAGAACGTTACAATCCGCGCGACACAGAGCCTCGCTGGCAGGAAAAATGGGCTGACGCCAAGGTCTTTGAAACCGACAGCACAGACCCGCGTGAAAAATATTATGTGCTCGAGATGTTTCCCTATCCATCCGGCCGCATTCACATTGGCCACGTGCGCAACTATGCGCTTGGCGATGTGGTGGCGCGTTACAAGCGCGCCCGTGGCTACAATGTTCTGCACCCCATGGGTTGGGATGCGTTCGGCATGCCGGCTGAAAACGCGGCCATGCAGAACAATGTCCACCCCAAGGACTGGACCTATCAAAACATCGCCACCATGCGCGGTCAGCTGAAATCCATGGGTCTGTCTTTGGACTGGACCCGTGAATTTGCCACCTGCGATGTGGAATATTATCAGCAGCAGCAGCACCTGTTCATCGACATGATGGAAAAGGGCCTGATCTATCGCAAGCAATCCAAGGTCAACTGGGACCCGATTGACAACACGGTTCTCGCCAATGAACAGGTGATCGATGGTCGCGGCTGGCGCTCCGGCGCCCTCGTCGAGCAGCGCGAGTTGACGCAATGGTTCTTCAAGATCACTGATTTTGCGCAAGACCTGCTGGATGCACTGGACACGCTGGACCAGTGGCCCGAAAAAGTGCGCCTGATGCAGAAAAACTGGATCGGTCGGTCTGAAGGCCTGACGGTGCGGTGGGAAATTGCCGGACACGATGCACTTTTGACCAAGCTGGCCGAAGGTTTTTCCGATGTTCAGGTTTACACCACCCGTCCTGACACATTGTTTGGCGCGTCTTTCCTCGCCATCGCCGCCGACCATCCGCTGGCCAAGGCCGTCTCGGAAAGCAATGACGCTGTTGCCGCTTTCTGTGATGAATGCCGCCGTGCAGGCACCTCACTGGCAGCGCTGGAAACCGCCGAGAAGAAGGGCATTGATACCGGCATCAAGGTCAAGCATCCGCTCGACCCTGCTTGGGAGCTGCCCGTTTATGTCGCCAATTTCGTGCTGATGGATTACGGCACGGGTGCCATCTTCGGCTGCCCATCGGGCGACCAGCGCGATCTGGATTTCGCCCGCAAATATGATCTGCCTGTTGTACCTGTTGTCATGCCAAAGGATGGCGATGCGGCCAGCTTTACCGTGGGCGACACTGCCTATGTCGAAGACGGCGTGATGATCAATTCCCGCTTCCTCGACGGCATGACCACCGATGAAGCCTTTGAAGCCATGGTTGCCAAGCTTTGCGCTGAACAGCTGAACGGCGCGCCTGTGGGCGAACGCAAGGTCAATTTCCGCCTGCGTGACTGGGGTATTTCTCGCCAGCGCTATTGGGGCTGCCCGATTCCGGTCATCCATTGCGATGATTGCGGCGTCGTGCCCGTTCCCAAGGCTGACCTGCCGGTACAGTTGCCCGATGACGTGACCTTTGATGTGCCCGGCAACCCGCTGGACCGCCATCCCACATGGCGCTTTGTTGCCTGCCCCTGCTGCGGCAAGCCTGCCCGCCGTGAGACGGACACCATGGACACATTCGTGGACTCCAGCTGGTACTACACCCGCTTTACCGCGCCACGCTTTGAAAACCCGACCGATCCAGCGATTGCCAACCACTGGCTGCCAGTGGATCAATATATCGGCGGCATTGAACACGCGATCCTGCACCTGCTCTATTCGCGCTTCTTTACCCGCGCGATGCGTGAAACCGGCCATGTGGCCGTGAGTGAACCCTTCAAGAGCCTGTTTACCCAGGGCATGGTGGTGCACGAAACCTATAAGCTGGGCGAGGGCGCAAACGGCCAGTGGATTGCCCCGGCGGATATTCGCATTGAAGAAAAAGACGGCGTGCGCAAAGCCTTTCTTCTGTCCTCTGGCGATGAAGTCACCATTGGCTCGATTGAAAAAATGTCGAAGTCCAAGAAAAATGTCGTGGACCCGGATGACATTATCGCCTCTTACGGCGCAGACACAGCCCGCTTCTTCGTGCTGTCTGATTCGCCACCGGATCGTGACGTGATCTGGTCGGAAGCCGGGGTTGAAGGGGCACATCGTTTCGTTCAGCGCGTCTGGCGTCTGATCTCGGAAGCCTCTGCAAACCTTCAGGCTGTGACCAGCGCGCCAGCCAAAGAAGGTGATGCCAAGGCTATCTCGCAGGCCGCCCACAAGACCTTGCAGGCGGTTCAGGGCGATCTGGACAAGCTGGCCTTCAACAAGGCCGTGGCGCGCATCTATGAGCTGGTCAACACCCTTGCAAGCCCTCTGACCAAAGTGGCCGCTGGCGAGGCTGATACAGCTTATACTGCCGCTGTGCGCAACGCCGCAGACATCCTGATTCAGATTGTCGCGCCCATGACGCCACATCTGGCCGAGGAATGCTGGAGTGCGCTTGGTAATTCCGGTCTGGTTGCGCAGGCCCCATGGCCCGTGTTTGATCCAGAACTGGTAGCCGAAAACGAAGTGACCATGCCAGTACAAATCAACGGCAAGAAACGGGCTGAATTGACAATCGCCCGCGATGCGGATCAAAATACCGTCAGTCAGGCGGCGCTTGATCTGGATGCCGTCAAAGCCGCTCTTCAAGGGCAAAGCCCAAAGAAAATTATCGTGGTTCCCCAGAGGATTGTGAACATTGTCGTTTGATTCACGCAATACTATCTCCCGCCGCGCCATGCTTTTGGCTGCCGCCGGTGTTCTCGGTGGATTGGCGAGCTGTCAGGTTCGCCCTCTCTACAGCGAAGCAAAAGGCACGCGCCGTCTTATGGCGTCCGTTGCTTTTTCAGATGCAACAGACCGCGTTGGCCAGGTTGTTCGTAATCGGTTGATCTTCCTTGCCGCAGGCGGTCAGGGCGAGCCTGCTCATCCCGATTATATGGTCAACCTCAGCGTCGGCACCTCAGTGACAGAAGTGCTTCCTGACCAGTCAACCAGCACCTTAAGCGCCGGCCGCGTTGTCGTTCGAGGCGATTATGTCTTGAAGAAAGCCAAAGAAGGCACAGTCCTGCGCATAGCCCATCGCCAGACCGTGGCTTTAATGGATCTTCCGGGTCAGGAATTTGCAAAGCTCCGCGCCATCCGCGATGCGGAAAATCGCGCAGCCAACGAACTGGCCGAACTGATCGCAGCTGATCTTGCCGCTGTGCTGACACGCTAGAGTTTGTCAGGAAAAAGCGGAGTCCGGTTTTTCCGAAAAGACAAACGAAAACAAAAGAATCGAGAGTCTGTCAATCTGGCAGAGGTAAAAACAGGTTCACACCATGGCATTGAAAATCCGATGCCATGGTCATAAGTCAGCAATCGCTGACGGGACATGAATTCGGGCACGAGGCACATGGTTGAAATCAAGTCGCACGAGTTCGATGGATTCTTGCAAAAATCCGCGCGCCACTACAAACTTTTCCTTGTCTATGGTCCAGATGTTGGTCTCGTGGCTGAGCGAGCCGCCGCTTTGGCCAAAGCAACAGGCATAGCGCTGGATGATCCATTCTCAATTATCCGATTGGATAGCAGCGATCTGCAAGGCGATCCCGGCCGCCTCCTTGATGAAATGAACGCGCTTGGCCTGTTTGGCGGCGAGCGTCTCGTCTGGGTGCGGGGCATTGCCAATGAAAAGGGCGTGGTGGACGGGCTGCAACAATTGTCCAAGGATCCACCGGAAACGGCCTGCCTTATTCTTGAAGCCGGTGATTTGAAAAAGACCGCAGCAACACGCAAAGTTGCCGAACCAGCCCGCAACATTGCCGTCATTCCTTGTTATCAGGATGATGCCAGAGCCATCAACGCTCTGATTGACGCCGAATGTGCGAGTGCCAACAAGCGCATCACTCCTGCCGCGCGCACGCTTCTGTGTGAATCCCTCGGCGGTGATCGACGTGCATCCCGCAATGAAATTTCCAAACTCCTGCTCTATTGTCTGCACGACGACGTGATAGACGAGGTGCATGTTGAAGCCATTATCGGCGATGCCAGTGCTATTTCCACCGACGAGGCCGTGGACGCGGTTCTGGCTGGAAATCCTGATGCACTGATTCACGCAATCCAGAAAATATCGACCTCAAAAACGCCGATGTTTTTGGTGCTGCAAGGGTGCCTGCGCCAATTTCAATTGCTGGACGTGATGCGCAGCGAAATGGATGATAAACGCCAGCAACCAGCGCAAGTGATGCAAACACTAGGCCGTGGCATTCATTTCAAACGGAAGCCACTGTTCGAAAAAGCATTGCGCAATTGGCCGCTGGCCGCAATCACCCAGGAAATGCAACGCTTGCAGGCCACTATTCTGGCCAGTCGACGGCAACAGTCGTTGGAGGATACTCTGGCCCTACACAGCTTGCTGGCCATCACATTGCAATCAGCCCGCCGAAACCGACAGGCTTGAATTATATAGCCGGATAAAATTGTAGAAATCGGCGCTTGTGTTTATCGTGCTTCGAGAAGTCGACAAATTTCTTCCAGCTGCTCCAGTGTTTTATAATTGATGCGGAGCTGTCCACCGCTGCCTTTATGGCTGATGGAGACATCAAGACCAAGGTGATCTGTGAGACTGCGCTCCAGCGCAATCGTATCCGAATCCTTGGTTTGCGTGGCAGCGGATGACCGTGCCTGGCCACCACCACGAATATCGTTCTGAGCAATCCGTTCAGCATCACGAACTGACATGCCTTTGGCAACAATCTGGCGGGCCAAGGTGGTCGGATCGGAGGTAGAAACCAAAGCTCTGGCATGACCAGCCGAAAGCGAACCATCAGCCAGCATATCCCGCACAGGCTCGGGCAGCTTCAACAATCTCAAACTGTTTGCGACATGGCTGCGGCTCTTGCCAATAATCTCACCGAGATCATTTTGGGTATAGCCATGGTCTTCAATCAACTGATCATAGCCCATAGCTTCTTCCAGCGGATTAAGATCAGCACGCTGGACATTTTCAACTATCGCCAATTCAAGTGCCGTACGATCATCAACATCACGAACGATCACCGGAATCTCGACCAGACCCGCCAATTGCGCGGCCCGCCAACGGCGCTCACCGGCAATAATTTCGTAGCGACCAGCGCTGAGTGTCCGAACAACAACGGGCTGAACAATACCATGCTGACGAATAGAACCCGCAAGTTCCTGAAGCACTGTTTCATCAAAATAACGACGAGGATTGCGAGGATTGCGTGATACGAACTCGATAGGGATCACCTTGTCTGCAGAAACAGCAGAGCGTGTTTCATCCATCGGAATGGGCTGATCCATCTCACCAATCAATGCAGCAAGACCACGGCCGAGACGCCGCTTTGAAATATCGTCATTCATCACGAACCTCTTTCGTCAAAAATAGAGCGCACGCACATATCTCAGGCGTCAGGCCGCTTTTCGCTGGCGCTCACGTTGAATCACCTCTGACGCAAGCTGCAAATAGGCCTGGCTACCAGCACATTTCAGGTCATAAAGAATGGCAGGCTTGCCGTAAGAAGGGGCTTCAGAAACCCGTACATTGCGCGGAATCAGGGTGTGATACACCTTTTCACCCAAGTGCGTTCTCACATCGCTGACCACCTGTTGCGCAAGATTGTTTCGGGAGTCAAACATTGTCAGCACAATGCCTTGAATATCCAGAGTTGGGTTGAGACTCCGACGAACCTGCCCAATCGTTTCAAGTAGCTGACTCAAACCTTCAAGCGCAAAAAATTCACACTGAAGCGGCACCAGAATGGAATGGGCCGCCGCCATGGCATTCATCGTCAACAAATTAAACGACGGTGGGCAGTCAACCAGAACATACGAATAGCTGAGGGCCTGAGGTGAGGCGAGGGCATTCTTCAACCGAAAAGCCCGATCAACCTGCTGAGAAATTTCCATCTCAAGACCAAGCAAATCAAGTGTTGAGGGAATAATAGACAGATTGGGTACAGCGGTTTCAACCGCCGTTTCATCCACAGTATGGTTTCCGATCAATAGATCATAGGAGGAGAGCTTGCGATTTCGCCGCTCAATCCCAAGACCCGTGCTGGCATTGCCTTGAGGGTCAAGGTCAACAATCAGCACACGTTCACCGATTGCAGCCAAAGCCGTTGCAAGATTAATGGCTGTCGTCGTTTTTCCAACGCCGCCTTTTTGATTTGCAATGGTTATGATCCGATTTTTCTCGTAAGCCATGAGGTCACCCGACTGATCTTAATCTGATCGCGCGAGACCGCCAACTTCGAGGATTACGGAGTCTATCTCGATCACGCTTGGATGTATTACCAGATCAAAGGTCCAACGACCACGCGCATTATCAACTTCGGTCTGGTAATCCCGGCCTTTATGCAGAAAAAACCGCGCATTTGGGTTTTTGGCCACCCACGGCGCACCGTAATCAAACAAAAGATCAAGATCAGCCAAAGCCCGAGCAGAGATCGCATCACAAGTCTCAAGCGTGTTGGCTGCATCTTCGATTCGCACAGCATGAACTTTTCCGCGCGCGCCCGTCTCCATCAGCGCCGTCCGAAGAAAACCCGCTTTCTTATGATTGCTTTCCACCAGATCAACCCAACCCTCGCCAGATTCGCTGAGCAATATAGCGGTGATAACACCGGGAAAACCGCCACCACTGCCCAAATCAATCCAATTTTTTGGCTCAGGAGAAAGTTTGAACAATTGAACGCTGTCTGCAACGTGGCGACGCCAGACCTGATCACGGGTTGAATTGGCCACAAGATTCATGGCCTTTGACCACTTCTCAAACAGCTCAACAAAGTGGTTCAATTTTTGATGTGTTTCACGTGAAACACGGTAGCCGGTCAGTTCAGCCAGAAGACTCGCAGACATTGTATCAACTGGCATGACGCACTGGTTCCTTGTTCAAAAAAGCAATAAGAAGAGAAATCGCTGCTGGTGTCATTCCGTCCAGTTTCGCGGCTTGCGCCAAATTAACCGGCCGTGCTTTTTCCAGCTTCTGCTTCAATTCATTCGACAAACCCGAAAGTGATGAAAAGTCGAAATCGGATGGAATGCGCCGGTCTTCGTCTCGTTTTGTTGCGGCAATATCAGCGTTCTGGCGCTCCATATACACCGCATAGGTCGCGTGGATTTCAACCGCCTCGGCGATCTTTGGTTCCAGTGTCAGCAGATCTGGCCAGATTTTGGCAATATGAGTCAACGACATATCCGGGTAAGCAAGCAGCTCCAGAGCAGAGCGGCGGCGTCCATCCTGATTGACTGCAACACCACAGGCCTGCGCCTCGTTTGGCGTCACGATTTTTTGTTGTAAATCTGCAATCGCCTGAGACACTGCGGTACTGTAGCGATTGAATTTTTCAGAACGCGCTGTATCGACACAGCCAACCTCGATGCCGAGAGGTGTCAATCGCTCATCAGCATTATCAGCGCGCAGGGACAATCTGAACTCAGCACGCGAGGTAAACATCCGATAAGGCTCTGCAACACCGCGACTGGTCAAGTCATCAATCATGACGCCAATATAGGATTGTGCCCGACTAAACTGAATCGCCTCCAATCCACCAACAGACCGGGCGGCGTTGATACCCGCAACGAGACCTTGTGCGCCGGCTTCTTCATAGCCAGTCGTGCCATTAATCTGGCCCGCGAGATACAAACCTTTCAGCGCTTTCAATTCAAGAGCTGGCGTCAATTCGCGTGGGTCCACATGGTCATATTCGATCGCATAAGCTGTTTGCAATATCGTCACATTCTCAAGACCGGGGAGGGTGCGCATAAAGGCATGTTGAACGTCTTCCGGCAGTGAGGTGGAGATACCATTTGGATAAACCGTATGATCATCCAGGCCCTCAGGCTCAAGAAACACCTGATGTCCATCTCTGTCACCAAACCGGGTAATCTTGTCTTCAATCGAAGGACAATAACGTGGCCCGACACCTTCGATCTGACCGGAATACATGGCAGAGAGATGAATATTGTCGCGGATAATTTTATGCGTCGCGTCTGTGGTGCGCGTAATGCCGCAATCAATTTGTGGATTGGTGATATGGTCCGTCATAAAAGAAAATGGCACCGGGTCCGTATCAGCCGATTGCATTTCCAATATGTCCCAACGGATCGTGCGGCCATCAAGACGTGCCGGCGTGCCGGTCTTGAGTCGACCCAGCTTCAGCCCCAACCGACTTAATGTCTGGCTCAGACCCAAGGACGGCGCTTCACCAACGCGACCAGCCGGGATTTTCTTTTGGCCAATATGAATGAGGCCGCGCAAAAATGTGCCCGATGTCAAAATGACCGCACCAGCCGAAATCATTTGCCCATCCGCCAGAACCACACCTTCAACCCGACCATCGTTGATGGTCAAGTCAAAAACATCGCCCTCGATTATTGAAAGATTGTTCTGGGCAAATAATCGCTCCTGAACAGCAGCCCGATAAAGTTTACGATCCGCTTGTGTCCTTGGTCCACGAACAGCAGGCCCTTTTTTTCTGTTCAACAGTCGAAACTGGATTCCGGCAGCGTCGGCGCAAACACCCATCAAACCGCCAAGTGCATCGATTTCACGCACCAGATGACCTTTGCCCAAACCACCAATAGCTGGATTGCAGGACATGATACCAATGGTTTCGCGCTTATGCGTGACCAATGCCGTTGACACACCCATGCGTGCCGCAGCGGCGGCAGCTTCCGTGCCTGCGTGTCCGCCACCAATCACCACCACGTCGAATTTCTGTTGTGACACTGCCATCTTCATCACCAATGTTTCACGTGAGTCATTTTCCAACGCAAAATTCAGAGAAAATCTTGCCCAATAACATTTCGGTATCGACTCGACCAATCAACCGCCCCAGACTATCTGAAGCCATCCGCAGATAATCCGCTCTGATCTCAAGACCAAATCTATCATCCAGAGCGCCATCAATATGGTTCAATGCTTGCTTAAGACATTGAATGTGCCGAAGACGACTTGGAATGACCGAATCCATTGATCCGATACGGGTCCGAATCGTTTTTAGAAGCAGCAACCGGAGCTTTTCAATGTCGTCCGCATTGTGATTGGATACCATCAAATCAAACGAGTCTGCCAACGCAGGTGTTGGTAAATCGGACTTCGTGCCAATAGATAAGAACGGAACCGAAATAAAATTATCAGCGTCCGAATCAGTGACTTCGGTCACATCTTTCAGCAGCAGAACAAGGTCGGCCTCTTCAATCTTGCGAAGCGCGCGGCGAATGCCTTCCTGTTCCACTTCTTCATCGGTTTCCCGAATACCGGCCGTGTCGTACAGCCGAACGACATAACCTTCAAGATCAATGTCGCATTGAATAATGTCGCGTGTGGTGCCGGCATAATGGGTCACAATAGCCACATCGCGCCCGGCCAGTGCATTTAGAAGGCTGGACTTGCCAGCATTTGGCCGCCCGGCAATAACAACATTAAACCCATCGCGGATAATTTCGCCACGGCGTTCATCCAGACTTGCCTCAAAGATGGACTCTCTGAGAGCGGAAAGCTCATCCCAAACCCGTTGAGCCACTGAACCCGGAATATCGCCTTCATCAGAAAAATCCAGATCGGCTTCGATCATGGCACGGCAGTAGATCAGCCGTTCCCGCCAGCGATTGTAAATCTCTGTGACCCGTCCATCGGCTTGCTGAACGGCCTGACGGCGCTGCATTTCCGTTTCTGCCGCCAAAAGGTCAGCCAGGCCTTCAATTT
Organism: Gillisella vitis; assembly: GCF_014204625.1. Taxonomy (GTDB): domain Bacteria; phylum Pseudomonadota; class Alphaproteobacteria; order Rhizobiales; family Rhizobiaceae; genus Allorhizobium; species Allorhizobium vitis_F. The sequence continues at coordinate 73,794 of NZ_JACHLU010000011.1, read as the reverse complement.
CGACGAGATCCAGTTTTCCATGTTCAAAAGCCCGCCTTGAAAACTCGCCAGCTTCTGCCAGGCGACAATCCGGTTCATCGCCAAGCCGTGCCAGAAGGGCGGCAACGACGGCGCGGCTGCCGTGCACGTGAAATTCTGCACAATCCTCACCTGTGAAAGATGACGGTCCGGGAAAGAATAAAACCAACCCACGATCAATGACAAGACCATCACGGTTCCGAATCGATTTCAAGGAAGCCCGCCGAGGCTCGGGCAATGCCCCACAGACAGACTGAAGTACGTTTTGAACCCGTGAACCCGAGAGACGAATAACAGCCACACCACAGGGCAAAGACCCGGTGGAAAGGGCAAAAATTGTATCGCTCGCCATTTTACATCCTTATCTTGCTCGGAATATCAGTCTATCAGGTTCGGGGTAATGCGCCGATTTATGGCTGATCCCGGATAAACCGGATAAACAAAAAGACCTCCAGCTTTTTCAAACCGGAGGCCTGCAATGTCGATAGGAATCCGGCTCAAAAAGGCCGGATAATCATCAGGTGTTCATCGATTCGAAGAAGTCACCATTTGTTTTGGTCTGCTTCAATTTGTCGATCAGGAATTCGATGGCATCGGTGGTGCCCATGGGAGCCAGAATCCGGCGAAGAACAAAGATCTTCTGAAGATCCTGACGTGGCACCAGCAGGTCTTCCTTACGGGTACCAGACTTGAGAATATCCATCGATGGGAAGATGCGCTTGTCTGCCACCTTACGATCGAGAACAATTTCCGAATTGCCCGTGCCCTTGAATTCTTCAAAGATCACTTCATCCATGCGGCTGCCGGTATCGATCAGCGCCGTGGCGATAATGGTCAGCGAACCACCTTCTTCGATATTACGGGCTGCACCAAAGAAGCGCTTTGGCCGTTGCAGCGCGTTGGCGTCCACACCACCAGTCAAAACCTTGCCAGAAGACGGCACGACGGTGTTATAGGCCCGGCCAAGGCGGGTGATCGAGTCGAGCAGAATAACCACGTCACGGCCGTGCTCAACCAGGCGCTTTGCCTTTTCAATCACCATTTCGGCCACCTGAACGTGGCGGACGGCAGGCTCGTCAAATGTCGAGGACACAACCTCGCCACGCACAGAGCGCTGCATGTCTGTCACTTCTTCCGGCCGTTCATCGATCAACAAAACGATCAGGTAGCATTCTGGATGATTTGCCGTGATGGAATGGGCAATATTCTGCAAAAGAACCGTTTTACCGGTGCGTGGCGGTGCCACGATCAAGCCGCGCTGGCCTTTGCCCAGAGGAGCCACCAGATCAATCACCCGTGCTGACAGATCCTTGGTGGTGGGATTCTCCAGCTCCATCTTGAACCGCTCATTCGGATAGAGCGGGGTCAAATTGTCAAAGTGAACCTTGTGACGAATTTTTTCCGGGTCTTCAAAATTGATGGTGTTGACCTTGAGAAGTGCAAAATAACGTTCGCCTTCTTTTGGTCCACGGATCGGACCTTCAACCGTATCACCCGTCTTCAGCGAGAAGCGGCGCAACTGGGAAGGCGAGATGTAAATATCGTCTGGACCCGGCAGATAGTTGGCATTGGCGGAGCGCAGAAAACCAAAGCCGTCCTGAAGAACTTCGACCACACCCTGACCGATAATCTCGACATCCTGGCTTGCCAGCATTTTCAGGATTGCAAACATCAACTCCTGCTTGCGCATGGTGCTGGCGTTTTCGACCTCGAGCGATTCAGCAAAGGCCAGCAAATCAGTCGGCGATTTGCTCTTGAGTTCTTGTAGCTTCATTTCAGCCATGAAGGGGACCATAATCTATCTGTTTGGGGAGCGGCTTGCGGAGAAATTCGGTACTACCGGCTGGGCCAGTAAGAACGGGATATATGCACGCCTCGAAGAATTGTGGAGGGAAAATAGCCAATACGGGACTGCGCCGCAAGGGGAGACGTTAATTTCCTTGAAAATAGTGCGAAATTGCAGCCCCAACCCCTCAATTAAAAGGCTTTACCACCACAAGAATGACAATCACGATCATCAGCACTGTTGGAATTTCATTCATGGCCCGCCAGAAACGAGGGGTTTTGACATAATCCCCCCGGGCAAAGGCTTTGGTACAGCGGCCAAAATATTCATTCACCAGCGTTAATCCAACCACAGCCGCGATTTTGGCATGGAGCCATCCGCCTTCAAAATGAAAGACGGACCAAGACAGATAAAGACCAAGAATCCAGGACAAAGCCATGGCAGGGCGCATGATGACATTCATCAAGCGCTGTTCCATCACTGCAAATGTGTCGGCCTGGGCCGATCCTTTTGGCGCATCGGAGTGATAGATAAACAGCCGGGGCATATACAAAAGCCCGGCCATCCACGACATCACCGCGATAATATGCAGCGCCTTGATCCAGAGATAGGCCGCATCTGCGCCCAGCCAGAAAAGCCAAAGCCCGATGGCGCAAAAAATCAGCAGCGCTGTCATGGCACGTTGCTGCGCCTTTTTGCCAGCAGCAGTGCCTTTTTGGCTATTGTCGGTCATTCTGGATCGTCTCCCGCTGGATCCAGCTCCCGGCGCACATGCTGCACCAGTTCACTGACCGTTTTGGGCAGGGCTTGCGGGGTGATACCATGGCCAAGATTGAAAATCAGCGGACCATGCCCGAGCCTGTCCAGAATCCGGTCAATTCCATCCTTCATCGGCTGACCGCCCGCAATGACCAGCATCGGATCGAGATTGCCCTGTACAGGGCTGTCCTTTTGCAGATCAGCGGCAAAGGATAGTGGAACACTCCAATCAAGGCCAATCGCATTGGCACCCGTCTTTTTGGCGTAATCTTTCAAAAGCAGACCTGCCCCCTTGGCGAAGGCGATGATTTTTGCATCGGGACGCCGGGCCCGAACCGTATCCACAATCCGTTTGACGGGTGCAATGCAGAAATCTGCAAAATCCTCTTCTCCCAGAACCCCGGCCCAGGAATCGAAAATCTGCACTGCATCTGCACCCGCTTCCAGCTGGCCCAATAGATATTCAGAAGAGAGATCGGCAAGAATATCGAGAAGCCGCAAGAAAGCCTGACGTTCACGGTAGGCAAACAAACGTGCCGGTGCCTGATCAGGTGTACCGTGACCGGCAATCATATAGGTGGCAACGGTCCAGGGAGCCCCACAGAAGCCCAGCAAGGTGGTTTCTGATGGTAGCGCTTCCCGCAGCCTCTCCACCGTCTCCAGCACCGGGTTGAGATGCGGAAAAACCGAATTGGTCGAAAGTGCGAATATCTCCTCTGCCGTGATTGGCGTCATTTCCGGGCCTTTGCCTTCGCTGAAAGTGACATTGCGTTTCAAGGCATCGGGAATAACCAGAATATCAGAAAACAGGATAGCGGCATCGAAAGCGTAACGGCGAATTGGCTGTAACGTCACTTCCACTGCCAAATCAGGCGAATAACAGAGGTCGAGGAAACTTCCGGCGGTTTTGCGCGTTTCTCGATATTCGGGAAGATAGCGGCCAGCCTGCCGCATCAGCCAGATGGGAGGAGGAGACAGTGTCTTTCCCTCAAGCACCTTCAGAATCCTGCGGTTTTCAGCGCTCACATCCGTACCTTTCAAATTATATAAAGAGAGAATCTTCTTCTTCTATTTCTAAGAGTCTGTGATTAGCACGGATTAAAGACTATCCACAAACTGACCCGATCTTATGGCATGATATGCACAGGACTGGATGACATTTTCTCATAAACTGAGAATTTTGTGCAAAATTTAAAATAGCCGATAGAAATCAATGGATTGATTGAGGACTTCAACCGTCATTCTCCTGTGGATTATCTGTGGATGACAAAGGCGTAAGCGGAAGATTCCAGACCTGTCCACAGGCATGTGTAATCCCTGTCCTCACAGGTAAGATCTGTGGACAAACTGGGGGTTTTCCACTTGCCTAAAATCCCTTCCACCGGCTAGCTGCTTTTCTACAAGCTTATCAACAGGGAGGTCAGGATAACGTGGAGAACCGCAAAAACTTCTTTCATCTTCACCTGATTTCTGACTCAACTGGGGAAACTCTGATGTCTGCGGGGCGGGCAGCGGCAGTGCAGTTTCAGCACGCCAGCCCGATTGAGCATGTTTATCCGCTGGTGCGAAACCGCAAACAGGCGGATGCGGTTCTTAAGGATATTGATAATGAGCCGGGCATTGTTCTCTACACCATCGTTGATCCAGAACTGGCGGATTTCATTGATCGCCGCTGTGTGGATATTGGCGTGCCGAGTGTGAATGTGATGGAGCCGATTATCGGCACGTTCCAAACCTATCTCGGGCCTTTGGCACGGCGCCGGGTTGGGGCGCAGCATGTGATGAATGCTGATTATTTTGCCCGCATTGAAGCACTGAATTATACGATGGATCACGATGACGGCCAGATGGCCGAGGATTACGAACAGGCTGATGTTGTTCTGGTTGGAATCAGTCGCACGTCCAAAACACCCACCAGCATCTATCTTGCCAATCGCGGCATCAAAACCGCCAATATTCCGATTGTGCCGGGAATGGTTCTGCCGGAAAGCCTGCTCTCGGCAACAAAGCCGCTGATTGTCGGTTTGATTGCCACATCAGACCGTATTTCTCAGGTGCGGGGCCATCGTGAGCTTGGCACAGTTTCGGGCGTGGATATGAGCGATTATACGGATCGTGCTACAATTGCCGAAGAGCTGAAATATGCCCGCGCCCTGTGCGCACGCCACAATTGGCCGATTATTGATGTCACGCGCCGATCCATTGAAGAGACTGCGGCGGCAATCGTTGCCCTGCGCAGTAAGCTGCGCTAGAGTTTGTCAGGGAAAAGTGGAATCCGGTTTTTCCGAAAAGATAAACGATAACAAAGAATTTTAGAGTTTGTCTGGTTCAGACGGACCCTAATGCGAAGTCTGGTTTTCATAGTTTGAGGCTGCCATGGTTCTCCCTCTCGTGCTGGCATCGACCAGTCCATTTCGAAAGCAATTGTTGCAACAGGCCGGTCTGGATTTTACCACGGCTGCCCCGGAGATTGATGAGCGTGAGATTGAGGCGAGGGCAGAGCATCAGGCTTTGTCGCCATCGGCGCTGGCGGAGCTGCTTGGATGCGAGAAAGCATTGGCGGTGAGTAAACATCAGGCTGGAGCACTGGTTCTGGGTGGTGATCAAGTCATGGCGTTGGGATCAACCGTTTATCATAAGCCGAAGGACCTGGCGGCGGCGCGTGCCCAGCTTTTGAGCCTTCGTGGCACGACCCATGTGCTCAACAGTTCGCTGGCGCTGGCCAGAGATGGCGAAATAATCTGGTCTCATGTCAGTCAGGCCGAGATGACAGTTCGGATGTTCAGCGAGACATTTCTCGATGATTATCTGGATAAAGTTGGTGAGACGATTTTGAAAAGCGTGGGTGGTTATCAGATTGAAGGCATGGGCGTGCAGCTGTTTTCGGCTATCACCGGAGATTATTTCACCATCATTGGCGTGCCGCTCTTGCCGCTGATGCAGCAGCTTCGGGAATTGGGTGTTGTTTATGCATGATTCACGTGAAACAAAACTGCAAAGTGCTTTTGTTGTCGGCTATCCAATCAAGCACTCGCGGTCGCCGCTGATTCATGGATATTGGCTGAAGCAGCACGGAATTTCAGGTAGCTATAAAAAAATAGCCGTTGAACCATCAGATTTTTCTGTTTTTTTAGATAGGATTCGAGAAAAGGACTCCGGCTATCGGGGTGGTAATGTCACGATTCCCCACAAGGAAGCCGCTTATCAATTGGCGGATTGCCCGGATGATCTGAGTGAAGAACTGGGTGCAGCCAACACGCTCTGGATCGAAAACGGCAGGCTACACGCCACCAACACTGATGGCTATGGCTTTGTTGCCAATCTTGATCAGTGCCATCCGGGCTGGGACCAGACGGATTGTGCGGTGATTTTGGGGGCGGGTGGTGCCAGCCGTGCAATCATTCAGGCAATTCGCAATCGTGGTGTGGCCAAAATTCATGTTGTCAACCGCACAGCTGAAAAGGCCCTGGAACTGGCTGAGCGCTTTGGACCTTCCGTGCAAGGGCATGGTTTGCCCGCGTTGAATTTGGTTCTGGATGGGGCGGGCCTGTTTGTGAACACCACATCGCTGGGCATGAATGGCGAAGCTATTCCGTCGATTGCATGGGAAAAACTCAATCGGGATGCTGTGGTGACGGACATTGTCTATGTTCCGCTGGAAACAGAATTGCTGCGCCAAGCGCGGGAGACTGGTCTTGCTACGGTGGATGGTCTCGGTATGTTGCTGCATCAGGCCGTGCCGGGTTTTGAAAAATGGTTTGGTATCAGACCGGCTGTCACGGACGAATTGCGACAATTGATCATGGCTGATCTGGAGAACCATGGATGATCCGTCTTGGCTTAACTGGCTCCATCGGGATGGGAAAAACCACCACAGCGGAATTTTTCCGCCAAGAGGGTGTTCCTGTCTACGACGCTGATGCTGCTGTTCATGAGCTTTATCGCCATGAGGCGGTTGGGCCGATCGGGGCGGAGTTTCCAGAAGCGATTGTTGATGGCGTTGTTGACCGTTCCATTCTCAGTCGGACTCTGGCTCAGAATCCGGATAAGATGAAGGTGCTGGAAGCCATTGTGCATCCCCTTGTTCGGCGTAAGCAACAGGCCTTCCTGGAGGATCAGGAGCTTGCGGGTGCCGATCTGGTCGCTTTTGACATTCCACTCCTGTTTGAAACAGGCGGACAAAAGCAGCTTGATAAGGTGGTGGTTGTCAGTTGCGATCCTGAGACGCAGCGCCAGCGGGTTTTGGCAAGGCCGGGCTGGACCGACGAAAAGCTGGCTATGGTTTTATCGCGGCAAATGCCGGATGCGGAAAAGCGCGCACGCGCCGATTTCGTGATTGAAACCGGATTTGGGCCTGAGCAGGCGCAAACCCAGGTGAAAGACATTGTCCAGACCTTGCGCCGTGCGGCGGATGTGCCATGGCCAGAGGATGAGTGATGCGGGAAATTATTTTTGATACGGAAACCACCGGGCTTGAAAGCAAGGTTGATCGGGTCATCGAAATCGGTGGCGTGGAATTGTTCAATCATTTTCCGACCGGGCGGACATTTCACGTTTATATCAATCCAGGTGATCGGCAGGTGCATCCCGATGCGTTGGCGGTACACGGCATTACTGATGCCTTTTTGAAAGACAAACCCCCTTTCTCTGCGATCGTTGATGAGTTTCTGGCGTTTTTTGAGGGCGCGAAATGGGTTGCCCATAATGCGACATTCGATATGGGCTTTATCAATGCCGAACTGGATCGCTTAGGCAAGCCACCGATTTCCAATGATCTGGTGGTGGATACGCTGGCGCTGGCGCGTCGTAAAAATCCGATGGGGCCAAATTCGCTCGATGCTTTGTGCCGCCGCTATGGCATCGACAATTCCCACCGCACCAAGCACGGTGCCTTGCTTGACTCGGAAATCCTCGCTGAAGTCTATATCGAGATGTTGGGTGGGCGGCAGGCGACGTTTGGTCTCGAGCAATCAGGCTCAGGCGAGCAGCGCAATTCCAGAGGCGATCATGGCAAGGTCGAAATCGCTGCACGGCCTGTTCCGCTTGCTTCCCGACTGACGGAGGAGGAACGGTTGGGTCATGAGGCACTGGTGAAAAGGCTGGGATCGAAGGCGCTTTGGGGCCAATATCGGGTTGCGGACTAACTCTCCCCATTGAATATACAAGCAAAAGCCCGGACATCGGTCTCAACGATGTCCGGGCTTTTTATCTCAAAACCAACAAAAGCGTCAGTTAATGCTGGCTTCGCCATTCGCACGGGCCTGTTCCTCAGCAAAGCGCTGGGTGAACATCTGGGCGAAATCGATTGGATCGATCATCAATGGCGGGAAGCCACCGTTGCGGGTTGCATCGGCAATGATTTGACGGGCAAAGGGGAAGAGCAGGCGCGGGCATTCGATGAAGAGAACCGGCAGCATGTGCTCCTGCGGAAAACCTTCGATGCGAAAAACGCCGCCGTAAACCAGTTCAGTCGCAAAAACGATCTTGTCGCCATCGCGTGCTTCAGCATTCAGCGTCAAGACAACGTCAAAATCATTTTCCGACAAAGGATTGGCGTTGACATTGACATTGATGTTGATCGACGGGGCCTTGTCTCTGGCCTGAAGCGAGTGGGGCGCGCCCGGATTTTCAAAGGAAAGGTCTTTGATATATTGCGCGAGAATATTCAGGGACGGGCTCGCCCCGGTGCTGTTTTCATTGGCCATTGGGGTTCCTCAAGGCTTTTTGGTTGCGCACGGCATCTAGCATTTCAAGGCCGCAGTTACAAGGGTTTCAGCCTCGGCTTGCAACCTTGCTCAGGGCTCGTCTTTGGGCAGTTGTTTCCAGGGAGAGGTGCTGTCTGGTTCCTGACGGCGGTATTCTTCGGCATCAAGGTCAACCACATTGTCGGCCTGCTCGGTGCGGGCCGCGCCAGTGGTCCATTGAAATCCGTTTGCGCTGCGCACGGTGACAATGCGGGTTTTGATCACGTTCCAAAGGGTGGTGCGCACCAGCGGGATCAACAGGAGCAGCCCCAGAACGTCGGTGATGAAGCCCGGCAGCAGCAGAAGCAGGCCGCCAACAACCTGAGCCGTGCCATCCACCACGGTTTTTACAGCTTCTTCCGGCGTGTCTTTTTGCGGGCGGCGCAAACGCTGGGCAAGGCTGATACCGTTGCTTTTGAGCACAAGCATGCCCAGTATGGACGATCCGAGAACCAGAGCCAGTGTGGTCAACACACCCAGCCACTGTCCGACCAAAACGAAACCTGCAATCTCCGCCAACGGTAAAAGAAGCAGGATAATGGCTGGTATTCGCATAAGGTCTCCTCGTGATTGCTGCTTTTAGGCCATAAGATTATCATCAGCTATTTGAATGAAGCATCTATGCAGACTATATGGTGTATGAAAGCTTCAATTTAAACAGCGGTGCAACAGTCCATGAATTCCAATGATTTTGTGACTCTCTTTTTTCTGGTCGCTGCGGTGGTCATCTTCTGGCAATTGCGCAGTGTTCTGGGCCGTCGCACGGGCAATGAAAAACCGCCCGCCGATGTGTTTGGTGATCGCACCAAGGCCAATGGGCAAGCCCATGATGATGACCGCGTGGTGACGCTGGCACGCGCTGAGGGGGAAGATCGATTTGCGGCGATTGATGCATTCACGCCCGCTGGTACGCCATTGAATGATCAATTGCGCGAAGTTGCCAAGGTTGATCCGACGTTTGTGCCCAAGGAATTTCTCAATGGTGCCCGCATTGCCTATGAAATGGTTGTGACCGCTTTTGCATCAGGAGACCGCGGCACGCTCAAGGGCCTGTTGTCATCCGAGGTTTATGAAGGCTTTGATGCTGCGATTTCCGAGCGTGAGCGCAGTGGTGCGGTGATGAAATCCACTTTTGTCGGGATTGAAAAGGCTGAATTGACCTCGGCCAGCGTGAAAGACAATGAAGAGCAGATCACCGTGCGCCTGATCAGCCATTTGATTACTGCCACCTATGACAAGATGGGCGAGTTGATTGAAGGCGATGCGGAGGCTGTGGTTGAGGTCAACGATATATGGACCTTTGCAAGAGACACGCGCTCCCGCGATCCGAACTGGAAACTGATCGCCACCGAATCTGAACAATGACCGCTGATCTGTCCTTCACGCTCCAGCCTGTGCCCTTTACCGACCTGCCGGGCTGGGAGAAGGATGACCCACGCGCTTTGCAAACGGCTATGGCTGATTGCCTGCGCTATCTCAAGCGCGGCAAGCCTTACCGGAGTGCGGCGCTTGGGCTGACATCTGACGATTTGCAGCCGTTGCTCGAAAAGGCGGCAGATCTTGTTTTGTCGGATGCTGCCACCATGCGGCAGTTTTTCGAGACAGAATGTCAGCCTTTTCGCATTGGCCGCTCTGACGGCAAATCCGGTTTTGTGACGGCCTTTTATGAGCCGGAAATCAATGTTTCTTCCATACCCGATGGGGTTTACAAATTTCCTTTCTATCGGCGGCCCGATGATCTGATTGATCTCGATGACAGCAACCGACCTGCGGACATGGACAGAAGCTGCATGTTCGGTCTGAAAGACGCGAACGGGATTGGTCCTTACCCGGATCGCAAAGCAATTGATCAGGGAGCACTGGCGGGGCGGGGACTGGAAATTGCCTGGGCGAAATCCAAAGTCGATGTGTTTTTTGTGCATGTTCAGGGGGCGGCAAGGTTGCGTTACCCGGATGGCTCGCTTGGCCGCATCACCTATGCTGCCAAAGCCGGACATGCTTTTTCAGGCATTGGCAAATTATTGCTTGATCGTGGCGAGATCCCGCTGGCGGCGATGTCGATGCAGGCCATTCGCACATGGCTGGCAGACCATCCCGATCAGGTCGATGAGGTGTTGTGGCACAATCGGTCCTATATTTTTTTTCGTGAAGCTGCCGTTGATGACATGCAACGTGGGCCGGTTGCTGCGGCAAAGGTGCCGCTGGTGGCGGGGCGGTCGCTGGCTGTGGATCGGCTGATCCACACCTTTGGCTTTCCCTTCTTCATTCATTCCCAGAGTCTGACCCGGTTGGATCAGGGCAAGCCGTTTGCGCGTCTGATGCTGGCGCTGGACACCGGCTCGGCCATTGTCGGACCGGCAAGGGGTGATATTTTTACCGGATCTGGTGATGAGGCAGGTGAACTGGCAGGGGCAGTGCGCAATGATGCGGATTTCTATATTCTGATCCCGAAACAGGCGGCAGCGAGGTTTGTCTGATGGGTAAGGATAAGATCAGCGCGGAAGATCGCATTCTCTGGGGCAAGGTTGCCCGCTCCACTCGGCCTATGGCGGGACGGATGGAGGAGTTGACGGCCTTTGAAGAGGCTTTTGCCGAGCTGGAAAAGGCCCCGGAGCCGCAGCCCGGCATATCGGCTACCAGAACAGCGCTTGAAAGCTCAACCGCCAAAACCGAGATGAAAAAGCCATCCGGCTTGCACCACCCGTTTGAGCGGCCGGTCAAGCGCAAACTGTCACGCGGCAAGCTGAAGCTCGAAGCGCGGATTGACTTGCATGGCATGATCCAGAGCGAAGCCCATGGCATGTTGCTGGGTTTTCTTATTCGCGCCCACGAGCGTGGTTTGCGCCATGTGCTGATCATTACTGGCAAAGGCAGCTCGATGGGCAGCGAAGGGGCGTTGAAGCGGGCCGTTCCCCTGTGGTTTTCCAAGCCGGAATTTCGCTATCTGATTTCCTCCCATGAGGTTGCGGCTCAACACCATGGCGGCGAAGGCGCGCTTTATGTGCGGCTGTCGCGTCATTACCAGGAGGGGGGTCGGGAGGGAGGATGACACCTTTTGGCGAGGCCATTCGGGATTTGCGTGAACGCAAAGGCGTCAGCCAGAAAGATATGGCGGCAGCTCTTGGCGTTACTCCGGCCTATTTATCAGCGCTCGAACACGGGCGCCGTGGCAAGCCGACCTTTGATCTGTTGCAACGGATAGCAGGCTATTTCAACATTATCTGGGATGAGGCCGATGCGTTGTTTGCCACGGCGGGCGTTTCCCACCCGAAAGTCACGGTGGATACGGCGGGTCTGCCTGCCACTTACACAGCCTTTGCCAATAGGCTGGCACGGATGATTCGCACCCTGCCGCCTGATGTGATAGAAGAACTCAACACTGTTTTGAAAAAAGTGGAGAAGGGGCGATGAAATCCCCTGAAATCCTGCCGTAATTGGACGCTACGGTTTGGAAGTCGCCACAAAATCCCTATAGTCAAATCTGCGAAAGTGCGTGATTCGCGCCTATCATGCAATTTGCATTTTCGCAGACTTGACTGTGTGACACTGGAAAGATCGCTGAATGACTGAACTGACCGAAGCTGAAACTGCCGCCAATGCCGCAAGTGATGCCTATGGCGCCGACTCCATCAAGGTTCTGAAAGGTCTTGATGCGGTTCGTAAGCGGCCGGGCATGTATATTGGCGACACGGATGATGGCTCCGGTCTGCATCACATGGTCTACGAAGTGGTCGATAACGCCATCGACGAAGCCCTGGCCGGTCACGCTGATATTGTCACCGTGACCCTGAACGCCGATGGCTCGGTGACGGTGACCGACAATGGTCGCGGCATCCCAACCGATATTCACACCGGCGAAGGCATTTCGGCCGCAGAAGTGATCATGACCCAGCTGCACGCAGGCGGCAAGTTCGACCAGAATTCCTATAAGGTCTCTGGTGGTCTGCACGGCGTCGGCGTGTCGGTGGTCAATGCGTTGTCCGTCAAGCTCACTCTGAAGATTCGCCGCAGTGGCAAAGTGCATGAGATCAGCTTTACCCACGGCGTTGCTGATGGTCCGCTGACGGTCACTGGCACCTATGAAGGCCGTTCGGGCACAGAGTTGACCTTCCTGCCCAGCGAAGAAACCTTCACCAAAACCGATTTCGATTTTGGAACGCTGGAGCATCGCCTGCGCGAACTGGCGTTTTTGAACTCCGGCGTCCATATTGTTTTGACCGACAAGCGCAAGTCTGACATTCGCGTTGAAGAAATGCTCTATGACGGCGGCCTGGAAGCCTTCGTGCAATATCTCGACCGTGCCAAGAAGCCGCTGGTGAGCAAACCTGTGGCCATCAAGGGTGAAAAAGACGGCATTACCGTTGAAGTGGCCATGTGGTGGAACGACAGTTACCATGAAAATGTGCTGTGCTTTACCAACAACATTCCCCAGCGTGATGGCGGCACCCATATGGCCGGATTCCGTGGCGCTTTGACCCGGCAAATCACCTCCTATGGTGAAAGCTCTGGCATCACCAAAAAGGAAAAGGTTACGCTTCAGGGCGAAGATTGCCGCGAAGGTCTGACGGCTGTTCTGTCGGTGAAAGTGCCAGATCCGAAATTCTCGTCGCAGACCAAGGACAAACTGGTGTCGTCCGAAGTGCGTCCCGTTGTGGAAAGCCTCGTCAACGAGGCCTTGAGCACATGGTTTGAGGAACATCCGACTGAAGCTAAAATTCTGGTTGGCAAAGTGGTTGAAGCTGCTGCTGCGCGTGAAGCCGCCCGCAAGGCGCGCGAACTGACCCGCCGCAAAGGCGCTCTCGATATTGCATCATTGCCCGGCAAGCTGGCGGACTGCTCGGAGCGTGATCCGTCAAAATCTGAAGTCTTCCTCGTCGAGGGTGATTCCGCTGGTGGCTCTGCCAAGCAGGGCCGATCACGCGAAACACAGGCAATTTTGCCGCTGCGTGGTAAGATTCTCAATGTGGAGCGTGCTCGTTTCGACAAGATGCTGTCCAGTCAGGAAATCGGCACGCTGATTACGGCTCTTGGCACATCCATCGGCAAGGATGAGTTCAACGCGGACAAGCTGCGCTACCACAAGATCATCATCATGACCGATGCTGACGTGGACGGCGCGCATATCAGAACCTTGCTGCTCACCTTCTTCTTCCGGCAAATGCCGGAACTGATCGAGCGGGGTCATATCTATATTGCCCAGCCACCACTCTATAAAGTGACGCGCGGCAAGTCGGTGCAGTATTTGAAGGACGAAAAAGCCTTTGAAGAATATCTGATCGGCATGGGGCTGGAAGATGCCGCCCTCAAACTCGGCAGCGGCGAAGTACGTACCGGGCAGGACTTGCGCGAAGTGGTGCAGGATGCGCTGCGCCTGCGCAGTCTGGTGGATGGGTTGCATTCGCGTTATAGTCGCAGTGTTGTGGAGCAGGCCGCCATTGTTGGTGCGCTGAACCATGAGTTGACAGCCAATCGTGCATTGGCTGAACAGACGGCTGCTGAAGTTGCCCGCCGTCTTGATCTGATTGCCGAAGAAACAGAGCGTGGCTGGACGGGCCATGTCAATGATGAGGGTGGGCTGCGCTTTGAGCGCATGGTGCGCGGTGTCAAGGAAGTGGCAACGCTGGATGTGGCCCTGATCGGCTCTGCCGATGCCCGCCATATCGATCAACTCTCTGCCCGCCTCAAGGATATTTACGGCCAGCCGCCGGTGTTGAGCCGCAAAGATGGTCAGCAATCCATTTCCGGTCCGCGCAGTCTGCTGGATGCGGTTTTCACCTTTGGGCGTAAAGGCCTGTCGATGCAGCGCTATAAAGGTCTGGGTGAAATGAATGCGGAACAGCTTTGGGAAACCACGCTGGATCCGAATGTTCGCTCGCTTCTTCAGGTGCGCGTTCCCGATGCCACCGACGCTGACAGCTTGTTCTCACGCCTGATGGGCGATGAGGTGGAGCCGCGCCGCGACTTTATTCAGGAAAATGCCCTGAACGTTGCCAACCTCGACATTTGATGGATTGAGGTGAGTGATAAAAATATGGCCGCATCTCGATCTCGAGTGCGGCCTTTTTTGTTATCCCATGTTTTCACGTGAAACATAGTTACGGTGATATTAACGTGATTCACGTGAAACATTGTCAGGGGAAGCGTTAAGCGAAGCGGCCCTCGAAAGCCACTTCAGCCAACGGCTTGCGGTCGTTCGGTACTTCCTTTGCCTGCAATCCTTCTGGCAGGATCGACTTGTCGCCCATCTTGCCAATGGCAACAGCGGCTTCAATGTGGAAGCCTTCGGGCAGGTTGATGGCGCTTGCGGCCTTGTCAAAATCAACCCCGGTCATGCCATGGGCGTGATAACCGGAATGGATTGCTTGAAGGGCAATGTAGCCCCAGGCCGCACCGGCATCAAAGCTGTGGCTACGCAGAGGTCTCGCTTCACCACCATCGGCAGGGCGGCTGAGTGTATCCGAGACGATGAACACCAGCGCTGATGCGTTTTTCGCCCAACCCTGGTTGAATTCGATCAGGCTGCCAAGCAGGGCGTCAAAATGACTGTCGCCCTTGAGCGCATAGACAAACCGCCAAGGCTGATAATTAAATGCAGACGGTGCCCAATGGCCAGCTTCAAGAATGGTCAGCAGTGTATCTTTGCTGATGGTTTCGCCAGTAAAGGCACGTGGTGACCACCGATCCAGAAAGATCGGGTTGATGTTTTGGCTGGCGGTGCGATGATTGCTGCTTGTCATGGTTCAACCTGCTTTTGAATTGAAATTTGCGGTTTGAATGCAACTGTTTTAGCGCCTCTGAGATAGGACGAAGCGCACCCGACGGCAAGGCAAGATGGTTTAGTGTCGGTAACTTTTGTATCACGAGAGTCTGTCAGGTTCAGATTGAACCAGACAGACTCTAGATTCCCTGGTTTTCGTTTGTCTATTCGGGAAAACCGCTTTCCACTTTTCCCTGACAAACTCTAGAAAAAATAAACGCTTTTATGTCATACTCATCATGAACAAGGGCCGCGAGGCTGGTTGAGCGTCAGGCATGATGTGTTGGTGGTCTGGCACGAACTCTTTGTGGAACGTTATGGGCCTGCTATCCATTATTGGCAGGATGGATAGAAGCAAACGAAAAAGGCAATCAAGTCTATGTTCTATCAACTCTATGAAATGAATCATGCAGCCATGGCACCATGGCGTGCGACTGCCGATGCCATGCGTCTGGCCTTTGGCAATCCGCTCAATCCTTTGTCCCATACGGTCATTGGGCGCACTGTTTCGGCCGGGCTGGAAGTGTTTGAGCGCAGCACCCGTCGCTATGGCAAACCGCAGTTTGGCCTTGCCACCACAATGATTGACGGGTCTCCCGTGACAGTGACAGAAGAAATCATCTGGTCAAAACCGTTTTGCAATCTCATTCACTTCAAGAGAGCTGTGGCTTCGCCAAAATCAGATGATCCGAAAATCTTGATCACGGCCCCGATGTCTGGTCACTATGCCACGCTTTTGCGTGGCACGGTCGAAGCCCTTTTGCCGCACGCAGATGTGTATATCACCGACTGGATTGATGCGCGTATGGTGCCGATGACCGATGGCATGTTCGATCTGGATGACTATATCGATTATGTCATCGAGATGGTGCATCACCTTGGCCCTCGCACCAATATTGTGGCGGTGTGTCAACCGTCTGTTCCAGTTCTGGCCGCCGTTGCGCGGATGGAAGCAGAGAATGATCCGCTGGCTCCAGCCTCAATGACCTTGATGGGCGGCCCGATTGATACCCGCATCAATCCAACAGCGGTGAATGAACTGGCGCAGAAAAAGCCGATCGAGTGGTTCAAGGAAAACGTCATCATGCCGGTTCCCTGGCCGCAGCCGGGCTTCATGCGGCCGGTATATCCGGGCTTCCTTCAGCTTTCGGGCTTCATGTCGATGAATCTTGATCGGCATATGACCGCGCAAAAAGACTTTTACATGCATCTCATCAAGAATGATGGTGATCCGGCAGAAAAGCACCGCGACTTTTATGATGAATATCTGGCCGTCATGGACCTCACGGCAGAATTTTATCTCCAGACTGTTGAAACCGTGTTCATTCAGCACGCGCTTCCCAAAGGTGAAATGATGCACCGGGACAAGCCGGTCGATTGCTCGGCGATCCGCAATGTGGCGCTGTTGACGGTGGAAGGGGAGAATGACGACATCTCCGGCGTTGGCCAGACCAAGGCTGCTCAGACCCTGTGCGTCAATCTGCCCGATGACAAGCGGATGCATTACATGCAGCCGGATGTGGGCCACTATGGTGTTTTCAACGGCTCACGCTTCCGTCGGGAAATTGCACCACGTATTCTTGCTTTCGCAAAAGAACATTCCAAACCCAGTTCAAGCGTGGTGAAGCGCGTGATCAAGGGCGGAAAATCGGCTTAAATCCAGCCGACAGCAGATAGACGGGGAGGCGGGGACGCCTCCCTTTTTTATGTCGATAAAAGAGGACGGGTTATAATCGCCAGCCTGCGCTGATGATCACTCTGATTTCGTCGGCCGGTTTGGCGCTTTGCCGCGAAAAGGCCAGCAATCGTTGCCCGTCTGGCAAAACAAGTTGCAACTGGTAACGCTCACCGAGAAAGGTGGCACTTTCGACCGTTGTCAGAAGTCCGGCAGGATCAATCCGCACATCTGCCGGGCGAATGAGTATATCTGTAAGCGGCGCATCTGGTGTGGTTGACAGGACCATAGCCTTCAACGCCTCCCAGCCGAATGCGCGGCGATCCGGCCAATCTGAGTGCAGCCGAACAATGGCACCTTGGCCAATCAAACCGCCAACGACGCGCCCTTCGGGGCGGGCATAAATTTCCTCAGGCGTGCCCATTTGCATCAGACGCCCTTCCGACATGACGGCAACATCTGTCGCAAGAGCCATAGCTTCAGCCTGATCATGGGTCACATACACCATGGTTGCGCCGGAGCGGGCATGAAATTCGCGGAATGTTTCCTCCATCTCGGCGCGCAGATGCCGATCCAGATTGGCCAGAGGCTCATCGAGCAACACGACATCGGGTTCTGTCACCAGACATCGTGCCAATGCCACACGCTGGCGCTGGCCCCCGGAAAGATCGGCAGGGCGGCGATCGGCATAGGTCTCCAGCCGCACGGCTTTCAGTGCTTCCATTACCTTCTCGCGGTAGCGTGACCCCGACACTCCGCGCACCTTCAAAGGATAGCCGACATTTTCTGACACGCGCATGTGGGGCCACAAGGCATAGGACTGGAACACCATGGCCATGTTGCGCCGCTCAGGCGCAACCACACCGGATGCATCTGAAAGCAACCGTTCTCCCAGATGAATGGAGCCATCGGATGGCTTTTCGAATCCGGCTATCATGCGCAAAACGGTGGTCTTGCCGCAGCCGGAGGGGCCGAGCAAGGCCAGAAATCCACCCTCACGCACGGTCATTGAAATGTCATTGACGGCGGCTTTGCCACTGCCAAAATCCTTGACCAGATGATGAAGCACTAGTTTCGCCATGGAACCACACCTTTCGGCAGCCGCACTGCCATCAACTCCAGCAGCAACATCAGGGCCACCACCATGAAAACAACAAGGACGGACAGGGCAGAGGCCAGACTGTAGGAGCCGCTATCATCAAGATTGTAGATGACAACGCCAAGCGTCTGCGTGCCAGCCGACCAGAGCAGCGCAGAAACCGTCAGTTCATTGCAGGCAATCAGGAACACCATAATGACGGCGGCCCCTGCGGCTGGCGCAATCAATGGTATGATGATGGTGATCAGCCGTCGCCAGAATCCGGCTCCTGCCAGACGGGCGGCTTCTTCCAGCGCCGGGTCCAACTGTCGAAAGGCGCTCAGAATGGGTTTGAGGCTGACGGCAAAGAAGGTGGAGAGATAGGCAAACAGAATGATCCAGATCGTGCCGTAAATTGTTACGCCGAGCAGAGGGATTGGGGCGGCAAAGACCAGCACGAAGGACACTGAAATGACGATGCCGGGCAGGGCATAGGGTATTTCGATCATGGCTGATAACAACCCGTTCCACCGGCTCCTGCCGCAGGTGAGCTGATAGGCGGTGAGAATGGCAATGACCAGCAGGCCGAAGGCTGTTGTGCCTGCCAGAAACAGTGAATTGCCAAAGGCCATACGAGTGGCTTGCTGGTGGGCGACAATATCCCAGTAGGCTTTCAGCGTGATGGTGTTTGAGGACAGAACGACGCCAAAGGTCGGCACGAGCGAAGCCGAGATCAGAGCTGCCAAAGGGGCCAAGAGGATGACGGCAACGATTGTCCACAATGCCGCTTCGAGCGGCAATCGAAACCGGCCCAGATGAAAGAGGGGGCTGGCACCGGACAATCCGATAATGCGGTAATCCCGCCCTTTCAGGGCCTGTTCCTGTGCGGCAAGGCCGAGAATGGCAAGGATGGCAATCAGCGCAGATAAAATGGCGATGTCGCCAAATGTGTCTGAACCAAAACTTGCCAGCCGGCTATAGATCAGCGTCGTCAAGGTGTAGATTGATGCCGGAATACCCAGAATGGCAGGAATGCCAAAATTGCCGACGCTGGAGACAAACGCAATCGCGGCACCGGCAATCAGTCCGGGAGATGCGAGCGGCAGAATAATATCCATCAGCACCCGAAAGGGCGAAGCGCCCGCCATTTGGGCGGCTTCAACGCCGTCCCGCGGCAGCGACAGCAGGCTTGCCCGAAGTGCGAGATAGACCAGCGGCGCATGTTGAACCCCCAGCAGAAGCGCGATGCCGCCCAGAGAATAGAGTGGTTGGGCACTGCCAAGGGGTGGTGCAAGCCCCAGAGTTTTCAGCAGCGGGCTGGCCGGGCCTGTCATGCTGAGCCAGGCCAGCGCCGTCACCTGCGGCGGGATCATGGTTGGCAGCATGAACAGAAAACTCAGGATCCATTTTCCGCGCAGATTTGTCAGACTCAAGACAAGAGCAAACACGCCACCAAGGCACAGGGACATCACCATGCCGAGCAGGGCGGTGGCAAACGTATTGACAAGCGCAGTCCAGACCGCCGGGTCATGCACCAGCGCCAGTGCCTTGCCATTGATCAGGGATGTTGTGCCGGCAGCAATCAGCCGCACAAGTGGCACAACTGATAATCCGATAATGATGCTGAGCAAAACCGGAAACAGCCAGCGGGGCTGGCTGTTGGCATGGGGAGCAAGACGCGCCATGATGGATCGGTAATCTCAATTGCCGAAAATGGCAGAGAAAGTCTTGAGATCGGCGTCTGAGGAGGTCAGCGCCTGCGCTGCATCCAGCGGCAAAAGCTTGATTTTATCGCGTGCGGGAAAACCTTCGGGTGAGGCCATGCCATTGCGGGCAGGGATATAACCAAGCTTGAGGAAGCCGGTTTGGCCTTTTTCAGAAAGAACATAGTCGACGAACTTTTTTGCCGCTTCAACATGCTGGCTGTTTTTCAGGATGGCGACCGGCTCGGTGACGGCAGAAACGCCTTCGCTTGGGAAGACAAACTCCACCGGGGCACCCTTGGCCTTTTCGCGGATCGGCATGTAATCGACGATCATGCCATAGGCTTTTTCACCGGATGCAACGGATTTGAGCACGGCACCGTTACCGCCGGTGGCGGTTGCACCATTGCTTTTCATGGCCTTGTAAAAATCCCAACCAAGCCCTGGAACAGCCGCAAGCGTCTGGGCGTGAATGAGAGCAGCCCCCGAGGTCAGCGGGCTTGGCATGGTCACCAGACCCTTGGCTTCCGGCTTGATCAAATCCTGCCAGCTGGTTGGCTTCATGCCAGCGCCGGTGTTGTAGACGATGCCGGTGGTGATCAGCTTGGTCGAGTAATAGGCACCATCCGCATCATAGAGGCTTTTGTCATAGTTCACAGCCTCCGGCGATTTGTAGGCCAGAAGCTGGCCTGCCTGCTTCATGCGCTCCAGCGTCACGGTATCGGCAATTAACAGCACATCGGCGCTGGCGGAACCGGCATCAATTTCAGCCATCAGCCTCGCCATGATTTTTGTGGTTCCATCGCGCACCCAGTCAACCTTGATGCCCGGATTGGCGGCCATGAAGCCATCGACGGTTGCCTGAGCATCTTCGTTTGGTTGGCTGGTGTAGAGCACCAGATCGGCCGCTTCAGCAGAAACAGCCAGAAAGGCGACAGAGGCAAAGGTGGTGAAAGCGCGGAGAAGCTTGGCCATGGAACGTCCTCATTGAGCAAAGAGCGTAGATGTTTTGGGTCCGGAGATGCGAAGAAACCCGGAGATGCGTAAAACAAAGCAAGAGAGCGCATCCAGTTTTCAGCGAAACGCTGGAGCGCTCTACAAGCAGCAATCCATGGCTGAATAAGGCCACCACATAACATGTGTGTGACGTTCATCTTTTATGGGTCTGAAAATATGAGATGCAGGGCGCTGGCCGTCAGGCTCTTCTGCGCATCAGCAGGATCAGCACAGGCGCACCAATCAGGGCGGACACCAGACCTGCGGCAATCTCATAGGGATAGACCAGTGTTCTGCCGATCCAGTCAGCTATCATCATCAGCACACCCCCGACCAGCACAGCCCCAAACAGCTGGCGGTCTGCCCGTAACAATCCGGCTTCGCGGGCCAGATGGGGGGCCATCAGCCCGACAAAGCTTAAAGGACCAACCGTCAGTGTTGCGGTCCCGCTCAAGACCCCGGCGAGCACCAGCAACCAGAGCCGCGCAGAAGCCAGCGGCACCCCCAGCGCTGTGGCGGCAGACGGCCCGAGCGGCAGAAGCGTCAGCCAGCGGCGCAAAAATGCAACGATGGTGATCAGCAGGATGGCGAAGAGTGCAACGGTGATGGCGCTGCTCATGGTGACATTATAGGTCGAGCCGCTCATCCAGCGCATCAGGAACATGGCGCGTGGATCGCCGCTGGCCGCCAGCACGCCAACAACGGCATCCACCATGGCGCTCAGCGCAATACCCGCCAGCAGAACCCGTTCTGGCGCAAAGCCCGAGCGTATGGCAAACAGGAAAATCACCGCCAGAACCGTGAGGGATCCAAGGGCGGCAAAGCCAAGCTGTGCAGCCAGACCCGGTGCTGAGAGAAAAAACACCGCAACCGTAACCCCGAATGTGGCACCGGCACTGATGCCCAGAACTTCGGGGCTGGCCATTTCATTGCCGGTCAAGCGCTGCAAAATCATCCCCGCTGCGGCCAGCATGGCGCCGGATGCAAAGGCTGCCAGAACACGGGGAAAGCGCAGAGGCAAAATATCGGCATAAAGCGCAGGCGACAGAAACGTCCAGCCACCGTCTACGCTCCGTCCAAACAGCATGGCGACCGTGATCAAGGCCGCACCGGCAACCAGCCCCATCAACAGCAGAGACACAGGAGAGGCGATATGGCGGACCTTTGCAGGCTGCCCGACAATCACCCGATGGCGGGTTTTCAGCAGGGGCAACAGCACCAGCAAAAGGGGAGAGCCAAACAGCGCCGTCACCGCGCCGGTTGGCAGCAGATCAGCAAACTGGTCTGCAAACAGTTGCAAGGTGCTATCGGCAAAAAACAGCAGTGATGCGCCGATCAGCGTTGACCAAAGCAGCAGCGGTGCAGGACGGCGCGCACCGGCAAGCCGGGCAACAGTCGGAGCAACAAGGCCGATAAAGCCGATGACGCCGACAGCACTGGTGACAAAAGCTGCCAGCAGCACCGCAAGGGCAATGGCAGCGGCGCGCAAATGGCTGGTTTTGACGCCCAGTGCCGTGGCACCCGCTTCCCCCAACTCGATCATCATCAGGGGACGCAGAAGGAAAGTTGCCGCCAGCGCCGTCAGAGTGACTTTTGGCAGCAGCGCCAGCGGCACAGCCCAGCTTTGCTGCGACAGAGAGCCTGCCCCCCAGATGAACAGGCTGACCAGATAGCGCTCATTCAGCAACACCAGCACGCTGGAAAGAGCGCCACACCAGAGACTGACCACCAGCCCGGACATCACCAGTGAAAAGGGTGAAAAGCCGCGACGTCGGCCCATCAACAGCACCAGACCGGCAGCGATGGCGCTACCGGCAAGAGCCACAATATCCCGGCCAGAGCCCAGCAATCCGGGCGACAGCAGCAGCGCCAGCGCGATGGCCAGATTGGCCCCTGCCGATACGCCAAGCGTGGTGGGCGAGGCCAGCGGATTGCGCAACACCTGTTGAAACAGCGCACCGGACAGAGACAGCGCGCCGCCGCAGATCAGCGCGACTGCCATGCGCGGCAAGGTGGACTGATAGAGCACGAGATAGCCAATGTCATAGCCCGGTTTTTCAGGCACAGACAGGATCGGGCTGATGCCATGCCATGCCATCAGCAGACCTGCACCGGCCAGAAAAACAGTGACGATCAGAGGTCCAAACCGGGAGGAAATGCTCATGCTTGTGGGTCCAGGTACTCTGTCAGCAGACGGGCAAAACGCATGGCTTCCACCACCATTCCAAACATGAGGGTTGGGGGCAGAATGCCAAATCGGTCCGGGTGCGCCATTGGCAAGGCTTGCCACAGCGGGCTTTTGGCAAGCGTGGGCAGCACATCGGCGGGAATGGGTTCAAAAGTGATCAGCCGGGTGTGCGGATCGGTGATTTTTGACAGGCTTTCGATACCAATGGTCTCAAAGCCCCAGTAATTGCCGGGGGCTTCCCAGCCATTGCGCAGACCAAGACGGCGCAACACATCATCAAACAGGCCGGGCGCGGTGAAGATGCGAACGTGGCGGGCATCCATAAAGCCGACCAAAGCCAGTGATGGCACGCTCAAGCGGGCAAGCCGGGCGCGGCAGGCGTCAAACAATGCATCAGCCTGTGCCAGCAGGGCCTCGGCTTTGTCCTGCATCTGCATGATTCTTCCCAGATCACGGGTTGCCTGATAGGCTTTTGGCAGGATATTGCCCCCGTCTGGCGCATAGACGCTGGCGCGAAACACCGGGGCGACCGTATCCAGACGGGGTTTGAGCAGATCGTTAAACGCCGTGGACAGAATCAGATCCGGCTTCAGGGCAAGCAGAAGCTCAAAGTTGATTTCCCAGGACGAGCCGAGATCAACAATACCGTTTGGCATTGGTGGCTCTTCCACCCATTTGTCCCAATCGGCCAGCGAGACCACGGCCAGAGGCTTGAAGCCAAACGCCAGAAGTGTTGAGGCAAGACCATAATCCAGACAGACCACCCTGCGGGGCGGATTGACCGCCTTCGCATCGGGTGCAAAGGCAAACAGACTTGCGGCACCAACCATCAGATGACGGCGACTGAGAGAAAGATCAGCAGACATAGGCGAGTGGAATCTCCAGCACGGGATGGCGGGTGACGTCCATGTCCACACCATAAATGGCGTTGAGCGTATCGCGGGTCATGAGATCGTTCGGGCTTCCGCTGGCAATCAGCTGTCCGCCCTTCAGGGCATAAAGCCGATCACAGAAGCGACTGGCCATATTGATGTCGTGCAGGACGATGATAACGCTCAGACCCTTTTCGCGCGACAGACGGCGTACCAGCGCCAGCACCTCCATTTGATGGGCAATATCCAGTGCCGAGGTTGGCTCATCCAGCAACAGGCATGCGCTGTTTTGCGCCACCAGCATGGCAATCCAGGCCCGCTGTCGCTCGCCGCCAGACAGGGTATCCACCATCCGGTCGGCCATGGATTCGATGTGGGTCAGGGCCAGCGCGTCCTCGACTTTTTGCCGGTCGTCATCGGTGAACCGTCCCAGCGCGCCATGCCAGGGATAGCGCCCGCAGGCCACCAGTTCACGCACGGTCATGCCATGGGCGGCGGTGACATCCTGCGGCAGATAGGCCACCTTGCGGGCAAAATCGCGCGGGCCGAGCGCATCAACATCGTGGCCCAAAAAATGGATTGTGCCGCCGCTCAACCGTTGCTGACGGGCCAAAAGCTTGAGAAGCGTCGATTTTCCCGAACCATTATGGCCCACCAGACCGGAAACTTCGCCTGCGCGAAAGGCAATGGAAACATCCTTGAGCAAGGCGCGCTCTTCAACCTTGAAGGTGAGGGCCTGTGTTGCAAAAATATTGTTTTTATCGTCACAGGCGTGGGCTGGCTGACATTCACTCACGATCATCCGTCCTTGAAACAACATTGCCCTCTTGGCGATTTGACCCCGTGGGTCTGCTTTGCTGGTCGACTGGCTTGTCTGAAACCACAAAAACATGATATAAATTATCAACTATATGCAGTTTGATTTCTCTGCAAGTCTGTTGTGCAAGTCTGTTTTCCCGGAAGAGCCGATGTCTTACCTGCCGCGTATGACCAATACGATTGACGGATTTTCCGTTTCATCCAGTCTGCACCGCCGCTACTGGAACGGTATGGTTGCTGATCTTTGGTCGGTGGATTGCGCAGCGGATGCCGGTGGCCGCTATGTCAGTCACGATCCGCGCCTGTTTATTCTGCTGGAGGCAGAATGCGGGGAAAAGGCGGATTTCAGCATGGTGGAGAGTGACGGCAAGGTCGTGCCAAATTGTATGGCAAAGGCCGTGCATTTCATTCCCGCCGGGGTGGAAATGTCGACCAGAATCCATGGCATGAGCCGATTGCGGCATCTGGATGTGCATTTTGATACAGATACGCTGATCCGCCGTCTGGGCGAGGGGGTTGATGTGAAAGCGCTGGAGCAGCCGCGCTATCGTCTGGATCATCCACGCTTGCTGGCATTGTCTGAATTGATTGCCGAAGACGTCAGCAATCCCCATCCCTTGCATGATCTCTATGGTGATGGATTGATCAGCGCCTTGCTGATTGATGTGTTGAATCTTCGCCCCGCCCCAACCCGCAAGCGCAGCAAACTGGCGGCCTGGCAGCAGCAAAGGGCCTGCGATTTCATTGCTGATAATTGCCTGCGCACCATCAGGCTGGAGGAACTGGCCGAACTTTCAGGCCTGTCTCCCACCTATTTCAGCCATGCCTTCAAGGCGTCAACCGGCCTGTCGCCCCATCAATGGCAAATGAAAATGCGTATTGAAAAGGTCAAGGACCAGTTGCGTAAGCCACACATTCCCTTGACGATGATTGCGGCAGACACAGGCTTTGCCGATCCGGCCCATTTTGCCCGCGCTTTTCGCCGTGTGGTTGGCATGTCACCATCGCAATGGCGGCGGACTTGCATGAATTAGAGTTTGTCAGGGAAAAGTGGCCACCGGTTTTTCTGATCAGACAAACGACAACACAGACTCTCATGCAAGATTTGCCCAATTCCATGCAAGTCACCATGGCTTGAGACAAGCGCAAAGAATAAACATGAATTAATAAGTCATCATTTAGGCATGATACCTGGCAGGGTGTCGGACACGGGGTGACGATATGGGGACGCAATTTTTTCGCACGCGAAACAGGCTGATGGCAGGTCTTGCTGTGTCGGTGAGCATACTGCCGCAGATCGTTCATGCCCAGCAGGCCAGCACCAATCTTGCGCCCATCATCGTTCAGGGTGAGGGTGGCACGGCAACCGGGCCAGTTGATGGCTATGTTGCCAAACGCACCGGGACAGGCTCAAAATCCGACACGCCGATCGAGGAGATTCCACAATCAGTTTCCGTGGTGGGTGCAGAAGAAATGTCAGATCGCGGCGTTACCAACAAGGTGGACGAGGCGCTGCGCTACACATCAGGGGTCTATACCCAGCCCTTTGGGGCGGATGGCGATACCAACTGGTTTTATGTGCGCGGTTTTGAAGCCACCCAGACGGGCAGCTTTCTCGACGGACTGAACCTCTGGAGCTACGGCTTCGGTGGTTTTATGGTCGATCCCGTGGTTCTGGAGCGGGTGGAGGTGCTGAAAGGTCCGGCCTCGGTTCTGTATGGTGGTGCCAATCCGGGCGGCATTATCAATATGATTGGCAAGCGTCCGACGGGCGAAAAATTCCTGAACACAGAGACTGGCATCAACAATTATGGCAATGCCTATCTGACATTTGATGCAGGCGACACGGTCAAGGACAGCGACGTCAGCTATCGTGTGACCGGCAAGATCGCCGGAGGCGACAAGGCGGCAGATTATTCCAGTGAATTTCGTGGTGTGTTCATGCCACAGATCACCTGGGCACCGGATGAAGGCACCAAGCTGAATGTCTATGCCTATTATTCCTATCTCGACCAGACCTCTGGCACCAATGGCTTTCTTCCGTATGTCGGCACTGTCGAGCCAGCGTCTTTTGGGCGTATTGACCCGGATGCCTATTATGGTGAGCCGGGCAGCGACTATAGCTATGCCCGTCAATTCATGCTGGGCAGTGATTTCAGTCAGGATCTGGAAAACGGCTGGAGCTTTTCGCAGACCGCCCGCTATTCCTATGTCAACCGTTCGGAAAATGCGCCCTATACCTATGGCTATTATGACTCGGCGACCGGCTCCAATTATCTTGCCTCACCCACCAGCAGCGACGCCTATCTGACCCGGTTAGGGTTCAACCACCGCACGGTTGTCAATTCCTTTGCGGTTGACAATCACCTCAATGGCGAGGTTGAGACTGGCGCGCTGAAACACGATCTGACGCTCGGTATCGACTATAAATTCTACCAGCTCGAATCGGTGCAGGCCAGCACAACGGATACGCCGATCAGTGCCACCAGCCCGATCTATGGCACCACCCAGCCTGCAAACTCGGTCTATCTCAATCAGGTGTTGCGCCAGCAGCAGGTTGGGGCCTATGCGCAGGACCAGATCCATTTTGGTGGTGGTTTCATTGCCACGCTCAACGGTCGCTATGATTTTGTTTATACCGATTCCGATGATCGCACCGCCAGCAATGCCGACTATGACGCAACCGACAATGCCGCCAGCGGGCGGGCAGGTCTCGCCTATGAGTTTGACAATGGCCTGACGCCCTATGTCAGCATTGCCAGCTTCTTCAATCCGCAGATTGGCACGACGCAAGGCAATGCGCTGAAGCCGGAAAAAGGTGAACAGTTTGAAGCCGGTATCAAATATGAACCCGGCTTCTTTCCGGGCATGATCACCGCATCCGTGTTTCAGATCAACAAGAAGAACTGGACCGTGACCGATCCGCTGACCTTTCTCTCCAGCCAGATTGGCGAGGTGCGCTCACGCGGTTTTGAGCTGGAAGGCAAGGCCGATCTGAGTGCTGACTGGAAAGCCATCGCATCCTTCACCTATCAGGATCTTGAGATCATGGAGCACGCGGATCGTTCGCTGATTGGCAATTCGCCCTATCTTGTGCCCAACATGCTGGCCTCCGCCTGGCTGGATTATACAGTGCCAGCCGGTCTTCTCGAAGGGGTAAGCCTCGGCGGTGGCGTTCGCTATCAGGGTGAGAGCTGGGCCGATTATGCCAATACCAAAAAGGTGCCGGATGCCGTGGTGTTTGATGCAGCCATTCGCTACAAAAAGGATAGCTGGGGCATAGCGTTGACGGTGAATAACCTGCTGGACAAGCAATATGTTTCCGGCTGCCAGGGCACATTGACCTGCGGCTACGGCGAAGGCCGCGTCGCAACGTTGAAAATCTCGAAAAGCTGGTAGCGCTCAAATCTGTTGCATAAAGGGTGGTTTTTGCAATACCACCCTTTATGCGGTTCGCTTTTGTGCAGGAGAAATCAGGGCCGCTTGTCAGATAAAAGGCCCAGATGTTTCCTCAGTTTTTGCGAAAGCCGACGCGGGCTTTGAAAAAGCCACAGACGCCTGAGAGCCGCGACTTGCATGTGGCCGGGCGTGTGGTGCCGCTTGCCATTCGGGAAAACCTTCGTGCTACCCGCATCACGCTTCGCATTGAGCCGGGTGGCCGCGCCCTGAAAATGACCATTCCCAAAGGTGTGCGCGAAGTCGATGTGGCGGATTTCATTGACCGCCATCGTGGCTGGCTGGAAGCAAAACTGTCGAAGTTTACCGGCGATGCAAAAGTCCGCGCAGGGGCAAGCATTCTCTTGCGCGGCGTGGCGCACCGCATTCACCACACCGGCCAGTTGCGCGGCATAACTGAAGCGGTGGTGTTGGACGGTGAGCCGGTCATTCGGGTCAGCGGCCATGAGGAGCATCTGGGCCGCAGGCTCTCAACCTTTCTCAAAAAGGAAGCGCGACTGGATCTGGATCGGCTGGTGGCCATTCACACCGGACGTCTGGGCAAACGCGCCAAAAGCCTGACGATGAAAGATACCCGCAGCCGCTGGGGCTCCTGTTCATGGGAAGGCAATTTGAGCTTTTCCTGGCGTATTGTCATGGCCCCCTCAGAGGTGATTGACTATCTGGCCGCCCACGAAGTGGCGCATTTGAAAGAAATGAACCACGGCCCGCAATTCTGGGCGTTGTGCAAAACGTTGTGCCCGCAGATGGATGAGGCCAAGGCCTGGTTGAAACGCCATGGCTCAGAGTTGCACGCCATCGATTTCGATTGACTTTTCGCTCTTCCAAGCGGCGATAACGTGCAATTTGGCTCGACTCGCACAGCATTTCATGTCACTTCGGCGTCATGAAACCAGATGTCAAAATTTGCGGATTGAAGACCGAAGAGGCCGTTGAAAAGGCCGTGAGCCTTGGTGCGACCCATATCGGCTTTATCTTCTTTGAAAAAAGCCCGCGCCATATTGAGCCAGACATTGCCGGACGCATTGCTGAAAAAGCCCGCGGCCGTGCCAAAATTGTCGCAGTGACGGTGGATGCAGACAATGATGATCTTGATGACATTGTTTATCTGCTGAAGCCCGATATTCTGCAATTGCACGGCCACGAGACGCCGGAGCAGGTGCTGACGATCAAGGCGCTCTACGGTATTCCGATCATGAAAGTGCTTTCTATCCGCGAGCCGGGTGATCTGGAGCGGATTGAGCCCTATATAGGCATTGTCGATCGGTTTTTGTTTGACGCCAAGGCCCCCGCAGGCTCGGAGCTGCCGGGCGGCAATGGCGTGACATTTGACTGGCGTTTGCTGCAAAATCTTGACGCAGACGTGGATTACATGCTTTCGGGCGGGCTGCATAAGGACAATGTGGCGCAGGCGCTCAGAGAGACGGGTGCGCGGGGTCTGGATGTGTCCTCTGGCGTGGAAAGCGCGCCGGGGGTAAAGGATCTCGCAAAGATGGAAGAATTCGTTGAGAGTGTCCGGCAGGCAACATCGGCCAAATCAGTTTCGGGGCCAGTGTCAGGCCCGACGACAGGGAGTGCAAAGTGAACCAGAACCCAATTCCCAATTCCTTCCGGGAAGGCCCGGATGAAGATGGCCGCTTCGGTATTTTCGGTGGCCGTTTTGTTGCGGAAACCTTGATGCCGCTGATCCTTGATCTTCAGGCCGAGTGGGAAAAGGCCAAGACCGATCCGACCTTCAAGGCGGAACTGGATCACCTCAACACCCATTATACCGGGCGCCCCAGCCCGCTGTATTTTGCCGAGCGCCTGACCAACGAGCTTGGCGGTGCCAAGATTTATTTCAAGCGCGATGAGCTGAACCACACCGGCTCGCACAAGATCAACAATTGTCTTGGCCAGATCCTGCTTGCCAAGCGCATGGGCAAGACCCGCATCATTGCTGAAACCGGTGCCGGTCAGCATGGCGTGGCCTCGGCCACCGTGGCGGCCCGTTTTGGTCTGCCTTGCATCGTTTATATGGGTGCGACTGACGTTGAGCGGCAGGCCCCGAATGTGTTCCGCATGAAGCTTCTGGGCGCGGAAGTGCGTGCGGTCTCTTCTGGCCATGGCACGTTGAAAGATGCCATGAACGAAGCCCTGCGCGACTGGGTCACCAATGTGGATGACACCTATTACATGATTGGCACGGCGGCGGGCCCGCATCCCTATCCCGAAATGGTGCGCGATTTCCAGTCGGTGATTGGTTCAGAAGCCCGCGAACAGATGCTGAAAGCGGAAGGCCGTTTGCCCGATATGCTGGTTGCGGCTGTGGGCGGTGGCTCCAATGCGATTGGCCTGTTCCATCCGTTCCTCGATGACAAGAGCGTTCGCATTGTTGGCGTTGAAGCAGGCGGCAAGGGTCTGGAAGGCGAAGAGCATTGCGCATCGCTGACCGCCGGATCGCCCGGCGTCTTGCATGGCAACCGTACCTATCTGCTGCAAGATTCGGACGGCCAGATCAAGGAAGGTCATTCCATCTCAGCCGGTCTGGATTATCCAGGCATTGGTCCTGAACATTCCTGGCTGAAAGACATGGGCCGGGTGGAATATGTGCCGATCATGGATACTGAAGCGCTGGACGCTTTCCAGATGCTGACCCGCACCGAGGGCATTATTCCGGCACTGGAACCAAGCCATGCTCTGGCGGAAGTGATCAAGCGCGCGCCGAAGATGGGCAAGGATGAGATCATCCTGATGAACCTCTGCGGTCGCGGCGACAAGGACATCTTCACCGTCGGCAAAATTCTGGGAATGGAGTTGTGATATGACCGAGCGTATGGACAAGCGCTTTGCCGATCTGAAAGCGGAGGGCCGTCCCGCCCTTGTGACCTATTTCATGGGCGGCGATCCGGATTTTGAAACCTCGCTGGAGATCATGAAGGCGCTGCCTGCGGCAGGCTCTGACGTGATCGAACTGGGGATGCCCTTTTCCGATCCGATGGCCGATGGGCCAGCAATTCAGCTCGCTGGACAGCGTTCGCTCAAAGCAGGGCAGACCCTGGGCAAAACACTGGATATGGCGCGGAAATTCCGCGAATTTGATCAGGCAACCCCCATCGTGCTGATGGGCTATTACAATCCCATCTACATTTATGGCGTTGAAAAATTCCTCGATGATGCGCTGGAAGCAGGCATTGATGGTCTGATCGTCGTAGACTTGCCGCCGGAAATGGATGACGAGCTTTGCCTGCCAGCCCGTACCCGCGACATCAATTTCATCCGTCTGGCCACGCCGACCACCGATGAAAAGCGTCTGCCGAAGGTGCTGCAAAACACCTCCGGCTTTGTCTATTACGTCTCCATGAACGGCATCACCGGATCAGCCTTGCCGGACCCATCCAAGGTGGCCGGTGCGGTTCAGCGGATCAAGGCGCATACGGATCTGCCGATCTGCGTTGGCTTTGGCGTGAAGACAGCAGAGCACGCGCGGCTGATTGGTGCCAATGCGGATGGCGTTGTGGTGGGAACCGCGATTGTCAATCAGGTCGCCCTCAGCCTGACCAAGGATGGTCAGGCAAGTGCCGATACAGTGCAGTCCGTGGTGACACTGGTGCGCGGTCTTGCGAGTGGTGTTCACACGGCGCGTCTTGCGGCTGCCGAATAGTCCTTCTAAACTGGGCTATTGCCGTGGGGGAGGGTGTCGCATGATACCACCCTCCACATTATAGATTTAAAGCAATTCAGTGCCGGGAAACTGTTTTTCTCCTTCCCGGAGAATTGTGCCAGCCAGGAGTGTTTTCAGTGAATTGGCTTACAAATTACGTTCGTCCGCGCATTAATTCCATGTTGGGCCGCCGCGATGTGCCCGAAAATCTCTGGATCAAGTGCCCGGAAACCGGGGAAATGGTGTTCCACAAGGATCTGGAACAGAACAAGTGGGTCATCCCGGCCTCTGGTTATCATATGAAGATGCCCGCCAAGGCGCGTCTGATTGACCTGTTTGATGGCGGTCAGTTTGAAGCATTGGCCCAGCCAAAGGTGGCGCAGGACCCGCTGAAGTTCCGCGATTCCAAAAAATACGCCGATCGTTTGAAAGACAGCCGCACCAAGACCGAGCAGGAAGATACGATTCTGGCCGGTGTTGGCACAGTTCAGGGGTTGAAGTTAGTGGCTGTTGTCCATGAATTCAATTTCATGGGGGGATCGCTCGGCATTGCCGCCGGTGAGGCCATCGTCAAGGCGTTCGAGCGCGCCATTGCCGAGAAATGCCCGCTGGTGATGTTCCCCGCCTCGGGCGGTGCCCGTATGCAGGAAGGCATTCTGTCATTGATGCAGCTGCCGCGCACCACTGTTGTGGTCAACATGCTGAAAGAAGCGGGCCTGCCCTATATCGTGGTGCTGACCAACCCGACAACGGGTGGCGTGACCGCCTCCTACGCCATGCTGGGTGATCTGCATATGGCCGAGCCGGGCGCTGAAATCTGCTTTGCCGGCAAGCGCGTGATTGAGCAGACCATCCGCGAAAAACTGCCGGAAGGTTTCCAGACATCGGAATACCTGCTTGAGCATGGTATGGTTGATATGGTGGTCAAGCGCCATGATATTCCAGACACGCTGGCGCGTGTGCTGAAAATCATGACCCGCAAGCCTGCAAATGTTGACAGCGGCAAGCTGTCGATTGTTGACGCATCGCGCTCAGTTTCTGCCTGAGCCGATAATAGATACATAAATACCCTGTAAGCCTTGGATACCGACATGACAGACATAGCCGCAAGCCAGGCTGAACAGGTTATTGATGAATTGATGAGCCTGCATCCCAAGGGTTTTGATATGACCCTTGGGCGTATGCGCCGCCTTTTGGCGGTGCTGGGCAACCCGCAGGATAAATTGCCGCCCGTTATCCATGTGGCGGGCACCAATGGCAAAGGCTCGTTTACCGCCTTTTCCCGTGCGCTTTTAGAGCAGGCGGGCCTCGCCGTGCATGTCCACACATCACCGCATCTGGTCAATTGGCACGAGCGGTATCGCATTGGCGTCAAAGGTGGGCGCGGGGCTTTGGTGGAGGATGCGGTTCTGGCCGATGCCCTTCGTCGGGTTGCCATAGCCAATGATGGTCAGGCGATCACGGTGTTTGAAATTCTCACCGCTGCGGCGTTTTTGCTGTTTTCCGAAATCCCTGCCGATGTGGTGATCATGGAAGTGGGTATGGGCGGACGGCTGGATTGCACCAATGTGGTGGATACGCCCGCTGTGTCGGTGATCATGCCAATCTCGTTTGATCATCAAGCCTATCTGGGAGACCGGGTGGAGCTGATTGCGGCGGAAAAAGCCGGAATCATGAAGAAAAATTGCCCGGTGGTGATTGGCCATCAGGAGTTTGAAGCGGCCCGTGAGACGCTGGTGGAGACAGCTGAACGACTGGATTGCCCCCATGTCGTGTTTGGCCAGGATTTTCTGGCATTTGAAGAGCACGGCAGGCTGGTTTATCAGGATGAAACCGGCTTGATGGATTTGTCTCTGCCCAGATTGCCCGGTCGTCACCAATATGCCAACGCAGCGAGCGCCATTCGTGCGGTGCGTGCTGCGGGCTTTACGGTCACGCAGGCCATGGCAGAAGCGGCTATGGGCAGCGTCGAATGGCCCGGTCGCCTGCAAAGGCTGAATGAAGGCCTGCTGGTGGAACATGCACCGAAATTCTCCGAAATCTGGGTGGATGGTGGCCATAATCCCGGTGCAGGCGAGGTGATTGCCGAGGCTATGGCAGGCTTTGAAGAGCGCCAGTCGCGCAGGCTTTATCTGATTATCGGTATGCTCAACACCAAGGAGCCGCATGGCTATTTCAAAGCCTTTGAAGGCTTGGCTGTGCATGTATTCACGGTGCCGATTCGCGGAACCGATGCCGCCCTCGACCCGGTTGCTCTGGCCACAGCCGCCTATGATGCGGGCATTGCCGCAACGCCGGTATCGTCTGTGGCTGAGGCTCTGGAAGCGATTCGGGATCGGCGTGATGGTAGCGAAAAACCACCGCGTATTCTGATTGGCGGCTCGCTTTATCTGGTTGGCAATGTGCTGGCCGATAATGGTACGCCGCCGACGTAAAGCACATAAAAAAGCCCGGCATGACCGGGCTTTTTGCTGATGATGCTGACCAGATCAGGCTGCGCTGGAAATCCAGCTGGACAAAGCGGTCTTGGGCGATGCGCCAACCTTGATGTCGGCCACTTCGCCGCCCTTGAACATGGCAAGCGTCGGAATGGAGCGTACGCCAAACTTGGCGGCCAGTTCCGGGTTTTCATCAATGTTGAGCTTGGCGATTTTCACCTTGCCAGCCAGTTCAACGGAGATTTCATCGAGGCTTGGAGCGATCATTTTGCATGGGCCGCACCATTCTGCCCAGAAATCCACGACAACAGGTTCTACGGATTGCAGAACTTCTGCTTCGAAATTGTTACTATCGACTTTTACGGTCGCCATTGGCTGCTCCTTGGAGAAATGCTGTTGTCACATATATGATGATAATCAGTCAGATTTCAATGTGGTCTTCTGATGCGGGCTGAAGTGCTTGCAGCGCATGGCTCATTCCATCCTCTGTCAGCGTCACAACATGCGGCCCTTCCGTATAGACAAGAATACAGTCTATCGGCTTGCCCGGATAAAGAGGCTTCAACAATTCCCGATAGATGGCCAGCTGGGCTGTGTGGGAAAACGGCACGTCTTCTGGCCGCGTTGGTGGCTGGCGGTTGGTTTTATAATCCAGCAAAATAATTTTTGTCTCGGTCACGGCAATCCGGTCAATCCGACCAGACACCGCACGAAGCTCAGGACCAAGGCGAATGGTGCCCATAATCGAAAGCTCGGCCTGCCCATGGCCGCTAAAGACATCAGCCAGCACCGGATGCGCCAAAATCTGCAAAATACCTGACACCAGCGTTTCACGCTCAGCCTTGGGCCAGAAACGCGCAGCCCGTTCTCCATACCGTTTCGCGGCAGCTTCACGCTCTGCCACAGGCAGGCCCGGCAGCATTTGCAACATGCGGTGGGCAATGCGGCCCCGTTGCAGAGCAAGCCCGGCATCCTGCCCCTTGTCAAACAGTGGTGAGGTGAGCATCAGATCACCGTCGTCATCATCAATGCTCAGCCCGGCCCCCGATGGGCTGAGCGGGCGCGGCAGTCGTGGCGGTGGCGGTGCCGGGCGCAGCAATGCCTCCGGCAAAGGCTCCCGCATCTTGATCGCCCCGCGTGCCTCGTGCCTTTCAAAATGTGCCCGCGCACCGGGCGGTTGCCAGAGCAGACCTTGCCAATCCCCCTCCGGCCCCGAAAAAGTCTGGCGGTGGCAATGGATGTCATTCAGTTGCAGCGTGTTGGAGATCATTTCATGCCAGACCTCGCTTTGCTGCAATTTGCCGCGATAGCCGCAGACCACCAGACGGTCGGCGGCACGGGTCATGCCCACATAGAGCAGGCGGCGATATTCCTCTTCCGTCGCCTGTTTGCGCCGGGCCACATCGGCACTGACCATGGCATTGTCCACCGCCTTGACCGGTGCCCAGATCGGAAACTCCGTCTCACCATCCTGTGAGGAGATCATGCGGAATTTGGGCAGATGGGTGTGGTTGAACGCTTTGGAGCCATCATCGACCAGAAACACAATGGGCGCTTCCAATCCCTTGGAGGCGTGCACAGTCATGACACGCACTTCACTGCGTTCCTTGTCCTGCTCACGCTTGACCTCCGGGCCTTCCAGCTCCAGCATGGTGATGAAGGATTGCAGCCCCGGCAGGCCCGATTGCTCATGGGCGAGGGCAAAGGTCAGAAATTCATCGAGAATATCGCTGACTTCACTGCCCAACCGCCCCAGAAAGGCGCGGCGCCCACCGAGGGGACCAAGAATGCGGGCGTAAAAATCATGGGGTGGCAAGTCCCGCGCCAGTGTTTGATAGTCCAGTAGCCGGGTAGCGACAGAAACCCATGTCTCTGAACCCTCTTCCGCCAAACGGCGGATTTCAGCAAACACGCTGGTATCACCGCGCCGGGCCGAGACCTCAAACACATCCTCTTCCGTGAGATTGAACAGCGGGCTTTTCAAAAGGGCCGCCAAAGACAGATCATCGGCGGTGAGCAGCGCAAAGCGGCCAAGGGCCATCAGATCCTGTATGGCAATGTGGCCCGTCAGCTTTAATCGGTCGGCACCGGCCACAGGGATATTGTTGCGTCGCTTCAACGCCCGAGTCAGGGCATTGACGAAAGCGCCGCGCTTTCGCACCAGAATGAGAATGTCTCCAGCATGAATAAACCGCTCAACACCCTTTTCGACAATGGTTTCACAGCCAATCATCGCCTCAATACGCTGGGCAATGCGCCGGGCGAGAATGGCAGAAGGCGCACTCTCCGGTGTGGCATCGAAAGGGGCCGTCCAGTCGTCATCATTGTCCACTCCTTCCGGGGCCACCATCTGCCACACTTCCACCGCGCCGGGATGGCCGCTGCGGCTGGACATATGCACCACCGGCTCATTCGTGGCCGAAAGACCGCGCGCATTGGCCCCATCCGCAAACACCTGATCCACGGCTGAGAGAACCGCCTGCGTGGAGCGGAACGACAGCGGCAGGCGCACGGTGCTGAAATTTTCGCCGCCACGGGCCACTTCGCGCTCGGTATCGGTCGCTTCTTGCGAGAACCGCTCTGGTTTTGCCCCCTGAAACGAATAGATCGACTGCTTTTCATCGCCCACGGCAAAGAAGGTGCGGCGCACAGATCGCGCACTCTGGCCGGAGAAGAAATCCTCGCGCAGGGAGCGGATAACCGCCCATTGCACCGGACTGGTATCTTGCGCTTCGTCCACCAGAATATGGTCAATGCCTTGATCCAGCTTGTAATGTACCCATGGACCAACGGTGCTACGGGTTAAAAGCTCGGCAGTGCGGGCAATCAGGTCTTCAAAATCCAGCTGGCTGCTGCGTTTTTTCAGCTCCTCATAGTCAAGGCTCAGCCGCTCGGCCAAGGTGAGAGCGGCCTTGGTGGCCTTGAACAATCGATAGACCCGCAAGCGTTCGCGGCAGGCCACCACATGTTCACGGGCAGCGATGACGGCATCGGTCAGCTCCGGTGCCGCCTTTTTCATGGCAGCGGCAATCAGCGACACATCGGCTTTGGGCTTATCAGTTGAGGTGTGAAAGGCTTCATCCAGCAAGTTAACCCGCATGATGGCGTCTGTCTGGCGCACAGCCCGCTCCAGCAAGTGTGCGGTATCCTGCACCTTGACGCCGCCTTTGCTGAAGGCAAGATCGATATAGAGCGAGAGCGTTGAGCCGCTGAGACCCGCCAGTGGCCAATAGGCTTCTGCCAAGGATTGCTCGGTTTCATCGTCCCCAAGGCCAAGCGCCCGCCGCAAAGTGGCGTCTATCCCGCCTTGCTTGCGGGCCTGGGCCAGAAATCCGCGCACGGCATGGCGGTTGGCAATGATGTCAGACAGCAGGTTTTCCAGCCCGAACTCGTCGCCCAAACTCAAGACTTCAGCAAAGGCCTCGGCCAGTTCGGCATCATCCTCTGTGGCGGTGGCCGTCAGCAGTGAACGGCGGGCGTCTGACAACAGCACGGAAGCGGCGCGATCATCCAGTACCGAAAAATGCCCGGCCACATTGGCTTCCAGCGGAAATTGATGCAGGAGCGATTCGCAAAAAGCGTGGATGGTCTGGATTTTCAACCCGCCGGGTGTTTCCAGTGCGCGGGCAAACAGCCGCCGCGCCTCGGCAATCTTGAAGGTGTCGGGCGGGATTTTTTCAATATCTTCAATACGTTTGGAAAGGGCCTCATCCGGCAAGGTCGCCCATTCTGCCAGCCGGTCAAACACGCGGTTGGACATTTCTGAAGCCGCCGCCTTTGTGTAGGTCAGGCAGAGAATGGATGAGGGCCGCGCCCCGGCCAGCAACAGGCGAATGACCCGCTGGGTCAGCACATGAGTCTTGCCTGATCCGGCATTGGCCGACACCCAGGCCGAGCGGGTCGGGTCGGACGCTGTGGCCTGTTTGGAGGTTGTCCAGTCAATCCAGACCTTGGGATCATCAGAGTCTGGCAGCGCATCAGGATTACTCATCATGTCCGTTTTCTTCCGCTGCTTCTGCCGTCGACCATTCGGCGACTCTGGCTAAATGATCATAATCACCACTGAAATCATTCATCTGGGCAGGCATGAGGCGCGAGACATAGCCGCGCTCTCCCGATTGCAGCAGAGTGACAAAGCGGCTGAGCTGTTCAATCGATTCGGCAGCAAGATCAAGCGCCGATTTTGCCTTGTCTGCCTTGGCGGTCAGCTCATTGTTGACATTTTCCGCCTTGAAACGCCCGCCGGGGCGCAGCCGCACATAGGTGAGGTTTTCAGGCGTCAGCCGACCAGCATCTTTGAAAGCGCCCATTGTCAAAGCGGCAGCTTCCAGCGCCAATTGCGGATCGAGAAGCGAGCGCGCCTGCGCCGGGCTGGGGTTGGAGCCGGTTTTGTAATCAATAATATCCGCATGTCCGGCGCGAATATCGATCCGGTCAGCAATACCCGTGAGCCGGATATTGATTGCTTCCAGATCCACGCCTGCGCGGGCTTCGGTGATCATTTTGGCCGGATCGCGCTGGCGTTGCCACTCAATAAAGGCACGGCCCACATCACCAAACCGCTTGCGCCAGACCACATCAATATGTGGTGGCAGGTTCTCGGCGTCAAACAGCGCATTGGTAATCTGCTGCATCAGAGCGTCCGCATCTGGCCCCAGCCTGTCCGGCATTTGCGAGATGAAGCGTTCGACGATGGCGTGGTAGAGCGTGCCGCGCTCGGAAGCGCCGGGATCGCTGTTGAAGGGATCAACCGGATCAAGCTTCAAAATGCGCCGCGCATAGATCGAGTATGGATCACGCCGCAGCCGCCCGACCTCGCTGAACGAATAGGTTTTGGGATGCAGGTCTTCGGGCGGCTTTGGACCCGGGCGCAGCGCCGGAGCCTGATCGCCACCCTGATCCAGCAGATCGGTAAAATGGCGATAACGCTCGCCGCGCTCTGTGATCTCTGTGACAAATTCTTTGCCGCCCAGCGCCATCAGCCTTTGCAGCCAGCGCGAGGCAACGGTGGGGGCGGAACCCTGACGAAGCGCGCGGCTATAAATCATATGCCGGGTGCCATTGGCCATTTCAAAATCGTGAGCCAGCTGACCAATCTGCCGCTCAGGCGGCTCCAGCCCCATTTGCGTTTTCATGGTGCGGGATAAAAACGGATTGTTGGTGGTGGTGCCGGGCCACGATCCCTCGTTCAGCCCGCCAAGGATCATGGTATCGACGCTTTGCAAGCGCGCTTCCAGCGCCCCGAAGATAAACACCCGCGGATGGCGCAGCGCCTTGGGCTTGACGGATTCGCTGGCGGTGAGCGCGGCCATGATGTCGATCCATTGCGCCCCGTCTGCGCTCATCTGGCCATCGGTATCCATGATTTCGCTAAGCAGGCGGACCAGTACGGCACCGGCTTCATCGGCCCAGAGAGGGGCGAGATTGCCGGTGTTATTGCGGGCCACAGCCTCGAGCACCCGGCCTGTCCGCTCGGCCCATTCTTTCAAGGGCAGCCGGGTCGTGAAAGAGCGACCATCCGGTTTTGACACCACATGCCCGGCTAAAGGCTCAACGGCGTCTGCAATGGCCAGTGCCAGCAGGCGGGCGCGCTCTTTGGCTTCATCGGTGATCGTGCGCCGCCATGAGGGTGGGTGACGATCATCAAATTGCTCAACCAGATACCGATCAAACAGCGGGGCCAGCTCAGCAATATCCACCGGGCCTTTGCCGCCGCGCAAGGCAATCGACTCCAGCGCATCGGCTGCATCCTGCAAGCCTTCATCCTCTTGGCCAAACCGTGCCAAGGGATGTTTCAAAAGCGAGACAATGGCCACCGGATCACCGGGGCGCAATATGGCTTCCAGCACCAGCGCCATCAACGTGCCTTGCGGCGTGGAAGCAAAAGGCGTGCCGGCGGAATCATCGGCAACAATGCCAAACCGTGCCAGTTCTGATGCCACGCGGCGGGCGAGATTTCGGTCAGGGGTAATCAGGGCTGCCCGGCTCTCATGGCCATCGCGGCCCGGTTGCTCCAAAGCCAGCCGCAGGGCAACCGCAATGGCCATAGCTTCTTCACGCTCGTTTGCTGCTTCAATCAGCGCCACATCGGCAAAGGCGGCCTTGAACCTGGCATCACCAAAACGGGCGCGCCAGGCGGTCCAGCCATCGGTGGCTTTGGCGGGAGACAGGGCGCGGGAGAGGATCTCTGCGCGATCCGCCAGATCGGCCGCCGTCGTTTGCAGCACCTTGACATCATCACGCACTATTCCGAGTTTTCCCAAAAGCCGGTGCAGGCCATATTGTGGATGGGCGCGGGCGGTGGGTTCTGGTGGCATCCCGGCAGGTTGTTCGCCGCCCACGATGGTCCATTGCTCTTCCGGCATGGTCTTATCCAGACCGGGCAGCACAATCACCCCTTGAGGCAGCTTTGAGACCGAGGCGATCAGTTCGGATGCGGCTGGAATCGAGCCGGTGGAGCCTGCCACAATAACCGGGCCTTCGGGTGGGTTAGCCTCCAGCCGTTCTCGCTCGGCTTTCAGCAACGCATTGCGGTGTAAAACCGGGGATGAGCGCTTCAATTCTTCCAACCGCGCGGGCCAATAGGCGCTGGCGATCGACAGAAATTCCAGCGTTAACTGCCACCACGAGGCAAAGTCACGGGCATCAAGCTTGTCCAGATCGGCCCAGTCGCGCTCTTCTGTCTCCACCGAATCAATCAGTTCCACCAATGCGCGGGCCAGCCATACGGCATCGGCGGGACTTGCCGGGGCCACCAGAGGCGTCTCGGCGTGAATGCTCAGCACAATATCTGGTAGCTTGTTGCGCCAGAGCAAAATCAATTGCGCCAGTTCCAGCAGCCGCACGGTGTTGCTGATCGGTGGGTTGAGATTGAGCAGGGCAGGGGTGTCGGCATCGAAATAGCTGGCATCCTCTTCTGCCTCGCCCAATGGCTTGATCATGGGCAAAATCGCAGCCCGGCCGCCCAGAACCTCGACAAATTCCGCGCGCAACACGCGCGCCGCACGCTGGGTCGGCACCAGAATGGTGACTTTTGAGAGTGATAGCGGATCATCCGGGTTATGGGTAAAGCCCGGAACCAGCCGTCCATCGCACAGCGATCGGGCAATCAGCCGCAAAAACGGCTGGGCTGCGGGAATGGTCAGAATGCGGGGCAAAATGCCAGCCATGGGTTATGCGCCTTGCTTGTGGTGCGTGATCACCGTTTCCGCCTCGCCAATCGCCTCTGGCGTGCCCACGGTCAGCCAATGGCCTTGCAGTTCAAGACCAAACAGGCGGCCCTTGGCAATAGCGCGGTCGAAATAGATATTGATGTTGAAGGGGTCCGCGGGCGCGTCATCCAGAAGGGAAGAGTGCATGGCCAGCGCGCCGCAATAGACAAACGGGTTGGCATCACCTTGCTGATAGCGGCTCAGACGGCCATCTGGCGCGAGGTTGAAGTCATTTTTGCCATTGTGGCCGGTGGTTTTGTCCAGCTTCACGCAGAGCATGGCCATATCCATGGTATCTGGGTCAAAAAATGCGCTGAGCCTTTGAAGATTGGTTGGCTGACCCGGCTCTTCACCGATCCAGAACAGGTCGGCATTCATCACCAGAAGCGGGCCGGGTGGCAAAAGTGTGAGGCCCTGAACCAGCCCGCCGCCATTGTTGAGCAGGCGCTCCTGCTCGTCGGAGATCAGAATGCGCGGCTTCTGCCGCTTTGACAGATGCGCCAGCATCTGATCGGCGAAGTGATGGACATTCACCACCGCCGTCTCAACACCTGCCTGTTGCAAATGGTCCAGCGCGTAATCCAGCAGGGTTTTGCCTGCCACCTGCACCAGCGGCTTTGGCATTGTCGCGGTGATGGGGCGCATACGGGTGCCAAGCCCTGCGGCCAGCACCATGGCGTGATGGATGATCATGGAGCCCTGTTTGTCTATTGAGTCAACAGACCGAGTTTTGCACACCAATCCTTGAGCGGTGCAAGGGCTTCATGCTCGAAAGCTATGGAAAGATAGGTCAGTGTGCGCGGCATATGCTGCATATAGCCGGGTTT
Source organism: Gillisella vitis (assembly GCF_014204625.1). GTDB lineage: Bacteria > Pseudomonadota > Alphaproteobacteria > Rhizobiales > Rhizobiaceae > Allorhizobium > Allorhizobium vitis_F. The sequence goes on along the minus strand of NZ_JACHLU010000011.1, from coordinate 31,824 downwards.
GCCATCACGCTTTAACAGCCGAAACCACAGGCCTGCCAGTTTGCAATTGCGCTGGGCAGCCATAATGGCAAAGTCGCGCCGGAAGGTGGCTTCATCAAACCCGCCACTGGCATGGCGGGCCGATAGATAGCTGACTATTAGACTATCCATCAGAGGGCGCGCAATCGTCACCCTCGCATCCTGTGCAATCGAGGCCAGATCATAGGCGGAGGGTCCAATCATCGCGTCTTGAAAATCAATCAGGCCGACCCGATCAAACCCGCTTTTGTCAGCGCGCCAGATGATGTTGGGCGAATGAAAATCGCGCATCACCAAGGATTTCTCTGCGGATGCCAGCTCGTCAATCAACCCATCCCAGATGGCGAGATAGTCGCTTCGTTCCTGTGCGGTTGCCTCGCGTTTCAGTGCCCATGGAATGTGCCAGTCAATCAGCAATTCGGCTTCCATCTTCATCGCCACCCGGTCAAAATCGGGAATGCGATGGGTATGGGTTTCTGTCACCTTGATGTCGCGGGGAAAGTCCAGCGCGTGGATATGGGCTAGGCAGGCAACGGCAGCGTGATAGCGCTCTGCGATGGGCGCACCAGTGCCATCCAGCACGCCGTCGCGGCCCAGATTCTCAATCAGCAAAATGCCCTGATCCAGAGCGCGCTCAAAAATGGCCGGTGCCGCGAGGCCCTGGGCGCGCAAGGCGTCGGCAATCGCTACAAACGGATAAACATCCTCGGCCAGATGCACGATTTGCGAATAGGGCTTGCCATCACGGATGGGCGGTCCATTGGGGCGCCTTGGCGCATCCATCAGGATCAGCGGCAGCTTATCCGGTGCCGAAATGGTTTCGTAGGCGCGGGTGGAGGCATCGCCCGTCAGATACTGGCGTGTGGCCCCGGCAAGACCGTGCCGATCCAGAAAATCTCGAATGCTCAGACTGCGCTGAATCCGGCTCAGTTTTGTCTCTGGTCCCGTGATCGTCAGATGGCGACCGCCGTCCGGTGTGAAGGTGTAAGCGATGGAGATAGCATCTTTGGGCAACCGATCTTCGGCGCGCTCAGGCCATTCAACAAGGCAAATGCCACTTTCCAGCGCTTCATCAAATCCCAACTCGTCCAGCTCAGACGAATCGCCCAGCCGGTAGAGATCAAAATGGGCGGCTGGAATGCGCAGATCATAGCTCTGCACCAATGTGAAGGTCGGGCTTGGCACTTCCAGCTCGGAGTCATCGGCCAGTGCTCGCAGAAGGGCGCGTGCCAGCGTCGATTTTCCCGCGCCCAGATCACCAATAAGGGCCAGACAATCGCCGGGTTTGACCGCCAGAGCCAGATCCTCGCCCAGCTGCTGTGTGGCAGCGTCATCGCGCAGGATCAGGGAGAGGGAAGATGGCGCGACAATCATTCTGCGGCGGCGACCGAGTGGGAGATTGTGCCTGATGGAATCCGGCAAACAACCGTTGTCCCCTGATTGGGGATGCTGTTGATCGAAACATTGCCATTGTGCAGCGACACAAAGCTTTCAACAATGGACAGCCCCAGACCCGCGCCAGAGCGTTTGCCGCTTTTGGCATTCGAGGAGAAGCGCTTGAACACGCTGGGCAGCATGTCTTCTGGAATCCCGCAGCCGGTATCTGTAACGGAAAAGACGAAATCCGCCCCTTCACGCCAGCATTTCAGCATCACGGTTTCACCGTCTCTCGAGAAATTCACGGCATTGGTGATGATTTTGATCAGAATCTGTTTCAGGCGCTGCTGATCGGCAACAATAGCGCCCAGTTGCGGCGGCACCATGATTTCCAGCGTGACGCCGCCTTCTTGCAGGCGGTCGGTCATCTGCATCGAGACATCATCGAGCAGGTCGGCCAGATCAATCTCGGAATAGTTGAGCCGCATGATCCCGGCATCGACGGTGGCCAGATCGAGAATGTCGTTGACGATGGTGAGCAGCACGGACGAGGAGGTGGAGATATGATCCACATATTCCGCCTGCCGCTCATTGAGTGGGCCAATCGCCGAGGTTTTCAGCAGGTCGGTAAAGCCGATAATATTGGTCAGCGGTGAGCGTAGCTCATAAGAGATATGCTGCACAAAATCATTTTTCAGCTCATCGGCCTTACGCAGGGCATCGTTCTTTTCCAGAAGTGCCCGTTCAGCCCGTACGCTGTCGGTGATATTGACGAAGGTCAGCATGGTCTGCGCATTGGGCAGCGGCGTCACACCATAATCCAGCACGAGGCCGGACAGCAGTTCAATCGTGCCCTGGCTGGAGGGGCGCTCATCTTCGAAGCTGGTGATCATCTTGCCAAAGGCGCGCCAGCCATCCGGCTTGTCATAGGAGGGCAGGCAGGCCGCTTCAATGCCGCGAATATGCGTGCCGGGAGCGGCTTCCGCCTCGGTAATGCCCCAAAGCGCCCGAAAGGCCGGGTTGGAAAGCCGGATACGGCCATCGGGACCGAAAACGGCAACGCCTTCAGACAGGTGATCAATGGTCTCGCCCTGCACCTGTAGCAGCGTGTTATAGCGGGTTTCCAGATCAACCTGCTCGGTGAGGTTTTCAAACACCCACGTGGCACCACCTTGCGGGTGGGCAGAGGCGATCACGCGCAGGGTCTGGCCGTTGGGCAAATGCCACAACACTGTCTGGGTATCGATGGAGCGGTAAACGGAAAGGGTATTTTCCTTCCATGCCTTCCAGCTCAACTGTTCGGGAAGCTTGCCCGCACTGCGCAGCCGGTCCAGCAATTCGCTATGGTCCGGGTGCGATTCAAGAAAGGCCAGATCGAGATCCCAGAGCTGCTGGAAGGCCTGATTGTAAAATTGCAGGTGCCGCTCGCCATCAAAAATCGCCACTGGCGTTGCCAGGTGGTCCAGCGTTTCGGCGTGGCTTTTCAGTGTCCGGTTCAGCTCTTCGCGCAGGGCTTCTTCGCGTGATACATCAATGGCCATGCCACAGGAGCCGTTTGGCGTCTTGGTATCGACAACACTCAAGAATGTGCGGTTTCCATGCACGACAGTCGAAACAGTGTCGATAAACGGCGAAACCGGCGTCATGGTGGCGCGAATTTTCTCGCGGGTGATGGTGTTGAGGATTTCTCGGCCTTCATGCACGGCCTGATCCGGCGTCAATGCTTCCACGGCATCGCTATAGGCCTGATTGACCCATATCAGACGGCCATTGTTGTCGCGCTGCCAGACCGGCTGCTCAACCGCCTCCAGCAGGCCCTCGAAGGTCTCGATGGTGGAAGACAGCCGCGCCTTTTCAATTTTCAGCTCTGCCAGCTCTGCGCGCAGATTGTTGAGTGCGACAAAGCGCGCAAAAGCACGTCCACCAGACACCCGGCCTTGAACTTCCAGCACTTCGTCGCGGTGAGTTTCGACAATCAGGTCGAAGCTTTGCGCATTAAACCGCAGTTTTTCAATGGCCTGATCCAGATCGGCTGCCGATGTCGGTTTGAGCCAGCGGCCAAAGGCCAGAAAATCACTCTCCTGCTGTGGAGCGCCGGTCTCAACAGGTAAATGGCCCAATTGTTCCGGTTTTTCGGACTGGCCGTCCCAGATGACGATTCGACGATTCTTGTCTGCAATCAGGGCCTGATAGCGCGAGATGCGCTGATTGGCATCGGACAGGGCCAGCCGCACATCCTGACTCTCGGCTTCAAGGGTGTTGCGCTGGCGCAGCAGCCAGAGCGACGACAGAAGTGTTGCAGAAATGGCGGCAATGGCCAGCGAAAAGCCAATCATTTCGGAGGATGAAAATGTGCTGCTGCCGCCCGCTTTCAACGCCTGCGCAGCGGCCGGGCCTGCGCCAAAAAATGCGCCGGTCATTCCTCCGGTCAATATTGTGCCGCACCTGAGCCAGTGCAGCGCCTTGTGGCCAATTGTCCGTCCGCGATCTGCACCATGATGTGTGAATCGCAGTACAGGCGTCATTCCGGCACGCACCATCTTACCCGTCCTTCCCCGCAGGAACGGGTATTTCATATGAACCGTCATTTCCGGTCTGTCTCCGTCCTATTGCCGCATCTTTGACAAGACATCCCCATTTCCTGTGCCAATTTAGTGCAATCACATCCTTTTGAGGCGCAGGCATCCACTGCGTCTAAAGGCTGCAAGCGCACAAGCGCATCCCGGCAGGGGGAAGGAGGCCGAGCAGAATCTGATGGTCTGTTCGTCTCCGCGCACTCACGTTGGCACACGAATCAAGTGTTAAAACAATACTGTGGATAAGATTATGCGGGAAGGGGGCAGGCGAAAAAAGAAATCGCGGCCTTTGTCAAGGCCGCGATCTCTATATCTTGTGGGTATATGGTTAATGATTAGTATCTGTAGTGGTCAGACTTGAATGGGCCAGCCGGAGTGACGCCAATATAGGCTGCCTGTTCTTCAGAAAGCACCGAAAGCTTCACGCCGAGTTTTTCAAGATGCAGGCGGGCGACCTTTTCATCGAGGTGCTTTGGCAGAACATAAACGCGGTTCTCATAGGCATCGGGCTTGGTGAACAGCTCGATCTGGGCCAGAACCTGATTGGTGAAGGAGGCGCTCATCACAAAGGATGGGTGGCCTGTGGCGTTGCCGAGGTTCAGCAAGCGGCCTTCCGAGAGCAGGATCATGCGGTTACCAGCCGGGAAGGTGATCATGTCCACCTGTGGCTTGATGTTGGTCCATGTCAGGTTCTTCAGGGCAGTGACCTGAATTTCATTGTCGAAGTGGCCGATGTTGCCAACAATCGCCATGTCCTTCATCTCGCGCATATGCTCAATGCGGATCACGTCCTTGTTGCCGGTGGTGGTGATGAAAATGTCAGCCGTCTTGGCAACATCTTCAAGTGCCACCACTTCAAAACCGTCCATGGCGGCCTGAAGAGCGCAGATCGGGTCAACTTCCGTGACCTTCACACGGGCGCCAGCGCCGATCAGCGATGCGGCGCAGCCCTTGCCCACGTCGCCGTAGCCGCAAACCACAGCAACCTTACCCGCCATCATCACGTCGGTTGCGCGGCGAATGCCGTCCACCAGCGATTCCTTGCAGCCGTATTTGTTGTCGAACTTCGACTTGGTCACCGAGTCATTGACGTTGATGGCCGGGAAAGGCAGTAGGCCCTTCTGGCTCAACTGATACAGACGGTTGACGCCTGTGGTGGTTTCTTCGGTCACACCCTTGATGGCATCGCGCTGCCTGGTGAAGAAGCCCGGCGTTGCCGCCATGCGCTTCTTGATCTGGGCAAACAGGATTTCTTCTTCTTCAGAAGACGGGTTCACCAGAACATTTTCGCCAGCTTCAGCACGTGCGCCGAGCAGGATGTACATGGTGGCGTCGCCGCCATCGTCGAGGATCATGTTGGAAGGCTGACCGTCGGTCCACTGGAAGATTTTGTCGGTGTATTCCCAGTATTCGGTGAGGCTTTCACCCTTGATTGCAAACACAGGAACGCCAGAGGCTGCGATGGCAGCAGCAGCATGGTCCTGCGTCGAGAAAATATTGCACGATGCCCAGCGAACGTCTGCACCCAAAGCGGTGAGGGTTTCAATCAGCACGGCTGTCTGAATGGTCATGTGCAGAGAGCCACTGATGCGGGCACCCTTCAAAGGCTTGGTTTCGCCCAGCTCGCGGCGGCAGGCCATCAGGCCCGGCATTTCCGTTTCAGCAATATCAAGCTCCTTGCGACCGTAATCGGCAAGAGTAATATCGGCGACGATGTAATCCTGTGCAATGCTCATGGCGTTCTCCAGACCGGGATTGAACCGCAGGGCTGTCTTCGGCTTTCAGCCGAAGCAACAACCCAACGACGCCCACCCTTCTCAGGCAGGCCGTTGCATCCGGTGTATCAGGGAAAGCCGATGATGGCAACAATCACATAAAGAGGTCTTTATATCTTTATGTTGTTTCGTGGTTTACATTTCCTCGCCGAACTTGTCGGCAACCAATGCATCCAGCGTATCGAGCGCCTTTTCGGCGTCCACGCCGGATGTTGTGACGATAATGGTGCAGCCCGGACTGGCCGCCAGCATCATCAGGCCCATGATGGATGTGCCGCCCACCGTGGTTCCGTCCTTGGAGACGGTTACGGCAGCTTCAAACCCCTGTACGGTCTGCACGAATTTGGCAGAGGCACGGGCATGAAGGCCACGCTTGTTGACGATCAGCAGCTCTCGGGTAAAGGAGGTCATGGGTGGCGTGGTTCCTATTTTCCGCTCAAAACGCGGCTGGCCACGTTGATATATTTACGCCCGGCCTCTGATGCATCCACCAGGGCCTTTTCCATGTCATTTTCACCGCGCACGCCTGCCAGCTTGATCAGCATGGGCAGGTTAACGCCTGCAATGACTTCAATCCGCCCGGTATTCATGACTGAAATCGCCAGATTGGACGGTGTTCCACCAAACATGTCGGTGAGGATAATGACGCCATGGCCATCGTCGGCACGCAGCACTGCATCCAGAATATCCTGGCGACGCTGATCCATATCGTCTTCTGCGCCAATACAGATTGTTTCAATGAACTTCTGCGGACCAACAACGTGTTCCACGGCATAATGAAACTCTTCAGCCAGCTTGCCATGGGTGACAAGCACAAGTCCGATCATTCGCTTATAGCTCCTTGCTTAACGGCTGATGGCCAGTTATCGCGCTGCAAAAAAAATCGTTTACGCATCTGTTGATCGAAGATCAATCGTCTATCTGCCGCAATCTCAAAAGCCACTGCATTAAAACCAAGCAGCATTTTTCTGCCGTTACGATTTGAAAATTCCCTCAACTGAATGGCTATCTTGGCGATGAAAATGCGAAGTGCAAGCATAAAATGGTGCAATCCTGCACATGCTTTGTATTTGCCAGAGAAAAATTGAACCGGATTTTATGACCTTCCAAAGGTGGGAATTGACATCCCCCTTCTGATTTCAGTGTGCTGAAGGCGCTTTTGCGCAGGTTTTTCGGCCCGGCATCAGAGTTTGAAGCATTGCCATATCTGGGTTGAGGTCATGGCATAGACGCACAACCGGAAGGGTCATTCCGGGCGCAACCTCCATGGTTTCGTTGCTCTGTGGCAGTCTGTCGGGCGTGTCCCGCGCAGAGATTGGCACAAGCACAGCATCCATCACCGCCGCGCAGACGCTTTCCACGCGGGCAATGCCGCTAAAGCGAATTTCGAGCATATCCCGGATGGTTTCGGCGCGATGGGCGACAATCTTGCCGTGATGAGCCTCGATCCAGACCTGATCATCACTGATCAAAGCTGCAAACATATTGTTTCGAAGACCATCGTTCAAAAGTGTTCTTGCCAGCCGTGATTTGCCCGAACCGCTCGGCCCGACAATCAGAAAGCCCTGCCGTCCGAGCACAATTGCGGTTGCATGGATATTGATCAGGCTATTTCTCATGGGGATTCGGAGTGGCAGGCAGGGTAAGAATGAAGCGGGCACCAAGCACTTTACCTGTCTCTGGCTCGAGAATATTTTCAGCCCGCAGCGAGCCGCCGTGCGCTTCAGCAATCTGTCGGCTTATGGAGAGGCCAAGGCCGGAGTTTTGCCCAAAACTTTCACCATCCGGCCTGTCAGTATAGAAGCGCTCGAAAATGCGATCAATATCCTCTGCCTGAATGCCCGGACCATTGTCCTCGACCGTCACGATGCAGCGGCTTCTGGTGCGCGACAGACGCACGGAAATCAGCCCTTCTTTTTCGGGCACAAAGGAGCGGGCGTTTTCAATCAGGTTGGTGACAATCTGGCCAATGCGCAGATCATGGCCTTCAACAATATAGCGTGCTTTCTGTCCCTGCTTGTGATCCAGCGCATATTCGATTTTCACCGGCTTCTTGCTGCTGCGGATCTGGCGGGAGATTTCCACCAGATTGCCAAGCACCACTTCCATATCCACTGGCGTTGCATCGGAGCGGGCAAGCTCGGCATCCAGCCGCGAGGCGTCGGAAATATCGCTGATCAATCGATCCAGGCGGCGTACATCATGTTGGATAATTTCGTGCAGCCGCTGTTTTGAGGCATCGGTTTTGGCCACAGGCAGCGTTTCCACCGCACTTCGTAGCGAGGTGAGGGGGTTTTTCAGCTCGTGACTGACATCGGCTGCAAAGCTCTCGATGGCGTCGATCCGGTCATAAAGCGCCGTGGTCATTTCACGAAGGGCAACGGAAAGATTGCCGATTTCATCCTGCCGGATTGAAAAATCCGGGATTTCTTCCCGTTCCTTGGCCCCGCGCCGCACCCGAATGGCCGCCGCAGACAGGCGCCGCAAAGGATTGGCAATGGTGGAGGACAACAGCAGAGACAACACAATATTGACCAGCGTTGCCACGCCAAACACCCGCAGAATGGCCAGTCGCTCGGCATGAACAATCTTGTCAATATCGCCCGCCTGCGTTGACAGCAGCAAAACGCCCAGCACAGCGCGGAAGCGCTGAACCGGCACGGCAACCGACACAATCAGCTCACCTTGCTCTGTCACGCGCACCACAGCACCGCGCACACCTGTCAGCGCATTCATCACTTCCGGGTAAATCGAGCCGTCGCCGCCGGGTGCTTCCTTGTAAAGCGGCACATTGCCGGGCTGGAGAAGACGGTTGAAAAGTTTGCTGAACCAGTCCGTCCAACTTTCATTGTCGCCTTCAACGGGTTGCAGATCGTAACGCAAAACCTGACCACGGGAATAGAGATGGCGCGAATCCAGCAAAAGATTGGCATCCGCATCAAACAGCCGGGCGCGGGTGCGGGTCGGCGAGATCAGCCGTCGCAATACCGGGGCCACCCGCTCGGGGTTGATGGGAAATTCCAGATCCTCGTCGTTTGGCACAGGCGTAATGCTTTGGCCTGCCTGCAATTCCAGCAGTTTTTGCGGATCGATGGTGATGGAATTGGTATCCACCGAGGCCGAGGCCGCAATCGCTCCGGCAATGATCTCGCCTTGTGTCAGCAGGCTTTCGACGCGGGCATCAATCAGCCCCTCGCGGAACTGGTTGAGATACATGATGCCGCCGACCAGAACAATCAGCGCAGCCAGATTGAAGAAGACGATGCGGCGCGTCAGGCTGGAAAACACGGCATTGCCGAAAATCCGTCTGATCAGCGTGAAAGGGTGAGAAAAGGCATATCGTCTCGCAGCCGCGCGGCTTTCGCCCGGCTCGCTATCCTTTTCCTCTGTTCGCCTTAACAAGGAGATGCCCTCTCAAACGTCATGCCAGCTTTTACGCGGAGTTTCGCTTACGCTGTTTCGCGGAAGCGGTATCCTACGCCGTAGAGGGTTTCAATCATGTCGAAATCATTATCGGCCATTTTGAACTTTTTTCTCAGGCGCTTGATGTGGCTGTCGATGGTGCGGTCATCCACATAAACCTGCTCGTCATAGGCGGCATCCATCAGCGCATCGCGGCTTTTGACCACGCCGGGGCGTTGCGCCAGAGAATGCAGAATGAGGAATTCTGTGACCGTGAGGGTAACCGGCTCGCCTTTCCAGGTGCAGGTGTGGCGTTCCTGATCCATCACCAACTGGCCGCGCTCCAGATTGCGGGCCTGCTGTTCGGCAGCTGTTTTGACACCGCCACCGGCTGCGGCGTTTTCGCGGTTGGCAGCACGGCGCAAAATCGCCTTGACGCGCTCAACCAGCAAACGCTGGGAGAAGGGCTTGGTGATAAAGTCGTCAGCACCCATTTTCAGGCCAAACAGCTCATCAATTTCCTCATCCTTGGAGGTGAGGAAAATCACCGGCATATCGGATTTTTGCCGAAGGCGACGCAAAAGTTCCATGCCATCCATACGTGGCATTTTAATATCGAATATGCCGAGGTGGGGGGGGCGCGCCAAAAGTCCGTCCAGCGCAGACGCGCCATCGGTATAGGTCTCGACCTTATAGCCTTCCGCCTCCAGAGCAATGGATACGGACGTCAGGATATTCCGGTCGTCATCAACCAGCGCGATTGTTTGCATGCGGCTTATCTCCGTCATCTTTGTACAGTCCCGGCTTTACAGGTCCGCTCTTGTTTCAGGCGGTTCACAAACTGCTTCATGAGGGTAAAGGTGGAACAAATTGTGGCAAAGATAAAGGGCAAAGGCTGTTCGGTCGTCAATCAATCTCAAGTGTGTCTTGGCTCCTTTGCGGTTCCATCGCGCGGATCTGAACCGATTTAAAAACTGGCATATCAGTTTAAACCGATTAAATATCTGATTTTGTTGAATTTTATTGAAATTTTGATCTTGCCAATTTAAACGCCACCCTCTAGCGTTAAAGCATATTCATACCGCCAATCCTGCTGAAAAAGGAAATATCTCATGGAGGAGCTTGGAGTGAACAATCCCAGGACAGGTGTTGAGACGATGGGTTTGGGCAAGGCCGCCCGCGTCCACTATAACCTTCTTCCCGCTGCTCTTTATGAACATGCCATTCGCCGCAGCGAAGCCGTTTTGACGGCAGACGGTGCGCTTCTGGCAGAAACAGGTCAGCACACCGGGCGCTCTCCGAAAGACAAGTTCATCGTGCGCGATGCCAATACCGATGGCAAAATCTGGTGGGATAACAACAAGCCAATGTCGAAAGAGCATTTCGACATTCTGCATCAGGACATGCTGGCGCATGTGGCTGGCAAAGACCTGTTTGTGCAGGATCTGATTGGTGGTGCCGATGCAGCCAATGCTTTGCCGACCCGTGTGGTAACGGAATTGGCATGGCATTCGCTGTTTATCCGTAACCTGCTGATTCGCCCGGATCGGGCGTCGCTGGATACGTTTGAAGCCAAGTTCACCATTATCGATCTGCCCAGCTTCAAGGCTGATCCAGAGCGCCATGGTTGCCGCACTGAAACGGTGATCGCATGCGATTTCACCAACAATATTGTGCTGATTGCCGGCACGTTCTACGCTGGTGAAATGAAGAAGTCGGTGTTCACCGCGCTGAACTACATGCTGCCTGCCAAGAAAGTGATGCCCATGCACTGCTCGGCCAATGTTGGCCCTGCCGGTGATTCGGCTGTGTTCTTCGGCCTGTCGGGCACGGGCAAGACCACGCTCTCGGCTGATCCGTCGCGCACCCTGATTGGTGATGACGAGCACGGCTGGGGCGAAGACGGCATCTTCAACTTTGAAGGTGGTTGCTACGCCAAGACTATTCGTCTGTCGGCTGAAGCTGAACCCGAGATTTTCGCCACCACCAAGCGTTTCGGCACAGTGCTGGAAAATGTGGTGCTGGATGAAAACCGCGTGCCGGATTTCAACGATGGCTCCAAGACCGAAAACACCCGCTGCGCCTATCCGCTGGATTTCATTCCGAATGCATCGGACACGGGCCGGGCTGGTCATCCCAAGACCATCATCATGCTGACAGCCGATGCTTTTGGCGTGATGCCGCCGATTGCCAAGCTGACACCGGAACAGGCCATGTACCACTTCCTGTCGGGCTACACCGCCAAGGTGGCTGGCACAGAACGGGGCGTGACCGAGCCTGAAGCAACCTTCTCGACCTGCTTCGGCGCACCTTTCATGCCGCGTCATCCGGCTGAATACGGTAATCTGCTCAAGGAGTTGATTGCGACGCATCAGGTGGATTGCTGGTTGGTCAACACCGGCTGGACCGGCGGCGCTTACGGTGTTGGCAGCCGTATGCCCATCAAGGCGACACGCGCGCTTCTCAGCGCAGCCCTTTCGGGCGAGTTGAAGAAGTCCGAGTTCCGCACCGATGCCAACTTTGGCTTCGCGGTTCCTGTGGCTGTGGACGGTGTGGACACCAAGATCCTTGATCCGCGCTCCACCTGGGCCAATGGCGCAGAATACGACGCACAAGCCAAGAAGCTGGTGGGCATGTTCATTACCAATTTCGAGAAATTCGAAGCGCATGTGGACAGCAATGTTCGGGATGCAGCTCCGGTTCTGGCGGTTGCTGCTGAGTAAGCCAGAGTTTGTCAGGGAAAAGTGGAACCCGGTTTTCCCGACAAGACAAACGAAAATAAGAGTAGTTAGGGTCTGTCTGGTTCAATATGAACCTGACAGACCCTAACGTTTCACGTGGAACGATTTTCGAAAACCCGGCGATGGAAATCGCCGGGTCAGACTGCTGAGAGAGGTTTAATTTACCCTCAACGTCATGCTCGGCCTTGTGCCGAGCATCTGACCACGTTAAATTTAGTCAATAATGTCAATTACTTATTCAGTGACGGCAGACCCTCGGGACAGGCCCGAGGATGACGAAACGCCGAGATCGTGGTTTGTCAATAAAATGACCCGGCGATGTCCATAGTCGGGTTTTTCATTGGGAATCCGGCTGGCTGTCAAAATGAATCCGGGTTTGATTGCGCATCGCTTTTCCGCTACAGCCTGATCTCGATAGCAAGGCTGGACAGAACCCATGGCGAGCGATCCGCTCTATATCAACGACAGAATCACGATTGCCGGTTGGGAATTGACCGAGCAATTTGTGCTGGCTGGTGGTCCGGGTGGGCAGAATGTCAACAAGGTCTCCACCGCTGTTCAACTGTTCTTCAATCTGGTCGGTTCGCCATCCTTGCCGGAACGGGTCAAAACCAATGCCGTCAAGCTGGCAGGCCGCAGGCTTTCCAAAGAAGGCGTGCTGCTGATAGAAGCCAGTCGTTTTCGTAGTCAGGATCGCAACCGCGAAGATGCGCGGGAGCGGCTGAAGGAACTGGTTTTGGAGGCGGCCAAGCCGCCGCCGCCGCCACGGCGCAAAACCAAGCCCACAAAGGGCTCAATTGAGCGTCGTCTGAAGGCAAAAGTGGGGCGTGGTGAAATCAAGAAAATGCGCGAGAAGCCGGATCAGGATTGATCGCTCTTCACGCGCTCTACATTTCAAACCAGACTGAAAACCCGGATCAGCACCATTGGCTTGGGTCGCAGACTATGCAGAGTGCCGACATAGACACGGCGGTTCAGCCAATCATGCGGGCCTTCGGGCGCGGTAATATTGATATGAGAGAACGCATACCGTGGACCGTCTTTGGGTGCATCAATGAGAACTTTGTTGTTGACAGTAATCACCGCACCGTCATCGGTTTGCAATTCGTACAGCGCATCAAGAAGACGCACGCCATCCTTGCGAAGCAATTGACGGTCGGCACCGCCCGGCATGACTTTACCCTTGATACGCGGCCCAGCAAATTCACCGCCTGTAATGTTGATAATGCGCCGATCACCCAGCGGGGATTGGCCCATTTCAATGGTGTCCTGAAGTGTAAAGATGGCCTCATAAACAAATTCTGTCTTAGGCAAGACGATGGGCACATCTGAAAGCGGGCCACCGCCAGGTGCTGCCGCGTCCGCTGCTTTTGCCTCAATGCTGCCGACGCCGACAGCAAGGGCGGTGGTTGCAACACCCAGAAACAGTCGTCTTTGCCTGTCAATCTGTTGGGTTTCTGAAAAGTCTGACATCATGGTTCTCCTCCCAGAGATCGTAAAGTATTGAATACTTACTATCTGGGAAGATGCCATCAAAGCTTGCGGAGTGCAACCTGCTCTACCAGATGGTTTTCGCCTTTGCGCAAGATCAGATCGGCCCGTGGTCTTGTTGGCAGAATATTTTCGCGCAGGTTTTTCAGGTTGATATTGGCCCAAAGGTCTTCGGCAATGACCAGCGCTTCCTCCTCGCTGATGGTTGCGTAACGATGAAAGTATGAGTTCGGATCCCGAAACGCCGTCTGGCGCAGTTTCATGAAGCGTTTGACATACCAGCGATGGATCAGGCTCTCATCGGCATCGATATAAATCGAGAAATCGAAGAAATCCGAGACCATCGGCACGATTTTACCATCGCGCGGCAGATCGCGTGATTGCAGCACGTTAATGCCCTCGAAAATCAGAATATCAGGCCGGTCAATGATCATATGCTCATTGGGTAGAACGTCATAGGTCAGGTGCGAATAGCGCGGGGCTTTCACATTTTGTTGCCCCGCCTTGATGGCAGAGAGAAACCGCAAAAGCGCTCCGGTGTCATAACTTTCTGGAAAGCCTTTGCGGTTCAGCCGGTTTTCACGCACCAGCGTAGCATTGGGATACAGAAAACCATCTGTCGTCACCAGATCAACCTTGGGGCTGGAAGGCCATCGGGCCAGAAGCTCCTTCAGCACGCGCGCCGTGGTGGATTTGCCCACAGCCACCGAGCCCGCCACGCCAATGATGAACGGCGTTTTGGTGACATTGGTACTGAGAAAGCGATTGCGCTGCTGAAACAACAGCTGCGATGATTCCACATGCGACGACAACAGCCGCGACAGCGACAGGTAAATGCGCTTCACCTCCGCCAGATCAATCGGGTCATCGATCGATCGCAGGCGATGCACTTCGTCCAGCGTCAACGTCAGCGGCGTATCGGCACGGAAACGCGACCATTCATCGGATGAAAAGAACAGATAGGGCGAGTAGCTACCAACCTGAAAGTGATCAAGGGCTTCCTCCCCCTCGGGCTCGCCGCCCATCGCTTCCTTGACCGCTGTTATCATGGGCTTGGCCGATTGGCTTTCTCGTTAAGGCCCGATTGGGCGGTGCGACGGTGTAACTCTTCCATCACCGTTTCTACCGGGATGTCAGCAATTTTCAATACCACCAAAAGATGATAGAGCAGATCGGCGCTCTCATAAATCAAATTGGCGCGATCATCCTTCACGGCGGCCATCACGGCCTCAATCGCCTCTTCGCCCAGTTTTTTGGCGGCTTTATCCTGCCCGGCAGCCACCAGTTTGGCGGTCCAGCTTTCATCTGCTGAGGCTTTGGCGCGGGTTGCCACAATGGTTTCCAGATCGGTTAGCGTGAATGTGCTCATCAAAATTCTCTCACGCTTGATCAAGACGCATGGGGATGCCCGCCTTGGCCATATAGGCCTTGGCTTCAGCAATCGAATAGGTGCCAAAATGGAAGATGGATGCGGCCAGCACGGCAGTGGCATGGCCTTCCTTGACGCCCGCCACCAGATCATCCAGCGTGCCAACGCCGCCAGAGGCAATCACCGGCACCCGCACGGCATCGGCAATGGTGCGGGTGAGTTCCAGATCATAGCCAATCTTGGTGCCGTCACGATCCATGGACGTGATCAGCAATTCGCCAGCGCCGCGCTCAACCATTTTCACCGCAAACTCAACGGCATCAATGCCGGTGGCATTGCGGCCACCGTGGGTATAAATTTCCCAAGCGCTGAGATTATCGCCACCACTGGCTTGGCTACGACGCCGTTTGGCATCAATCGACACCACAATGCATTGATTGCCAAACTTATCCGCGGCTTCTGCGACAAAATCCGGGTTGTTGACGGCAGCCGAATTGATCGACACCTTATCAGCGCCCGCCAACAGCAGCTTGCGAATATCGCCCACCGCCCGCACACCACCCCCGACGGTGACCGGCATAAAGCAATGATCCGCCGTGCGCGCCACAACATCAAAAATCGTTTCGCGGTTATCAGAAGAGGCGGTAATGTCGAGAAAGCAAAGCTCATCGGCACCTGCGGCATCATAAGCCTTGGCGGCCTCGACCGGATCACCGGCGTCAATCAGATCGACAAAGTTGACGCCTTTAACAACGCGGCCGTCTTTAACGTCGAGACAAGGGATAACACGTGCTTTCAGCGTCATCGTGCGGCATCCTTCTTTGCAGCGGCAATCAGCGCCAAAGCTTCCGCCGGATCAATCCGGCCATCATAAAGGGCGCGGCCAGAAATGGCACCTTCCAGTTTGCGGGCATCCGGCTGCACCATGCGGCGGATGTCGTCCATGGAGGCCAAGCCGCCAGAGGCAATCACCGGAATGGAGACGGCTTCGGCGAGTTCCAGTGTGGAGGCCCAGTTGATGCCGGTCAAAATCCCGTCGCGGTCAATATCCGTATAGATAATGGCTGAGACGCCAGCGCCTTCGAATTTTTGAGCAAGCTCGATAATGCCCAGTTCCGAGGCTTCCGCCCAACCTTCCACTGCCACCTTGCCGCCCTTGGCATCAATGCCAACCGCGACCTTGCCGGGAAACTGCTTGCAGGCCTCGATCACCAGCGCCGGATCACGCACGGCAATGGTGCCAAGAATAACCCGTGACAGCCCACGCGACAGCCAGCTTTCAATATGCGTCAACGTGCGAATGCCACCGCCCAGCTGCACCGGATTTTTGGTGGCCTTCAAAATCGCATCCACTGCCGCGCCATTGACGCTCTCACCAGCAAATGCGCCGTTGAGGTCCACCACATGCAGCCATTCAAAACCCTGTTCCTCAAAGGCCTTGGCCTGTGCTCCGGGGTCAGTATTGTAAACCGTGGCCTGTTCCATATCGCCCAGTTTCAGGCGTACGCACTGGCCGTCTTTCAGGTCGATGGCGGGAAAAAGAATCATGTCTGAGCTACTCACTTACCTACGGCTGGACGCAATTTTTCAAAAGCGCTCATAAAATCTGAATCGGAAACAATAACCAGAAGAGCGATGATGAAGACAAGTATCGACCAAGCGGCTGCAGAAACGATGCCGACGCCAATCTGTTTCCACAAAGAAGACTGGTTCTTCAATGCAGTTTCAATATCGCGCGCTTGGCGCAATGTCTCAGAATTCACGGCTTCGATTCTAATCTGAGGTTCCATTGCCTCAACATAGGTGTCCGCGTAGCCACTCAAAATGTCAGCAGCTCGATTACGCAGTGTATTTTTAACATCGGTCGTCAGATAATTACTTGTTACAGCACCAATTTCTGAGTCGGAAGGGCGCTCACCATTGTGGTTTGATTTATATTGAACGATCCAGTCGCGTTTTTGCCTCTTGTACAAACCGTACGCAACGATCCCGACGAGATCTAAATCGTCTGAGCCAAGATCTTCAATGTAGTATTCAAGAACGCGATTATAGTCACCGTTACGCGAGGGCGCTGACGGAGTGTCGGAAGGCTCCCCAGTTACAAGCGTCATGCCTTTTCCTTGTATACCTTCGAGGCGTTGGAAAGAGCACGCTGGTGAACCCGCTCATCAACCTGCCGGATGATCTGGCCATTGGGTAGAACAACGTTTGAAAAGGCACCTTTGCTCCGTTTGGACGCCTTGAGAATATAAGAAACGCTTTGTCCGCTTTTCTTTTTCGCCGCAGTCGTCATTGAATTTGTCCTTATCGAAGCGGTTTAACAGGATATATATAATAGCCTTACAAAGCTTTTTTGAAAGTGAATTAGGCGGACCATGTCAGAAAATTGGAAATCAGCTTCAGACCCAGCGTCTGGCTCTTTTCCGGATGGAATTGCGCGCCGACCTTGTTGTCGCGGCCCACAAAGGCTGTCATCGCGCCACCGTAGTTGGTGGTGGCAATCACATCCTCAGGCTTTTCCGCCGCCAGATGGTAGGAATGCACAAAATAGGCGTGCAATCCGTTCTCGCCTGTGGGAATGCCATCAAACAGCGGGTGAGGGCGGTTGAGCGTCAGCGTGTTCCAGCCGATTTGCGGGATTTTCAAAGCCGGGTCCGATGGCGTCATCTCGACCACATCGCCCTTGATCCAGCCAAGGCCGTTGGTCACGGTCTTTTCCAAGCCCCGCGACGACATCAGCTGCATCCCAACGCAAATCCCCAGAAACGGGCGGGCCTTGTGCTCCACCACATCCACCAGCGCCTCATGCATTCCCGGCACGGCATCAAGGCCGCGCTTGCAATCGGCATAAGCGCCAACACCCGGCAGCACGATGCGGTCGGCTGTTGCCACGCGCTCGGCCTTGTCGGTCAGTTCAATCTCGGCATCCAGCCCGGCTTCGCGGGCGGCACGCTCAAACGCCTTGGTGGCGGAGCGCAGATTGCCCGAACCATAATCAATAATCACAACACGCATTTCGATACCTCAATAGGCCTCGTTTCCGAGGGTGTCAGGCCAGAGTTCCCTTGGTCGAAGGAATGCGGCCAGCCTGGCGCGGATCAATCTCAGTGGCGGTGCGAAGAGCGCGGGCCACGGCCTTGAAACAGGTCTCGGCGATATGGTGGTTGTTGGCCCCATAATGGTTCAGGATATGCAGGGTAATGCCAGCATTCTGTGCCAGTGCCTGAAAGAACTCGCGCACCAGTTCGGTATCAAACGTGCCAATCTTAGGCGCGCTGAACGCGACATTCCACACCAGAAAGGGACGGCCAGAGACATCAATGGCGGCCTTGGTCATGGTTTCATCCATGGCCAGATCAATCGAGGCATAGCGCACAATACCGCGACGATCACCCAGCGCCTTAGAGATGGCTTGGCCTATGGCAATGCCGGTGTCTTCGACTGTGTGGTGGTCATCAATATGCAGGTCGCCCTTCACATCGATCTCCATATCGATCAGCGAATGTCGGCTGAGTTGGTCGAGCATATGATCGAAAAAGCCGACGCCCGTGGAGATTTTCGCGGTACCGGTGCCGTCGATGTTGACGGAGACGGATACCGATGTCTCGTTGGTTTTGCGCACAATGGCTGCGCTGCGGCTCTCACTCATAGGTCTCTCCCTGCAAAGATAAGGCTGTTTATCAGGGCAGGGGTGAAATATCCAGAAGGATGACATTGTTTTTGATGCAGCCTCTTTCACTTGATCAAGGGCCAGATCAATGCATTGTGACAGTTATTTGCAATTACGATTGGGCTGCTTACATAGGGTCTGACATAAGAGCCGGTTGTGTGGCTCAAAGATTGAAATGGATTGGATATGAGCGAACATAATCCCTATGGAACCATGCATGGCACCACGATTATCTCGGTGCGCAAGGGCAATATGGTGGTGATGGCGGGCGACGGACAGGTCAGCCTCGGCCAGACCGTGATGAAGGGCAATGCCCGCAAGGTGCGCCGCATTGGCAAAGGCGATGTGATCGCCGGTTTTGCTGGAGCCACCGCTGATGCATTTACGCTGTTGGAGCGGTTGGAAAAGAAGCTGGAGCAATATCCCGGCCAGTTGATGCGTGCCTCTGTTGAACTTGCCAAGGACTGGCGCACCGATAAATACCTGCGCAATCTCGAAGCCATGATGCTGGTGGCCGATAAAACCGTAACGCTGGCGATTACCGGCAATGGCGACGTGCTGGAGCCGGAACATGGCACCATCGCCATTGGTTCTGGTGGCAACTACGCGCTGGCGGCGGCGTTAGCGCTGATGGATACGGATATTTCCGCAGAAGAGATTGCCCGCAAGGCGATGAAAATTGCCGCCGACATTTGCGTTTACACCAATGAAAACGTGCGGGTTGAGACGCTGTCGCTTGATAGCGACGCCTGATCCTTCGGTTTTTCCTCTCTCTTTGGACTTTTGATCATGACCACTTTCTCCCCCCGTGAAATCGTCTCGGAACTCGACCGCCACATCATCGGCCAGAATGACGCCAAGCGCGCCGTTGCTATTGCGCTGCGCAATCGCTGGCGCCGCCAGCAGCTGGATGAAAGCCTGCGCGATGAAGTGATGCCGAAAAATATTCTGATGATCGGCCCAACGGGCGTTGGCAAAACCGAAATCTCCCGCCGCCTCGCCAAATTGGCAGGCGCTCCCTTTATCAAGGTTGAAGCCACGAAATTCACCGAAGTCGGCTATGTGGGCCGTGATGTGGAACAGATCATTCGTGATCTGGTCGAGATCGGCATTGGCCTGATCAAGGAAAAGAAGCGGCTGGACGTGGAAGCCAAGGCCCATGCCGGTGCCGAAGAACGGGTGCTGGATGCGCTGGTGGGGGCCACAGCCTCGCCTGCCACCCGCGACAGTTTCCGCAAAAAATTGCGGGCAGGCGAGCTGGATGATAAGGAAATCGACATTGAAGTGGCCGAAACCGGTGGTTCTGGTATGCCCGGTTTTGAAATTCCCGGAATGCCGGGGGCCAATATCGGCGTTTTGAACCTCTCCGACATGTTCGGCAAGGCCATGGGCGGTCGCACCAAAAAGGTGCGCACCACAGTTAAAGCATCCTATGAAGATCTGATCCGCGACGAATCGGAAAAGCTGATCGACAATGAAGTGATTCAGCGTGAAGCGGTGAAGTCGGTGGAAAATGACGGCATTGTCTTCCTCGATGAGATCGACAAGATTGCCAACCGCGAAGGGGCCATGGGGGCAGGCGTTTCCCGCGAAGGCGTGCAGCGCGATTTGCTGCCGCTGGTGGAAGGCACAACAGTTGCGACAAAATACGGCCCGGTGAAAACCGACCATATTCTGTTTATCGCCTCCGGCGCATTCCATGTATCGAAGCCGTCTGACCTTCTCCCGGAATTGCAGGGCCGTCTGCCGATCCGGGTGGAGCTGAAGCCGCTGACCAAGGAAGATTTCCGCCGCATTCTGACGGAAACCGAAGCAAGCCTGATCCGTCAATATATCGCGTTGATGGCAACCGAAGGGCTTGATCTGGACTTCACAGCGGATGCCATTGATGCTTTGGCCGATGTAGCGGTGACGCTAAACACCTCGGTGGAAAATATCGGAGCACGACGTCTGCAAACGGTGATGGAGCGTGTGTTGGATGACATTTCCTTCAATGCACCGGACCGTAGCGGCGCGAAAGTCAGCATTGATTCGGAGTATGTGCGTGAGCATGTTGGCGAAATTGCCGCCGATACGGATTTGTCACGCTATATTCTGTGATGTTTATGCATCGATAGGGGGTGAAACCGGCTCGGTTGCGCCCTAATTTGGCCTTCTGATCGTCTATGAAGTCGACAGCGGCAGCCTTGATCTTATAAGAGGCGGCTTGGCCCATATCCGGCGTTGCTTTGACTGTATCGCCGGATCGACCCACTGCACGGGATAAGACATGCTGCGTCGAATAGCTGTTATTTTGCTTCTTTCATTGGTCTGTTGTTCGTCAGCCGCATTGGCCTCAAGCGTCAGGATGGTGCCGGAGGGCAACCGCAATGCAGAGCAACCACCGATTCCCGGTGCATCGAAGCAGCGCACCAAAGAAACCAAAAGCACGTTTGATCTGAAATACGACAAGATTATTGATCTTTTGACGCGCGACCGTGATCTTGTTGCCAAAATCAAGAAGGTGGCTGCGGCCTATGGGATTGATCCTCTTCATATGATTGGCGCTCTGGTGGGTGAACACACCTATAATGTTGATGCTTACGACACACTCCAGAGCTATTATGTGAAAGCGGCCTCTTATGCAGGCAATACTTTCCGCTTTGCCTATGAGGGCGAAACGGTGGATCAATTTGTGGCCCGTCCCGAATTTGCGCAATGCAACCAGTTCAAGGATTCGGATCGCCTGTGGACCTGCCGTAATGATGTCTGGCAAGACAAGTTCCAGGGCAAGCGTGTTGACGGCAAAAGCTTTCCCAACAATCGTTTCAGCGCCGTGTTTTTCCAGCCTTTCTATGCCGGTCAAACCTTTGGTCTGGGGCAGATCAATCCGCTGACAGCTTTGATGCTGACAGATATGGTCCACCGCGTTTCCGGCTTTGCAAAGCTGGATGAAAAAGATGCGTCTGGTGTTTACAAAGCGATTATGGACCCGGATATTTCGCTGGCCTATATGGCCGCGATTATCCGCAAATCGATTGATGACTACAAAACCATTGCAGGCGTTGATATTTCCGACAATCCCGGTTTGACGGCAACCCTTTACAATCTGGGTGATTCGGCTGCACGTGCGAGGGCCTTGGCCAACCGCAACGCAGGCGGTGCAACGGTCTGGCCTGAGGAAAACTATTATGGCTGGCTGATCAATGATCGGCTGAAACAGCTCAAGGGCTTGCTGTAAGCTGCATTTCCATCGCAAGCGATTGTTTCTAAAATGCATAAACCTTTGGAAATTGTGTCCGGTTGACAGAAGGTCACCGGCTCCTTCACTGTGCATTTCGATCGTGCTGGTGAAGACTGTCGGTTGATGATCCGAACGCACGCTGTATCATCGTAAAACATCATCGCAGGAGGCTGAAATGGCGCGCGTCGAACAGAATGGTCTGGCTATCGATCAAGGGCTTTACGACTTTATTGTGGACAAGGCGCTGCCCGGCACAGGCGTGGAAGCGGCGCATTTTTTCAAGGCGTTGTCTGACCTGATCCACGATCTTGGTCCCAAAAACCGCGCTCTGCTTGCTGCCCGTGATGATTTTCAGGCGCATCTGGATGAGTGGTATCGAAAAAATGGCGCGCCGAGTGATCTGCCAGCCTATGAAGCCTTCTTGCGCGAGATTGGTTATATCCAGCCGGAAGGCCCTGCTTTCTCGGTCAATACCCAGAATGTGGACGCCGAGATTGCCACAATCGCCGGGCCGCAGCTCGTGGTGCCGGTGATGAATGCGCGCTATGCACTCAATGCGGCCAACGCCCGCTGGGGGTCACTCTATGATGCGCTCTATGGCACCGATGCAATTTCGGAAGAGGGCGGTGCGGAAAAGGGCAAGGGCTATAATCCCGTGCGCGGGGCGAAGGTTATCGCCTGGGCGCGCAATTTTCTTGATCAATCGGTACCGCTAACCGGCGGAAGCTGGGCCGATGTGGCAGCGCTTGGCCTCAGCGACGGCTATCTGGATGTGACGCTTAACAATGGCGACAGGACTGGCCTGACTGATCCCAGCCAATTTGCCGGATCAAATGGCAAAGATGGCGCAATCACCTCCTATCTTTTGCAGCGTAACGGCCTGCATATCGAAATTTGTATTGATGCGGCTGGCGCAATCGGCGGCAAAGATAAGGCCAACATCAATGATGTTCGGCTTGAATCCGCCATTACCGCGATCATGGATTGCGAGGATTCGGTGGCGGCCGTGGACGCTGAAGACAAGGTGCTGGCCTATTCCAACTGGCTTGGCCTGATGAAGGGCGATTTGGCAGAGGTGGTGTCCAAGGGTGGCACCAGCTTCACCCGGACACTGAACCCTGATCGTACGTTTATTGACCCGCAAGGCAAGTCCTTCACCGTTCATTGCCGTTCTTTGATGCTGGTGCGCAATGTTGGACACTTGATGACCAATCCGGCCATTCTGGACCGCGATGGGCTTGAGGTGCCGGAAGGCATTATGGATGCCATGGTGACGGCCCTGATTGCCCTGCATGATATTGGCCCCAACGGCCGTCTGCAAAATTCTCATGCTGGCTCGATGTATGTGGTCAAGCCAAAGATGCATGGGCCGGAAGAAGTGGCTTTTGCCGTCGAGATTTTCGCAAAAGTCGAGCAGGCCCTGGGCATGGCACCCAACACCATCAAGATGGGCATTATGGATGAGGAACGCCGCACCACGGTCAACCTCAAGGAATGCATTCGCGCTGCCAAAGACCGTGTGGTCTTCATCAACACTGGCTTCCTTGATCGTACCGGCGATGAAATCCACACCTCGATGGAAGCAGGCCCGATGATCCGCAAGGGTGATATGAAGCAGGCTGCATGGATTGCCGCCTATGAGAACTGGAATGTTGATATTGGTCTGGAATGCGGCCTCTCTGGGCATGCCCAGATTGGCAAGGGCATGTGGGCCATGCCCGATCTGATGGCGGCCATGTTGGAGCAAAAGATTGCCCACCCAAAAGCCGGGGCCAACACCGCCTGGGTGCCATCCCCCACCGCAGCCACCTTGCACGCCACCCATTATCACACCGTCAATGTGGCGGGCGTGCAGGCCAGCTTGAAAAGCCGGGCGCGGGCCAAATTGTCGGACATTCTCTCGGTGCCGGTGGCAACGCGCCCCAATTGGACAGCAGAGGAAATCCAGCGCGAGCTGGATAACAACGCCCAAGGCATTTTGGGCTATGTTGTGCGTTGGGTGGATCAGGGCATCGGCTGCTCGAAAGTGCCAGACATCAACAACATCGGCCTGATGGAAGACCGCGCCACACTGCGCATCTCGGCCCAACACATGGCCAACTGGCTGCATCATGGTGTCGTCACCAAAGAACAGGTGGTTGAGACCATGCAGCGCATGGCAGCCGTGGTGGATCAGCAAAACGCTGGTGATGCCGCTTATCAGCCCATGGCCAAGGACTTTGACGGATCAATCGCCTTTCAGGCAGCGCTTGATTTGGTGTTGAAGGGCAGGGAGCAGCCGAATGGCTATACCGAGCCGGTTCTGCACCGCCGTCGGCTGGAGCTTAAAGCGACAGCAAAGGCCTGATGTTTTCACGTGAAACAAAAAAGCCGCCGAATGAAAATTCGGCGGCTTTTTCAATGGGAAGTCATTTACGTTCAGGATTGCTGAACGATAACCTTTGTCAGCCTGCCGGGACGCACGTGGCTGTAAAGATCAATCACATCCTGATTGATCATACGGATGCAGCCCGAAGACGCGGCGGTGCCGATGGAAGCCCATTCTGGCGAACCATGGATACGGAACAGGGTGTCCTGACCCTTGTCGTTGAACAGATACATGGCGCGCGCACCCAGCGGGTTGCTGATGCTTGGGCCCATGCCATCCTTGACGTATTTGGCAATTTCAGGCTTGCGAACAGCCATTTCCTTTGGCGGATGCCATGTTGGCCATTCCTGCTTCCAGGCCACATAGGCCTCGCCTTGCCATGCAAAGCCATCCTTGCCAACGCCAATGCCGTAGCGCATCGCCTGACCATTGCCCATCACGTAATACAGGAAACGCTCCTTGGTATTGACGATAATGGTGCCGGGCTTTTCACTGGTCTCGTAAGACACCACCTGACGGCGGAATTTGGGGTTGACCTTCTGAATCGGAATAGCGGGCAGGGCGTAGCCTGCATCCGTCACCGGACCGTAGGCGTCGTCGAAGATTTTCGCCGTCTCAATTTTGACCGGCTCTGGAGCCGGAGCGGCCACCGGCGTCGCGGCGGCGGTCTTTTTGGTATCGGCTTCTGACGTTGTGGAGCAGCCAGTGATAGCAATGGTGGAGAGAAGACCGAGCACGGTCAGTACAGTGCGGATTCGCATGGGAGGCTCATCGACTTTCGGGCAGGAAGTTTGACTGTGTTCACAGCTTGGATAGAGGTATATTTTTTATTACCGTAAAGTTTGCAAGCGCTCTGGGACGTCTGATGCGCTCACGCCTCGCAAATTGCTGAAGGATGGTTTTTTTGCAACATTTCGATGGTGTGAGGTCGGCCCAAATATGACGATTCTTAATGTTTCTGTTAAGGACTCGTTAATTGACGGGCGGCAATCCGAGCGTGCATTAACGATTCGCCGTGGCGTGCAAGCACTGCTGGAGCAGATGCGCCATGCAAGTCTTGCGGAATTGCCTCTGGCATCTGGCCGCCGCGCCGATTTGATCAGCGTCTCCGACAAAGGTGAGATCTGGATTATCGAGATCAAATCATCGATTGAGGATTTTCGCACAGACCGCAAATGGCCCGATTATCGCCAGCATTGTGACAGGCTGTTTTTCGCCACGCTGCCCGATGTGCCGCAGGAGATTTTTCCCAACGAATGCGGATTGTTTCTCTCGGATGGCTATGGCGCGCATCTGGTGCGTGACGCACCGGAGCACAAACTGGCATCAGCCACGCGCAAATCGGTGATGCTGAATTTTGCCCGCGCAAGTGCCCAAAGATTGATGCGGGCGGAAAGGGATGCCAATCCGCCGCGCCAAGTCTGATTATTTTGGCGCGCGCTTGGCCAGAATGCGCTGCAGGGTGCGCCGGTGCATGTTGAGCCGCCGTGCTGTTTCCGAAACATTGCGCTCGCAGGCTTCATAGACCCGCTGAATATGTTCCCAACGCACCCGGTCTGCTGACATCGGATTTTCCGGCACATCGGCCTTTTCGCCAGCCCGCTGGGTAAGGGCATTGAACACGTCATCCGCATCGGCAGGCTTTGAAAGATAGTCCACCGCGCCGAGTTTGACGGCTGTGACCGCGGTGGCAATGTTACCATAGCCAGTGAGGACGATAATTCTTGTATCATCCCGGCGCTCACGAATCGCGGCGATGACATCCAGACCGTTGCCATCGCCGAGCCTGAGATCAACCACGGCGTATTTCGGTGGTGCAGCGATGGATTTGGCAATGCCTTCGGCAACTGAGCTGGCAATATCCACGGTAAACCCGCGAGACTCCATGGCCCGGGCCAAACGTCGCAGGAACGGCAGATCGTCATCGACGATCAAAAGAGTTGGGTCTGCGCTGAGATCGACAGTGCCATGGGGATGTTCGCTTGATACGGTACCGTTTGCGAGCGTGTCTTGGGTCATGTTTCAGTCCTTCAATCTAACGGTTTATCGCCCGTTCGGCTGAAATGGTAAAGTCACTTTATCGCTGTTTCCATCTGCTTGCGGGGCCAGCGCACAGCAACAGATGCGCCCGGCGTCGGACATGCCCGATTTTCAAAGCGCAACACAGCTCCAGAGCGCTCCAGTAAGGTCTTGGCAATAAACAGGCCAAGGCCAAGTCCGCCCGCCCGCGCTTCACTCTTGCGGCTGGTCACATAAGGCTCGCCAATGCGCAGCAGAATATCGGGGGTGAAGCCCTCGCCATCATCCTCAATGGTAATGGTGACATGGCGACTGTCGTGCTCAACCGTAACTGTCACCTGCTCCCTGGCATAATCCAGCGCGTTTTCAATCAGATTTCCAAGGCCGTAGAGAATGCCAGGGTTGCGGCTGCCCACCGGCTCACCACTGCGGCCCGATGCTTCAACAACGGTGAGCTTGATGCCAAACTCCCGATGCGGCGCAATCACCTCTTCGATCAAAGATGACAAAGGCAGGGTGCGCATATGCTCGTCTCCATCCGAAGACAGTGTGGTGAGCCGCTTGAGAATGTCGCGGCAGCGCTCGCTTTGGCTTCTCAGCAGTTGTAAATCCTCGCACAGGCGCGGGTCTTTGCCAAACTCGCGCTCCATTTCCTTGGCCACCACGCTGATGGTGGCCAGCGGCGTGCCAAGCTCGTGGGCGGCAGCGGCAGCAAGGCCATCCAGCTGGGAGAGATGCTTTTCCTTTTGCAAAACCAGTTCCGTTGCGGTCAGCGCATCGGCCAGCAGATTGGCCTCCTTGGAGACGCGATAGGCATAAAAAGCGGCAAAGGTGCTCATCGAGACAATGGCGCACCAGATGGCCACCAGCATCACCGGCCCGCCGCGATCAATATAATCGGCATACCAGGGCAGGGGATAGGGCGTAAACGCAAGGGTCGAGATACAGATCAGCGCCAGCACCATCAGCGCCATGGCATGGCGCAGGGGCTGCGAGGCAAAGGTGATGATCACCGGAACACAGATCAGCGGCGCGAACGGATTGGACAGCCCGCCGGTGATGAACAAAAGCCCGGTCATCTGTAAAAGGTCGAGCGCCAGAATGGCAAAGGTCCAGATGGGTTCCAGCCGCTGCGTGGAGGGAAAGGCTACTTGCAGAATGAAATTCACCACCGCCAGCGTGCCAATCAGGATGGCCACCGCCAGAACCGGCATCGGAAATTGCAGAACCAAGGCGACAATCACCAGTGTGATCGTTTGCCCCGCAACGGCCAGCCAGCGAAGGCGAACCAGTGTTTCAAGGCGAAGGCGGCGGCTGGAAGTGCCAAAATTCATCTGCGTGTCCATCGTGTCGTTCATGCCGATCCCCCCGGTTGGCACCTCGTTTCTGTCAGGTTCAGATTGAACCAGACAGATCCTCGATTTCTGTGTGTGAGTTTGTCTGATCAGAAAAACCGGTGGCCACTTTTTCCTGACAAACTCTAAATCAACCCTCCCAAGCTGACGTTATGACTATGTACCACGCGGTTTCACCCGTGTCGTGGGGGCCGCATTGGCCGGATCCTCCGGCCAGGGATGTCTGGGATAACGTCCGCGCATATCGGCGCGCACATCACTCCACGATCCAGCCCAAAAACCCGGCAGATCGCGGGTGGTCTGAATGGGCCGGTGGGCCGGTGAGGTCAACTCCAGCAACAGTGGCAGCTTGCCGCCACCAATGGTCGGGTGCTGTTTCAAGCCGTAAAGTTCCTGCACCCGAATGGTCAGCTTCGGCTCATCGCCGTCATACTGTATGGCGTGGTTCATGCCGGTGGGGGCGGTAAAATGCGTGGGTGCCAGTTTATCCAGATCGCGCTGAACCTCATAAGGGATGAGAGATTTCAATCCGTCCATCAATCCGCCGCTGGATATATCAGCAAAACTGCGCACACCCGTTTGAAACGGCGCGAACCACACATCCAGCGTCTCCAAAAGCGCGTCATCGCTGGTATCCGGCCACGGCGCACCAATGGAACGATAAAGAAAGCCAATGCGCTGGCGCAATTGCTCTGCCGACTTGCTGAAATTCAGCCGCTCCAGCCCCACCTGCCGCAAACCTTCTGCCAAGGCCTTCGTCGCTGCTTCGCCAGTCGGTTTAGGCAAGGGCGTTTCTTCCAGAATGATGGCACCAATCCGCTTCACCCGCCGGGCGCGGACTTCCTTGCTGCCCATTTCAAAAAAGCTCTCATCGCCTTGGGTGATGGCATCCGGCAGATAGTCCTCCACATCGGAGAGCCGGATGTCCGCAGCACTCAAGATTCGCGCCTGCGCCGCCCGCCCGGTCAGATCTGCAATCACCAGCATATCGCTGGCGGCCAGCCGTTCTGTTTCCGCCAGTTCTGCGCCGCGCCCATTGGCCATCACATAGCGGCCGCGGCCGCCACGCTTCAGGGCGATCCGGTCAGGAAAGGCATGGAGCAGCAATTGCCCCGCCGTAGCAGGTGAGGGGGCTGTTATTGTGGGGGCCAAGTCTTTGGCCAAGCGCTCGGCCAGTTTTCTGGCAGCACCCGCCCGCTCACTCCGATCCTGACGAAACCGGCGCAAACGCTCTTCCAGATCAAGATCATTGCCGCCCAAGCCCTGCTCGGTGATCAACACCGCCAGTTCGCTTGCCATTTTGCCATGGCCGTCGTGCGCGGCTGCAATCACCATGGCTGCCAGCCGTGGCGGAAGGCCAAGCCCGCGCATGGTTTTGCCCATCGGCGTCAATTGTCCCCGCTCATCCAGCGCGCCCAGCGAGACAAGTAATGCGCGGGCTTCTTTCAGCGGTGCTTTGGGTGGCTGATCTATAAAGGAGAGGGCGGAAGGATCGGTCACCCCCCAGGAGGTCATATCCAGTACAAGACTGGACAGATCACTGGCCAGAATTTCCGGTGGGGTAAAGGCGGGCAGGGCTGCCGTCTGTCCGGCGTGCCAAAGCCGAATGGCAATGCCCGGCTCGGTTCGCCCCGCACGGCCCGCTCGCTGATCGGCGGATGCCCGCGAGACGCGCACCGTTTCCAGCCGGGTAATGCCCGTGGCTGCTTCATACACCGGCAGGCGTTGTAAACCGCTATCAATCACAATCCGCACGCCATCAATGGTAATGGATGTCTCGGCAATCGAGGTTGCCAGCACCAGTTTGCGTGTGCCCGAAGGGGCGGGCTTAATGGCCTGATCCTGCTCAGCTTGTGAAAGATTGCCATAGAGCGGTGCAATCAGCGTGGAGCCGGGCAGCCGTCCCTCTAACCGTTCAATGACTCTGCGAATTTCCGCTTGCCCCGGCAAAAATGCCAGAATTGATCCCGCCTCGCTGGCATGAGCATCCAGAATGGCACTCACCATGCTGTCTTCAATCCGCTCGGTGCCGGGACGATCACGATAGCGCACATCAATGGGAAAACCCCGTCCGGCACTTTCCAGCACTGGCGGGCCATCCATCAAGGCCGCTACGCGCTCAACATCCAGCGTCGCCGACATCACAATCAGCCGCAAATCATCCCGCAACGCCGATTGGCAATCCAGCGCCAGCGCCAAGCCAAAATCCGCATCCAGCGACCGCTCATGAAATTCATCAAACAGCACGGCACTGATGCCAGACAATTCCGGGTCTTCCAGAATCATCCGGGCAAACACGCCTTCCGTCACCACTTCAATGCGGGTGCGGGTGGAAATGCGATTGTCCAACCGCATCCGGTAGCCCACCGTTTGCCCAACCTGTTCTCCCAAAAGACTCGCCATCCGCGCTGCCGCCGCACGGGCCGCAAGGCGGCGTGGCTCCAGCACAATGATCTTGCCATCACCCCGCCAGGGCTGATCCAGCAGATAAAGCGGAATAAGTGTTGTTTTGCCAGCCCCCGGAGGAGCCGAAACAACAGCCCGGTTTCCCGCAGCCAAGGCGGTGCCGAGCGGCGGCAGGATTTCCGAAACGGGATAAACGGGAAGCGATATGGGCATGATGGTAGACGTGAACTCTCAATTGTCGCGGAAGGTCTCATAGGCTAAAATAGCGCCTGCCAGATCTTCCAGTGCCGCACCCACCGATTTGAACAGGGTGATTTCCTCCGCACTGTTACGGCCTTTTACTGTACCGCGCACCAGCTCAGACAACTCACCACAAATCTTTTCCGCAGTCAGACTGCCATTGGCCAGCGGCTGCACAATATCGCCAGCCTCCGCCATAGCTCCGGCCCGCGTATCCACATAGACGTTTGCGCGAAGAATAGCCGCATCATCGGCCTCCCGCATCGAAGGCTTGAAACCGCCCACCAGATCAACATGCGCACCCGGCTTCAACCAATCGCCACAAATCAGCGGCTCTGTCGCCAATGTTGCACAGGATATAATGTCCGCTTGCCGCACTGCCTCCTCAAGCAACGTAACAGCATGGGCATTAAACCCTTTTGCCCGCGCCTCAGCCGCAGTTGTCTCCGCATTTTCTGCATTGCGTCCCCAGATCGAAATATGATCCAGCGCCCGCACCGAGGCGTGCGCCTCTATAAGATTGAGCGAAAGCCGCCCGGTCCCCACCATCAGCATTCGGCTGGCATCATCGCGGGTCAGATAGCTGGCCGCCAAAGCAGACGCCGCTGCCGTGCGCCGCGCTGTCAAAACCCCGCCATCCACCAAAGCTAACATTTCGCCCGTTGCGCCCGAGGTCAACAAATAGCCACCCTGCACAGCGGGCAGGCCCGACATATGATTGTCGGGATAGACTGATACCAGCTTCACACCACAATATTGACCCGGCAACCACGCAGGCATCAAAAGCAATGTCGCATCAGCGCGGCCGGGAACATGCATATTATGGTGATGCCGAACGGGCATTTCGCACTCAGCCGAAAACATCTCTTTGAGCGCAGCTATAAGAGCGGACCATTCCAGCGCCCGCGCGGTATCGTTTTCATTGAGGACAAGCATGCCGTCTCCTATCGACTTATAGCGCACCCGAAATATTTCAGGAAAACACCCCAAAAGCTGGCATTCCCGCGCGCATTCGCAACCCTTTAAAGGTCTCCGGGTGATATTCAAACCTATAAAATCGATAAATATCGTTTGCTATCAATTTCTTATAAAAAATCTGTTGTATCGACCAAAAATGCGTTTGACATATTTGGGATTCGGCACTAGAAACCGCCTCACCGAACGAGGCAGCGCTTCTACGGAAGTGTTGGTTTCGCTCAACGAGATCATCTGAATAGCTTTTATAGTTTGATGTGCCGAGCTTTCGGGTTTGGTCTGGGTGATTTTTTGACGGTTTTGCCGTCGGTTCTTTGACAATTGCATATGAGAAGAAAGAGAAACGTGGACGGCGGTTTTGCGTTGGAGACAATAGAGATGTTGTTTCTGATAGAAGACAAATGACGGTCACGTTTTGATATGAGAACACCAGATTGAGCTGTTTTTGAATTGCAGTGATGCGGTTTAGAGACGTTAAGGTTTGATCGAGTGAGTTCTCGTCGATTCAGAACAAAGTGATTAGTTAAGATTGAATTCTCAACTTGAGAGTTTGATCCTGGCTCAGAACGAACGCTGGCGGCAGGCTTAACACATGCAAGTCGAGCGCCCCTCCTTCAAGCAAGCTTGAAGGGTTATTATTCGGATTTCGGGCAAGCAAGCTTGAAGGATGATAATCCTTGAAAAAGAAGATCAAGAGGCTTTTAAGAAGCTTTCTTGATGGAGGGGAGCGGCAGACGGGTGAGTAACGCGTGGGAATCTACCGTACCCTACGGAATAGCTCTGGGAAACTGGAAGTAATACCGTATACGCCCCCCTTTA
>NZ_JACHLU010000010.1 GCF_014204625.1 Gillisella vitis | reverse complement strand
GGGCGGTGGCGTAAGCGCGTGCGGCGTGGCCTGAATGTTTGTTTTCGTGTGACAAAGTTAGTGCAAATTTGTGCCAAAGGTCGCGCCGCGCCACACGATGATACATGCCTATCTGCTTGTGTTGATGTTGAATTTTACCCATGATCGCAGAGGATACAGCGCATCTGACCATATATGGCGCATGGCGCTGTAGCGCTTTATATCTGTTGCATAATTCTCTCTTTAAACCGATTCCGGCTTAAAGAATCATGCAATAACGTGAGTGATGTATGCGCATTTTTGTAGGCTCTGATTTTCATGTCGATCATAGGGAGAATCTGCTCTGGTTCGAGCAATTGTCCAGAGACGACTACCGGCAGGATATTCTGCTTGTGGTTGGCGATGTGGCCAATGATATTCCCCTGTTCTCCCATGTGATGAGCCTTCTGTCCGAGCGCTTTTTCAAGGTGCTGTATGTGCCTGGCAATCATGATCTGTGGATCAGGAGCAGCGGGACAGAGTCATCTTTTGATAAGCTGGAAGCGGTGAAGGCGCTGTGTTCCGAGCTGGATATTGGTATGGAACCTTACGCAAAAGGAGACACGCTGATTGTGCCACTTGCTGGCTGGTATGATTATTCCTTTGGTGCGCCGGGACAAATGTTGCGCAATGCGTGGATGGATTATCGTCGCTGCGATTGGGAAGGCCGTTCGGATGCAGAGGTTAGCGCTCTGTTTGATGAGACCAATATCATGCCCGATACAACTGGTTATAAATCGATCATCTCCTTTTCGCATTTCCTGCCACGCATTGATCTGATGCCAGCAAGGATGCCGGAGAAATATCACTTTCTCTATCCGGTTCTTGGCAGCAGCAGGCTGGAGGCGCGCATTCGCGCCTTGGGATCGTCCATGCATTTTTACGGCCACAGCCACCTCAATCGGCGGGTGGTGAAGGATGGCGTGACCTATATCAACAATGCTTTCGGCTATCCGTCCGAGAAAGACATTGCCGCAAGAATGCTGATGTATATCGGCGAAATGTGAGCCTATTTTCCCGGTTTGCCGGTTTTGGCTTTGCCTCGTGCCTTACGTTTCTGCTCGCTGTCATCTTCATAGGAGCCAGCGCCGGATTTTGCCCGGATGATGGGGCGCGGGTCGTCATGGCCCCGGAGGGAGGCGGAGTCTGGTTTCTGAGGCAGTTTGCCGGGCAGGGGCTTTTCGGTGCGGCCCACTGTCATTTCATCAAGGGTGTTTTTGCGAAACAGCGGTTTGGCCGTATCTGTACCCGGTCCCATATCATCAAGCGAGGGCTTGGCAAAATAGGAGGGTCCTCCGCTTGCGTTGCCATTCTGTGATGCATTGCGCTCTTCGTTGCGGGCGGATTCTTTTTCGCCCGGATCGCCCATGCTGGCCAGTTCGACTTCCCTGAGGCGTTTGATTTCGTCGCGTAAACGCGCGGCGGTTTCAAAGTCGAGGTCGGTGGCCGCCTCGCGCATCTGCTTCTCCAGAGCAGCAAGATGGGCTTGCAGATTGTTGCCCACCAGATGCCCGCCTGAGGCAAAGCCTTTGCCGCTGGCACCGGAAATATCGGCCCGCACGTGATCGCGCTCGTAAACCGAGTCGAGAATATCGGAAATTTTCGATTTTACCGATTCCGGGGTAATGCCATTGGCGACATTATAGGCCACCTGTTTTTCGCGGCGGCGGCTGGTTTCATCCATGGCGCGTTGCATGGAGCCGGTGATTTTATCGGCGTAAAGCACAACCTTGCCATCGACGTTACGGGCGGCACGGCCAATCGTCTGAATAAGCGAGGTTTCCGAGCGCAGGAAGCCTTCCTTGTCCGCATCCAGAATGGCAACAAAGCCGCATTCGGGAATATCAAGACCCTCGCGCAACAGGTTGATGCCCACCAGCACGTCAAACGCACCCAGCCGAAGATCGCGCAGGATTTCAATACGCTCCAGCGTATCAATATCGGAGTGCATGTAGCGCACGCGCACGCCGTGCTCATGCAGATATTCGGTCAGATCTTCTGCCATACGCTTGGTCAGCACGGTCACCAGTGTACGATAGCCGTTGAGCGTGGTGTTTTTGATCTCACCCAGCACATCATCAACCTGCGTTTTGGCAGCGCGCACTTCCACCGGCGGATCAATCAGGCCTGTGGGGCGAATAACCTGTTCGGCAAACACGCCGCCCGCTTGCTCCATTTCCCAATTGCCGGGCGTTGCCGATACGGCGATGGTCGGCGGGCGCATTGCGTCCCACTCTTCAAAGCGCAGAGGACGGTTGTCCATGCAGGAGGGCAAGCGGAAGCCATATTCGGCCAGCGTCGCCTTGCGCCGAAAGTCGCCGCGATACATGCCGCCGATCTGGCTGACAGACACATGGCTTTCATCGATGAACAGCAAGGCATTGTCCGGGATATATTCAAACAAGGTTGGTGGTGGTTCACCCGGCGCGCGGCCGGTGAGATAGCGGGAATAGTTTTCAATACCGGCGCAAACGCCGGTGGCTTCCAGCATTTCAATGTCATAGCGGGTGCGTTGCTCCAGCCGCTGGGCTTCCAGCAGGCGTCCACCTTTTTCCAGTTCGGCAAGCCGCTGTTTCAGCTCCTCCTTGATGGCTTTGATGGCACCATTCAGTGCCGGGCGTGGCGTGACATAGTGAGAGTTGGCGTAGATTTTCACCGATTGCATGTCGCCGGTCTTCTGGCCGGTCAGCGGGTCAAACTCGGTGATGGAATCGATCTCGTCGCCGAACATCGAGATCCGCCAGGCGGCATCCTCCAAGTGGGCGGGGAATAGTTCAATCGTATCACCGCGTACCCGGAAAGAGCCGCGTACGAAGTTGATGTCCTGGCGCCGATATTGCTGCGCCACAAGGTCGGCCAGCAATTGCCGCTGATCGATCCGGTCGCCAACCGACATTTCAAACGTCATGGCGGTGTAGGTTTCGACCGAGCCGATACCATAGATGCAGGATACGGAGGCAACGATGATGCAGTCGTCACGTTCCAGAATGGCACGGGTGGCGGCGTGACGCATCCGGTCGATCTGCTCGTTGATCGAGCTGTCTTTTTCAATAAACGTGTCCGAGCGCGGCACATAGGCTTCCGGCTGGTAGTAATCGTAGTAAGACACGAAATATTCCACCGCATTGTCGGGGAAGAATTTCTTGAACTCCGAATAGAGCTGTGCCGCCAGCGTCTTGTTGGGGGCCAGAATCACAGCCGGGCGCTGGGTGGCCTCAATCACCTTGGCCATGGTGAAGGTTTTGCCGGAGCCGGTTACACCGAGCAGCACCTGCGTGCGGTCGTTATTATTCAGCCCTTCAACCAGATCCTTGATGGCCGTGGGCTGGTCGCCAGCCGGTTCAAAGTCCGATGCCATGCGAATCGGAATACCGCCCTCGGATTTGGCCGGGCGGTGAGGGCGATGCGGTGTCCAGATCTTGCCGTCCTTGAACAGCGGATTGCCACTCTCAATCAGAGCGGAGAGGGCCTCGACCGTTGCCGTGACGGCACCGGGTGCCAGGTTTTCGGCCTCTTCCAGCGAGGTATCCATGCCCGAAATCGCATGAAGGCCCGCGGCGGCACGGGTGGCCGGATCAGAAGACGCACCGATGGACACGCCTCGCGCTGTTTTGGTCGCAACGGTGGCTTTTGCCTTGGTCGCTTTTTCCAGCGCTATTTTTTCGCTGTGCCTGCGCGCTTCAATTTCGATTTTCTTGCGGTGCTTGCCCGCCTTGGAAGCAATGTCCCGTTGTGTCTCAACGCCGGAAAGCTCGGCCTCTGCTTCCAACTGCCTGACCCAATCGGAAACGCTGCCCGTCAATGCAGCCGTCATGGGCGCACCCTCAAAGCTTGCCTGAGGCGATTCTTCAAAGCCGCTGTAGGGAGTCGATATACCATCGTCCGAAGGTCGGGCGTCTTTGGCAGGAGCAGATGATGTGCGAGATGATTTGGCCATAAAGCCAATATGGATAATCTCGACGTTAAATGGAAGTCCGGGATGAAAAAATCAGAACAAAAAAGCAACTCAAGACATTTCAGGCTGAGGCAAGCTGGAGATTGTTATTCAGATTTTTCCGGGTGTTTTGCTCAAGCCAATGGAACAGAACATCACTTGGCATCGGACGGGCAAAATAGAAACCTTGAGCAATGTCACAGCCGATGCTGGTCAGCGTATTGGCGTCATCAACCGTTTCAACGCCTTCAACGACAATCTCGACATGAAGGGCACGCCCCAACCCAACCATGGCCGTGACCAAAGCCTGATTTGCACCGGATTCGCTGATGTCGGTGATGATACTGCGATCAATTTTCAGACGATCAATTTTCAGACTGATCAGATAGGCAAGAGATGAGTAGCCCATGCCGAAATCATCGACGGCCAGTCTGTATCCATTGATTTCCATCTGAAGCAACTGCTCGCCGGCGGTTTCCGGGTCGAGAATCGATTCTTCGGTCAGTTCAATTTCCAGCAGGTTGCGTTGCACACCATGCTCCGCCGTGATGTCATCCAGCATTTTGGCAACATTGTAGAGGGCAAATTCACGCGGGGAGACATTCAATGCGACAACAGCATCAGGAAAACCATGGGCCGGAAGCTCTTTCAGCATTGAGCAGACATTGTTGGCGAGTCGTCGTGTCAGCGTCTCGCTCAGGTTCATGGCGTGCGCGGCATTGATAATTTCAGGCGGTGAAATGGCACCAAAAACAGGATGCAGCCACCGCACCAGAGCTTCAAAACTCACGACTGTTCCGAGTTCAAGGTTTATCTGCGGCTGAAACCATGTGGTGATGTCATTGTTGGTAATCGCCTCTTTCAGATCCTGTTCGATCTGGCGCTGCCGATTGATGGCTTGCTTGAATTGCAGATCAAATTCGCGCCATTGCTTGCGCCCGGCCAGCTTGGCTTCCGACAGGGCCATGCTGGCGGCGTTGAAAAGCTCATCGGCATCCTCTCCATTGGCTGGAAAAAACGCAAGCCCGGCACTCAGTCCGGGCGAAATGGCAGTACCATTGATGGTGACGGGCGCAAGATCGCACTCGACCATTGTTTTTAACAGTGCCGCACTTTGTTGTCGCACATCGCCAGCGGTGATGAGGGCGGCAAATTCGTCGCCGCTGATTCGGGCGACGATCGCATTGGCACCGGCTTCTGCGCGCAACCGTTGCCCAAGGATGGTGAGAAACTGATCGCCACCGCAATGGCCGAAGGTGTCATTGATACGCTTGAAGCGGTCAATATCAAAAAGAACGAGCGCAACCTGACGGTTGGAAACCGTGGCTGCCGCCAGAGCACCGGCAATATTACCACCGAGGTATGTTCGGTTGAACAGCCCGGTCACAGGGTCGCAATTGGCGAGCACTTCAAGGCGAATATTGCTTTGGCGAATATCTTCATTGGCGCGAAGAAGCGATTTGGTCGCGTGGTCGCTGGTGAGTTTCGCCAGCTCGCCTTCTATGAATCTCTGCTCGGCTTTTGTCATCAGAAACAGCAGAAAACCTGCCATCAACAGCAGATCAACCGTTGAAACCAGAGCAACAAGGCCACCCCGCTGCATGAAGCACCACGCGCAGGCCAGCACGATGGGAATGGAATAGCTGAACGCTGTCTGACTTGTGAAAGACTGTCGCAACAAGGCCGTGCCTGCCAGACCAATCAGAATCAGCATGATGGGTGCATCTTGCCCAAGCAGATCCATTTTGATGAAGGCAACAGGCAGCAGGCCCCAGGTGAGGCCCTGTAGCAAGGCCGCCGCCGACATGAGTTTAACAACATCTCCGGGATATTTGCGGGCATACTGGTGTTTCTCCAGTAACAATGCGAGCGAAAACCTGAAAACGGAACATACAACCAATATGGCGACCCAGACCATCAAGAGCTGGATGTTGTCATGCAGTGGAATGATCAGCCCACACGCCGTTGCTGCGGCGACGAGATTGGCGATCAGAATTGTCCTGGATGATTCAAGCGTAAAACGCGCCTGCGCCTGGCGCACGGCTGAAACAAAAATGTCTTTGTGGTTTGATGACCCAGAAAACAAAATAATCTCATTCTTAAATATAAATCTGTCTGGTTGTATGATGACGGATTTAAATTACCGTTACGCGACTTCATTAACAGGAATTGAATAATGTTATTCAAGTTGCACACTTTACTGAATACACCACCATTCTGCCAGAGCCGTCACCCTGATTTCAACAGTTTTTGAGTGTGCGTGGATCCTTTGATTCTTCACGGGTTGCAAACGAGGCCGCCCATGCTGTTGAGCGCCTCGTTTGCTCTGTGCATATCAACGGTTCTGAGTTGTATGGGGTTGTGGCATCATGGTTTTGGTTCCGTTCTTGGAACTTTAACAGGAAATGGAGTGCGCGCCGCCCCTGATGACGACCAGGGGCACGGAGGATCGGCGCGTGTTGGGATGAAGCGGTTTGAGCCTGATATAAGCCTGAATGGCGCATGGCTGAAACCTTACCAAAGTGTAAGGTTTCAGCCATGCTTTTACCGCAATGGCGGCGGCTGATAGGGGTGGACGTGTGGGGTGATCTGTTCAGCCACGGCGCGCAAAAACACGCACGCATGACGGTTGACGAACCTTGAGTTTAACACGGAGGTTATCTGTTGCTTTCTCGGTCGACAATGACAGCCATTCGCTACGGCTATGGATTGCGCAAGGATGAAGCCAGTCCGCAGGATGTTGATGACCTGATTGCGCAATTGCAGCAGGCAGCGCAGCAAGCGCCACTGTTTCCGCTGGAAGGAATTGAGGCGCGCCGTCAGGTGATGGTCGATTATTTTGCAGTTCGCAAAACAATTGATGAGCGCATAAAAGCGGGCAATGCGGATGGTGACATCAGCAAGGCGCTGAACAGGGATGTGGCTGATCGTTTTAATGCAGACGTCTGCGCGCGTATCGCGCAGGCTGCCTGTTCTCCGTTCGGCTTTCATGAACGGCTGGCCTCGTTCTGGCTCAACCATTTTACGGTGAGCGCCGACAAGACTATCGAGAACAAGCTTGCCGTGCCTCTGTTTGAAGCAGAGGCGATTCGTCCTCACCTTGGTGGCCATTTCACCACGCTGCTCAAGGAAGTATCATTGCATCCGGCAATGGTGGTCTTTCTCGATCAAGCGCAGTCTATCGGCCCCAATTCAAAGGTTGGGCTGAAGCGCAAGGATGGTGGCTCCAACGAAAACTTTGCCCGCGAAGTGATGGAACTTCACACGCTGGGCGTTGGCTCCGGGTATACCCAGACCGATGTTAAGCAATTGTCCTTGCTGCTCACGGGCGTGACATTTGATCGGCTGGCGGTTGCTGCCGGTTATGATGTCAATCGTGCCGAACCGGGCAGTTTCAACGTGCTTGGCAAAACCTATCTGCGCAGCCCGGAGCCGTTCTTGAATGCGGTTGCGGTGCTGGAAGATCTGGCGCGCGACGAGCGCACGATGCGCCATGTGAGCCGCCAGCTTTATGCTCATTTCATTGATGAAAAAATTGATGGTGACGCCGTGGACAGCATGGTTGCGGCGTGGAAACAGGGCGACGGTTACCTGCCGGATGTTTACCGGGCGATGTTGCAAAGCAGCAAGGCCTGGCAGGAGCCGGGACAGAAGTTCAAACTGCCATTTGATTATATTGTCTCGACACTGCGCGCCGTGGGCGCAACCAAAGACATGATCATGGGAGACGATGCCAGACCCCGCGGCCCGATTGTCATGCCGGTGGTCGATGACGATGACGATGACGAGAAAAACGCCTCCGGTCCAATCATGCAGCCCATGATGGCAGATCGTGCCAAACCGTCTCCCGCGCCGAGACCGCCAC
Source organism: Gillisella vitis (assembly GCF_014204625.1). Classification (GTDB taxonomy): domain Bacteria; phylum Pseudomonadota; class Alphaproteobacteria; order Rhizobiales; family Rhizobiaceae; genus Allorhizobium; species Allorhizobium vitis_F. The sequence goes on along the minus strand of NZ_JACHLU010000010.1, from coordinate 165,684 downwards.
TTGGACGGCAGGCGGCCAATATGATCTCGACTTTGGGGCAGCCGATCTGGCGACCGAGTGATGCAGCCGGATTTTCGGACCAATCCGACCATTGGTTCAGCGCCAGCCAGCTCAGCCAAAGGATTCAATGGGCGCAGAGGCTGACAAATCAGATGAGCAGCCAAACCAGTACAACAACCGATGATCCCCGCCAGTTCGTCAAGCTTGTGCTGGCCGATTATGCCCGTGATGACACTATTCGCGTTGTCAGCCAGGCCCCCAATCGCAAAGCCGGATTGGTGATGACGCTGGTTTCGCCCGAATTCAACAGGCGGTGAGGAGGATTGCAGGATGGAAATGCTAAATACTCTTTCCCGGCGCGGCTTTTTGGGTGCTGCGTGCTGCGCCGCGGCCGCCCCGATGTTTACACCTTTGGCGTTTGCCGAAATGCCGGGCGATAATCGCTACATCGCCGTTATTTTGCGCGGTGCCATGGATGGGCTGGATCTGGTACAACCCTATGGCGATCCTGCACTGAAGCTTGCAAGGCCTGATCTTGCGCTTTCCGCCGATCAGGGGTTGATTGATCTGGATGGTTTTTTTGGCCTCAATCCGGTTGCCGCACCGCTGATGCCCCTGTGGAACGCTGGCGAACTGGGCTTTGTTCATGCCGTGTCCACCCCCTATCGCAACCAGCGCAGCCATTTTGATGGACAGGATATTCTCGAAGCAGGCGGCATGAACCTCGCTTCGAAAGACAGTGGCTGGCTGAACCGTGCTTTGTCACTGACCAATACGCCGGTGCAGGCCATTGATATTTCCAGCGGGCGGGAAATCATTCTTTCTGGTCCCAATCCGTCAGATGTGTGGTCGCCACGGGCCGATCTGGCAATGGGCGGCGACGAGCTGGGCTTTCTGGTGCGGCTTTATCAGGGTGATCCACAGTTTACGGCGACATTTAAAGAGGCAATCGGCATCGATGCCTATACCGACCTGTTGTATAAACAGCAAAAGCGCGGCGATGGTGTGCGGGATATGGCAAAGATGGCCGCATCGCTGCTGAAGGAGCGGTATCGAATCGCTGCCTTTTCCATTACCGGCTGGGATACGCATGTGCAGCAAAAGGCCAATTTTGCCAGCGCCGCCCGCAATCTGACCGACGCCATCCTGACACTGCGCGATGAGCTTGGACCCGATGCATGGCGCAAGACCGCGGTTGTTGCCATGACAGAATTTGGCCGAACCGTGCGGCAAAATGCCAATGCGGGCACCGATCACGGCACGGGCGGCTGTTGCATCATCGCGGGCGGTGCCGTCAAAGGTGGGCATGTCTATGGCAAATGGCCGGGGCTGAAAGACGGAAACCTGCTGGATAACCGCGATCTGAACCCCACGGGGGATGTGCGGGCCATTGCGGCTGCCTTACTGGCCAAACAGTTTGGATTATCGGCTGCTGCCTTGACCGGCACGGTGTTTCCCGGCCTCAGCCTGGATGACCGTCCGCAATATATCTGACCTGCACACGCCGACGGGTGCTTGCTGACAGAGGCGCGCTCATGGTAGCTCACCGCCAGACATTATTTGTATTCGGAGACACCATGAGCCGCACCTGTCTTGCCGTTATTCTCGCCGCAGGCGATAGCACGCGGATGAAATCCTCCATGTCCAAGGTGCTGCATCCGGTGGCAGGGCGGCCGATGATTGCCCATGTGATGGCCGCCGTTCTGGCCTCCGATATTGCCGATGTGGCGCTGGTTGTGGGGCGAGATGCGGAAGCCGTCACCAAGGCGGCCAGCATCGACGGTTTGGCGGTGACGTCCTTCCTTCAGACCCAGCGGCTTGGCACCGGGCACGCAGTGCTCACCGCCAAAGATGCGATTGCGCGTGGCTTTGACGATATTCTGGTGGCCTATGGTGATGTGCCACTGATTACCGCTGAAACGCTGAAATCGGCCCGTGCCGCGCTGGCGGATGGCAATGATATTGCTGTCATTGGCTTTCATAGCCAAAAGCCGACTGGCTATGGCCGTCTTCTGGTCGAAAATGGCGAATTGGTCGCCATCCGCGAGGAAAAAGACGCAACTGACAAAGAGCGTAAGGTGACATGGTGCAACAGCGGCCTGATGGCGATCAATGGTGCGAAGGCGCTTGAGCTGTTGTCCAGCATTGGCAATGCCAATGCCAAGGGCGAATATTATCTGACCGATCTGGTGGAAATTGCCCGCTCTGCCGGTGGTAAGGCCGTGGCGGTTGATGCGCCGGAGGCCGAGCTTTCCGGCTGCAACAATCGCGCCGAGCTGGCCGCCATTGAAAAGCTCTGGCAGGAGCGACGCCGCCATGACATCATGCTCTCAGGTGTCTCGATGATTGCGCCGGAAACCGTGTTTCTCAGCCATGACACCGTGATTGGTCAGGATGTGCTGATCGAGCCGAATGTGGTGTTTGGCCCCGGTGTGACGGTGGAAAGTGGTGCTGTCATTCATGCTTTCTCCCATCTTGAAGGGGCATATGTGGCCGCAGGTGCCACCGTTGGTCCCTATGCGCGGCTACGACCGGGCGCTAACTTGCGCGAAGGCTCCAAGGTTGGCAATTTCTGCGAGGTGAAAAAGGCCGAGATTGGGGCAGGTGCCAAGGTCAATCACCTCAGCTATATTGGCGATGCCTTTGTCGGTGCCGATACCAATATCGGTGCTGGCACCATCACCTGCAACTATGATGGGGTGAACAAGTTTGAAACCCATATTGGTGCCAATGCCTTTATCGGTTCCAACAGTGCGCTGGTTGCTCCTGTAAGTATTGGCGATGGTGCGCTGGTGGCCTCCGGCAGCGTGATTACCGAGGACGTGCCCGCTGATGCGCTGGCCTTTGGCCGTGCCCGGCAGGAGATGAAGCCGGAGCGGGCAAAGTTTATTCGTGAGCGCAATCTGGCTATCAAGGCCATGAAAAAATCGACCTCTTAAAGGCTGGTATTTTCGTAACGCAGCGAAACCCAAAGTGACCACTGCGTTGATTGCGAATCCCGACAAATCCATTAGGAAAGACCTCGCGGCGGTAGCCTTTCGTGCTTTGAAAGGCAGACGGAATGCGAGAAGGAGAAGTGCATGTGCGGAATCGTTGGAATTATCGGTCGTCAGCCGGTGGCGGAGCGTCTTGTGGATGCGCTGAAGCGGTTGGAATACCGGGGTTATGATTCTGCCGGCGTTGCCACGCTCGAGCATGGTGTGATGGATCGCCGCCGCGCCGAGGGCAAGCTGTTCAATCTTGAGAAGGTCTTGGCGGATCATCCGCTGCCGGGCAATATCGGTATTGCCCATACCCGCTGGGCCACCCATGGCGTGCCGAATGAGACCAACGCCCATCCGCATTTTGTCGATGGCGTGGCGGTGGTGCATAACGGCATTATCGAGAATTTTTCGCAATTGCGCGATGAGCTTTTGACTGAAGGTGCGGTTTTCACCAGCCAGACTGACACCGAAGTGGTGGCGCATCTTGCCTCAAGGTATCGCAAGAGCGGTCTTGATTCCAAAGCCGCCATGCTGGCAACGCTCAACCGTATCACTGGAGCCTATGCGCTGGTGGTGATGTTTGCCGACGATCCACAAACAATTTATGCTGCGCGCTTTGGACCGCCGCTGGCCATTGGCTTTGGACAGGGTGAGATGTTCCTTGGCTCGGACGCCATAGCCCTGTCGCCCTTTACCAACGAAATCACCTATCTGGTCGATGGTGATTTTGCCGTGGTGCGCCGTGATGGTGCTGACATTTTTGATTACAGTGGCAATCCTGTCAGCCGTCCGCGCCAGATTTCGCACGCCAGCGCCTATGTTGTCGATAAGGGCAATCACCGGCATTTCATGGAAAAAGAAATCTATGAACAGCCAGAGGTGATCTCACACGCTCTGTCGCATTATGTCGATCTGGCTGATCACACGGTCAAGCTTGCCGATGCGGCAATTGACTTTAAAAACCTGCGCGGCCTTGCCATTTCGGCCTGCGGCACGGCCTATCTTGCCGGTCTGGTCGGGAAATACTGGTTTGAGCGCTACGCCCGGCTGCCGGTGGAAATCGATGTTGCATCAGAGTTTCGCTATCGAGAAATGCCACTCTCCACCGATCAGGCCGCACTCTTCATTTCGCAATCGGGCGAAACTGCCGACACCCTAGCCAGTTTGCGCTATTGCAAAGAGGCGGGCCTGAAAATCGGCGCCATCGTCAATGTCAAGGAATCCACCATCGCCCGCGAGGCCGATGCGGTGTTTCCGATTCTGGCCGGGCCGGAAATCGGCGTTGCATCCACCAAGGCATTCACTTGCCAGTTGGCGGTGATGGCCTCGCTTGCCATTGCGGCTGGCAAGGCCCGTGGCTTGATTGATGCTGGCGAAGAAAAAGAACTGGTACGGCATCTCGCGGAAATGCCACGCATCATGAGCAAGGTCCTCAACCTTATCCAGCCGCAGATGGAAAGCCTGTCACGCGAATTGTCGCGCTTCAAGGATGTTCTCTATCTTGGCCGTGGCACCAGCTATCCGCTGGCGCTGGAAGGGGCGCTGAAGCTCAAGGAAATTTCCTATATTCACGCCGAAGGTTATGCCGCTGGCGAATTGAAGCATGGACCGATTGCGCTGATTGATGAAAACATGCCGGTGATTGTCATTGCCCCGCATGACCGTTTCTTTGAAAAGACGGTGTCCAACATGCAGGAAGTGGCAGCACGCGGCGGAAAGATCATTTTCATCACCGATGAAAAGGGTGCGGCAAGCTCCAAACTGGAGACCATGGCAACCATTATCCTGCCCAATGTCGCAGAAATCATCGCGCCCATGGTGTTTTCTCTGCCCATCCAATTGCTGGCCTATCACACGGCTGTGTTTATGGGCACCGATGTGGATCAGCCGCGCAATCTGGCGAAATCTGTTACGGTGGAATGACGCGATTGTGTCAGCAAGCGGCATTGACGGTTACCGCTTGCTGCTCAACAATAAAAAATCTCGCGGATCATCAACGAATCAACCCCAACGGATTTTATGACCGAAAAACCCGAGATCATTTCGTTTGCCAGTCGTCTGAGAACCAATTTTCTCACGGGCATGATTATCTGCGCGCCTCTGGCCATTACCATCTGGCTGACTTTCACTTTCATTGATTGGGCCGATAGCTGGGTCACGCCCTATATTCCGCAGCGCTATAATCCGCAGTATTATTTCAATATCACCATTCCTGGCACCGGGCTTTTGGTGGCGGTGATCTGCATCACCATCATTGGCTTTCTGGGCCGCAATCTGGTTGGCCGATCAGTTGTCAATTTCGGCGAATCGCTGCTCAACCGTATGCCGTTGGTGCGCACACTGCATAAAAGCCTGAAGCAGATTTTTGAAACGGCGCTGAAGGAAAAATCCGGTTCCTACAAAAAGGTTGGACTGATTGAATTTCCAAGCCCCGGCATGTGGGCGCTGGTGTTTGTGGCAACGGAAGCCACAGGCGAGATTGCTGCCAAACTGAATACCAATGGTGAAGAAATGGTGGCTGTGTTCATGCCCCCCACGCCTGTTCCAACCGCTGGATTTTTGATGTTTGTGCCCAAAAGCAAGTTGAAAATTCTGGATATGTCGCCTGAAGAGGGGGCAAAACTGCTGATTTCTGGTGGTCTGGTCATGCCGGATTGGGTCGCTGTGGATGATGCTCTCAGTATGCCAGAGCCAAATCCAGTCAGCGTGAATAAAAAAGCGAGCTGATCTGTTTTATCTTTGTCACGCCTCTGTCATTTCAAAGCTCTAATTGCGTATCAGGGGTGCGAAACCCATGACGCTTTGCAGATGTTTGCAAGAGACGCAGTCGCATCCCGTACTATTGTTGGAGGTTCGGGATGAAATTGTTTTCAAATAGAGCAGCGTTTCTTGCGGTGGGAGTGGTTTTTTGTTCAGCATCTGCTGTTTTCGCTGAAGGTTCAGTGACAGCCAATGGCGTTACGGTTGTCAATCACGGCCTTGTTGCCGTTGGTCGCATTCCTGCCAGCCAGAAGGACAAGTTTGGCGAAACCTTTGGCTCCGGCTCCGGCATGGCGATGGATCTGACGACATGGAAAAAAGACGGCACCGGCTATTCCGGCTCGCTGCTTTTGCTGCCAGACCGTGGCTATAACGTTGAAGGCACAACGGATTATAACGACCGCATCAACCGCATTGAATTTCAGTTGACACCGGCTGAAGTAAGCCTGTCACCAGAGCAGCAGCAGACCGGCATGAAGGCCAAGCTTGCTGATACGATCATCCTCACCGACGATCAGGGCAAGCCAACCACTGGCCTTGATCCTGAAGCCGGTGTGCGCGCAGCCAAGGGCAAAATGCCAGCACTGCCTGAAGCAACCACCGGAAAAGTTGCGCTGGACCCGGAAGCTGTTGTGCGGCTGAAAGACGGCTCAATGCTGATCAGCGATGAATATGGCCCTTACATCTACCATTTCTCTGCTGACGGCAAAATGCTCTCGGCCACTCAACCACCAAAGGCATTTTTGCCCATGCGCAAAGGCGAGATCAATTTCTCCTCCGACAACGTGGGTGAGGGTGGCAAGAAGCCAGACCCGAAAGACCCCGACACGGGCCGCCAGAACAATCAGGGCCTTGAAGGCATGTCCTTGACGCCCGATGGCAAGTTTTTGATCACCGTTTTGCAGTCGGCAACCCGTCAGGATGGCGGTGACAAGAAAACCACGCGCATGAACACCCGCGCGCTGGTGTATGATGCAGCCGACGTTGATAATCTCAAGCTGGTGCATGAATATGTCGTGCCGCTGCCGACCTTTGACGAAAAGGGCAAGGTTGCCGTTGCAGCCCAGAGCGAAATCCTCGCACTGTCTGACAAAACCTTCCTGATGCTGGCGCGTGACAGCAACAATGGTCAGGGCCTGAAGGGAGACACCTCGGTTTATCGCAAAATTGAACTGGTGGACATGTCGGCAGCAACCGATATTGCCAACACCGAGTATGATGGCGTAAAGCCCGTGGCCCCCAAGGGCGTGGTGGATGCATCCGTCAAGCCTGCAACGGTCACGGCATTTATTGACATGAATGATGCCAAGGATCTCGCCCGCTTTGGTCTGCACAATGGTGCACCAAACGACAAGAACAACCTGTCGGAAAAGTGGGAAGCCATGTCCATCGCCCCCGTGCTTGATCCGGCTGCTCCCGATGACTTCTTCCTGTTCGTTGCCAATGACAACGATTTTTTGACGCAGGATGGCTATCAGGTGGGCGCTGCCTACAAGGCTGCGGATGGTGCCGAAGTTGACACCATGTTCCAGGTGTTTCGCGTGACTTTGCCGGGCGCGTTGAAGAAGTAAAATTTTGCGGGCCGGACATGGTAATGGCCTAACCGGCCCGCAGAAACCTTACAGCCTCATCCCGCCGCAGCAGATAGAGCAGCGTTCGCACAGCTTCGCCGCGCTCCGAGGTTAAATCCGGGTCGCGGTCCAGCAGGTAGGCGGCGTCCTTGCGGGCAATTTCCAGAAGGTCGGCATGGGCTTCCATGCTGGCAATGCGAAAGCCGGGCGTGCCGGATTGGCGGGTGCCAAGAAGCTCGCCTTCGCCGCGCAGTTTCAAATCTTCCTCGGCAATCAGAAACCCGTCTTCACTGTCGCGCAGGATGGAGAGTCGTGCTTTGCCGTTTTCGCTGAGCGGTCCCTTGTAGAGCAGGATGCAGGACGACGCTTCGGCTCCACGCCCAACGCGGCCGCGCAACTGGTGCAACTGCGCCAGACCAAAACGTTCGGCATGTTCAATCACCATAATGGTGGCGTCGGGTACATCCACGCCCACTTCCACCACCGTGGTGGCCACCAGCAGCCGGGTTTCTCCGGTCTTGAACGCCAGCATGGCGGCGTCTTTCTCCGCGCCCGTCATGCGGCCATGCACGAGGCCAACCGGTGCTTTGATGGAGCGGGCTAAAGTGTCATGGCGCTCTTCGGCGGACATTAGCTCGGATTCTTCCGTTTCTTCCACCAGCGGGCATATCCAATAGGCTTTTTTGCCATCGGCAATGGCGCTGCGCAACCGGCCCACAATATCGCCAATGCGCTCGGTGGGCACTGTGACGGTCTGGATCGGCTTGCGGCCTGCTGGCTTCTCAGTCAGCTTCGACACATCCATATCGCCAAAGGCGGCCAGCACCAGTGTGCGCGGAATGGGGGTTGCGGTCATCACCAGCATATGCGGGGAAATGCCCTTGGCCGTCAGGCGCAAGCGTTGGTGCACACCAAAGCGATGTTGCTCATCCACCACCGCCAGCATCAGGTTTTTATAGACCACCGTATCTTGAAACAGCGCATGGGTGCCAATGATGATCTGGGTCTCGCCAGAGGCGACGCGCTCCAGAATGGCCTCGCGCTCCTTGCCCTTGGTGCGGCCTGTCAGCACATCCAGCGTGATACCTGCGGAGGCGACCATTTTGGCAATCGTCGCGTGATGCTGGCGGGCGAGAATTTCGGTCGGGGCCATCAGCACCGCCTGTCCGCCACATTCCACCACGGCGGCCATGGCCAGTAAGGCGACCAGCGTTTTACCAGCACCGACATCGCCTTGCACAAGACGCAGCATGCGGCTGTCGCTTTGCATGTCTTTTAAAATATCGGCAACAGCCTCTTTCTGGCTATTCGTGGGCGTAAAGGGCAGGGAGCCGAGAATGGCACCGCTTAAAACACCCGTTGGTGTCACGGGGGTGCCTGCCACCTTGCGTAAGCGCTGCCGCACCAAGGCCAGCGACACTTGGCCTGCCAGAAATTCATCATAGGCCAAACGGCGGCGGGCAGGGGCTTGAGGGTCCACGTCCTTTTCATCGCGGGGGCTATGCAGCCGCTCAAAACTGGCTTTGGCGCTGGCAAACCCCTGTTTAGCAAACAAAGCCGGATCAATCCATTCGGGAAGCTCCGGCAGGCGTTCCACCGCATGATCTATAGCCTTGCGCAGCACTTTGGGAGAGAGGCCAGCGGTGAGCGGATAGACCGGCTCCACCAGCGGCATATTCGCGGCCTCACTGGCTTTGACCATAAAATCGGGATGCACCATCGAGGCGCGGCCATTAAACCAGTCTACCTTGCCAGACACCGTGACGATTTCATCAACAGGCAGCGCCTTTTCCAGCCATGCCCCCTTGGCGCGGAAGAAGGTCAGCGCCATTTCTCCCGTCTCGTCATGCAAAAACACGCGATAGGGCGCGCTTTTGTTGTCCCGTGGCGGGGGCATGTGCCTATCCACCCGGCCTGTCACCGTCACAATGGCTCCTTGCGACGCGCGAGCAATGCCGGGTTGGTTGCGCCGATCAATCAGCCGCTGCGGGGCCAGATAGAGCAAATCCACTACGCGGGCGTCATCGGCGTCTTCGGCTCCAAGCAGGGTTGCCAGCAATTGCGCAAGCTTCGGCCCCACGCCGGAAAGCGTTGAGACGGATGCAAAAAGTGGATCAAGTATGGTTGGGCGCATGATGGGTGAAAATGGAGCGACTTGGAGCGCAATGCAAGGCTGACAAGTTGAATTGCAGAGGTTATAGAGCATTTCCAGCAAAAGTGTTCAGCGGTTTTGCGTCCGGAAATGCGTAAAAACAAACAACTTAGAACCTTTCCGTTTTTAACGGAATGGTTCTATAGAGACGCATCAACAGGAAGGTATGCCCAATGACTGGTTTGGTTCGTAGCAGCTCTGATCTTGATCCTCGCCGCAGGCGTATTCTGTTTCGCTGTTGGCATCGCGGTATCCGCGAGATGGATCTGGTGCTGGGCCAATTTGCCGAGGCTGAAATTGCCACGTTGAGCGATACTGATCTGGATGAGCTGGAACGGATCATGGCCGAGGAAGACAATGATCTGGTGAAATGGGTGACGGGGGCCGAAGAAACCCCTGCTCATATCCAAGGTGCATTGTTTACCCGCATTGCCGCTATCCGTCCTGATTTCTCGCCCGTGGTTGAATAATGATTTCCCTGTTTGATGCGAAAAAAGCGGCAGCCTCCAAGGTGCCTGTCACCCTGTCGCCTGTGCCGGATGGCATGGATGCCTTTCTGGTGGCAGAACTGGCCAGACAGGGCAGGCCGGTGGCTTATCTGCTCTCCGATTCAAGCCGTATGGCTGATATTGAGCAGATGCTCAGCTTTTGCGCACCAGACATTCCCGTGCTGTCCATGCCCGCCTGGGATTGCTTGCCCTATGACCGGGTATCGCCCAGCGCTGATATTTCCGCAAAGCGGCTTTCGGCGCTTACGGGCTTGATAGCGCATTCCAAAAAGCCGCATCCGGCGATTGTTCTCGTTACCGCCAATGCCATGCTGCAAAAAATGGTGCCAGCGGAGGTCATTGACAGTCTGTCTTTCTCGGCCCGCCCCGGCAATCAGGTGCGGATGGATGATATTGCGGCACGGCTAGAGCGTAATGGTTTTGATCGCGTCGCAACCGTGCGCGAAGTGGGCGAATATGCCGTGCGCGGCGGTATTCTCGATGTGTTTTTGCCCGGCTCGGAAGAGCCGGTGCGGCTGGATTTCTTTGGCGATACGCTGGAAACCATCCGCAGCTTTGACCCCGCCAGCCAGCGCACCATTGCGCAGGTGCGCGAGTTGAGTTTGAACCCGATGAGCGAGGTGACGCTGACACCGGAAACCATTGGCCGGTTTCGCAAGAACTATCTTTCGCTGTTTGGGGCCTCCACCCGTGATGATGCTCTGTACACCGCAGTCTCTGAGGGGCGCCGCTATGCGGGCATGGAACATTGGCTGCCGCTTTTCTACGAAAAGCTGGAAACGGTGTTCGACTACCTCAAGGATTTTCTGATCGTTACCGATCACACGGTGCGCGAATCGGCAGAAGAACGCGCCAAACTGATCCGCGATTATTATGAAGCGCGACTGGATTCGGCCACGCCGGGCAAGGGTCATCTGGCCCAAGGCGCGCCCTATAAGCCAATTCCGCCGGAATATCTTTATCTCGGTGCTGCCGATTTTTCCAAGGCGCTGGATGCGCTCAATCCTGTTCGGTTGACGCCTTTTGCGGAAATGGCAGCGGATTCGCGCAAGATCATCGATATTTCTGCCCGCTCCGGTCCGCGCTGGGCCAAGGCGGCATCTGCCGAAAAGCAGGAGGAAGGCGAGCGCACCAACGTCTTTACCCAAGCTGTCAAATATATCGCCGACAAGCGCGCCGCTGGCTCCAAAGTTCTCATCACCGGCTGGTCGGAAGGCTCGCTGGACCGTCTGTTGCAGGTGCTCAACGAGCATGGGCTGGAACGGCTGAAAAATATCTCCCGGCTAGACGATCTGGAGAAGCTCAAGAAGGGCGAGGCGGCGGCGGCTGTTCTCAGCCTTGAAGGCGGGTTTGAAGCCAGTGATCTGGTGGTCGTGGGCGAGCAGGATATTCTCGGCGACCGCATGGTGCGCCGCGTCAAGCGCCGCAAGCGGGCTGCCGATTTTATCTCGGAAGTCGCCGGGTTGGATGAAGGCTCAATTGTCGTTCATGCCGAGCACGGTATTGGCCGGTTTGTGGGCCTACGCACCATTCAGGCCGCAGGTGGCCAGCACGCCTGCCTTGAGCTGCAATATGCCGATGAGGCCAAGCTGTTTCTGCCGGTCGAAAACATTGATCTGCTGTCACGCTATGGCTCGGAAGGCAGCGAGGCGCAACTGGACAAGCTCGGCGGCGGCGCATGGCAAATGCGCAAGGCCAAGCTGAAAAAGCAATTGCTGGATATGGCAGGCGGCCTCATCCGCATTGCTGCCGAACGCATGATGCGCTCGGCTCCGGTGCTGGCCACCACGGAAGGTTTCTACGACGAATTTGCCGCCCGTTTCCCCTATGATGAAACGGAAGACCAGATGAGCGCCATTGAAGCCGTGCGCGGTGATCTTGGCGCTGGCCGCCCGATGGACCGGCTGGTTTGCGGCGACGTAGGCTTTGGCAAGACCGAAGTGGCTCTGCGCGCCGCCTTCATCGCTGCCATGAATGGCATTCAGGTGGCGGTGGTGGTACCGACGACGCTTCTGGCCCGCCAGCATTTCAAGACATTTTCCGAGCGTTTCCGCGATCTGCCGATCCGCATTCAGCAGGCATCGCGGCTTGTGGGCACCAAAGAGCTGAATTTGGTGAAGAAGGAAGTGGCCGAAGGCAAAACCGATATTGTGGTGGGCACCCATGCGCTGCTTGGCGCGGGCATCAAATTCGCAAATCTCGGCCTTTTGATCATCGATGAAGAGCAGCATTTCGGCGTCAAGCACAAGGAACGGCTGAAAGAGTTGAAATCGGATGTGCATGTGCTGACACTGTCGGCAACGCCTATCCCGCGCACATTGCAATTGGCTATGACCGGCGTGCGCGAACTCTCGCTGATCACCACGCCGCCGGTGGACCGTATGGCGGTGCGCACCTTTATTTCGCCGTTTGATGGGCTGGTGATCCGCGAAACCTTGATGCGTGAGCATTATCGTGGTGGCCAGAGCTTTTATGTCTGCCCGCGTCTGGCGGATCTTGCTGACATCAAGGCATTCCTCGATAGCGATGTGCCGGAATTGCGGGTGGCGATTGCCCATGGCCAGATGGCCGCAGGCGAGCTGGAAGACATTATGAATGCCTTCTACGAGGGCCGTTATGATGTGCTGCTCTCCACCACCATCGTCGAATCCGGTCTTGATGTGCCAACCGCCAATACGCTGATTGTGCATCGCGCCGATATGTTTGGCCTGGCCCAGCTCTATCAGATCCGTGGCCGCGTTGGCCGCTCCAAGGTGCGGGCCTTTGCACTGCTGACGCTGCCGGTGAACAAGGTATTGACCGCCAGCGCCGAGCGGCGTCTGAAAGTGTTGCAGTCACTGGATACGCTGGGCGCTGGCTTCCAGCTGGCCAGTCACGATCTGGATATTCGTGGCGCGGGCAATCTGCTGGGTGAAGAACAATCCGGCCACATCAAGGAAGTCGGCTTTGAGCTTTACCAGCAGATGCTGGAGGAGGCCGTTGCCGAAGTGAAGGGCGAGGACGAGGACGAGGTCGTGGATAGCGGCTGGTCGCCCCAAATTCAAGTTGGCACCTCGGTGATGATCCCGGATAATTATGTTCCAGACCTGCATTTGCGCCTTGGCCTTTACCGCCGCCTTGGTGAATTGACGGAGCTGAGCGAGATTGATGGCTTCGGGGCCGAGATGATTGACCGCTTCGGTACCATGCCGATTGAAGTGCAAAACCTGCTGAAGATCGTCTACATCAAGGCGCTCTGCCGTAAGGCCAATGTCGAAAAGCTGGATGCCGGGCCGAAGGGCGTTGTGGTGCAATTCCGCAACCGCGAATTCCCCAATCCTGCGGCTTTGGTGGGCTTTATTGCCAAGCAGGGCAGCATGGCCAAAATTCGTGCCGACCACAGCGTGTTCCTGACCCGCGATCTGCCTACGCCTGAAAAACGTCTGGCCGGTGCCGCGACCATCATGACCCAGCTTGCGGAGATGGCAAAACAGAAGTGACGAACGCGCGATGTGACCAGTTCCGGCTGACGCTCCCAACGGGAACCCGGGCCGGGGCTGACATCACTTTGTCATGATCTCATGATGGATTGGATATAGGGGGTATCCCTTGAATTATCTAATTCTTTCAGGAGCTTATATGCGAAGCCTGTTTTTAACCGCAGTGGTTGTCTCGACGATGATGTCTTCAGTCAGTTTTGCAGCCCAGCCGGTTTCCTGGCCTGATACGCCGGTGTCGCGGCTGGCGGCGCTGGCCGTTTTGCAAACGCTCAATGCTGATCTACTCAGCCATGATAGCGCCACTCTGACGCTGGATCGGTGGTGCAGCGACCATAAGCTGGCCGAACATGCCAAGATCGTTGCAGAGCCGGTCAAGGGTGTGGAAAAACCTGCGACCGCAGACATACGCGGCGCCTTGAAGGTGAGTGAATCCGACAAAGTCGGCTATCGCCGCGTGCGTTTGATGTGTGGTGAGCGGGTGTTGTCGGATGCTGACAACTGGTATGTACCAGCGCGCTTGACCGATGACATGAACAAAACACTGGAAACCACGGATACGGCTTTTGGGCGGGTGGTGAAGCCCTTGAACTTCCAGCGCCATACCATCTCTGCGGAGCTGCTGTGGCAGCCTTTGCCGCAAGCATGGGATATGGGGGCAAGCATTCCGGCCGCAAGCGAAAAACCGCTGGAGATCCCGGATCATGTGATCCAGCACAAGGCGCTTTTGAGCCTGCCAGACGGCACACCCATCAGCATGGTGGTTGAGAGCTACACAAGAAATGTGCTGGATTTTGCGCCGCCAGCCCTGAAGTAATGCAAATGCTCAAAACGGCGGGATTATGATGTCTCGCCGTTTTGAGGTTTCTTGTCCTCGAAACTCTCCAGAGTTTCGTCGTATTTGGGGTAGAGCGTTCCCATCATCCGGTCCCACACGGAAAATGTATGGCCGTAGTTATAGGCAAAATGGCCATGATGCTGATCATGAAACACCGTGCTGGCGAGGGGAAAGGGTCGGCGTCCGGCGGGTGAGGCAAAATGCTCATAGCCAGCATGGCCCACCATGCCACTGATTTGATCATAGAGTTTTTGCGCCACGAGAATCGGCCAGGCAATGGGCAGAATAAAGGGGATGATCAGATAAAATGCCTGATTGAGAAAGGCCTCGGTGAACGTTTCATGGTGATTGGTCCACACTGTTGGCGCAACGCTTTTGTGGTGCAAAGCATGAAAGCGATAAAATGGTTTGCAGTGAAGCAGGCGGTGAATCCAGTAAAACCAGGCATCATACAGCACAATGGATGCGCCAAGCAAAAGCGGCGATGCCCACCAGCTCAATGGCCATGGCGTTATTGTCCAGCCCATCGCCTGCGCAAAAAGCCCGCCGGTGAAACAGAAGGAAATAATGGCGATTGAGCCGGGCGCGTGGGCAAGCTCTTTCCATTTGCGTTTGTTGGTGCGGTTTTTCTGTATTTTGCGCTCAGGGTGACGGGCATTGAAAAACTCGAACAGCAATCCAACGGTGATGAGGATCACGGAGAGGCAAGCCGCGACCACTGCAAAAATGCAGAGAAATGCCGTTGCCAGATCAACCCAGCCTGAACTCTCACCAAAAAAAATGAAAACTGTGTTCATGTCCATGTCTTCTATGCCAAGTGTTTTTTGATGTCCCGATGTCGCTCTGCAACAACCATGATCCGCATCCAGCGAAGGCTTCTGCGCTGTCTGCTATTGTATCAGTTACAGTATTTTGATGTATGCGGTGTGTGAAAAATGATGCAAAAGCCCCAGAAATGACATGTCGTGTCTTGAGAAACAGATATGGTATAAGCAGGCCACGCGCCTGAAGGTCAACATTACCCCATACGGATGTGAAGCGAGACAATGGCATGACCCAGAAAAGCAGTCGCTTGATTGACCATCTGGTCCTGCCCGTTTCGGATATGGATGTGGCACGCAAGCGCTACAACGATCTTGGCTTCACCGTTGCCGCCAATGGCGTTCATCCTTTTGGCACGGTCAATGCCTGCGTGTTTTTGGCAGACAAAACCTATCTGGAGCCTTTGGCCGTCGCGGACGACGCTGTTGCAAAGGAAGCCATTGCAGCTGGCAATGTTTTTATTGCACGCGACCACTTATTTCGCCAGCAGCAAGGCGAGGGACTTTCTGCCGTTGTTGTCCAGTCTGAGGACGCGCAAGAGGATCATGCAGCATTTGTGAAGGCGGGCTACAGCGGCGGTGATATGCTGGAGTTTTCCCGCCCGGTCATGCTGCCGAATGGCCAGGAATCAATCAGTCGCTTTCGGCTGGCATTTGCTGTTGATGCCTTGGAAAATCTGTTTTTTCTATTTTCCTGCGAGCGGCTCAATCCTTTACCGTCTGATCGGGCAGCGCTTGAAGCTCATGCCAATGGTGTTAAGGGCCTGAAGCGTATTTTCCTTCAGGCTGACCTTAAGGAAGGGCACAAGGCCTTGATGAAGGCGGTTTTGGGCACGCATGGCCATGCTATCACCAACGGTTATGCGTTTGATACCCGGAATCTGTCGGTTGAGGTTGGAGGGAGCGCTGCGGTGAACGGTGGTCTCGTGGCACTTGCGCTGGTGTTTGCTGTTGCCGATCTTGAGGTGACAGCGGCCGTCCTGACTGCTAATGGCGTTGACCATGTCACAACACCGGACGGCATTTCCGTCCCGGCAGCACCGGGACAAGGTGTTGCCTTCCTGTTTGAGGAGAATGCGCCATGACGTCACCCAATTCCACCGTGGTTATTGGCGAAGGCAAGCATCAGGTTTCGTTTTCGAATACTGCCCGCTTTTCGCTGATTTGCGGCCCCTGCCAGATGGAAAGCCGCGAGCACGCTTTCATGATGGCAGGCGGCATCAAGGAAATCTGCGACAGGCTCGGCATTGGCCTTGTCTATAAATCGTCTTTTGATAAGGCCAATCGCACATCGCTCAAGGCCGGTCGTGGTATTGGTATTGAAAAAGGCTTGCAGGTTTTTGCAGACCTCAAGAAGGAGTTCGGCTTTCCGGTGATCACCGATATTCACAGTGAAGATCAGTGCGCCGAGGTCGCTTCTGTGGTGGACGTGCTGCAAATTCCAGCCTTTTTGTGCCGACAAACTGATCTTCTGGTGGCTGCGGCCAGGACGGGCCGTGCCATTAACATCAAGAAAGGCCAGTTTCTGGCCCCTTGGGATATGAAAAACGTGATGGAAAAAATCACGCTGTCGGGCAATCCCAATGTGATGCTGTGCGAGCGTGGCGCATCCTTTGGCTATAACACTCTTGTGTCTGACATGCGTTCGTTGCCGATTATGGCAGGCTTTGGCGCGCCGGTGATTTTTGATGCGACTCACTCGGTGCAGCAGCCCGGCGGGCAAGGCGGATCGAGTGGCGGTCAGCGCGAATTTGTTGAAACACTGGCACGTGCCGCCGTCGCTGTGGGTGTTGCTGGCTTATTTATCGAATCCCATCAAGACCCGGATAATGCGCCATCAGATGGCCCCAACATGGTCTATCTGAGTGATCTGGAACGTTTGCTGGAAAAACTTCTGGCCTTTGATGCGGTTGCAAAAGCCGCATAATCATGGTGCCAATATTCCATTGGCAACTGTCATTGTAATTTTTATTTCATCGGTTAAGACAAGACGACAAATTGCCTTGTCAATCTACACAGCAGGGAGCGAACATGACCGCCATTACCGACATTATTGCCCGCGAAATCCTCGATAGCCGCGGCAATCCAACCGTTGAAGTCGATGTTTATCTGGAAGACGGCAGCATGGGCCGTGCGGCTGTTCCATCGGGCGCATCGACCGGCGCGCACGAAGCGGTCGAACTGCGCGATGGTGGCAAGCGTTACCTCGGCAAGGGCGTTGAAAAGGCTGTTGAAGCCGTCAACAGCGAAATCTTTGATGCCATCGGCGGTCACGATGCTGAAAACCAGATCATGATCGACAATATCATGATGGAACTGGACGGCACGCCCAACAAATCGCGCCTGGGCGCAAACGCCATTCTCGGTGTGTCGCTGGCCGTTGCCAAAGCGGCTGCCGAAGCCTCTGGCCTGCCGCTCTATCGCTACGTTGGTGGCCCGAACGCCCATGTTCTGCCTGTTCCGATGATGAATATCATCAATGGTGGCGCTCATGCTGACAACCCAATCGATTTTCAGGAATTCATGATCATGCCGGTTGGCACGGACAATATCCGTGATGCCATCCGCATGGGTTCTGAAGTGTTCCATACGCTGAAAAAGGAACTGGCAGCCAAGGGCTTCAACACCAATGTTGGTGACGAAGGTGGCTTTGCACCAGGCTTGAAGAGCGCGCCAGAAGCCCTTGATTTCATCATGAAATCAATTGAAAAGGCTGGCTACCGTCCGGGCGAAGACATGTATCTGGCGCTCGATTGCGCATCCACAGAATTCTTCAAGGATGGCAAATACGAGATGACAGGCGAAGGCCGCACGCTGGAGCCGGAAGCCATGGCCGATTATCTGGCTGAACTGGCTGGCAAATATCCGATCATTTCCATCGAAGACGGCATGGCAGAAGACGATTGGGCCGGCTGGAAATATCTGACCGACAAGATTGGTGCCAAGACGCAGCTCGTGGGTGACGATTTGTTTGTCACCAATTCGGCCCGTCTGCGTGACGGTATCCGCATGGGCGTTGCCAACTCCATCCTCGTCAAGGTCAACCAGATTGGCTCGCTGTCCGAGACGCTGGATGCCGTGGAAACCGCCCATAAGGCTGGCTACACCGCCGTCATGTCGCATCGCTCTGGCGAAACAGAAGATTCGATCATTGCCGATCTCGCCGTTGCCACCAATTGCGGTCAGATCAAGACCGGTTCGCTGTCGCGCTCTGACCGTCTGGCAAAGTACAACCAGTTGATTCGCATCGAAGAAATGCTTGGCCTTCAGGCTTCTTACGCTGGCGCTTCCATTCTGAAGGGCTGATTTTCAGTTTCTGAATATCGCTTTCAAGCCCGCACCTTTTTTCAGGGTGCGGGCTTTTTGTTTTTACGCCCTATGGTCAACGATCGGTTAAGTAAATTGGTCTAAAGTCAATATGTTCGGTGCTGTGAGGTGAATGGCATTGTGCGGCAGTATCTGAGCATGATGCTCTCTTTCAACAGTTTTGCGTTGCAGGGCCCTAGCCAACATGTGGACACGCCACCATAAAAACAGAAAATTCGGTCGACTCGTTCTTCCTGCTGTTACAATCGCATTCCTTGGTTATTTTGGTTATCATAGCATTCATGGCGATTACGGCCTGAAGGCGGGTGAGCGTTTTGATGTGTTGCGAGCCGAGCGCAGCAAGGATCTGGCATCTCTTGTTCATGCACGCAAAAAACTTGAAACGCAGGTGAGGCTGTTGAGCGATGGCTCGCTCGACCGCGACATGATGGATGAGAAGGCGCGCTATCAGCTGAATATGTCCAAAGCCGATGAAATTGTTATTTTTAATCGATAAGCCCACCTTATTTTATGGATTTTTAAATTAACTGAAAATCAGTTAATTCCGAAAAACTCTTTATTTTCTGTTGTTTATACGGAATAGAAGACATGCATTTAATGCATTGCGACTTTGTAGTTTCTTGAATATGGTGTGCCAACTAAAAACCCTTACACAACTCAGGGAGGGATGAATGGCACCGCGCACACCCGCGACTGCTTCTGGTCGGAAGAATACGGCCAAGCCTGCTAAGGGCGAATTCGTCGAAGGTACTATTGTGGAGTTTAATCGCGATCAGGAGCTGAAAGCCTATCGTGAAATGCTTCTCATTCGCCGTTTCGAAGAAAAGGCCGGTCAGCTTTATGGCATGGGCTTCATTGGCGGCTTCTGTCACCTTTACATCGGTCAGGAAGCCGTTGTGGTGGGTATGCAGCTGGCGCTGAAAGAAGGCGATCAGGTCATCACCGGCTATCGTGATCACGGCCACATGCTGGCTTGCGGCATGAGTGCGCGTGGCGTCATGGCCGAGTTGACCGGACGTCGCGGCGGCTTGTCCAAGGGCAAGGGCGGCTCCATGCACATGTTCTCCAAGGAAAAGAACTTCTACGGCGGTCACGGCATCGTCGGTGCGCAGGTCTCGCTCGGCACGGGTCTGGCCTTTGCCAACAAGTACCGTGGCAATGACAATGTGTCGCTGGCTTACTTCGGCGATGGCGCTGCCAATCAGGGTCAGGTTTACGAGAGCTTCAACATGGCTCGCCTGTGGAACCTGCCGGTGATCTACGTGATTGAAAACAACCGTTATGCCATGGGCACCTCGGTTGCGCGCGCATCGGCGCAGACCGATTTCTCCCAGCGCGGCGTTTCCTTCAACATCCCCGGCTTCAAGGTCGATGGTATGGATGTGCGCGCGGTTCTGGCTGCTGCCGAACAGGCTGTAGACTATTGCCGTTCGGGCAAGGGTCCAGTCATTCTGGAAATGGAAACCTACCGCTACCGTGGTCATTCCATGTCTGACCCGGCCAAGTACCGTTCCAAGGATGAAGTGCAGAAAATGCGCTCCGAGCATGACCCGATTGAACAGGTCAAGGCTCGCTTGCTGGAACAGGGTTGGGCAACGGAAGACGATCTCAAGCTGATCGACAAGGACGTGCGCGACATCGTGGCCGATAGCGCCGATTTCGCACAAGCCGATCCAGAGCCGGATGCATCCGAGCTCTACACCGACATCCTGTTGTAAGCGAGGGAGGGTTATCCATGTCCATCAATATTCTCATGCCCGCCCTGTCTCCAACCATGGAAGAGGGTACGCTCTCCAAGTGGCTGAAGCAGGAAGGTGACACTGTTAAGTCCGGCGATGTGATTGCCGAGATTGAAACCGACAAGGCAACCATGGAAGTGGAAGCTGTCGATGAAGGCGTGATTGGCAAGCTGCTGATTGCGGCTGGTACCGAAAACGTCAAGGTCAACACGCCGATTGCCGTGCTGTTGCAGGATGGTGAAAGCGCCGACTCTGTTGCCGCTGCGCCAAAGGCTGAAGCGCAGGCTCCTGCTGCTGCGGTAGAAGAAAAGCCAGCTGCTGCGCCGGTTCCTGCGGCTCCTGTATCGCAAGCCGCTGCTGATCCATCCATTCCGGCTGGAACAGAAATGGTATCGATGACGGTGCGTGAAGCGCTGCGCGAAGCCATGGCCGAGGAAATGCGCGCCAATGATGACGTCTTCATCATCGGTGAAGAAGTGGCCGAATATCAGGGCGCTTACAAGATCACGCAGGGTCTGCTGGCCGAGTTTGGCGAGCGTCGGGTTGTCGATACGCCAATCACCGAGCATGGTTTTGCCGGTATTGCCGTTGGTGCTGCCATGGCGGGTCTTCGCCCGATTGTTGAATTTATGACATTCAACTTCGCCATGCAGGCGATTGACCACATCATCAACTCTGCCGCCAAGACGCTTTACATGTCGGGCGGCCAGATGGGTGCGCCGATGGTGTTCCGTGGTCCGAACGGTGCAGCTGCCCGCGTTGGTGCCCAGCACAGCCAGGATTATGCCGCATGGTACAGCCAGATTCCGGGCCTCAAGGTGATTTCGCCTTACACGGCAGCGGATGCCAAGGGTCTGCTCAAGGCCGCGATCCGCGATCCGAACCCTGTGATCTTCCTTGAAAATGAAATTCTCTATGGTCACAGCTTCGAAGTTCCAAAGCTTGATAATTTCGTGCTGCCCATCGGCAAGGCACGCATTCACAAGCCCGGCAAGGATGTGACCATCGTGTCGTGGAGCATTGGCATGACCTATGCAACCAAGGCCGTGGAAGAGCTGACCAAGCTTGGCATTGATGCGGAATTGATCGACCTTCGCACCATTCGCCCAATGGACCTGCCGACTGTTATTGAGTCGGTGAAGAAGACGGGTCGTCTGGTTGTTGTTGAAGAAGGCTTCCCGCAGTCATCCGTGGGTGATTTCGTGGCGAACCGCATTCAGCGCGAAGCGTTTGACTATCTGGATGCGCCGGTTCTGACTGTTGCTGGCAAGGATGTTCCCATGCCCTATGCGTCAAACCTCGAAAAGCTCGCTCTGCCGAATGTCGGCGAAGTGGTCCAGGCCGTCAAAGCCGTCTGCTACAAATAAGGGGAGGCGAGGCATATGCCGATCAATATCACCATGCCAGCCCTCTCTCCCACAATGGAAGAGGGCAATCTGGCCAAGTGGCTGGTCAAGGAAGGCGACACCGTCAAGTCTGGCGATGTGATTGCCGAGATTGAAACCGACAAGGCAACCATGGAAGTGGAAGCCGTGGACGAGGGTGTTGTGGCCAAGCTGGTTGTTCCGGCTGGCACCGAAGGCGTCAAGGTCAATGCCTTGATTGCCATCCTCGCCGCTGACGGCGAAGACGTGGCAACGGCTGCGGCCGGTGGCGCATCTTCCGCTCCTGCAAAGACAGAATCCAAGGCTGAAGCACCGGCGGCTGAAAAGCCAGCGGAAGCGCCAGTACCTGCCGCTGCACCAGCCGTTGCGCATTCCGGCGAGCGCGTTTTTGCCTCGCCGCTGGCCCGTCGTCTGGCCAAGGATGCCGGTCTTGATCTTAAGGCTGTTGCGGGCTCCGGCCCGCATGGTCGTATCGTCAAGAGCGACATCGAAAAGGCTGTCAGCACTGGTGGCGCAAAGCCAGCTGCTGCTGCTGCGGCTCCTGCATCTGCGCCTGCAAGCGCACCTGCTCCGGCACTCGCCAAGGGCATGTCGGATGATGCCGTGCTCAAGCTGTTCTCGGAAGGCTCTTACGAGCTGGTTCCGCACGACGGTATGCGCAAGACCATTGCCAAGCGTTTGCAAGAATCCAAGCAGACCATTCCGCATTTCTACGTATCGGTGGATTGCGAATTGGATGCCCTGCTGGCTCTTCGCACCCAGCTCAACGGTTCTGCGCCTGAAAAGGATGGCAAGCCAGTCTACAAGCTCTCGGTCAACGATATGGTCATCAAGGCCATGGCGCTGGCACTGCGCGATGTGCCGGATGCCAATGTTTCGTGGACAGACAGCAACATGGTCAAGCACAAGCACGCCGATGTTGGCGTGGCTGTGTCGATCCCCGGCGGCCTGATCACCCCGATCATCCGTCAGGCCGAGCTGAAGAGCCTGTCTGCCATCTCCAACGAGATGAAGGATCTGGGCAAGCGCGCCAAGGAACGCAAGCTGAAGCCTGAGGAATATCAGGGCGGCACCACGGCCGTGTCCAACATGGGCATGATGGGCGTGAAGAATTTCGCAGCAGTGGTGAACCCACCACATGCGACCATTCTGGCCGTTGGTGCTGGTGAAGAGCGCGTTGTTGTGAAGAAGGGCGAAATGAAAGTCGCCAACGTCATGACGGTGACGCTGTCCACCGACCACCGCGCCGTTGATGGAGCCTTGGGTGCCGAACTTCTCGGAGCCTTCAAGCGCTACATCGAAAGCCCGATGGGTATGCTGGTCTGACCTGAAAGAGGTGGCATGAAATCCGTTCTTTGCTACGGCGATAGTCTGACCTGGGGGTACGATCCCGTATCCCTTGGTCGGCATGATTACCAGAACCGCTGGCCGAGCGTCTTGCAAAAGGCGCTGGGGCCAGAGGTGACGGTGATTGCCGAGGGACTGAACGGACGAACCACCGCCTATGATGACTATCTGGCCGATTGCGAACGCAATGGCGTCAAGCTGTTGCCAAGCATTTTGGCCACCCATGCGCCACTGGATCTGGTGATCCTGTTTTTGGGCACCAATGATTTGAAACGCGGGCCTGCTGGAACGGCTCATGCGGCGACGCGCGGCATGAAGCGGCTGGTTCAGCTTATTCGTCATCACGTCTGGCCCATGGAAACCGATGGGCCGGATATTCTCATTGTCGCCCCACCGATGATTTGCGAAACAGCCAATGAGCCGTTTGCGGCGATGTTTCGGGATGCGCTGGATGAATCGGCCATGGTGGCCAGTCTCTACAGTGATCTGGCTGATGAGATGGATTGCAGCTTTTTTGATGCCGGATCGGTGGCGACCTGTTCGCCGCTGGATGGCATTCATCTGGATGCCGAGGGTACGCGCGCCATTGGGCGCGGTCTTGAGCCGGTCGTTCGGATGATACTTGGGGTTTAAGGTGGTGAATGATTGCAGGCGCTTTGATCAGAATCAAGGAGGTATAGTGTGGAGTGCGTAACCTGATCTCGTAAACCTGAAGGGAGATGGGATCATGTCAAACACACCGCATGAACTTGCAGCTGAATTTCCAGAATTCGTGGCGTTGATACATCATTTGAAAACAACAGACGGGCATTTTGCCAGACTGTTTGACAGTTATCACGACGTGAATGGGAAAATTCATCGCGCAGAGACAAATGTAGAGCCAGCAGATGATTTTCACGTGGAAGACATGCGAAAAAACCGGATGCGGCTCAAGGATGAAATCTACGGGATGCTGGTTCACCATGAACCGGAGGCCGAAACACCGACAGTATAAGCCGGTTGCGCTTCCAGTCCCGTTAACGGCATCTGATTGAAAATGGCAGATGCTGCAAGAAACCGAGGAGTGGAAACGCCCATGTCGAATGCTTATGACGTCATCATCATCGGGTCTGGCCCCGGCGGCTACGTGACCGCGATCCGTGCCGCCCAGCTCGGCCTGAAAACCGCGATTGTTGAGCGGGAACATCTGGGCGGTATCTGCCTGAACTGGGGCTGTATCCCCACCAAGGCGCTGCTGCGCTCGGCTGAAATTCTCGATCATGCCAACCATGCCAAGAGCTATGGCCTGACGCTGAACGGCACCATGACCGCTGATGTGAAAGACGTTGTCGCCCGCTCGCGTGGCGTATCCGCCCGCCTCAACGGCGGCGTTGCCTTCCTGATGAAGAAAAACAAGATCGACGTGATCTGGGGCGAGGCCAAGCTCACCAAGCCAAATGAAGTCGTGGTTGGTGCAACTTCCAAGCCTGCCGTGCAGCCGCAGAACCCGGTGCCAAAGGGCGTTTTGGGTGAGGGCACCTACACCGCCAAGCACATCATTGTTGCCACCGGCGCACGCCCGCGTGCACTGCCCGGCATTGAGCCAGATGGCAAGCTGATCTGGACCTATTTCGAAGCCATGAAGCCTGATTTCATGCCGAAATCCATCGTAGTGATGGGTTCGGGCGCAATCGGCATCGAATTTGCCTCGTTCTATCGCTCGATGGGCGTGGATGTGACGGTGGTTGAGTTGATGGCCAACATCATGCCGGTGGAAGATGTTGAAATCTCTACCATTGCCCGCAAGGCGCTGGAAAAGCGCGGCCTGAAGATCATCACGGAAGCCAAGGTTTCCAAAGTTGAGAAGGGTGCAAACTCCATCACCGCCCATGTCGAAACCAAGGATGGCAAGGTGCAGCAGATCACCGCTGACCGTCTGATCTCGGCTGTTGGCGTGCAGGGCAATATCGAAAATCTCGGCCTTGAAACACTGGGCGTCAAAACCGATCGCGGCTGCATCGTTATCGATGGTTATGGCAAGACCAATGTTCCCGGCCTCTACGCTATCGGCGACGTGGCTGGTCCGCCAATGCTGGCCCATAAGGCCGAGCATGAAGGCGTGATCTGCGTTGAAAAGATCGCAGGCCTGCCGAATGTTCACCCGATGAACAAGTCGCTGATCCCCGGCTGCACCTATTGCAACCCGCAGGTCGCATCCGTTGGCCTCACCGAAGCCAAGGCCAAGGAACAGGGCCGCGACATTCGCGTGGGCCGCTACAATTTCAACGCCAACGGCAAGGCGATTGCGCTTGGCGAAGACAACGGCATGATCAAAACCATCTTCGATAAGAAGACGGGCGAATTGATCGGTGCGCACATGGTTGGTGCAGAAGTGACCGAGCTGATCCAGGGCTTTGTGGTGGCCATGAACCTTGAAACCACCGAGGAAGAACTGATGCACACCATCTTCCCGCATCCGACCCTGTCAGAAATGATGAAGGAAAGCGTACTCGACGCCTATGGTAAAGTCTTGAACGCTTAAAGCCTGGCTAAAGGTTGCTTGTGATAATGCTTCCCGCCGCCTATATAGTCGGCAGGAAGCACATATAAGGAGCGGCTGATGACTGGATTTGAATTAGGCTGGTTCATGACAATCATCGTCGGAGGCCTCGCTGGCTGGCTGGCTGGCAAACTCATGGATATGCGCTTTGGCATTTTCATGAACATTATTATCGGTATTGTCGGCGCGGCCTTGGCCTCTGCCATTTTCCGCCGGTTTGGAATATTCGTTGAAGGTGATTGGCTCGGCTATCTGATCACCAGCTTTGTCGGCGCAAGCCTTCTGCTGTTTGTGGCCAAACTGGTGCGCCGCTAATTTTTACTGCCGCGAACATGCGGCTTTGACAGGTCAATATCATGGTCACGATCCTCGATAGAACGCAAAATCCTGAAAAGCGTGTTCGCCACCCGGAAAAGGCCCACAAGCCAGACACCGAGGTGCAGCGCAAGCCGGAATGGATCCGCGTCAAGGCTCCCACCTCCAAGGGCTATCAGGAAACCCGTGATCTGGTGCGCAGCCACAAGCTGGTGACTGTGTGCGAAGAGGCTGGGTGCCCGAATATCGGCGAATGCTGGGAAAAGAAGCACGCCACCTTCATGATCATGGGCGAGATCTGTACCCGCGCCTGTGCCTTCTGCAATGTCGCCACCGGCAAGCCGAATGCGCTGGATCTGGACGAGCCTGCCAATGTCGCCAAGGCCGTCAAGCAGATGGGCCTGTCGCACGTGGTCATTACATCGGTGGACCGTGATGATCTGGCCGACGGCGGTGCAGAGCATTTCGAAAAGGTCATCTGGGCCATCCGTGAAGCCTCGCCGCTGACCACCATTGAAATTCTGACCCCTGACTTTTTGAAAAAGCCCGGCGCGCTGGAGCGCGTTGTGGCCGCCAAGCCAGATGTGTTCAACCACAATATGGAAACCGTGCCGGGCAATTACCTCACGGTGCGCCCCGGCGCACGCTATTTCCACTCGGTGCGGCTGCTGCAACGGGTGAAGGAACTGGACCCCACCATGTTCACCAAATCCGGCATCATGGTGGGCCTTGGCGAAGAGCGCAACGAAGTGCTGCAATTGATGGATGATCTGCGCAGTGCCGATGTGGATTTTCTCACCATTGGCCAATATCTTCAGCCCACCCGCAAGCACCACAAGGTGGAGCGGTTTGTGACGCCGGAAGAGTTCAAATCCTATGAGGATATTGCCTACACCAAGGGCTTCCTGATGGTGGCGTCCAGCCCGCTGACCCGCTCATCGCATCACGCGGGCGATGACTTTGCCCGCCTGAAAGCCAACCGCGAAAAGAAGCTGCTGGCAGCTGCCGAGTGATTTTTTGGGCGCAGCCTTGCATATGTTGAGACCCGACGCTTAAAAACGTCGGGTTTTGATATTTAGAGTTTGTCAGGGAAAAGTGGTCTCCGGCTTTCCCGAAAAGACAAACGAAAACAAAAAAATCGAGAGTCTGTCTGGTGCAATCTGAACCTGACAGACTCTAGGGGCGGTGGCAGTGGTCAAATATCTCAAAACCGGCCCTGAAGCCGCAAATCTTGTGAGCGCAGCCCAGCGTATCTGCGTCGTCGGCTGCTCTGGCAGCGGCAAAAGCACGCTCTCCCAGACGCTATGTCGCCTTTTGGACCTCACCTATATTTCCATGGACCGTGATGTGTTCTGGCTTCCAGGTTGGAAACTGCGACCTCGGTCGGAAGCCGTTGATCGCATGAAGACCTTTGTTGCCGCTGAGCGCTGGATCATTGATGGCAACAGCCCCGGCACCTTGCCAGCGCGCTTGGCCCGCGCCGATCTGGTCATCTGGATGCGGCCACCGCGCTTTGTTTCCATGTATGGCGTTCTTTCCCGCTGGTTAAAACATCGCGGGACCGTGCGCCCCGACATGGCAGAAGGCTGCCCGGAAAAAATTGACTGGGAATTTTTGAACTATATCTGGAATTTCGAGGCAAAAGAGGTACCGCAGTTTCAGGAGCAGTTTGAAAATGCGCGAGATGATTTAGCCGTGATTGTTGTAACATCCCGCAGGCAAAGTGCCGAACTTTTATCGGAATTGGCCAAAATCTGCCGTGAGGTGTAAGTCATGGTGAATTATGTGCAAAACGCCGAAGACGCTGCCGCAATTGTCAAAACCAGCAATCGAATATTGGTGATCGGCTGTTCAGGCGGTGGTAAGAGCACTCTCTCGATGAAACTCTGCCATCGATTTGACCTCCAATTTGTGTCGATGGACCGTGACTTCTTCTGGTTGCCCGGCTGGAGGGCGCGCGCGCGTGACGAACAACGGGCGCTGATCTCTGAAAAGATTGCGGAAGAGCGCTGGCTAATGGATGGCAGCAACCCATCCAGCTTTGACCTTCGCCTGCCAAGGGCCGATATTGTCCTTTGGATGCGTATGCCGCGCTGGCTTTGCCTGTTGGGGGTCTATCGTCGAGCAATGAAAAACCATGGCAAGTCAAGGCTCGAGATGGCCGCAGGATGTGTTGAAAAATGGCCAGACAGAGCGTTTCTTTCTTATATCTGGAACTTTGAGCGCAAACACGCGCCCATCTTCATCCGCAATTTCGATCTCTTTGGTCCGCAAGTGCCGGTTTTTGTGTTAAAATCACGCCGCGATGTGGCTCAACTTCTTGATCTTGTGGGCGCACAGGCTTAAGTGCCACTCATGCCAAAGTTTGAAACCCGCCGTATTGTCAAGCACTCTCCCGACCGCATGTATGCGCTTGTCGCAGACATTGAGCGCTATCCTGAATTCGTTCCTTTGTGCGAAAGCCTTTCCATCCAGTCGCGCAAAGAGCGCGATGGAAAGACGCTGCTGATTGCCAATATGTCGGTGGGCTACAAGGCCATTCGAGAGACCTTCACCACACAAGTGCTGCTCATGCCGGCTGAGTGCGCCATTGATGTGAAATATATCGAAGGCCCGTTCAAATATCTCGATAACCGCTGGCGGTTTGAAGATGCAGCCGATGGCGGCTGCACCGTGCATTTCTTCATTGATTACGAATTCAAAAGCCGCATTCTTGGGGCCTTGATGGGGTCGATGTTCGACCGGGCATTTCGCATGTTTACGGAGGCGTTTGAAACACGCGCCGACAAGATTTATGCGGATTCTTGACCAATCTCGATCAGTATTTTCAGGGCTGTTCGGATGGTTTCCAGCCGAATATTCTCGCGCCCCAGATCACCAAAGCGCATTTCCTGATGCAGAACCTTGCCGGTTCTTGCCATGGCGGCAAGATGCACCAGTCCAACGGGCTTTTCTGCCGATCCACCACCCGGCCCGGCAATGCCGGTGACAGCCACCGACAGCGATGCACCGGAGCGATAGAGTGCACCATGGGCCATGGCGAGTGCCGTTTCGCGTGAGACGGCACCATAGGTTTCCAATGTCAGGGCAGGTACGCCCAGAAGGTCCATTTTGGCCTGATTGGAATAGGTGACGTAGCCGCGGTCCACCACGGCGGATGATCCGGCAATCTCGGTCAGAAGAGAGGCAATCAATCCGCCGGTGCAGGATTCGGCGGCGGCAATGGTCAGGCTGTGCATGGTAAAATCTGCAACGATGTTTTGAGCGGCACTTTCGAGATCGGCTGGAAACAGGCTCATTGCGCTTTTCCCTGATAGACAACAGTTGCCGTTGCAATGGCGGCAATGCCTTCACCACGGCCCACAAAGCCGATCTTTTCATTGGTCGTGGCTTTTACCGAGCAGCGTTCCAGTGAAATTCCCAGAATCTCGGAAAGCTTTTCGCGCATGGTCTGGCGATGCGGCCCAATTTTCGGCTCTTCGGCGATCAGCGAAATATCGGCATTCATAATGGTGCCGCCCGCATCGCGCACAATTTTTGCGGCGTGTTCGAGAAAAATGCGCGAGGCAGCGCCGCGCCATTGCGGATCGGAGGGTGGAAAATGGTCGCCAATATCGCCCGCGCCGCAGGTGGCCAAAAGTGCATCCGTCAGGGCGTGAAGTGCCACATCGGCATCGGAATGGCCGCTCAGCGTTTGCGTGTGTGGAATGAAAACACCGCAGAGGGTGACGCCATCACCGGCAATCAGCTGGTGCACATCATAGCCATTGCCGGTGCGAACATCGGGCAGGGCGGCATTGGTCAGGCGGGCATCGGCCATTTCAAGGTCTCGCTTCACGGTCAATTTTATATTGTCAGGTGAGCCGTCAATCAGCAGCACGGGCAAGCCCGCCCATTCGGCAATGGCGGCATCATCGGTAAAATCATCGCGGCCGGAATGGGCCGCCTTTTCATGGGCATTCAGAATTTTGGCATAGGTAAAGCTTTGCGGTGTCTGGGCCGCAAAAAGCGCGCTGCGCGACACCGTATCGCTGACAAATCCGCGATCATCACCGCGCTTCAGGGTGTCGGTAACGGGTGTGGCTGGCAAAACTGCCTCCGCCCCCCTGTCGAGCGCATGAATTATCCGCTCCAGCATGGGCTGATCAAAAAACGGTCGCACCGCATCATGAATCATAACATAGTCAGGCTGCACATCTGCAAGTGCTCTAAGTCCAGCCAAAACAGAGTGCTGGCGGGTTTTTCCGCCATGGGTGACGATGATATTTTGGGCCAGATTCCCAAAGGGCCGCAATGCATTTGCCAGCAAAGCCGCATCATCGGGATGAATGACAATGACAATAGAGGCCCCGGGCATACAGGTTTGAAACCGTTGAAGCGTATGGGCAATCACTGGCTTGCCGCCAAGTGTTCGATATTGCTTTGGTCCTTCAGCGGAAGCACCTGCGCGTTCGCCACGGCCTGCCGCGACCAATAGGATGGCTGTTGACCTTGCTCCGTGAGCTTTAGTATGCACCATAGTCTTCCCAGTGTTTTAACAGCTTGCAGCATCGGATCGATAAAGTGGCAGCCGATTTCCGGCACAATGCTCTTGTGAGTGTTTATCGGCGCATTTCACCCTTTTCCAGCGCTTGCCTGAAAAAATGTCTGTATCGGCCTGAAAGGGCTTGGCATTGTTCGTTTTTATGTCTAAAAATCGGGCATATTAGCCTCGTGCTCGAAAGATAGTCACTTGCCGCATCTGCATCTTGATCAAGAGTTTAGCATAGCATCGGTTGTTATTCGCAACCGTGTGGTTCTTGCTCCCATGTCTGGTGTGACGGATTTGCCGTTTCGGCAATTGGCCTTTCGCTATGGCGCTGGCTTGGTGGTGACCGAAATGGTGGCCAGCCGCGAACTGGTGTTTAATGCCGCTGAGAGTTGGTCGCGGCTCAAAGGAGCAGGTCTTGCGCCGCATATGGTGCAATTGGCCGGGCGCGAGCCGCGCTGGATGGCCGAAGCCGCTAAAATTGCCGAGGCCAATGGTGCCAATATCATCGACATCAACATGGGGTGTCCGGCTAAAAAGGTGATTGGTGGCTATGCAGGATCAGCCCTCATGCGCGAGCCTGAGGTGGCGCTGGCGCTGATCGAGGCCACCGTCAAAGCTGTGTCTGTGCCGGTGACGGTGAAAATGCGGCTTGGCTGGGATGACGCGTCCATCAATGCGCCAGAGCTATCGCGTCGGGCCGAATCGGTTGGTGCGCAGGCCATTACCATTCATGGTCGCACCCGGATGCAGTTTTACGAGGGCAGGGCCGATTGGGATGCGATTGCTGATGTGCGAAATGCTATTGCCATCCCACTGATTGCCAATGGCGATGTTGAAACCAAAGCCGACGCCCATGAGATTTTGAGGCGCTCTGGTGCGGATGCCGTGATGCTGGGGCGCGGTTGTCAGGGTCGCCCCTGGCACGCGGGCGTGCTGGCGGGCCATAAGGGACCGGATGCAGAGGCCATCCCCGCCATTGCTGTCGAGCATTACCATATGATGATGCAGCATTATGGCGCGGACGTTGGCGTACGCCATGCCCGCAAGCATGTGGCATGGTATCTGGAGCGGCATGGTGCCGTTCTTGCAAGTGATGAAAAAACGGCATTGATGACATCCAAAGACCCGGAATTTGTGGCCCGGCGCCTTTATGAAGCACTGGCTAACGCGGTTTCCAGGCCGCAGGAAGAGGCTGCATGAGCAATGAGGAATCGATGACCGGGGCTGGCAACAATCCGTTGGCGATGGCGGTGCTGAATGCCATTCAAAATCCCGTCGTTCTGGTCAATGCGGAAGGCTTGATTGCCTTTGCCAATTGGGAGGCTGAAGCCTTTTTCGGTGCCAGCGCCAGCCATCTGGCCCGCTACAGGATTTCCACCTTCATTCCCTTTGGCAGCCCGTTGCTGGAGCTGATCGAGCAGGTGCGAGAACGCCGCGCGCCGGTCAATGAATATCGGGTGGATTTAAGCTCGCCCCGGCTTGGGCAGGACAAGCTGGTCGATCTTTATGTGGCACCCGTTGTTGGCCAGCCGGGCGCGGTTGTGGTGGTGTTTCAGGAGCGCTCCATGGCCGACAAGATTGATCGGCAATTGACACATCGCGCGGCGGCGCGCTCTGTCACCGGCCTTGCTTCCATGTTGGCCCATGAGATCAAAAACCCGCTGTCGGGCATTCGTGGTGCGGCACAATTGCTGGAAACATCCGTGCCGGATGAAGATCGCAATCTGACCCGCCTGATCTGTGATGAAACCGACCGGATTGTGTCACTTGTGGATCGGATGGAGATTTTCTCTGATGAGCGTCCAGTGGACCGCACCTCGGTCAACATTCACTCGGTGCTGGATCATGTGAAGGCCATTGCGCAGGCAGGTTTTGCCCGCAACATCAAGATCACCGAGAGCTATGACCCGTCCTTGCCGCCGGTTTTTGCCAATCGTGATCAACTGGTGCAGGTGTTTCTCAATCTGATCAAAAATGCTTCCGAGGCGGTTGGCGATCGGGCTGATGGTGAAATTCAGCTGACCACGGCCTACCGGCCCGGCATTCGACTGTCAGTTGCGGGATCAAGAGAGAAGATTTCGCTGCCGCTGGAGTTCTGCGTGCATGATAATGGTCCGGGTGTGCCATCGGATCTGCTGCCGCATCTTTTTGATCCCTTCATTACCACAAAAACCAACGGTTCCGGTCTTGGGCTGGCGCTGGTTGCCAAAATCATTGGGGGGCATGGCGGCATTGTTGAATGCGACAGCCAGACCAACCGCACCACATTTCGCGTGCTGATGCCTGTTTCCAGAGAAGCAGCCGAGGACGACGCGCCGTTTGCCAAAGATACGGGAAAAGCCAGATGACAGCCACCATTCTTGTTGCTGATGACGACGCCGCAATCCGCACCGTCTTGAATCAGGCTCTCAGCCGTGCCGGATATGACGTTCGTATCACCTCCAATGCCGCCACGCTCTGGCGCTGGATTTCGGCCGGTGAGGGCGATCTGGTGGTGACCGACGTGGTGATGCCCGATGAAAACGCCTTTGACCTTCTGCCTCGCATCAAGAAAGCGCGGCCGGAACTGCCGGTGCTGGTGATGAGTGCACAAAACACCTTCATGACCGCCATCCGGGCCTCTGAAAAAGGTGCCTATGATTACCTGCCAAAGCCTTTTGACCTGACGGAGCTGATTGCCATTATTGGCCGTGCCTTGGCCGAGCCGAAGAAAAAGCCAGCCCGTCTTGGCGATGATATGCAGGACGGTATGCCGCTTGTGGGCCGCTCGGCAGCCATGCAGGAGATTTACCGGGTGCTGGCGCGCCTGATGCAGACCGATCTGACGCTGATGATTACCGGCGAATCGGGCACTGGCAAGGAGCTGGTGGCCAAGGCCCTGCATGATTATGGCAAACGTCGCAACGGCCCGTTTGTAGCGATCAACATGGCCGCGATTCCGCGTGATCTGATTGAGTCGGAATTGTTCGGACACGAAAAGGGAGCGTTCACGGGTGCGCAAAACCGCTCATCCGGGCGTTTTGAGCAGGCCGAAGGCGGCACGCTGTTTCTCGACGAAATCGGCGATATGCCGATGGATGCCCAGACCCGTCTGCTGCGTGTTTTGCAGCAGGGTGAATATACCACGGTGGGCGGACGCACGCCGATCCGCACCGACGTGCGCATTGTGGCGGCCACCAACAAAGACCTCAAGCAATCGATCAATCAGGGCCTGTTCCGCGAAGACCTTTATTATCGCCTGAATGTTGTGCCGCTGCGCCTGCCGCCTTTGCGGGATCGCGCCGAGGATATTCCTGATCTGGTTCGCCATTTTGTCCAGCAGGGTGAAAAAGAAGGGCTGGATGCCAAGCGTTTTGAGCAGGAAGCGCTGGAAGTGATGAAGTCCTATGCCTGGCCGGGCAATGTGCGTGAAGTGGAAAACCTCATTCGCCGCCTGATGGCGCTCTATCCGCAGGATGTTATCACCCGCGAAATCATTGAGCAGGAATTGCGCTCGGATATTAATGACAGCCCGATTGCCAAGGCAGGTTCCGGCGGTGGCAATGTCACCATCGCGCAGGCGGTCGAAGAGAATATGCGCAGTTATTTCGCATCCTTTGGCGATGCCCTCCCACCACCGGGCCTTTATGATCGGGTTTTGACCGAAATGGAATATCCACTGATTCTGGCAGCACTGACGGCCACCCGTGGCAATCAGATCAAGGCCGCCGATCTGCTTGGGCTGAACCGCAATACTTTGCGCAAAAAAATCCGGGAATTGGGGGTTTCAGTCTACCGCAGTTCGCGCAGTGCTTGACATATCCTCTAAAAGCGTTGCAATTTCGCCACAATGCGTTGCTCAATAGCAACGGATTGTGGCGCGACTCGTTTCTATTCTTCTGCTGCCCGCCCCATTTTGGGACGTGCTATGAAGAGAAGATGGTGAGAGTCTGTCAGATAAAAGTGGATCTGATTCACTCTCAACGTCAGGAATTGCAGCGCTTTACGGCACAAGAGTGATGAAATATTTCGCGGTTTGCGAAAACAAGACTGGATGAAGATGCGCCGATCGGCACTACATTCTGAGCAAGTGGCATCTGCCATGATGCAGCAGGAAAGGCGCTCGTCTTTTGCGCTGCCGGGCCTGTTGCTGGCAGGTGGCGCTTTGGCTTGCGCCATTTTTTCGTTGCCGGTGCTGCTTGGATTAACGCCGATTGCCCCCACTTCGAATGTGCTGATTGGCTCGGCCATCGTCAATTCGCTGTTCGTTGTCGGCCTGATGTTTTTGATTGGTCGTGAGGTGCACCGCCTCATGCTGGCGCGGCGGCGGGGGCGGGCGGCAGCACGGCTGCATGTGCGCATTGTCGCGTTGTTTTCCATTGTCGCTATCACGCCTGCCATTCTGGTGGCTATCTTTGCCAGTATCACGCTGAATGTGGGTCTGGATCGCTGGTTTTCCATTCGCACCCAGGCAATTGTCAGCTCATCTATGAATGTGGCGCAAGCCTATCTGCTTGAAAATGCCAGTTATTTGCAGGGCCAGACAATTTCCATGGCCAATGACCTGGAACGCAATCGCTCGCTTTTCTTTCTGGACCGCACCGGCTTTGTCGATTTGATGACCCGGCAGGCCAAGGGGCGCGGATTGCTGGGGGCGTTTCTGGTGCGCAAGGATGGCACCCCGATTGTTCAGGCTGACATTGTCACCGAAAAACCGCTGCCCCCCATTCCTGAGGATGCCCTGGACAAAGCCGCGGCTGGTCAGCCGACCTTGATTCCGCCGGGTTCCACCAATCTCGTCGGTGCCATTATCAAGCTGGAATCGCTGAGTGGTGCCTTTCTCTATACCATTCGCGCTGTGGACCCCAAGGTCATGCAGGCCATGCGCGAAATGGAAGACAACACGGCTGAATACAAAGCGATGGAGGCTGGCCGCGCCACGCTGCAAATCGCTTTTGCGGTTCTCTATCTTGGCTTTGCGCTGATTGTGCTGCTGGCGGCAATCTGGACCGCCATTGCCGTGGCGGACCGTATTGTGCGCCCCATCCGTCTGCTGATTGGTGCTGCCGAGCATGTGGCCTCGGGTGATATGAATGTGGTGGTGCCGGTGCGCGTGGCTGATGGCGATGTTGGCAGCCTGTCGCGCACCTTCAACAAGATGATTTCGCAGATCAGAACCCAGCGTGATGAAATTCTGGAAGCAAAAGACGAGGTGGATGACCGGCGCCGGTTTATTGAAGCCGTTTTGTCCGGCGTGACGGCGGCTGTGATTGGTGTTGAAGATGACGGCTCGATTACCATCGTCAATCCGTCAGCGGAGCTGTTTCTGGCGCGGCCACAAGGGGAATTGATGGGGCAGAAGCTGGAAGCTGTGGCCCCGGAAATCAATCTTGTTTTTGCCGAAGCCGCTCTGCGTCATCGCGGTGATTTTCGCAAGCAGGTGAATTTCATCCGGGGCGGCAAGGAGAGAACGCTGTCGGTTCAGGTGACCCGCGAGGAAACCCGCAATGCGGCAGAGTCTTACGTTATCACCCTTGATGATATTACCGATCTGGTGATTGCCCAGCGCTCCACCGCCTGGGCGGATGTTGCGCGGCGTATTGCCCATGAAATCAAAAATCCGCTCACGCCTATTCAACTGTCTGCCGAGCGGTTGAAGCGCCGTTTTGGCCGTCAGATTGATGATGCCGACCGGCCGGTTTTTGACCAGTGCACTGATACGATTGTGCGGCAGGTGGAAGATATTGGCCGCATGGTGGATGAGTTTTCATCCTTTGCCCGGATGCCAAAGCCAACCAAACAGAACGCTGATCTGCGGGATATTCTCAAGGATGCAATCTTCTTGCGGGAAATGGGCCATAGTGATTGCAGCTTTACCCGAGAGCTTGGTGATGCGCCGATGCAAGGCTCGTTTGATGCGAGAATGCTGGCGCAGGCTTTTGGCAATCTGATCAAGAATGCCGTTGAGGCAATTGAAGCCGTACCGGCCGATGCCCCGAAACTGCCCGGACACGTCTGGATATTGACCCATGCCGACGAAAACCGCGACAGCTTTGTGGTGGATATTATCGATAATGGTAAAGGATTGCCGGTGGAAAACCGCCACCGCATTCTGGAGCCTTACATGACGATGCGCGATAAAGGCACTGGCCTTGGATTGGCCATCGTCAAGAAAATCATTGAAGAGCATGGTGGTCAGCTTGAGTTGCATGACGCACCAGCCGAATACGACGGTGGCCGTGGCGCGATGATCCGCGTTGTGCTGCCGCGGCAGGCCGGTGTTGCTTCTGCTGATGCGGAAAATGGTAAGGAAACAGCCTATGGCCTCTGACATTCTGGTGGTCGATGACGAAGAGGATATTCGTGAGATCGTCTCGGGTATTCTCAGCGACGAAGGACATGAAACCCGCACGGCCCATGATGCCGATAGCGCCCTTGCAGCCATTTCGGATCGTGCGCCGAGGTTGATTTTCCTCGACATCTGGATGCAAGGCAGTCGTCTGGATGGCCTGGCGCTTCTGGATGAAATCAAGGCTCGTCACCCCGATTTGCCGGTGGTGATGATTTCCGGTCACGGCAATGTTGAAACAGCCGTTTCTGCCATCAAGCGCGGTGCCTTTGATTTTATTGAAAAGCCATTCAAGGCCGACAGGCTCATTCTGATTGCGGAACGCGCGCTGGAAAACTCCAAGCTGAAGCGCGAAGTGTCGGATTTGAAACGCCGTACAGGCGATACCAGCGAGCTGATCGGCACGTCTGTTGCCGTGTCACAACTGCGCCAGACCATTGAAAAAGTCTCGCCAACCAACAGCCGCATCATGATTGTCGGGCCATCTGGCAGCGGCAAGGAACTGGTGGCGCGGATGATTCACAAACGCTCCTCGCGGGCCGCAGGTCCGTTTGTGACGTTGAATGCCGCAGCGATCACCCCGGACCGGATGGAAGTGGCGCTGTTTGGTACAGAAGGTGGGCCGGGGCAGGCCCGCCGTATTGGCGCACTGGAAGAGGCGCATCGCGGCATTCTCTATCTGGATGAAGTGGGCGAAATGCCACGCGAAACCCAGAGCAAGATTTTGCGTGTTCTGGTCGATCAACAGTTTGAGCGGGTTGGCGGTTCCAAACGGGTCAAGGTGGATGTGCGGATCATTTCGTCCAGTGCCTATAATCTCGAAAGCCTGATTTCCGAGGGGCAGTTTCGGGAAGATCTGTTTCATCGTCTGGCGGTGGTGCCTATCCGCGTTCCGGCTCTGGCGGAGCGGCGCGAGGACATTCCATTCCTCGTTGACATGTTTGTGCGCCACATTGCCGAGCAGGCCGGCATTCGCTCGCGCAAGATTGGCGATGATGCCATGGCGGTGTTGCAGGCCCATGATTGGCCTGGCAATATTCGCCAGCTTCGCAACAATATCGAGCGGCTGCTGATTCTGGCCCAGAGCGATAGCCCGGACACGACGATTACCGCAGAGATGCTGCCGACAGATCTGGGCGAAATGCTGCCAAAGGTCTCTGGCCGGAGCGATTATCAGATCATGACGCTTCCGTTACGCGAGGCGCGGGAAATGTTTGAGCGCGACTATCTGATTGCCCAGATCAACCGTTTTGGCGGCAACATATCGCGCACGGCCGAATTTGTGGGCATGGAACGCTCAGCCCTGCATCGAAAACTCAAATCTCTCGGGGTGTGATGGGGCAGGGCAACAGCGTTTGTGACAAAGCGTTCCCGCAATGAATTCAAATGGATTTTTCCAGATTGCGGAATGCTCATTGATTTGATACCAAACTGTTCCAAGGGGCATCAGGGGCAGTTTGTCCCAAAAATCAGCTAGAAAATCTCCAACCGGTATCCCCGACCGGCAAAATAGAAAGAAGCGGCGCCATGGCGGAACGTTCTCAGAATTTGCAGGACCTATTTCTCAATACGGTTCGCAAGCAGAAAATTTCATTGACGATTTTTTTGATCAATGGTGTGAAATTGACCGGCGTTGTCACTTCGTTTGACAATTTTTGTGTGTTGCTGCGTCGTGATGGCCACTCTCAACTGGTGTACAAGCACGCGATTTCGACCATCATGCCGGGCCAGCCGATGCAGATGTTTGAAGGCGAAGAGAGCGCTGCTTAATTTAAAACACATCTTTCGGTCAAGTTTCATTCCCCGGCTATCGGGTCGGGGAATATTCATGTCTATTTCAAGACGGGAAAACGGCTATCTCAAATCGGGACACGACATCGGACTCCATCATTCCTGAACAGGAAATGCACCGCGACAATATGCGCGCAGCCGTGCTTGTGCCTGTGTTAAAACAGGCAAGGTCTGCTGAAAAACCGGCCAGCGAGGTGATTGTCTCACCTACCCGCACCAATGAGAGCCGTCTGGAAGAGGCGATTGGCCTTGCCCGCGCCATTGATCTGACCGTTGTTCAAGGTCTGATTGTGCCTGTCAACCAGCCGCGCCCGGCAACGCTGATGGGCAGCGGCAAGATTGAAGAGATCAAGGAGCTTCTGGATGCACATGATGCGGGGCTGGTGATTGTTGATCACCCCTTGACGCCGGTGCAGCAGCGCAATCTTGAAAAAGCATGGAACGCCAAAGTCATTGACCGTACGGGCCTCATTCTTGAAATCTTTGGTCGTCGCGCCTCCACCAAAGAAGGTACGTTGCAGGTGGATCTGGCCCATCTGAACTATCAAAAAGGCCGTCTTGTCCGCAGCTGGACCCACCTTGAGCGTCAGCGCGGTGGCGCAGGCTTTATGGGTGGTCCGGGTGAAACCCAGATTGAAGCTGACCGGCGGATGCTGCAAGATCGCATTGTGCGGCTCGAGCGCGAGCTGGAACAGGTGGTTCGCACGCGCCAGCTTCACCGCGCCAAACGCCGCAAGGTGCCGCACCCGATTGTTGCTCTGGTGGGCTATACCAATGCCGGAAAATCGACGCTGTTTAACCGCATCACGGGTGCGGGCGTGCTGGC
Organism: Gillisella vitis; assembly: GCF_014204625.1. Taxonomy (GTDB): domain Bacteria; phylum Pseudomonadota; class Alphaproteobacteria; order Rhizobiales; family Rhizobiaceae; genus Allorhizobium; species Allorhizobium vitis_F. The sequence continues at coordinate 126,445 of NZ_JACHLU010000010.1, read as the reverse complement.
TGAGGACATGCTGTTTGCCACGCTGGACCCCACACTGCGTCGCATGAAACTGCCGCAAGGCCGCACTGTGATTTTGTCGGATACCGTTGGATTTATCTCCGACCTGCCAACCCATCTGGTCGCAGCCTTCCGCGCCACGCTGGAAGAGGTGCTTGAAGCCGATCTGATCTTGCATGTGCGCGATATGGCCGATCCTGATAATGGCGCGCAAACTGGCGATGTCCTGCGTATCTTGAGTGATCTTGGCATTGATGAAAAAGAGCGCGACGCACGCATCATCGAGGTCTGGAACAAGATTGACCGGCTGGAACCGCAAGCGCATGAGGCGATTGCGGAAAAAGCCACGGGCCGTCGCAATGTGATGGCCGTTTCCGCCATCACCGGGGAGGGGATTGACGCCCTTATGGCCGAGATTGCCGCCCGCCTCTCAGGTGTTGTGACAGAAACCACTGTGGTTTTACCGCCAGACAAGCTTTCTTTGATCTCGTGGGTCTATGAAAACACCATGGTTGATAGCCGTGAAGATCGAGAGGATGGATCGGTTTCCTTCGATTTGCGCCTTTCTGAACAGCAGGCCACGGCGCTGGAGCGCAAGCTTGGCCTGTTGCAGCCTGTGAAAGGCGATGATTGGGACTGACCGATTATAGAGTTTGTCAGGGAAACGTGGAATCCGGTTTTTCCTGACAGACGGTCGCTCGGCGGTTCAACGCATCGGCAATCGTCCACACGCATAGAGCCCAGGCACCGCCAATGGTCCAGCCTGCCATAATATCCGTTGGCCAATGCACGCCGAGAAAAACCCGGCTGATGCCAATCAGCAATGTCAAAACCACACCGACGGATAGAATGAACACGCGCAAACGCCGAGTCGGCTGGGCACGAGCCAGCATGGCACCAAGGGTCAGATAGGTCAGGGCGGACATCATTGCGTGGCCGCTGGGAAAGCTCATGGTTTGCACTTCCACCAGATGGGGCACAATATCAGGCCTTGCCCGCGAAAACAGCAGTTTCAAACTGCCCTCAGCAACGGCACCAAGAGAAATGGCGAGCGCCACAATCACCGCATTGCGGGTTTTTCCTGCCGCCAGCAGATAAAAAACAGTCAAGAGCGTGACCAGTGTAATAACCGTGAAGCCGCCAAGGCTGGTAATGTCGCGCAAGGAAGCCATCAGCCATGCAGGGCCAATCATTTGCTCGGGATTGTCGGTGGTGCGCAAGGCCAGCAAAATTGCCTTATCAAAACTGTGAGTTCCCTGCTCGAAAACCTCTTCGGCAATTTTCGCAAACATCAGAAGAAGAGCCAGAAGCACTGTGAGGCTGGCCAGCAGGCGCGGTTCAATCCGGTTGCGAACGAATTTCAAATGCGGTCTCCTTGTTGCTGTCAGGAAATAGGGAGCAGCATTCTTTCCGCCAAGAGTTATCGGCCGCCAAGAGTTACCGGCCGCCAAGAATTACCGGCAATTCTGTGCTAAAAGATCATGGCCTCAGCAGCAGAAACGGACATTCCTCACCCGCAGGCAGTTCTGACGCATGGGGCGGGCGGATGATCAATCCATCGGCATTGGCCAACACGCTCATCATCGATGAATCCTGTTTTGCAAAGCGCTCGGCAACTCTCATGCCGTTCTCATCTCGTACAATGCGAGCGCGAAGGTAATCCTGCCGCTGATCATTCGCAGGAAGCGTCGTTGCTGTCTTCACCGTGATGTCTCGTTTTGGCAATGGTTGACGGGCCAGCTTGCACAGCAATGGCTCCAAAAACAGCAGGCTGCATACCATGCTGGAGACCGGATTGCCTGGCAGGCCCAGCACATGCATGGTCCCAAGTCGGCCGACCATCAACGGTTTTCCGGGACGCATGGCAATTTTCCAGAAATCCAGCACCATTCCCGCAGACACGAGGGCAGACTGTACAAGATCATGATCGCCCACGGATGCGCCGCCGGTGGTGACCAACACATCTGCGCCCGCCATTTCCGCACGCCGAACGGCAGCAACAATGGCATCATGATCATCTGGCACAAGGCCAAGATCCAGAATGTCCGCATGAATATCACCGCACAGGGCGCGCAGCGCAAAACTGTTGGAGGCAATGATCTGGCCTGGTCCCGGCGTGCCGCCCGGCAAGATCAATTCATCGCCGGTTGCCAGAATGGCCACCAGCGGCTTTTTATAGGCTGTTACCACGGCATTGTTGGCCGCGGCGGCCAGCATCAACCGGCTATGGTCCAGCCTTGCGCCTGCGCGCAGCACAATGTCATCAGCGCGAAAATCCTGACCTCTGGGCCGGATATGTCGCCCTGAGGTGAGCGCAAATGTGGTGCGAATACGGGCTCCACCTTCCAGCTTCTCGGCGTCTTCCTGAAGCAAAATCGAATCTGCACCCGCAGGCACGGGCGCTCCGGTAAAAATCCGCACACATTGGCCGATACCGACCACGCCTGAAAATCCATACCCTGCGGCTGATACGCCAATCACGTCCAGTTCCGCGCCCGGCTCTGGGGCGTCCTCGGCACGAAGTGCATAGCCATCCATCGCTGATGCATCAAAGGGAGGCTGGGTCAGGCGGGCACGCAGATCCTCGGCCAGAATACGGTTGGTGGCCAAGGTCAGCGGCAGTGATTCCTCCTGTTTTATGGGGGTCGCCGTATCCAGCAAGCGCATTTGCGCCTCTTTCACTGGCAGCAACCCCATCAGACCGTCTCCGCTGCATGAAAATCACCAGATTTTCCGCCAGTTTTTGTCACAACGCGCACCCCGCCAATTTCCATGGTTCTGTCTGCTGCCTTGGCCATATCGTAAATGGTCAGACATGCGACCGACACTGCGGTGAGCGCTTCCATTTCAACGCCTGTCTTGCCGGTGAGCTTGACTGTAGCAGTCACTTTCAGACCGGGCAGAGTGCTGTCTTCAACAATATCAACACTGACCTTGCTCAGCATCAGTGGATGGCAGAGAGGAATGAGATCGGCAGTGCGCTTTGCTGCCATGATGCCAGCCAGTCTTGCTGTGCCAATCACATCGCCTTTTTTGGCGTTGCCATCCCTAATCAGGTGCAGGGTGCTCTGTGCCATTGTGATATGGCCTTCCGCCACGGCTGTGCGCACGGTCTCGGCCTTGTCGCCAACATCGACCATATGCGCTTCTCCAGACGCGCCGATATGGGTCAGGCCGCTCATGCTGCGGCAATGCTGCTGGGTGTGCCGGTCAAGAGTGAACGTGTTGCGCCCGCCACATCGGCTTGACGCATCAGGCTTTCACCCACAAGGAAGGTGTTGATTTTGGCGGCTTGCAATCGTTTACAATCGGCATGGGTAAAAATGCCGCTTTCACCCACCAGAAGCCGATTGGCAGGCACCATTGCAGCCAATCTTTCGCTCACTGCCAGATCAACCTCAAAGGTACGCAGATTGCGATTATTAATCCCGACCAGCGGGGAGGTCAGCTTCAGTGCCCGCTCCATCTCTGCCTCGTCATGGACTTCAATCAGCACATCCATGCCCAGCGCCAGTGCTTCGCCTTCCAGCTCAGCAGCGTCCTCATCGTTCAGCGATGCCATGATCAGCAGAATGCAATCGGCACCCCAAGCGCGGGCTTCGAAAATCTGATAGGCATCAAACATGAAATCCTTGCGCAGTGCCGGCAGGGCGCAGGCACCACGGGCGGCCACCAGAAATTCCGGCGCACCCTGAAAGCTAGGTGCATCCGTCAGCACGGAAAGACAGGCAGCGCCGCCAGCTTCATAGGCCTGCGCCAATGCGGGCGGATCAAAATCAGGGCGAATCAAGCCTTTGGAAGGGCTGGCTTTTTTGATTTCAGCAATCAGGCCAAACTGGCCAATATCCTGTTTTGCCTTGAGTGCCTTGTAAAAGCCGCGTGCGGGTGGCTGGTCTGCTGCCTTCGCTTTGATCTCGCCCAAGGGAGTGGCGGCTTTGGCGGCGGCAATTTCCTCGCGCTTGTAGGCTTCAATTTTGGTCAGAATGTCGCTCATGCCACAGAGCCTCCATTGGAAACGGAAATCAGTTTATCCAGTGTCTGGAGAGCCGCGCCACTGTCGAGAGATTTTGCCCCGATCTCCATGCCTTCGGCGATTGTGTTGGCCTTGCCCGCAATCACCAGGGCGGCTGCGGCATTGCAGAGCGCCACATCACGGTACGGATTTTTCGCACCTTCCAGCACGGCCCGCAAGGCTTTCGCATTATGCTCGCCATCGCCGCCTTTCAGGGCGGCAAGATCAACCTGCTCCACGCCAAAATCAGCCGGTGTCAGCTCAAATGTGCGAATCACACCGTTTTCCAAAGCCGCAACCTGCGTCATGCCCGTGGTGGTGATTTCATCCAGACCGTTGCCATGCACGACCCATACGGTTTCACTGCCAAGATCTTTCAGGGTTTCTGCCAGCGGCACCACCCATTCCGGTGCGTAGACGCCAAGCAACTGCTTTTTGACGCCAGCGGGATTGGCCAGGGGACCAAGAAGATTGAAAATCGTGCGGGTGCCCAGCTCTACACGGGCAGGGCCAACATGGCGCATGGCAGAATGATGCATCTGCGCGAACATGAAGCCAAGGCCTGCTTGGGCAATACAGCGTCCAATGGTGGCTGGATCAATATCCAGTTTCACGCCAAGCGCTGTCAAACTGTCGGCAGCGCCCGATTTTGAACTGAGTGCCTTGTTGCCATGCTTGGCAACAGGCACGCCTGTACCTGCGACAATAATGGCGGCCAAAGTTGAGATATTATACGTGCCAGTGCCATCGCCGCCGGTTCCAACAATGTCGACAGCATTTGCAGGGGCAAGGACCGGCAACATTTTCTCGCGCATCACGGAAACGGCACCCGCAATCTCCGGCACGGTCTCACCGCGCATCCGAAGAGCGATCAGGAAGCCGCCAATCTGGGCGGGCGTTGCCGCACCGGACATCAGGATTTCAAAGGCAGCCGATGCCTCTTCACGGCTTAGTGCTTCCTTGTTGGCCACTTTAGCGATGAATGGTTTCAGCCCGTTCATACGTGATCGCTCTCCCAAAAGCACCGGGCAGTATTGTGCAAAATGTTCTGCACAAATCCCGCCAAATTTCCTGTACCTCAATCCGGCTCTCAAGCAAAACCGGATTGAGGTATACTGATGTGAATTTAACGAACCATGGCTTGTTGTGCTAGCGCCTGATTGATCGTCACGCCATATTTTGTCTGCAACTGATTGACCATCTGATCGAGAATGTCATCACCTGCGGCATTGGCAAGAGCTGTAATCTGCTTTTCCTGCGGGTCTGGTACGTCACTTATCGGCTGCGTTTCGACATCTGTGACTTTCAGAAGAATCTGGGTCATCGGATCCGCACCAACGGCCGAGCCAACCGTGTCAACCGGACCGCGGAACGCTGCCTGTACGGCAGCCGGTCCCAGAACCGGATCATCCGTATCGCGGCGCAAGCCTGTTTTGGTTTCGACAGCCAGACCAATCTCGGCTGCGACATCGCTGAGCTTCTGACCATTTTCAACCTTTGTCTTCAAGGCTTCCACCTTGCTGCCCAAAGCCTGTTTCTGTTGCTCGGTGGTCCAATCGGCCAGCGCTTTGGCCTTAACCTCGTCGAGTGTGCGGTCACGCGGAACATCAACAGAAGTCACATTGAACCAAAGGTAGCCTGTGCGACCCAGATTGATTGGCAGAGGATCTGCACCAACCTCGGTTTCAAACACGGTTTTCAGCAGTGTTGGCCTTTCAGGCAGGCTATCATTGTCCTTGCCAGCCTTGTCCTGTCCCTGCGCATCCACGGCGTCAACCTTCACCACATGCAGGCCAACCTTTGATGCCGCTTCCTCAAGGCTTGCGCCAGAGGCGCGCAAATCTTCAAATCGGTCATGAACATCATTGATCTGCTCTGCCGCCGCAGACGCTGCAAGCTCTTCCCGAATTTGCGCCTTGACCTCATCCAGCGATTTGGTGTGACTTGGTTTGATATTGGTCACGCGCAAAATCACCGGGCCAAATGCACCGTCGACAACGGGCGAGGTATCACCATCTTTTTCAACAGCAAAGGCCGCGTTGGCAAGCGCCTGATCTGGCAGGTCTGCCTTGGTGAAATCACCCAGCAACACATCGGTTGCGGTTTTGCCCTGATCAGCAACCAGCTGATCAAATGTCTTGCCAGATTTCAGCGCCAGCTCGGCTGCCTGCGCCAGCTCCTTGGTGGGGAAGGTCAGCTGCTCGAGTGTGCGAATGCCCGCAACCTCATATTTTTTGAGGTTGGCATCATATTCCTGCTTTATCTGTTCATCGGTGATGGCTTTGGTATCGGCAATATCGGCTGGCTCGAGCTTGACATAGGAAAAGCTGCGGTATTCCGGGGCGCGATAACGCGATTTGACCGTATCGAACCATGTGCCGAGCGTTGCATCGTCAGGAGTCTTGATCGGATCAATGGTTGCCGTGGTCAGCAATACATAATCAACGTTGCGGCTTTCCTGACGGTAAAGCTTGAGAGCATCAACCAGAACTTTGGGGGCAACAAAGCCCTCCGCCGTTGCATCCACGATCTGGCTGCGTACGGCCACCTTTGAACGTTCGGTGATGTAATCCTCTTCACGGATACCGGAGTTGCGCAGGCGCGATGTGAACAATTGCTTGTCGAACTGGCCATTGCTGTTCTTGAAGGCCGGATCATCACCGATCAGCTGTGCGAGCCGGTCCTTGGACAGACCAAGATCCATGTCTGATGCCAGTTGATCCAGGGCAGCGCCGGCGGCCAGTTGCGAATAGACCTGCTGCTCTATGCCAAGGGAACGTGCCTGCTCTGAGGTGAGCTGGGTGCCAAAGCGGCGGCTGAGGTCTGCCACCTGCCGCTTATACGCCAGCTGAAAATCATTGACGTTGACGCCCTGATTGCCAACCGTGATCACCTTGTCGGAGGTTGAGCCAACCAGCGAGCTTGAAGCGCCCCAGATGCCGAAGGAGGCGACAAGGAGAAGAAGAAGCCCTTTTACAAACCATGTACCGGCGGTTTTTCTCAGGAAAACGAGCATCAGAAAGAGAACCTCATCAAATTTCCTTCGCTGGATGCGAAGCAGTTGCCGTTCCTTAAAGCAAACTTGCAGGAAATTGAAGCTCTTCGGTCATGAAAAAAGCCCGGTGCAAAACACCGGGCCTGGACAGGCTTGAGACTGGCCTGAACAACAAGCGATTTTAACGCTTGTCGACCGGCATGTAGTCGCGCTGCGGAGCGCCGGTGTAAAGCTGGCGCGGACGGCCAATGCGCTGCTGTGGATCTTCGATCATCTCGTTCCACTGGGCAATCCAGCCAACGGTGCGGGCCAGAGCGAACAGAACCGTAAACATGGTTGTTGGGAAGCCAAGCGCACGCAGAGTAATGCCGGAGTAGAAGTCAACGTTCGGGTAGAGCTTCTTCTCGATGAAGTACGGATCGCTCAAAGCAATCTTTTCAAGCTCAAGCGCAACCTGCATCAGCGGATCGCCAGCATTGCCTGTGGCTTCCAGCACTTCATACATGGTTTTCTGCATGATCTTGGCGCGTGGGTCATAGTTCTTGTAAACGCGATGACCAAAGCCCATCAGGCGGAACGGGTCATTCTTGTCCTTGGCGCGGGCGATATACTCGGGAATACGGTCTACCGTGCCGATTTCCTGAAGCATGTTCAGGGCCGCTTCATTCGCACCGCCGTGGGCAGGGCCCCAGAGGCAGGCAATGCCCGCTGCGATACATGCAAACGGGTTGGCACCGGAAGAGCCAGCCAGACGCACGGTTGAGGTCGAAGCATTCTGCTCATGGTCGGCGTGCAGAATGAAAATACGATCCATGGCGCGCGCCAGAACCGGATTGACCTTATATTCCTCGCAAGGCACGGCAAAGCACATGTTGAGGAAGTTGGCCGCGTAATCCAGATCATTCTTTGGATACACAAACGGCTGACCAATGTGATATTTATAGGCCATGGCTGCGATGGTTGGCATTTTGGCAATCATGCGCAGGCTGGCCACCATCCGCTGATGCGGATCGGTAATGTCGGTTGAATCGTGATAGAAGGCGGAAAGTGCGCCAACCGTGCCAACCATGACCGCCATTGGATGGGCGTCGCGGCGATAGCCGGTGAAGAAGCGCGACATCTGCTCATGAACCATGGTGTGATTCGTTACGCGATGGTCAAAATCAGCCTTTTGTGCAGCTGTTGGCAGTTCGCCGTAGAGCAGCAGGTAGCAAACTTCGAGGAAGTCACCCTTTTCGGCCAATTGCTCGATAGGATAGCCACGGTGCAAAAGAACGCCCTCGTCACCGTCAATGTAGGTGATCTTGGATTCGCATGACGCCGTGGAGGTAAAGCCCGGATCATAGGTGAACTTGCCTGTGTGCTTGTAGAGTGCAGCAATGTCGATGACATCCGGGCCAATCGTGCCGCTTTTGACGGCCAGTTCGACCGACGTGTCTTCAATCTTCAAGTTTGCGCTTTGTTCCGTCATGCTGATCCTCCAGATATTAGGCGGGAAGGCGCGGCTTTCGCTTCGCCTCAGGTTAAGCGTTATGGATTAGCTATATGATCCAGAGGTTAATGCCAAGCTATCTGCACGATAAAGTGTGCACCGCAATAAGCGCCTGGTGCACATCTGTTATGCAATATGGTAAAACCTTTTTTCAATCATCTGCCCTCTATCTCCTACAGCTTTTGATTGATATTGTGCGACGTATCCTACGAAAGTGTGGTATTTGCAAAAATGCTACAGCCGAAAAAACCATAAAAGCAATTATTTCGCTCGACCGGGAGAGAGCTGATCTCATACCCGGTTAGCGTGAAAACGGGACAACGGCCAATTTGACGCCGGACACGCAAGAGTGGCAGCAGGTCAAGGAAAAGCAGCCGCCACGGCAACGGGCCAGGGCTGAGCCATGGCTTTTGCCTGCGCCAAGGGCTGCGGAAAATGTCTCTGTTGATGATGATGCCGACTCATGTGTTTACCAGACGTCACCACTGCTTGTTTCGCGCAGGCAGCGGCTTTGGGATGCTCTGCTCAATTGCGTTGCGGAAGAGCTTACCCATGGTCGGGCTTTTCTGTTTTTGCCGGTTTTTCTGGGGCTGGGTGCGATCTGGTGGTTTAGTCGGCCACAGGATCTGGCAGCCGTTCCCATTGTGCTGGTGGGCGCTGGATGCGGATTTCTGTGGTGGCGGACGCGGTTTTATCAGCCTGCAACGGCGGCCTGCCTTGGAATCGCAACTTTGGCCATGGCGGGCATGGTTTTGGCGGATCTTGAAACCTCCCGGCTCGATACAATTGTTCTGGATGGCCCCGTCACAACGCTTGTTCGGGGCAGGGTGGTCTCTACGGAAACCAATGCCAGCGGCCATCAACGATACGTGATTGCCCTGGAGGAGACCCGTGAGCCGCGTCTAAAACGGATGCCGCAACAGGTGGCGCTGCTGGCGCGTGGCAAACATACTCCGTTTAAATCCGGCGACCGGGTGGAGGGGCGCGCGCGCTTAAGCCCACCCTCTGGCCCGGCACTTCCGGGTTTGAATGATTTTGCCAAAAATTCTTACTTCAGTGGCACGGGCGCAATTGGCTATTTTTATCGGCCACCAACGGCGCTCCAGTCTTCTACCCACGACAATGTCAGCTTGTGGGAGCAGGGGCTTCAGCATTTCAACGACACCACCCAAAGGGTACGCAACGGGATTTCGGATCGCATCCGTTTTTGGGTGCCCGGTGACGCCGGGGCTTTTGGGGCCGCCATTGTCACAGGCGAGCGACGCGGACTTTCCGCCAAGGCCAATGATGATTTGCGCATCTCTGGTCTTGCGCATATTATTTCCATATCCGGTCTGCATATGGCGCTGGCTGGCGGATTGTTTTTTGTTGGAATCAGACGATTGCTCAGTCTGGTGCCGGGGCTTGCCGAAACATGGTCTGTCAAGAAAATTGCAGCCGCCGGTGCCATTGCAACAACCACAGGATATTTTCTGATCTCCGGTTACGAGGTGGCGGCGCAGCGGGCCTATCTGATGATGGTGATCATGCTGTCGGCTGCCTTTTTTGACCGGCCGGTTCTGAGCCTGCGCAATACCGCGATTGCGGCGCTTCTGGTGGTTGTTATCTCGCCATCGCAGGTGATGGGCCCCAGTTTGCAGATGTCGTTTGCCGCGACATTTGCGCTGATCGCCGGCTTTGATCTTTGGCGCCAACGGGGGCGATTGCCGCAGATTGTGCCGTCTGTTGCCGTTTTGCGGCCACTGAAGCCGCTGGGTAAATTGATTGGCGGGATTTTGATGACATCGGCTTTGGGCGGATTGTCGACAGCGATGTTTTCAGCGGCGCATTTTCATCGGGTTGGCCTGCATGGTCTGGAGGCCAATCTGCTCGCGTCGCCGATTATCTCCATGGTTGTCATGCCCTGCGCGATGATTGGGGTTCTGGTCATGCCCTTTGGGCTGGAGGAATGGCCACTTCGGCTGATGGGCTATGGCCTGGAGGGCGTTCTGGCAATCGGCAGCCATATCGCCGGTTGGGGAAATGGTTTTACATTTGGGCGGTTTGAGGGGTGGTTCCTGCCGGTATCCGCCATCGGACTGCTGGTTTTGACCCTGCTGAAAACGCGGCTGCGCTTAGCCGGGGCCTTGATGATTGCCTTTGCCTGTGGCTTTGAAGCGCTGAAACCAGAGCCTCCCCAGCCGCATCTGGCGGTGACAGAGGATGGCCAGTTGGTGGGTATTTTGCGGCCATCCGATGCAAATGCTGTCACCATCGCCATCAATAAAAAACGTCCGCCCGACTTTATCTATAATCAATGGGCCGCGGCCATCGACATCACCGAGGCAATTGCCGCAGAAACATTGCCAAAACCGCGCGCAACCAAATCGCAAAACAGCAACAGCAAAAAAGATCGAGTCGCACCCGATGTTGCTTTGGCCGAGATGAAAGATGCACTCACCAAAGCCAACGGCAACCGGGATGTGTTTTATTGTCGTACAAACGATTTCTGCATTGCCAGACTGAGCAACGACTGGACGGTCACTCTCGTTCAAAACCGCGATTTCAGTTCTGCGGCCTGTGTTGTGGCAGACCTGATCATTTCAACGCAATCAACGTATTACGCTGCGTGCAAGCCAGGGGTGTCTGACACCTCAAATGCGATTGCCCGCACATCTCCAGATACGCCGGCGGGCGAAACGGACGCAATGCCCCCGCAACACGCCGGGAACTCAATCAGATCAATGCAATCAAAGGCTGAAATTTCCTCATCATCCGGCAAACCATCGCCTCAATCGGGTGACAGGCAACCTGTGTTGATTGACCGAGACACGTTACGCCAGAGAGGAGCGATGGAGATAACGCTGGGCGATCTGCCATCCCGATCCTTGCACGTAGCGGCAACCTTTCACGGAGAGCAGCGCCCCTGGACGCGCCACCGCTATTATGATTGGCGCACCAATACCTACGCAACACCCGACGATTCAAGGCTTGAAAACGCCGAGCCTGAGACTGCGGCCGACGACGCTAGTGATAACGTCGAATGAGACCCACAAGCTTCCCCTGAATTTTCACGCGATCAGGCCCGAAAATGCGCGTTTCATAGGCTGGATTCGCAGCCTCAAGCGCAATAGAGGCCCCACGGCGGCGAAATCGTTTCAGCGTTGCCTCTTCATCATCAACCAGTGCCACAACAATGTCGCCCGCATTGGCAGTGGTGACATTGCGGATAATCACGGTGTCCCCATCGAGAATGCCTGCCTCGATCATCGAATCACCTTTGACCTCAAGAGCGTAATGCTCTCCATTGCCGAGCATTTCAGCGGGCACCGAGATGTCATGGGTGTTGTTTTGAATGGCGGAGATTGGCACGCCCGCAGCAATTCGCCCCATAACGGGAACAGAGGTCGAATTTCGGCTATCTGGGGCAGATTTTGAACTGGTTTCTGGTGCTGGTTGCGCTTTACCAAGGCTGCCCTGTATGACAGAGGGTGAAAATCCGCTTTTTCGTGGCGGAATACTGGTCATCATCGCTTCTGGAAGTTTGATGACCTCAAGTGCTCGTGCCCGATTGGGCAGGCGCCGGATAAATCCGCGCTCTTCAAGGGCTGTAATCAATCGATGAATGCCAGACTTGGAGGCAAGGTCCAGCGCATCCTTCATCTCATCAAACGATGGCGGCACACCGGACTCTTTCATACGTTCATGAATGAACAGCAAAAGCTCCTGTTGCTTACGAGTCAGCATCGTTTAAAACCCTTGAGTTTGAGAAACAAATCCAGAACATAAGCTATCTGTTCCAGTTGTGTTCTGCAAGCCCCTAAATTGGGGAGTTTTTGACGAAACAGGGGCGATAGCGCTTATCGCCACCTTTCTGGATCATGTATCTGCACAGGTTATATGCCGATCCACACCCGAACCGGATTTGTCGGGTCCATCAGCAATTTTCCAGCCAGTCCCACGCAGGTGATAATCAACAGCGGCTTGATGATTTTTGCGCCGCTTTTCATTGCCAGTTTCGAGCCGGTCTGGGCACCAAGAAACTGCCCCACGCCCATGATCAGGCCCACTTTCCACAACACCACGCCGCTAAACAAAAAGACAGTGAAAGCGCCAATATTGGAGCCAAAGTTGAGCAATTTGGTGTGGGCGGTGGCTTTCAACAGGCCAAAACCTGCCAGCGAGACAAAGGCCAGCATATAGAAAGATCCGGCACCGGGGCCGAAAACACCATCATAAAGCCCGACGAGAGGCGCAAATGTCAGACCAAACACAAAGGGCGTTATGCGCTGGTGGCTATCAACATCGGAAATATTGGGCTTGAGCGCAAAATAGGCCGCGATGGAGATGAGCAAAATCGGCATCATCGCTTTGAGCACATCACCGGGCACAAACGTGGCGATGACGGCGCCTATCATGCTGCCGAGGGTCGCCATGGCGGCCATGGGCAGTTGTTTTTTCAAATTAACATGGCCCTTGCGGGCATAGGCGATGGTGGCAGAGGCCGAGCCAAACATGCCTTGCAGCTTGTTGGTTCCAAGCGACTCAAGCGGTGGAATGCCGGCAATCAGCATGGCGGGAATGGTAATCAGGCCACCACCGCCTGCGATCGAGTCGATAAATCCGGCAATGAAGGCAGCCAGAAACAGGAATGCAAGCGTATGCAGGGCAAGTTCGGTCATCAGGGGGAATCCGATAGGGAGGAGTGTTACGCATCCATGCCCGAACAGAGGGGCAACTGCAACCGCTGTCATGATCAAATTCCGGTTTGACCCGGCAGCCCGCCTTCGCTATTCCTGTCGCCAATATGTGCGACGGCGCCTGTTCGACAGGCTGGAAATAGTCCGGTGCGGCTGACCCAAACAGGGGGCCAATTCCGGAGCTGTCCCAAAGGCCATTGGAGCTGCCCGAAAATGGCTGCTTCGGCGCTTCGTACATGCACAATGAAACGAAGCATGGAGGCCTTATCTCATGGCAGAAAAACTCGGAATCATGGTCTGTGGACACGGCAGCCGTAACCAGAATGCGGCGCGCGAATTTGCGGTCATTGCCGAAGGTTTGCGGGCGCGCAATCCCGATATGCCGGTGGAATACGGCTATCTGGAGTTTTGCAATCCGGTGATTTCGGCAGGGCTTGATGCCTTGCGTGAACAGGGTGTGACCCGTGTTCTGGCCGTTCCGGGCATGTTGTTTGCAGCTGGCCACGCCAAGAATGATATTCCCTCCGTGCTCAATACCTATCAGGCACAAAATCCCGGCATGGTGATCAATTATGGCCGCGAACTGGGCATTGATCTGAAAATGATCCGTGCTGCTGGCGATCGGATTCAGGCCGCCGTTGATGAAGCCAATGCCACGCTGGGCGTGGTGGATAAGCATGACACGCTGCTGATGGTGGTGGGCCGTGGCTCGTCTGACCCGGATGCCAACTCCAATGCCACCAAAGTGATGCGGATGCTGTGGGAAGGCATGGGGTTTGGCTGGGGCGAAACCTGTTATTCCGGCGTGACCTTTCCGCTGGTGGAGCCGGGCCTGAGCCACGCGGCCAAGCTGGGCTACAAGCGCATTATCGTGTTTCCGTATTTTCTGTTCACGGGTGTGCTGGTCAAGCGCATTTATAGCTATACCGATGAGGTGGCGGCGCGCCATCCCGATATTCAATTCGTCAAGGCCAGCTACCTCAATGATCATCCGCTGGTGCTGGATGCCTTTCAGGATCGCGTCAAGGAAATCCTTGAAGGTGCTGCCGTGATGAACTGTCAGATGTGCAAATATCGTGAGCAGGTTCTGGGCTTTGAAGCCGATATTGGCCAGCCGCAGGAAAGCCATCACCATCACGTGGAAGGCATTGGCGGCGGACTGGAAAACTGTCCGTGCAAGGGTGATTGCGATGCCTCCTGTCGGGATGAGGCGTTCTGTCAACAACACGGATTGCCCTTCACGCCCCTGCATTCCCACGCGGAGCCGGGGCCATTGGAGCCCGTGTTTGATTATGCGGCGTCCACCACGCTCGGCGGCAAATATGGGCATCTCTTGAATGCCAGCCCCGATGCTGAACTGGTGGCGGTGATGAATGCGCCATCCAGCGGCAAGGCGCATACTCATGAGCATGGACCAGACTGTGGCTGCGGGCATGATCACAATCACAATCATGATCATGATCACAGTCATGGCCATGGCCACCATGATCATCATCATGGACATGCGCATGATCATGGACACAGCCATACTCACGCGCCTTATCCCCATGCCGATCATCCATTGGGGCCAAAATCGATGAAGAAGACCTAATTGCTGTTTGACCGCTTCCTGATTGTCGACTGGTCTGGAGCCAGCAAGCCCGTGACGGGTAAAAACTCCATCTGGGCCTGCCTCGCCGAACAGGGCGAGGCAGGGTTCACCATCCTGTGGCTGGAGAACTTTCCGACCCGTGCAGCCTTTATGGCAAGGTTTGAGCAGGTGGTCCGGGATGCGCTGAATGCGGGAAAGCGGCTGCTGGCCGGGTTTGACTTTGCCTTTGGCTATCCGGCAGGCACGGCAGAGCGGCTCACAGGCAAAGCAGACTGGCAAGCGCTGTGGCGGGCCATTGCGTTGCGAGTGCAGGATGGGCCGGACAATACCAACAACCGTTTTGAAATTGCGGCGAGCTGGAATCGCGATTATTTCAGCGATGGCGCGCGTTTTTGGGGCAGGCCGCAAAAGCTTGTGCTCGAGCACCTGAGTGAGACAAAACCCGCCGCTCCAACCACTCCACCTTTGGCTTTTCGCCAATCAGAACATCATGCCAAAGGCGCAAAATCGGTGTGGCAATTGGCCTATGCCGGGTCTGTTGGCAGCCAGAGCCTGCTGGGCATTGCCCGTCTGTCTGCCTTTCTCGATCAGCATCCTGATCGGAACAAGATCGCTGTCTGGCCATTTGAAACCGGGTTTTCCACCGCTTTCCAGCAGCCGGTGGTGCTGGCAGAGATCTATCCCTCGCTGTTTGAGGTGGCATTGACGGAAGGGGATGTTAAAGACGCAGCGCAGGTGCGTCGCGTTGCTGAAGAGTTTGCGCGATTTGATGCCGCAGGCGTGTTGGGTGTGCTGTTTGCACGCCCGCTGACATTGAATGATGCGCAGCTGGGCACTGCGTTGAAAGAAGAGGGTTGGGTTTTGGGGATCGGGCACGAAAACTTGATATTGGAGGCCGAGGGCGGGCAGGAGCATGGCGCGTTACCAGCGCCTCTCGATTATATCCGTGACCCCTCTGAGATTTATCGCCAATCATTTGAAACCATCCGGCGCGAGGCCAATCTGGCCCGCTTTCCGCTTGCCATGCAGCCCTTGGCCATTCGGTTGATTCATGCTTGCGGCATGGTTGATCTGGCAGATGATATTGTGTTTTCCGAAGGGGCGTTTGAGGCTGGCGCGCAAGCGTTGGCGGCGGGTGCCAAAATTTTCTGTGATGCTGAAATGGTGCGGCATGGCATTATCAGCCGCCTGCTGCCTGCTGGCAACGACGTGATCTGCCTGCTCAATGATGTGCGGGTGAGACCGCTTGCGGCATGGAATCGCAACACCCGCTCGGCGGCACAGGTGGACCTGTGGGCAAGCCAGATGGAAGGCGCTGTCATTGCCATTGGCAATGCGCCAACCGCCCTGTTTCGTCTGCTGGAATTGCTGGATCAGGGCGCTGTAAAGCCCGCGCTGATTCTCGGTTTTCCCGTTGGCTTTGTCGGTGCTGCGGAAAGCAAGGCAGAGCTTGCGGCCAACAGCCGTGGTGTTCCTTTTATATCGGTGCAGGGCCGTCGCGGCGGGTCTGCTATGGCATCGGCGGCTGTGAACGCTCTGGCAGGAGGGCTTGGCACCAATGACTGAGCCGTGGCTGACCATCATCGGCATTGGTGGTAACGGCTTGCAGAGCCTGACATCGCCTCAGCTTGCGCATCTGCAACAGGCGCAGGTGCTGGTGGTGGGTGAGCGGCTGGAAAACAGCATTCGTGGAGCAATCCCTCATGTCACCCGGATTTTGACCTGGGGTGCCGGTTTTCGGCCAACGCTGGACGAAATTTTGAAATTGCGCGGCTCTCCGGTGACAGTGCTGGCCACGGGCGATCCGATGCATTTTGGCATTGGTGCCACCTTGCGGCGCTATGTTGAGGCTGGCGAAATGCGGGTTCTGCCGTCACCCTCGGCGTTTTCGCTGGCAGCGGCGCGGCTGGGCTGGCCTTTGCAGGCGGTGGCGCAGATTTCGCTGCATGGCAGGCCTGTTAGCCATCTCAATCGTCATGTTTTGCCCGGTGCGCGCATTCTGGCGCTGACATCGGATGCGCAAACGGTGCGGGATGTGGCCACTGCTTTGGTCAAGCGCGGCTTTGGTGCGTCGATTTTGCATGTGCTGGAGCATATGGGGGGTGAGGCTGAGCGGGTGCTGCATCACACCGCGGAAGAGCTGTTGGCTCTGACTATCGAATTGAGCGATTTCAATACTTTGGCGATTGATTGTGCCAGTGATGGCCCCTTGCTGTCACCCATACCGGGCCTGCCGGATGATGCCTTTCGCCACGATGGGCAGCTGACCAAGCGCGAGGTTCGTGCTGTCACATTAGCGCAGCTTTCACCTTTTCCCAATGCGCTGCTGTGGGATGTCGGTGCGGGCTGCGGCTCTATCGCCATTGAATGGTTGCGCACCGGCATGGGCACGCGGGCCATTGCCATTGAACCCAAGCCTGAGCGCGTGGCGATGATGCGCGACAATGCCGACACCCTTGGCGTGGCTGATCTGGAGATTGTGGCGGCGGAGGCTCCAGAAGGATTGACCGGCCTTGAGCCGCCGGATGTGATTTTCATTGGCGGTGGCGTGACCACCGATGGATTGTTTGCGGCCTGCTGGCAGGCTTTAAAGCCCGGTGGGCGGCTGGTGACCAATGCCGTGACGCTGGAGGGCGAGGCGGTGCTTGTGACATTGCGCAGCCAGCACGGCGGTGAGATGAGCCGGATTTCGGTGTCGCGGGCGGCCCCCGTCGGGCGGTTCTGCGGGTGGAAATCGCTGATGCCGGTGACGATGTGGAGTGTGGTGAAGTGACAGGCAAACTCTACGGCCTTGGCCTTGGTCCCGGCGACCCGGAATTGATCACGCTGAAAGCGCACCGTATTTTGACATCAGTGCCGGTGATTGCCTATCCGGCGCCGGATACCGGGCCAAGTTTTGCCCGGCAGATTGCCGCACCTTACTTGCGGGCCGATCAGCTGGAAGTGCCGATGATTGTTCCCATGCGGGTTGAGCGGTTTCCAGCACAGGATATTTATGATGCCGCTGCCGTGACCTTATCGCATCATCTCGATGCTGGCTCGGATGTTGCGGTGTTGTGCGAGGGCGATCCGTTCTTTTATGGCTCCTTCATGTATCTGTTTGAGCGGCTGGCGCATCGCTATCCCACAGAGGTGGTGCCGGGCGTGTCATCGATGATGGCCGCCGCCGCTGCCTATGGTCGCCCGCTTGCGGCCCGCAATGATGTGTTGACTGTGCTGCCGGGGCCGCTGGCGGATGTCGATCTTCAGACGCGGATAGAAAATGCCTCCGCAATTGCCATCATCAAGCTTGGGCGGCATTTTGCCCGTATTCGAGCGTTGATTGAGGCCATGGGGCTGACAGACCATGCCGGATATGTGGAGCGTGTATCACTTGCCAATCAGCGGGTCTTGCCGCTGGCTGAGGTGGCGGAAAATGACGCGCCTTATTTTTCAATGATCCTGATCTACAAGGGTGCAGAAGGCTGGGCCAATGGCGCAGCACGGCAGCCGGAAAGACCGCTATGACTGCTCAAAAAACACCTGCCATTGTTGTGCTGATGCCAACTGCGTTGACGCTGGCGCGCACCATTGCCAATGCCGTTGGCGGCGAGGTGCATGGCGCAAGCACCCGTGTTGAGGCTGCGGATTGCGCCTTTGATGATGTGAAAGCTCATATCCGGGCATTGTTTGCAGATGGGCGTCCTATCGTTGCCATCATGGCCTCTGGTGCTCTGATCCGCCTTTTGGCACCGCTGCTGAATGACAAGCAGTCCGAGCCGCCAGTGCTGTGTGTGTCGGAGGATGCTGCCTCCGTTGTGCCGCTGTTGGGCGGGCACCATGGTGCCAATGATCTGGCGAGGACGATTGCTGCGGCTTTGCAGGCCCATGCGGCGATCACCACAGCCGGAGATTTGCGCTTTGGTGTGGCGCTGGATGCCCCACCGGAAGGCTATAAATTGGCCAACCCAGAACAGGCAAAAGCCGTCATGGCCGAGCTGGTCGCTGGCGCATCAGCCAGACTGGCGGGAAGCGCGGATTGGCTGACAAATTCGCGTCTTCCTTTCGCAGACGATGGCCGTGTGACCTTGACCGTGACCCATGAGCGGAAACTGCCGGGGCCGCTGGAGCTGGTTTACCATCCCAAAACACTGGTTCTCGGCATGGGCTGCGAGCGCCATGCTTCCATTGACGAGGCCATTGCACTGGCAGAGACGGCTCTGGAGCAAAGCGGCTTTGCAGCGCAGAGCCTTGCCGCCATTGCATCCATTGGTGTGAAGGCCGATGAAACGGCAATTCATGCGGTGGCGGCGCATTTTGGCGTGCCAGCCCGGTTTTTCACAGCCGAACGGCTGGAACAGGAAGCTGCCCGGTTGCAAAACCCGTCAGACGTGGTGTTTGCCGAAGTGGGCTGCCATGGAGTGGCCGAAGGGGCCGCCCTTGCCAGCGTCGGTGCGGATGGCGTGCTGGCCTTGCCGAAGATGAAAACCAAGGGTGTGACGGCCGCTATTGGCCGCAGTCCCCATGTCATTGATCCGCAACACCTTGGCCGCGCTCGTGGAAAGCTGTTCGTGGTCGGCATTGGTCCGGGATCAGACGGTTGGCGCTCGCCAGAAGTCTCCGCCATGGTTTCCGCCTCGACCGATCTGGTGGGCTATTCGCTCTATCTCGACTTGCTGGGACCATTGGCGGCCAACAAGGCGCGGCATGATTTTGACCTTGGCAAGGAAGAGGCCCGTGTGGTCCATGCCATGGAACTGGCAGGGCAGGGCAAAACCGTAGCGCTGGTCTGCTCCGGCGATGCGGGCATTTATGCCATGGCGACGCTGGTATTCGAGCTGTTCGACAAGGGCGGTATCAGCGATGCGGCACAGCGGATTGAAGTGCAGGTCTCGCCCGGAATTTCGGCGCTGCAAGGCGCTGCCGCCCGCATTGGCGCGCCGCTGGGTCATGATTTTTGCACCATTTCACTCTCCGATCTTTTGACGCCGTGGGAGCATATTCAGCGCCGGGTGAAAGCGGCAGGTGAGGGTGATTTTGTCATTGCCTTCTACAATCCCGTCTCGATGAAACGCCGCACACAACTGGCCTATGCTCGTGATGAGCTGTTAAAATATCGACCGGGTGATACGCCAGTGATCCTTGCCACCAATCTTGGCCGTCCCGGCGAGCTGGTGCGGACTGTTCCGCTCAAAGCTTTGAATGTTGATGATGTGGATATGCTGACCGTTGTGGTGGTTGGCTCTTCCGAGAGCCGCACCGTGACCACCGGCGATGGCAAAACATGGGTTTATACGCCGCGCGGGTATTCCGGCAAGGCAGATACCGCAATGCAGAAGGAAGCGCAGTCATGACCGTTTATTTCATTGGTGCCGGCCCCGGTGCGCCGGATTTGATCACGGTGCGCGGTCTGCGGTTGATTGAGCGTTGCCCGGTCTGCCTCTATGCTGGTTCGCTGGTGCCGGAAGACATCGTCAAGGCTGCCCCACAAGATTCTTTGGTCAAAGACACCGCCCCGATGCATCTTGATGAGATTATTGCCGAGATTGAATCCGCCCATGCCAAGGGGCTTGATGTGGCGCGGGTGCATTCCGGCGATCCGGCCATTTATGGCGCGGTGGCCGAGCAGATGCGCAGGCTGGATGCGCTCAATATTCCCTATGATGTGGTGCCGGGCGTGCCCGCGTTTGCCGCAACGGCAGCGCGGCTGAAAACCGAGCTGACACTGCCGGAAATTGCCCAGACGGTCATCATCACCCGCACGGAAATGAAGGCATCCTCTATGCCGGAATTTGAAACGCTGGAGATTTTGGGCAAGTCACGCGCAACGCTTGCCATCCACCTGTCGATCCGCAATCTGGCCCATATCCGCGAGGTTTTGACGCCCTATTACGGCGAGGATTGCCCGGTGGTGATTGCCTATCGCGCCACATGGCCGGATGAGCTGTTCATTCGCACCACGCTGAAAGACATGGCCGAAGAAGTGCGCAAAGCCAAGATTACCCGCACTGCGCTGATCATGGTGGGCAAGGTGTTTGGCTCTGTGGAGTTTCGTGATAGCGATCTTTACAATTCTGATTTTTCTCACGTTCTGCGCAACGTGGGCAAGAAAAAGAAGGTGAGTTAAGCGCGGTATCCATGCTATCGTTGGGCCATAAAGAGATGAAGGATTGAGCCATGCACAAGGTTATTTTTGACACAGACCCCGGCGTTGATGATGCCATGGCACTGCTTTTCCTGCATCATCATTCAGAGATTGATCTTTTGGGCATTACCACGGTGTTTGGCAATGCAACGATTGAAACCACCACCCGCAATGCGCTGTATCTGAAGCGGGAGTGGAACATTGCAGCCCCTGTGGCGCGCGGCGCTGGCGAAACCTTCATTCCCCATCGCGTCAGCCACGAACCACCCAAATTCATTCACGGTGATGATGGTCTGGGCAATATTGGCGTGCCGGATGTGGTGGATGTGCCGCTCGACCCGCGCCCGGCGCACAGGTTTATTGTCGATACCATTCGCGCCCATCCCGGCGAGGTAACGCTGGTGGCGGTTGGCCGAATGACCAACCTTGCCAATGCCCTGAAGGAAGACCCGGAGATTGTTTCTCTGGTCAAGGACGTGGTCATCATGGGCGGTGCCTTTGATGTGAATGGCAATGTCACGCCCGCTGCCGAGGCCAATATTCATGGCGACCCGGAAGCGGCAGACATTGTGTTCACCGCCCTCTGGCCGGTTGTGGTGGTGGGGCTGGATGTCACCACCAAAACCGTAATGACCCGGCAGCAATTGGCCGATATTCGGGATGCCGCCGGAAAGCGGGCGGAGCTGTTGTTTGATCTGTCACAGTTTTACATCAAGTTTTATGAGAGCCGTGTGCCCGATGGCATGGTGGTGCATGACGCTTGCGCCTGCGCCTATGTTGTGGCACCGGAGCTGTTCAAAACCCGCAGCGGTGCCATGCGCGTGATTTGTGGTGGGCTTGCCGATGGCCAGACCATTCAAAAACCGGATCATATGGGCTTTGGTCCCAGCGACTGGGACAATCTGCCCAGCCAGAATGCGTGCGTGGAGATTGATGCTGATGCCGTGCTCAGGCTGATCCACGACACGATTGTATCTGTAAAGGAAATATAATTAAGGTTGTGGATAACCATGGTTTGTTTCAGTGTAAACCATTGACATAACAATTCATGGGCGTTATTGACCGCACCCTATGAATTGCCGTGCACTCATACTAAAGCCTGTCGCAGTGAATAGGATTCACTGCGACAGGCTTTAGTTCTTTCTTTTTCGCATGTACGTTATCGTTTTATTGAGGGCAATAAAACGCGACATGCTGTAGGTGTGCGGCATTTGTCCTTTTGTATTTATGGGTGAATCGCTTTTACAGATTGAACGCGAATCAATCGTGAACAAATTTTGTATATGCAATTATTGTATTATTCTTACAAATGATGTGGTAGGCTTAAATTTACCGCCGATGGGACGCAAATCGATATGGCTTTGAACTGGGATACCGATGTTGGCACGAGGGAAGGGCGGGCGTTACAGCGCGTGTCTATTTCTCAGGGCGAATATGCGGTGGCTGATGATCCTGATGTGGTGATCACCACGGTGCTTGGTTCCTGTGTTGCGGCCTGTATTCGTGATCCGCAGCTCGGCATTGGCGGCATGAATCATTTCGTTTTGCCGGGACCAACCACGTCGCGGGTGCCTGTGGTCGGTGATCCTTCCCGTTACGGCTTCTATCTGATGAATGTGCTTATCGATGAGTTGTTATCGAGAGGCGCGAAGCTCCATCGTCTGGAGGCCAAGCTTTTTGGTGGGGCAAGTCCTTGTAATTCTTATTATAATGTTGGCGAGAAAAATGCCATTTTCGCTTTGAAGTTTCTCGCCGAAAAGCGCATTACCGTAACCGAACAGAAATTCGGTGGCCCCTTGGGCTGCAAGCTGGAATATTGGCCGGTATCCGGCAAAGTCGTACACACACAGTTGAAGCGAACCATCGGCCACAAAGCCCCCGTCATCAATCTCAAGCGGGTTTTACCGCTGTGATTGTGGTGTGATTATATCTTTGGATCTCCCGTTTCGGATGGTTTGCGTCCGATCATAACCACCGGCAACCCCAGCTCGTTCCTGTTTTCTGACAGGCTTTAGCGGCCTGCGCTGTGCCGCCAAGAATAAGGATTCTGTCAGCTTGCTCGGGCAAGAATTTCGCCCTTTCGATCGGTGATGATAATGTCGACCGCCACATCGGCCCCTTGCAAGGTCTTTACTGCCGTTTTCAAGGCCAGATCAGCAATGGGCTGGGCAAGATGAAAGCCAATTTCCTGTGATATTTCAAGGATTTCAAGAGCGGTGTTTGCATTTTGAATCCTGTTTATAATATTTTGATTTAAAATATCATCACAAAACATTGATTCCATGAATAAATTATCTATCTGACTTCGTGATGAGTGCAGATCCAGCGCACCTTGCGCCAGCTTGCTCATTTTGGCAAAGCCGCCCGCAATTGTCAGGCGGGGCACCGGATGTTGACGTAGATATTTCAACAATCCGCCGGCAAAATCGCCCATGTCCAGCAGGGCCTGATCGGGCAATCCATAAAGCTCACGGGCTGTTTTTTCAGAGGTAGAGCCGGTGGCGCCCAGCACATGGGTTATGCCCATGGCCCGCGCCACATCAATGCCGCGATGGATGGAGTGAATCCATGCCGCGCATGAAAACGGATGTACAACGCCGGTGGTGCCCAGTATGGAGAGGCCGCCGATGATACCGAGCCGTGGGTTCCATGTTTTCAGGGCTATCTCATCCCCACCGGGAATGGAAATGGTGATTTCAACATCTGCGGGCACCGCGTGAACGGCTGTCAGCGCCTCAACCTCGGCCACCATCATGGCTCTGGGCACGGGGTTGATGGCAGCCTCGCCAATGGCCAGAGGCAGGCCGGGTTTGGTCACGGTGCCAACGCCATCGCCCGCAACAAAGCGGATGCCACAGCCTGCGGGCAGCAGGCGCACGGTGGAGATCACCGTCGCGCCATGGGTTACATCAGGATCATCACCGGCATCTTTGACAATGCCTGCCATGGCCCAGCCATCGCCATGGTCTTCGCGCGCCAAGGCAAAGGCTGGCTCTTGCCCGCCGGGCAGCCGGATACTGACAGGATCGGGAAAGGTGCCGCTGAACAATGCGGTGAGGGCGGCCTTGGTGGCGGCCGTGGCACAGGCCCCTGTGGTCCAGCCGGTGCGAAGCGGCCCTTGCGGCTTGCGCAGGGCGGGTTTCTCCGGCTTTTGATGGGGCGGTGCGGGATCGGTCATAGCTCTTTATAATCAAGCATTCACGCCGGGGGAAGGTGTTTGCCGCGATTGCATTTTTGGGCGTTGAAGCATAGAGCTTGAACCATGATGGACGATATTTTCAAGCAATTGCCAGCGCTTTCGCCGGGGCATGTGTGGCTGGCCGGGGCGGGGCCGGGTGATCCCGGTCTTTTGACGCTGCTTGCCGTTCATGCATTGCGTCAGGCGGATGTGATTGTGCATGATGCTCTGGTCGATAGCGCGTGCCTTGCCTTTGCCCGCCAAGATGCAACGGTTGAATATGCTGGCAAGCGCGGCGGCAAGCCTTCAGCCAGACAGCGCGATATTTCGCTGCGTCTGGTGGAGCTGGCCAAGGACGGCAAAAGAGTGCTGCGGCTGAAAGGCGGCGACCCTTTCGTGTTTGGCCGTGGCGGAGAGGAAGCCTTGATGCTGATTGAGCATGGAGTCCCCTTTCGCATTGTGCCCGGTGTTACGGCAGGTGTTGGTGGGTTGGCCTATGCGGGCATTCCGGTGACGCACCGGGAGGTCAATCATGCGGTAACATTTCTGACCGGCCATGATTCATCCGGCTCAGTGCCGGATCAGATCGATTGGAAGGCAATTGCCAAAGGCTCGCCGGTGATTGTGATGTATATGGCCATGAAACACATTGGCCATATCAGCCAGCAATTGATGGCGGCTGGCCGCCGTGGCGATGAGCCTTTGGCCTTCGTCTGTGATGCCTCCACCAGCAAACAGCGGGTGCTGGAGACCACATTGGCAGAGGCAGAATCTGCCATGCATGAACAAGGCATTGAGCCGCCAGCCATTGTGGTGATCGGGCAGGTGGTGCGGTTGCGGGCCTCGCTGGACTGGTTGGGGGCGCTGTCGGGCCGGGTGTTGAAGGCCGATCCATTTGCAAATCGCATGACGGGAGATTCTGCATGAGTGGGCTTCTCATTGCCGCTCCAGCGTCTGGCTCTGGCAAAACCACCATCACGCTTGGGCTTTTGCGGGCCTTGAAACAGGCGGGCCATGCGCTTGCACCCGGCAAGGCCGGGCCGGATTATATCGACCCGGCCTTTCATGCCGCTGCGAGCGGCGAGACCTGCCTGAATTTTGACCCATGGGCCATGCGGCCAGAGTTGATCCTTGCCAATGCCGCCTTGCATCGTAGCGGCGGGCGCAAGCTGGTGATTGAAGCGATGATGGGCCTGTTTGATGGCGCAGCCGATGGCACTGGCTCCGCTGCCGATCTGGCCGCCATGCTGGGTCTCTCCGTGGTGCTGGTGGTGGATTGTGCAAGAACCTCCCATTCCATTGCAGCGCTTGTGAAGGGCTTTGCCGATTTTCGCCCCGGCGTGCTGGTGGTTGGCACCATTCTCAATCGTGTCGGCAGTGACCGGCACGAGGCCATGTTGCGTCAGGCGCTCGACGCTGTGCGAATGCCGGTGCTGGGTGTGATCCGCACCGATGCTGCATTGACATTGCCCGAACGCCATCTGGGTCTGGTGCAGGCCGCAGAAAACGCTGATCTGGATGGCTTTATCGACCGTGCTGCCGCAGCCGTTGCCAAGGGATGCGACCTTGATGCCATTGTCCGGGCCATGTCGCGCAGCCCGGATCGGCAATCGGATGCCAATATTGTCCGGCTGCCACCCCTTGGGGGGCGTATCGCCGTTGCCAGAGACAGGGCCTTTGCATTTTGCTACGATCATATGTTGCTCGGCTGGCGCAGGCGGGGGGCCGAGATTTCATTTTTCTCGCCGCTGGCCAATGAAGCACCAGATGTCTATGCCGACGCAATTTATCTGCCGGGCGGCTATCCCGAGCTGCACGCCGGGATCCTTGCCAATGCCACACATTTTCGCGCAGCAATGGTGGGCGCGGCAGAGAGGGCTGTGAAAATCTATGGCGAATGCGGTGGCTATATGGCGCTTGGTGATTGTCTGACCGATGCCCAGGGCACCGATCACGCCATGGTGGGCCTGCTGCCGCTAAAAACCAGTTTTGCCGTGCGCAAGCGCCATCTTGGCTATCGGCGGCTTATGCCAATTGGGCGTGATTTTTTTGCACAGGCAATGACCGGGCATGAGTTTCATTATTCGACGGCCGTGTTTGAAGGCGGTGCCGAACGCCTGTTTGAAGCGCAGGATGCTTTGGGTGAGAATCTGGGGGGCGTTGGTCTTCGGCGAGGAACCGTGGCTGGCTCTTACATGCATATCATCGACGTGATGGGTGAGCGCGCATGACGCTGGGACCGATTGCGCATGGTGGTGGTCTGGCCGCCGCCGCTGCCCGTTTTGGTGGGCAGGTGCAAGACTGGCTGGACCTATCCACCGGCATCAACCCTTGCCCACCCGCACTGCCGCCGGTTGAGCCACGTCTCTGGCACCGCCTGCCTGATCGTGAGCGTGAGGACGATGCCCGCCTTGCTGCGCGGGATTTTTACGGCAGTGGTGCTGTTTTGCCCTTACTGGTTCCGGGAACGCAATCGGCAATCCAGCTTTTGCCAAGGCTGATTGAGAGCGGCAAAAGAGCCGCCATCCTGTCACCAACCTACGGAGAATATGCCCGCAGTCTGGCTCTTGCCGGGCTGCCGGTGGATTGCCTCCGTGATCTGGCTGACATTGGTGCCGAACACGGGCTTGTGGTGGTGGTCAATCCGAATAACCCGACCGGGCAATGCTTTGCACCCGATGTTTTGCAGGGCGTTGCAGCGCGGATGCAAAGCTGGGGCGGGGTGCTGGTGGTGGATGAAGCCTTTGGCGATTGTCAGCCTGAACTGTCTTTGGCATCCAGACTTGAGCAGCACGATAATCTCGTCATCTTCCGGTCTTTTGGAAAATTCTTCGGCATGGCTGGTGTGCGGCTAGGCTTTGTCATGGCCAACAACGCCATCCTCAACCAGTTTGCAGACGGACTTGGTCCATGGGCTGTCTCCGGTCCGGCACTTGCGCTGGCGTCTGCACTTTTGCGCGGCGATAGCGTCTCAATCCGGCAGCAGATTGCGGCGCGCAAAACCGCACTTGATGGCGTTTTGCAAAAGGCTGGTCTCACGCTGAGGGGCGGCACACCGCTGTTTTCTCTGGTGGAGATTGAGGATGCGCAGGCGTTGCATGAGCATCTGTGCCGCGACCATATCCTCACCCGGATTTTCGATTACGCGCCAAGCTGGATTCGCATTGGCCTCACGGCAGATCAGGGCGGTGATCAGCGGTTGGCGCGTTCTTTGCAGTCATTTTTGCATATTGAGCGGTGAGGCTTTGTGTTGATGGAAAGCCATTTGCTCCTTCTGTTGCTGGCGCTGCTGCTGGATCGGCTGGTGGGCGATCCGTCATGGCTGTGGTCGCGCCTGCCGCATCCGGTTGTGGTGTTTGGCACGGGCATTTCCTTTTTTGACCGGCTGCTGAACCGGCCGTTTTTGGCCGATGGATTGCGGCGGGTGTTGGGCGCCATCTCCATCTCTGCGCTGTTGCTCATCAGTGCCTGTGCTGGTGCCGTGTTGCATCACGTCTTCGTTGCGCTTGGACCTTTTGGCTTTGCGCTTGAAGTGGTGGTGACTGCGGTGTTTCTGGCGCAGAAAAGCCTGCTCGACCATGTGCGCGCTGTGGCCACGGGCTTGCGGATGGAAGGGCTTGCGGGTGGACGCAAAGCCGTTGCGATGATTGTAGGCCGCGACCCGACCACCTTGAATGAAGCGGGTGTTACACGGGCCGCACTGGAAAGCCTGTCGGAAAATTTTGCCGATGGCGTGGTGGCGCCCGCCTTCTGGTATGCGGTTTTGGGTCTGCCGGGTCTGCTTGCCTATAAAATGCTGAATACGGCTGACTCAATGATTGGCCATAAATCCGAAACCTATCTGCATTTCGGCTGGGCTGCGGCCCGGCTGGATGATCTGGCCAATTGGCCAGCCGCGCGGCTGTCGGGCCTGCTGATTGTGGGCGGCGCATGGGTCTGCGGCGGTTGTGTTGCGGCCCGGCGCTGTTTTTCAGTGATGATGCGCGACCATGATTTGCACCGCTCGCCCAATTCCGGCTGGCCGGAAGCAGCGGCGGCGGGCGCTTTGGATGTGGCGCTGGCAGGACCACGGGTTTATGCTGGTCAAAAGGTGAGCGAGCCGATGATGAATGCGGCGGGCCGCCGTGCCATTGGTGCCAGCGATATTGTGGTCGGACTTGCGCTGATCGACCGGGCCTGGCTGCTTGGGCTGATCTGCGTTTTTATGGTTTTTTCTGGTTTTGCCATTTTATGTCAATGAGTTTTGGATATGGGTGTAAGGGTCACTCTTTCTCCGATTCTGGCAAACCGGGAGCCAAGCCATGACCGACATTGATGAGCAGGTGCGGCCCGGACAGTCTCGTGGTGGCGAGACGGCCGATATTTATGATGAGGATGGCTCGATCCGCAGTGACTTTCTGGCGCTTGTGGGTGCCGCCATTGCGGATCGGGATGTGCTGTTTTTGCGCGAACATGTGGCCAAGCTGCATGAATCCGAGCTTGGTCATCTGATTGAAGCCATCCATCCGGATCAGCGCCTGCCTATGATTACCCTGCTGGGTGATGATTTCGACATGACCGCGCTGACCGAGGTGGATGAATCCATCCGTATGCAGATCGTCGATCAGATGCCCAACGAGCAGATTGCGGCGGGTATTGGTGAGATCGATTCAGACGACGCGGTCTACATTCTGGAAGATCTTGATCAGGAAGATCGAGATGAGATTCTGGCGCAATTGCCCTTCACGGAGCGGGTCAGATTGCGCCGGGCGCTGGATTACCCGGAAAGCTCGGCCGGTCGTCGTATGCAGACCGAGTTTGTCGCCGTGCCACCTTTCTGGACGGTGGGCCAAACCATCGATTATATGCGCGACGAAGAGGAATTGCCGGAGAATTTCACCCAGATCTTTGTGATTGATCCGACATTCAAGCTGATGGGCGTGGTCAATCTGGACCGCATCCTGCGCACCAAGCGTCTGGAAAAAATTGAAGCCATCATGCGCGACACCAACCATCCGATTCCGGCCGAAATGGACCAGGAAGAGGCGGCGCAGGTGTTTGAGCAATACGACCTTCTGTCCGCCGCCGTTGTGGACGAGAGCGGGCGTCTGGTAGGTGTTTTGACCATCGATGACGTGGTGGACGTGATTCAGGAAGAGGCAGAGGAAGACCTGATGCGCCTCGGCGGCGTGGGCGACGAAGAACTGTCAGACAGCATTCCTGAAACCTCACGCTCCCGTGTGCCGTGGCTTTTGGTCAATCTGCTGACGGCCTTTCTGGCAGCCTCGGTGATTTCCCTGTTCGAGGCCACCATTCAGCAGATCGTGGCGCTGGCTGTGCTGATGCCAATTGTGGCCGGCATGGGCGGCAATGCCGGGTCGCAGACCATGACCGTGACCGTGCGTGCGCTGGCAACCCGCAATCTCGATATTCACAATGCCTGGCGGGTTGTGCGCCGTGAAGCCGGTGTGGGATTGGTCAATGGTCTTGTTTTTGGTCTTCTCATCGGGGTTATTGCCGGTTTTTGGTTCCATGATGTCAATATTGGCGGTATTATTGCGTCGGCCATGCTGATCAACATGTTGGCGGCGGCCGTGGCGGGCATTCTCATTCCGCTGTTGCTGGACAAGATTGGTGCCGATCCAGCCGTGTCCTCGGCAGTTTTTGTCACCACCGTCACCGATATTACCGGCTTCTTTTCGTTTCTCGGGCTGGCAACCTGGTGGTTCTCGATATAGGGCGGCCCATACCAGACGAAGCAAAGCAGATGGACCGAAACAGAAAAAATTGACTTTTACGTCAAAGTTAATATGCTTACCGTCTGACGGACACGGAATATCATGGCTTTGAAGAAATTTTACAGCATCACCGAGTTGACGCGCGAATTTGGCGTTTCCACTCGGACACTTCGCTTTTACGAAGATGAGGGCTTGCTTCAACCTGAACGCAAGGGCCGCACCCGTGTTTATCGTGGCGCGGACCGACATATGCTGAAAGAGATTCTGCGCGCCCGCCGCATCGGCTTTACGGTTGCGGAAATTCGGGAAATCATTCAGGCCTATAAACAGCCGCCGGGTGAAATTGGTCAGTTGAAGCTGATGATGGCGCGCATTGATGAAAAGCGCGACGAATTACGCCAGAAGCGCAAGGATATTGATGAGACTCTGGCCGAGCTTGATCAGGCGGAAGAGACCTGCCTGACCCGTCTGGTTGAAATTGGGGTCGGATCATAAGCTGACCCAACCCCCTTTTCTCCAGAGTCAAATCCAGCGGCGGGTGCGCTGGCAATAACGCTCGAAATCCACGCCAAAACGCACGAGCAGTTGCAATTCTTCGTAACGTATGGCGATCAGCGTGGTCAGTATTGCAGCAATGGGTGCGGCGATCATCAGCCAACCATTCCCCAGTATCAGCCCGCCCGCCACCATCAGCAGCGTATAGCCGAGATAGATGGGATTGCGGCTGTATCGATATGGCCCGTCCATAATCAACTGGCGGGGATATTGGTTTGGATTGAGCGACGTATAATGCCACATGCATGTTTGGATGGCCCAAACATTGATGGCAATCGCTCCGGTGGCGATCATGGCACCGGCTATCAAGGCAATAGTCCCCTTCGGATCAATCAAAGGGGCATTCACAACATAATCATCAAGCAACAAGGCAGTAACACAGGCACCGATATAAAGAAGCGGCGGCCATGGATATTTAAGCGGCTTCATACGGTATTTCATGTGAGAACCCTTTATTGGCTGGCGATCGTACACTCCCGTGCCAGCTTCAGGACCCTGTCATCTTGCGTTGCTATGATTGTGCCAGACTGGAGCGGCTCCAATAGATTGCCAGTCTGCAATTTATCCAGTGTGCAGCCACAGAAGCTGGTGCAAAAGCCGATAGGGCTGCCGCCTGCCACGCAGGATTGCTGGCAACTGCGGCGATATTCTGCCGCACGATCGGGCGGTGGTGGCGGTGCCATGATGGATGCCAGATAGACCAGCGAGATCAGGACCGGCTGGTGAATGAGGTAAAAGGCCATGCTGTGGCGACCCGCAAGCGCCAGCAGGCGTGGCCCCGCTGCAACGTTCGCCAGCCGCTCAAGAAGTCCAAATCGTGCAGAAAGCCTTGCAACCGCAACACCGGCCAGCACAGCACCAAACCAGGGAAACAGTGGCACGTAATCATTGGAGCGCGGCAGGGTCTCGGAAAGACCAAGCCACCAGAAGAAGGCGTGGTCAAACAGCGGCGATTTGCCATAAAACGGCAGAGCCACAGACGCAATGGCGGCAAGACCAGTGATGACCACAGGCAGCCGCAAAAACGGCAAGGCAAACAGGCTCATCAGCGCAATGCCGTGCAGGATGCCAAAATAGATCCAGCCATCTCCCATGACAAAATAGGTGGCAACCGAGATCAGCGCGGCCGCAATGGCAATCTGGGCAAAGCGTTTGCCAAAGGAGCGCCAGCGAATGCCATCAGCATGGGCAAGAACAAGGCTGAAGCCGACCAGAAACAGGAACGTGGAGGCAATGCAGCGGGCATAGATTTTCCATGGGCCGGTGACGGCAGTGCCTTGCTCGATATAACCAAAAAACTCCAGATCCCAAGTGAAGTGATAGGAGGCCATGGCCAGAAGGGCAAGGCCGCGCGCAGTATCGAGCAGGCCAATGCGGGGAAATGATGCCTTTTTCGGCTCTGGAGTGATTTGAGAACCCACGTTTATTCCTTGATTTTGCGGTCGTCACATCAGAGTCGATGTCTGGTTGGGAGAGCTTTGAATCCTGTCTTTTTCATGGTCTTCCGGTGCAATTTCCACCTCATCCGGGCCGATTTGCGGCATGACGGCCAGACGCGCGTTGGAAAAAAACTGCCGGTGCACCAGCACGACGAAAATAAACACGGTCGTTAACATGAACATATAGGCGTTCAAAAACCAGCCGAGATAGCCAATGGACATGAAAATTGCCCGCAGACCCGCGTTGAAATTCAACCCGGCAATGATGTTGATGGCCACCACTGTTTCGGCATCGCGCTTGGCAGAAACCGGATTGCGGCGTGCTTCTTCGGCCATCGGCAGGCAGCCAAACAGAATTGTGCAATAGTTGAACAGGCGATAGGACCAGCCGAATTTGAAAAATGCATAGCCCAAAACGGCAATCAACCCGCAGACTTTAAATTCAAACGCCGCTCGGCCTCCAGCCCCAATGAATGGCAGATCGCGCAAAACGGCATCAACCCGATCTGTCGCACCCAGCATGGCAAAACAGCCGCCAATGGCGATAATTGAGGTGGATGCGAAAAACGCCGTGCCGTTTTGCAATCCGGCCATGATCTGGGTATCGATCATACGAAGATCGCGCTTCAAGGCATTGAAAATCCACATGCGCCGCCGCACTGCCATCACCTTTGTCAGGCTTGGTCTTGGCAGCGATATACGCCCGCTGGTCAGCAGGCCAAAGGAAAACCAGCTCAGGCAAAACAGCGCAAGGGCGGCATAGTCAAGATTGGTCATCACGGCTCATGCCTTTCGGAATCGGGCTTTGATCTTTTCATATCACCACGTAGCAATATGGTGGCATTCATGAAAATCAAGCGCTGTTAACAGTTGAGAAAGGGTGTTTGCTATTCTATACCTGTCAAATGAGGCTTTCGGGGGAGAGTTCTTCATGCAAACCGCTTTTGGGCGGGGGACGACAGCGCGGCTGAAACACGCCGCGCTGTTTTTATGTTATCGGCTGGATGTCGCACCGGCCCTATAACATGTCGATCCTTCATCGTGAAAAAGCGCGCAAAGCCTGATAGGCTTACACAACCAGCCCGTTTCGGTGATTTTAAAAAGGCTCTTCATGTTTCTCTCTGTGTTTGACGTCTTCAAGATTGGCATCGGGCCTTCCAGCTCCCACACAATGGGGCCGATGTCGGCTGCAACCCGGTTTCTTGAACTTATTCTTTCCAATGAGTGGCCACGCCCTGCCGGGGCCGAGGTGGCGGCCTTGAAAGTCAGCCTGCATGGCTCGCTGGCCTACACCGGCGTGGGTCATGGCACGGATCGCGCCGTGATTATTGGCTTGACGGGCGAGGCTCCGGCAACGGTTGATCCTGATCGCATGGAAACCATTGTTGCAGAGGTGGAGCGGACTGGAACCGTCTGTCCTCCCGGCCATCCGGCTTATGCTTTTCATCCCGCCACCGATCTGGTGATGGACAAGAAAACACCCTTGCCCGGCCATGCCAACGGTATGCGGTTTTCAGCCTTCGACAAGCAGGGCCGTCTGCTGCTGACAACGATTTACTACTCCATCGGCGGCGGTTTCGTTGTAACGGATACCGAGCTTGAAGCCGTGCAAAAGACCAAAAATTCGGCGCCAAAAACAGTGAAAATACCCTATCCGTTTGCCAGTGCCCGGCAAATGCTGACCATGGCGCAATCCTCTGGCCTGACCATCGCGCAGATGAAGCGCGCCAATGAAGAGATCACCATGAGCCGTGAAGAGCTGAATGCCGGGCTTGATCGGCTCTGGGATGCCATGAGCGGCTGTATTGATCGTGGCTTGCGGGTTGAGGGCATCTTGCCCGGTGGATTGAAAGTCAGGCGCCGCGCGCGCGCCATTCATGACAAGTTGCAGGATGAGTGGCGCTCGAACCGGCTGAATCCGCTGCTGGCCAATGACTGGCTCTCCGTTTATGCCATGGCGGTGAATGAGGAAAACGCCGCAGGCGGCAGGGTGGTTACAGCCCCAACCAATGGTGCTGCGGGCGTCATCCCGGCCACCATTCGCTATTATCTGCATTTTCACCCGGATGCGGATCAGGATGGTGTGCGCGATTATCTGCTGACAGCAGCAGCCGTTGGCGGCATCATCAAGCATAATGCTTCGATTTCGGGGGCCGAAGTTGGCTGTCAGGGCGAAGTTGGCTCGGCTGCTGCCATGGCAGCGGCAGGACTTGCCGCAGTGATGGGGGGCAGCCCCGAGCAGATTGAAAACGCCGCAGAAATTGCTCTTGAGCATCATCTTGGCATGACCTGTGATCCCGTGGCCGGGCTTGTTCAGGTTCCCTGCATCGAGAGAAATGCGCTGGGTGCCGTGAAGGCCGTAACGGCCGCCTCGCTGGCCATCAAAGGCGATGGCAGCCATTTTGTGCCGCTGGACGCCTGCATTGAAACCATGCGCCAGACCGGCAATGATATGAGTGAAAAATATAAAGAGACTTCACTGGGTGGTCTCGCCGTCAATGTGGTGGAATGCTGATATGAAAAAGGCCGGGACGTTTCCCGGCCTTTCTTATTTCTATTGTCGCTTTATTGCGGGGCGGCAGATGCTGCTTCCGCAGCGGCTTTCATACGGCGTTTGGCGCGACGCGACAGGAAGACTGGCACGAGTGCCACGCCAATGGCCATGACCCACAGGATATTGCAGATCGTGCTTTGGAACAGAATAGTGACATCACCACCGCTGATGGCCAGTGCGTTGCGCAGATTGACTTCCATCACCCGGCCCAGAACGAAGCCGAGAATGATTGGTGCCATATCAAATCCGGCTTTTCGCAGCAGCCAGCCTGCCATGCCGATACCCAGCATCAGGAAGATGGAAAACACCGAAGCGTGGGTGGAGTAAACGCCAACAATTGACAGCACCAGAATGCCCGGTACCAGCAACCAGTTTGGCACGGTCAGAACGCGGGCAAAAATATTGACCAGCGGCAGGTTGAGCGCCAGCAAGATCAAATTGCCAACAAACAGCGACGCGACAAGACCACCCACGATTTCCGGGCGCTCGGTGAGCAGCATCGGACCCGGCTGGATGTTATAGAGCATCAATGCGCCAAGCATGACGGCAGTGGTGCCAGAGCCGGGAACCCCCAGGGTCAACATCGGCACAAATGCACCGC
Source organism: Gillisella vitis (assembly GCF_014204625.1). Lineage (GTDB taxonomy): Bacteria > Pseudomonadota > Alphaproteobacteria > Rhizobiales > Rhizobiaceae > Allorhizobium > Allorhizobium vitis_F. Next base: position 91,511 of record NZ_JACHLU010000010.1, on the reverse strand, counting down.
AGGCGGTGGCATTGTTAGCGGCTTCCGGGGCTGCAAGGCCGCGCACGTCACCCTTGCCGAAGGTGCCTTCGGTGTCGGAAAGACGCTTTTCAGTGGTATAGGAAATCGCGCTGGAAACAGATGCACCCGTACCCGGCAAAACACCGACGATGAAGCCGATAAGAGAGCTTCTGAATGTTGTGCCAGTGCACTTTATGATGTCACTCATACGTGCAGTCATGCGGCCCAGTTCACGGATCACGGTAAAGCCGCGCCCTTGGTGTTCCAGAATGATCAGAGCTTCGGAGATGGAGAAAAGGCCGATGACGAGAACTACGAACTCAATGCCGTCGCCCAGTTCGGCCTCGCCAAAGGTGAAGCGGTAGGCACCCGATGTAGCATCCAGACCAACGGTTGCCAGCATGAGGCCGAGGGTGCAGCCGATCAGTGTCTTGACGGGCTGGCTGCCGACCATGGAACCTAGCGTGGCAAAGGCGAAGACCATCAGCACGAAATATTCGGCAGGGCCAAAACCAATCGCCAGACCGGCCATCATCGGTGCAAACAATGCCAGACCGACAGCACCAAACATACCGCCAACAAAGGAGGAGAGGCCGGACAGCGCCAGCGCTTCACCAGCGCGGCCCTGTTTGGCCATGGGATAGCCATCCAGCGCGGTCATCACCGCACCGGCGTCGCCGGGCACGTTCAGCAGGATCGAGGAGATACGACCGCCATATTCAGCACCGCAATAGATGGATGCCAGAAGGATCATGGTGCTTTCAGCCGGAAGCCCCATCGTGTAGGCAATCGGCAACAGAAGCGCGATGCCATTGATTGGGCCGATGGCAGGCAGCGCACCAACCAGTGTGCCGATGAAGCAGCCGATAAAGCCGATCAGCAGGTTCTGCCCGGTCAGTGCCACAGCAAAGCCTTGCCAGAGATAATCGAAACTCATGTGAAATTCCTTTCCGGTTCAGGTCTTTGCTCAGCCAAGCCACGCGCCGGCAGGCAGATAGACTTCCAGAAGATAGGAGAAAATGACCCACCACAGCGCTGCATGGCCAACACCACCGATCAGCGACATTTTTAACGATGCGCCGAAAACCAGCGCCGTTCCGAAGGTGAGAATGAAAATTGAAATGGCAAATCCTGCGGGCTCGAACAAAAGTGTCGAGATGACCATCAGCGCAGGGATAGCCAAAACCCGCAGCAGCAGTTTGCCATCGGGAAAACCTTCCGCACCGCCCGGAGATTTGAGATGCAGCAGGGCCAGAACGCCCAGAATAACGCCAAGCGCGACAGGAAAAACACGCGGCCCCAGCGGGTCGGATGAGAAGGAATACTCGACCAGACTGCCGCCAATGCCGTAGGCAACCGCCAGAACCAGCAGGCAGACACCAGACGCGATACCAATCAGTTTGATGGCTCTGGAAGAGGGAGTATGGGTATCTGACATAACGTCGGCCCCTTGAATGATTGTGGTGTGAATGATTGTGATGTTGTGAATGGAAAATCCCAGAATCTGCTTTGAGGTCCGCAAAACAAGCCGCAACCTTGGCAGCAACCTTCCGCCGCCGTGATGTCAGACGGCGGAAGGATCACCCTCATGTCCTGGGAGGATCAGTGAGTGAGGACATGCGCAACCGTACGGCGCGCACGATCAATTACATGCCGGATTCCTTGGCAAGAAGCTTGTACTTGGTCACGTCAGACTTGACGCGCTCTTCGAAATCCTTGCCGAGCAGGGTGAATTCGAACAGGCCGCGTGTTTCGCGCTCCTTGGCGAATTCTGGTGTCTTGCTCATTTTTTCAAATGCCTTGACCCACCAGTTATAATCGTCCTCGGAAACGTCCTTGCCAACGTAGTAACCGCGCCAGACGGGCCAATCGATGTCATAGCCCTGTTCTTTTGCCGTTGCCACGCCCGCCAGTTCGCCCGGAAGACGCTCCGGTGACATAACGGCGAGAATGCGGATTTTACCGGCAACATGGTGCTTGACCATTTCGGCGGCATCGCCTGAACCAACCTTGACGTGGCCACCTTCAAGGGCTGTCAACACTGCGCCGCCGCCTTCAAGCGCAACGTAGCGCATTTTCTTGGGGTCTTGCTCTGCGGCCTTGGCCAGCAGCGAGCCCTTCATCCAGTCCTGCGAACCAACTGCACCGCCACCGGCAATGGCAAAGCTGTTTGGATCGGCCTTGTAGGCCGCAACCAGTTCGCCCAGTGTCTTGTAAGGCGAGTTGGCGGCCACCACGAGCACGCCGTAGTCTGCGCCAAGGGCACCCAGCCAACGGACGTTGGTTTCATCATACTTGCCGAATTTGCCCTGTGCCAGCAGAAGTGCCGAGCCGGACGATGCGGCAGAGATAAGGTTGCCATCTTTTGAGCGCTTGGAAATCACATGGTTATAGGCCACAGCGCCAACGCCACCTTCCATATAGGTGACAGCCATCGGCTGGGTAATCTCTTTGGTTTCCAGAAGAGCATTAGCAGCAAGGCGGCAGGTCAGGTCAAAACCACCACCTGGCTTTGCGCCTGCAAGGCATTCCGGCTTTGTCGGCTCAGCAAATGCAGATGTGCCGGAAAATGCGGCAGCAAAGAGTGCGCCAGTCAGCAGTGTTTTCGAAATTCGGATCATCAGATGTCCTCCCGTTATCGTTCATCATCCGGTTTGGAGCCTTGCCCTCACGCAAAGCGTCAAATCGAAAAGCAAAACAGCGTAGCCCTTCAATTTTTATGATGGGACAGGCCGACGACATTGCTTTTCCGGATTTCCTCCCCGGCACTCTTCAAGCTGTTTTACCTGAATGAGTTCGCCCAACTTACGCCCCAATTCTGTCACCATCCTGTCACGCTGGAATGTCGCTTGATATGCTTGCCGTGACGTGTAATCTGGCTGTCATGCGTATTTTACTGGTTGAAGACACGGTTGATGTTGGCGAGGCGATCTGCCGTCGGTTTCAGGCCACCGGCCACACGGTGGACTGGCAGACGGATGGTGCCGCTGCGTCTGACATCCTGTCGTTTACAGATTACGATCTGGTGATTCTGGATGTCATGCTGCCGGGGCTGGACGGATTTTCGGTGTTGCGCAATCTGCGGCAGGCGAAAAACACGGTGCCTGTGCTGGTCTTGACCGCCCGATCCGAGATTGATGACCGGGTGAGTGCGCTTGATCTCGGCGCAGATGATTATCTGGTCAAGCCCTTTGATTTTCGGGAGCTTGAGGCCCGCGCGCGGGTTCTTTTGCGCCGCCGCAGTGGTGGGGAAGCCACCAACATCATCGCCTGCGGCGATGTCAGCCTTGATCGTGCCAATCGCAGTGTCAAAGTCGGCAAACGCGAGGTGCAACTGAAACGGCGGGAGATGACGCTGCTCGAAATTCTCGCCTCGCGCCCCGGCAAGGTTTTCAGCAAGGATGAATTGCTTGATCAGTTGTTTGGCTTTGAAGAGGCCGCAGGAGCCAATGCTGTTGAGCTTTATGTGGGGCGTTTGCGCAAGAAGCTTGAGGGAGCCGCCGCCCGCATCGTGACCATTCGCGGCCTTGGCTATCAATTGGTGTCTGATGACAGCAACCAATAATGCCTCGCTGTTTGCGCGGCTGATGGTACGCGCCGGAATGATTGTGCTGCTGGGTGCCGCAGTCCTTGTCAGCGGCGCATGGTTTTACGCCCGTGCAGCGGCTGACGATGCCTATGATCGCATTCTCGTTGGGGCCGCTTTTCAGATGGTGGAAAGCCTTGTGATCACCGATGGCGACATGAAAATTGCCCTGCCGTCTTCGGCCTTTGAATTGCTGGGGCTGGCGGGCAGGGACCGGATTTTTTATCGGGTGATTGGTCCCAGCGGTGCAACCTTGACTGGTTACAGCGACCTGCACAATGATGCCAGCTTTACGGAAAGCCACGCAGGCCCCGTCTTGCGCGACGGCACGTTTCACGGCGCGGATGTGCGGGTAGTGACCGTTGCGCGCGCCATTGCCGATGCGGGCAAATCAGGCTGGACCTATATTATTCTGGCTCAGACCACGGAAGCCCGTCGGAATCTGATTTCAGAGCTGACAAGCAGGGCAATTCTGCTGGTGGCTGTGATGAGCAGTCTGGCATTGGCCGCAACGGCCTTGGCGGCGCGTTATTCGCTCAAACCTCTGGCCGATCTTGGTGTTGTGCTGGCAAGCCGCGATCCGCAGGATCTTACGCCGCTGACCGTTGATGTGCCAAGGGAAATTGCGCCTTTTGTCACCTCCATCAATCATTTCATCACCCGGCTGGATCAGCGCGTGAAGCTGTTGCAACGCTATGTGGCCGATAGCGCTCACCAGATTCGCACGCCGCTGACGGCTCTGTCCGCACAGGTCAGCCTGATCAACGAGGACAATATGTCGCCAGAAGACCGGCGACATCTGGAGCGCGTTCGCAACCGGGCCATAGAACTGGGGCGGTTTACCAATCAATTGCTCAATCATGCCATGGTCATTCACCGTTTTGATTCGGCGCAACTTTCGCCCATGTCTCTGAACGATGTGGCGCGAAAGGCCTTTCGGGCAACGGTGCCCATCACCATTGACCCGGATGCTGTTGTGTCTTTTGAGGCACCCGATGAGGATCTGATCGTGATGGCCGACATGCTGAGCCTGCGGGAAGCCATTACCAATCTGATTGATAACGCCCTCAAACACGGGATGCAGGCCCGTCTTGATGTGCGGGTTGCCCGACATGGCGATCATGCTGTGGTGGAGGTGGAAGATGATGGTCCCGGCATTCCGCCAGAGCAATGGCCGCAGGTGACGCAGCGGTTCGTATCCCATAACAAGGATGGTAAAACCTCAGGCCTTGGCTTTGCCATCGCCTCTGAAGTTGCCACAGCGCTTGGTGGCCGTATCGGTTTTCGGGAAAAGGCCGATGGAGCGGGATTTACGACCTGGTTAGAACTTCCACTCCATGATGCAGGCTCGGCATGAAGCGACTATTCTCGTTGTTGTGGCCGTGTCTGTGGCTTTGCGCGGCAAACAGTTTTGCAGCCGAGGGCGAGCGGGTTGTGTTTGTCGCACCGCAGCCGGAGCAGGCGCGACTGGTCATTCACGCTGCCACCGATCTGGATGCCATGCGGCCGCTGGTGCTGGATTTTCAACAGATTGAACCCAATACCACCATCGAAATCACCGATTATGTCACCAATGACCTGTTTCGGGATTCGGCACTGGCCTGCGCCAATGGATCACGCATGGCCGATATTGTGCTGTCATCCTCGGTGGATCAATTGGTCAAGCTGGCCAATGATGGGTGCGCCCAGCCGCATCAATCCATTGAGACGGCCTCGGTGGCAGATTGGGCCAATTGGCGCAACGAAGTGTTCGGGTTTACGTTTGAGCCTGCCGTTTTTGTCTATGACGCCAGCCGTGTGCCAGCAGAAGACGTGCCAAAAAGTCACGAAGGGCTGGCCGATCTTTTACGCCGCAAGCCCACTGAATATCAGGGCCGGATTGGCACCTATGACATCAACGCTTCCGGGGTCGGCTATCTGTTGGCTTTCAACGATGCGCGGATTGCACCAACCGTTTACGGCCGCCTGCTGGAAAGCCTGAGCCGGACAAAGGCCATTATCCGCTGCTGCAATAATGAAGTTCTGGGGGAAATTGCCAATGGTAATATCCGCATTGCCTATAATGTGCTTGGCTCTTACGCCTATGCAGCGTCACTCAAAAACCCGGATCTGAAAATTGTCATTCCGCGTGATTATGCGCTGATTCTGTCGCGGGGCGCGATGATTCCTGTGCGCGCAGCCCATCCAGAGCTTGGTACCCGTTTTCTCAATTATCTTCTGTCGGTGCGTGGACGCAAAACGGCACGGGATAAATCCTTTTTCTTTGCCAAGGGATTTGATCTGCCGCCGGGGGTCGATGGTCCCGTGTCGCTGATTGAATCTGGCATCGGCAGGCCGATCCGTATCGGACCAGCCTTGTTGGCTGCCCAGGATGAAGCGCAGCGAAAGCGCTTCATTCAGGATTGGCAAAAGCTGATTTTGCAGAGATAAAGCGCGGAAGACAAAGACTTAAAGCAGGCCAAGCTCTGCCAGTTCCCGCTTCATTTCGTCGGGCATATCATCAATGTTCGCACCGCTTGCGGCAAGATCGCGCGGGGCGTCGGCATCGGTCAGATAGCGCCAGCCCTGAAATGGCCTGCGTGGTGCTGGCACGGTTTCAATCACTTCTGGCCCCAGAATCAGTTCGCAGCGGTTTATGCCATCGTCGTCAGTGAAGCTGACAACATCCAGCAGCTTTTGCCGCGCCGCCACCTGACCCTTGATGATCCAGTAGAGCGAGCCGCCATCCAGCAATTCGTCAACCCGCTTGGGAACCATGCGGGTGACATGTCCGCTTTGCGGCTGAAGTCCAGCCGACATGGCCACAAGGGCGCGGTCTGCGACCCAATGTTTGAGATCGTCAATGCTTTCCGCACCAACACAGAGTTTGATCAAATGTAACGCCATGCGACACGAGATAACGCTTTGCGCGATCCGGTCAAGCCTGTCATGCGGATTCTCGACAATGTTGATCACGCTCGTGCGTGGACGCAAAGCGCTTTCAGCGTTAAGAACGGGGCCATGAGCGATAACGGAAGACAACTTGCGATGATGACGACACCGGAAAACCCCGAAACATCGGGATTTTCACACTATTCCAAAGGCAAGGTCTTTGCCGTGGCCCCAATGATTGACTGGACGGATACATTCTGCCGCCGGTTTCATCGGCTGTTGACGCGCCGGGGCCTGCTCTACACCGAGATGATTGTGGCCGATGCGATTATCCACGGCAAGCGTGATCGGCTGCTGGCCTTTGATGCCAGTGAGCACCCGCTGGCGCTTCAGCTTGGCGGCTCGGACCCGCAGAAACTGGTGGAAGCTGTGCGCATTGCCAGCGATTGGGGCTATGACGAAATCAATCTCAATGTCGGCTGTCCTTCAGACCGTGTACAGGCAGGCACTTTTGGCGCCTGCCTGATGCGCGAGCCCCAGACCGTTGAAGCCTGCATTCGCGCCATGAAGGCGGTGTCAACGGTGCCGGTCACGGTCAAATGTCGAATCGGTGTGGATGATCAGCAGCCGGAAGAGGTGTTGCCCGATTTTCTCCAGCGCATGATCGGGGCAGGGGCGGATGCCATCTGGATTCACGCCCGCAAAGCCTGGCTTCAGGGGTTAAGCCCCAAGGAAAATCGTGAAGTTCCACCGCTGGATTATCCGCTGGTCTACCGGATGCGCGAAGCCAACCCCTCTGTTTTCATTGGCATTAACGGTGGCATTGCAACCCTTGATGAAGCCGCAGAACATTTGAAACATGTTGATGGCGTCATGCTGGGCCGCGCCGCCTATAACAATGCGACAATTCTTACAAGCGTTGACTCTGTCATCTATGGCGAGCCGGACATTGCAGCCGATTGGGATTTTATCCGTGATGCGATGATGGAGCAGGCCGCGCGCCACATTGCAGAGGGCGGGCGACTGGTGCATCTGACCCGCCACATGGTTGGCCTCTTTCAGGGCTATGCGGGCGCAAGACGCTTTCGGCAGATTTTGTCGGCAGACGGACCAAAGCCGGGGGCAGGGCCACAGGTGATTGCCGATGCCTTTGCCGCTGTGGATATTGCGGGTGGGCTGGTGAGGCCATAACACCAGAGTCAGACGACACGGTGCGAAGGTTTTTGCCGTTTAAAACCCCTCCCCAACCCTCCCCACAAGGGGGAGGGAGTTTGTTGCACTCTGTGCAAGCCGCTGTTTTTCATCATAAATCATTGAGAACAGCAACGGTAGCGAAGCATTCAAGGTGCTCCCTCCACCTTGTGGGGAGGGTTGGGGAGTGGTCTTTCGTTTTGCGTTGTGTACTCTGACCATAACACAAAACAAAAACGGCGCTCCGCGAGGAACGCCGTTCGAAATACTTCGCCGGACGGCGAAGGCGAAACAATCACGCAGCGCGGATGTTTACAGCCTTGGGGCCTTTGCCCATGCGGTCAGCTTCTGTGTCGAAGGTCACTTCCTGACCGTCACGCAGAGTCTGGATACCAGCAGCCTGAAGAGCGGAGATGTGAACGAATACGTCCTTTGCGCCGCCTTCTGGAGTGATGAAGCCGAAGCCCTTGTCCTGATTGAAGAATTTTACAACGCCTTTAATGGCCATGGGATAAGTCCTTTTCCCTTGAGTTTTATTTTAGCCTCACCCGGCACCCCGGATAAAACATTGATCGCCTCTTCACGAAGAGACAGGTCGGTAGTCGAGATAACGGGGAAAAGACGTCTACCATCGGAGGTTAAGCCCCCAGCGCCGCAGAACCGATAACGGCCAGTCGCGGTGATACAATCAGTCCAGTCTCCGGGATCGTAAGTACCCGAACGAGAAATTATTTACAGGAAATCTGGCTAAGCAGCAAGCATATATGCAGTTTTCAGCCAAAATACTCGTTTCAATTCGCGTTTAACCCCTCTGGTTTTCGAGGCTCTATAAAAAAACTATAAATAGGCAGGGGTTATTTTTTGCCGTGGCAATGATAGCCGCCTTTTTTCCTGTCGTGGTGACATCCATTTGAATCAAGCCCGCCACCATGGGCAAAGGCAGAGGTGCCAAAGCAGCACAGGATCAGAATAAGCAGGCCGGTTTTCATTGCGCGCATGATTGCTCTCCCTTGTTGCGAGAGTTGTAATGGCGCTTTCTGATTGCAATCAATCGATATTTTATGTTTTCATAATATTCAATTTATGAGTGCCGTTGCGTGTGTGGAAAACCCGCTGGATAATAAGAGCAGGCCGGATCAGCGGGGCAGGCCGGTGTTATCCATCCAAATTTGCATTTCCGGCCGGATTTCATCTTTGCTGCAAAGCGCGATGAGCTGCATTCTCGAATCACGGTTCTGGAAACCAAGGCACCAGCTGGATAATCTGGACACGGCGTATAAATGCGACTTGCTCACGCTTTTATCTGACAGTTTCACTTGGGATACAAACGTGCCCGCAGGCACGCTTCAGCTTATACAGCCCGATGGCGCAACAGTTGAATGCACGTTGATTCTCATGAGTGACTGGAAAGAGAAGTTGCCCACCCATCTGAAGTGAAGCCTTTGCCTCGAGTTTGTCAGGGAAAAGTGGAACCCGGTTTTCCCGAAAAGACAAACGAAAACAAAAGAATCTAGAGTTTGTCAGGGAAAAGTGCATGGTACACGACGCAAACGTTTTTTCGGCTACGCCACCCCCCTCATCCGGCTACCGCCACCTTCTCCCCGCTGGGGAGAAGAGACCAGGCTGACAGCACTGAATTTAAAATTAATGCCGCAAGAACAAAACGCTACCTCATGCCTCTTCTCCCCAGCGGGGAGAAGATCCCGGCAGGGAGATGAGGGGGCAAGCGGCAGATCAAAACCTTTGCGTCGTGTACTGTGGTTCAATCTGAACCTGACAGACTCTAGGCAAGAACAGCATCGTGCGTTTCAGCAAGCGCATGATGCTGCATAGGCGTTCACAACGTTTGGCCGGTAAAACCTGAGCTTCATGTTTTGCTGAATTTCAGTGGGTGAATTTAAAGTGGTGAGAGCGATGGGATTCGAACCCATGACCTACTGATTAAAAGTCAGTTGCTCTACCGGCTGAGCTACGCTCTCCCAAGCGAGACAAATCATTGCCTCAGGAAGTGGGCGGAACATAGTCAGCGTGATGTGTGGGGTCAACCCAAAAAAATGAGTTTTTGCAGGTTTTTAACAGGCCTTTGTTCTGAAACAGCAAAAAAAGATGATTGGCATGTGATGACAAACAGCGCTACCACATCGGCGATGCCGCGATTGCGCTGAGATGTTGGGGGAAAGTGTGTCTATTGCTGAAATTCCGTTTTTGACCGCGCTGATTGCTGGCACGTTGTCATTTCTGTCGCCCTGCGTGTTGCCCCTGGTGCCGCCGTATCTGTGCTATATGGCGGGTGTCAGTGTCGAGCAGTTTCGCGGCGGTCCTGCGGCAGTGATGGAAACGCGGGTGCGCAATGGCGTTCTCTTGTCAGCGCTATGCTTCACCCTTGGGTTTGCCACCGTGTTTGTGGCTCTGGGGGCGGGGGCTTCTACCATTGGCATGATGTTGCGTCAGCACCTTGATCTTCTCTCCAAGATCGGCGGCGCGATCATCATCATCATGGGACTGAATTTTCTGGGTGTTCTTCGCATTGGCCTTTTGGCGCGCGAAGCGCGATTCTCAAGCGGCGGCAAGCCTGCCACGCTGACAGGTGCCTATGTCATGGGTCTTGCCTTTGCTTTTGGCTGGACACCCTGCATCGGCCCCGTTCTGGGCGCCATTCTGGCTGTGGCAGCCGCCCGCGACACCGTGGGGCAGGGTGCTGTTCTGCTGGCAGTTTATTCGCTGGGGCTGGCCATTCCGTTCTGGATTGCGGCTGGCTTTTCCGGCACCTTCATGCGGTTTCTCGCGCGGTTTCGGCGCCATCTTGGTTTGGTCGAAAAGCTGATGGGCCTGCTGCTGGTGCTCACCGGCCTTGCTTTTGTGTTTGGTTATGTCACCGATCTGGCCATCTGGTTTCAGCAAAGCTTTCCGATTCTGTCCCGAATCGGCTGATTCTTAAAACCTGGCTGCGATCTTGTCGCGTAACATCTGTGGCAAAGCACCAAAGCCCTGTCCCGGAGCCACACCTTCGCGCATGACAAAATGGCGAAGCGGCGAAAGCGCTGAAAGCAGGTGAATGCCAGCGGCACGCGCCATCTGAACCGGCAGAAAAGGCGACAGCAGCGAGCGATTGAGCAGATCAACACTTGCCGTTCTGCTCAACACATCCACCTTGCGGCGGCGGTCAAAGCGATTGCCGATCGTCTCGGAAAGCGGCCTGCCCGAATCCTCTCCGACCAGATCTTCCAGCGCCATGATGTCTCTCAGGCTCAGGTTCAGCCCTTGCGCGCCAATGGGCGGAAAAGCATGGGCTGCCTCGCCGATAAAGGCCGCACGCCCCTTGCCGTAGTGCCGCGCTGTCATGCCCGATAGCGGCCATGCCTGCGCATCAGCCTCAACCGTCACCTTGCCCAGCAACGATTGCATACGGGCTTCCACCCTCTCGGAAAGCTCTGCAAGCGGCAATGCTGTCAAGCGACTGGCTTCATCTGGCTGCACCACCCATACGAGGCTGGAGCGATTGCCGTGTAGCGGCACCTGCGTGAACGGGCCTGATTCTGTGTGAAACTCTGTCGAAACGTTGTTATGCGGCAAAGCATGAGAGAAATTCAGCACAACGGCGGTTTGCGGATAAGACCATGTGCGTACAGAAACACCCGCTGCTTCGCGTGTCATCGAGCGGCGGCCATCTGCACCAACCACCAGATCAGCCCATAGCTCTGTGCCATCATCAAGCCTGACAAGCGCCTGAGGGCCACCAAAGGCAACAGAGGCGGCATCCTGCTGATAAACAACAATGTTTGGTTCGCGGGCAATGGCGGTCTCGAAAACAGCCATCAGATCAGTATTGGCAAAATTATAGCCAAAGGCAGCAAGGCCAATTTCCGAGCTTCGGAACGCCACAGGCGGCGCGCGCAGCAAGCGCTTGGTACCGTCAATAATCTGCATTGTGGAAAGGGCTTCGGCCTTTGATTCAAGATCGGCCCACAGACCGAGGCGATCCAGAAAGCCAATGGACTGGTCCATCAATGCTGTGGTGCGCTGATCACGATGGCGGGCCTTGCCGCACACAAGAGCAACCTTGCGTCCGCGCCGGGACAAAGCGATGGCGGCCACCGAACCGGCCAAACCTGCGCCAACGATCACCACCTCAATTTTTTCCACCGACATGCTCCTTGATATTGAACATGTAATGTAGCGCCGGAGCCGGGTAAAATCCATGGGCCGAATTGGCGCAGGTCTTTCAGGCCAAAATTATCGATAAAAATCTGGGTGTTACTTTATGAAATTGCAAAGACATCGTTTGAAAGGTTGCATTTGAAAGCAATTCGGCGAATATCGCGCCAACCGATCATAGGGACAAATACCGGCGAACCATGAAGATTTTCAACTATAAGCGTGTACCCTATGCGGAGATTCGCGCCTTTTCCGTGCATATCCTCACGGCATCAGGGTCGTTTCTGGCATTTCTTGGCGTTGTTGCGGCCGCAGACAAAGATTTTTCCAGCATGTTCTGGTGGCTGGGTCTGGCCTTGCTGGTCGATGGCATTGATGGACCAATCGCGCGCAAGGTGAAGGTCAAGGAGGTCCTGCCCAACTGGTCGGGCGATACCCTCGACAACATCATTGATTACGTCACCTATGTGTTGCTGCCAGCCTTTGCGCTCTATCAAAGTGGCATGATTGGCCAGACATGGTCGTTTGTTGCTGCCGGAATGATTGTCGTGTCCAGTGCGATTTATTATGCGGATACAGGCATGAAGACCGAAGAATATTTCTTCTCCGGCTTTCCGGTGGTGTGGAATATGATCGTGTTCAGCCTGTTTGTGATTGATGCCTCAGCCACAACAGCCATGATTGTGGTGGTGGTATCGGTTATCCTGACATTCCTGCCGATCAATTTCCTGCATCCCGTCCGCGTCAAGCGGCTGCGGGTGCTCAATCTTGGAATCTTCCTGCTGTGGTGTGCATTGGGCATGTATGCCTTGCTTCTGGATTTTTCCACACCGTCTTTCGTGTTGATACCCTTTATCGCAACTGGCATCTATCTCTATGTTATTGGAGGCATTTTACAGCTTTTTCCAAAGCTTGGCCGCCATTGATTGCGCGTCGCTGCCCGGAAATACGGCAGCATCTAAAAAATAGTCGATATGGCGGTTGTGCGTTACGACAAAGTCGCTATCAATAGAAAATGAGAAGTCTGTTGTGGTGAGTACCGGCGATGTATGCTCTGGACGTTACTTGTTTATATCTTTCGATCCAGAGGCATGATGCTGTATGAGACAAGGAGGCATGGTGTCGCATAGTCAAGAAGCGGTGAAGCCTTCGCTGCTTTCTGTTCAGAAGTTGACGAAACGGTTTGGGTCTTTCACAGCCTGCGACGAGATTGATCTCGATATTCGCGCAGGTGAAATCCATGCGCTTTTGGGCGAAAATGGCGCTGGCAAATCCACTCTGGTGAAAATGCTGTTTGGTGTTCTTGCGCCAAATGCCGGAGACATCATCTGGAGCGGAAATGCCGTGCAGATTGCAACACCTGCGCAAGCCCGCGGGCTTGGCATTGGCATGGTGTTTCAACATTTTTCCCTGTTTGAAGCTCTGACTGTTGCTGAAAATATTGCGCTGTCTCTGGATCGTTCTGTCTCCATCGCTGATATTTCCGAAAAGGCGCGGGCGCTGTCGATCGCTTATGGGCTTCCGCTTGATCCGGCCTCGCATGTTGCAGACCTTTCGGTTGGCGAGCGCCAGCGCATTGAAATCGTGCGCGCCCTTTTGCAAAATCCAAAACTGATTATTCTGGATGAGCCAACCTCGGTGCTGACCCCGCAAGAGGCGGACAAACTGTTTGAAACCCTCAACCAACTGAAGGCCGAAGGCCGGTCTGTACTTTATATCAGCCACCGTCTGGATGAGGTTCAGCGCATCTGCGACCGTGCGACAATTTTGCGCCACGGCAAGGTCGTGGGGGCGTGCGAACCTGCTCATGAAACGGCAGCATCGCTGGCGCGGATGATGGTTGGCAGCGACGTGGCGGAGGTGACGCAGGAAACGGCACCGGAATTTGGTAAAGAACTGCTGTCTGTGGTCGATCTCAGTGTTGCGCCGCGCAGCCCTTTTGCCATGGCGCTGAAGTCTGTGTCTCTCAGCGTGCGTGCAGGCGAGATCCTTGGCATTGCCGGCGTGGCGGGCAATGGCCAGAGCGAGTTGTTTGATGCCCTTTCGGGTGAATGCCGGGTGCGCAATCATGATTCGATCCAGATTTGTGGTCAATCCGTCGGGCAATCCGGTATTAATGAGCGGCGTTTGCTGGGGGCCAGCTTTGTGCCGGAAGAGCGCCATGGCCATGCAGCCATAACCACTCTTTCCCTGTCGGAAAACCTGCTTCTGGCGCGGCATCGCTCGGATCAGGGGCGTTTTGTCGGTGGCCTGCTTGGGCTTGTTCGTCGACGGGCGCTAAGCGACGTCAGCCGCGAAATTTGCACTGAAATGGATGTGCGCAAAAGCGGCGATGATCCGCTTGCCGGATCACTTTCGGGCGGCAATCTGCAAAAATTCATCGTGGGCCGAGAGCTGGATCGGCAACCGGATGTGTTGGTTGTCAATCAGCCCACATGGGGCGTTGATGCCGGTGCTGCCAGCCGCATCAGGCAGGCGCTTGTCAATCTGGCCAAGCATGGTTCTGCTGTTGTCATTATCAGTCAGGATCTGGATGAAATTTTCGAAGTGGCAACGTCCATTGCAGCGATCTCCGAGGGCAAGCTTTCCCAAGCCTATCCGGCCCACCTGATGACGCGGGAAAAAATTGGTCTGCTGATGGGTGGAATGCATGGTTTGGAGAGCGCAAATGCGCATTGAGCTTGAGAAGCGCCCAAGCGCATCCAGATTTTTCACCTTTGTATCGCCGCTGCTGGCTTTGGCGCTGACCCTTGTGTTTGGCGGTCTCATGTTCCTGTTGATGGGCAAAGATCCATATTTTGCGCTCTACAGTTTCTTTATCGATCCGCTCACCGAGGTCTGGTCTTTGCATGAGCTGGCGATAAAGGCGGCTCCGCTGATCCTGATTGGCGTTGGCCTTTCCATCTGTTATCGCTCAAACAACTGGAATATCGGTGCCGAAGGCCAGTTTATTGCCGGTGCTTTGATGGGCGGTTATCTGCCGGTGATCTATTACGATTGGCACTCCCCTTTGCTGCTGCCGCTGATGCTCCTTCTGGGCATGGTTGGCGGGGCGCTGTATGCGGCCATTCCAGCCTTGCTGAAAACCCGGTTCAACACCAATGAGATCCTCAGCAGCCTGATGCTGGTTTATATCGCGCAATTGCTGCTGGATTATCTGACGCGCGGCCCATGGCGCGATCCGCAAGGGTTTAACTTTCCGCAAACCCGCGATTTTGTCGAGGAAGCAATTTTGCCAGCAATCTGGCCGGATTCCGGGCGCGCCCACTGGGGAATTGCCATTGCCATTGTTGTCGCGTTCATCGTCTGGTTCATGATGCGCTACACCATGAAGGGGTTTGAAGTGACCGTTCTGGGACAATCCGAGCGGGCCGGACGGTTCGCCGGATTCTCATCCAGGGGTATGGTGTGGTTTTCCATGATGTTTTCAGGAGCTTTGGCGGGGCTGGCCGGAATTGCCGAAGTCTCCGGTTCCATTGGTCACTTGCAGCCGTCTATTTCGCCGGGCTATGGCTTTACCGCGATCATTGTCGCCTTCCTCGGGCGTCTCAGCCCCATTGGCATTGTGGCATCAGGGCTGGTATTGGCATTGACCTATCTGGGTGGTGAGGCCGCACAATTGTCCATTGGCGTGTCTGACAAGGTCACCCGTGTGTTTCAGGGCTTGCTGCTATTTTTCGTTCTTTCCTGCGACACGCTGATTTATTACAAGATCAGAATTGTCTGGACAAAGGCCCGCTCTGCGCTGGGCGGAGGCTCCCCATGATTCTGGAGGCTATTCTTTTAACCGTCATTACGGCCTCCACGCCGCTGGTTATTGCGGCCATGGGTGAGCTGGTGACAGAACGCGCCGGCGTTCTCAATCTTGGCGTTGAGGGCATGATGATCATGGGGGCCGTTGGTGCCTTTGCCGCGTCCTATTCAACCGGCTCTCCGGTGCTGGGCATTCTTGGCGGCGTGGCGGCCGGAGCAATATTTTCACTGCTCTTTGCCTTTCTCACGCTGACACTGGTGGCCAATCAGGTGGCAACCGGACTTGCCCTGACCATTCTGGGGCTTGGGGTTTCGGGGCAGTTGGGCGAAAGTTTTGTGGGCAAGCCCGGAGTGCGGATACCGAACATCGACATTCCGCTTCTGTCAGACATTCCCTTCCTTGGGCCACTGCTGTTTGCTCAGGATGTATTTTTCTATTTGTCGATTGCGCTGGTGATCGGCGTAAGCTGGTTCCTGTTCAAAAGCCGCACAGGGCTGATGCTGAGGGCCATTGGCGACAACCACACTTCTGCCCATACGCTGGGGCTCAAGGTCATTCATATTCGCTACCTTGCCGTGCTGTTTGGCGGCGGCTGTGCCGGTTTGGCTGGCGCACAATTATCGCTTGTCTATACGCCGCAATGGGTAGAAAATATGTCTGCAGGTCGCGGCTGGATTGCACTGGCGCTTGTGGTGTTCGCCTCATGGCGGCCATGGCGGGTTCTGGCGGGCGGCTATCTGTTTGGTGCCGTCACCATCGGCCAGCTCCATGCGCAGGCTTTCGGGGTCGGTCTGCCCTCGCAATTTCTATCGGCTCTGCCTTATGCCGCCACCATCGTTGTTTTGGTGATCATATCGCAAAATCGACGTACAACGCTTATCAACACACCCGCTTCACTCGGAAAGCCGTTTGTCCCAGATCGCTGAACGAGTATTTCATTCCTGCAAACCAATAGGGGAAATCATGAAAAAACTAACACTGGCTTTTGCAGCCACCGTTGCCACCGTTCTGTCCATGTCGGGTGCCGCTGCGGCGGCCGACAAAACCAAGATCTGCTTTGTTTATGTCGGCAGCAAGACCGATGGCGGCTGGACACAGGCCCAGGATCGTGGCCGGCAGGAGCTTCAGGCCCATTTTGGCGACAAGATCGAAACACCCTATCTGGAAAACGTGCCAGAAGGCCCGGATGCCGAGCGCGCAATTGAGCGTCTGGCCCGCGATAACTGCCAGATGATTTACACAACATCCTTCGGCTTCATGGATGCCACCATCAAGGTTGCGAAGAAATTCCCGAAGGTGAAGTTTGAACATGCAACCGGCTTCAAAGCGGCTGAAAATGTTGCCACCTACAACTCACGTTTCTATGAAGGACGCTATATTCTCGGCGTGATCGCGGGCAAGATGTCCAAGAAAGGCGAGGCTGGCTACATCGCATCCTTCCCGATTCCGGAAGTGGTGATGGGCATCAACGCATTCGAGCAGGGTGCAAAATCCGTCAACCCGAACTTCAAGATGAAGGTTATCTGGGTCAACACCTGGGCTGATCCGGGCAAGGAAGCCGATGCTGCCAAGGCACTGCTGGATCAGGGTGTTGATATTCTGACCCAGCATACAGACACCACGGCCCCAATGCAGATTGCCGAAGAGCGCGGCATCAAGGCTTTCGGTCAGGCATCTGACATGATTGCTGCCGGTCCAAAATCACAATTGACGGCGATTGTTGATACCTGGGGTGCCTATTACATCAAGCGCACGCAGGAATTGCTGGATGGCAAGTGGAAGTCGCAGCAGAGCTTTGATGGCCTGAAAGACGGCATCCTGACCATGGCTCCCTACACCAACATGCCGGATGATGTGAAGAAGCTGGCCGAAGAAACAGAAGCCAAAATCCGCTCTGGCGAGCTGCACCCCTTCACCGGCCCCATCAACAAGCAGGACGGCACACCCTGGCTCAAGGCTGGCGAGAAGGCTGAAGATGGTGCGCTGCTGGGCATGAATTTCTACGTTGAAGGCGTGGACGACAAGCTGCCTAAGTGATGTTTGTCTACAGCATGTCGCGTTTTATTGTCCTCAATAAAACGATAACGTACATGCGGAAAAGAAAGAGCTAAAGCCTTTCTCTGGCAAGACGAGAGTCTTGTCTGGTTCAGATTGAACCAGACAAGACTGACCGTTTTTTATGTCCGTTGGTCATTTCGGGAAAACCGGCGACCACTTTTCTCACCAAAGCTGTCACGCTTTGGTGAGAAAAGTGGAATCGGCACAATGCTATAAAATGAGGTTGATTCGGACGAGATGCTCAGACAGGTGGCCATTGGCCTGATCTTTTCGGGGGCTGTGGCGCATATACCAGCGCGCGCTTCGCCCGTTGAGCCTGTTTGTCATGATGTCGTGTCAGGGATGGGCAGCTATCGTGTTTGCCGGTTTGATCCGGCCGTCCAGACAATCCGGATTTACAATACGACTCCAGATGGGGTGCCATTGGGTGGCTTTTATCCACTTGTTCAGCAGCTTTGGGCGGAGAGGCATACACTGTTGTTTGCCACGAATGGTGGCATGTATGAAGATGATCTCAGTCCGGTCGGATTGTTTGTGAGCTATGGTGTCGTCCGCAAGCCTGCGAAAATCGGGGATGGCTGGGGTAATTTCTTCCTCAAGCCCAATGGTGTCTTCTATCTCAAGGACGGTAAGGCGGGTGTTGCAGAAACACAGCATTTTCTGGATCAGGCCATTCAACCTGACTTTGCCACCCAGTCCGGCCCCATGCTGGTGATTGACGGGGCGATCCATCCGAAATTTCTGGCCGATAGCGACAGTCTTAAAATTCGCAATGGCGTTGGCGTGGACCGGGCAGGGCAGGTGGTGTTTGCCATGAGCAACCAGCCGGTGCGGTTTTATGATATGGCGGTGTTTTTCCGCGATCAATTGGCGACACCCAATGCGTTGTTTCTCGACGGCACCATTTCCAGTCTTGCAGAACCGACTTTGGGCCGCATGGACCGCGCCCATGCTTTGGGACCGATCATTGCCGTGATCGGTAATGTGCCTTGAACCATTACCGAAAAGGCGATTGGCGTGGTGGCCGTGCTGGCACATCGATATGGTCTGGCTCCAGCCCGGCTTTTTGCCGCTCGACCATCAGGCCATAGGCGTGCTCAAGATGGCGTGTGAAGCGTTCCGTATCAAAAAGCGGAGCCGTAAAGCGATTCTCGGCTATTTTCATACGAATGGCATTCAGACGGGGTCGGTCCTGTGCGAGGGAGGCAGCAAGGTCAACCATATGATCGGGGCTGTCTGCCACCAGCTCCGGTACACCGATTGCTGTCAGCAGGCTTTGCGAAACCCGAGAGGCAAAATTGCTGCCTTTGAAGGTTATGACAGGCAGGCCTGCCCAAAGCTTGTCTGACGTAGTGGTGTGGCCATTATAGGGATAAGTATCCAGGCCCAGATCGGCGGCCTGTAATCTGGCGATATGGGCTTCATAGGTTTCTGCGTCGGCAAAATAGATGCGCTCCGATGCAATTCCCTGCTTTTCCATGAAGGCGTTAAAATTTGCGCGCCGGGACTGGCCGCTGCACATGACCCATAAAACGGAATCGGGAATGACCGTCATCACACGCGCCCAGAGCCGCGCCGTATCTGGTGAAATCTTGCGACCGACATTGAAGGATGCCAGCACAAAGGTGTCGTTTGGCAGGCCAAGCGATGCGCGAGAGGCCGGGGGTGGAAGAGGGCGATGCAGATTGTCATTGGCTTGATAGCATTCCGGCAGTCTGCACAGTTTTTCATGATAATATGGTTTCGAACTGTCCGGGGTGACAATCGGGTCTGAAATCACATAATCACAATCAATACCATAGGCCGAGCCGGGAAAGCCGAGATAGGCAACCTGCAACGGGGCGAGGCCGAGGTTGATCAAATCGGTGCGCACATCTTTGGTGTGGCCTTTCAGGTCAACCAGAATATCCAGCTCAAAGCTGCGAATATAGTCTTGTGCGGCCTTATCATCCATGTCGGTGATGACATGCAGATTGGGATAGGTCTTGCGCAGGCCTTGATCTGCGGTGACCACAGAGGCTTCAGTGTGGCAAAACAAATGAATGTCAAACCGACTCACATCATGTCCCAGCATCACAGATTGAAACAGCCGCATGGTCGGGTGCTGATCGGAATAGTCAGCGGAAAGATAACCGACCCTGATTTTATTGCCAAAACGATGGGATGCTGCACGCCGGTTCTGTCGTGATGCTGTTGTGAAGGGAGAGCCTGCTGCCATGCGTGTCTGGCGGCTGTTGATTGCTTCATCTCCGCACCACAGAAGATGCTCATAGGGATCATCCACGGCAAAAAACATCGGATTGTTGGATCTCATCCCGTCCAGCAGAATTTTATCGCTTGGCTCAATGTCGTCAAAGGCCAGCTGAGCGCGCAACAGCCGCCGAAACGTGTTTTGAACTTCCGTGGAGTAAGGCCCCGTTGCGGCGGCACGCCTGGCCAGAGCCAGGGCCTGATCGCTTTTTTTGACCTGATGCAGCAGCCTTGCGGCCATCAGCAAAAACATGGTCTGGTTTTGTGGCAGGGCATCTGCGGCACGTGCGTAAAGCGCGGCGGCTTCTGGCTTTTGCTCCAGCTTGACATGGCATTGTGCAGCAACCAGCAAGGTATTGCCGTCCACTGAAGGATTTTTGAGCAGCGGGGCCAGCAAGGCCAAGCATTCGCGCAGGTGTCCAGACTGATAGGCCTGAAGCGCCCGCGCAAAAACCGTCGGTGTTTTCATCGCTCAAAGCGCCGATTTGGGGTAAGCGCGCTCCAGACCGCCAGAGCGAACCAGACCTTGCCGGAAGGACTGATATGCCGCGTGCTGGCTGGCACGGGAAATTTCCATCAGGCGGATTTGCAGTCGTGCTGGCGCATGATTGCCAAGCCATTCCCCGCAGCGCTCCAGCTTGAGGGAGTTGAGAAAGCGTGATTGCGCGGCATTTTCAAGATACACGAAAAGGCCGTCAGCCAGGCATTCGTCCTGTTTGGGGTTTTCAAACAGAAGGTGCAGAAAGGATTGATCCTCATCGCCAAGGCTTGAGAGTTTCGCAGCAACGGTTTCACGATCGGGAAAACTGGCTGTGGACATGGCGGCCTCCTGCTGTGTCATAAGTGTATTGATGCTTTTGTTGGTTTTTATACAATTCACGCTTGAGCCTGGCTTGCCATTTTGCCGGTTACGGCCATTTGACCAAGAATGAATGGCTTGGTTCGAGGCGCTATTGCTAAAATCTGCAAATGATCTGGTTGTAAACCTTGTCGGGCACGTTCAATCATCATGCTAAAGGCTTTTTCCACATGGCGAGCACTTCTTTCGCTGTCAAACAGCGGAGCCATGCAGCGATTGGCATTGATTTTTTGCCTGATCGATTGAATCTCAACGCCATTTTCAGCGAGTCGCACAGCCATTTCCACAAATGCATTGTCATCGTCGGCAACCAGCTCCGGAACACCAAGAGCATTGAGCAGGCTCTCAGACACGCGTGACGAGAAATTCGTGCCTTTCTTGGTGAGCACAGGCAAGCCAGCCCAGAGCACATCAGACGTGGTTGTGTGACCGTTACACGGAAAGGTATCGAGGCCAAGATCGGCAGCAGCGATACGTGCGAGGTGGTTGTTATAGGTTACCTTTTCCATGAACATCACCCGGTCGGGGTCTACACCTGCGCGTTTCACGCTTTCCAGGAAATTATCATTGGCCTGCGCCCGTTCTCCCATCATCCACAGTAGACTGTTTCCCGTGCGTTTGAGTATGTTGATCCAAAGATCGAATGTCTCCGGGGTGATTTTTCGGATCGTATTGCACGAGCTGAAGATAAACCTGTCTTCTGGTAATCCAAGATCGGCGCGGGAGTGAGGTGGAGGATATGAACGGTGAAGATTGTCGTTTGGCTGATAGCTCTCTGGCAAAAGGCAGAATTTTTCGTGATAAAATCTTTGGCTGGACGGTGGCGTAACGATGGCATCTGACAGAATATAGTCGCAATCAATGCCATTGCCGGAGCCAGGAAAACCGATATAGGCCACTTGAATCGGGGCAGGGCCGCTGTTGACCAGATCAATCCATGCGCCCAGCGTGTGCCCCTTCAAATCAACCAGAATATCAATGCCGTGAGAGCGGATGAGGTCATGGGCCTGTTGCGTTGACAGATGGCCAATCTGTACGATTCTGCTTGCATGTCTGCGGCGAAAATCGAAATCTCCGGCGATCAGGGCTTCGGATGTGTAGCAAAAAAAAGTAAAATCCAGCGCGCCGCAGTCATGATAATCAAACATGCCCTGCATGAGTTTGATTGTTGCATGGGCATCGGAAAGGTCGTTGGAAAGATAGCCGATACGCGGCTTTTTTCCATAGATATGCGGCTGATTCTTGCGCCGTTCCCGGCTTTGCTGCGTATATGGGGTCCCATTGTCCATGCGTGCGACCCTTTGATTCATGGCTTCATCGCCGCACCAGGCAATGTGGTTCAGCAGGCTTTCTGAGTGAATCGTCAAGGTGTCGCCTTTTTTGAAAGCGTCGCGCATGGCATTATTGGAGCGGCGTTGCTCTTCAATATCAAGCCAATGGTGAATGAAGTGACGATAGACATGGGCTGCATCTTCATGGCGTGGATCAATCCGGTGAAGATCACGCGCCACCAGGAATGCGTCCCAGTCTTCGCCACATTTGCGCAAAAGTGCGAGCGCAAGCGACAGAAGCACTGCCTGGTCTGCGTCCGGTTGTCTGGCGGCGAGTGTAAAGGAATGCGCCGCCTCACGGAGCTTTGAAAGCTTTAAATAACTTTGGCCCAGCAGCAAAAGTCCTGGCAGAGGCAAAGGGTTGTTTTGCTGATGCCTCTCAAGGATTTCAACGGTAGCGCTGAAATCGTTCGCCCCATAGCGTTTTTTGGCTTCTTCAAGCGCACTCATCATTCTGGCACCAGACATATTATATTTTCAATGTCACCGGGCGGCATCAGGATAAGCAGAACCAGTGCCAAAATCAGTGAACATCTGCCAGACTGGGTTGGGAAGCTGGCGCGAAGCTTGTCTGGTTTGCGCACCATTGGTTGACATTGTATTTCCATCAGTTGACGGTGAAACAATATGAGAAACAGATTCGATTGCTGAACGAGCGGGTTCTGTTGTGCTCCCTTCGTTCGTTGGAGTTTAAGAATGCCCGAATTGACAATTTGTATGCCCAGCCATCGTAATTTCGAAGATTCGCGTGCGGCTATCGAGAGTGCACTGGTCTTTTGTGAAAAGCGGGACGCACTTCTGATTGTTTCGGACAATTCCGGGGATGAGGCAAAGAAGAATTTCTGGGAGGGAAGGTCACCTCGCCTAAAGCGCATTCAAAGCGATGCTGAAAATGCGACAGACAATATGATGTTGGCTGTCCGGGCTGCTGAGACGCCCTTTATCATGCTTATGGGTGATGATGATATGCTTGGCGTTGAGGAAGGAGTTGCTTCTCTCAACCTTTCCGATCTTCCATTTGACTATGTGGGCGTCTTTCCTGTCTCAGAAGTTTTTCTGTCACCAACAGAGATTGTGAGTGTCAGTGTTCGTGTGTTGGAACAGGACAATGCATCGGCGCGTATGATGGCGTATATGGAACAAGGTCTTTCGAACAAAGCACCATTTTATTCCATTTTTCGCCGTTACGTCTGGCTCTCAGTCATGGATCTGTTCCATCGCTTTCATCCGAACAGGGCAGGTTTTTGTGCTTGGGCGCTATCTTTCGCATTGATTACATCTGGGAAAATGGCCAGCGATCCGAGTATTCGCTACCATTATAATAAATCGGCATGGCGAACGAATGAACTTATTCTTTCTCGACGAAAGGAAATATTTACCGAAGTGGGTTTGCCAGAAAAAGCAATGCATTATGAGCATCTCTTCTGGTTTCTCGACGTTTTCGTTCTCATCAACAGCGCCGGGTCCACGTTGTCTATTGATGAGCGGCAGCATCTTGGAAAATTGGTCGTCAACGTCCTTCTTGGCAAGTTTATTGTCGAAGTCGCAAATTCACCAGAACTCTTTGATGATGGCATTGGAACTCTGGCTGAAATGGCGTTGGAAGAAACGGATAGTTTCGCCCAATTCCAGCTTGGCCTGTTGATGATCGAGCGGGTGCAGCCAGGCCTGAAGGACAAATACGTTACCTTTATTCAGGCGGCCATTTCTGGCGCGTAAATTTTTGTCATCTTGAATGGTGTTTAGAGTTTGTCGCAGTGAATAGGATTCACTGCGACAGGCTTTAGCTCTTTCTTTTTCGCATGGACGTTATCGTTTTATTGAGGACAATAAAACGCGACATGCTTTAGCTTGGAAAACGGCGGCGGCAGACTATCTGCCGCCGGTTGCTTTTACTCCGCAGCGAGCGAAATATCCTGGCTTTTTGCCGGAGACACCATCGCCGAAATAATCATCGACAAATCAACGGCTCCAATGATTGTGCCAGCCCTGTCCGTCACGTGGGCGCTGGCGACGGACTTCTCTACCATTGCGCGTGCAGCCTCTTCCAGAGTGGTGCGGGATTGTAGTTTGAAATGGCCTGCACTCTTGTCTGGCTTTTCCATCACAGTGCCGATCCTGATGACCCGTCCGCGGTTCACTTCCTTGACGAAAGACGCGATGTAATCATCCGCGGGTCTGAGCACAATGTCCTGGCCGCTGCCTTGCTGCACCACTTCACCATCGCGCAAAATGGCGATTTTGTCGCCGAGCCGCAAAGCCTCATCCAGATCATGGGTAATGAACACCACGGTCTTGTTCAACTCCTGTTGCAGATCCAGCAGCACGGTTTGCATGTCCACGCGGATCAGTGGGTCCAGTGCCGAATAGGCTTCATCCATCAGCAAAATATCCGCATCATTGGCCAGCGCACGGGCAAGGCCCACACGTTGCTGCATCCCGCCGGAAAGCTGATTGGGATAATTGGTCTCAAACCCTTCCAGCCCGACGCGCTCAATCCAGTATTGGCCTTTTGCGGTGCTTTCCTTGCGCGGCATTCCCTGAATATCAAGGCCATAGACCACGTTTTCCATCACCGTTCGGTGGGGCAGCAGGCCGAATTTTTGAAACACCATCGCTGTTTTGTGGCGGCGAAAGCTGCGCAATTCTGTTTCGCTCATCGTGCACACATCTACACCATCGTAGAGCACTTCCCCGGCTGTCGGCTCAATCAGGCGGTTGATGTGGCGGATCAGCGTGGACTTGCCGGAGCCGGAAAGCCCCATAACCACGGTAATCTCACCCGCAGGCATATCGATATTGATGTCGCGCAAGCCCAGAACGTGATTATAGCGATCATTCAACTCGGTCTTGGTGATGCCTTCGCGCACCGCTTCGATATGCTGTTTCTCATCGGGGCCGAAGATTTTGTAAAGATTGCGGATTTCAATGCCATGACTAGCCATGAACCACCTCCGTGTGTTTTTGCAGACGACGGCCATAGGCCTGGCTGGTGCGATCAAAGATGATGGCAATGGCCACCAGCGCAAAACCATTGAGAAAACCAATGGTGAAGAACTGATTGGTAATGGCCTGCAAGACATTTTTGCCAAGACCGCCGACGCCGATCATCGAGGCAATCACCACCATGGCCAGCGACATCATGATGGTCTGGTTGATCCCGGCCATGATATTGGGCAGGGCCAACGGAATCTGCACATTGAACAGTTTTTGCCGCTCGGAGGAACCAAAGGCATCTGCCGCTTCAATTGCCTCGCGGCTGACAAGGCGAATACCAAGATTGGTCAGGCGAATAATCGGCGCAACAGCGTAAATCACCACAGCAATCAGGCCCGGCACCTTGCCAATACCAAAAATCATCACCACTGGAATGAGATAGACGAAGCTTGGCATGGTCTGCATCACGTCCAGCACCGGATTGAAAATCGACTGCACCCGATCGGAACGCGCCATCCAGATACCAACGGGAATGCCGATGACAATGGCGCAGAGCGTGCAGACGGTCACCATGGACAATGTCACCATGGTGTCTTGCCACAGTCCTGCAAGGCCAATGGCCATCATGGCCAGCGCTGTGCCGAGGGCATTTCTCCAGTCACGGCTGACGAAATAGACAATGGCGCAAAGAGCCACAATCATGATGACCCAAGGCGTGTTGACAAACAGATTTTGCAGCCAATTGAGAAACAGTTGCAGAGGATGCAGCAGGTTATCAAGAAAGTCACCGTAGGCGCGAACAAAGGTTTTGAAACTGCCATCAACTGTTTTTTTGAAAATCCGCATGGTGTCATCATTGATTGCCGGAAACCGACAGAAGACGGCGGGGAGGGAGGTGCAGATAGCCAATGCCATATGCTTTCCTTTTCAGTGTAAAGAACCGCGCGGGCTCAACAGGATATATTGGCGGCTGCGGGTTCAGTTCAATTCTGGTTCTGGTGATATGCAAAAGGCGGCAGGGTCTGAAAAGCTGATGTGATGGGTGATTGCGCCATTGCGTGCGCGATTGTGTGCACCATCGCCGCGCACCATCACCTTTTCAAACATTGTCGCAGTGTCGAAAGGGAAGGAAGCGGGCAAAGGATTGCCCACACCCCAATGATTTTAAAGTTTGGCTTTTAAAGCTCTGCCTTGACCTTTTCGGCGACCTCAGGCGATACCCATTTGGCCCAGACATCCGGGAAGGTTTTCAGGAAGTATTTGGCCGTGTCGGCATTGTCTGCCTGATTGTCGCTCATCCATGCCAACACCTTGCCAAGGGTGGCATTGTCCCAGCTGCGGGCTTTGATGTAATCCATGGTAACACCGGCTCGATCGGCAAATTTTTTGGTTACAACGGTATCAACTTCAGCAACCGGATAAGAGTTGACCTTGGGGTCTGCACAATCCGCAACTGTGATGCACTTGTCCCATGCCGACTTATCGAATTTGGTATCGAAGCTCAGCTTGACCATGTCATATTTGCCAAGAATGGCAGTGGGTGCCCAGTAATAACCGAGCCAGCCGATTTTTTTCTCAAACGCATGGGCAATTGAGCCATCAAGACCGGCGGCAGAACCGCTGTCGATCAGCTGAAAGCCCTTTTCGCGGGCACCAATGGCCTTGTAGAGATTGGCAGTGGTGATCTGGCAACCCCAGCCTGCCGGGCAATTTGTCACCGCACCCTTAGAGGAATCTTCCGGTGCAGGGAAAAGCTCTGGATGTTTGAGGGCATCCTGAACCGTTTTGATGTCCGGGTGAGCGTCGGCGATGAATTTGGGAATCCACCAGCCCTCAACGCCGCCATCGGTCAAAATTTGCGACACCTTGACAATCTTGTCTTCAGCAACGGCCTTTGCAAGCGGCTCTTGAACGGCGTTTACCCACAATTCCGGCGCAAGGTCAGGTTGAGATTTTTCGGTCATGGAGGTGAAGGTCGGAATTGTGTCGCCAGTCACCAGATCAACGCTGCATCCGTAGCCGCTTTCCAGAATGATTTTGTCAACATTTGCAGCAACGCCCGCAGAGGCCCAGTTCATCTCCGCAATGGAAACTTTGCCGCAATCGGCTGCCTGCGCAGAGCCGGTCAACCCATAGAATCCTGCGGCGAGTATTGTGGAAACGAGAAGTGTCCTCATGTCGTGGATATATCCTTATTTTCTGTTCACATAACAAACGGACCCATGGGGCAGGTCGCACCCGGATCACTGGATGTATTCATCATTAAAGCCAATCCATAGGCTTCAACATAAGTGTCGCACAGGCTGGCATAGGCCAAACTTATCTGTTTGCGACCTTATTAAGGGTAGGGCACTTGCCAGATAAATCAACCTGTTTTAGTTATTTTGTTCGAAAAAATGTCGCAGAAAAGCCATTGTTATGCCCGTTTCCCCCTGTGGTTCAAGGCGATAGGCCTTTTTGCCAAAGTGGATTGCATCGGCCGTTTGGGTGGGTCATAACCGTTGAAAAATACGGACTGGAGTTCAAACCACCCATGAAGCGTCTAAGACAAAACCGGCTTTTTGCGCCCAATATGCGTGTGACCGTATGACCCGTACGGTGATGCTGCAAGGCACAGGGTCGGATGTTGGCAAGACCGTGCTGGTGGCAGGATTGTGTCGGCTGGCGCGGTTGAAGGGCATGGTGGTGCGCCCCTTCAAGCCGCAAAACATGTCGAACAATGCCGCCGTCTCGGATGATGGCGGCGAAATTGGTCGCGCCCAATGGTTGCAGGCGCTGGCCTGTGCCACGCCGTCATCTGTGCACATGAACCCTGTGCTGTTGAAGCCGCAAAGCGAGGTGGGCAGCCAGATTATTGTGCAGGGCAAGGTGTTTGGTCAGGCCAAGGGCCGCGATTACCAGCGGCTTAAACCGCAATTGCTCGGCGCTGTTCTGGAAAGCTTTGAGCAGGTCAAGGCCGGGGCTGATCTGGTGATTGTCGAGGGGGCTGGCTCTCCCGCCGAGATCAATTTGCGCGCTGGCGACATTGCCAATATGGGCTTTGCCACCCGCGCCAATGTGCCGGTGGTTTTGGTGGGTGATATTGATCGCGGCGGCGTGATTGCCTCGCTGGTGGGCACCCATGCAATTTTGCCCGATGATGATCGCGCAATGATTTCGGGCTATATTATCAATAAGTTCCGCGGTGATCAGAGCCTGTTTCATGATGGCATTGCTGCCATTGACGGTTTTACTGGCTGGAACTGCTTTGGTATTGTGCCGTGGCTGAAGGCGGCAAGCCGTTTGCCATCTGAAGATTCCGTGGCGCTGGAGCGCTTGACGCGCAGGGCGAATGGCGCGTTGAAAGTCGCGGTACCAGTCTTGTCGCGGATCGCCAATTTTGATGATTTTGATCCGTTCGCAAATGAGCCTTCGGTGGAGCTTTGTTATGTGCGTCCCGGCGAACGCTTGCCAGTGGATGCCGCGCTGGTCATCCTGCCTGGATCAAAATCAACCATTGCTGATCTGGAAGATCTACGCCAACATGGCTGGGATCAGGATTTGCTCATGCACCGCCGTCGTGGTGGCCGCATTATCGGTATTTGTGGCGGCTATCAAATGCTGGGCAACAGCGTATCGGACCCGCTTGGCCTTGAAGGTGCGCCTTGTCGGGTTGAGGGCCTTGGCCTGCTGGATGTTGATACGGAAATGGCCCCGGAAAAGACCGTGCGCAACAGCACAGCCCACGCGCTGGAATATGATGTGGCGCTAAGCGGTTATGAAATTCACCTTGGGCGCACAACCGGCCCAGATTGCCAACGACCGGCACTGACCATTCAGGGCCGCGACGATGGTGCCGTCTCAGCGGATGGCCGCGTCATGGGCACTTATCTGCATGGGTTGTTTGCCAATGATTCCTATCGGAGCGCTTTGCTGCGCAGTTTTGGGGTCAATGACACCGCAGAAAACTACCGAGATAGTGTAGAGCGCGCGCTGGATGATGTCGCCATGGAGCTGGAGACAGTGTTGGATCGGGACTGGATCGATCAATTGATGGGCTGATTTTGCGACAGCATAATTTTCTCATTGGAGGAGGTGACTGCTATCCGTGAGGGTAAGTGAAACCATTGAAACTATTGGGCATATCGCACTTGAAAAGTGAACCCGTCGGTCATCTCCAAAAATCAGATAATCAACGTTATGGAACTTTTATTTGTAACGCAAACCATGAGTGACTTCATGATACAGCATTCCGAAACCGCGTGAACCTGGCTGACCCTATAGCATCGTGCCATAAATCGGAATCGGCACGATGCTATAGCTTTTTTGTTTTTGCATCGGATTTTTCCGAAAACCGGGGCCACTTTTCGGTCCGATGCCCTAAATCTCACCGGATGCTTCACGGCGGCGTTGGTCTAGCTCTTCACTGTAGCGTCGCAATGTGTGGCTTTCTGTCAGCAAGCCGACGGGTTTGACCTGTCCGAGGTCATTGACCACGGCCAATGCTTCGCTCTGGGTTTTGTCAAACAATGCTGCGGCCTGTTTGACGTTCATGGTTGGGAGCAGCACATCCTTGGTGTAGTGCAGATAGCTTTCCAGATTGCGTTGGCTGCCATTTCTATCCATCGGGTCGGCGTAAACTTCTGGTACCAGCACAATGCCCACATAGCGTCCATCATCATTGACCATGATGACACGCTGGGTTGACCCGAGCGGAAAACGCTTGGTGAAGTCCTGCATGCCCATGGAGATTTTGGCGGTGCGAACATCGGGACGCATCATTTTTGAGACGGTCAGATCGCGGATCCAGCCGACATCATGGGCGCTGCGGATGGTTTCTCCGCGAAGATGAAAACGCCATGTAGCAAAGGAATAGCCGAAGAACACCCGCACCACCAGCGAGGTCGTGACCACAGAGGCCAGCACCAACGCTGTGATGGGAAAATCGCCCGTCAGCTCCAGTGCCAGAAACGTCATGGTCAGCGGACCGCCAATCACGGCGGCGGCAAAAGCGCTCATGCCCACCACGGCATAGATCACAGGCGATAGCGTGAACTCTGGAAAGAGCGCCACGCCAAAAGCAAAAATCTTGCCGAGCAAAGACCCCATAAACAGCGAGGCAAAAAACAGGCCGCCACGAAAGCCGGAGCCAATGGAGACGGCACTGGCCACCGATTTCATCAAAAACAGCAAAGCCAGCGCACCCAGAGTCGAGCCAGTATTGAGATTAAGATGCAAGGCACCATGGCCACTGGAGAGAACCTGCGGCGAAACCAGTGCCAGAAGCCCTACCACCATACCGCCGATAAATGGCCGGAATGGTTGAGAAATTGCACTTCGACGGGCGGTTTCTTCAATGAAAGAAACCGCCTGCATGAGCACAATGCCAATGCCCGCACAGAGAATGCCAAGAACAAGCGCAGGGATATAATCTATCGGCATGACATCGCCAATCGCACCAATATTAATAGAAATACCATGGTGTGAAATCTGGTTTGCCACCATATTGGCAACCAGCGCCGAGACAATCACGGGTGCCAGCGTAATCACTGTATAGGAGCCAATAATCAGCTCAATGGCGTAAAACGCCCCTGTCAGTGGTGCATCAAAGGCGGCGGCAATGGCGCCGGCAGCACCGCAGCCCACCAATATGCGCATATCCCCTCGCCTCAGCTTCAACTTTATGCCGATTTTTGATGCAAAGCCGGACGCAATCTGGCTGTAGCCAGCTTCCAGCCCAACAGATGCACCAAAACCGTTGGAAACAACGTTTTGTATACAGACAATGATGCTGTCGGTCAGCGACAGCCGACCGCCATGCAGTGCGTTGGCCTCAATCGGGTCAATCATCGGTTTTTTGCGTGTTTTGGACAGCACAAACACAATCAGGCCCAGCAGAATGCCGCCCATCATCGGTCCTGCCAGCACAATCAGACCAGAGACATTGCTGCCACTCAAAGAGCCTTCGACGCCAAAAACCCGGTAATGCAGCTCGGCGCTGAGAAAGCTGACGAGGGACACGAGAAGTCCGGCCAGAACGCCAATGAAAGCTGCCAGCACCACCAGCGCCAGCTCCCCACGGCGAAACAACGCCTGCAATCGCTGCAAACGAACATTATCCAGAAAACTGGCAACTCCGGGGGATTGAAATGGCTTGTTCAACATCAGATTTTCACCCACGCACGGGCCGGTTGGGTCAGGAGCCAGGCGTTACCAAGGTGGTTTCAAACTGCATCTGATCATAGGCGGGTTCAACATGTGCAGGCGTTTCCCCCATGACTATGTCGTAATCAAGGGGAATATGCATATGGGTCAAAATAGCGCGTGCAGGTGACAGTTTTTCAATCCAGCCAAGGGATTGCGCCAGCGAAAGATGACTCGGATGTTCCTTGTATTGCAGAGCATCAATGACAAGCACATCCAGTCCGAAAAGCCGGGGCACGGTTTCAGCCGGGAAATCGCTGACATCGCTGCAATAGGCCACATTGCCAATGCGAAAGCCGAGAGAGGTAATGTCGCCATGCTGCTGCATGAGAGGCAGGAGAGGGATTGCGCCCCCCTTCCCTTCAATCACCACCGGCTCATCAAGGCTTTCAATCACATGCGGTTGAACAATCGGCGGATAATTGCTGCCCTCTGGCGTTTTCAGGCAATAGCCAAATCCGGCTTCAATGCGCTGCATGGTTTCCGCATCGGCATAGATCGGGATGCGCTGGCGCTGCGATAGCGCATAGCCACGCAAATCATCAATGCCATGCAAGTGATCTGCATGAGCGTGCGTATACATCACAGCATCAATGCTCTGCACGTTCGCCCGTATCATCTGCTCGCGGCAATCGGGGCCGGTATCCACCAGCACCGTGGTTTTTCCGCCGTCCGGGCCGGTTTGCTCGATCAGAAAAGACGCACGGGTGCGGCGGTTTTTCGGGTTTTGCGGATTACAGGCCCCCCATTCACCATTGATCCTTGGCACGCCCGGCGAGGACGAACATCCCAGAATGGTGAAGCGGCGCAGATAGGTCATGGATCAGCTACACCCTTGGCATTTTGGAAAACAGGCGAAGGGCATTATCGGTGGTGATCCTGGCCATATCGGCATAGCTCAATCCCTTGACCTCGGCCAGAACCTCGGCTGTGTTCACCACATAGGATGGCTCATTGCGCTTGCCGCGCCAGCGCTTTGGCGCAAGATAGGGCGCGTCTGTTTCCACCAGCAGTCTATCCAGTGGAATATCCTTGGCAATGTCGCGCAAGTCTTGCGATTTTGGAAAGGTGACAATGCCTGAAAACGAGATATAGCCGCCAAGCGCGACCCCGGTTTTGGCAAGAGCTTCACCCGCCGAGAAGCAATGGAGAATAAAGGGAAATGCCCCTTTTTCCGTCTCTTGCGTCAAAATTGCCGCCATATCCTCATCCGCACTGCGGCTGTGAATCACCAACGGCAATTGCGTCTGGCGCGAAGCCTCGATATGGCGCAAAAAGCCGGTTTTCTGATCTTCCGGCGTTTGCGTGTCATAGAAGTAGTCCAGACCGCATTCGCCAATCGCCACGATTTTGTCATGGGCATTGGCAAGCCGCACCAGATCATCTGCTGAAATATCCAGCTCTTCATTGGCATTGTTGGGATGCGTGCCAACCGAGCAAAAAACCGACGGATACCGCTGCGTCAAAGCCAGCAGCGTATCCAGCTTGGCCACGCGGGTGGAGATTGTCACCATCTGTTTCACGCCAGCATCATGGGCGCGCTTGACCAGATCGTCACGCTCTTCCTCGAAATCGGCAAAATCCAGATGGCAATGGGTATCAATCAGCATAGTTTCAAGCCTTTTCAGGGGCGACATAACGTGGAAACACCGGGGCTGGCGTTTCCAGAACGGTTCCGGGGGTGAGACGACCCGCCTCGCCCAACTTGGCAAAGCTGCGGTCTTGTGGTGCCACGGCCACCAGATCGAGCAACTTGGCAGCGCTGTCCGGCATGATCGGCTGGAACAGAATGGCAATCTGACGCACCACTTCGGCGGTGACGTAGAGGACGGTTTCCATGCGCGGCACATCGGTCTTGCGCAAAACCCAAGGTTCTTGCGCGGCAAAATAGCGGTCGGTTTCGTTGACAATATTCATGATGGCACCAACAGCCTTATGAACCTGCTGGTTCGCCATTTCCTCGCGGCAAATGGTGATTGCAGAATCAGCAACGGCCAGAATGGCCTTGTCGGCATCGGTCAATTCGCCGGGCTGCGGAATCTTGCCATCGCAATTCTTGCCGATCATCGACAGTGAGCGACTGGCAAGATTGCCAATGCCATTGGCGAGGTCCGCATTGATGCGCGTGCCAATCCCCTCTTCCGAATAGCTGCCATCCTGCCCAAACGACACTTCGCGCAGGAAGAAGAACCGCACCTGATCCAGACCAAAGTGATTGACCAGATTCACCGGGTCCACCACATTGCCCAGCGACTTCGACATTTTCTCGCCCTTGTTGAGCAAGAACCCGTGGGCATAGACCCGCTTTGGCAAAGGCAAACCGGCGGACATCAAAAAGGCTGGCCAGTACACTGCGTGAAAACGGATAATGTCCTTGCCGATGATATGTGCATCCGCAGGCCAATATTTGGCGCGCGGGCCATTCTCATCGGTCAGATAGCCGGTAGCGGTGATATAGTTGGTCAGCGCATCGACCCAGACATACATGACATGCTTGTCATCGCCGGGCACTTTAATGCCCCAGTCAAAGGTGGTGCGCGACACCGACAAATCCTTGAGGCCGGATTTGACAAACGACATCACTTCATTGCGGCGCTCGTTGGGGCCGATAAAGTCGGGCTGATCTTCGTACAGTTTCAGTAGCTTGTCTTCATAGGCCGAGAGCTTGAAGAAATAGCTTTCCTCTTCCACCCATTCCACGGCTGTGCCTTGCGGTCCATAGCGCACACCATCGCGCATAGAGGTTTCATCCTCAGCGTAATAGGCTTCGTCACGCACCGAATACCAGCCAGCGTAGCTGTCTTTGTAGATGTCGCCATTGGCTTCCATCCGCTTCCAGATGGCCTGACTGGCCTCGTGGTGGCGCGGCTCTGTTGTGCGGATAAAGTCATCGTTGGAGGCGTTGAGCAACGCTCCCATGGCACGAAATTCATCAGAATTGCGCTTGGCCAGTTCTTCTGGCGTAATACCCTCAGCGCGGGCTGTCTGCTGCATCTTCTGGCCATGCTCGTCCGTGCCAGTCAGAAACAATACATCCTTACCATCAAGGCGCTGAAACCGCGCCATGGCATCGGTTGCGATCAGCTCATAGGCATGGCCAATGTGCGGCTTGCCGTTAGGATAGGAAATGGCGGTGGTGATGTAGAATGTATCGGTCATGGATCGGCCTTTGGAGTCCGCGTCTTGTCTTTATAAACTGTATGCCGCTCTTAACGCATGTTTGAGCCTGACGAAACAACAAGTTTATCGTGAATGACATTTCAGCAGGCAGCTTTATCGGGCTTGACCAGATTGCCCTGCATTTGGTTCACTGCGGCACGAGATACAGAGTCGTCGTAAAACAAATATCCTGCGCGATGACAGTTTGAGGGAGTCTTTTCTTTATTGTGGCAAAAACAGGGCCAGAAAATCTTTGGCGGCCTATCATCGAAATGGTATAGCTCCCAACCACTTGAAAAGACGTCATTCGTCTTCGATCTGCTTTGATACCCCTCCGGTCTGGAAGCAAACATGATGAATGGCACACCCGGAGACATGGCTTGCTGACAAATTTTTCTTTTGACCCGCTGCTGCCCCTCTCCGGTTTTCTCGTTGGGTCTCTGGTTGGTATCACGGGTGTTGGCGGAGCCTCACTCATGACCCCGCTCATGGTTCTGCTGTTTGGCATTCATCCCACAACGGCTGTGGGAACAGACCTTTTGTATGCAGCCATCACCAAGATGGCGGGTGCCGGGGTGCATCATCGTCACGGCCATATTCGCTGGCGTCTCGTTGGGCTGCTGGCGCTTGGCAGCATCCCCGCCACGGCCATCACCCTTTGGTTCATGAGCGGTATGGACCGTAAAAGCACGCATTCTGTGGCGATTCTCACCACCAGCCTCGGGATCATGCTGCTGCTCACCGCCTTGATCCTGCTGTTTCGTGATCTGCTGATGCGCTATGAAATGCAATGGCTGAAAAAGCACAGTAATCCCCGCCCCGCCACCATTGATACAGGCACAGTCGCTTTGGGAATCATTCTTGGCGTGCTTGTCACCCTGACATCGGTGGGTGCCGGCGCCATTGGTGTCACGGCGCTGCTGTTTCTCTATCCGCGCTCCAAAATCAACGACATTGTCGGCTCGGACATTGCGCACGCCATCCCTCTGACGCTGCTGGGTGGCGTTGGCTACTGGATGATTGGCGACGTGAACTGGGTCTTGCTGATTTCACTGCTGGTCGGCTCTATACCCGGTATTATTCTGGGCAGCTATGCTGCGCCGAAACTGCCTGAAAAAGCGGTGCGAACAACCCTTGCCATCGTGCTGGTTTTTGTCGCCATCAAGCTGATTACCCATTGAATCCTGGCTTGAACGGCAAGATTTTACGCAGTCACCTCAGCCAGAACCTCCAGAAGGCTTTGCTTTCGGTCGAGGTTATAAGCGCCGGCAATGCCGAGTTTTTCGATAATGCCACTGGAAAGCCGCGATAGACGATCTGCCCGGCTAAGATCACCTGCCATGGCAGCCTGCCTGGCATTGTTCATCAGAAATTCGCTGAGGTGCTCAATGAAAAATTGATAGATAACGTCACTGTCCTTGGCCGATAGCACATCGGCCAGCTTATGCATCTGGCGGCGTGCGGCTGCACCATCATTGGCGAGCAATTCGTTAAAGGCCGCGATAATATCCATGCCACCATAATTGAGCAGCTTGAGCGCCTGCGACACGCTGCCCTTGGCATCCGTTGCCAGAAGGCGGCTTTGCTCTGGCGAAATCTGCGCGCCCAGATGAGATAGGGCCTGCACCAGATCAGCCTCCCCCAGAGCCTCCAGCTTCAACGGCATGCATCTGGAGCGAATGGTGGGCAACAGCTTGCCCGGTGCGTGGGATAGCACCAGAAACAGCGAACGCTTTGGCGGCTCTTCCAGCACTTTCAAAATCGCATTGGCGGCGTTGCGGTTCATGTCATCAGCCGGATCGAGAATGACAATGCGCCAGTTGCCCGTGCCCGAGGTTTGCGAGAAGAAATGCCCGGCCTTGCGGATTTCCTCAACGGTGATGAAGGATTTGACCTTACCCGTCTTTTCATCCGTCGGGCGGCTCAAATGCAAAAGATTATGGGATGCACCAGAGGCAATCTGCCGCCCAACCATGGATGTCTGATCGGGGTCTGTAAGGGCAACAGGGGCAGAATCCGGCTCCGGGTGGGACAAGACATGATGCGCAAAGCGAAATGCCAGTGTCGCCTTGCCAATCCCCTGCGGCCCCTCGATCAGAATGGCATGGTGCAGCTTGCCGGATTGATAGGAACGCGCCAGAAAATCCTCGGCAGCACCGTGGCCAAACAGCTTGGTATTGGCAAAGGGCGCAATGGCCCCATCCAGAATGCCGGGCGTTTCCATATCAATTTACCTTTTGCGCCGGATTGCGGCCAGACTCTAACCCGGAGTCTAGCATTGGCTGCACCAGCTGGAAAATGGCCTGTTCGATCTCTTCTATCGCAGACTGCGCATTGACCACGCGGCAGCGGTGTGGCTCGGCTGCGGCAATAGCCAAAAAAGCATCACGGCGGCGCTCATGGGTGGCAAGCTCTTCTTTTTCAAACCGATCAGGAGTCACTTCACCGGCGTTGCCAGCGCGCAGTCTGGCCCGCGCCAGCCCGGCTTCTGCCGGAAGATCGAGAATAATCGTCAGATCCGGCATCACGCCATTCACCGCCAGACGCTGCAATTCCTCGATGAATGCTGTCTCCAGATTGCCCGTTGTACCTTGGTAAACCCGCGATGAGTCCATGAATCGATCACAGAGAACAACATCGCCACGCATCAGGGCGGGACGAACCCGCGTTTCAACATGATCATTGCGTGCGGCAGCAAATAAAATTGCCTCCATTTCCACACCAAAAGGCTCAGCCGCTCCTGACAAAAGCACATGGCGCAAGGCTTCCGCCGCAGGCGAGCCACCGGGTTCGCGCGTGACCACCACAGTCAGCCCCAAGGCTTTTAACCGTGCTTCCAGCAGCTTGATCTGGGTGGATTTTCCAGCCCCCTCGCCGCCTTCAAATGTAATGAACAATCCACGACCCAATGCCACTGCTAAGCTTTCTTTTGCGCCCCGTCACGCAGGTGCCAGATTTGATAACCCGCTGTTTATCGCAAGCAAGCCGTTGGGGAAACCACTCCCGTGATAAACAGCGGCTCAATATTGGTTAAACCCACGAAAACAGCACTTCGACAACGGCATCCCGAACCCGTTTCATCAAGGGGCCGAGCCTTGATGGCTCTGCGGCCTGCAAGGGCAGATCGCGCAATAGCCGATCACCGAGCATGACATGCAGCCGCGCCACCTCCTGCCCCGCCTCAATCGGTGGGCGCAGAGGCCAGCGATAGACCAGTTTTGCCGTCAACCGGCCAACAGCATCGGTTGGCACATAAACATCCACGGCCTGCGGCGACACAAGAGCAACCTCTCCCGGTGCGCCACCATAGACACTTGCTTTGCCAACAATCTGTCCCGCCTCAAACAGGCGGCGTTTTTCAAAGGCAGAAAAGCCCCAGGCAAATGCACGTGCTGCGTCATCCTGCCGGGTCTTGTCCGTGGCGCTGCCTGCCAGCGCCAGATAGAGACGCACGCCATTTTGCTCGGCAGATGCAACAATGGAATAGCCCTCGCCCTCGGCAAAACCAGCCACCAGACCATCAACGCCCGGCACCTGCCCCAACAAAGGGTTGCGATTGCGCTGAAGAATGCGATTCCATTCAAATTCCGGCTGAGCGTAAAGCGTGTAGAACTCCGGGTAGGTGTTTTTGATGTGCTCGGCCAGCGTCACCAGATCGCGGGCGCTGACCTTGTTATCCGGGTTGGGCAGACCCGTCGCATTGGCAAAATGACTGTCTTTCAACCCCAGCTCAACCGCGCGCGCATTCATCAATTTGACGAAATTGTCTTCTGATCCGGCCATTCCTTCCGCCAGCACAAGGCAGGCATCATTGGCCATCTGTACCATGACCCCTTTCAAAAGGGCCTCCACAGGCACGTTTGAGCGGACGGCTGCAAACATGGCTGCCGTGCGTGAGGGTGCGCCACCTGTGCGCCAGGCATATTCGGACACTGGAAATTCTTGAGTGAGCGAAAGCTTGCCGGTTTTCAAGGCATCCAGCACAACGTCCACCGTCATCAGTTTTGCAAGTGACGCCGAGGTAAAGGGTGTTGATGTGTTTTTTTCAAACAGAACGCTGCGGGTTTCTGCCTCGATCAGAAGAACCTGCTTGGCTTCAGTCGCAAAGACCGCAGGGGCCGCCGCACCACCTGAGACAGCTTGCGCCATTGCGGGCACGGGCAATTGTGCGCCCGCAAGCAGCAACAACACAATAAAAATGTGCCGCCTGAAAAACAACCATGTGATCGGCAAGCCCGGATGCATTGCCACCTCTTGCACGTTTGGGAAGGCCCTGCGCCCGGATAGAATCAGCCAGACGCGTGTTTATGGTTAGGTTTTCCCTGTCGTGAGGTCCAGCAAAATCTCTGTCTTACGTTCCAACCGGTGCAGGACCAACCACCCAGCCGGGCGGCAAGCCACCGTTGGCGCGCGGTGCGGCGGGCTTTGCGGGTGCCATTTTAACAGGCTTTGGCGCATAGGCGGCTGAAGAGTTTACGTCATTGCGCGCAACAGCTGCGGTGGACGAATGCGAACGCTGCGGTGCCACTGGTGCCAATGCCGCCTGTGGGCGCTGGGCTGGCTTTGGTGCCGCTTCCATGGTTTCGGGAATGGAGGCAACTTGCGAATGGGCAGGCCCATAAGACCTGCTATAGGCAGAGGCAACAGCGGGCTGGGTTTCGGGCTTGGCAGTGCGCACAGCCGGACGGGATGTCTCGGTCGGTCCAGCAAAGCGACCCGTAAAATTCTGCGTTGGCGAGTTCGATGCCACCATCACGCCACTGGCAATCTGACCGCCGCCCATGGGGTCAATGCCGGGGCCGCGTTGGCCTTTGCGCACGTAGGATGCCATCAAATATGGCATATCATGGCCGCTCATATCGGCCGGACCAACATATTTCACCCGCACATGCGCCGTGCCATGACCTTTGACATCCAGCAGTTCGGCTGCCTTGTCGGATAGGTCAATCAGGCGGTTTTCATGGAAGGGGCCGCGATCATTCACGCGCACAATCACAGAGCTGCCGGTATCCAGATTGGTCACACGGGCATAGCTTGGCAGCGGCATTGTGGGGTGAGCGGCAGAAATGCTGTATTGGTCATAGACTTCGCCATTGGCGGTGTAGCGTCCATGAAAGGCCGAGCCGTACCAGGAGGCAAGGCCCTTAGCATCATAGTTTGGGTTTTCGCTGGGTTTGTAAACCTTGCCCGCCACCACATAGGGATCGCCAATCAAACGGCGACCACCACCTTTTGGCACGGGGCCATTTTCAACCACCCGCGGGCTTGCCTTCACACCATAGGCGGATTCGGCAAAATATTCCTTGCTGCGCTTTTTGCCATTGCTGGCTTGCTTGGTGTCATGGGTGGTGCCGCAGGATGCGACCGCTGCACCCGCTGCGATCACAAACGCAATTCGCAACGACACTGAAACCGGACCACAAACTTTCAACGCAACCATCCTACACTCTATCGACACACCTGCCACACCGTGGCGCGTTACGCTTAAACGAAATATATTAACGATATTTCGCTTTCCCCAGACTTCCTGACATTACCAACAAGACAAAGCTCCTCCGACAGAAACTCAAGTACAGTTCCCAGAAAAATCATTAGCTGCCATCATACACAAAGGTCGTAACCGAAATATTCCAACTCGAACCCGAATACGTTACGCACAATCTCTGATGTTTCTGCATCGTAATAAGATTCAAACTGTTCCTTTCTTACCCGAAAACCAGTTTTATACGATCCAAGATTTTGAGGATTGTATTCAACGCCAACCCGTTCACATATTCTTTTCAGATCAGCAAGCAACGTCTCGTAACGTATAAAGTCGTCCATAACGACTTGACCGTCAATAACGTAGACCGATCTAT
This sequence comes from Gillisella vitis, assembly GCF_014204625.1. GTDB lineage: Bacteria > Pseudomonadota > Alphaproteobacteria > Rhizobiales > Rhizobiaceae > Allorhizobium > Allorhizobium vitis_F. Next base: position 51,319 of record NZ_JACHLU010000010.1, on the reverse strand, counting down.
CGAAAAAGCCATCAATATTGCGCTTAACCCAATCGCCGAAATTTGCACGCACTATCGAGAAATCCTCAAGGGCAAAAAATGCCCTTTCATCTTCTTTCATCTTGAACCACCAAGCTGACACCACCTTATCAAACGGATTGCGGATCACGCAAAACTTGAAATAGTCAGCCCAAACATTCACTCCGACATTTCGGCGGATATCTCGGGCCGACATATGATTGTACCACTTGGCACCTGGTCGCGTTAGACCTCTCAAGCCCACAACCCCAGATAAGCTTTCTATCTCGTCAATGGCACGCCCTCGCAAGATATCGGTATCCAGCGGAAGCGCAGCATCTTCAAAATATATTTCAACCGACGTACCAGCTGTTTTCATCGTTTTTGCATAGATGAAACGATGCCTATGACTAACTAACACCCCCGCCCCTACCTACTTTAGATGACGCTTTGCGAGACATGCGTCCCATAACAAAACATAATCTGACACGATATACACAGGGATAAAATGGCAAAAATGCGATTATGGTTAAAGCTCGATATAAATAAGTTGCTGCTATGGTTAATGATTTATTAAAATTAGCCATGAAATGACGCCGGGGCGGAGTGCGGTCCGCCCCGGTGCCTCACTTAAACCGCAGGCAAAGCTGGACGGCTTGCCAATGCGGTTTCAATGATCTTCACAACGCGGGCGCGATGTTCACCTTCCAGTGGCAGGCGTGGCTCACGCACCCGGTCGGTGGATTGGATTGCAAACACCTCTGCCAGCTTGATTTGCTGCACCAGGAAGGTGGAAACATCGAGATCCAGCAGCGGACGGAACCAGCGATAAATCGCCCGCGCCTCTTCAATGCGGCCAGCTTTGACCAGCTTGTAAATCGCCACCGTTTCCTTGGGGAAGGCCACAACCAGACCCGCAACCCAACCATCGGCACCCAGCACAAGGCTCTCCAACGCCAGATTATCCACGCCCGTGAACACATCAAAGCGTGTGCCAAAAGCGTTAATCACATCGGTGATGCGGCGCACGTCGTCGGTCGATTCCTTCATGGCGACAATGAGGTCATTCTTGGCCAAGGCTTCGAACATCGGAAGGGTGACATCCACGCCATAGGAAATCGGGTTGTTGTAAACCATCACCGGACGCTCACCGGCGGCGGCAATCTTGGAAATGTGGTTCAGCGTCTCATTCGGCGCAGACTTATAAGGAACGCCCGGCAGAATCATAAAGCCATCGGCACCCGCTACTGTTGCGGCCTTGGCAGCCTCTGCGCCGCGCTTGGTACTGCTTTCGCACACCGTCATCAGCACAGGTTTGCCACCCGCAACCGATTTGGCAATGCGCAGGATTTCAATCTTTTCATCGGCTTCCAGCGTCATGTTCTCGCCCAGCGAGCCGCAGACGATCATGCCATCAACGCCCGCTTCGAATTGCAGCGCAAGGCAGCGCTCCATCTCGGCCTTATCAAGGCTGCCATCCTCATTAAACTTGGTGGTGACTGCTGGAAAAATGCCCTTCCACATGGCGCGCTCCTGATGTGCGTTGCGGCTGATCAAGAATGGATTTCTCAATTAAGCCTTTGATTTTCTGGGTTAATAGCTGCTCAGACGATGATGGATCGGCATTTATTCCTATTCCGCCATCTCACCCTGATATATCAGTGACTATGAGCCTTAAAATTTCCGCTGTCAATCTCTGATATATCAGATAGGATCATCGTGACCAATCGGGTAAAAAAGAAAGACCCCTCCCCAACCCTCCCCCTTGTGGGGAGGGTTGGGGAGGGGTTTTTACCGCCCATAAATCTTTGCGTCAGGTACTCTGGTTCAATATGAACGTGATAAACTCTAAAACTTCAATCCGTCGATGCATCACCGGAGAGCCAATGTCAGACGTTCAAGCCTCACAAAGCCACCTCGCCTATCGGGCGCTGGAACTTTTGATCGTGACGCTCAAGCTCAAGCCGGGGCAGACTGTTACGGAAAAAGAGCTGATTGAGCTTGCAGGTCATGGCCGCACGCCGGTGCGCGAGGCAATTCAGAAGCTGGAATGGCAAGGGCTTATTGTGGTGCGCCCGCGCGTTGGGCTGCAAATCTCGCAAATCCACCCGGAACACCACAGCCAGATCATCGCGGTACGCCAACAACTGGAACCCCTCGCCGCCGCCTTGGTGGCCACCAGCGCCAGCGCGGAACAGCGGCAAGCCTTGATCAATTGCGCCAAAGCCATGACAGGTGCCGCAGCAGAAGGCAGCCTGGACGGCTTTCTGGCCGCAGACAAACTGTTCGACGAAGTGCTGGAGGCCGCCTGCCCCAACCCCTTCCTCACCGCCTCGCTGCAACCCCTCCAAACCCACTCCCGCCGCATCTGGTATTCAACGGCGACGCTGGAGAAAATGGACCGCTCGGTGTCGCTGCATGTGGGGGTGATCCGGGCGATTAAGGATGGGGATGAAGGGGCTGCAAAGGCGGCGATGGTGGCGTTGTTGGGGTATTTGGAGTGGGGGTAGGCGGCAATTTGCAAAAAATAGCGATATACCGCCGAACTCTGGGTTAAGTTAGAACTTTAAAATAATATTTTTGATATTGGCCGATCATTGACAACATTAAATCCACAAGCTGGGGACGACATCTATTTACGTGGTGTAGCGGAGCTTTTTTTCTGCTAGATCACGTACATGCTTACAGAAAATGCCACCCTCGCAGTTTTGGAGAAGGCAGATCGCGTCCGGAAGGATATGTCTGCGTCAACCGAGCAACGCCATAAATCCACACTTGGCCAATTCATGACACCTGCCCCTACGGCAAGATTCATGGCTTCTTTATTTCCTGATGCATCTGGAGCATGCCGTTTGCTAGATGCAGGTGCTGGCGTTGGTGGTCTCACGTGCGCATTTCTCGATAGGTGGTCTGAAGGTGGTTTTCATTTCGAAAGTGTCGTTGCTGAGGCGTACGAAATTGACCCTCGCCTCACTCTGCATCTAACACAACACCTCAATGAATATTCAGCGCGAATGGCTTTCGAGCCTATGGTTTTTAGAGAGGATTTTATCGAATCAACCGTTCCACGATCTATTTCGCGGAAAGCAATATTCACCCATGCAATCCTTAATCCGCCTTATAAGAAGATCAACATCGGCTCTCAGTACCGGATGGACTTAAGCAGAGCTGGTTTGGAAACGGTAAACCTGTATTCGGGATTCGTCGCACTTGCTCTAGATTTGATGGTTCAAGGCGGAGTACTGGTGGCGATTATTCCGCGCAGCTTTTGCAATGGACCTTATTATCGAGCTTTCCGGGATTGGATATTTGAGCGTGCCGCGATCAAGCGTATACACCTATTTGATAGCCGGAACTCGGCGTTCAAAGATGACAAGGTCCTTCAGGAAAACGTGATTATCGTTCTGGAGCGTGGTGGCCAACAAGGTTCCATCGAAATTTCGACTTCTACCGATGACACTTTCAGCAATCTCATGATAACGCAGCACGATTTTGCGAAGATCGTCCACCCCAGCGACCGCGAGCGATTTATCCATATTCCGACGTCTGATGACTTAGACCCGCTTGATCTCCCTGGACTCGCTCACTCGATTGCCTCGTTGGGCTTGACAGTATCAACCGGTCCAGTAGTCGATTTTCGGATGCGGGACCATACGCGCAAAATGCCTGAAGATGGTACAGTTCCACTATTATATCCCGTTCACCAGATCGGATATGGCCTAAAATGGCCAATCGAAGACATCAAAAAATTCAATGCAATCGTTGAGGACGACATTTCCCGCAAATGGCTAATTCTAAATGGCTGGTATCCTGTTATTCGTCGGTTTTCCTCCAAGGAGGAAAGACGGCGTATTGTTGCAGGCGTAATTGATCCTCGAGAATTGATGGGCTTTGCTCGTATTGGCTTGGAAAACCACGTCAACTACATTCACGAAAAGAAGCAGCCTCTTTCAGAGGCCTTGGCTAAGGGGCTTGCAGTTTTTCTAAATACGACGGCTGCCGATGCATCTTTCCGCAGATTCAACGGGCATACCCAAGTCAATGCAAGCGATCTGAAGAGTATGAAGTACCCCTCACGGGAGGTACTCTGTGCTTTGGGCCAGTGGGTGATGAGGCTTAATGAGACCCCGGATCAAGATATGATCGACCGTGCATTTGAAGAGGTGATTAAGTGAGCGTAGAAGATGTTTCAACCTTGGTAAATCAGGCTGCCGTCATCCTCGCCGCTCTTGGTCTCCCAAAGGAGCAGCAGAATGAACGCTCTTCAATTTGCTTATTATCGATCCTAAATCTTCAACCGGGGTCCAACTGGGCCGATGCTACCGCTCCGCTGATGGGGATCACACCAATCATGGAATGGGCACGAGAGCACTGTGGGAAAGAATGGGCTCCTAATACGCGTGAGACGATTCGACGGAGAACGATGCACCAGTTCGTAGACGCTAGTCTTGTTCTTTATAATCCCGACGAGCCGACCCGCCCTGTAAATTCGCCTAGGGCCGTTTACCAGATTGAGCCATCCGCCCTTGCTCTGCTCAAATCCTTTGGCAGCGCTAAGTGGGACGCAAACCTCAAGGACTATCTCAAGTTAAAAGACACGTTAGCCGCCCGATATGCAGCGGAGAGGGAGCAGAACAAAATTCCTGTAAAACTGATAGGCGGCAGAACGCTGTCCCTTAGCCCCGGCGATCATAGTCAACTTATAAAGGACATTATTGAGGATTTCGGCGCTCGTTTCGTTCCGGACGGTCAACTAATCTACGCGGGCGACACTGGCGAAAAGGTCGGCTATTTCGATGTCGAAGCGTTGCGGGCTCTTGGTGTAACAGTTGATAAACATGGAAAACTGCCTGACGTAGTAATATATTATCCCGTCAAAGATTGGCTACTTCTAATTGAAAGCGTTACCTCGCATGGCCCTGTTGATAGTAAGCGTCATGGTGAGTTGGCTAAGCTGTTTTCCTCAGCAAAGCCAGGGCTGGTATACGTGACCGCTTTCCCAACGCGGCGGCTTATGGCGAGACACCTTTCGGAGATCGCGTGGGAGACTGAGGTGTGGGTGGCGGAAGCCCCTACGCATCTCATTCACTTCAATGGAGTTCGCTTCCTAGGTCCGTACGAGCAGGAGGGATGAACCGTACGTGCCCGTGAGAAGAAGGCTGCTTATCTTTTTTGATATTATAGAAGCGCAAATCATGCGCTTCTGTTATCGCTCTTGAACTCACGCGAAGCATCAAGAGCCAGCACCATTTAAAACAACTTCACCCCACAAACGCCCGCTCAATCACAAACTCAGCAGGCTTGTTATTCGCGCCCTCGGTCAGCCCTGCCTTTTCCAGCAGTGCCTTGGTGTCTTTCAACATCGCGGTGGAGCCGCAGATCATGCCGCGGTCGATTTCCGGGTTGAGGGGTGGGACGCCGAGGTCGGTGAAGAGTTTGCCGTTTTCAATCAGGTCGGTGATGCGGCCTTGGAAGGCGTAGTCTTCGCGGGTCACGGTGGCGTAGTGTTTTAGCTTGTCGCCGACGATTTCGCTCAGCATTTCATCGGCCTTGATCTCTTCGATCAAATCGAAGCCGTATTTCAGCTCTGCCACATCGCGGCAGGTGTGGGTGAGGATGACTTCCTCGAACTTTTCATAGGTTTCCGGGTCGCGGATCAGGCTGGCGAAGGGGGCAATGCCCGTGCCGGTCGAGAACATGTAGAGGCGCTTGCCGGGGGTGAGCGCGTCCAGCACCAGCGTGCCTGTTGGCTTTTTGCGCATCAGCACCTTATCTCCGGGCTGAATCCTCTGCAAATGCGAGGTCAGCGGGCCGTTTGGCACCTTGATGGAGAAAAACTCCAGCTCTTCATCCCAGCTTGGGCTTGCGATGGAATAGGCGCGGTACAGCGGCTTGCCTTCCACCATCAGGCCAATCATGGCAAATTCGCCAGAGCGGAAGCGAAAGCCCGCAGGCCGGGTCATCCGAAACCGGAACAGGTGGTCTGTGTAATGCGTCACGCTCAGCACCGTTTCGGCGTAAACGCCTTCGGGCACGATCAGTTCGGCATTCTCGGTCTTCACGGGAGCATTCATGGGAGGTCGAATCCTTCAAATCTCGTCTCGACGGCGCAGCCTGTCATCAAGCGCGCTGTAGCATTTTAAAATTTACCGCCTGCGCGGAGCCTATAGCCGAAATCACCGCCAAAGAACATAGGTTCTTCAGCGGCAAAGACAGAGGGGCGTCAAGCACGTATCCATCATCACGCCGAGCGACGGCGCCAGCTATAACCTTCCACCGCGCCATCGCCACGGGCGGCGGGCTGGTAGTGGTTATCAATGCCGGGCAAACGCCCCTCTTCCAGTCGTGCCAAGGCCACCGCATTGGTCACGGCAAAGCTGTCAAAGCCGGTGCGTAGCATCAGCGGAATCTGGTCGATCAACACATCGCCCACGGCCCGCACTTCGCCCTGAAATTTGAGCCGATCACGCAGCAGCGAGGCATGGCTAAAGCCTCGACCATCGTTGAAGGCCGGGAATTTCACTGCCACCAGCGCAATGCGGTCCAGATAGGGTGCAAGCTTTGTCACGTCATCGGCGGGGGCGATTACCACGCCGAAATCAACGGCATTGCTCTCTTCCACAGCCGTCAGAAAGGCATCCAGCGGCAGAAGCACTTTTTGCCCCTCGCCTGCCTTCACCTCTTCGGTCTCGATAATCCAAGGATCTTGCGCGGCAAAACCGGCTTCTTTCCAGATACGGGTCATGAGCGGCACTCCTCAGGCAGCTTCGGCGGTTGCGCCGCCATACAGGGCTTCCTTGAAGGGCTTTGGCCCCACACGGCGATAGGCATCAAGGAAGGTTTCCTTGGGATCAAGACGAAGGCCCAGATAGGTATTGACCACCGTTTCCACGGCATCCGTTACCTTTTCCGGCTCAAAGCCACGACCGATGATTTCGCCAATCGAGGAGTTTTCATCGCCAGAGCCGCCCAGCGTGATCTGATACAGCTCGGCACCCTTCTTTTCCACGCCCAGAAGGCCGATATGGCCCACATGGTGGTGGCCGCAGGCATTGATGCAGCCGGAAATCTTGATTTTCAGCTCACCAATCTCTTCCTGGCGGGCTTGCGAGCCAAACCGGCTGGAAATAGCCTGCGCCACTGGAATAGAGCGTGCATTGGCCAGCGCGCAATAATCCAAGCCGGGACAGGCAATAATGTCTGTGATCAGGCCGGCATTGGCCGTGGCCAGCTTTGCACCCGCCAGCGCTTCATAAAGAGCGGGCAAATCCGCCATGGCCACATGCGGCAAAATCAGGTTCTGCTCGTGGCTGACGCGGATTTCATCAAAGGCGTAGCGCTCGGCGAGGTCCGCCACCAGCTCCATCTGCGCGTCCGTTGCATCGCCCGGCGTGCCGCCAATGGGCTTGAGCGAAATCGTCACCATGCCGTAATCAGGGTTTTTATGGGCCTGAACATTTTGCGAAACCCATGCGGCAAAAGCTGGATCGGCCTTTTTCGCCTTGGCCACCGCTTCCCAGCCCTCAGCCCGCGCAGGCAGGTCTGGCAAAGCAAAATAGCTCTCGATGGCACGAACATCGCTCTCGGGCAATTTCAGCACGCCGTCTTTCAGGTTGGCAAATTCTGCGTCAATCTGCCGAGTCAGCTCTTCCGTGCCGGTTTCATGCACCAGAATCTTTATGCGTGCCTTGTATTTGTTGTCGCGGCGGCCATGCAGATTATACACCCGCACAATGGCGGTGATGTAAGACAGCATGTCTTCTTCAGGCAGAAAATCCTTGATTTTCTTGGCAATCATTGGCGTGCGGCCCTGCCCGCCACCCACGTAAACAGCAAAGCCAAGATTGCCGCTCTCGTCTTTTTTCACATGCAGGCCAATGTCATGCACCTGAATGGCGGCGCGGTCGCGTTCTGCCCCCGTCACGGCAATCTTGAACTTGCGCGGCAGGAAGGAAAATTCCGGGTGAACGGAAGACCATTGACGCAAAATCTCAGCGTATGGGCGCGGGTCGGCCACTTCGTCTTGGGCCGCTCCAGCAAAATGGTCTGCCGTGACGTTGCGAATGCAATTACCCGATGTTTGAATGGCATGCATTTCCACGCTGGCCAGATCTTTCAAAATCGCTGGCGTGTCGGACAGCTTTGGCCAATTGTATTGAATATTCTGGCGGGTGGTGAAATGACCATAGCCTCGGTCATACTTGCGTGCCACATGGGCCAACATGCGCATCTGCTTTGCATTCAGCGTGCCATAGGGAATGGCCACGCGCAGCATATAGGCGTGCAATTGCAGATAAACGCCATTCATCAAGCGCAGCGGCTTGAAGGCGTCTTCTGAAATTTCGCCCTTGAGACGGCGTGCCACCTGATCGCTAAACTGCTCCACGCGGGCAGACACAAAGGCGTGGTCGAATTCATCGTAACGATACATAATTATCCTCAGGCGGCTATAAAATCAGGATCGGCAAAGCCATGACCATCAGCGTAAGCCATGGTCGGGCCTTCGGCGCGGATGCGCTCGCGCAGGCGCAAAGGCCAGAGCCTGCCATCACGCTCTTCCACATCAACGAGATTGACATCAACAACAAGATTATCGGCCAGAGCCTGCTTGCCGGTGCCTTCCAGCGCCGATTCGGCCTCGGCATGGCGCGCAACAAAAGCATCCTGCAATTTTTCGGTCCACTGGCCAGAAGCATCAAGCCATACGGCAATGCCATCGCTCAAACGGTTTGCGGTCAAGACTTTTTCTGCCATGCTCATACCTTCATCATGTTCTGTTCAGCGCCTATGCTCACTCCCAACGGGGTGGAATTGGCAAAATTTGCCCCCGCTACAGCATCGCCGATAATCACCATGACAGGCCCGGTCAATTCTGTGCGGGTTTCCAGCCCCGGCAATTCTTTCAGCGTGCCGTGCAGCAGGCGCTTGTCGCCGCGCCCGGCATTTTCCACCACAGCCACAGTGGTGTCTTCAGCAAGACCACCCGCCATCAGCCGTTCTGCTACCGATGCGGCAACGCTACGGCCCATATAAACAGCAACCGTTGCACCCGAAAGCGCAAGACGCGCCCAATCGGGCAAAATATCACCATTCAGATCATGCCCGGTGGTAAACACCAGCGAGGATGAAACACCGCGCAAGGTCAACGGCAGCTCAAAATCAGCGGCTGCGGCCAGCGCAGAGGTAATGCCCGGCACAATCTCATAAGCCACACCGGCATTGCGCAAAGCTGCCATTTCCTCACCGGCACGGCCAAACACCAGAGGGTCGCCGGATTTGAGACGCACAACGCGCTTGCCAGCTTGCCCAAGCTCGACCAGCAAGTCGTTGATCTCGTTTTGTGATTTGGAATGGCAGCCCTTGCGTTTGCCAACCGGAATACGCTCGGCATCGCGCCTGCCCATATCCACCACGGCTTGCGGCACCAGCGCATCAAACACAATCGCATCTGCTTCCATCATCAGGCGATGGGCGCGCAAGGTCAAAAGGTCTTCAGCCCCCGGCCCCGCCCCCACCAGAAACACCCGGCCCTCGCGGCTGGCGCTTGCAGCCCCCTTCAAAAGCCGGGTTGCCTGACGGCGGGCGGCGCTGATGTCACCGCTTTCGACCGCATCAGCCACATCACCTTGAAAAAATGAGCGCCAGAACAGACGCCGGGCCACGCCACGCGGTACCAACCGATCCACAGCACGGCGATAGCTGTTGGCCAAGCGCCCAAGCTTGCCAAGTGAGCGCGGCAATTGCCGATCAATGCCTGCACGGATCATCTGCGCCAGCACCGGACCAACGCCCTCGGTGCCGATAGCAACGGCAATCGGCGCACGATTGACCAGAGCAGGCGTGTAAAAATCACAATAATCGGGCTGATCCACCGCGTTGGCAGGGATTTTGGCAGCGCGTGCTGCCTCTACAATCATCCGGTCTGTGGCGTTGTCGCCAGTTGCGGCAAACACCAGCGCCATTCCTGCCAGAAGATCGGGAGAGAACACAGATGCATCAATATCGATCTGCCTGCGCTTTAAAAATGCGGCATAATCTGCCTCAGGCTCGGCGGTAAAGGCAATAATCCGGGCTGACGTGTTGCTGATCAGGCGGGCTTTGGCAAAAGCCTCGTCGCCATCACCAAACACGGCCACTTTCGCGCCTTCAACGCGAAAGAAGGCCGGGAAAACCGACAGCTTTTCAGAATCAATGCTCAATGGACCATTCCCTGTTTAGAACCATTATCGGAATAAATAGCAGTTTATTGAAGAAACAGGAATCTGCCTTCGCATCCATGCCGATATTTCTTTGCTAGCCTGTTGGCGGATCATAGCAAAAGCAACCCCATGCCCCGCAAATTTCTGGAAATCAGCAAAGCAGGCTTTGCCTCCGTCGCCGCTTGGGGCTAAATGTGCCTTCAAATCCTCAAAGGGAACGAATGATGAGCGTCCAGAATCTGACCGCCCGCCTGCTTGACGTTATCGAGCACGATATTATCCCTCTGACAGAAAAGGGTGTTGCGGCTGGCAACAAGCTGTTTGGTGCCGCAGTTTTGCGCAAATCCGATCTTTCCCTTGTTGTTGCAGAAACCAATAATGAGCTTGAGAATCCAATGTGGCATGGCGAAGTGCATACATTGAAGCGGTTTTATGAAATGAGCGAGCGCCCAGATGCAAAGGAGCTGATCTTTCTTTCCACCCATGAACCCTGCACCATGTGCATGTCGGCCATCACCTGGGCAGGCTTTGATAATTTCTACTATTTCTTCACCCATGAAGACAGCCGCGATGCCTTTGCCATTCCCCATGATCTGAAAATCCTCAAAGAGGTGTTTGGCCTTGAGCCGGGTGGCTATCGCAAGCAAAACGCTTTCTGGAACTGTTTTGCTATCAATGACCTGATTGAAGTGGAAGACGATTCCCGAAGGAGTGGCCTTCTGGCGCAATCACAGAAGATCCGCAGTCTGTATGCTGATCTGTCTGCACAATACCAATCCGGCAAAAACGGTAACGACATTCCGCTGAACTGATTTTTATAGAGGGATGGGTCTCATGGAGCCTTCAAAGGATATTGCACGCCTGATCGAGATCATGGCGGCACTGCGTCAACCGGACACCGGATGCCCGTGGGATATTGTTCAGACGTTTGAAACCATCAAACCCTATACGCTGGAAGAAGCCTATGAGGTGGCCGATGCCATAGAGCGCAACGACCCCGATGATCTGTGTGACGAGCTGGGTGATCTTCTGTTGCAAGTGGTGTTTCATGCGCAAATTGCGCAAGAGGCTGGCCTTTTTTCGTTTGAGGATGTCGTTCAATCCATCACCCGAAAAATGATCCGGCGTCATCCGCATGTGTTTGCCCGCTCCGATGCCGATACGCCCGAGGCCGTCAAGACGCAGTGGGACGCCATAAAACAGCAGGAAAAACGCGAACGTGCAGAACGCCGCGCTGCGCGCGGGATGGCCGCAGTGTTTCAGCAGGGCCATCTTGGCTCCGTACAACGCACATTTCCCGCACTGACCGAGGCTGTCAAACTTCAACAACAGGCTGCAAAGGTTGGCTTCGACTGGGATCAGGCAGAGCCCATTCTCGACAAGATCGAAGAGGAAATCGCAGAGCTGCGCGAAGCGCTCCAGCAAGGCCAGCCAGATAAGGTGCGCGACGAGTTGGGCGATCTGATTTTTGCGCTGGTCAATATCGGCCGTCATACCGATAGCGACCCAGAGCAGGCCTTGCGCGGCACGAATGTGAAATTCAGGCGCCGTTTCGCTTATATCGAGACATCTTTACTGGCTGAAAATTCCTCGCTGGAAGAGGCCAGCCTTGAAAAGATGGAACAGCTCTGGCAGGCCGCCAAACAATTGGAACGCGATACCGTGGCATAACGCCCTACTGCATAATTCTTTAAACCGGAATCGGTTTAAAGAGAAAATTATGCAGCAGATATAAAGAGCGACAGCGAACCTTTGTGCGCCATATAGGGTGAGAGGCGCTGTAGGCGGACCTCTCCCCGCTGGGGCGAGGAACCCATGAACGTTGCTGTTCTTTCCGTCTTCTCCCCTGCGGGGAGAAGGTGGCGGCAGCCGGATGAGGGGGTGCGAAGCCCAAAAATACGCGCGTCGTGTACTCTGGTTCAATCTGAACCTGACAGACTCTAAAAAGGTCAAACAACAACAGCGCCATGCGCCATTTATGACGCATGGCGCTGTTGTTGTTTGAAAAGTCCTTAAATAACACGCAATTCTGAGCGAGGCAGCACCGGGCGCGCTGGCGTTTGCCAGATGGCGCTTTTGTGCAAAAAACTCTGTGACCCTCAATCTTCACGCAAGTTATAAATAATAATTATATTTAATAAATGTTGTATTTCGCTTTCATCCTTGCGGTGGCCAAGCGACTCTGGAGCTTGCATCATGAATGTCCACATCAAAAACACCCCGTCGGGACACGCACCACAACCAGAAGACATTGCTCATTTCATGCAGATTCTCTCCTGCGTTCCGAATGTGCAGACGGCCTGCTGGATGGGTGCAGAGTTTCTTGGTGAATTGCCGCCAGAGGTTGCACGGGAAACGACTGTGGCGCTCTCGCATGTCCATCCATTCTTCCTGCCCAAAATGAAGGAGGGCGACGGCGAAAATGGGTCGATATGCCTTGGCCAGTTTGCCGATTTCGTTTTGCAGGCGCGATTGACGGCCAACCGGACAAACAACACCAATCTGCTGGTGGCATCCATGCCAGGATCGGCTTCGACCTTTGTTGCCAACTCCCTGCGCAAGGCGCTTGGTTTGCGCACGGCCAATCTGGTGTCCATGGCCTATTCGGATTATTCTGCTTCGCTGTTTGGAGCCAATCTCAACTCAAAAGAGCTGGATGAGCTGGCCTTGCAGCGCAACGGCCTGGATCGTCGCGGTTATGTGGCGCAACATGCTGTCTTGTGCACGCCATATATTGCCAGACAAATGACTATGTACCGCATCCGTCCGATTGTGACCACACGGAATTTCTTCAGCACGCTGGCCAGCACGGATGATACCCTGATGGCAGCACGAACAGCGCAAGCCAGCTGCGGTGACAGCTTCTTTGATGACGGAATGCCCGCCTGCTATCAGGATCTGCCGTTCGATGCACGACTGGATCTTCTGGTTGACGCACAGGCCATCTGGTATGCGCAATTCCTGACCGGCTGGAAAAAATGCGAGGCACAAGGCCAGATCAAACCGCTTTGGATTTCCTATGAAAGGGATATTCTTGGGCACACATCGTCTCTGGCCGAAAAAATCGCAGGCTTTATCGGCGATGATCAGATTGATGCAATCACAATTGCCGATGCGCTTGCCCAGGAAGACAAGGATAGTGTGTTGGAAGAAAGCGCCATACCGGCATCCATTCGCCAAAGGGCCATGACCATATTTCAACACTATGCAGGCGACACTGATTTTTCAGACCTGATCGGAGGATAGCGCTACAGTTGATCTGCTCGTCCGTTTTTCTACCCAGAACATCCTCATTTTTAACTCCACATGATTTTTTCAGAAGCTTGTTAATGGAAGTTTCTGGACTTCACCTTCAACATATGAGCAGTCCCGTCAAGACTGTCTTCATCTCTCGCCTGCTCCGCAAACCTCACCTGATCTCGAGGATCAGGACCGCCGCCGTGCGTAACCTCGTCTCCGCGTCCGTGGGGGAGAGGAAATGCTCCATGCCGCTCCCCAAGGCTTGCCAGATCTGCCGAAAAGTCAAACAGGCGCTGGGCAACAAGGTGAACAATATCGCCTTCTCGCTGGATTTTTCCATGAACGCCCATCAAGGAGGCCGTCATTAGGACACGTCTTTGACGTTCGAAAATTTTCGGCCAGACAACCGTGTTGATGATCCCCGTCTCATCCTCAAGGGTCAGGAACATCACGCCTTTGGCGCTTCCCGGTCGCTGACGCACAAGAACCAGCCCTGCGATCCACAGCCACCTGCCGTCGCGCTCATTCATCGCTTCTGCGCATGTGACAATCCGTTTTGCTGTGAGGTCCCTGCGAAGAAAAGACACAGGATGCGCCCGCAGGGTCAACCCCGTATGCAAATAGTCTTCAACCACCTCTCTGCCCTCCATCATCGACTTCAAGGCAACATCCGGCTCCTGCATTTCTGAGAGGGCTTTTGCTTCTCGCTCCGTGGCCGCCGCCCACAGTTCGAGAGGTTCATCACGAAGCGCTTTGATGTCCCAAAGAGCCTGCCTTCGCTCCAACTCCAGAGATGGCAAGAAGGCATCGGCATCGGCCAGGCTCACCAGCGCGTCTGTTGGCACACCGGATCGCCGCCACACGTCATTGGCTGACACAAACGGCTGATCGGCGCGCGCAAGGATAATTTTGGCCGCATCCTTCTGTGAAAGGCCTTTCACAACACGCATACCCAGCCGCACCGCAAAGCGATCCGTGCCAATGATTGGCTCCATGGTACAATCCCACCTCGATGCATTGACGCAGACGGGCCGCACCTCGACCCCATGCTGACGCGCATCAGTCACGATCTGCGCAACACTGTAGAAGCCCATCGGCTGGCTATTGATCAGCGCAGTGCAGAACACATCGGGATGATGGCACTTGATCCACGAGGAAGCATAGGCAACCAAAGCAAAGGACGCCGCATGGGATTCGGGAAAACCATAGCTGCCGAACCCTTCGAGCTGGACAAAGGTTTTTTCCGCAAAATCCTGCGTATAGCCGTTGGCAACCATGCCCGCCACCAGCTTATCCCGAAACCTGCTGACCCCGCCTCTGGATTTGAATGTCGCCATCGCGCGCCGCAACTGGTCCGCTTCGCCAGCCGTAAAGCCCGCGCAGGTCATGGCCACCTTCATCGCGCTTTCCTGAAAAAGCGGAACGCCAAGGGTTTTGCTCAGTACGGCTTCCAGCTCCGGTGTTGGATATTCCACTTTCTCCTTGCCCTCCCGACGACGTAGGTACGGATGCACCATATCGCCTTGGATTGGCCCTGGCCTGACAATGGCAACCTGTATCACCAGATCATAAAAGGTCTGCGGTTTCAGACGCGGCAACATTGCCATCTGGGCACGGCTTTCGATCTGAAAGGTTCCCAAGGTATCGGCTTTGCTGATCATCGCGTAGGTTTGACCGTCTTCCTGCGGAATATCCGCAAGCCCCATGGGCATGGCCTTATGCTCTTCCAGAAGCTCAAACGACCGCGCCATGCAAGACAACATCCCCAATCCCAGAACATCGACTTTCATGAACTTCAGCACCTCGATGTCGTCCTTGTCCCACTCAACCACCTGCCGATCGTCCATAGAAGCCGGTTCTATCGGCACGAGATCATCCAGCCGATCTTGTGTCAGCACAAACCCGCCCGGATGCTGGCCAAGGTGGCGCGGCGCACCGATGAGCTGGCCTGCCAAATCCAGCGCAAGCCGCAACCGATAATCCGAGGTGTTCATGTTGTTTTCTTTGAGCTGCTTTTCTCCCACGCCCTCTCTGGACCATCCCCATACGCCAGAAGAAAGCTGACTGATCAGATCCTCCGGCAGCCCCAAAACCTTGCCAACGTCACGCAACGCGCCCTTCGCCCGATAGCGGTTGACCGTGCAACACAGGGCTGCGCGGCTGCGGCCATACTGTTCGTAAATCCACTGAATCACCTCTTCGCGCTTATTATGTTCGAAATCCACGTCGATATCAGGCGGTTCATCGCGCTCCATCGACACAAAGCGCTCAAACAACAGGTCGGATGTCTCGGGATTGATCGAGGTGATGCCCAGACAATAGCACACGGCACTGTTTGCCGCCGATCCGCGCCCCTGACAGAGAATATCCTTTGATCGCGCAAACCGTACGATAGAGTAGACCGTGAGAAAATACGGCGCGTATTTCATCACCCGGATCAGTTCAAGTTCATGCAAAATGGCCTTGCGAACCTTCTCAGGGATACCGTCAGGATAACGATTTGCCGCCCCTTCCCACGTAAATTTGGTGAGCGATTGCTGCGCATCCAGCCCCGGCACAATGGCTTCTTCGGGATATTGATATTGAAGCTCACTCATATCGAAGTGGCAGCGGGCGACAATCTCCTGCGTCCGCGCCAGAGCTTCCGGATAGTCCGCGAAAAGGCGATGCATTTCTTCGGGCGCTTTAAGAAAACGGTCGGCGTGCCGCTCGCGATCAAAGCCAACAGCATCAATTGTCGTTCTGTTGCGAATGCAGGTGACGACATCCTGAAGCTGCCGACGGCTTGGATCGTGGAAAAGCACATCATTGGCCACAACCGTCTTCACTTTATAGCGCAAGGCCATATTCGATAGATTGTGCAGCCTGAGCCGATCATTCGGTCTGCGGCGCAGGCAGAGGCTAACGTAGGCCCGATCACCAAAAATCTCCGAGAGTTTGCGGAGCTGACTGGCATAGTCTTCATCCGCCTCATCGGGAATAAGAATAGCAATCAGCCCCTTGCTATAGGCCTCAACATCGGTGAAATTGAGGATGCACTTGCCCTTACCGCCCCGGCTTTTGCCCAGCGACAACAAGCGCGTCAGGCGCGAATAGGCTAGGCGATCCGTGGGATAGACCAGCATGGACATGCCATCCGCAAGATCCAGACGACACCCCACCACCAGACGCACACCCGTTGTTCTGGCCGCGTCCCAGGCCCGGACAATGCCCGCAAGCGAATTACGGTCCACAACGCCGAGTGCATTGACCCCAAGAGCGGCTGCACGTGCAAACAATTCGTCGGCACTGGATGCACCACGAAGGAAGGAGAAATGCGTGGTGACCTGAAGCTCGGCATAATTCATCCGAATACCCCGTGTATAAACCATGCGTGCGAGCCGGTTTCCACATCCATGCCATCGCCAGCCCGATAGACCCAGTAGCGCTCGCCCATCTCGTCCTCCACGACAAAATAGTCGCGCACCGCCTGCATTTCGCGCGGGCGCTGCCACCATTCGCCAAAGATGCGCTCAGGGCCATCAGCACGCTTGACGCGGCGGCGTTTGCCCCGCCAGGTAAACATGGCAGGCGGTTGATCCGGCAACAGGGCAACAACTTGAATAGGCTCAGGGTGCGGAAAAAGGCGCGCAGGCCTTGGCCATTTCGACACCCAATCCACGCCAGTTTCAACAGCAGTTGGCGCAATACGGGCAAAGGAACGTTCAGGCACATCGGATGCCACGGGCGTCACGCGATACAATCTCTGACCACGATTGCCCAAAATATCCACAAGAGGGGTAATATCGACAACCTCTTCCTGGATCAATGCAGACGCCGCCTGCACGTCTTCCAGAGGCTCGGTCATGATTGCCACAAGCACCAGCTTCTCAATACCAAAACCGGGATCGATCTTCTCGATGCGATCACAAAACAGCTTGGACAAGCGCGACGGATCACGCACCGGCTTGGCCAGACCCGCGCGCAAACATTGGCGCGTATTGTCAACGCGATGGATGATCAGATCAGATCGACGCACCCCAAGGCCGCGCTTTTCCAACTCCTGCGTCAATTGGGCCACGAGACGGCGAACATACTTCTCAATTGTTTCCGCAGTGCCAATCGGGTCTTGAAAATTGCGAAAAACTTCAATCAGTTCCGGGGTTCGCAGTGGCTCAATGGGTTCCACAGCAAGGCCAAACAATTGATCGAGACGCCTGCCCGGTTCAGGGCCAAATCGAAGCGTCAGCGGCGCGCGCGGCATGGCGGCCAGTTCTCCAACCGTTTCGACACCCAGAACGCGAAGGGCATGAACCATGTCCAATGGCAAGCGCAGACATCGAATGGGCAGGTTGATGACGGCTTTTCGCACTCCGCCAACCGGCACAATCGTTGTCTCAGCAGACGACAGCCGCGCGATTGCGTACGATGCGCCCCACGTATCCGTCACAGCGGCCCGCGCTGTCAGCCCACGGCTGCGCAACACATTGACCAGACCGGAGATCATCAGCTCTTCGCCTCCCCGAAGATGATCTGCGCCTTCGGTATCCATCACAATGCCATCAACACCATCGATGGCGACAACCGGGCTATATTGTTTCAACGCCCAGAGCGCCAACCGCTCAAGCGCGGCAGCATCGGCTGCGGGATCGGCATCGATCATCACCATATCGTCTATAATCGCCTTGGCTCTGCTGGCCGCCATGCCAACACGCAGTCCAGCCTTGCGGGCAGCCGTATCAGCCGCCGAGATCCATCGCTTGGAGCCAGACCGGGAAATCACCACAAGCGGTTTTTCAGCCGGTATCGCTCCTTCTCCATACCGACGTATCCGATCCGTCGGCAGAAACGGGAAGTAAACAGATACGACCCTTGGCATCACAGGCTCCTATTTCAAACTCAGCACACTCGCCCGCTTTTACTCTGATCAATTCGGCCAACCATCTGGCCCTTCCCACCCCTGCGACAGGTAGTTTCTCCGACGGCAAAACACTGATACGCCATCGGGTTGTTGAGGCCGTTGGGCTGCCATAATGAGACGCCTCATTTTGTCGTCGCCATCGCCGCACAATCAGCCCCATGCTGCCCGTCCGCTCGGCGGCCAGATGGAGACGACGGGAAGCCGTCATCGGCAGCCGCACCAATTCCCCCACCACTGCCCCAAAACCTCCGAAGGAAAGCCCCTCCTCCATTGAGGCCAAGACATCTTCATCCTTGTCGCCCTCACAATAAATCACGCGATCCGGATGAAGCCCGGCCTGCGAAAGTGCTGGTGCAAAGAGATCGGGGCGGGTCAAACACCACAGGACCTTGCCTTTTGATCGCGCGGCAATACCTGCCGCAAACAAAGCCACTGCTGCACCATCCAGCGCACCCATTCCGCCGCCCGCAAATTCGTGCAGCGCGCCGTAAGCCAGCCCACCGCTAGGCAAATGGTCGTCTATGGGAACAACACCGAACGGCAACGTCACGACGGTGCGCGCAGAGCTACGTTCAAGATGCGCTATCCGCTCTCGAAGGTCATCAATCAATCGGGATGCGCGCGCATGCGACATCGGTAACAGACCTCCCTTGGCTCACATTGAAAGATGGACATCATGTCCCGACATTCCAATGTTCACTTTTTGTTCTAATATGAAGTGAGAGTCAAGTTGGTTGAAGGTATTTCCAGCCCTCTTGTTTTCACGCATTTTCCCCAAGTACATCAGTTCGCTGGCAAACAACCTGTAGAATGTGACGCATGCGTGAAATCAACCGACTGTCGTCTTCTCACCGCGTCGATGTCGTTTTCATGACCCCGATTGATCACCGGACATGGTCTACTGATGATATTCAAGGTGCCATGTCGTGTGTCATCGGCGTGGATAATTGGGAAGCCGGTCGAATGCTGGCGCTGCCACGTAACGTCATGGAATTACAAATCTCGACCTATACCATGGGAAATGGAGCCCGGCCTGGCTTGCTTATCTGCAATTTGCTCGCCTTATCAGCGAGCGAAGGCGTTAGGTTATCTGGTCTGCAAGGGAGGCAGACCATTTGAGGAGATCCGTCACCGGCATTCCGGCGGCGTATTAAAAGAGGGAAATTCAAAGGAGGAGTCAACATGAGCAAAAACAGGGGTGTAGTCTACTTGCGGCCCGGCAAGGTCGAAGTGCGGGACATCGACGATCCAAAGCTGGAGGCACCGGACGGACGGCGGATCGAGCACGGTGTGATCCTGAAAGTCATATCCACCAATATCTGCGGCTCTGATCAACACATGGTGCGTGGCAGAACAACCGCCATGCCCGGTCTTGTACTGGGACACGAAATCACCGGCGAGGTGATCGAAAAAGGCATTGATGTCGAGATGCTGGAGATTGGCGACATCGTATCGGTGCCCTTCAACGTTGCCTGCGGCCGCTGCCGTTGCTGCAAGGCGCAGGATACCGGCGTCTGCCTGACGGTTAACCCGGCACGCGCCGGCGGTGCTTATGGCTATGTTGACATGGGCGGCTGGATCGGTGGACAGGCGCGCTATGTCACCATTCCTTACGCCGACTTCAACCTGCTGAAGTTCCCGGACCGCGACAAGGCCATGTCGAAAATCCGCGACCTGACTATGTTATCTGATATTCTACCAACCGGCTTTCACGGCGCGGTGCGTGCTGGCGTGGGTGTTGGATCGACAGTCTATATCGCAGGCGCTGGCCCGGTTGGTCTCGCAGCCGCCGCATCCGCCCGTATTCTCGGAGCAGCCGTGGTGATGATCGGTGACTTCAACAAGGATCGCCTGGCACACGCCGCCAAGGTGGGTTTTGAGCCCATCGACCTGTCGAAGAGCGATCGGCTGGGCGACATGATTGCCGAGGTCGTCGGTACCAATGAGGTCGATAGCGCCATTGATGCCGTTGGCTTCGAGGCACGCGGTCACGCTGGCGGCGAACAGCCTGCCATTGTGCTCAACCAGATGATGGAAATCACCAGGGCCGCCGGATCTATCGGCATTCCGGGTCTGTACGTCACAGAAGATCCCGGTGCCGCTGAGAATGCCGCCAAGCAGGGCAATCTCTCACTCCGCTTCGGCCTCGGCTGGGCCAAGGCACAGTCGTTCCATACGGGCCAGACGCCGGTGCTGAAATACAATCGCCAGCTCATGCAAGCTATCCTGCATGACCGCCTGCCGATCGCCGACATCGTCAATGCAAAGATCATCCCACTCGACGAAGCCGTCCAAGGCTACGAGAGCTTCGACCAGGGCGCTGCGACGAAATACGTCCTCGATCCCCATGGTGGGCTGGCCGCCTAAAGCATGTCGCGTTTTATTGTCCTCAATAAAACGATAACGTACATGCGAAAAAGAAAGAGCTAAAGCCTGTCGCAGTGAATCCTATTCACTGCGACAGGCTTTAACGGGGCGAAAAAACCGACAGAAAGAAAGGGCTGGGCAGCAACGCCCGGCCCTTTTGTTTACACAGGTCCGTCGACTCTGAGCAGTCAGAACGAGGACAAATCAGATAAGCGAAATTACCATGGCAACCCATTCGGGCAAAACTCAACTCAAATTCGAATGTGCTCAAATCAAATGCAGCGAAATACCCAGATCAGTCAGCGCAGGGACAAACCAGACCGGCGAAATCAACACACTTGATTACGCGGTCTTGGTTTGTCCTTTTTCGGAAAAGAGACTCTGATTTCATTGATCTTTTTTAGAACCTCACAAAAAGATCTGGGCATCACGCTGGATTTGATTTGGGCACATCCCTGCTCCGGGCACGAAAAAGCCCGCCATCAAGGCGGGCTATGAAGTCGATATGATGGGCTGGTATCAGATATTGAAGCCAGCCTGAGCCAGATCGCACCGGCGGTAGAACCGCGCATTGAATCCTTTGGGCTCGAAGATCGGCGCGACACCGATCGCCTCAAGTTCACATTTGATGGTGGTCCGATAGCCCTGGCGTGATTTCGCAATGGCAGACAGGGAAGCATGACCGTCGTTGAACTCGATCAGCGACTGTCGCTCCACGAACTTCACCGTGAGGCCCGTTTCGCGCCGGACATGTTGCGTGCGCAAATATCCGCGAGAGATGAGTTCATTGATGGTGCCTGTTGTGGTGCCAAGGGCAAGCTCAACCTCCTTGAGGCGCATCAACGTCTCATCGCCACCCGCTGTCCGACCGGTGTCGATCTTCAACGCCCCCTTCTTAAGCCGTTGCCGTTGAAATACAGGCTCCTCGCCGGGCACCATGAAGGCTTCGAGACTCCCAGAGAGGATCATGGCCACGAGGTTTCTATACTCACGATGCATTGCCCGCGCCGCTTCGCTAAGCGGCATCATACCTTCGTCATCCGCCACCAGAGTCGTCCGGTTGGAGATCCTAAGGATCAGATCGTCCACTGCGTCCGCCCGGATGCGGGTGTATGCCCGTTCGCCACCTCCCCTCGTCTCCACTTGATGAAGGAAGCCATCCTTAAGAAGGTGGTGGAACGTTGCTTCCGCGACGCCCAGCAACAACCAAGCCTCCTTGCTCGTCAACGTTTCCGTTGCATCTTCGAGAATCGGCCGCAACGCCGCAGCGTCGAAGTACGTGCGGCTGTCTGGAAGGCCATCCCGAAAATCGGGATCATTCGCCTTCATCAAAGCTCTGATCCGATCCTTGTTGATCCCGGAGTCGGCATGCGCCGAGTTCACACAATAAAGGTGCCGGGTGCGCACGGGCTTGAAGATGATTTGCCCCTCCCCGAACGGCATATTGCGCTCCAGGATGTCCTGCATCAGATCGATCACGGGTCCGTAGGCTTCCTTCGCAGCGTTGCGCCGAAACCATTTCGCCATCGGCCCGACTACGGATTCGACATACTGTGTTGTCGGTCGCTTCCGATCAATGATCTCAGCAAAAACACGCCGAATTTCATCTTCTCCCATTGCCGCGAGGTTGAAGCCCCATTCTCGCGGATTGGTTTCCTCGTGCATCCAAGCCCTGATATCGTGTAGGACAAGGAAGTCTCCGAGATAGCGGGAGAATTCGGCGGCGACGTGAGCATCAAGCCCGTCGAGGAAGCCATCTCCGTGATCCAGAAACATCCGGTCTCGCAGATACGCATCCAATCGAGGCTGACGGCTCAAAACTGGGGCCGCCGCGCCTTCCTCGATCATTCCGAGATTGGCTTTCACGAACTGCGGGAAATCATGTACGTCACCATGGGCGGCCACACGCACTTCCGTCAGCGCACATTTGTGCGCCGGACATCCTTCGATGCCATTCACGTTCCACCACGCCCGACGATAGGCGCGAGCCGCCATACGCCCTGGCTCCCTATCGCGGTCCTCAAGAACGCACTGTGCGCAAAAGCGCATCTTTCGGCCAGGACGCATGTCCTTGCTGAGGATGGCGTATCCCATGCGCCAAGTGCCGCCCGGACCGTTTCCGGCCATGGCCCAGCGTGCCAGCCTCGCGGCAGGTACGCCCGACCACTCGGCGACCACGGCAAGCGCATCTACGTCGCCTGCGATGATCGCGCGGGCGTTGATTTCCGTGTGGACAAGGAAATCCCGCAAGGACGAAAACCCGTTGGCAGCGGCCAGCCGGGCGACGAAGTCGATCGGCGCTTCGAGATCGTGATGGACGAGCGTCACGGGAAGAACCATCTCAGCCTCCTCATTTGTGCGCTTTCGCCAGATCGGCGAGCGCGTTGTCGGGATTGATCTCGCTCCAGCGGGCGGCGGTGTAGATGTTGTCGGCTGGCAAGCAACCTGTGTCGCGCTGGTAGATATGGGCAAATGCCCGTCGGTCGACTGTGCCCTTGCCCTTATTCATGACGAGGAAACAAACGGCCTGCACTGCCTCGATGATCTTCCCGTAGCAGCCACCATTCGCGAAGCAGAGGCGGCCAAGGAAGTCGTCAGAGCGAAAATCGTCCGGGAGCGTCAGACCGCATTTGTCTTCGACGATGTCATTCAGAACCTTCTCGATGCAGGCTCTGTCGTTGGGCATGCTCATCGGGATGAAGCGCATCACCATGGCTCGATTGGCGAGCTGCGGATCGCCCGTTAACAGGTCCGCCAATTGCGGTGTCCCCGAGTAGATCGTATGCAGGGGCCAGTCCTCGATCTGCATCAGGCTCTTGAGGCGGTCCTGCACGTCGAGCACCGCCTGTCTGCTGCTGTGGCGAAGAAGATGCTGGGCCTCATCGACGTGGAGATAGAGGATTCCCCGCTCACGAAATTGGGTCTTCAAGGTCGCGTAAAGCTGCCCCTCCGTCATCTTCGGTTTCGACGGAACGCCGATGGCATCAAGGATCGCAACGGCAAAATCCTTCGTCGTACAGGGCTTGGGAGCCTCGATGCTCAGGACCGAACGCACGACTTCGCCATACTCGTTTTCCCTCGGTTGGAATTCTGGAATCAGACTGAAATGGTGGCGCAAGGCGAACGACTTGCCGCTACCCGAGGGGCCGATAAGGAAGAGCGCGCGGCGGCGCGATCCCCCGCCCAGAAGGCAGGCTTCGACGTTGTCAACCAACTCGCGCAACAGTGTTTCGAGTCGGTTATCTCGTGCATGGTCGATGTAGCCGCGATAAACTTCACTCTTGAGGGCAATGATGTTGCCCGTGGCGGGATTCTTGGCGTTGTCCATACTCAATACTCCTCATAGTAGTTGTCAGGAATTTTGGTGGGCGCGGCGGGTTCAGGCGGTGTCTCGTCAACAGCCGTTGCACTCCTCTTCGTCTTCCTGGCATCGCGCTCACGTTCCGCGTGGTAGTCGGGAACAGCATGAGAGGCAGAGACAGATCCACAGCGGAGCGGATCATCGGGAAGCGCAAAGGCCTGCGTCACGGCCGGCGTATTCGCGGATAGCACCGCCTCCCAGGCTCCGAACAGTTCCGCCTCGGCGAGCTGGTAATGTTCAGCCGTGAAGTTGCGTGGCGTGAGGTTGGCGCGAAGCGCTGCTGCCTCGCCGCTCTGACGGAGACGATTGATGGCGCGGTTCATCGCCTCGAGGCCCGACTCCGCTTCCGATGCGTGCTGATCGCGGAGATTTTTTCGCGCAATGATCCACTCCGACAGCGACAGGTTGGAGCCGATATCGACCATGTTTCTGACCAAAAACCAGCCCTTGTCACCGCGAACCGCAATATGTTCGAGGTTTTCGGGATCGACCTTGATCTCGAATTCCATTTGGCCGTACTTCGTGCGCTGCCGATGCAGTTCGTCGTTTCCGTACGGAATGCCCATGAACGGGATACCGTACTGCCCGATACGTCGCTTGAACTTGACCCCGAAGATGTGGAGCATTTGCTCAGGGTCCTGGCTTGGAAACTCGATATCATGCTCCTGGGTCGCCCGCTGCCAGGCATTATGAGGAGATGCCCCGCCAAGGCCGCTATGCGGCTTGTTGTGATAGATATCGCAGATGGCAAAGGTGAAGAGCCGGATCATCTCATCCACCTGTAGGCTGATGTGATGTTCTGGATTATAGTCGCCCTTCTCGGCGATCGACCCGAACGTCCTGCCCTCGAAGTATGCTCCAATCAGCGGACCGATAGAGTGGAACAGGCTCTCGATAAACGGACGTGCCTTCGGATTACCAGCCTGAGGGCGGTTGAAGGTGATACCCGCAGACCGCATGACACCCTCGACGAGGTTGTTTGCGAACTCCTTACCGTTGTCGCTGAAAATGTCGCGCGGCTGAACAATGCCGATCCACGGTGTTTCCGCACCGACGAAATCCGAAATGTGCCGTTTGTCCGACATGATCATGCGAATAGCCGCGACCGCCGTTACGGCATTGGGATTCAAGCTGGCCCGGAAGGCCACGATGTAACGGGTCGCAATATCGATTGCCGCCACGAACCAGATACGTTGGCCAACCAGAGCCTCCCTGTAGGCTGCAGGAAGGATGGACCACATGCCGGTCTCAACGAACAGCGTCATGAGATCGACGTTCCAGAAATCGATTTCGATACGTTCGCCAACGGACAGCGCGCTGATGCCGCGCTTCGCCATCCCGAAATGCTTGAGAGCAGACGCCCTCCCATGACGGCCGTCCCATTTATCGAACTCATCGAACTTGGAGATAATCGACTCGAACTTACAACGAGTGACCTGAATGAGCTCCACCGCTCTATTGGCATTCACCTCAGTCAGCTTGGCTTTGTAATCGGCATAAACCCTCGCCATGCTTGGCTTCTTCCGCGTCACGTATCGCATCGCCTCCTGATGGGCGAAAGCAACGGAATCGTTATCCACCTTGCGGAAATGAAGACCGGGGCCATGGTGTCGATGAACAATCCCGAGGACCTGACCACCGCAAGCGTGGTACCGCTCATAGTCCCGACGAAACGTCTTGATGGATGGCGTGGGGAACGCCTTTACCTCGATCATTTCGTCCGCGCGGGCATCGCTCTCCTCGTCGTCGAAGCCAAGCATCTCAGCGATGATCTCCTTACGCCAGCCGCGGAGTTTCGCCTCGAATTTCTCCTTGGACCAGCGCGGCTTCTTACCGAGCCTGTGGCACTCGGCATCGAAACACTCGATGAGTTTTTCTCGGAAGAGCGCCAGTTCACGAGGTTTGCCGACAACATCGCTGAACTTCTTCTCTCCGAAGATCGTGCGCAGCCTCTGGTTCTCAGGTGCGTTATATGCGTATCGGATTTCCGCCGCTCCGCTCACCAGTTTCGTGTAAACGTCGCGGTGAGCAAGGAACCGCTCATCCCGCGCGTCGGACTCGTTTGTAAACGTCCAACCCTCAGCATCCCGCTTCTTGGGCTTCCAGTCGACATTCTCGTCGGTGAAACGGTCTACGTGGCTCATCCGAACCATCGCGTGATGAAAGATATTCGGCTTGGAGAACTCGTGCAGCATGGCAGGCTCCTTTCAAGGTCAATATGGGAATATTTCTTGGGGGATCAGCGGTTGACCGCGAGTATCGTCAGATCGTCGATGCGGCCGCGCGTTTCTGGAATGAGAACGCACTCGTCGATCAACAGAAGAACTGCCGTCCGGCGCGCTCCACGGTTATTGCAATCACGGAGCAACTCGCCAAAACGGAACCGCCCACCGAAATTCTGGACCATGTCGAAGACAAGTCTGAACTCAGCGTCGTCACGCATGCGGCGGGCCCGCAGGATCCGCTCGGCATTTTCGTAGGCACCGTAGGTCGCTTCGCGCTCGGTCATAAGACGGATGTCGTTGACCGCACTGAGTGTCGTCGTGCCGTTCTTGTTCTTGCGGAGGAAGCCTTCAGCTCTGATGCGATCCATCAGGTCATTCATCATGGACGATTTGCGAGCATGTTTGACCGTGACGGCTACGGTTTCACCGTCGTCAAAGACGACGCAGTAGTCGCAGATATGTTCGCGCCAGTTTCCGTCAGCGTCGCGATAAAGAAGCACAGGGAACTGGGAGAAGATCGATCGCACGTCCTTGCGGATCTGGAGCACCTTCGAAACCCGGCGTTCGAGGTCGCTCTCGTGGTAGACCACTGTTTCCTTGAAAACCGAGAAACCTCGCAGTGTCTTGCCATGCATGGACGGAGGTTTACGAACCGCGCGCTCGGCGACCGGCTCGTTCCAGAACTTGGTTTCAGCCACGGTTCCTACGACGGTTCCGCGTTATTCCGCCATCTTTCGTGTCGGCTGGGCCATTTTCCGAAAAGCAGTTCGCCTGCCCGAACGTACGTGAGTTTTGGATTGCAGGCATGCTCAAAAAGCCTAGGCCAGCCCGGTGAAACGCAATGTGTTTGGAAACCTGACGTGCAAAATGCATTGGGTCCTCTTAAGCAAAACGAGATAGAGATATACATTTATGACATTCCCGGCGGGCTTCATCCCATCCAAGTAGAAATCACTTCGTGTATTTGCCTATCAAGTTCATGCATGGGCTCCTTCAATCATTGGCAGAGACTATACGGCACTACTGTCTGCTGTAAAGATACGATGGCCAAAAAATTGGCGATTGCCATTCCGCAGCAGCACATGGTCACTCGGCTCAAATTAAAAGTGACGGTTTATGGAAGGTGGCGGCAGGCCAAGACCGGTAGAATAACACTATCCCCGTACCTAAGACCTGAGCGCGTCACGTATCCAGTTCTTGCGCAGGAGAACCGCGAGCTCCTCACGAAAAGCGGGGCTGTTGATTTCCGCGCCCATTTAATCACGTTTGTCGTTACGTAATGATCCAGGGCCTGCAATGAATTGATCAATTGTTTCAGATCCCTATTGATAGCAGATCGGATCACGCCCAAGTGGAAATACGGCTCATTTCAAAGCGGAAATCAACACACTGGGGGCTGCTCTCCTAACTGAAAAACTTGAATTCGGCGTTATCGCAATCGCGCGATCTCGTTTGAAACCGATGGCGGTTGGCCCCCCTTTAAGGATGGTAACGAAATATTCGAATTGCACGGGCAAGCTTCAGCAGATACACGACCAGCCGTCGCATGGATCTATATTGTTGCCGGTAGCAGTAAGCGGTGCCAAGCTGGCGGATACCTCTAAATGAGCCAGGCGATGAAACACGACACGACAGACTTGATCATCAGGAGCGCCATTCGAGCGTCACTCGCATCCGCGCACCGGGGCGAAGACGCGGTGATCGTCGACGAGCTCAAGGTGAGCCTTGGGAGTGGAAGGATCGACGTTGCGGTGATCAATGGCCGGATCGAGGGCTATGAAATCAAGAGCGACAAAGATAAACTGGACAGACTGCCGAGACAAGCTTCCATGTTCGGTGCGGTGGCCGATAGAATGACGTTAGTCGTCGGCCAACGGCATCTCGACAAAGCCGTTGTGACGGTTCCAGACTGGTGGGGTGTCATCCTGTGTTCGTCCGACGCGGAAGGAAACACCGTTCTGAAGCGCGTGCGCCGAGGGAGACTTAACAAGAAACTGGACAAAACCGCGCTGATCGAAACGCTTGAACGGGACGAACTGGTCTCTCTCCTCGCATCTGCAGGGCTGGATAGAGGGTTCAGGAGCGCAAATTATCGCACGCTCGTAAATCGCGCCTCCTCGACCATGTCCATTTCGGACATCTCCTCATTTGTGAAAAGAATCCTCAAGGTCCGGGCGCGGCTGGCGCGCGAGTTTGGTGACCTCGCCTTCGGACGATCGGTCATCCTCTGCGCAGAGCCATCTGCGACAGATGCTGGTTGATGCGGACCGTCAGCCATGGTGCGGGATGGGTGAATTTTCGTCCTTCAACGGTGTGATTCCCGCGAGACACCTGCTCGATAACGGACGTACCCCAACAATCCGCCCGCAGTCGCCACGAGGCGGCGTCTGCTATTATGTCGATGGATGCGTTCACATATTTCGAGAAGTCCCGGTTGTTTTCGTAGAGGGCCACATGCCAGTTCGCAGGCGTTACGAGATCGACGTGCGAAAACCAGCCGCGAGCCATTGAATCATCAACTCTGTTGGGGAGTGAGCCATAATCGCCGAACCGGATTTCAAACTCTTTGGCGACATTATGGTGAAGCTGGAGGTCAGTGATTGAGAGTATTGGCGAGACCGAACGAAGCGGTTGGCGGGGAAATGATGTAGAAAGGACGATCTTCGTGATACGGTCGAATCCTTCCCCGATACCAGTTCGAAGTTCACGAAGAACCTCTAAAACGTTAGCTGTCGAGCCGTCCGCTCTGCCCCAGATGTTTCCAGCATCGACAATCAGGACCAGCCGGGAGGCACCTGCAGCGATGACATCTGCGCATCCCAACACTATTGATCTGTCACCTGCCTCGCTGGCACGAAGCCTGATGGCGCAAACCCTTTCGTTTTTGATCATCGACTGCAACTGAATCCTTAGGCTCAGTTGGTCGTTCAAACGCAAAACAGGTACGAGCTCTGGGAACGCGCCGAGGAGTTGCAGCCACCGAGACGGCCCCTGAGACGGCTCTAAGAGATTGGAAAGCTCCCGGTTGAAAGCCTCGGTCTTTCGGAGCCTCTCAGCGTCGTTTGCGAGTTCCCTCTCCGATCGAGGTCGGCTTTCTTTCTCTCCGGCTTCGACCTTCCTCAGGTTTTTTCTCCTCCGGCGTTCTGCTGCCTCGGCAAGCGATGTGATCGGCCTCGGGCGACTGTCAAAATCAACAATCGAGCGACGACCGCCTAGTGCTTCGACGAGTGCTGCAGCGGAATCGGCCAGACTTTCGGTTTCCGCATACCTGGTCAGGGTGAAGATTGGAACCATGGCATCTTTCACCGGATCGAAGCACTCTTGATAGGCACCCAGCTCACCTGCGCGTGTGGTCAGTGCAGGAAAGTATGATGTATTTTCGAACATCTGCGCAGCAATCCCCGTCGATCGTTGAACCCTACTTCAACGCTAGATTGATTCTATCACCTTGACGAGTCCACTGTCTTCATCCACGGGGTTTTTCAACTGGTTATGCGGGTACAAGCTCATAGCCAGGATCTTGCAGGTCTCCCAAATGAAGACGGATCATTCAAAATTTTGAGATGCGAAAGTTATCCGGAACGTCGCCTGCGTTGAGGGAATAGGGCAAGTCCACCGCATCGGCTATCTCTCCCGCCGGATCCAGTCGACCGATCCGCAGATCGTTCAAGCCGTTCTCGCTGGGGAGATTTCGGTCTGCAGGATTGACCGTCGGCGCAAGGGCATCTCTGGATGGCAGTTCGAAGCCACTGCTCATAAGAAACCGTTCAGGAGGCAGGTGACGGGTGATGAAACCGGAAGATCGAAGCCGCCGAGCTCATGGGATATCAGCCCGAAGTCGTGACCATCCTGGTGGAGGCGAATCTTATCAAGACCCGGGAGGGGAAAGATGGGCGCGTTTATCTCGATCGAGAGTCCTTCGAGGTTTTTCATGGAAAGTACGTGAACGCCAAGCTCTACCTCGATCGTCTGGGATGCAGGGAGGACCAGCTAGAAACGCGTCTACAGGAGCTGCGCATCCGGAGAAGACACGCCCGGTTGCCAACGCGAAACAAGGTCTACATCGTTGAGCGGAAGTCTATGGAGCGCGCAATCGGTTCCTTGGCAAGCGCGGACGATGCCCCGCCAATCTGGCACCAGTTCCGAAAAGAACTAGAAAGAGTTTGCCCTTCGTTCGTTTTGCCAACTTCCATGGGCGGGCGTGATGTCAAGGCATACACCGCAACACGAGTGACCTTCGTCGAGATGCTGCGGGACGGCCGAGACCTGATCGTGCGGAAGACATTCAGAAAGCTTGCTCACCGCGAGTGGGATGTGTTCGTAGCGAACCAGTGGCAGATCCGCGCGGAGTGGTCGATTTTCACCTGGTCGAAAAAGACCGCACGGAAATCTGTAATCTCGGAATTCAGGATCAGTACGGACTGGGACGTCGAAGCTGCGGCCGTGGCACTGCGGAGCCTTTACATGCACTTAAAGAACCCGAGGAAGCTGCCGAGAGGTGACCATCGAGTTCGGTAACTTGATGGCGATCGCCGACGGCGGCTTCCTCGCGAGGCTTCATGAAGCCGATGTCGGTTCCGCCCGGCTTTTCAGTATCTCCGAGGCCTGCTTCATAAAGAGGCCAAACGCTTCTTCATAGGGAAACGTGTCAACGTCGGAAAGCGAAAGGCCACTATATGCCGGTTCGTTGATGTCATGGATGTAGACCTTGAAGTTGGAGTTGCCGACGAAGCGGAACGACTTCACGAACTTTCCACCGCTCTCCATCGAGACGGTGATGGCCCCGATCTCTTTCTTCGTCAAAGGGGTCGTCTTCACCTTGAGCACAACCTCCTCGGTGCCGAAGGCGCGGTTGGCTAAATCTGCCCATTCAAGAACCCTTGTGTTCATTTGCTTGAAGAGTTCGACCGCCGTCTTGAAGCTATCCTCCTCGGCCACCGTCTTCAAGTGTTCGGCTGCTTTTGCCGTCTCTTGGTCGCTCTTGATCTTCGTTGCGTGACCGAGGATCTCGGCTGCGGTTTCGGCAAAGGGATTGCCCATGAAAGATGTCCTCCGTTGCTTTCAATAAACAGGATAGTCTGATGACAGGCGGTGCATCAACAGCGTTTTTCACGAGGGTGCCGACGTCGATGTCAATCGATCAATGGAAATTTCGCGCCTTCACCTTCAGGGTGTCGATGTGCAGATCCCTGACGTAGATGTCTCTCGCCTCCGGGATCGGCTTCGGTCGAGCTCGCGCATCCCCGCCCCCATGCGAGCCGTGCGCGAACTCGTCGCCACGCCCGCTGGGGTTCTTGAACTCGGTATCGCGGTCAGCAAGTGCGGACAGATCTCCAGACAAATCATCGAGCTGCCGCGCGATCAGGTGAACGACATCGCCCTCTCGCTGAATCTCGCCTTGGATCGCCATCATGGATGCTCCCAGCACAACTCGCCGCCGCTTCTCGAACAAAGACGGCCACACGACGATGTTGGCGGGCCCGGTTTCGTCCTCGATGGTGATGAACATGACCCCCTTCGCGCTGCCTGGCTTCTGCCGGACAAGCACCAGCCCGGCGATCCATAGCCAGCTCTTGTCGCGCGCGTTCATCGCTTCGGAACAGGTGACGATGCAGCGCGCGGTCAGCCGACATCGGTCGCGGAATCCTTTCGGTTCGCGTGGGTGGAAAAACGCGGCATCATGCCGCCTAGAATACTTTACGCTCCTCTTTTGTTCCTTCATTAGAGAAGACTCAAGCGGGTGAAATTAGGAATACAGTCTCATAATTTTAGTGAATCCAGTGATTTTCGTTTTGAATCAGATCGCTAGACACCTCGGATAAGTCACCGGCTTTATTGAAGAAAATTTGGTTTCTGTTGCGGAGTGAGGCTATCGGACCTTGAACCAGTCTTTTGTCAGGATATTGTGCGCCTCAAGAATGGGCGAACTTCCGCCCCCTAAACCCATCCCGGGAGGTGCAGCATGTTTCCTACCCTTCGGCGAATCGCCTCGCTCTTCAGAAAGGAGCCGACCCTTGCCGAGGCTCTCAGGAGAGCGGGTTTTCGGTCAGCCGATATTGCCCGCCTGCGTGTCGCCGAACGGCGCAATCGAGAGCAGTTGCTTCGACATCGGAAATGACGAGGCTGACCAATGAGCCGAAAATCTTCTTCAATCGACCTGACGGCTAGGTTGCGTCAGGTGCGCGATCCGATAATCAAAGTCGAATGTCGAACCTGTGCCTCCCACGGAGCGCTTGATCCGGCCGCCCTGGTGAAGAAGCACGGTGCCAGCATCACCTTCCGACGGCTGCGCCGGATCGCAGCGATGGGGTGCAATTGGATGGTCAGTGAGGAACGCGCTTTCCATGTCTTGAGAGGTAGCGTCTCGCACGAAGATGGGCATACTGCCTAGCGGTGACCGTGGTGCAGAACGGCATCGTCCTCTCCGGTGGATCGCGGACTCGATCGTTTCGGGGGCGGCCCTCCCTAAAGGGCTTCAGCGTAGTGTATCATGTCGAATGTGATTGGTAGGTTGTTAAACCAATCGGTCAAGATTTTGACTGGTAGCGGTCACACTCGACAGCAGGCACTTGATCGATTACGTACGTCCAGAAAGGCGAAAGGCGCAGCTTCTATAGCTACGCCTTGCCATACGGGGTTTAGACTCTCAGGGTGCTACGGTGATTGCCGTAGGCTCGCGTCAACATTGTTCCGCCACCTAGCGAGTAGTTAAGGTTATAGCGCTAAGGATGAAGGAGAGCAAGGGGGCACAAATGGATATTTCAGAACGGCATCGCGCGACATTGGATTTGCTGGGTGAGCTTTTCACTTTCACCCCTACCCCCAGTCAACTTCCAGCCTTCGATGCCGACATGCGCTCGATGAGTCCTGCTCTTCTATGTGATGCAATTAGAGAAGCGAAGGGAGCAAGCAAGGGAAGCACCCTTACTCCAAATGAACTACGCATCCTCATTCATCGTATATACACGCGGCGAACAAAAGAATTTGCGGCCCGACGGCGCGCGCGGAAGGTCCGGCCATCGCAAACTCCCTGGTCTAGTTGATACCCAGAGAGACGGGATCTTGCGCGAAGTGAATCCAGAGGCGCAACGCGCATCCATGCCTATTGCCGACCAAGGGAGTTTTGAGCATGATCCCGGCGTCGTTTGGGTGGAGAAATTGTGATGGCGTGGGGAAGAGGTCTTTTCAGAGTCTGGGTGGTTCTGACCATTCTCTGGATCATCGTCGTGACACTTTTTATGTGGCAGAGCGTGGTGAACCCCTACATCGCCTGGGGTGGCTTCAAGATGGGCCAGGGCGAACCAGAATATCTCGAGCCATACGGCGAGAAGATCTCGGCCGCGCGCGAACTCAAATCAAGAAAGCTGCTCGTTGAATACGAGATTGCCTACGATAAGACCGCACTCCGGGAGACTGCATTCTTCTTCCCGGTAGCTTCGCTCCACGAGGATAACCTCAAGGCCATCGAGGCCTACATTCCCAAGGCCACCGCAATACAGAACGCAAAGATCAGGAAGGCGCGGTTCGAGACCCTGCAGGGTTCTTTGTGGGGTGCCGTTCTGCCTCCGGTCATCCTTTTGATGCTCGGCTTGGCGATACGGTGGGCATTGCGGGGCTTCCGAGCATGAGAGACGATTGATGGCTATGCTCTGGGTTGACACAACGACAGATGAGGAAGCTCGCGGCATGTGGGAGATGGTCGGCAGCCAGCAACCCGACGGAATCTTTGTCGCACAGGCCGCAGGCCCGGCTCTGGAGGATGGCGAATTCTGGTCCCACGCACTCGAACGCATCAAGGACGATCCCGACGGACGGTACGCGATGGCACGTCGCCACCTTCCGCTATGCTCCCGAATGAGAACTGCCATTTCGTCGTGTCCCCACAATCCTGTGACGGTAGGCAACGCAAAATTCCTTCAGAGGAAGATTTGATGCGAGTACGTTCGTTCATCATCCTATGGTTCTCTTCAGCGTGCACGGCCTTTGCCGACAGCAATGCCGTGCGATCTACTATCGCGGCCGAGTCGCAGGCCTTCTGGGCCTCGGCTACCTTCTGGCTTACTGTCGTCTCCCTCCTAGCGAGCATTGCTGCTTTGGTCGGCCTGTTCATTAGTCTGCGCCTGACGCAACAGACACTCGCAGTCACTCGCGACTTGGGTCATCGCCAAACACGCGCGTACGTCGAGGCTGTCGGGTTGGAACTCAGTGTCGATGAAGGCGACTTGGTTGTAATCTGCCGCAACTCCGGCGAGACGCCCTCACCTTTTTTCGCTGTTGGCGTCGAAGCGCGGCGAATTCCGAAGAATAGCATGTCTCATGTGCTGACACTGGAGACATCAGTGGATCCGAGCAAAAGTTGGACAGCTTTAGGAAAGGATTCGGACTGGCGCGCCAAGGTCACGCCGCGGACCGGGAGCCAAGAAGTTAGAGCGTTCGGCCAAGGTTCTTTCAACCAACAGGAACAGCTTCTGATCACCGGCATCATCATCTACAAGGATATATTCGGCCACTACTTCCTAACAGAGTTCGCATTCTTCAGTCACAATGGTCTGGAAAAGCAGTTCATGCGCCCGAACGGCCAATTTCCCGCATATGCGCCACTCTCTGATTTAGAAGCGTCTCGACGGTTAGGCATTCCAGCATAGTTTCCCAATACTACTTTCCGATTTGCCGTTAGCTCGGGTGTGTTTGAACCCAGCACCCGCGCAACCTCTATTTAGGCCGGATTCGCGGAGCGCTCGTCGTGCTCAACCGCAAGCACACCAGACGCTTCCAGCATCTCCGTCGTTGTCACAACAACCTCGGACGGAATCTCCTCGTCATTCGTGACAAACGGCACCGGGCCGCGCATCATTGCATAGTGCGCGCCGTGGCCCGTGACATCGAAGATGCGCTCGAAAACGATCAGATACTTGTCAACAGTCGTGCCGTCGAGGCTGACATAAAGATCGTCGCTGAAGTTGTGTGATCCGTCGTTGATCCAGGAGAAAAGCGATGCACAAACCTGCTGGTCGCGGCCCTCGAACTTCGCGATGATTGAATCCTTATCCATGTTTCCTAGAATCGTGAAGTAGTGCTCGAGGATACGACGCATCACGTTCTGGATGGTCAACGCTGGACGGCTCGGGCGACGGAGCTCCTCCCACAATAGCTCGTATGAGGTGCGGATGGGGTTGTGGGCAAAGCCCTCGATCTGACTTCCCTCGTTCGTCTTTCGGACGATCCAAAATGTCTCGTGGGCACGCTTGTCAACCTTTCGGTCGGGGTCGAACGTCACTTCCTTGTGGAAGTAGATGTTATGGGTCAGAACGAAGACCTGCTTGATGGTACCCTTGCCTGAACACGCTTCAGAGAGTACCCGCTTTATAAGCGCGCTCACTATGAACAGCACGTCGCTGTCGAGACTGGACACCGGATCGTCGAAGACCACCACCCTGTCCCCACTAACCTCCGTGGAGGTCGTACTGCCACGAATGAGATGGTAGAAATACAGGAATGAGATGAAGCTCCGCTCTCCCTCACTCAGCGTATCGCGTGCACTACTTCCATCACCTCGGACGATCGCGTACCATTCATCTCTGTCTCCTGCTGTCTCCAGTTTGAAGCTGGTGAAGCCGAACGAGGCCAGAATTCCGTTTATCTCGTTTACGCTCGGCCTGACGCTGGTAACGCTTCTCTCAAGATCGGCAAGCGCCATGCGTGCTGCCGCGAGGCGGTCGTTCTTGTCTTGAAGCCCCGCTTGGAGTCCGTCGATTGCCCTGTCGAGCTTCATCTTCTCGGACACGTACTCATCGATAGCCGACTTACTGTCTTGGCAAAGACGCTTCCAAATCTCGGATGTCAGCTTTCTTCGCTCGGTGCCTAGATTTTCCACAAGCAGGTTATGCTGGGAAATAGCTTCGTTTGCCTTCTCGATAAAGGCCGCAACAGCTTCGATTGCTTCTGAAACAGGTTCGAGTCTCACCCTGGAGCTAGGCTCGTTCCGCTTCCGCTCGATATGTCTTCTGTTGAGTTCGAGAACCGCACGCAATCGGTCGACCAAAGGTCTGAGTGTAGCAGCATCCATATAAGAACTTCCGGAAGAAAGCGCGGCGTCCGAGGCGTTGAGCAGTGCACGTACCTCTATATCGTAATTGTCCCTAAGACTCTCGATCGCTTGAATATCAGCGACATAGGCCTCGTCGAAAAGGGCGTTGAGCCTGTTAAGTAATTCGGCTTCCATCGACTTCTGGCAAAATGGACAAGGAGAGTCAGGACCTTCGACAAAGTGAAGACCGGCTCTCACCCAGTCGCTGTTTCCGAGCCTGCTGATAAACGGCGCAAGATCGACATCCTGCTTTCCGACCACAGGCTTGTTCAGTATGGCAGCGCCCTCTAATGAAAGGATCCGTCTAGCGTCGAACGTGTTGATCGGGGTCCCGTTTGTAACACTTTGTGAAAAAACTGACTCCGCCCTCTTGCGTAGGTCATCCAGTGTGCAGAGTGCAGAGGGGTTTTCAGCAGCTTCGGCAAGCACACGGTCACAGAAGCGGTCTTTTGAGTTTCTCACACCTTCGAACGCTCGCTTGAAGTCGCCGTCATGCGTGGACTTGATCTGCCAGCAGCGCGCTTGGAACTCAGCCCTAAGCCGACTGCGATCTCCTAGCTTTCCCGTGCTGCCTTCTTCCGAACCGAGATTGAGCTTCAGCCTATCAATCTGGTCGAGGTAGTCTTTTACCTTCGCCTTTGCCTCCTCGATCTGCTTCAGCTTTTCCGCAGCCACCTCTCCAAGGGTAAAGATTCCTTTCAGATGTTCCGTGAAATTCTTCTCAACGAAATCACTGTTATAGACGAGTGTCTCAACAGTCCGGCCGCGGAACCAGACGGTGCTGCAAGTCGGATACGCCGCGGCATCAGCCAATATCCGAGAGATCGTCGTCTTTCCTGAGCCATTGGTCCCGAAGAAGAAATTGATCTGCTTTAATCCTCCAAGGCGCTGAACAACCTCAGGATACGTTGCGACCTTCGATACACAGATCTCTTCGAGCATTTTCTCCCCCGTTCATTGCGCAAGCGCGTCCACTCCAAGGCACAGCATGCCGTCCCGCGACTGCAACCTTCCCTCAGCCTTCAGACCCCCGATCCGAGACACGATCAGATCCCTCAACTGGCTGCTCGTCGACCTGAATCCAAGCCCCCGTGCAATGGAGCTGATGGCCTCATCCTCCGTCGCTCCGAAGCTGGTTCCGATCAGCGACAACAGTCCTGCATCCACTTCCATCGGCGGGATCATCTCAATCCTCCGCAAACTTGCTGTGGAAACAGCACTACGATCGCGCAAGTGGATCTCGGCACCCGGCCAGAGAAGAAACTCTCCGGAGCGGTGAATATGACCACCGTTCACCGCGATGTCGATCGCACCCCCGACATGAGCCTTGATTCTGCTCCCCGCCTGCTGAAGACCCCATGCGCTACGTATTCGGATGACAATCTCGTCCCGATGGACCGGGCCTTCGGCCTCAACCATGTTCTTGACCAGATTTAGGAGGATTCCCGTTGGTGTCTCATGGAGTTCGTATTTCAAGCTCGGCGTTAGAGTGGCTTCCTCGTAGATTGGCGTCGACCTGTCGAACGAAACAGGCTGAAGCCCAATTTCGGTCACGGTCGCACGTTCGATGGTGACAACTTCAACCGGAACCGCTCTTGACGACGCCTGTAACATGTCTGCGCTCGCAAGCGCGTCCGCCTTGGCCTTTTCTATCGCCGCCACCAACCGTTCCAACTCCGCTTTTGGTCGTTGGAACCAATCGGTGCTCCAGATACGGTGGATGGTCCAACCATGGTCTTCGAGAACGGCCTGACGCAGCCGGTCCCGATCGCGCGCCGACCTTGAGCCGTGATACGAAGCACCATCGCATTCGATCCCAAGGAGATAGCGTCCAGGAACGGCTTCATCGGCAACAGCCAGATCGATGAAGAACCCGGCAATACCGACCTGCGGATGAGCCTGGTATCCACGCTCCTGAAGAGCAACCATTACTTGCTCTTCGAACACGCTTTCCATTGCGCGGTTGGTAGCTTGCGACATTGAAAGCCGCCCTGTGCGCGCGTAATGAAGGAAGAGCTTGAAGGCAAACACGCCTTTGCCCTTACCGCGTTCGAGATCAATGTCTTCATCGGTGATTGAGGCGTAGACGTCACAACGTCGCTTGGCGCGGCTGATCAACACATTAAGACGACGCTCGCCTCCTTCGGCACCCAATGGTCCGAAGCGCATCCCCATGTAACCCTGAGCATTTTTTGCATAGGCCACGGAGATCAAGATTACATCGCGCTCGTCGCCCTGGACGTTTTCGAGATTCTTCACAAAAAACGGCTCATTCGGATGGGAATGAAAGAACTCCTCAGTCTGAGGATTGAGACGACGCAGAAGTTCCAGTTGGTCCTGAATCTCGCGCCGTTGCTTGATCGAGAACGCTGCAACACCGAGCGAGAGGCCTGGCGACTGTAGGGCATGACGGATGATTGCCTCGGCAACGACTTTCGCCTCGATCTTGTTCACGCCATCCTCGAAAACTCCGGTCGGTACATGATGAAAACGCAACCCCATCCCCGCTTCCTGAGTGCACGGACTCGGTACGATGAACAACTTGCTCTCGTAGAACTGCGAATTTGAGACTGCAATCAAAGACTGATGACGGCTGCGGTAGTGCCAACGCAACATGCGCTCTGGCAGACCTCGAGCTGAGAAAAGACCAAGGATGCTCTCGATATCGGAGACCTTAGCACCCTCCTGCTCATCGTCATCCTCGGATCCTGCAGACGTCATTTTCGAGAAGAATTTTGTCGGGGGTAGCTGACGTTCGTCCCCAACGACCACAACCTGTCTGGCGCGCGCCACAGCACCAAGCGCGTCGACCGGCTGGATCTGGCTGGCTTCATCCATCACAAGCACATCAAATTCGATGACACCCGGTGGCAAAAACTGCGCGATCGATAACGGGCTCATCATAAACACCGGCTTCAATGCCTGAATTGCTGGCGATGCACGTTGCATGAGCTGCCGAACAGGCATGTGTCCGCGACGGCGCGCCATCTCAGCACGAAGAATGCCGACAGGTCCGACCCCACTAATCACAGGGATCTTTCTATGGTGGGCTTGGACAACTTCAAGACAAGACAAACGCATCCGGTTGCGGTCAAGGGAGGCGAACTCTCCAACCAGTCTGCCATGCACTTCTCCGTCGAAACGTGCCAGTTCAGGATCCTGTGTGTGCTGATGTCTCAGGATCGCTTCATAAAATGCCATTTCGAAGCTTGGAATTATATTGGATGTCGAAATGCGCTCATCCTCAAGGCGCTCAACAATAGCACCGACACCCATCTTCCTTGCATCGCTGACCCGGCCACTGTAGGCGATAAACTTCGAAAGCTGCTCTTCGCTCTGAATCCATTGGCTCAGTTTATCGCCAATCTGGGCCAACGGTATGGAAGGCACATCGCTCGTCCCAAAAAGCTGATGGATATCCGCCTTCAAGAATAGAAGAATATCTGCGAATGTCGTGGTGAACGTATCGCCATGCGTTGCTGTATGCCGCGCCTTTTCCGCCACTTCGGCGCGATTGCTGACGCGGGATGCAAGGAGTCTGATGTCGCTATTGCGAGAGATCCAGTCATAGACAACGGACAGATTCTGCCAGTCAGACAACGCACCTTTCCAGAGATTGCCGAATGCCGCACGACCGAGATCTACCGAGGCGTCCATGGATTTTTTGAGTGTCTGAACAGTCGCAAGCCGTTCCAGAACCACAATCCGGGTCTTCGCGTCATCAGACTGAGTTCGAGAAAGCAGCGAGAAAGCGCGGTCAGCGCTTGCGATTTCGTTGATGACCGCCGCGGCCTGCGTCTGTACGACGT
Organism: Gillisella vitis; assembly: GCF_014204625.1. Lineage (GTDB taxonomy): Bacteria > Pseudomonadota > Alphaproteobacteria > Rhizobiales > Rhizobiaceae > Allorhizobium > Allorhizobium vitis_F. Next base: position 11,134 of record NZ_JACHLU010000010.1, on the reverse strand, counting down.
CATCAGGTCCGACCGCGTCTGGGAACAATACTGCCGTCCCATCGCCCAGATCGTTCCAAAGTGTAAGCTGCAGCCTCCTTGTTTCCTCAAGAAGCGAGCGAACCTGCGCGCAGCGTGCGGCTACGGACGACTTGTCGGTCAGCCTGCTGGCGATCATCCTTGCCTCTGCGCCGACACCTCGCAGGCTCCTCATCCAGAGTACCAGGCTCTCGAGCGGCTTTGGATCGGATCGTTCACCTCGCCAGTCCGCGCCGAATGCAGCGCGGCCCAGACTGTCGCCTTCCTTGATGACAGACCTGGCCTCCTTTCCCTTCTGAAGAAGATCCAGCAACCGTAGTGTTTCATCCGGTGGTGTCTCGGACATGACAGTTTTCAGAAGGGCTTTTGCCTTCCGCCACTCCCCATGGAGGAACCTCAAGGTTTTATGCCCGTGCATGGCGACAGCGATACGCGCCGAGGTCAGGTCAATATCCCAGGCTGGGTCGGCGATTTTGCCCGAAAGATCTGTCTTCACCTCTCTGTAGGTGGCAACTGCGTCGGCGAGATCACTCGCCTGATCAAGGCCTCTCTCCCAAATCGCGGCCACAAAGGCATCGGGACTTGCATCCGGCGCGTCCGCAACACGTTCACCGATCGTGATCAGTCGACCGATGGATCCTAGCGTTGCTGATGCACTCACCCCCAGCATCGTCTTTAGTGAAGCTGCGGCATTCAGGAACTTTGGCAACACGCTGTCCAATTGGGCGAGCGTAGCAAATCCAGACTGTGGAAATGAACTGGGCAACCTGCGAAATGATGACAGAAGTGGCTGTGGATCCGCCTCCCAAGCGTCGTCAGCCATCTGCGACCGAACCTGCTCGGACACCCGCTGGAACTCCGCACCATCGCGGATAATGAGCGAAATGCTTTCGAGTGAACTCTCCCAAACCGGATTTGCCAGCGCGTCAATCGGCGCATCCTCAGGGCAAGTCGCAAGACGCTCTGCAAGTATGGAGACTTCTTTAAATTCAGAGACCGATGCCGTCGGTTCTCGATGTAGTGTCTCCGTTACGTCCTTCATCGAAGCAGCAAGCTGTGAGATATCGAAAGAAGAATCCGACAATCTCTTTGTCAGTCTCTCCAGATCAAGCGGTGTAATTTCGGTAAGGCCTACGCCATGCCAGGCGTGACGTGAGGGCAGCCCGATGTCCTCAATACGCTGAGCCAGCTCTGACAAGATCGCAACAACGCGCTCCCGAACCTCCGGGGTCCATGAAGTGGAACCTGAGAGCTCGATATCTGACGGCGGCATTCCCATATACCTGAGGCGCGAAAGGTACCCCATAACCTGATAGGGAGACAATTCGTAAGGTCGGTATACTTGATGAAGACGAGCAGGGTGCGCATTCAGACTGTCCCTGGCCTCGACAAGCCGCCTGTCGAAGGCATCGGCGGCGTCAACCTTTGGCGCACCGAGTTCCCAGACATGTTGCAGCTCCGCAAGGATCGCCTTCTTGTTGGCCTTGTTGGAATGCAGCTCAAGACATGCATCACCAACACCCGCCTGATCAAGCCTCCGTTTAACCACTTCGAGTGCTGCCATCTTCTCGGCGACAAACAAGACCGTCTTTCCGTCCGCAACAGCGGACGCGATGATATTGGCGATCGTCTGCGACTTTCCCGTCCCAGGCGGTCCCTGTATGACAAGATTCCGGCCACGTCTTGCTTCATGGATTGCGATGGTTTGGGAACTGTCTGCGTCGACGATGTGCGTCATCTCTTTGGGAGAGATATGATCATCGATTTTCGCATCATCAGACAACAGGTCGTCAGAACCTGAGAAACCGTCGGATAGGAGCGAAGTAATGAGTGGTCGGTCTGTGAATTTGGCATCCTTAGGCCAGAGGTTCGGGTCCAGATCCCGATACATCAGAAATTTTGCGAACGAGAAGAAACCGAGGATAATGTCGTTTGGCTGCACAGACCAATCCGGCTTTATAGAGACAGCGGCAGCGACTTGCTCGGCGTATCGATCGAAAGAAAAGTCATCAGAGGCTTCGAAATCCGGCATCCGAATCTTATGGATACGATCCAAAAACGCTTCCAATGAGAGATTGGACGCAAAATCCTCTGACCTTGCCCGCAGTTTGAATCGTTCTGCCGCGCTGCCGCGCTCCAACGTCACAGGCACAAGAATAAGTGGCGCATAACGGATGTTTTCAGTGTTGTTGGGATCAATCCACTTCAGTGTACCAAGTCCCAAGTAAAGGATATTGACGCCCTGCTCCTCTTCAAGGGTCCGGGCATCGAAATAGAGATCCAAAAGGCGCTTTTGAAGCACATTCGGGGTCATCTGGGTCTGAAGCTTGGTGTCCCCATGCCGAATAAGACGCCCACTATCATCCCTGTCATCATCATCCGGGAGAGCAAGTTCGATGAGTTCCTCGGCCGCTTCTCCCTCCTTGGAGGAGCGACCCTTTGCCCCCGCGAGGAAAGTCATAGCCTTTCCTTCAGTCACAAGGATTCTGAATATCTCAGAAGATTGTTCGTCAACAATGTCGATCGTCTTCGCACTTTTCGAAAAGCGCGGCACATTGATGAGACGGTTTCGGGCCGACAAGTCCAGAAGTTCTGTCCGCGCCCGTTCGATCTTGGATTCAACAGACAAACTGCTTTGGAAAATGGATTGCTCGGAAGCGTCGTCAGAATTTAATTGTGTGTTGTTCATGTCCCCGGCCCTTTCCATGTGAGTCATGCACAAAGAAAGGTGACGGGTCCAGTAGTCCAAGGATCAATCTATACGTTTAATCCCAAAATACTTAATCACCGCTGCAGAGAGCGACCCCATTGCTTCGAGACCTGCCAGCAGACGAATCCTATCACCGAGCGGTAGATGTTCATTTACACGCCCATTTAATCACGTTTGCCGTTACGTAATGATCCAGGACTTACATTGAATTGATCAATTTTTCAGATCACTACTGATAGCGGACCGGATCAAGCTCAACTGAAAATACGGCTCATTTCAAAGCGAAAATCAACACCGGAGATCTCTGTCAGAGTAACCGTGATTACATTAATCGTGATTACCCTAAATTCCTGCCCCAGGAGAGTTGGTTTTGGCTCCTACATAATAGCGCAAATTTGCGGCATTATGTAGCAAGTGCCACAAAACGTGGAGGGCATCGCTACAGCTTATTCGATGAGCGCTATCCTCCCAAATTGACGTTGACGATAGGGTGCTATGATCTTGTCAGGACTATAGGGGCCTTGAAGTTCTGGTTGGCCCCTTTGATGAAAAAATTGATCAAACTGACTGTGTTAAGTGCCGCCTGAAGTTGGACGCTCTTAGTTGGCCTCGATAATTCCGACCACTTTTGCGACGATTTCATCCACTGTGTCACTGTCGAGCGTGTCAATGTGTCGAGCCGTTTTTTGCTTGACCCGCGATAAGATATCGAAGCTCCTGACGTGATTGCAAAGAGCGACGCCGTTGGTCTCGTGGCCAGTAATATTTACGGCTAAACCCGCTCTTCGCGCAAACTGACCGCCTGTCGTAACGACAACCGTCAAACACATTCCGAGGACATTGACCTCACGAGGCGAGATCACAACGCAGCGATGAGTATCTCGCATCTCACTTCCAACGACAGGATTAAGATCAATGAGATACACGTCACCACGCTTCGGAGTATTACTTCGCACCATCAAAGAAGCTCATTCCCTACGGGTGCACCCGAGTCCCATCCAGCCGCCTGTTTGCTAAGAGCCACCATCTCGTCCGATCCCTCAAGCAACTCGGCAAGGGTGTATTTCTTCTTTGGTTTCAACGGCGTTGCCACGAGTGCGCCGTTGTTAACCACTAGGGTGAGTTCAGTACCGAAATCAGCTCCGAGCATTTTCAGGAGAGCGGGGGGAATACTGAAAACTGCGGCACCGCCTTGGCGACGGATTTTAGCTGTGTTGGACATATCATTGCCTCCTATTTGTGCTACATATATAGCATTCTTAGTGAGGTCGCAAGATCATCACTGAAATTTACCGGCAGGAATCGGTGGCAAGGTGGATTGACAGCATAATCCCATCTTCTTCTGGTGAGCGGAGGATGGGATTATGTTAGAAACTATCCAAGACTCGACTCGCGTAAACGACCCTGCTATGGGTTCTCTATGTTCAGATCGATATGAATAGAGCACTGACCTTTCTTATCCGTCCCAAGTGACGGAACGTCTGATTATGTGATGCGTATCGAACGGAAATCTGAACATGCTCCAGAAGCGCATTCCCAGCGTGAAGCCGAACTCCTACGACCCCTTCTCCGCAGGAGACCGGAGGTTCGAAATACGACCGCTGCGCATGGCCTGATCCCAGCGAAGGGTTTGGAAAACATCCATTGCTGAACCCGAAGGCCCGCAACTTTGATCCGGAGGCGATCTGGGCGTTAACCGAGGATGAGGCCTACGCGCTGTTCGTCGACTTCAGATGGGCCGACAACGCCGGAGAGCCGAACTGCCCGCGTTGCGGCTGTTTTGAGCCTTACAGCATTCGCCGACGCCGATTTCGTTGCTCGGAGGCGGAATGCCGCGCCGAGTTTTCGGTAACATCTGGAACGGTATTCGCCAACCGGAAGCTATCTTTCAAGAAGATCATCATGGCGATCTGGGAGGAGATTACGGCTGCCAAGGGCATGGCGGCTCTTCACCTGACAAGGAAGCTCAACACACAGTACAAGACGGCCTATGTTCTGCTGCAGAAGCTTCGTGAGGCTGTCGGTCTGCGTCGCACCACGGTCATGCTTCAGGGCCTGGTCCAGATCGACGGCAAGTACGTCGGCGGCGTTCTCCGCAAGGCGAACAAGAAAGAAGATCGCAAGGACGGACGCAAGAGGGAGAACCAGAACGGTAAGCGCATGTGCGTCCTAGCGCTGAGGGAGGCCAACAAGCACGCCCCGAACAGGACCGTCACACGCGTTATCGTGGACGAGAATGGCCAAGATGCCTGGGCTGCCGTCGAGGGGCATGTTAAAGCGAGCGCTTCTGATCGCCGACGAACATCGGGCCTTTGACGATCTCGTCGGCCTTGTCTCCATGCACCGCGTGAACCACAGCCTTCAGTACCAGGAGGATGACGGCACGAACTCGAACGCCATCGAGAGCTTCTTCAGCCGCGTCGAGAAAGCCTACAAGGGTATCAATCATCGCTTCTCCACGAAGTACCTCGACTGGTACATGGCAATGCTGGCGTGGAAGGAGGATACGCGCTACATGGGCTTGCGCTGGCAGTTTGCCGATCTCCTCCGCACGGTTACCTCAAAGCCGACATCCAGGAACCTGTGTGGATACTGGCAGGAGGCGGCCGCGAATATTCAGGATCAGGTTTGGGTACGCGGCGTCCCACCCGACTGACGGTTAACCTCCCAGAGGTGCCGTCTTCCGTCGACAGTTCCGGCATGACGAACAAGCCCCTGTTTCAACAGGCCATCCAGGGTGGCAGAGAACCCGCTGGCGAGAGCCGTCTGGAGCCGCTCCGCCTCCTCACCCAACTCTTCATCCAAGGAGAACTGCTTGGCGATGTCGGCGGTCGAAGACGGATGCTCGAAACGTCTGAGGATGTCTAGCACAATATGGCGGTTGTTCCTGCCCCTGAGGGTTCGGTGACACGCCCGCTCGATGAATTCCACGATGACGTTCGCTTTGGTTTGGGCATCACCGTGGAACCGGAGCTTTTAAACTCGGGATCGTAGAACTGGATGACTTTCTCGAAGGCTGCTTTTTGGTCTTCGAGGATCGAAATCTGCGATCTCAAATCTGCCAACCTGGCTACGATGTCAGCCAACTCATCCTTCAATTGAACGACATATGCCGCCATACGCACCACTCCTGAACCTCTTCAGGAAATAGCACCTGACCTCGTCGGAATCTTGTGGCACTTGCTACATAATGCCGCAAATTTGCACTGTTTGAAGCGTACACCGTCATCCGTATCCAGGGAAGGCGTCACCGAAGAGGATCCGCCAGTCATCAATTGCCGATCTGACGAACCCGTAGCTCGCATTGCTCTCGGCACTGAGCGATTTCCTGTATGCTCTCTCAAGCGCGGCAACCATCTTGTCTGCTTCCGCCTTGGTAAGATGCGAGGCAACATCGTCGCTATAGCCAGCAGGGTCCCCGACCTTGACCCAGACTTTTCCTCTCATTTTGTCGAACACCCAACGAGCACCACTAGCGAAGTCGCTGATCGCTATATCCTGGAGTACGTGCCTGACAAGCACTTCAAGGTGGAAGGAACGGAAAAGGTTGCCATTCGCTCGATTCCAGCATTTTATCATCTTGATAAGGGGGACGAGCATACCGTTGTGGGTCTTGTTAGACTGGCTCCAGAGCTCCACGTGTTTTTTCGGGTCTGTTGGAATCCACCGTTTCAGATTTGCGTCAGGAATGAGAAAGCCGCCGCCGGTTCGATAGAAGCCTGGCACAACATCGACCTCGAAATCCGTGAATGTGATCGTCACGGCCTGTCCATCAGGTTTTATCCGCGGGGTCGACGGATATTTCTTCTTGAGCGTGGTCATCACCGACGACAAGAGCGAGTTCTGGTTCTGGGCGGCGTAGTATTTCGGATCAAGAATGACGAACACATCAATGTCGGCGGTCTTCAGCGGCGCGATCATCGTATTCCGGCGATAGGACCCCATCAGAAAGGTATCGAGCACCGCAAAGTCGCTGGCGACCGCGTCGCGGACGTTCTGCTGCCGAGTGGATGTGGTGCTCTCCTGCAGGCTCGAGATCGCCAGGTTGGCTTTGAACTTTTGGAAGGCTCCAGCGATGGTCGTGGCCATTGATGCACCTCAGATCCCTAGACGAGCACGTATGCGATCCCATTCGGCGGTCAGCGACGGGTTCTGTTCGTTGAAGATCTTGGTGGAGAGAAGGATTGCGGCGGTCGATTTGGTTGTCTCGTAGTAGGCGAAGAACTCGATGATCTGCGCCTGGGTGATGGGCTTTGTGGCCCCCTTCCCGCCGTTGAAAAGCCTATTGAAGTCGTTGAAAAGGTGCTCGCACCGCATCCGGAGCCACTCCATGCGGATCAGTCGCCCGACGATCTCGCCACTGAAGATCGCTTGCGCCGCAACACCGATAACCTCGAGATCTGTCGATGGACAGGCAAATACCGCAATCCAGACCACGACATAGAGTAGCGTCGTTATCCGCTGGGATCGCAGCATTTTACGCAGGATGCAGCGTGTGAAGAACACGCTCTCCATGGAATTAGCCGCCAGCCGCCTGAGAGGGTTGGTCTGGTCGTTGTTGTAGTAACCGACAGTCTCCTCATGGGTGAGCGTGACGTTGAAGCTGTTCGACAGCGCCTCCTGCCGCCTAGCGTCCTCCGCCCGCGGGTAGAGGTAGATGTTCTGAAACTGTCCATGCACGAAGAAGAGGATGGCCCCGATCAGGAACACTATCTGGAGGGCGATGTTGGCCTGTGGATGTGCAGCCTTGTCGATGAGGAGCGTTATGATGGACAAGATGGAGACTGCCCAGAACAGCCAGCCTCCGATGGTGTCCATCAGGACAAGCGGGGCGTAGTAGTTCTTACTAACGGTGTCGACCTTGGGCATCCATCTCTCCTCTTACTTGATCACGACGTAGAACGGGGCGCTCTGTCCAACGACAAGGTTGTCGGTGCGCCGTATGATGAAAGCCTCTGCCATATGGACTCCGCGGTACTCCAAACCTTCCCAGCGGCGGTCTCCCTCGGTCGGTTTTTCGAAGCCACCCCTACCGCACTTCTGGGCCATTGCGACGGCGCCTGTGTTGGTAATGCGCCACCGTACGTAGCACTCGGATGGCACCGGTTGGAACTTGTTGACACGTACGTCGAACCAGAGCCCACCGCGCGGTGACAGAGCTTCCCCGGAATTGATACGGTGTCCCCTACCCTTCGCCCTGGTGCCGCTGTGCTCCGCAAATACCTGGACATTGCGGGAGACGGTGTCTGCCATCTGCCACGGCGGCGCCTGCTGATGTCGCGGCCTGTTGAAAATGGACGGAAGGATTCCCACCCCGTAGTCGATGACTGTGTCGACGAGTCCGTCGAGATGGGCGGCCGTGTCCATGAGAAGTACGTGCGCGCGCGCGGTCACCGAGGCTTCAGCCTTCTTTACGTTCTCGCCCTTCGCGAACTCGTCGCCGAAGACCCTCCGCCACTTCTCGATGCTGTCAGCGCGGCTCGTGGCCTCGATGGCTTCGTCGATCCACGTCCGATACTTGTGCACGAAGTTGCGGAAGTTCGCATACTGGGTGTCGTTCCACAGCTCCGCGAAGTCCTGCGATTTCAGTGACGGGTTCTCCACCGTCGGCTTGTCTGGATGATTCTGCAGCCAGTCGTCGAGCCTTCCCATGATCGTCTGAAGGGCACTCGGCGTGTCGACGAAGGCTGTCGAATCCTTGTCCCACCACTCTATCCTGTGGCCTATCAGAGTTGTCAGCAAGACTGACTGGCAACTGAACCGCTTCTTGATGTCGCGGATGTACTTGATGAGCCGCGTTGCCTTGCGGAACGAATTGTTGCCCGAGTACCCGTTCTTTTCCTTGATCCACCGGGTGTACTCGATCGGCTGGGATTCCTCGAATTCGTCGGCGCGCTTGTTGCAGACCTCGAGGGTGCCCTGAAACTCGCGATCCGTCACCAGTGGGGCGATATCGATCTTGCAATCATCGGCATAGGTGATGGTGACGCAGAAGTCGTAGACGACCGTCATGTCTCCATAACGCTTGCTGTCCCGGAAGACGCGCCCGAGTTCCTTTACATACTGGGCGGCGCTCCAGCCGTCGATAGATTTGACTTTAACGAGCAAATCAGCGTCAAACTCTCCCTTGTCGACAGGGCGGATGATCGTGTCATGCGCCCAAGATCCCTGCTCGATGAACCGAAGTATCCTCGGATCCCAGTCGGAAGCCTTGAGAAAATCCTTGATGGCGTCGACACGAGCTGTGAGCAAATCAATCCGTGTCTGATTCAGGTTGACGGTGTCGTCCAGAAAATTCTTGAAATCACTTACAAGCTTCATGCTTTTTCCGATCTCGTTTTGGCGCGGCCGCTGTGGAACCGTTCGTCCTTCAGCGTCCTCTTCCAAGAAAGGGGGTTCGCTATAAGGTCTCATTAAGTATCTCTACTCCGAACAAAATGGAGATATTGATTTCCAGAGTCAAGGCCCATATTGTATGCCTACACCGAACAACGAAAACAACGAACGGTCCAGCCATGACACAGCCAACATTCGGCAAGAGAATCAAGGAGCTACGGACGCAAAAGGGTAAGACCCTCGATCAGCTCGCCACCGAGACAGGCTCCTCGAAAAGCTACATCTGGGAGCTGGAGAACAAGGATCCGCCGCGTCCTTCCGCTGAAAAACTCGCTGCCATCGCCGTGGCCCTCGGAGTCACAACGGACTATCTGATCGGCCGCGAAGAAGTCACCCTGGCGGATGCCCAGGACAAAGCCTTCTTCCGGGAATACAGTCAGATGCCAGACGATACCCGCGAGAAAATCCGCGCCATGGCGAAGCTTCTTGGAGGTAAGAAGGAGTGACACCGAAATCGCCGCGAGGTACCGCCAACAACATTTCGTTAATGTTGAATACCGTCCTCGGAAAGGACAGGTTCGATAAAGGCCCGGTCGATGTCCAAGAGCTTGCCGTCGAGTATACAAGGCAGATCGCTCCAGACAGCCACATAGAGCATGTGGTTGCAGAGGATCTCCCTGGCTGTGACGGAGCGCTCGTGCCCGGCGATAGCCAGCCTAGACGTTGGGCTATAATGTACGATCGCAAGCAGAATGCAGGGCGGCGTGCCTACACCATTGCTCACGAGCTCGGTCATTTCCTGTTGCATCGTGAGCTTGTTGACAACGACCCGGACTTCGACGGCGGTTTCTATTGCTCGAAGGAAGCCGTTGAGCACGGTGCTGGCAGGGACATCGAGAAGGAGGCCAACGAATTCGCCGCGAACCTTCTAATGCCTCTCGACGATTACCGTCGGCAGATCCCCTCGGATCAACTCGCCAGCTTAGAACATCTGGGCGATGCAGGTTCCCGCTACGGGGTATCTCTGACCGCTGCGTCGTTGCGATGGCTGGAATACACAACAACAAGGGCCATGGTCATCGCATCCGTCGATGGATTTGCTCTATGGGCGAAACCAAGCGAGGCGGCCTTCAAATCCGGGCGCTTTCTCCGAACGAGGAGCGGCCCGTTCGAATTGCCTGCGGCATCTCTCGCCGTCCGGAAAGCTCCCGCGAAGGAATCGCTTGAGGGGACACGTCAAAATGCGGGAATCTGGTTTCCAGAGCCGACCGTTGAAATGTGCATGCGTTCCGACAAGTTCGATTTCGAGCTGACCCTTCTTCATTTCGAAGGGCGGGCACCTGCATATCAGGAGGAAGACGATGTAGAGGATTCGTACACACGGTTCTTCAAGATCGGTATATCTTAACAGAAATTCGTCGGCGGGAGTTCTGGCGGATGCTCGCTTCGTCTAGGGGCGTAGAGAAGAGTTCGTACCCAAAGCCATGAACTGATGGGGTTGTCTCATCTTCCCTTCCGTTGATAGAGCTACGATGAGCCGAAAATCCTCTCTTCTCAATTAAGCCAGTTCTGTCTCATGAGCGCTGATCCGGAACACGAGTTTCATAATTTTCCTCCTTGATTGCGATTCCTGTTTCACTACGCCTCGACAACCTCCTTGGCGGCCAAGTTCTCAGCCTGCCGGGCGACCTGCACATCAGGCAGAACACTCCTAAAGCCTCAAGTGGTATAGTCGCGACACCGACGTACCGCACTCCCATCGAAATCCCGCACAGGGTAGCCAGACTCTCTCCGTTAGACGATGAAGTCTGGCTTGAACACGGCACCGCAGATATCACCATCTACCTGCCCATTGGATGTGATGACGATCACCGCGGGTTTCGCATCGTTGTCGGGAGAATGGAAGAGCGCATGCGCCATACCAGTGGTCGCCTCCTCCTCCACGATGGTCACTCGGGGTAAGTCGCCGGCTAGATGTGGAGCCTCAATACGTTGTCCCTGTTCAGTCCGAGGCGACTGATTGGTGTTTGCGATTTTAGACCACCATGCGGCCGATGCCAATTATACATA
>NZ_JACHLU010000009.1 GCF_014204625.1 Gillisella vitis | reverse complement strand
AAAAGATCGCACATAACAGCCTCCTTGCCTTCTCATCCTCAAAAAAACAGGGAATCAGATAATAGTGACAAGAGTTTGATCTGGTCCCCAGCCTAGGCTCCAGACTCAATCAAGTCCACCAAATGACGAGAGCTGCGATATAGCATGTGGCGGCAAAGTTTAGCATGAGCTTGTCGTACCGTGTTGCGACACGCCTCCAGTCCTTGAGGCGGCAGAAGGCGCGTTCGATTATATTTCTTCTGCGGTAGGCGATTGCGTCGAAGGGCTTGATCCGCTTTCGGGTTGGATTGTTGGGAATGACAGGCTCGGTTCCGCGTGCGGTGAGGAAGTCGCGTAAAGCGTTACTGTCGTAGGCTGTGTCTGCGGCACAGAGGCGGCTTGGCGGCAAAGGTTCGAGCAGAGGAATGGCAACAGGGGCGTCGCCGCGCTGTCCAGGTGTTATTCGCAGCGCGACTGGACGGCCGCAACCATCGACAACAGCATGGATTTTTGTCGATCTGCCGCCTCGCGAGCGGCCGATTGCCTCGGCATCCGCCCCCCTTTTCCGCCAGCAGCGGATCGATGTGCTTTTGCAGTGGTACTGTCGATCATATGAATATCCCGATCAGCCGTCTGAACCAAGGCTTCAAACAGCCGCCGCCATATGCCTTTGGCAGACCAGCGATGGAAGCGATTATAGACGGTTGTTGGCGGCCCATAGCAGGCTGGACAATCCTGCCAACGGCAGCCGGATCGCAAGACGTGGATGATCCCACTAATGATCCGGCGGTCGTCGGTCCGATGAGCGCCGGGCTGGTTCGTTGGGAGCAGTGGCCCAATCACCGCCCACTGCCGATCATTAAGCCAGAATTCTACTGCCATGATCCAAAAACTCCTGTTGTCGCAGAAGTGAATCACACAGATGTCTACTTATCAATAGGTTGATTGGGTTTCGACCCTAGAGCGGCGTGCGTTTAATATGACCCATTCTGCCGCAATGAATTTATGGGCTGATCAGGATTTTTGCCGAAGGCCATACCACGAGGTACGTCCGAGGGAAAAATCCTGATCAGGACTTGAAGGCATTCGGCCCTTCGGGTTTGCTGAAACTTGCCGCCCACTGCGTTGGATGGCTTGCCCGATGGAAAAACATCGCGCTGCGCCATCCGCCTTGTGGGACAGCAAGTTTGAGCAAACAGAATGGGTCATATTAAACGCACGACGCTCTAACAGGCTGCTGAAAAACTCGAGGCGGGCTGAAAATGGTCTGTTTCGGTGATCGAAAAGCGCCAAAAAAGCGTTACATATGAGTTATATGCGCCGTTTTTTGGCACTTTTTCTCCCCAAAACATCCTCATTTTCAGCTCCACCTGACTTTTTCAGCAGCCTGTTAAAGCATGTCGCGTTTTATTGTCCTCAATAAAACGATAACGTATATGCGACACAATAAGATCTAAAGCCTGTCGTAGTGAATCCTATTCGCCGCGACAGGCTTTAGAGTTTGTCAGGGAAGAATGGATTCCAGTTTTCGACCAAAACTGTCATCAGGTTATTTTGCCGGAATAGCCTTGAGATAGGCGGCAATGGCGGCGCGGTCTTCGGCGGGCAGCTCGGCCATGTTTTTCTGCACCTCGACCATTGAGCCGCCGACACTGTCGAAATCCGGGGTAAAGCCGGTTTCCAGATAGGTGGCAATGTCGTCTTTTGACCAGGTGCCGATACTGTCTGAGCCGGGGGTGATATTGGGAATATGCCCGTCGCCGTCCGGGTTTGGCCCGCCTGCCAGCCATTCGGCGCTTTTCAGGCCGCCAATTGCATTGCGCGGCGTGTGGCATTCGCCGCAATGGCCCAGACCTTCCACCAGATATTGGCCATGGCGGAGTTGTTCATCGGCATTGGCTAGCGCAACGCGCGGCGTATCGGACAAAAACAGCCATTTCCAGCCGGTCAGCAAGATGCGCTGATTGAAGGGAAAGCCAAGCTCGTGGGCAGGCGCACCATGAGGGCTGGCGGGCAGGCTTTTGATAAAGCCAAACAGATCCGCCACATCCTGCGGCTTCATCCGCGCATAGGACGTATAGGGGAAGGCGGGGTAGAGATTTTCGCCTGCACGACCAATGCCACGGGTCAGGGCATCACCAAACTCTGCCAGGGTCCAGCGGCCAATTCCGGCTTTGGGGTCCGGGGAAATATTCGGGGCGTGAAACGTGCCAAATTGCGTTTTCAGCGTCACGCCGCCGGTCAGCAGAAATCGCGCATCGCCCGTGGCACCAGCGCTTGCATGGCAGCTGGAACAGCCGCTGGCAAAAAAGATAGCTCTGCCGTTTTGCAGGTCTGGTGCCGCGGTGCTGGCCCAGACAGCAGCGGATTGACGCTGCGGCGCAATCGCAAACACATAGAGCGCAACCAAGGCCACCCCGGTAACAGCGGATGCCGCAATGCTCAGTTTCTGTTTGGCCGACATATCATCCCCCGTCTCAATGTGCGCAATTTCAAATTGCAAGACCCCTCGCCACAAAGGGAGGGGTCTTTTGTCTATCATTCTCTGCGCGGCTTTATCGCAGACATACGGTTGAAGACTTACTTCTTCATCCGAAATGCCTGATGGCAATCGCCACAGGTGCCGCCAATGGCTTTCATGGCAGCGCCAACGCCGGCCTGATCGGCGGGCAGGGCAGCAAGCTGGGCAGTGGCGGCGGTTTCAAGGGCTTTTGATTTGGTCTTGAACGTTGCCATGTCTTCCCAGATTTTCGGGCTGGCTTCGGTGTTGAAGCCGGTTTCAGAGCCCTTGGGGAACTGATCTGGAAAATGCTTTGCAACATCCTGCATGGTGGTCAGCGATGCCTTGACCGCCGCGGCATCATAGGGCTTTTCACCTTTGGCAATGCCCGCAAGCGCGCCCATGGCACCGCCAACTTTTTTCATCATGGCAGCACGCAGCACCTGCGGCTCGTCGGCGGCGCTGACGGCGCCGCTGCCAAGACAGAGACAGAGGGCGGCAATTGCGGTGTGTTTCCAGTTCATTGGCTTTCTCCCTTTGCGCCGGTAACGGCAGATATTTTCCCACAGGAATAATGTGACGTAACAGAAAAACCAAATAAAGTCACAACTGAGTGAGTGTCAGTGTGCGATCTTCCTCGCGTCCAAAACCCTCAATGACGAGCGCGTCTGGAAAAACGGTCAGAGTGGCAAAGGCATTGTCGCGCTCGGTATCCACCATGCCCTTGAAATTGATGAAATGGGTGTGTTCAAGCTGGCCATAATTGCCTCTATGGTCATGGCCGTTGAGATAGGCAATGGCCGCCGGTGAGGCGGCAATGGTTTTGCTGACCGCTTCGGCATTCCAAAGGGCGTGATCGCTAAACGGATGCAGTGGATAATGGCCCAGAACAATGGCTTTTTCGCCGTTTTGCTCGGCAAGAGCCAATCGGCTTTTCAGCCATTCAAGCTGGGTGTCGCTGATGGCGGCATTCCAGCTTTGGGCGTTGATGGCACCCTGCGCTTTCAGCGCCGCCAGTTGCGTCTCGGCCTCCAGCAGGCGAGGATCACCCGGCGGCGGCGCAAAGGTGGAAATATCGCAGCAATCGGTCACAATCAGACGCACACCCTGAATGACACGGTCATAATAGGGGGCTGGCATGTCCAGCGCTGCCTGTACCATGCCGCGTTGCTCCGGCTTGACGGCAAAATCATGATTGCCGGGCAGAAACATCACCGGATGGCGCAAAGCTTCAAAGGTCTGCAAGGCCGGGGCAAAATTCTCAAATCCGCGATCAATCAGGTCGCCGAGCACGACAACCTGATCAAGATCGAGCAGGTTAAAGGCGTGAATGGCCGCGCGCAACTTGGCAAGGCTGTTGCTATAATAGCGGTTTGTATCTTCCTGATGCGGAATCGCGGCATATTGTGGATCGGCAATAATGCCGAGGCGCAAGAGGGGTGTGGTTTTCAACATTGTCACCTGTTCCATTTGCTGGCCAGATAATCTGCCCCGGTAACAACTACATGACAAAAGCCGGATTTGTACCAGACTTGTCATTGCACAGACTGGGGATATAAGGCGTTATCCCTCTGATTTGGAATATCATCATGTCTCTGATTACGCTTGCCCCTGTGCGCCGCTCTGATGGCGCTGATCTTGTTGCCGCCAATCTGGCCAGCCGGGAACATCATGCCCCGTGGGTTACGGCTTTTACCGACCTTGATGGTTTTGATGCATGGTTTTCCCAGACCGTCATGGGCGCAAATGTCGGGCTGGTTGCCCGTGAGTCGATCAGCAACGGTGTGGTGGGCGTTTTGACCTTGAGTCAGATTGCGCTGGGCAATTTCAGAAGTTGCTATCTGGGCTATTACAGCATGGCTGCCCTTGCCGGGCGTGGCCTGATGACGCAGGCGCTGAACGCAACCATGGCCTACGCTTTTGACGAGCTTGGCCTGAACCGGGTGGAGGCCAATATTCAGCCGGGCAATCACCGCTCGATTGCGCTGGTGCAGCGCTGCGGCTTTGAAAAGGAAGGATTTTCCAAACGCTATCTGAAAATCAATGGTGCGTGGTGCGATCACGAGCGCTGGGCACGACTTGCGCCATGAAGACGTCAAAAAGCGCAGTCGTTGAGACTGCGCTTTCCAAAATATCAAAGCAATCAGGCAGCCTTGAGGGTGGCAATAACGTCCTTGGCACCCTTGATAGCGGCAGCCTTGGCTTCGTCGCCCATGTTGACGCCTTCAGCGATGACAACCTCAACATTGGTGATGCCGAGGAAGCCGAAAACGCCGCGCAAGTAGGTTTCTGCGTGCTCAAGGGCAGCCGCAGGGCCGGAGCTGTAAACGCCGCCACGCGAGATGGCGAGAATGACGCGCTTACCGCCGCACAGGCCTTCTGGGCCGTTTGCGCCATATTTGAAGGTCTTGCCAACAGCGCAGACGCGGTCAACCCAAGCCTTCAACTGGCTTGGAATGCCGAAGTTGTAGAAGCCAACGCCAACCACGACAACGTCCGAATCCAGAAATTCCTGAAGAATTTCGCCACCGAGCGCCAGATCAGCCTTGGTGGCTTCGTCGCTGCTGGCATCGTAATTGCCCATGGCAGCAGCCAGGGTGAGGCCAGACAGGTGGGGAATCGGATTGGCAGCCAGATCACGATAGGTCACAGCAACGCCAGCATCCTGCTCGCTCAGGGTCTTGACGATGGACGCTGTCAGGTCGCGGCTGACAGAATAGGGGCCGAGAACGCTCGAATCGAGATGCAAAAGTTTCATGGTCAATCACCCTTCGTTGTGGTATAAAATTGATACTGGGACACTTATGGTAACTGCATAAAGCTTGCAAGGAGGCACATCGTTGGAACTCGGGCACATGGATGTAACTGTCATCAGTCTGGATGCGCCGGCCGAGAATCCCCATGAGCGTAAAAGCTGTGAGGCTGTCAACAGTGTGCTGACGCGGGTGGGTGATAAATGGAGCGTTCTGATTGTCATGATGCTGGCGCAAGGGCCTTGCCGTTTCAACGAGCTGAGGCGGCGTGTGGGTGGAATTTCTCAACGAATGCTGACACTTACGCTGCGCGGACTGGAGCGGGACGGTCTGGTGAAGCGCACAGTGTTTGCCACCATTCCACCGCGTGTCGACTATGAACTCACCGCCCTTGGCCACTCTTTGCGAGGGCCGATTGAGGCACTGGGCAATTGGGCTTTTGACCATTATGAATGTATTGTTGCAGCGCGTGCGGATTTTGATCAAAAACAGTGAACACTGTGTTGTAAAAAAGCGGGCTGCAATGATTAGCTTTTGCTGATGCGCTTGGCCATGTTGATCCCGGTCACCCGAAAGCCGCCGGTCTGATAGACATGCTGGGCGCGCGGATTATCCGCTGCCACCCGCAGCCGGATTTCACCATAGCCCTGACTGGCCAGGTCCGTTTCCAATGCGTGCAAGGCTGCCTTACCCTGGCCCTTGCCGCGATGGTCGGGTACAATGTAAAAATCATAAATGAAAACGGACCTCGACGCTTCATCGGGTCGATACCAGACATATCCAATCAGGTCTGGGCCAATCAGAACTGGGCCAATCAGGTCTGGCTGTGGCGCGTTGTCGAGAATGGTCAGCAGGATCTGGCCTTGGGTCTGCGGCCCATCGGGCAGGCTCCGGGCAATTTCGGTCTCGGCCTGAAGGCGGGCGTCATCGACAGAGCGATCATAATTGCTGGCAATTTCCTGCGCATAATCCTCCAGAAAATAGTCCAGATAGGCTTTGTATTCGCACTCGGACATGGGGCTGAAATGGATCATGCGCTTCATCTCGTCTTTCAATGGAAAACACCCGGCACATTGCTGTACCGGGTGTCAGAATGGTCTGCTTCAACAGGCTTACTTGGTGGCGGCTTCAAACATGTCGCCGACATATTCCCAGTTGATCAGGTGATCTACAAAGGCTTCCAGATACTTTGGACGGGCGTTGCGGTAATCGATGTAGTAGGAATGCTCCCACACATCGACGCCGAGGATTGGGGATGCGCCATGCACCAGCGGGTTTTCGCCGTTTGGTGTCTTGGAGATTTCCAGCTTGCCATCCTTGACCGAAAGCCATGCCCAGCCGGAGCCGAACTGGGTGGTGCCAGCAGCAACGAAATCAGCCTTGAACTTGTCGTAGCCGCCGAGATCAGAGGCGATGGCCGCTTCCAGCTTGCCCGGAATTTTCTTGCCGCCGCCGTCTTTCTTCATCCAGTTCCAGAAGTGGATGTGGTTGTAATGCTGGCCAGCATTGTTGAACAGGCCGGCATTCTTGCCATAGGACTGCTTGACAACGTCTTCCAGCGACAGGCCCTCAAGGCCGGAATCCTTCAGCAGATTGTTGCCGTTGGTGACATAGGCCTGATGGTGCTTGTCGTGGTGGAATTCCAGCGTTTCAGCCGACATGAAGTCGCCGAGCGCATCATAAGCATAAGGCAGGGCGGGAAGTTCGAAAGCCATGATAAAATCTCCTCTGGGCATCGAAAAATGAAAAGGTGAGGTGAGCGGAACATAGGAGCGCCTTGCTCAAGAGGCAACCTGCCAAATGGCAAATTATGGTTCCGATCAGAAGTTTCTCTGCTGTTACAACGCATTGGTGAGCATAACGTTCCCGCATAACAAGGACATTGCATTATTCAAAATAAACGTCCGGGTCGGGCAGGTCATCGACGGCAAAGCCCAGTGCTTTGCGGGCAATATGGCATTCCGGATCACCGGGCATACAATCACGGCACACCTGCGGGCGCACGTCATAGACGCCGCAGCCCACATGTTTGCCAAGCTCGCCAGTCAGGGCGCTACAGCGGTTTTGGCCTTTGGCGTCCAGCTCAAACTTCATGCCACTGAGATCGTCGGCGATGAATTGATCCGGTATTTTCGCCAGTTGTTCGTCGCTTTCCAGCGAAAAGCGCGGCCAGTCAGCCTGATAGGCACAGCAGGCCCCGCAGGACTGACAATCAAAAATATCGACTGGCGAGGTTTCAAGCATGGTGTGGGGCTTCAAGCTGCACGCGCCCACGCCATATACAGCGCCAGTGCTTTGGTTGCCACCGCGCTTTGCGCATACGCACGATCATCCAGCCGGTTCACGGGGGCGACCTTGGAATAATTGCCGGTGGTAAATACCTCGTCGGCGGCCAGAAAATCAGCAACCGACAGCGTGGCTTCCCGAACCTCCACGCCATCCTGCCGCAACAGGCTGATGATGCGTGAACGGGTAATGCCTGCCAGAAACGTGCGGTTGGGGATGGGGGTCATGACCACGCCATCCTTGACCAGAAACACGTTGGAAGAGGCGGTTTCGGCAACATTGCCGTTCATGTCCAGCGCCAAAGCATTGTCAAAGCCACGGCTGTGGGCTTCCAGAATCATGCGGCCGGAATTGGGGTAAAGGCTGCCCGCCTTGGCGTCGGTCATGGCGCATTCCGGCGATGGGCGGCGGAAGGGTGACACGGTCAGCGAATGGGGCTTTGCGGTATGCATCGGCGCTTCAAACAGGCACAGCGCAAAGCGGGTCGAGTCTGCATCCGGTGCCACCATAGAGCCGGGCGCACCATGCTCGGACCAATACATCGGCTTGATGTAAATCGCGGTCTTGCCGTCAAATTTTGCCACGCCTTCCAGCGCCAGCCGCTCGATCTCTTTGGCGTCCATGGTGGGTTTCATGCCCATGTTGGTGGCCGAGCGGTTGACGCGCTGGCAATGCAGATCAAGATCGGGTGCAAGACCATCAAACCAGCGCGAACCATCAAACACCGTGGAGCCAAGCCACATGGCATGGGAGGTGGGACCAATCAACGGAGGATTGCCGTCTATCCAGCGTCCATCAACATAGGTCCAGGTGGGCGTGCGCGGCGAGGTATCCACAGTCATTCTCAGGTCTCCATCTCAGTGATGCGCGCATGAAAGAACTCATGCGGTTGCAAGGTCAAGCGGAAACACACCCGTTTCCATCGCGTGTACAGAAAAGACTGCGATTGGAGCGCCTGTCTGGAAAAGCATGAGACGATTTATCAGCCTTTTCTGCCATGGAGACTGTGTTGTGGTGGTATTTCGATGTTCGAAAATTATAATGTATATTGAATGGCTTAAGGATTTTCACATGCTGTCGGCACCATGGTGTGCCCTGCGTGCATTTTTGTGTCTGCCAGGGCCAAAATCTGCCTCTGTTCAATTTTGTCGTGCTTGACGGCGCCTGCCGTGTGGAACACCCTGACCAGATAGATTGACATATTGATGTTTTTAAGGAGCCTGTCATGCGTCTGTCTCTTTCGGCAGTTTTTGCCGTTGCAACGCTTGTTGTGACCCCTTTGGCAAGTCATGCCGCTGATCAGCTGAACGACATCAAAGCGCTGAAAGCGGAATTGGTTGCGGGAAATACGATCAATACAGTGGTGGATCTGTCCCAGTGCAGCTCGGCCGCTGATCCGCAGAAAAAAGGCACGATGCTGGGTGGATTGCGCATTTCATCTTTCTTGATCCGGCCAGATGAGAGCATCAGCTTTGCTGATGATCATTTTACCATCTATAAGGATGGCAAGCCCCGATACCAGTTTTTGCGCTATCAGGTGAAGCCAGATAATAGCGCCACATTTGCCATGACGGTTTTATCCTTGCCGGACTATAAGCAGGATGGCGAAACGCTGACCTATCATTGCAAAGTCGGCGAAGGCTTGAAATTCTTCAAGGATTGATCAGCTATTTTGCGCCTTGGCATCACTCGGCGTTTCATCAACCCTCGGTCCTGTCCCGAGTGTAACGAAACGTCGAGGATAAATTTAGAGTTTGTCAGGGAAAAGTGGAATCCGGTTTTCCCGAAAAGACAAACGAAAACAAGAGAAACGAGAGTCTGTCTGGTTCAATCTGAACCTGACAGACTCTAGAGTATTGTTTCGATTCCGGTTCACAGGGCACGACGCAAGGATTTTTGGGCTTCGCCCCCCTCATCCGGCTGCCGCCACCTTCTCCCCGCAGGGGAGAAGACGGAAAGAACAGCAACGCTCATGGGTTCCTCGCCCCGGCGGGGAGAGGTCCGCCGAGCAAAGCGGAGGCGGGGTGAGGGGGGAGCCAAGCACTCAATGCTAGAATGTCGTGTACTCTGATTCCGGTTCACAGGACGCGACGCGCGTATTTCTGGGCTACGCACCCCCTCATCCGGCTGCCGCCACCTTCTCCCCGCAGGGGAGAAGAACACAAGACGATAGGCCTCAACCTCCCTTTCATGTTGAAAATACGGGGCAAGACAAGGATCAGGAGAGTGCCGCACATCTCTTCTCCCCTGCGGGGAGAAGTCCCCGGCAGGGGGATGAGGGGGTAAACGGCACATCAAAACCTTTGCGTCGTGTACCCTGTTCATCCTTGTTAGATTTTGCCAGCCACCTTGATGGCAAAGGCATATTCAAACGCCACCTCTTCCAGCCGCTGGAAGCGGCCCGATTTGCCGCCATGGCCTGCCGCCATATTGGTTTTCAACAGGATCGGAGCGCTTCCGGTGGTGTGTTCGCGCAGGCGCGCCACCCATTTGGTCGGCTCCCAATAGGTCACACGCGGGTCCGTCAGGCCGGAGAGCGCCAGAACAGGAGGGTAGGATTTTTCTCCTATGTTGTCGTAAGGGCTGTAGGCGGCAATCCAGCGATATTCCTCTTCCGAGTCAATCGGGTTGCCCCATTCCGGCCATTCTGGCGGGGTCAGCGGTAGGGTGTCATCCAGCATGGTGTTGAGCACATCCACAAACGGCACGGCGGCGATAATGCCGCCGAATTTTTCCGGGGCCATATTGGCAATCGCCCCCATCAACATGCCACCGGCAGAGCCACCCTCGGCAATGATATTTGCATAAGAGGTGAAGCCTTCCCGCACCAGATGATCGGCACTGGCAATGAAATCCTTGAAGGTATTGACCTTCTTTTCCATCTTGCCGTCTTCATACCACTGAAAACCCTTGTCCTTGCCGCCCCGGATATGGGCAATGGCATAGACAAAGCCGCGATCCACCAAGGACAGGCAGGAGGTATTGAAGCTGGCCGGAATGGTGACGCCATAGGCACCATAGCCATAGAGCAGGCAGGGGGCAGAGCCATCAAGAGGCGTGTTTTTGCCATAGAGCAAGGTCACGGGCACATCCTCGCCGTCATGGGCTTTGGCAAACACCCGCCGGGTGATGTAATCATCCGGGTTGTGGCCGGAAGGCACGTCCTGGGTTTTCAAAAGCACCCGCTCGCGGGTGGCCATGTTGTAATCATAAAGCTGGCTGGGTGTGGTCATGGAGGAGTAGGAAAAGCGGATCACATCCGTGTCATATTCCGCAGCCCCCGACAGCCCGAGCGAATAGGCTTCCTCGGCAAAATCAATCGCGTGTTCCTCGCCTGTCTTGCGATCCCGGATCATGATGCGGGGCAGGCCATCGCGCCGCTCCAGCCAGATCAGATGGCGGGCATAGGCCATGTGGGACAGGATCAGGCGGCCCGGTGTATGGGGCACCAGTTCTTTCCAGTTTTCCTTGCCCGGTGCCGTGACCGGCGCTTCCATGATTTTGAAATCCTGAGCGCCGTCGGCATTGGTGAGAATGAAAAACACATCCCCGCCCTCGGTCATGGAATATTCCACACCTTCCTCGCGCTCCGCCACCAGCTTTGGCTCTGCCGTCAGATCAGTGGTCGACAGCAGGCGATATTCCGAGGTTTCATGGTCGTGAATGTCGATATAAATAAAGTCATCCAGCAGCGAGCCGCCAACGCCCATGAAAAAGCCGGGGTCTTTTTCCTCATAGACCAGCCGATCCGCCGATTGCGGCTGGCCGATGATGTGATGAAACACCTTGCTGGGGCGGTGGTTATCGTCTTGCAGCGTATAGAAAAAGCTCTTGCCATCCGGTGCCCAGATGCCATCGCCTGCGGTGTTTTCCACCACGTCGGGCAGATCCACGCCGGTTGTCAGATCGCGGATGCGCAGGGTGAAATATTCCGAGCCCTTGTCATCATAACCCCAGATGCCAAGGCTGTGGTCGTTGGAATGATCAATGCCCGCAAGGCGAAAATAATCCTTGCCAGCGGCCTCCTTGTCGCCATCCAGCAGCAGTTCGCGGATGCTCTCATCCTGCGGGTTGCCATCGCGCGGAATGCGGAAATAGCGTGGTTGCTCGCCGCCGGTGACAAAGGCCGAGCCATAGGCGTAAGGGCCGTCTTTCATGGGAATGGAGGAGTCATCCTCCTTGATTCGCCCCTTCATCTCATGAAACAAGGTCTTTTGCAGCGCTTTGGTGTCATCCATTGCCGCATCCATATAGGCATTTTCCGCCTCGAGATGGGCGCGGATTTCCGCATCGAGAATGGACGTGTCCTTGAACATCTGCTGCCAGTTGTCGGCCCGCAGCCAGGCATAATCATCGGTGCGGGTGATGCCATGGCGGGTATCGCTCAACGGCTTTTTCGCCGCAATGGGCGCGGCAGGCAGGTTGAGGAAGGTTGTTTTGGACGAAGAGGACTTTGGGAGATGGGACAAGGGGGCACTCTCGCTGTGTTCGATGAAGCCGTAAGCTGCAAGACAGATAGTCAGCATGGCACGCACGTTCAAGCAAAAACCGGGGAATCCGTCACTACAGCATGTCGCGTTTTATTGTCCTCAATAAAACGATAACGTCCATGCGAAAAAGAAAGAGCTAAAGCCTGTCGCAGTGAATCCTATTCACTGCGACAGGCTTTAGGTCACAAAACCGGCATCAACTCAAAAAACTCTGGATTGATGGGGGGTGAGGTAATACATTCCCCAAAAATGCGATTCTTTAGGAAAAACCCATGCGTCTTTGCGTTGTATCCGGCTTACTGGCACTGTTTTTTGCTCAAAATGCCTATGCGCTGGATTCGTCCGTTGTCCGTCAGCTCGACGCCCTGACGCCGCGCGAAAGGCTGGAGCAGCGCTGCGATATTGAGGCAATGAACCGTATTGCCAAGGATAGCAGGCAATTTCGGCCCGATAAGGTGATTGCCTATACCTTTGCCAAAACCGTGGCTTCGGGCAACAGGCTTTCGGCTCCGGGAGCCGTGTTTCGCAGCCGTGAACATTGGTATCGGCTGAAATACACCTGCCAGACGGGCAACAATCATCTTGATGTCACCAGCTTCACCTATCAGGTCGGTGCCGAAGTGCCGAAAGCAAGCTGGAGCAAATATTACCTGTATAATTGAGTGTTCAAAACCATGTGTGATGGGATGGCTGCGGCCATCAACCGATTTTGTCTTGACGGCGGATCAGTTTGAGCGCTTTGCCCGCGCATCATCATCATTGACGAGTATCACCATGCGTTTTTTCCCTGTTGTGCTGGCTGGCTTTGGCTGTGTTGTGCTCTGCGGTTCGGCCTTTGCAGCCAGCGATGGTCTGGTCGAGCCAAAGCTGCATGTGCTACCTGCCAGCAAGGGACCGGCCCATGTCGCTGTGACGCTGGATGCCTGCATGGGCAAGACCGACATGCGTATTCTCTCAACCCTGCTGGATGAAAACATCAAGGCGACGATTTTTGTCACTGGCCGCTGGATCAAAACCAACCCGGAAGCCGTGGCCGTGCTGAAAAGCAGACCGGACCTGTTCGAGGTGGAAAACCACGGCGAAAACCACATTCCGGCCGTTGATTACCCCACCAAGGTCTATGGCATTGCTGCTGCCGGATCACCGGAGGCGGTGGCCAAGGAAGTGGATGGCGGAGCCAAAGCCATGATGGACGCAGGCTTTCCTGCGCCCCGCTGGTATCGTGATGCCACGGCCAAATATTCCTCCTCTGCCATCACCCAGATCAAGGCCATGGGCTACCAGATTGGCGGCTTTTCCATCAATGGCGATTCCGGCTCGCTGCTGGGTGCCAAACAGACCGAACAACAATTTGCCCACGCCAAAGATGGCGATGTGCTGATTGCCCACATCAACCAACCCACCCACGCCGCAGGCGAAGGTGTGGCTGTCGGGCTAAAAGCACTGAAGGCAAAAGGCGTGGTGTTTGTGCATCTGGATGAGGCGGTGAAGGTGAAGGCGGCGGTGGTGAATTAGGCCGCCATGAGCGTCAGCCCAATGCCCCAAGGATCCTTCAAGGTCACGCCTTCCGCTGTTCGTGTCGTTGGAATCTCCAGTTCTTCCAGCGTTGCCAAGGCCTTGGTCAGCGCTGCCGGATCATTATAGCTCAGCGAATAGCCAGACAACCCGGTCATGGTATCGGCTCTTGCGCCTGCGCCACGGCTGTTCCAGATGTTGGCGGCGATATGGTGGTGGTACTGGCCGGAGGCAAAGAAGCTGGCACCGGGGTATGTGGCCATTTTCTTCAATCCGAGTACGCCTTCATAGAAACGATCGGCCTCCGCCACATTGCCCACTTGCAGGTGGATATGGCCCATGGCCGAGCCTTCCGGCATTCCGTCCCATGATGGAGCGGCCGCTGCGCTGTTGTACAGCTCTTGCAGGTTCAGCCGCTCGGTTGCCATCTCGACGGTGCCGTCAGCATGATAGGTCCATTCCATCGGGCTGCGGTCGCGGTAGATTTCAATGCCATTGCCTTCGGGGTCAGACAGGTAAATCGCCTCGCTGACCAGATGGTCGGATGCGCCATCCAGTTGTACGCCGTTTTGCGCCGCCTGAAACAGCCATTGTGCCAGCGCCTTGCGGTTTGGCAGCAGAAAGGCGTTGTGAAACAGGCCAGCCGCATTGCGCGGGGCCTGCTTGGCACTTGCGTGGGTGGTCAGGGTCAAAAGGGGGGTGTTGCCCGCCCCCAGCACCATGCCGCTTGCGCTTTTGTCCAGCACCGCAAGGCCCAGCATGTTTTGATAGAAGCCGGAGGTCATATCCAGATCGCGCACCACCAGATGCGATTGGCCCACGTGCAGCGGTCGGGTGAGGGCGAATCTGTCCTCTTTTGTGATGGTCATGGTCTTTCCTTCGGCTGATACGGTGTTGGGCAAGAGACTGGAGGCCAAAATGCCAGACCCGGCTGTCAGCACGTCACGACGCTTCATTGTGTTGCCTTTCTCTGCCATCACGGGCGCTGTCATCACGCCGGGATTTGGCCGGTGCGCCATGATCTCATGGGTGTTGCCCTGACGATAGACGCTCCTGATTGTTTCATAAAGTCATGATATTGGTGAAATATCGTTCATCAATTGTAG
The DNA here is from genome assembly GCF_014204625.1 of Gillisella vitis. Lineage (GTDB taxonomy): Bacteria > Pseudomonadota > Alphaproteobacteria > Rhizobiales > Rhizobiaceae > Allorhizobium > Allorhizobium vitis_F. The sequence goes on along the minus strand of NZ_JACHLU010000009.1, from coordinate 163,002 downwards.
ACAGTGGCGATTTGATCCTAATCAAGGTGCGCCTTATGGAATGGCGCATACTCAGGTTGCAAGCCCGTCAACGGCGGGTGGAAAAACGTGAGGAGAGGGTCATGTACAAAACAATTATTGTGCCGGTCGATTGCGGGCAATTGGACAAGGGCGAGCGCAGCCTGAAAAAAGCGAAAAGCCTGTTGGATGATGGCGGCCAGATTGTGCTGGTTGCGGTTGTCGAGCAGATACCGACCTATCTGGCCGTCGATATTCCGCATGGAATCATGGAAAGCGCGATTGAGGATGGCAAGGTCAAGCTGGCCGCCCTGCGTGACAAGACCGGCATCAGCGCTGAGACCGAATTGCGCATTGGCTCGCCTGCCCATGAAATTCTGGCCACCGCCACAGAGCGCAAGGCTGATCTGATTATCATTGCGTCGCATGTGCCGGATTTTTCCAACTACCTCATTGGTGCCACGGCAGACCGTGTGGTGCGCCATGCAAAATGCTCGGTGCTGGTGGACCGTTGAGGGAGAGGCGCCATGACCGTGGATATGAGTGGCTATTATCAGGTTCTGCTGGCGCGCCAGCAGGAACTGACCGGGCGGCTTGGCAAGATTGACCGCGATCTCAACGCCCTGCGCAGTGCTGACAGCGAAGAGCAGGCCGTTGAAGCCGAAAATGATGAAGTGCTGGAAGGGCTGGGCCATGCCGGTGAGCAGGAATTGCGGGCAATTGATGCCGCCATGACCCGGATCGACAAGGGCACCTATGGCCTGTGCACCTCCTGCGGCGTGCCGATTGCGCCGGAGCGGCTGGCGCTTTTGCCCGCCACGCCTTTTTGTCAGGAGTGTGCCCGCCACTGAGGTCGCCACGCAGCAAATCCGTGCGCATGGGTGTAAATTTTGCAATGCACACGCTCCGGCCCTTGCCGGAGTCTCATATTTGCCGCATCCTCTTTTTATAAGCCTTTAAAAAAGGAATGGCACAGACAGTATGAGCGACGATTTTCGCTTCGGGCGTCCCTATGATGTTCAAGAATTGATTGCCGATGGCGTCGTGCACGGCATTGGCGTGGTGTTTGCGCTTGTCGGCGTAACCGCTTTGATTTTTTACGCCACGGTTTTCACCAGTTATGGGGCCATTGCCGCCAGCTGGATCTATGGCATCGGGCTGGTTCTGGTGATGGGCTGTTCGTTCACCTATAATATGTGGCCGCGCTCCAGGTTTAAATCCTATCTGCGCAGGCTTGATCACTCGGCAATTTTTGTGCTGATTGCCGCAACCTACACGCCGTTTTTGCAGCGTGGTGCCGATGAGCCGTTGATTGTGCTGTTGCTGATTGGCATCTGGGCCACGGCCATTCTGGGCATTGTGCTGAAGTGCCGGTATCCGGGCCGTTATGACCGGCTGGCGATTTTGCTGTATCTGGCCATGGGCTGGAGCGGGCTTCTGGCGTTCGAGCCGCTTTCAGCGCGCCTTCCGACTGTGACCATGCAGTTGATTGTGATGGGTGGTGTGCTTTATTCCGCAGGTGTTATTTTTCACATCTGGGAAAAATTGCGGTTCCAAAATGCCATCTGGCATGGTTTTGTGGTGGTGGCAGCGGCTGTGCATTATTCGGCAGTGGTCACGGCCATCAGCCTGTAATCCTGTTGAAAACCGGAATTTTCATGACATCTGACATTCTGATCCGTGATGCCGTAGACGGCGATCTTGCCGCCATCCGCGACATTTATAACCATGCCGTTGAACACACCACCGCTATCTGGAATGATGTGCTGATCGATGTGGACAACCGCCGTGCCTGGCTGGAACAGCGCAACAGTCGCGGTTTTCCGGTGCTGGTGGCCGAGGTGGGGGGCCGGGTTGCAGGCTATGCATCCTACGGCGACTGGCGCGCCTTTGATGGTTATCGTCACACGGTGGAACATTCGGTTTACGTGGATAAAGATCACCGTGGGGCCGGCCTTGGCAAGCTGCTGATGCAGGCGTTGATCGAGCGGGCAAAAGCGGGCCATGTGCATGTGATGATTGCCGCCATCGAGGCCGGAAATCTGGCCTCGATCCGTTTACATGAAAAGCTGGGCTTTCGCCTTGTCGGCATTCACAGCCAGGTTGGCACCAAATTTGGCCGCTGGCTGGATCTGGCTGCCATGGAGCTTCAGCTCGATCGCCCTACTTGATTGTGGCCCGCACCATCTCACCGCGAATGGTAATGGCGGGCTTGGCCCCCGGCGTATTGGGCAGGCTGCTATCAATAAAGGATGCCGTGGCTTCCACCAGATAGCTGATCTGGGTTGGCACCATGAAGCGCAAGGTGGCATCCATCATCTTGCCGGAAAAGCTGATTGTTTCCGTGTTCATCACGGTTTCAAACACGGCGCGGGCGCGAAGGGCCGCCCCCGAAACATCCAGCGTGTCGGCATGGCCATCAAGGGCAAAATCTCCGGCATCGGCATTGACCCGCACGGTGGAATAATCGCCTGACAGGGTCATGCGGGCCGCCTGCTGGCGTATCAGCACGGCAGAGCCGGGCCGCACATTGGCGGACAGTTCAAGGGTGCAATCGGACCAGTCAAAGAAGCGCGACAGGCTGGAGGTTTCCACCACCAGCGTGTCATCCTCTACCCGCATGGTGCCACTTTGCGGGCAATCGCGCGATGACCAGCCGGAATGCCACAAGGCACCCCAACCATCACGGCGGCCAACCAATTGCGCGCTCAGCGGCTTGTCCTTCCGGGTGGACACGGTGATCATGCTGGCGGCACCATCGATGCGGATTTTGGAGACGGTGGACAGGTCCAGCGGCGGGCTTATGGTCTCGCCATGGTGCCAGTAGCCCACCGCACCATCGACGGCGGAGAGAGTGATAAAGGCTGCAAAAATGCCAAGGGCGATATAACGCTTTTTCATGAGGGCTTGCTCCAACGGGTTGTGATGTTGAAGGTTTTGCGCTTTTCATCCGGCCTTGCGACCTGAAACACGTTACAGGTCGCCGCCAATCACGATCTGGGGCATAGTCCTCTGATGTTCACTGCTCGCGTGTTGCCATGATCTTTGTTCCTCTTTCCTTTGTTGTTGCTCTGTTTCTGATCAGCTTCCTGATTCGCATCTGGCGTGAGGATGCGGAGGATCAACCGGCGGCGCGCCCGTTTATGGTGCTGCTTGCGGTGATGACGCTGCAATCCTTTGTCACCGGCCTGCGCTGGGGCTATGGCATCACTGCGGTGATGCCAATGATGGCGGTGCTGGCCGCCAGCATTCCGCCTTTGAGCTTTCTGGCGTTTCGAAGCCTGACCGAGCAGGCGAGAGGTTATACATGGCGAGATTGGCCCCATGCTTTGCCGGTTCTGCTGTTGCTGCTCCTCACGGTGGTGTGGGGCGCGCCGATTGATGTGGCGCTGATTGTGATTTTCATGGGCTATGGGCTGGCGCTGTTGTGGCTGGCGCGGCTTGGGCCGGATGGGCTTGGCGCTTCGCGGCTGGATGGGGCTTTGCGTTCGTACCGATCACTGCAATTGATGGCGGCGACGCTGATTATGTCGTCCTTAAGCGATATTTTCATCAGTCTTGATTTTTCCATCAGTGATGGGCGTCACGTGCCCGCAGTGATTTCGGCCTTCACAACGGTGATGTTGCTGTTGCTCGGCTTTGCCGCTTCGCTTGCCGAAAGCGGATCGGCCCGCGATGAGCCAGATGGGAGCGACGAGCGCGCGCCGATGGACAGCCCCCATCCACCACCATCAGAGCGCAATCCCAGTGAAGACGATGCCCGCATTGCTGAAGCGCTGCACGCCATCATGCGTGACAAGGCACTCTATAAGGATGTGGAGCTGAACCTTGGCAAACTGGCCCGGCGATTGGGCCTGCCGGTGCGGGCGGTGTCCAGCGCGGTGAACCGGGTGCATGGCGTCAGCGTGTCGCAATATGTCAATACCTATCGCGTCGGAGAGGCCTGCCGCCTGCTGAGTGAGACCGATCAACCCATCACCAGCATCGTGTTTGAAGCGGGCTTTATGACCAAGTCCAACTTCAATCGTGAATTTCTGCGGGTGACAGGCAAAAGTCCCAGCGAATGGCGCAGGCAGCAAAGCCAAAATCGATAAGTGATTTTTTCCAGACAACCGCTCAAATGCAAAAAAAAGCCCGCCATAGGGCGGGCAATGGGGTAAGCTTGGGTAGGTAATCAACAATATTCGAATAAATGAAAACAATTGATCAAACGTGAAAAATATCAGTCAGCAATGTCTGTGAAAATTCATTAAAATGTTCTGCATTTTGCCGCTCACGGACGTGGAGTCTGTCAGGGAAAAGTGGTCGCTGGTTTTCCCGCAAAGGCAAACGAAAACAAAGCAATAGAGGGTCTGTCTGGTTCTATCTCCACAGTACACGACGCGCGTATTTCTGGGCTTCGCACCCCCTCATCCGGCTGCCGCCACCTTCTCCCCGCAGGGGAGAAGACGGAAAGAACCGCAACGCTCATGGGTTCCTCGCCCTAAAGCCTGTCGCAGTGAATAGGATTCACTGCGACAGGCTTTAGCTTTTTTGTTTTTCGCATGTACGTTATCGTTTTATTGAGGACAATAAAACGCGACATGCTTTAGCGGGGAGAGGTCCGCCGAGCAAAGCGGAGGCGGGGTGAGGGGAGCCAAGCACTCAATGCTAAAATGTCGTGTACTCTGGTTCAATCTGAACCTGAAAGACTCTTTTGCAAAGCAGCGTTCCGAAAGGCGCATCGGCCCTTCGGAACGTGCCGATTGCGTTACTTGGCGCGACGACGGCGCTGGCCCAGGCCCATTTCCTTGGCCAGCCGCGAGCGGGCCTCGGCATAGGCTGGTGCCACCATTGGATAATCGGCGGGCAGATCCCACTTTTCGCGGTATTCTTCAGGGTTGATGCCGTGGTGCGTCATCAGGTGGCGCTTGAGCGACTTGAAAGAGCCGCCACATTCCAGGCAGATGATCTGATCGCCCTGAATGGATTTGCGCACGGCAATTGCCGGCTTCTGCTTTTCAACCACAGACACAACGGGCGTCGGGGATGATGTGTTGGCCAAGGCACCATGCACGTCTGAAATCAAATGGGATATGTCCCCAATTGGCACAACGTGATTGGTGACATAGGCTGCAACAATCTCTGCTGTCAGTTCTACGAGAAGATCGTTTTCAGACGATCCAAATACGGCTTCGCTCATGTCTTTCTCCTGTCATCTTCTTACCTGCGGATCGTTTGCCACCACCGCTGATATGAAATTATGCCAACAAATTGGCCGTTGTATTTATTCTTGTTCAATTTATACCGCAAACCTTATTCAGGCTTTTGGTGTTATTTAAAAATCCCGTTATCCATTCAAATGGAGACGGTCGAAAACAGCAAGCCGTTGACACAGGTGACGGGGGGCGTGTTTGCAAGAATGAGGACTGTCTTGCGCAACTATTGCCGGAACGAACATCCAATGTGAATTTCAAATAGCTTAATTTATGGATTATCAAGATCGGTAAAAATGTCCAGTTCCTATTTATCTGATTTTTGATGGGCTGGTAAATGTATATTGTGCAGAATATGAATCATCTTCTGCTCTTGTGATACTTACAATGCCCGGATATTCATGATTTGTTAACCGTAGCATTCTTGTTTTCTGCGCTGTCTGTGGTCATTTCATCCATCACTGTCGCCAGTGCCAGCGGATAACCAACATGATGGGCCGCCTTGGCCAGAAGGTGTGCCGAGACAGGTGCTGTCAATATAAAGAATAAAAACCCTGCCAATGCACGGGCAAATACAGGTAATTCGCCCGAGTTAATGCCAGTTGCCAGTAATAATAAGCCAGATCCGACTGTGCCAGCCTTGGATGCGGCGTGCATTCGGGTATAGAGATCAGGCAGGCGATTGATGCCGATGGCAGCAACAACCGAGAAGAGTGAGCCGCTGAGAATAAGTATGGAAATGAAAATCGCCAATGCCAGTTCCATTACTTTGTCTCCTTTTGGGACATGTCGGGTTGAATATTTCCACGTTTCTCTCTACGGGATTTTTTTGTTTTTTCCACAGCTATTTGTTCGGCCACCGCACGTATTGCCGGCTCTGTTTCCGGCGTTTCGCCAATTGCGCCACGAACCATAATGAATCGCGCAAAAGCAACAGTGGTCAGAAAGCCAACCAGACCGAGCGAAATGGCAATATCAATGTAGAGCGTATAGCCGGAGCGAATCACAAAAACCGCGATAAAGCCGATAACAATGCCCACGAGCATATCCAGTGCCAGCACCCGATCTGGCAGGGTGGGGCCGCGCATGACCCGATAAACCGTCAGGAAGAAAGCAATGGCCAGAAAAAACAAACCGGCATTGCAGGCATAAAAAATCAGAACTTGGGCGGGCGTCATTGAAACACCTCCAGAATTTTACGCTCAAACCCCTCGGCAATCTCGCGTCGTGTGGTGTCCGGGTCGCTGCAATCCAGCGCGTGAACGTAGAGTGTCTTGCGATCCTCTGACACATCCACCGAGAGGGTGCCGGGTGTGAGGGTGATCAGATTGGCCAGCAGGGTAATTTCCATGTCGCTTTTGACCGTCAGCGGAAAAGCGAAAATACCCGGCTGCACGTTCAGTCTGGGCGAAAGAACCAGCACGGTGACTTTCCACGCGGATTTGGCCAGTTCCACCATAAACAGCGCAAACAGCGAGAAAATCCGTGTGATACGGCTGAGGTAACTGGCAGCATGAATCTGCTCGCGCAGCAGGCCAACAATGGCCAGTGACAGAAGAAAGCCAAAGATCAGATTGTGGATTGTGGTGCTGCCGCTGACCGCAATCCAGACCACGCCCATCAGCAGATTGACGATCAGCAATGTCATGGTGTGTTCTCCTGAGGGGTGATCTCCTGGGGAAAGACAGAGGTCATATAGGCCGAGGGGTCCAGCAAACCGCTGGCCGCATCCTGAGAAAGGCGGATCAGCGGCTCTGGAAACAGCCCGAACCAGACAATCAGGGCGGTGAGCAGCACAAGCGGGGCGATGGCGGTGCGTGACAAGACAGGCTGTTTTTCGCCGGGCTGTTCGCTTGGCTCCGCGCGCCAATAGGCCAGCAAAAACACCCGTGCCATGGCGATGGTGGTGAAAAAACCGGCCAGAAGAATGCCGCCCGCCAGCCACCATGCGCCAATATCCAGTGCCGCTTTCAGCAGCATGGCCTTGGGCCAGAAGCCGGAAAATGGTGGCAGGCCGCTGGCGGCAAAAAACAGCGCCAGTGACAGGAAGGAAAACGCCGGAGCTGTGCGATAAAGCCCGGCAAGCCCATGCAGGGCAAAACTGCCGCCCATGCGCCCGGCCTGGCCGATCACCAGATAGAGTGCTGCCATCAGCAGCATGGAATGCAGGCTATAAAAAATCGTGGCGCTCATGCCCTGCAAGCCACCAATGGCAATACCGGCCAGCATATAGCCAATGCCGGAAATCACAATGAAGCCAAGAAGCTTGCGGCTATCGGCCTGAGCAATCGCGCCCAATGCGCCCAGCACCATGGTGGCGCAGGCAACAATGCCCAGCAGCAGGCTTAATTGTTCGCGCTCCACCGGCAGCAGCATCACCACCACCCGGATCAGGCTGTAGATGCCGACCTTGGTGAGCAGGGCGGCAAACAGCGCCGACACCACAATACGCGGGGTGTGATAGGATGCAGGCAGCCAGAAATTCACCGGAAAGGCTGCCGCCTTCATGGCAAAGGCCAGTGTGAACAGTGTCGCCAGTGTCATCAAGGGGGCGATGTCGCGCAAGTCATTGGTCTTGCGGGCAATATCGGCCATGTTCAGCGTGCCGAAGATGGAATAGAGAAAGCCGACGGTGATCAGAAACAGCGTTGTGGCAATCAGATTGAGGATGGCATATTTCAGCGCGCCGTCGATCTGTTCGCGCTCGGAACCTAAAATCAACATGCCAAAGGATGAGATCAGCAGAACCTCGAACCAGACATAGAGGTTGAAAATATCGCCGGTCAGAAACGCGCCACTGACGCCCGCCATCAGCGCCAGCAAAAACGGGAAAAACCCATAGCGCCGCCCGGAGATGTTGATGTCTCCCAGCGCATAGACGCCACCGGCCAGCGCGACAATGGCCGAGGTCAGCGCAAACAAGGCGCCGGTAACATCGACGGTGAAGGCAATGCCAAACGGCGGCAGCCAGCGGCCCATCATCACCGTGATCGGCCCGTGCAGGGCCACCTGAAACAGCAGGGCCGCATCGATCAACACCAGCAGGCCCAGGGCTGGAAGCGCCACATAGGGGTGCTTTTTGGTCCGCTCGCGCATCATCATCAGCACGGCACTGGCAACAAGGCACAGCGCCACCGGCAAAATGGGCAGCCATTGTGCGACTGTGGTTGGCGTCGTTACCGTGGCAGCGGCAAGGGCTGTGGTGTTGATGTCTGAAGCGGCCATACTGTCCTGTCGTCTTTCGTTTGGATCGATGCGTTAGGGTCTGTCTGGTTTAATGGGAGCCTGACAAACTCTAGTAACCAAGCGGTGGCATCGGCGGGTTTTCAGGCTCCGCCAGCCGCATTTCGTCGGTGTCATCGGTGTCGAGATCCTGATAGGCGCGATAGGAGAGCACCAGCAGAAACGCAAAGAAGGAAAAGGAAATGACGATGGCGGTCAGAATCAGCGCCTGTGGAAGCGGATTGGCGGCCGTCATCGGCAGTGTGTCCTGACCATTCAGCATGATTGGGGGCACTTCCCGCGTCAGGCGGCCGACGGTGAACAGTCCAAGATTGACGGCATTGCCCAGAATGACAATGCCCATCAGCACCCGCACAATATGGCGTGACATGATCAGGTAAAAGGCCGTGGTCGCAAACAGGCCGACAATGATGGAAAAGATCGCTTCCATTAATCATGATCCCTTTCGCTCAAGCCCAGCGCAATCGAGGTAATCGCCCCGACCACGACCAGATAGACGCCAATGTCAAACGTCACCACGGTGGCAATCGGGACTTCCACCCCCAGAATATGCGGATAAATCCACAATCCGGTCATGAAGGGCACGCCGGCAAAGGCAGAGACAAAGCCGGACAGGCAAGACAGCAGCAGGCCAGCGCCGGCAATCGACAGCGGATGCGCCCACAGGGCGCGCCGCACGGCCTGGACGCCAAAGGCCATGCCGTAAATGGCAAAGGCCGAAGCCGCGATCAGCCCGCCAATAAACCCGCCACCCGGCTCATTATGGCCGCGCAGCAAAACAAACAGTGAAAACAACAGCATAAGTGCGGTAATCAGTGGCGCGACAGTGCGTAAAATCAAGGTGTTCATGCCTCGCCTCCCGGCTGTGCATCTTTGGGCTCGGACAGGGTGTGCGCGGGCCGTCTGGGTGCCCGCAGCCGGATCAGCGCCAGAATGGCAAGGCCGGTGATCATCACCACGGCAATTTCGCCCATCGTATCCACCCCGCGGAAGTCCACAATGATGACGTTGACCACATTGGCCCCGTGGGCAATGGCTTTGGAATAGGTGCTGAAAAACTCCGTCAGCGTTTGATCCAGCGGCCGTTCGGTGGCTTTCAGCATCATCAGTGTGAGGCCAATGCCGACGGCCAGCGCCACGGTGCTATCCAGCAGCACTTGCGGCAAGGGCCGGTGATCGGCGGGATGCAGCTTGAGTCGGGTCATTACCAGCGCCAGAATCACCACAGACAGGGTCTCGATCATGAATTGGGTAAAGGACAGATCGGGCGCGCCAAACAGCAGGAAAATCACTGAAATGGCAAAGCCCTGAATGCCCAGCGACACAATGGCCGTCAGTCGGTTGTCAGATTTCAGCACGGCAACAAGCCCGGCCAGCGCAATCAGCAGGAACGCTGCTTCGTGCAATTCGATCTTGTCTGGCCACACCGGCATGGCGGGCAATTCGCCAAACATCAGCATTGGAACCAGAAAGGCGCAGGCGGTGATGATCAGGGTGAGGGTGACATACACATCCAGCCGGCCGCCATGAATGATATGGGTGATCCGAAAGGCAAAGCGCACCAGCCCGGCCATGGCATGGTCAAAGCCACGATCCGGCCCCGGTCCCATGGCATCCAGCAGTTTTGCCACCAGCTGGCGCAGGGCCGCAAGCTGCCAGAACAGCACAAGGCCAAGGGCAATGGTCACAAGCGACAGGCCAAGCGGAATGCCGATATGCGGGATGAGGCTGATGTCGACCAGCCGGGCCTCGCCTGCCACAGCACTGACCATGGGCGTCGAAAATGCGCCATGAAACTGGCTTGAGAGCACGCCTGCGGCCAAAGCCAGCAGGGCCAAAGTCAACGGTCCCAGCCAGAGCAGGGCAGGGCCTTCATGCGCCTTGTCTGCGGCGGCGGTTCTGGCTCCGAAAAACGGCTTGAATGCCAGCGTCAGCCCCACCACCATCATCAACGCATTGCCAAGGACGGCCACCACGGTGAACAGGATGGAGCGGATGTCGCCGTGGGCCAGCGCATAGTAAATCTCTTCCTTGGCCAGAAAACCGACAAAGGGGGGCAGTCCTGCCATCGACAGGCCACCCGCCAGAGCCGCCACACAGGTGATCGGCATGACCTTTGCCAATCCGCCCAGCTTTGTCACATCGCGGGTGCCTGCCTCATGATCAAGAATGCCTGCCACCATGAACAGTCCGCCCTTGAACAGCGAATGGGCAATCAGATAGAGCACCGCAGCAGTCAGCGCATGGGGTGAGCCAAAGCCGGTGAGCATCACCAGAAGGCCAAGCGAGGCCACTGTGGTATAGGCCAACATCTGTTTCAGATCAGTCTGGCGCACGGCAATCACCGAGCCGACAATCAGGGTCACGCCACCAAAAAACGGCAGCAGGATTTCCCATGCGGGCGTGTTGCCCAGCACGGGTTGCAGCCGCATCAGCAGATAAACGCCCGCCTTCACCATCGTGGCCGAGTGCAGATAGGCCGACACCGGGGTCGGAGCCTCCATGGCATTGGGCAGCCACACATGAAAGGGAAATTGCGCGGACTTGGTAAAGGCCCCGCCCAGAATGAGCAGCAGCGCTGCCAGATAAAACGGGCTGGCCGCCACACGATTTTCGCTGTGCAACAGCAGGGAAAGCTGGGTGACACCAGATATATTCCACAAGAAGATCAGCCCGGCCAGAAGCGCCAGACCGCCGCCGCCGGTGATCACCAGCGCTTGCAGCGCGGCCCGGCGCGATTCTGCGCGTTCATGGTCAAAGCCGATCAGCAGGAAGGAGGTGATCGAGGTCAGCTCCCAATAGACAAACAGCATCAGAAAGCTATCGGAGACCACCACGCCCAGCATGGCCCCCATGAACAGAAAGACGAAAGACAGAAAGCGCCCCTGCTGCGGATGGCCTTTCATGTAACCGCCTGAATAGAGAATGATCAGCGCGCCAATGCCGGTAATCAGCAAGGCAAAGGTGAGTGATAACCCATCGAGAAACCATGAAAAACTGACATTATAGCTCGGCACCCAGGCGTAGCCGCCAGTGACGGCACCGCCACTGGAAATCTCCGGCACAAAAGACAGGAACTTTAAAAACGACGCCAGCGGCACCAGCGCCAGTATCCATGCCGCCTTATGTCCAAGCCGGTTTGTCAGCCATGGGGCCAATAATGCACCCGCAAAGGGCAAAAGCAAAGCCAGCAAAGTCATACTGGCGACATCAGCGATCATCTCGTCTCCTGTCGTCATCTGTGTCAGACTGACACGTACCCGAAGGTAAAATTCATAGCTCTATTCAAGACGCAAACATCAGCACCGTATAGACTATGGTACCCGCAATGCAAATGTGTGAAATTGCCTCAATGCCTGCTGAGGTGGTATGAGGTCAGAGTGGCTTGCAATGGTTTTTGCGGCGTTCCGCAATGGATTCTGCGCTCCTCATCCCTGTCCTCCTCATGCTTGCCCTCCTCATGGCCTCATCCCGAAGTCAGCATGTTTCATAGGGGGCACATGTATTTTCGTCAAGCATGTGATTCTTTGTCATAATCATCACTTCATGATGCTTTTGAACATCTTGCACCTGTGCCTGTGCAATTATTGATGTTTCTCACGGATCATTGTTGGCAATATGCTTGTAGGATGCAAGGGAAACCCTATCTTTGGCAGGGCTGAGATTGTTTTGAGACAGGGAGACGGTTCATGACCATAACAAAGGGTAGAAAAATCGAGCGCTCCGAACAGGAGTGGCGTGAGCAATTGACCCCGGAGCAATATCGCATTCTGCGTGAACATGGCACCGAGCGTCCCTTTACTGGTCCCTATTGGGACACTGTCACGCCGGGCCTGTATCGCTGCGCCGGATGCAACACGCCGCTGTTTTATTCGGACACCAAATTTGACGCAGGCTGCGGCTGGCCAAGCTATTTCGAGCCGGTCACGCCGGATGCGGTCACAGAATATCGGGATGTATCGCATGGCATGGTGCGCACCGAAATTCGCTGCGCCACATGCGATGGCCATCTGGGCCACGTCTTTCCCGATGGGCCAAAACCCACAGGCCTGCGCTACTGCATCAACGGCTATTCCATGGTGTTCGAGCCGAAGGCGTAAGATATTGCGCATGTCTTTTATCGCTCAACGGATTGCGGTTGAGCGATCCATGGTCTGTTTTGCGCGCGTTCACAGGGCGTCTTAACAGCGCGAATTGTCATGTCATGCACGCGACAGCTCGATAAAATCCCCTGAAATTACGGGGGGTGATCTTCTGTAAATGTGGAAAATAATCCTTTTTATTTTTGGGAGTATCGATAATATTCCTTATAAATCAATGCTATTTTTAATTTTTTGATTGAGTGTGTTCACGTGCATTCACCACCATGATATGAATAAAATCCTATTTAAGGAGTTTTCGAAATGGTCGGAATGCCGTCAGATCTTCAGATAAAAACCCCATCTGCCAATCATGTCCTGTGCCACTCGGTGAATAAGGTGACGGAGGAGATGCTGGATGTGCTTCAGGAGCCGGTGTTGCGCCGGGGAGACCGGCGGCGTCAGCGATGCCAGATCCGGCAGATTTCCATGTATCTGTGCCACGTTGTTCTGGGCTTGCCGCAGCATGAAGTGGCCAGCGCCTTTGGCTATGACCGCAGCACGGTGAGCTATGCCTGCCAGGTGATCGAAAACCGGCGTGATAACAAGGCGCTGGATCAGTTCATGTGCGTGCTGGAGCGGCTTGTGGCGGTGCTGGCCACCGTGGCAAGGACGGTGCGCCATGACTGAGAAAAAAACAGCAGGGCAGCCTGCCATCAAGCCGCTTTTGCGTCTTTTGCGATTGGCCCGCACAGCGGTGTTGATCCGGCCATTGAATCAGCCAGGGTCTCCGGGGGAGTTCGAGTTGTTGCGCAAGGAAGACGAGGTTCTGCTGGGGCGGGTGCCAGAGGCGCTGGTGCGGCAGGCGCTGGCGCAAGGGCTGGTGCAGCAGCGCGGCGAACAGCTGGAGGCAACGCCACAGGCCCAGAGCTTTATGCGCAGACTTTTGACGGAAACCGCCGATGAGACATTTGCCGCCCAGCATGGCGAATTGGCCCACGCTGTGCTGGTGGAGCCGCAAGGCCCGCGTCTTGTGCGCCGTAATCTCGATGATTCGCCTTTGTCCAGTCTGTGCCGTTTGCGCGATAAAGCCGGGGTTGCCTATTTCCCGATCGATGCGATTGAGGCGGGCGAACGGTTGGCGGCAGATTTTGAGCGTGGCCATCTTCAGCCGCGGGTCACGGCCTCGTGGGAGCCAAGAGTGGCGCAACAGCAAAAAGGCCAGCGCCCTGCGGCTGTGGATCTGAGCGACAGCGCCCTTGCGGCCCGCCATCGCGTGACCAAGGCCCTGCTGGCGCTGGGGCCGGAATTATCCGGTGTGGTGCTGGATGTGTGCTGCTTTGCCAAGGGGCTGGAAATTGTCGAGCGTGAGCGGCAATGGCCAGCGCGTTCGGCAAAATTGATGTTGCGCACCGCCCTGCTGGCACTGGTCCGTCACTATTCTCCGGCCAAACCCGCAAACCCGCCATTGCGCCATTGGGGCGAGGCGGGTTATCGGCCACACATGAGCGACATGGCCGGATAATCCGGCCATGTCGCGCGCGTTTTGACCCTCAAGTATATTGCTTATCAGCGGTAGAGTTTGTCAGGGAAAAGTGGAACCCGGTTTTTCCGAAAAGACAAACGAAAACAAAGAATTGAGATTGATATAAAATGGCCCGGCACAGTACACGACGCAAACGTTTTTTCGGCTACGCCACCCCCTCATCCGGCTACCGCGACCTTCTCCCCGCTGGGGAGAAGAGACCAGGCTGACAGCACTGAATTTAAAATTAATGCCGCAAGAACAAAACGCTACCTCATGCCTCTTCTCCCCAGCGGGGAGAAGATCCCGGCAGGGAGATGAGGGGGCAAGCGGCAGATCAAAACCTTTGCGTCGTGTACTGTGGTTTTATTGAGGACAATAAAACGCGACATGGTTTAGACAGACTCGAGACCTGTTACGCCCCACCAGCCGGAAGTTCCAGCTGGTTCTTGAAGATGTCGGCGTAGAAACTCATGCCATCATCAAGGCTTTCAAGCTGGGCCAGAAGGTCGGCGCTGCTATCTGTGGCGGTTGTGTCCGTTGATGTCTCGTCGGATGTCTCCGTGCTCGACGCGGCGGTGGATGATGTCGTTGAGCTGGAGTCAGTCGTCTCGTCACTGTCTTCGGATGGTGGTGGCCCTGGCGGTGGGCCGGGCGGCGGTGCATCCATGCTGTCGGTTGTTGCAGCCGTCTGCGTGCTGTCGTCTTCTGCGGACGTTTCAGCAGCTGAGGCCCTGTTCATCATCATGGCCAGCCATGCTTCAAACTGCGCGCCAGCCTCTGTGGTGGATGAGGAATCGCTGCTGTCTGTTTCGCTGTCTTCGCTTGTGACGGCACTCAGCAGGCTATCGTCTGAACTGCTGCCACTGCTGCTGCTGTCCGTAAGGCTGTCAAACAGGGTGCTGTCGCTATCGCTGTCAGCGCTGGTCTTCTGCCGGGTTGTGTAGGTGTAAAGTGATGAATTTGTGCTGGAAACTTGCATAGGCCTCTCTCCATACAGGGCCGCACCAGAACTCACTGGCCTGAATTGATCGGAGGGTGAATCTCCGTTCGAATAGGTATGATGTATAACCAAATTCTTGCGCGAAGCTGTTCAGCGACGCAGGCCGCGCTCAAAAATGGCAAAGCAGCGGCGAAGATGCGCGCGACGGCTTTCCGCATCCTCCGGTGTGCGGGCGGGCAGGGATCGCAGAGGGGGAGGGGTGGAAAAGGCGATGTCCATCAGCATCTGGGCCGCTGACAGCGGATGATCAAGCTGGATCTTGCCGCGTTGGTGCTGTTGTTGCAGCCACTCCGCCAGATCCTGTCTGGAGCGCATGGCTCCCTCTTGCAGGAAGGATTCGGCCAGCCCCGCAACCTGAGAGGCTTCACGCAGGATGACGCGAATGAATCTGTGTCGCTCAAGCTCGGTTGCCTCATCCAGATCAAGACAGAAAATCCGCTCCAGCGCCTGCGTGATCGGTAAATCCTCATCGTCGGGGCGGGGCAGATCCAGCATGAGGCGGCGATGACGGGCAACAACCGCCTTGAACAGCGCCTCCTTGCTGGCAAACAGCCGATACAATGTCTGCTTGGAGATGTGACTGCGTGCCGCAACCTGATCGGTGGTGGTGGCCCCATAGCCCAGCTCGACAAAAGCCTGATAAGCGGCCTGCAAAATCCTGTCCCGACGCGCATTGTCATCCTTGCGGGGGCGGCCTTTGGCCGGGCGTAATTGCGCGTGAGAGTTTATCATCGAAAAGTGCAACCCGGCTTTCTTGCTGAAATGTAATGTCCTTGCTGATTGACTTTCAGGCTGATGGGCGAATATCGGTACTGATAAGTACCAAAAAAATGATACGGGTCCAGAGTGTCTCACCACAATTGCGGGAATAAGCCGCAATTGTGATGTTTGAAGCGGACTGAAGCAATATTGTCGCGGCGTGATGCCGCAATAAGGGAAGGTTTATTGTGACGCGGCGTTCTCTCGCAGTCGTTATTTTCAGTGTGCTGGTGCTTGGAGCCGGAGGCATCTATATGGCCACCCGTTCCAGCACAACGGCTGCCACCAATCTGCTGACCGCAACCGTTGGGCGCGGCAATGTTGAGCAGACCGTGCTGGCAACCGGCATTTTCAAGCCATCCAGACTGGTGGCGGTGGGCGCGCAGGTGTCTGGCCGCATCACGGCGGTGCATGTCAAGGTTGGCGACACGATCAAAAAAGACAGTCTGGTGGCTGAAATTGATTCCGTGACCCAGCGCAACAGCCTGCGCACCAACAAGGCAGCACTTGCCAATGTCAAGGCGCAAAAGGCCGAGGCGCAGGCAACGTTGGTCAATGCCGAGCTGTCACTGGCGCGTCAGCAAAACCTTCTGGCCAACAATTCCGGCAAGCAATCTGATCTTGATAGCGCGGTGGCCACGCGCGATCAGTCCAAAGCGCAGATTGATGCGCTGGATGCACAGATTGTCGAAGCGGAAGTGGCCGTGGAAACAGCCGAGGCCAATCTGGGCTATACCCGCATTACCGCGCCCATGGACGGCACGGTGCTGGCCGTTGTCAATCAGCAGGGCCAGACTGTGAATGCGACGCAATCGGCCCCAACCATCATTGTGCTGGGCCAGCTGGATAAAATGGTGGTGCGGGCCGAAATTTCGGAAGCCGATGTGGTGCGGGTCAAGCCCGGTCAGGCCGTTTACTTCAATATTCTGGGGGAGCAGTCGAAGCGGTATGAATCGGTGCTGGAATCGATTGAGCCAGCCCCGGAATCGATCACCAGCGACAGCAGCGTTTCGACATCCAGCTCCAGCAGTTCCAGCTCCAGCACGTCCTCCTCGACCGCCATTTATTACAATGGGATTCTCAATGTCGATAACCCCGATGGCCGCTTTCGCACCTATATGACGGCCGAGGTGCATATCGTGCTGGAGCAGGCGAAAAACGTTCTGGTCCTTTCGTCTTCGGCTTTGTCGGGCACCAGCAAAACCGGCAGGACAAGGCTGCGCGTGGTCAATGACAAGGGTGAAATCAGCATGAAAGAGGTCGAGATTGGCCTCGATGACGGCGTCAACGCCGAGGTCAAATCCGGCTTGAGCGAAGGGGATCGCGTGGTGATAGGTGATTCCACAACCGCCACCACCTCCTCCGGCATGGGGGGCGGCCCGCCGCCCATGGGGATGTGATATGGGCACGCTGATTGACCTGAAAGGCATCTCCCGTGTGTATCGCGCCGGAGAGCAGGATCTGACGGTGTTGAAAAACGTCAACCTCACCATCCAGCGTGGTGAAATGGTGTCGATCATCGGGCCGTCCGGTTCTGGAAAATCGACGTTGATGAATATTCTGGGTCTGCTGGACAGCCCGAATGCCGGCACCTACGAGATTGACGGTATCCGCACCGACCAGCTTGACAGTGATGCGCTGTCGGGACTGCGGCGCGAGCATTTCGGCTTTATTTTTCAGCGCTATCACCTGCTGTCAGACCTTTCGGCGCTCGGCAATGTCGAGGTTCCGGCCATTTACGCCGGCATTGCCTCAGGCCAGCGCCGATCACGGGCCAAAAAGCTGCTGGAGCGGCTTGGCATGGGCGATCGCTTACGCAATCGGCCCGGTCAGCTCTCTGGCGGTCAGCAGCAGCGTGTTTCCATTGCCCGCGCCCTGATCAACGGTGGCGAGGTGATTTTGGCCGATGAGCCAACCGGGGCGCTGGACAAGCAAAGCGGCGAGGAAGTGCTGCGCATTCTGGATGAATTGCACGCCGAGGGGCGGACGATCATCATCGTTACCCATGATGCGACAGTGGCCGCCAGAGCCGAGCGCGTCATTGAAATTGCCGATGGTGAAATTGTTGCAGACCGGCGTCAGGACAAGCCAAAGCTGATCCGCCCGGCCCCGGAGCAGGACCCTGCCAGCATCCATCGTTTTCCGTGGTTTGATCGTTTTGGTGAAGCCTTTGTCATGGCGCTGCGCTCGCTTGCCTCGCACCGCTTGCGGACGTTTTTGACCATGCTGGGCATTGTCATTGGCATTGCCTCGGTGGTTTGCGTGGTGGCGCTGGGGGCGGGCACACAGCAAAAAGTGCTGTCCAATATCAACAGTCTGGGCACCAACACGCTGGAAATCTTTCCGGGCAAAAGCTTTGGCGATGTGCGCTCCGGCAAGATCACCACGCTGAAAGTGGCGGATGCGGATGCGCTGGGCAAATTGCCCTATGTGTCGGCGGTCACGCCCACGGTGTCCACCTCCGGCACGGTGCGCTATGGCGCAACGGTTGCCAATGCGCTGATCAATGGTGTTGGTGAGCAATATTTCGTGGTCAAAGGCTCGAAATTGCTGGCCGGACAGTTTTTTGACCGCGCAAGCGTTGATGGCATGAGCCAGGATGCGGTGATTGACCAGAACACCGCTGAAGCCCTGTTTGGCACCACCTATGCGGATGCGCTGGGCAAGACCGTGTTTCTCAGCAAGGTTCCGGTGCGCATTATCGGCGTGACTGCCAAGCAGGAAGGGGGCTTTGGCTCCAACGCCAATCTCTCGGTATTTCTGCCCTATACCAGTGTCCAGACGCGCTTTCTGGGCGATATGTCGCTGCGCAGTGTCACGGTGCGGCTGGCCGATACGGTGGATTCGTCGGTGGCCAATACGGCGGTCACCAACTTCCTCACCAACCGCCATGGCGAGAAGGATTTCTTTATCCTGAATACGGACGACATCCGCAAAACCATTACCAGCACCACCAACACCCTGACCATGCTGGTGGCCGCCATTGCGGTGATCTCGCTGATTGTTGGTGGTATTGGCGTGATGAATATCATGCTGGTGTCGGTATCAGAACGGGTCGGTGAAATTGGTGTGCGCATGGCGGTGGGGGCCAGACGGCAGGATATTCTCCAGCAATTCCTCATCGAGGCCGTGCTGGTCTGCCTGATCGGCGGCGGCCTTGGTATTGGTCTTGCTCTGTCGTTTGGCTTTGCCTTTTCCATGCTGACCAAGGATTTCGCCCTGGTCTATTCCACGACATCCATGGTGGCTGCGTTTACCTGCTCCTGCCTGATCGGCCTGGTGTTTGGCTTCATGCCCGCCCGGAATGCCTCAAGGCTTGATCCGGTGGTGGCCCTCTCAAAGGATTAAAGCATGTCGCGTTTTATTGTCCTCAATAAAACGATAACGTATATGCGACAAAATAAGATCTAAAGCCTGTCGCAGTGAATCCTATTCGCCGCGACAGGCTTTAGAAACGGGTGTGGCCGCAAGCTTATGCGGCCAGCCTCACCTTTGCCTCACCGCGAATACGATCGACCATCGAGCGCAGGCCGTTGGCGCGCTGGGCAGAGAGATGCTCGATCAGGCCGAGCTTGCCAAACAGCTCCAGCGCATCAAAGGCAGCAACTTCGGAGGCGTGCTTGCCGGAATAGGCCGAAAGCACAATGGCCACCAGTCCGCGCACGATATGGGCATCAGAATCGCCCTCAAAATACAGCAGGGGGTCCGGGCCATCGCCCGGCGTGGTGGCCAGCCAGACCTGACTTGCACAGCCGCGCACCTTGTTATCCTCGCTGCGCTTGTCGGCAGCCAGTTCCGGCAGGGCTTTGCCCAGTTCGATCACATAGCGATAGCGGTCTTCCCAATCCTCCAGATAGGCAAAATCGTCGATGATCTGGTCAATGGGTGTCATGGCTTATGTCCGCTTGCTGTCACATTCCCTTAATGCAGCATATAGGCCAGAACGGTGCCGAATTGAACATGGGGTTCGGCAAAAACCTGACGATGGGGCTGTTACCAAGATATTTTGGGCCGGGCGTCTCTGCCCGGCCCGCATTTGTCTGGCTATGGCGGCTCATTGCTGTGGCACCGCTGGCATGTCAGCGGATATACAGCACGAAGCTGCCATCGGCGGCTTCGTCGGCGTAAATCACATTCCTGAGCTCAACATTCTGTGACAGCAATTGTTTGCGCAGAACCGGGTTTTCAGCAATGGCGGCCTGAACGTCGCGCGCTTGCGGACTGTCTGGTGTCAGAGACCCGAGAAAATCCTGAAATGGGTCATGCTTTTCGATCTCACCCGGCGTACTGATCAGGATACGGGGATTGTGATCCGCTGCCAGCGCCTGGTTGGCTGTTGACATGGCCGCATGGCTGATCCCGGTCATGGCGGCGGTTGCGAGAGTGGCGACAAGAGAAACTGTGATCAGACGAGACATAATACACTCCTCCTCAAGAGAACCGGCGGAAATGTGTTCGCCGGCAAAGACGATATTCTCGCTTAATCCGTTCAACTCCAACTCACCAGTGAGTGACATTGGGTTAATTGTTGGTCATGTTTGACGAGGCCGCGTCAGGAGCTTTTCATAAGCCTGTCATCCCATGATCCTGCTGTAGAAAAGCGGCCATCACTCGGAAGGCTTGGCCTTTGGCTTGGGAATATTGATCACGGTGGGATGCGAGACCGCGCCTGTCACCACGCGGTCTGCTGCAATGCTGCTATTGTCTTGCTCGACCATTTGCTCCGGCGGACTGGCGGTTGCGGAACCATCACCCAAATGACGATCGATCAATTGATAGGCTACCAGAGCACCCTCTCGCGCCCGCTCGCCAATGGCGCTCAGGGTTTGTGCGCCCTTGACACAGACATCAGGCTTGGTTGAGCACAGGCCACTGAGATAGTCATAGGTGCCGGTTGCTGCCGAAATCGCGTTGGCGAGCTGGAATTGTGAGGTGGAGGCCGATTGCCCATCGCGTGATCCAGTGTTTTGGCCATCATTCGGGCTGCCGCCCAGGAAGGACAGGGCCACCAGTACCAAAGTAAACCAGAACGTGCCTTTGATCAAAAACCACATCACCACTATCCGTTTCATTTTCGACGGGATCTGTTCCATCGTCCCGGTTGCAGTCACCGGCTGTTGGGTCGCAGGATATGATTCGCACACAAATATGGCTTTGCAAAATTCAATCTGCTTTTCTGCGTCTTTATATAAAATACCATCTATCCGCATTTGAAACAGAGTCTATTCAAAGTTTACTGATCCCGGTTAAGCATAATTGTGGCAGAATCCCCGTAGTCCACAGGCTTTGCGGGGCTGACCTTGCCACAAATATTAATAGAATGGGGAAAAACACGCAAAATCCATCGCTTACGCTGCGTTAACCATGTTTTCGAAAGCTTTGCGCACCTGTGCCAGAACAGGCCGAAACGGCCGTTTTCGGTGGGCTTTTGGCCTTTCTCTTTATCTTTTCCTTAAGGCGGCGACCTCTATTGTCACAGCAGCAAAGAGGACCGCTTCGTGCGGAAATTTCGAGTGCACGTATTGAGCAAAATCATGGGTTGGACACAGTCGCTTGTTAATGAAACCGTCACGTTTGTCGTGGCGCGCATCATTGCGAGTGGTGAGCCATCACGCGCAGAGGTTGCTGCGGCGCGGTGGGTGATCATGACCTGCCTGCCTGCGCTGGTGCTTTTGCCGCTGGGTCTGTCTTTTCTGCAAGGGGCGGCCGTGGCCCTGCCGCTTGGGTTTGCCATTGTTGTTGCGACGTTTCTGGTGGCCATATTGGCCAGCCTGTGGATGGTGCGCCAGTCCGCGCCTGCCAATGGCGACAATGATCCGCAGACGCTTCAGCCGCCTGCCGTTGATCTGTCGCTGTTTCCCGGTCTTGTTGTGGTTCTGGACGGGCAGGGCTGCGTGGAAAAGCTCGGCGGCCGTGATGTTGAAAGCTTCATGCCAGTCCTGCGCGATCCGCTCGGCCGCGCCTTTATCGATCAGGTGCATGTGACAGACCGCATTGCCTTTGTGCGTGCCTTTGATGCCTTGCGTCAGGGCGAGGATCGGCTTCGTATTTCCTTGCGTCTGGGCCGTCCGCAGGCCGATGATGTGGTGGGCACGCTGATGGCGGTGTCGCTGGATATGGCTGTGAGCCGCGATGCGTCTGGCAATCTGGCCAGCATTTTCGTGCAGGGGCTGGATTGCACCCAGGAGCAGGACATGGCTGAAAAGCTGGTGCGTCTGGAGGCTGATCTGCAAAATGCCCATGAAATGAAAAGCCGGTTTCTGGCCGCCGCCAGCCATGAGCTGCGCACGCCGCTGAACGCCATTCTTGGCTTTTCCGATATTCTGATGGGCGATTATTTTGGCCGGATGGAAGATGAACGCCACCGCGAATATGTGCGGCTGATCCGTCAGTCTGGCGGGCATCTGCTCTCGGTGGTCAACAGTATGCTGGATATGAGCCGCATCGAGGCGGGGCGCTATGAGCTGCTGGTGGAGCCGTTTACCCTGTCTGAAGCCATTCATGATTGTGAAAAGATGTTAGCGCTACAGGCGCGTGAAAAAGGCGTGAGACTGACCAGCCGCATTGGCCGCAATGTGGGTGAACTCAACGCTGATCCACGGGCGCTGCGCCAGATTCTGATCAATCTTGTTGGTAATGCGATCAAATTTACCGAGGCGGGTGGTGTTATCACCGTGGATGCGGCACGATTGGATCAGAACCTGTTGATCTCGGTCAGCGACACCGGCATTGGCATAGAGCAAGACAAGATCCGCACATTGGGCGAGCCATTTGTGCAGGTGCAGAGTGATTATAACCGCCAGTTTGATGGCGTCGGACTTGGCCTGTCGCTGGTCAAGGGTCTGGTGGCGCTGCATGGCGGAGAGTTTAAAATTTCGAGCCGACCCGGTGAGGGCACCGTGGTGGAAATCAGCCTGCCAATTGATGGATCAGGCGTTTCACGGATCGAAGCGACGGGTGAGAGCCAGCATATCGAATTTCCGCCACGCTTGCAGGCAAGCATGGTCAACACAGGCCAGCAGCACGTGCTTGAACAGCCGTCTGGCGCTCAGGAAGGATTGAATGGCGACGCGAAAGCGAAAATTGCCGGATAGAAAAAGGTCCGTCCGCAAGGAGCCGGGTTTTGTTATCCTGGCTGCTCGCGCGTGCTTACGTCTTGCTGCGCGCAATCCCGGTGCTGTTCTGGGTACAGTGGGTTTTCTGGTGGTGTTCGGCTGTGTTGCGGCCAATGCATTCTGGTATCAGCCGGGGCGTCATCCCTCTCCATTTCTGCGTACCCGCGATCCGCATGATTTCTCAGCCATGCTGGGACTGAACACCTCCACCGCGCTCAATCCCCATCCCAATGACGTCACGACGTTTCTGATCCAGCGTCAGGATAAAAGTGCGAAAACCCCAGTGACGGGGCCGGTCGTTGCGCCCACGACAGCGCCCGTGCAGCAGGCAGCGCCTGCGGCTTTGGCGGATGTGCAAACGGTTGTTGCCATTCAGACCCAGCTTGCGCGTCTGGGGCTTTATGATGGCCCGCTGAACGGTGAGCGTGACGCCAGAACCAATGCGGCCATCAGCGCCTATCAGCAGCGCATGGGCGTGCCGACAACGGGCCAGCCTAGTGATGATTTGTTGACACTGCTGGCAGCCGACAAAGGTGAGGCCGCTGAGCCGGCGATTGCCACCGTGCACCCGCTGGAACGGCCGAGCCTTGTGAAAGTGTCTGATGATGACGCTATTGATCCGGTTGCAGCGGCAATCCGCAGTGCCGAGAAAAAAATGGTGACGGCACCGGCCACCAAAGCCTCGGTGCAGGTGGCAGCGCCGGTTCCAAAGGTGGGGGTTGGTGCCGCCCAGACTGTGGCCAGCGTCCAGACTGCCAGCGCCCAGACTGCCAGTACAAGCATTGGCCCCGGCCTGGTCATGGATATTCAGCGCGGCCTGATCAATGTCGCCTATACGGGCATTACCGTGGATGGCGTGGTTGGTGATAAGACCAAGGCCGCCATTCGCCATTTTCAGCGTCATTACCGCCTGCCGGAAACCGGCGAGCCAGACATGGCGGTGCTGAAAACACTGAAATCCATCGGCGCATTGTAAGAGTGCATCATTGCTGCCATCCTGCATTTGAGACCGCCATGCGCCTTCGCTCTGATATATTCGTCTCCGCCCTGATCCGCGCAGTCTTTGCCAAAGGCGGCTATGCGGCTGTCGAGCGCAAGGGCATGGATCAGGCCGGAGCCATTTTTATTCGCCAACGGTTCCGGGATGGCCGGGAAACCCTGTTTGGCCCCGCTCCCCAAAGCCTTGTGGACGAGGAGGGGGCCATTGACCGCCGGTTTGAGCAGAGGCTGGATCAGGCTGAGCCTGATGCAGTGGAGGCGCTGATTGCCCGTGAGGCCAAATGGGACCCGGATCTCTGGCTGGTTGAGTTGGAAATTGATACCGTTGAAGGGCTGTTTACCGTGCAGTCCGAGGCATGATGACTGTTAGAGTCTGTCGGGTTCAATCTGAACCTGACAAACTCTAAAGCATGTCGCGTTTTATTGTCCTCAATAAAACGATAACGTATATGCGACAAAATAAGATCTAAAGCCTGTCGCAGTGAATCCTATTCGCCGCGACAGGCTTTAGCCGCGACTTTGCTTGAGGTAGGCTACAATATCATCGCCGTTGTCCGGCTCTTGCGCGGTTTCAACCCGTGGCTTCTGGGTGGTGTTGCGGTCGGCGTGCAGCCAGGCATCAATGCGCTTTTGACATTCCCGTCCATCCAGAGAGGCAATCAGCCGGGCAATGCGCGGTTCATTTTGCTCCAGATCCTTGAGATGCGGATAGAAGCGGCTGAGAACAAAGGTGATGTCGGGCAGGCTCATGGCCAGTCCGAGCAGGGTTGTGGCCAACTGTCTGCCGGACAGGTCCAGTATGATCCGCTCTGCCAGCCAGCGGCTGGAAGACAGAGCGTCAGCCAGCGTGTTGGCAAAGATGCTGGTGTCGCGCGTGCGGGCAAAGCGAACCAGCAAAGCCTCCTGCATGGGGGTAAGACTGCGCAGGCCCTGCCGATCACGACTGGGGCGGTGAAGATGTTGATCCAGCGCCTTCAAGGTCTGGCGCAGTGCTTCTTCGCGCGTCTGCTTTTCAATGTCGTATGCAGGCTGGAGCTGGGTTTTCTTCACAGGTGCAGGCTCGCGTCGCATGGGAATGCTTCGGGGTGGCGCTTCCAGCATATCCTGTAAAATACCGTGGTTCATCGCATGTGCCTCGTTATGGTTTTCAACGTGGTCTTGGGCAAAGCGCAAGCCCACCAGAGCATCAATCATTGCCGGAGACAAAGCCTCCCGCCGCACAATGGCGCGGACATGGGCTTTGCCTTGTGTGCGGGCAATCGTCAGCAGCAACTCGTCTGAAAGACAGGGAGACGCACTGAGGAATGTCGCCGAAACAGAGATGGGCTGGCACGCGATAAAAAAAGCCACGGGCTCTGGCACGTTGGGAGATTGCGACAGGGCCGCAACCGCAGCCCGCCTTGCCTCCAGTGTCGAGGATTGAAACAACGGTTGAAACAGCAGCGCAAATTGCTTCAGATCGGCCTTGCCTGGACGGGCAATCGATTCAAAGCTGGAGACTGTAGCCATCAAGACCACATCCTTGTCGCGGCCATTTCGTATGTTTTCCAACGCCCTAAACTCATCATTCACGACATTACCTGCCCCAACGCAATACCAATATGATCAAATTACAGGACAATCGTTAGCAAGCTGTTAACCATCAATGATGTTTAATGAGAATAATCGGATAAGCACATATATCAAGACGCGCATCTGAAGAATATTTCAACCGATAGGGCGGCATATGGTAGCAGCGCCGCCATGATCTGGAGAATGGTACAGAGTGCCTACAGCATCGGACCGAAAAGTGGGAACCGGTTTTCGGGAAAATCCGATGCGAAAACAAACAGGTTTAGAGTCTGTCTGGTTCCATCTGAACCAGACAGACTCTATGCACGGCGGCAAGCGTTGGGTGTGGGATGTGTTGGCCCCATGAGTTTGGGGCAGGATGAAATCCATCTCTTCATCCGTCTCAAACGTGAAAACTGGAGACGAGCATGGCTGACATCGTAAGACTGAAAGATCATCTGGAACATAAGCCGGTCCGGCGACCGCTGGAGGCAACGCAAGCCCGCATCCTGTTATTTACGGGCGTGCGTTACGCCCGAAGCGAGCCTTTGTTGATCGGCGCTCCATCGCTGACTGGAAAACGCCCGACACAGGACATTCACCCCTACGAGGGATAGGGTTGTTGCATAAAATTATGCAATAAACGCACGACGCTCTACAGCATCGGACCGAAAAGTGCGAAGCGGTTTTCGGAAAAATCAGATGCGAAAACAAGAGTATAGAGCATCATGCCGATTCCAGTTCCATGGTACACGACGCAAACGTTTTTTCGGCTACGCCACCCCCTCATCCGGCTACCGCGACCTTCTCCCCGCTGGGGAGAAGAGACCAGGCTGACAGCACTGAATTTAAAATTAATGCCGCAAGAACAAAACGCTACCTCATGCCTCTTCTCCCCAGCGGGGAGAAGATCCCGGCAGGGAGATGAGGGGGCAAGCGGCAGATCAAAACCTTTGCGTCGTGTACTGTGATTCCAGTTTTTGGCACGTCGCTCTAATTGCTGATCGGTTTGCAGCGTGCGCCTTTCAGGAAGGCCTCAGTATCGGGCCTGAAACTGTCTTGCGGCACCATGGCGCGCAGCACGGCATAGCCTTTGTCTGTCGGCATTTCCACAAGAATGGTCTGGGTCAGGCGATCGGATTGCCCGGCGCGCAACCGCGCCAGTTGCGCCGGTGTTGCCACAATAATATCCAGCTTGCCCTCCACCGAGGTGCTGTCATTCATGCTGTAAGCTTCATTGGCATTGCGATCAAAAATCCCGATCGACCAGAAGGGTACAGCCCCCGCCGCCGTGATCTGCACCGGATTGCTGCTGACATCAAAGGCGCAGACGGCAAGCCTGAGAAATGGGTCGCCATTGCCAAGACCGGCTTTATCGGTCTGGCTGCCCAGACTGTAAAAACGGTTGGCGGGCCCTTCAAAGGCAATGCGGGTATAGGCATCCTTGCCGGTGAAATGCGGCAGGGTTAAAATGATGATAATATGCAGCAAAACTGCACCGATCAGACCAACAACAGCGGCAAACAGCACTTTAAGCATTGCCACACCCGATCCGTTCTATGCGCGGCATGGTTAGCGCCACCAGCCCGGAATTGCCCGCCACGGGCGTATCCAGCAGGGTCAGGTTGAGCATGATGGCACCGCCATCGGGCGGAATGGCCAGCCAGTTGTTGGCAGCCGGTTTGGCGCTGATGGTGATGTCCAGATTGCCATCCGTGGTTTTCAGACTGATGATCGAGTTGAGCGCCGCAGGCAGATCTTCGGAGACGTCAAGAGGCTCGCCGCTCGGTCGCGTCGCATGGAGTGTCCAGAACCGT
Source organism: Gillisella vitis (assembly GCF_014204625.1). Taxonomy (GTDB): domain Bacteria; phylum Pseudomonadota; class Alphaproteobacteria; order Rhizobiales; family Rhizobiaceae; genus Allorhizobium; species Allorhizobium vitis_F. The sequence goes on along the minus strand of NZ_JACHLU010000009.1, from coordinate 135,719 downwards.
GCCATTGGCAGGCTGCCCGAGAGCCGATAGCGACACAGGCCGCTCAATCGCTGGCCGGTGGTGTCGGTGGTGGCAATAAAGGTCAGGCCCTCGGCACTGCCCAGCAGCAGGCGTCCGGCGCGGGCGCGGTGCGAGCGGGCGTAAGGGTCGGCAGCCGAGGTCTGCGCCTCAGGAAAGGCCCGCCAGCCATCAATCTTGATCTCGCCAAATCCAACCGTGGCATTCAGCGCCATCAATGTGGACTGAATGCCAAGGCCAAAGGCAATGACAAGAGCAATGGCGACAAGAAGTGGAACCCGGAACACGTGCTGATTCTGACCCTGTTGATAACATTCATGCGGTAGCATTCGTAACATGCTATTGAAATGATGATTGCCGTATTCCAGCAAACCTTTGTGTGCCACATATGGCGCACAAAGGTTTGCTGTAGGGTGGCATCGTCTGTCAGTTCAAACTCTGGACATTGTCATTGGCCGCAAACGGCTGTGCATCGTCCAGCATTGCGCCCATGGTGCGCAACCATGCCGTGGTCTCCACCGAGAGGCTGCGCGGTCGCACAAAAGCAGGGGTGGATACGGCTTCGGGCGCGCCCTTTGCTGGCTTGACGGTTTTCACAGCGGTCACGGCTGGCTCCAGCACACCGGGAATGGGCCGGATGGCAATGCCTTGATGGGCGTAATCCATGATGGTTTTGAAGGTCATGGCCGGGAGTGATCCGCCCGTCATATTGTTGGTCGAGGTATAGTCATCATTGCCAAACCACACGGCTGTGGTGAAATTGCCGGTAAATCCGACAAACCACGCATCCCGATAGGCCTGAGTGGTGCCGCTTTTGCCTGCTGTCAAAATCCCCTCCAGCGCGGCTTTTCGCCCCGTTCCGATATAAGGCACCTTGGTCAACATCTGATTCATGTAATCATCCGCCTGCTGGGTCAGCACGCGGCGCGGAGGTTGCTCGTCGCGGTCAAAGTTATAGAGCACGTTGCCGCGGTAATCGAGAATCTCATCAATGCCGTGGCGGCGTGATTGCATTCCGCCCGCAGGCAAGACCGCATAGGCCGTGGCCTGATCCATCACGGTGACTTCCGAGGTGCCCAATGGAATGGTCACATCTTTGCGAATCGGTGTTTCCACCCCCATGAGTCTGGCCATGCGGATGACTGAATCCACACCCAGCCGGTCTTTGACCAGCCGCACCGGCACGGTGTTGATCGATTTGGCCAGCGCGGTGGTCAGCGTGATGCGTCCTGCATAGCTGTTGCCGTAATTATGCGGGCTCCAGTTGCCCCAGTTGAAAGGGGCATCCACAATGGTGGTTTCTGGCGTCAATCCGGCTTCCATGGCCACGGCATAGGTGTAGATCTTGAAAGACGATCCGGGCTGACGCAGCGCCTTTGTGGCGCGGTTGAACTGGCTTTCGCCATAATCACTGCCGCCAACCATGGCCCGCACCGCACCGCCATTTTCAAGGGTGACAAGGGCACCCTGCTTGACCTTATATTCATCGCCATAATCGCGCAACGTGTTGCTGACGGCTGCATCCGCCACCTTTTGCAGGCCGGTGTCGAGGGTGGTGCGCACGATCAGCGAGCGCTCAGAAAAGCGCGCGCCAAGGCGCTGTACTTCATCAAAAGCCCAATCAAGGAAAAAATCGGGCGAGTCCTGCTCGGCCCTGTCCACCACGGTTGCCGGGTTGCGCCGCGCTGCAATCACCTGACCTTCGCTCATGAAGCCGCTCTGCACCAGATTGCTCAGCACCTCATTGGCGCGGCCGCGGGCAGCGGGCAGGTTGACATGGGGTGCATATTTGGCCGGTGCCTTGAACAGGCCCGCAAGCATGGCCGATTCTGCCAGATTGACATCGCGCACGCTTTTGCCAAAGTAAAATTGGGAGGCAGCCGCGGCGCCAAACGTGCCGCCGCCCATATAGGCACGGTCGAGATAGAGCGAGAGGATTTCTTTTTTCGAAAGATTGGCCTCCAGCCACAGCGACAGGAACGCTTCCTTGATCTTGCGCTCAATGGAGCGCTCATTGGTCAAGAACAGATTCTTGGCCAATTGCTGGGTGAGGGTGGAGCCGCCCTGTACCACGCCGCCCGCTCTGGCATTTTCGCTCAAGGCTCTGAAAAGTCCAATAAAATCAATGCCAAAATGGTTGAAAAACCGGCGATCTTCGGTGGCCAGAACCGCTTTGATCAGATTGTCAGGCAGATCGTCAAACGCCACGGAGTTTTCGTGGATAATGCCGCGATGGCCAATCACATTGCCGTAACGGTCGAGAAAGGTGACGGCAAAATCGCCGCGATTGCGCCAGTCCTTCAAGGTTTCCTGAAAGGCAGGCAGCGCCAGCGCCAGCAAGGCAACGGCCCCGACCGTGCCCAGTGTCATGCTTTCGCCCAGCACTTCAAACAGCAGCTTTTTCCAGCCGCGCATTCGAAACCGGCGAAAGAAGATGGTCAATTCTTCCCACAGCTCGGTCAGCCTGAATCCGGCATTCCACAGGGTCGAATCCAGCCATGCATCGATCTTGAGGAATATATGCCGTTTTTTCTGTTTCATGAGGCGTCCGTTGAGGCGTGAGGTTTATAATATCCCACTGGGCGATAAACTGCAAAGCTTGACTTGAAATCGATCAGCGCCCATGGCTGCCCGCCTTCGCAAGTGCATTGATCCAAACAAAAGATTCATCTTGGTTTGGAAAAATCAATGCATAAACAAAGATCGAGTGCACGTGAGCATGAACAACCTGAATGTCGATCCGCCCTAGGGTGCGGTTCCTTGCGATTTGCGGTATACTGCATAATTCCTTAAATCGGAGCCGATTTAAGGAGAAAATTATGCAGCAAATATAATGAGCTACAGCGAACCTTTGTGCGCCATATATGGCGCACAAAGGTTCGCTGTAGTGACAAGACAGGACAAATGCGGGCCAGGCCCGCTGAGGATAGCCATGAGCAGCGAACAGTATTGGAAAACCAAAACGCTGGCCGAGATGACCACGCTTGAGTGGGAAAATCTCTGCGATGGTTGCGGCCTCTGTTGTCTCAACAAGCTGGAGGATTGGGAAAGCGGCGAGGTGCTGTTTACCTCGGTGGCCTGCCGCCTGCTGGATGGCGAAAGCTGTCGTTGCAAGGACTATCCCAACCGCCAGGCCACGGTGCCTGATTGTATTCAGCTGACGCCGGATCAGGTGGAAACCATCGCCTGGCTGCCGCCAAGCTGCGCCTATCGGCTGGTGTATGAAGGACACGATCTTTACTGGTGGCATCCGTTGCTATCGGGCGATCCCGATACCGTGCATCAGGCGGGCATTTCGGCAAAGGGCCGCACCGTAAGCGAAGAGGATGTGCCGGTGGACGAGTTTGAGGATTATCTCTGCGACTGGCCATTGACGGTGCTGGAAGAGGGGGGTGCGGGTTCGAGGTAATATTGTCAGGGGGGTCAGCTTCAAGTAAGGTGTACTGCATAATCATTATAAATGCAGCGTAAACTCCTTGGAGCTTGAGTTCTCATGAATATGCATTTGGATAGGAAGGATTCCGCGCGCGCTCAGCCGTCGCGTGAGGATATTGTGCATTTCCTTGAGGCTTTGCCTGATATGGCAGATGTGGGGAAGGTTCAGGTGTTGTGCGCGGAATTTCTGGCGCGAATACCGCATGACAAGCTGCTTGAGGTTTGTTCTGCCGTGTCGCATGCGCATCCTTTTTTTCTGCCTCAAGTGGATGATGCAACGGCTGAAAATCTTAAAATAGGAATGAATCAGCTTGCTGAACTGGTGATGCGCGGTCGGTTGACGGCAAGTCGCGCCAAAAAATGCGACATTCTGGTGGCATGTGCGCCGAAATCGGCATCAACATTTATTGCGAATGCCTTGAAGGTTGGTCTTGGTTCGCGTTTGGCCAGTCTGGCTTGCCCAACGGCGAGTGCGCTATCCAGCTCAATGCTTGGGGCCAATCTGCGTTCCCAGGAGCTGGATGAGCTTGCCCTGCTGCGCAACGGTCTGGATCCGCGCAATTATGTTGCGCAGCATCATGTGCGTTGCACGCCTTATCTGGCAAGGCAGCTGGCGTTATACGGTGTGAAACCTATTGTCACCATTCGCAATTTCTTTGATAGTCTTGTCAGTCTGGATGACATGTTGGTCAGCTGGCGAAAAGTGTATGAACAGGTTCAGACGCGATTCTTTAATGACGGCTTGCCGGCATATTATAGTGACATGCCGCAGGATGAGCGGTTGGATCTGCTGGTGGATGCCCATGCGGTCTGGTACGTGCAGTTTTTGCTCAGCTGGCAGAAGTGCGAAACGTTCGGTCTGGTCAAGCCCTTGTGGATTTCCTATGAAAATGATTTCCTTGGCGACAAGCAGCAATTGGCAGCAAAAATTGCAACCTTTATTGGCAGCGATTTCGTGGATCCGCAAAAGCTTGCCGATGCTCTTGCTGATAAGCGCGATGGTACAAGTCTCAGACTGAACAAGGGGATTGCTGGTCGAGGTGAAGCTGTCTCCGCTGCTGTGCGGCAGCGGGCGTTGGCTATTTTCAATCGCTACGATCGTGACGGTGATCTTGCGCCTTTGATAGGGGTCGCATGACGCATGAGGGTGTGTTCGGTTGATTGTCTGAACGGGCCAGTGTTGTGCCCTGTCGCGCCGAGTTTGATTTCTCCGATATACTCGGTGAATGATGTCTACTGATAGACCGAACCGTCTGGGCCTGTCCCTGTGGGTGACTGCATTTTGTTTCAAAATGTATCACCTTTTCTCATCTGGCTCAAATTTAAGTCAAACTAATGTGAATATACTGAATGTTTTTTAGGCTCATTCCTGTCTGATATGTTGATAGTTAATATTAATTATGGCAAAGAATTGGGGGTGCAGATTAAAAGTATTTACCATCTTTGGTTGCTGGGCAGGAAGGACGTGCAATGAATATCGGAGAGGCCGCTGCCGCATCCGGCGTTTCCGCGAAAATGATCCGTTACTATGAGGAGATCGGGCTGGTCATGCCTGAGCGGCGCACCTCAAGTAATTACCGGGTTTATGGGGATAATGAAGTGCATCGCCTGCGGTTTGTCCGCCGTGCGCGCACTCTTGGATTTTCGTTGGAAGAAACAGAGAGACTTCTTGGACTGTGGAGCGACACGTCGCGCAAGAATGATGACGTGCGTGCGGTTGCACTGGACCACCTCAAGGAGCTTGAGGAAAAGATGGAAGCCATGCGGGCGATGGCGGACACATTGAAGAACCTCGTGGACCATTGCCAGAATGGCAATCGCCCTGAGTGCCCGATTCTGGACAATCTGTCGGGAGCGACTGACAAGACTTCTGGCGGCGATCAACAGACCGCTGTGCTGGAAGAGGTCAACAATTCCTGATAGGGTGATGGTGATGTGCCCAGCCAATGCAATGATTGGCGGGCGGCTGTTGTGTTTGCATGACAAGAGCTGTGTAAAAGCAGGGGCTGCGTAAAGGGAATTGATGTTCAATGGCAGATGTCAGTGAATTTTTCGTTGAAGATATGACCTGCGGCCATTGTGAGCGCGCTGTGCGCGAGGCGCTGGCAGAGCATTTGCCCGGAGCTGCTGTGAGCGTTGATCTTGCCGCCCACCGCGTGCGGGTTGAAGGCGACGTGAGCCAAGCGCAAGCCGCCATTCGGGATGCCGGATATACGCCGGTGCTGGCGGGTGCGTAGCACACAGATTGCGCGGTTAAGCCTTGATGTTTCTATTTTTTTGATGTGATCAAATCAGCCTGATGCCTTTTGCAACAGGGCCATTTTTTGCCTGCGTGTAAGTTGCTTGTTTGTGTCGCGTCCTGTGGAATCACAGGACACGGCGCTATCGTTCGTTGTTTTCGCATCGAATGTTTCCGAAAATCGGTTCCACTTTTCGGACCAAAGCTGTAGCAACGGCGCTTTATATGGAGGGCGGGCCGTCAGCCATGTATGCGGCAGACGCCATGGGTGCATGGAAACAGTTCGGCGGCATCGATAAATAAGAAAAAAATCCTCAACAGGAAAAAAGTCCTTGACGGCGTCACGGTCCTTTGCTAGTGTTTCTATACAGTCGGAAAACTGCGGCAAACGGCAGGTTTGGCGGCAGTGATCTGCAAAAATAGCTCATCTGGAAGGTCCACTCTGTGGGCCTTTTTTATTGTCTACAGCGAACCTTTGTGCGCCATATATGGCGCACGAAGGTCTGCTGTCGCTCTTTATATCTGCTGCATAATTTTCTCTTTAAACCGATTCCGGTTTAAAGAATGATGCAGTCGTGTTGGCGGAGGTTTTCATCATGGATGCGGTTGATCTTTCGCTGTTTGGTGCATGGCCGTTGCCGGTGATCAACGCGGATGCAGCCCGGCAGGTCCTGGAAGTCAAGTCGGCTGATCTTGCTGGTTTGCATGATCATTATGCTGATCTTCTGAATGATCTGACGCGGGAAATGCGGGCCCAGTTCGAGCAGTTTCGACTGCTGCGCGAGGGTGCCGATGCCTTGATGCGCGGCGAGGATGATGCGGCGGCCAAGCTGGCGCGGGCCGATCTGAAGGCGGCGTCCGATGCCATGTCGGTGATCGTGCGCACGCTGGAGAAAATTGACGCGCTTCAGCGCCAGTTGATGCGCGATCGTGAGCTGGAAGACGAGCGGGTCAGCGGCGACAGCGAAACGCTGGATACGGCGCAGGCACGGCTGCTGGCGCTGGTGGAAACCCAGGCGGAAGCCAAGGCGCAGATGCTGTTTGCGGAATGGAAAATGCAGGCCGAGGCGCATGGCGGTGATCCGCCGATGTAGTCCCGTTTGGACTGAAACTTTCCCTCATTTACAGCTCCTTTCACCCTATATGGCGCACAAAGGTTCGCTGTAACTCTTTATATCTGCGCATAATTCTTTAAACAGATTCCGGTTTAAAGAATTATGCAGCAGGTTACTGAGGATGCCAGATTGCTAAGTATGATTGAACACATAATTGTTAGCCGCGCTCTTGCAATTGGACTGTATTCGGCGATTGCGGTTAGCATTGTTTTGTTTCTTGTCCCACGCGGTCAACCTGCGTGGGTCACTGGTATCAAGGCATGGGGTGCAGCCTATATAACGCTTGTGCTGATCGTTTACGCGATCAATTATTACATTGCATACCGTGTCGATACGTTTGATCTCGACGGTAACGGAATTTTCACCCCGAACGAAAGCGTCGGCGATTTCACGTTTTACTACAACACCATGTTCTCGGGATCGGGCCGAACAATGATCCCGCTCACCGGGCTCATTGGCGCGTTTGTCGCGGCGGTGGCTGGCTTCGTTATTGGTTCTGCCCTGCGTTTTGTCGGTCGGGCAATTCGTTAAAAAATCAGCAGCAATACCTTCGGATTGTTTGGGAGCTTGATGCGCCTCTCACCATAGATGGCGCACGGCGCTGTCATACCGAGGCTCCTAGAGCGGCGTGCCATAAATCGGAATCGGCACGATGCTATAGCTTTTTGTTTTTGCATCGGATTTTTCCGAAAACCGGGGCCACTTTTCGGTCCGATGCTCCAAGTCTCAGCATCTTTTCAATCAGACAGGAATAAAGCCGTGGTGGGAAAACGAAAAAGCCTGATTTCAGGCACGGCCCCATCGGCGCTTCTGGCCGCGATAAAGGGGGAGTCGAAGACGTTGCACAGCCTGCACAGCGAGATGAACAGTCTGCGCGAGACGGTGCTTGCCATTCGGGATGCGGGGGCAGGGCTGGCCGAACAGATTGGTGTGCGGCAGCAGGCGCTTGAGGCAGCGGCACGCGCGCCGGTTTCCGCACTGCCGGATGTGTTCGAGGCGCTGGAGCTTGCGACATTGCGCAGGCTGGCCCAGAGTTGGGCGCTGTTGCGCCACCCGCTTCAGGCCCCGCCGGAGGGGGCATGGCGCAATTGGTTGCTGATGGGCGGGCGTGGCTCTGGCAAGACGCGGGCGGGGGCGGAATGGATTCATGCCATGGCCTCAAGGGGTGACAAATCCAGTTTGCGCATTGCGCTGGTGGCGGAAACCCTGGGCGATGCCCGCGAGGTGATGGTGGATGGTCTTTCCGGCATTGCCCGCATTGCCCGCTTTAAGCGGCCCGAGGTGGAGATTTCGCGGCGCAGGCTGGTGTGGCCGAATGGCGCGGTTGCGCAGATGTTTTCCTCGGAAGACCCCGAAAGTCTGCGCGGGCCGCAGTTTCACTATGCCTGGTGCGATGAGATTGCCAAATGGAAACATGCCGAAGAAACCTTTGATATGCTGCAATTTTCGCTGCGGCTGGGCGATGACATCCGGCAGGTGATTACCACCACGCCGCGCCCGGTGCCGATTTTGAAACGCCTGATGCGTGACCCGGCAACGCGGCTCACAAGGCTGTCCACTTTTGACAATGCCGGCAATCTCGCTCCCGGCTTTATTGATGCATTAACGGCCCGCTATGGCGGCACCCGGCTGGGGCGTCAAGAGCTGGATGGTGAGCTGATTGAAGACCGCGAGGATGCCCTGTGGCGGCGCGATCAACTGGAAGCGCTGACCATTCGCCTCAAGGAACCGCTGGGGCGGATTGTGGTGGCCGTTGATCCGCCCTCGGGAGCGGGTGCGCAATCGGTCTGCGGTATTGTGGTGGCGGGGCTGGACCGGCTGGGCCGCGCCGTGGTGCTGGCCGATTGCTCGGTGACGGGTCAAAGCCCGGCGGGCTGGGCCACGGCCGTGGTGCGCGCCTATCAACGGTTTGAGGCCGACCGGGTGGTGGCAGAGGTCAATCAGGGTGGGGAAATGGTCGGCGCACTGCTCAAAAGCGTCGATGCCAACCTGCCCATTCGCATGGTGAGGGCCACACGCGGCAAGTTTTTGCGGGCAGAACCCGTGGCAGCCCTTTATGAACAGGGCCGCGTTGTGCACGCGGCCCGCATGAATGATCTGGAAGATCAGATGTGCGATTTTGGCCCGGATGGTCTCTCCAGTGGCCGCTCGCCCGACCGGCTGGATGCGCTGGTCTGGGCGCTGACGGCCTTGCTTTTGGAAGGTACTGGCGAGCCGCGCATTCGCACACTTTAATTGTTACGCATTTCCGAACGCAAAACCGCGCTACACGTTTGCTGGAAATGCTCTGACTTACTTGGATGCCGGTGATGGTTGTGGCGCAGGCTGGCGCATCTGCCGCCATTCGGATTCAAGGCGCTCAACAATATGGCTTGGAATGGTCTTGGTGGCACTGGCGATCACATCCTTGATCTGGGTGTTGCTCTTGGCGTCCATCTCAGCTCTCCTGTCATCTGCTGCCGTTATGGCAAGTTCATTTGCGTCGCCGCCTATAACCGGCGTTGGCCCGATAAGTTCCACAGGCTTAAACTTTTGTAAATATCGATCACATGTTCGTTAAACGATTGAATTTTGTTTAACCGATTTAAATCCCAAGTTTTTTTGGACCTTATTTCAATTTTGCGACGGCAAAGACGTCTGATCCAGAAGGAGCGATGTGTTGATGAATGCGACGCAGAGGCAAGGATTGTTTAACCATCTTCGGCTCAAGCTGATGGGCGGCAGGCTCACACAAGCGCAGGTCAACGGCATCAACGCCATTCTGGCCAGCTGGGCCGAGCATGGGCAGACTGAGGATCATCGGCAGTTGTCCTATGTGTTGGCCACGGCGTTTCATGAAACCGCAAGGACGTTTCAGCCGGTGCGTGAAACCTTGGCCACAAGCGATGATCAGGCAATCGAGCGGTTGGAGCGGGCCTTGAAGGCCGGGCAATTGCCGCAGGTGAGCACGCCCTATTGGCGGCGCGATGCAGCAGGCCAAAGCTGGCTTGGCCGCGGCTTTGTGCAATTGACCCACAAGCGCAATTATCAGGCCATGGCAAAGGCGCTGGGTGTCGATCTGGTCGCTGACCCTGCCAAAGCCATGGCGCTTGATGTTGCTGCCGATGTTCTGGTGGTGGGTATGCGCGATGGGCTGTTTTCAGGGCGAAAGCTTGGCGACTATTTCAACGACAAGGACGCGGATTGGAAAAATGCCCGCCGCATCGTCAATGGGCTGGATCGGGCCGATGTGGTGGCGGGACACGCCAAGGTGATTATGGTGGCGCTACAGGCTTAACAGGCTGCTGAAAAAGTCAGGTGGAGCTGAAAATGAGAATGCTTTGGGGAGAAAAAGTGCCAAAAAACGGCGCATATAAGCCATATGTAACGCTTTTTTGGCGCTTTTCGATCACCGAAACAGACCATTTTCAGCCCGCCTCGAGTTTTTCAGCAGCCTGTTAAGGCATTGGTTTCGCCCGAACGATTTCAAGACCTATCATTTTTCAGGAGAAAATCATGCTGTCTTCTTTTCGTCTGCCGCGCTCTTTTCTGGGGGCATGGCGGCGGGCCGATGGTGCGCGCCCGCAAACCACCAGCAAAAGCATCAAAGCGCCACGTGGTGGGTTGGCGATGCTGATGTCCGGTGTGGCGGGCGGCGGTCTGGGGCGCACCTATGCGGCGCTGGCACGCGGCGGGTTCATGGGCAATCCGGTGGCGCATCGGGCGGTGCGGCTGGTGTCGGAAGCTGCCGCCGCCGTGCCGCTTCTGGCCTATGATGGCGAGGTTGAGCTGAGCGACCATCCGGCGCTGACGTTGCTCTCAAAGCCCAATGCCCGTGCAAGCGGCGTCGATTTTTTCGAAACGCTCTACGGCCACCTGCTGTTGTCGGGCAATGCTTACCTTCGGCCTCTGTGGCTGGGTGGGCGGTTGATGGAGCTGCATCTGCTCAGGCCAGACCGGGTCAGCGTGGTGGAGGGGGAGGATGGCTGGCCGGTGGCCTATGATTACCGTGCCAGCGGTGCCAGCCAGCGCATTCCGGCCGATGGTGAGCCGTTGCCGATTTTGCATTTTCGCCTGTTTCACCCGCTCGACGATAACATCGGTTATGCGCCGCTGGCGTCAGCCCATGCGGCGCTGGATCTGCACAATGCGGCGGCCAGCTGGAACAAGGCGCTGCTGGACAATTCGGCCCGCCCTTCCGGGGCCTTGGTCTATCAGCCGAAAGAGGGCGGCAACCTGCCGCCGGAGCAATATGAGCGGCTGAAGGAAGAGCTGGAGCAGGGCTATTCCGGCCCAATGCAGGCGGGCCGCCCGATGCTGCTGGAGGGTGGGCTGGACTGGAAAGCCATGAGCCTCACCCCGCGCGATATGGATTTTGTCGATGCCCGCAATGGCGCGGCCCGCGATATTGCCCTGTCTCTCGGGGTTCCGCCGATGCTGCTCGGCATTCCGGGCGACAACACCTATGCCAATTATCAGGAGGCCAATCGGGCGCTGTATCGCCTCACCGTGCTGCCGCTGTTACGCCGCACCGCCGCCAGCCTGTCGGGCTTTTTGTCGGACGCTTTTGGGTCTCAGCTGGAGCTGAAGCCTGATCTGGATCAGGTGGAAGGCCTGTCAGCGGAGCGCGATGCACTGTGGTCGCGGGTCGGGGCGGCAGGTTTTCTCAGCGATGAGGAGAAGCGGCAGGCGGTGGGGTATGGGGTGGAGTAGGGGCTAAGCCCCGGATGAGGGAGCGCGCAAAGCGCGAAGACAGGAGCGGACTCAATCTCTCAAGTCCTTCACCCAAAACATCAACGCATTGAATCACCCTGTGAGCATGTGCCGCTAAGGGATTCATTCGATTCACATTCTGCGTATTTCACAGGGTTTGCGTTCTTGCATGGTAACAATCATAACGCGAAAAGGTTAATAAAATGAGTGATTTCACCCCCGATGCGCCCTTGTGGGGGGCGCGGTTGTGCGGGGCGGTGGCGGGGGCGGCCATTTCCCTGATTTATCTGTTGCCGCAAAGCAGGCGCGAAGCCGCCAGCCGGTTTTTGACCGGCCTTGCCTTCGGGCTGATGTTTGCAGCCCCCACCGGCCAATGGCTGGCGCGCCAGCTGGATGTTGTGGAGAGCCTTTCTGGCGCTGAAATCATTTTGGCCGGGGCCACCATGGCCAGCCTGATGGCCTGGTGGGTGCTGGGCGCGCTGGCGCGGCTGGCAGGACGATACGGCTCCAAAGGCGGCTGATCCCACCGGGGCCGCATCCAGAATTTCCAAACATTCAAGGAGACATTCATGCACGCTTATCGCGGGCCGGGACGGCTTGTGCGCAAATTTGCAGATCTGACACTGGCCGATCTGGGCGGGGACGGCACGTTCAGCGGCTATGCCAGCGTGTTTGGCGAGGTTGATCTGGGCCGCGACATGATCGAGCCGGGGGCCTTTCACACGTCACTCACCACACGCGGGGCCGCGGGCATTCGTATGCTCTACCAGCACGATCCCAGCCAGCCGATTGGCGTGTGGACCACGCTGAAGGAAGACGCACGCGGCCTTTATGTCGAGGGGCGTCTGTCGCCCGGAGTCAAACGCGCCGAAGAGGTGCGGGCGCTGATGAAAAGTGGCGCACTCGATGGCCTGTCCATCGGCTTTCAGACGGTGAAGGCCCGGCAGGATGGCAAGACCGGCGTGCGCCGCATTCTGGAGGCCGATCTTTGGGAAATCTCGGTCGTCACCTTTCCCATGGCCCCGTCGGCGCGGGTCTCAAACATCAAAAACCAGCGGTTTTACCGCGACAAGGAAACCGAGCTGCTCCGCGCCATGCGCCGGGCGGCAAGGGCAATGGCAACATCGAACGTCAAAAGAGGATAAGACCCATGAGCATCTCTGAAAATCCCGCCCCGGAAGTCAAAGCAATCCCGGAAACCATGACCGCCGCCTTTGATGATTTCATGGAGGCGTTTAGCGAATTCAAACAGGCCAATGATCAGCGTCTGGGCGAGATCGAGCAAAAGCTGACCGCCGATGTCATTACCCGCGACAAGGTGGAGCGCATCAACAAGGCCATGGATGAACAGGCCCGTGTGATTGACCAGCTGGCGCTGAAAAAGCTGCGCCCGGCGCTAGGCCGGGGCGGGGCCATGACCCTTGAAACATCCGAGCGCAAGGCGGCCTTTGACGCCTATATCCGCCGCGGTGATGAAGCAGCTTTGCGCGATCTGGAAGCCAAGGCCATGGCCGCTGGCACATCAGCCGATGGCGGCTATCTGGTGCCAGATGAAACCGATAGCGACATTGGCCGCCGCCTTGCGTCCATCTCGCCCATCCGTGGTTTGGCCACCGTGCGGCAGGTGTCCGGTGCGGTGCTGAAAAAGCCGTTTGCGCCCACCGGCATGGCCTCTGGCTGGGTATCGGAAACGGCGGCTCGCCCCCAGACCGATACGCCGCAATTGACCGAGCTGGCCTTTCCCACCATGGAGCTTTACGCCATGCCCGCCGCCACACAATCGCTGCTGGATGATGCGGCGGTGGATGTGGAAGCGTGGATTGCCGGTGAGGTGGATATTGCCTTTGCCGAGCAGGAAGGCACGGCCTTTGTGCTGGGCGATGGCACCAACAAGCCCAAGGGCTTTTTGGCCTATACCACCGTTGCCGATGACGCCTGGGCCTGGGGCAGCCTTGGTTATCGGGCCACGGGTGCGGCAGGCAGCTTTGCCACCGCTGGCCCATCAGATGTGTTGCTGGATACGATCTATGCGCTGAAAGCCGGGCATCGCCAGAACGGCACCTTTGTGATGAACCGCAAAACCCAGGGCGAAATCCGCAAGTTCAAGGATGCGGATGGCAATTACCTCTGGCTGCCACCGGCTGGCCCCGGCCAGCAGGCATCCTTGATGGGCTTTCCCATCGCGGAAGCCGAGGACATGCCCGATATTGCCGCCAACGCTTTTTCCATTGCCTTTGGCGATTTCAAGGCGGGCTATCTGGTGGTCGATCGTACGGGTGTTCGGGTGCTGCGTGACCCGTATTCCGCCAAGCCTTATGTGCTGTTTTACACCACCAAGCGCGTGGGCGGTGGCGTGCAGAATTTTGAGGCGATCAAGCTGATCAAGTTTGCGGTCAGTTGATTTGAATATCTTTTGATGGCCTGAAAATGGCTCCGCACCCCCTCATCGGCTGCCGCCACCTTCTCCCCGCCGGGGAGAAGAGCCGTGGATTTGCCCGGTCATTTCACCTTAACCCGACCTGTCGTTTGGTCTCTTCTCCCCAGCGGGGAGAAGGTCCCGGCACTTTTTAAGACAGGAAGGGGGGATGAGGGGGCTTCTCGCTCCAACGCCCACCTCAGGAATCCCAAACTATGACCATCACCACCCTCACGCCGCCCACAGTGGAGCCGCTGGCGCTCACTGATGTCAAAGCCCATCTGAAAATCGACACCAATGACGAAGATGACCTTCTCACCAGCCTGATCACCACCGCCCGCCAGCATCTGGAAGCCGAAACCGGCCTTTGCCTGATGACGCAAAAATTGCGGCTGTATCTTGATGACTGGCCAGACGGCGAGGTGATTCAGCTTGCCAAAGCCCCGGTGCAAACCATTGATGCCGTGACAGTTTACGATGAAAATGGCAATGCCGTTCAAGCATCTCTGCATGATCATCTGCTGGATGGGCAGGCGCGGCCAGCCCGGTTGTGGTTGCGCAATCCGCCCCTGCCGGGGCGGCCGATCAACGGTATCGAGATTGATTTTACCGCAGGCTACAGCACCGCCACGGACGTGCCCGATACCCTGCGCCGCGCTATGAGCCTGCATGTGGCCACCATGTATGCCTATCGCGGTGTGGTGGCACCGGGTGATCAACCGGCCGCGCTGCCACTGGGCTATGAGCGGCTGATTGCCCCCTTCTGCCGAAGGAGACTGTGATGGCCGCTTTCACCATGCCCGATCCGGGCAAAATGTGCGCACGGCTGACCCTGCAACAGCCGATGGATACGTTTGACGGTCAGGGCGGTGTTGCACGCAACTGGCAGGATGTGGCCACTCTCTGGGCGCAGGTTGAGCCGCAATCCGTGAGCCGCGAGGAGCAGGGCGAGGCGGAAATTGCCACTGTCACCCATGCCATCACCCTTCGCCACCGGGTTGATCTGGCGCGGGGATGGCGGCTTGCGAAAGGTTCGCGCATTTTCACCATCCGCGCATGGCGAGACCCGGATGAGAGCCAGCGTTTTCTGGTGCTGGACTGTGCGGAGGAGCTGGCATGAGCATGAGCTTTTCCCTCACCGGCTCCGATCTGGCTGCCGCTTTGCGGCGCATGGCTGAGGATGCGGCCAGGCGTGCAGCCGCAAAACGTTTGAGTGAGCGCCAAAAACAGAGCGAGGAGCGCGACAATGATCAGCCCGGTGAATGAGCTGTTGACGAGCATCACCAGCACGCTTTTGGGCAACAACACCCTGCTGCGCATGGTGGGGCCTGACGGCATCAAGGACCGCCGCCTGCTGCGCTCCTCCCAGCCCTATCTGATGGTGGGCGAGGTGGAGAGCAATGATCTGTCCAGCGATGGTGACCGTCTGCTGGAATGCTATCTCACGCTGCAAGCATGGTCCTCCACCAGCCGCCGCGAGGCCGAGACTTTGGCCGATCTGCTGCGGGATCTGTTGCATGATGCCGCTTTGCCGCTCACCCACGCTACGCTTGTTTCTATCATCCACACCAAAACCGTCAGCCGCCGCGAGGCAAAGACGGGGCTGTATGTGGCGGAGGTACAGTTTCGGGCGGTTGTGGGGTGATGAAAAGTCTCAACAGCCAAACTGGTGGTGAAATTCGCAAGATCAATCTGTGGAAATCAAGAGAGGGTCCGGTATCCGCCGAAACTAATTAGCAGCGTTGCCCCGTCCATTGAAAAGCCAAGCCACAATCATTTCCGGATGCGAGGGCAAAACAAGCCTTCATGGCAACACGCTGCATAATTTTCTCCTTAAATCGATTCCGATTTAAGGAATTATGCAGTCGGCATGTCGAATGATTTTGGACCCACGCGATGAGACATAGGCTTCTGTTTTCGCATGTCTTTTTGGGGGAGCGTAATGCGTGTTTTGGATTGTCTTGTGGCGTATGGCACTTAATCCATTGTTACTACTCCAAACGCAGGTCGCTCCGTAGAGACGTTGCCCGATATGGATGAGCAGAGAGAAATTACAGGGCCGTCGTCACGAGAGTTGCAGTCGTCTACAAAATTCAATGTTCATAAGCCAAAAGGAGATTACATGGCTGTTTACAACATTACGCTGAAAGACCGCACAGTGCGGTGCAAGGAAGATCAATACATCATGGATGCCATCGAAGATGAACGTATCCAAATTCCGTATTCCTGCCGCGTCGGCTCATGTTCGGCATGTCTTTGTGTGATCAATTCAGGAACTGTCGACCAGTCAGACCAGAGCTATCTCACGCCTGCACAGATCAGTCAGGGGTTGTGTCTTCCATGTGTGGCCTACGCTCAATCGGATGTGAATCTTACAATCGCTTCCGAAGGAACCAAGGAACTAATCACAATGAATCGGCCAGATCCGGAGGTCGATAGCACCATCGCTGCGATCTGGTATTACTTCTTCGGTAACGGTGAGGATCGAGCTCTTGGGCCGGAAACTAAGTTCATGTTGCGGAACTCCGAACGGATTGCATTGGCGGTTGAGCGTCTTCGGGCTGGCGTGACGGATTTGAGTGGTAACTTTTCGGTCGATCTGACTGAAGAGATCTATCACGCAGGCCGCACTACCGTTGTTTATGACACCGTATGTAGCGGCGGCTACTGCACCACGACCTTCACTGGTTTCGTGCAGGTCAACAATGGCGTGGTCTCTCCGGATGGCTTCCGTGACCCGCTCAGCACTGGCGAAAAGTATAACTATATGGTTGAAATTCCTGGTGGAACGCCCTATAATTATGTTCCTTATAGTTTTAATGAGACCTACCCGCAACCCGGATCTTGATGAATGATTGAGCAGGCGCTGATTTCCAATGCCACGTTGATGTGCCGTTTCAGCGCGATTGGACTGTCATTTCTGCTTTACTGGATGCTTGATCATCGTCCTCAGCCTGTTTCCGGCAGGGTGAAGGTCATCCTCAACCTGCTTCTGGTCTATCTCATCATTGTCGGTTGTGCTGCGGGCGTAAATGCCTATCTCGATTGGCGTATCACCACATTTGACCTGAACGGGGACGATATTTTCAGTCATGCGGAATCCACGCCTGAGCAGGGTTTTTTCATGACCCACTGGGTTCTTGATGCGGGCCGCAATCTTGCCCCGTTTACCGGCGTGGTGATCGCGCCCATCCTTGTCGCTATCGCCTACGCACTGACTCTTGTCCGCAGGTTGATGACGATAGCCTTTCATCTGTGCTTTAACAGGCTGCTGAAAAACTCGAGGCGGGCTGGAAATGGTCTGTTTCGGTGATCGAAAAGCGCCAAAAAAGCGTTACATATGAGGTATGTGCCACGTTTCTTGGCACTTTTTCTCCCCAAAACATTCTCATTTTCAGCTCCACCTGACTTTTTCAGCAGCCTGTTAAAAAGAGCTGATCCCGAGTATTTCGTGCAAAAGTGTATGGCGAATTTGCATTGCCAAATGCATTCGTGAACGCAGTCATGTCGCCTCAATGATGGTGTCACGGATACTCTAAAGCCTGTCGCAGTGAATAGGACTCACTGCGACAGGCTTTAGCTCTTTCTTTTTCGCATGGACGTTGTCGTTTTATTGAGGACAATAAAACGCGACATGCTGTAGGATTTTGTTTTCGCATCGGATTTTTCCGAAAACCGGGGCCACTTTTCGGTCCAATGCTCTAAATTTCACTCACCTGTATCAGGATTTCTGTTTCAAGCGCACCGCTTACCTGTGCGGTGTCTTCGTCGTTCGACGCTTACCGTTGGAGAGGCGTGCCCATGGCTTATCCTGCCTTTGCCAGATCGGCATTTTTTCAAAAACAATCCATATAAAGGAGCATCATTATGGTGGCCCAAAGGGGTAAGGATCTGCTGCTGAAAATTGCAAGCGGCAGTGATTATGTAACCGTGGCAGGTTTGCGCTCACGCAAGCTGGCCTTCAACACCGAGACTGTGGATGTGACCGACGCGGAGAGCGCCGGGCGCTGGCGCGAGCTGCTGGCCGGGGCAGGGGCCAAGCGGGCGTCTTTATCGGGAGCGGGCCTGTTCAAGGATCAGGCTTCGGATGAGCTGGTTCGGGCGGCGTTTTTTGCGGGCTCGATTTTGAGCTGGCAGGTGGTCATTCCGGGGTTTGGCACGGTGTCCGGCCTGTTTCAGGTGACCGCACTGGATTATTCCGGCGAGCATGATGGCGAATTGAAATTCGACATTGCTTTGGAATCGGCTGGCGAAATCGCATTTGAGGTCGTGGCATGAAAAGTGACATGACAACACGACCGATAACCGGGGTACGCGCCAATCGCCGCCGGGGCGAAGTCGAGGCGGTGATTGATGGCGAGCGGCGGATTTTATGCCTCACGCTTGGGGCTTTGACGGAGCTGGAAACGGCCTTTGCCGCCGATAGTCTGGCCGATCTGGCCAGCCGCTTTTCCCATGGCAGGCTGGGCAGTCGGGATCTGATCCGCATTCTGGCGGCGGGCCTGCGTGGCGGCGGCAATTGCTGCACCGATGAGGATGTGGCCGATATGTGCGTGGAAGGCGGGCTTGCGGCCTGCGTGGAGATTGTCCGCGCCCTGCTGTTGGTGACCTTTGGCGGGGCGCAGGAGGCGGCCCCCGAAAACCCTTGAGAGCCGTAGCAGGCAAAACCCGCCTGCCGGAGCCGTCTCCCTTTCCCTGGGAGACGGTGATGCATGTGGGCCTGTGCCTGCTGCGGCTGGACCCCAAACTGTTCTGGGCTCTGACCCCACGCGAATTTGCCGCCATGAGCGGGGCTTTCAAACCGGCTCCCGCAGGTCTTGGCCGCGATGATCTGGACGCCTTGATGGCGCTTTACCCTGATCAGAAAGAGGAAGCCTATGGCTGATGATGAAAGCCTCTCCATGTCTGTCAATCTGGATGCCTCCAGCGCCACCAGGGTGCTGGATGATCTGGAAACCCGCTCCAAAAGCTTTGGCTCGGCCCTGACCAGCGCTTTGAAAAGCGCAACTGTTGGTGGCGGCGATCTGGAAAGCACGCTGAAATCGCTGGGCACGCAATTGTCCAATATTTCGCTCTCCTCCGGCTTGCAGCCGTTGCAAACGGCGCTGTCGTCGCTGGCCTCCAGCGCCACCTCCAGCCTGTCATCGGGCATCAGTTCGCTGTTTGCCTTCGAGAAGGGGGGCGTGCCGGGGTCTATCACGCCCTTTGCCAATGGCGGGGTTGTGTCCAGCCCCACCTATTTCGGCATGGATGGTGGCAATACCGGGCTGATGGGCGAGGCGGGCAGCGAGGCGATTTTGCCGCTGAAACGCGGCTCCGATGGCTCGCTGGGGGTGGCGACGCAAGGCGGCGGGGCGACGCAGGTGAATTTCAATGTCACGGCGCAGGATGCCGCCAGTTTCACCAAAAGCCAGGGGCAGATTTCGGCCATGCTGGCCCGCACCGTCAAGCGCGGGCAACGCAACCTGTAAGGAGATGACATGACCGCCGCTTTTCACGAGGTGCGCTTTCCGCTGCGCGTGTCGCTGTCCACCAGCGGCGGGCCGGTGCGGCGCACCGATATTGTCAATCTGTCCAACGGGCGTGAGGCCCGCAACCAGCGCTGGGCCCATTCGCGGCGCTCTTATGATGCTGGCTCCGGCATCAAATCGCTGATGGATCTCTATGCCGTGCTGGAGTTTTTCGAAGCACGTGGTGGCCAATTGAGCGGTTTTCGCTTTCGGGATCCGCTGGATTTTACCTCCAGTGGACCGGGAAGGGCCATCACCGCGCTGGATCAGGGCATTGGCATTGGCGATGGCGTCACCGCCAGCTTTCAACTGATCAAAGCCTATGGCGATGCGCAGGGAAGCTGGAGCCGCACCATTGCCAAGCCGGTGGCTGAGAGCGTCAAACTGTCGGTCGATGGTGTGGCGCTGGCAAGCTCTGCCTTTCGCTGTGATGACAGTACCGGCGTTGTGACCTTTAATAAGGACTATATTCCTGTCTTGGGTTCCGTGATCCGCGCAGGCTTTGAATTTGACGTGCCGGTGCGTTTTGACACGGATCGGATTGAGATCAATCTCGAAGCGTTCAATGCCGGGCGCATTCCCTCGATTCCGCTGTTGGAGATTTTGCCATGAGAGTGATTCCTGCCGCGTTGGCCAGCCATCTGGCCGGTGACGCCACCACGCTGTGCACCTGCTGGCGGGTGACGCGGACTGACAGACAGGTGTTTGGCTTTACCGATCATGATCGGGATGTGCACCTGCTGGACACGACCTTTCATGCCGCCAGCGGCTTTTCGGCCAGCGACGCCGAGGCTGAAACCGGGCTTGCGGCTCCATCATCGGAGGTTGCGGGCGCGTTTTCTTCTGACGTGATCACCGAAGCCGATTTGATTGCCGGGCGCTATGATGGGGCGCGTATCGAGGTCTATCGTGTCAACTGGCAAGACCCCAGCCAGTACCTGCTGTTGAAAGTGCAGGAAATGGGCGAGGTCAAGCGCCAGAGCGGTCAGTTTACCGCCGAGCTGCGCAGTTTTGCCGCCAAACTGTCTCAGGAGCAGGGCCGCACCTTTGGCCGCCGCTGTGATGCTGTGTTGGGCGATCGCCGCTGCGGTGTCAACATGAGCACCTCGGGCCGCACCGCCCACGCCACGGTGGTGACCATGGACGGCAGCGACCGCATCACCGTTTCGGGCCTCGAGACTTATGCGGATGATCATTTTCGCTACGGCAAAATCACTGTTGCCAGCGGCGCGGAGGCAGGGCTTGCCGCCGATATTGAAACCAGCCGCGCAGGCGATGATGGCACTGTGCTAACCCTGTGGCTGCCGCTGGAGGTGGTGCTGAAAGCGGGCGATGCCCTGACGCTGACCATCGGCTGCGACAAGAGCTTTGCCGCCTGCCGCGACACCTTCGCCAACGCCACCAATTTTCGCGGCTTTCCCCATATGCCGGGAACAGATTTTGCCTATTCCTATGTGGGTGGGCAAGTGACGCATGATGGGTCGGTGTTGTTTGAATAGGGGGGATGAAGGCGCAGAAGCTGGAAGGCTCATATCTCTTGAGTTTATGTTTCTAACGTGTATCATGTGATACACAAATGAATATCAGGAGGGATGGCGCATGCGTGCCCCAGCTTCTATTGCACAGGGTGAAACTGCTCGCTCCGGCAAGCAGGAAGATGCTGTTATTGTGAAAGCGATTGCCAGAACCTTTGAGCTCTGGGGACTGACCAATCAGGAAGCTGCCCAGCTTTTTGATGTGTCAATTGCCACGTGGAATCGCATGAAGGCAGGGGATTTTCGCGGGCACCTTGATCAGGACAAGCGAACACGGGCGAGTCTGCTGGTGGGCATCTTCAAAGGGTTGAGGCTCTATTTTAACGGACCTTTGACCTATGGGTGGCCTAAAAGCGAAAACCAGAACAGCATTTTTGCTGGCAAAGCGCCTGTGCGTTACATGACAGAAGGCGGCATACCGGCAATGATCACGACCCGGAGATATATTGACGGCTTGCGCGGCGGTTTATGATCGAGGTTTGTGCATTTTCAGATCCAGACACGGTGCGGCTTATTCCTGCGGCCTATATCAATGAGCCGGCAATATTGCCTCTTGTTGATGATCGGGAGGAGCTTGATATTATCACTGCTCTTGAAGGGATGACATCTTCAAGAGCCAGTTCGTTTGCTATTCCAGCGGGCGTTGATCCGGCTGAATTGTTGAATGAACATTATGGCTATGGCTACACCCTGATCAATGCAGCATTCTGCCATGCAAGGCCTCCTGGAAATCGGTTCAATAACGAGGATAGGGGGGCGTGGTACTGCGCCTTTGGACCCAATGCCAACCAGACCGCACAGGCGGAGGTTTTGTTTCACCGGACGAGAGCGTTAGAGGAAGCCGGTTGTTTTTATGACATCGGTCAATATCGACAGCTGCTTGCTGGCTTTTCCTGCTCTTTTCATGATGTCCGTACCGTTGCGGATCATCCGTGCCTACAGCCGGACCCCCGTGTCGCGTATCCCATCGGACAGGCGCTTGCGAAGTCCATTCTTGCCGGTGGTGGAAATGGCATCCTCTATCCATCGGTGCGCTTTAGTGGTGGGGAATGCATCGCGGTTTTGCGCCCGTCCGTGATACAGAATGTACGACAGGGCGCGCATATTACGTTTGAGTGGACAGGACGTGCGGTTCCTCACATTATCGAACAACCTGTCGCATAATTTTCAATTTTTCTGAACGGCGCCAGATTTTGCGTCGTTATCCTGCTTTGCTCCGTTGTTGTAGCTCACTGGCAGAAGGCCATCCCATGACCACAACTGGTAACACCATCCTCGCCCTCGCTGAGGGCTGGATTGGCACGCCCTATCGCCATCAGGCATCCACCCAAGGGGTGGGGTGCGATTGTCTGGGGCTGGTGCGTGGCATCTGGCGCGCGCTTTATGGGGCTGAGCCGGAGAGCCTGCCGGCTTATGCGCCTGATTGGGCCGAGCGGTCGGGGCAGGAGCGGCTGCTGGAGGCGGCGAGGCGGCACTTTATTGCGCTTGAGAGTTTTGCTCATGCCGAGCCGGGCGATCTGTTGGTGTTTCGCTTTCACCCCCATTTTGCCGCCAAGCATCTGGGGATTTTGGCCCCCGATGCGCATTTCATTCATGCTTATGAGCAGGCGGCGGTGATCCGCTCGGCTCTGGTGCCCGCCTGGCGACGGCGCATTGCGGGCTGTTTTCGTTTTCCGGAGGTATAACTATGGCCACTGTGGTGTTTCAGGCGGCGGGTGCGGCCATTGGCAGTATTTTCGGACCCGTTGGAACAATGCTGGGCCGCGCCGTCGGCGCGCTGGCAGGTAATGCGGTGGATTCCATGCTGCTGGGCGGCACAACCGTTACCGGCTCACGCCTGTCGTCTGCCCGCATTGGCGGGGCCAGCGAAGGGGCCATGCTCAATCGGCTGTATGGCACCGCCCGCATCGGCGGCTCGCTGATCTGGGCGACCCGGTTTGAGGAAGAGATCACCACCGAGCGCTCCGGCAGCAAAGCCAGCGGCACCAAGACCAAGACCTATAATTATTATGCCAATATTGCGCTGGCCCTGTGTGAAGGGCCGGTGTCCAGCCTTCGGCGCGTCTGGGCCGATGGCGAGGAAATGGATCTCACCGAGGTGGAGATGCGCTTTTACCCCGGCTCAGAGACGCAGGCTCTGGACCCGCTGATTGCCGCCAAGCAGGGAGATGGCAATACGCCCGCCTATCGCGGCGTGGCCTATGTGGTGTTTGAAAAACTGCCGCTGGATGATTACGGCAACCGCATTCCGGTGCTGCAATTTGAGGTGATGCGCTCGCTGGGCGCTCTTGAAAACCAGATCCGGGCCGTGACCATCATTCCCGGTGCCACCGAACATGGCTATGCCACGACAGTGGTGACTGAAAACACCGCCGCTGGCGAAGCCCATAGCATCAACCGGAACACGCTGGTGGCGGCAACCGATTGGGAAGCCTCACTCAATGAATTGCAGGCGCTGTGCCCCAATCTGTCATCAGCCGCGCTGGTGGTGAGCTGGTTTGGCACCGATTTGCGCGCTGACCAGTGCAGCGTGGTGCCGGGGGTGGAAGTTTCTGTCCGTGATGGTGAAAGCCGCAGCTGGAGCGTTGGTGGGCGTGACCGTAGCCGTGCGCGGCTGATCAGCACCAGTCACGGTGGCCCGGCCTATGGTGGCACGCCCAACGACCAAAGCGTGGTTGAGGCCATCAGGGATCTGAAAAGCCGGGGTATCAAGGTCTATCTCTATCCGTTTTTGATGATGGATATTCCTGAAAACAACGGTTTGCCGAACCCCTATGGCGGTGCTCAACAGGCGGCCTATCCATGGCGCGGGCGCGTTACCTGCCATCCGGCCCCCGGATACAGCGGCACGCCCGACAAAACGGCCGCGATTGCCACCACCGTCAACACCTTCATGGGCAATGCCAAAGCGACGGATTTCTTTGTCCTGGGCAGCAATGTTCTCTATTTCGGCGCTGATACCGGCTATCGTCGTCTGGTGCTGCATTATGCGCTGCTGGCCAAGGCGGCGGGCGGCGTCGATGGCTTTATCATCGGCTCGGAGCTGATCGGGCTGACAACGCTGCGTGATGATCAGAACAGCTTTCCCTTCGTCTCGGCGCTGGTGCAATTGGCGCAGGATGTGCGCGCCATTTTAGGAACGGCCACCAAGCTGACCTATGGCGCGGACTGGAGCGAGTATTTTGGTTATCATCCCGCTGACGGCACAGGTGATGTGTTTTTTCATCTCGATCCGCTGTGGGCCTCCAGCGCCATTGATGCGGTGGGAATTGACAATTACATGCCGCTCTCGGACTGGAATGATGCGGATTTTACCGCCGCCAACCCGGATGGTTTTGCAATTGCCGATGATCTTGCAGGGATGCAAAGCCAGATCACTGCGGGCGAGGGCTATGACTGGTATTACCAAAGCCACAGCGCCCGCAAAAAGCGTGAGCGATCACGCATTACCGATGGGTTGGCCAACAAGCCATGGGTGTTCCGCTATAAAGACATTCAGAGCTGGTGGGAAAATCCCCATTACAACCGGATCAACGGGGTGGAGTTGAGCACGCCCACCGCGTGGGTGCCGAAAGCCAAGCCGATCTGGTTGACCGAGCTGGGCTGTGCGGCGGTGGAGCGGGCGGGCAATCAGCCCAATGTGTTTCCCGATCCGAAATCCTCGGAAAATGCCTTGCCGTATTTTTCCTCCGGGATGCGCTCCGATGCCATGCAGCGGCGGTTTTTAAGCGCCCATCTGGGCTATTGGCAAGGCGATGCGGCCCCGGCTGGCATGGTCGATGCCGACCATATTTTTGTCTGGACATGGGATAGCAGGCCATTTCCGGCCTTTCCCTATGATACCGATCTGTTTGCCGATGGCAGCAACTGGCGCACCGGCCATTGGCTGAATGGCAGGCTGGGGGCGGGCACGGTGGCCGAGGTCATTGCCGCCATTCTGGAGGATTGTGGCTTTGGCGATTACGATGTCTCGGCTGTGACCGGCGATCTCTCTGGCTATGTCCAGGGCGAAGTGTCGTCGGCCCGCAGCCTGATTGAGCCGCTGACCGAGACCTATCTGATTGATGTGATTGAGGATGGCGCGGTGCTTCGGTTTCGCTCGCGCAATGCGGCAAGCCTTGTGGCCACAGCGGCATCGGTGCTGGTCGATAGCGCCGACAATCCGCTGTGGAGCGAAAGCCGGGGCGATACCACCGATTACGCCGGGCAGGCGGTGTTGACCTTCTACGATCCCGGCAATGATTTTCAGGAGGTCAGCACCCGCTCGCGCCATGTGGTTGGGGCGTCAGCCAAGCTTCTGTCCACCAGCCTGCCGGGCGTGATGGAGGAGGCGCAAGGGTTGGCGCTGGTGGAAATGCGCCTGCGCGATCACCGCATGGCGCGCCGCAGCTTGAGCTTTGCTGTGAGTCCCACGGCTCTCTCCATACAGCCCGGCGATGTGATGGTTTTGCCCGAGGGGCCATCGGGGCGGTTTTTGATCACGAAAATCGAGGAAAGTGATGGGCTGTCGCTGGAATTGCGGGAAATGGCAGCGCCGGTCTCTGCATCGGTTGCTGTGGCCGCAACGGCACGGGTGCCCTCCAGCCGAGCGTCGGATGCCTTTGCGCCATTGGTGCGGCTGATGGATCTGCCGCGCTATGATGATGGCGACACTGGCACATTTGCCCGCGTTGCCGCCTATGCCAGACCCTGGCGCAAGATTGTGCTGTCGTCGTCGGCCGAGACGGAAAACTACGCCACGCGCAGCCTCCTGAGTGCGCCTGCCACGCTTGGAACGCTGACAACGGCATTGAAAACCGGCGTGTCTGGCCGGTTTGATGCCGCCAACGTGCTGGATGTGACCCTTGCCAATGGCAGTTTTTCCTCTGCCTCCAGATTGGCTGTGCTGAATGGCGATAACCGATTGGCGCTCAAGGCCAGCAATGGCGTTTGGGAGGTGATCGGCTTTGTCACGGCGCAGGAAGTGGCGTCTGGCCGCTGGCAATTGTCGGGCCTGTTGCGTGGGCTGGCTGGCACCGAAGACGCCATGGCAGCGGGGGCAGAGGCCGGAGCCGAGGTGGTGTTGCTCAACAGTGCCGTTGCAGCACTGGATCTGAGCAGCAGCGAAATTGGCCTGAGCCTCAACTGGATTGCCGAGGCCGCAGGCACCAGCTTCGCTGCCAGCGGTCCCATCAGCTTTACGGGTGGGCTACGGGCCGAAACGCCGCTGGCCCCGGTGCATGTGCGCGCCCGCAGGCAGCAAAGCGGCGATATTGCCCTCTCATGGGTGCGGCGTGGGCGCATCAATGCCGACAACTGGACCCCTGCCGATATTCCGCTGGATGAGGAAGTGGAGCGCTATCAGCTTGATATTGTGAATGCGGCAAGCGGAGCCACGGTGCGAAGCGCAACTCTCTCCGAGGCGGCCTATCTCTACACGGTTGCACAGCAGACGGCGGATTTTGGCGCAAAGGTTGATCACCTCACAGTGCAGGTGCGCCAGATGGGGGGATATGCGGCAGGCATTGCGGCAATGGCGGCCTTTTCAATGTAAGAAACCTGACAGACTCTGGCTTCTACAGCTTTGGTCCGAAAAGCGGGAACCGATTTTCGGAAAAATCCGATGCAAAAACAAAAAGCTATAGCATCGTGCCGATTCCGATTTATGGCACGATGCTATAAAGTACACGACGCGGGTATTTCTGGGCTTCGCACCCCCTCATCCGGCTGCCGCCACCTTCTCCCCGCAGGGGAGAAGACGGAAAGAACCGCAACGCTCATGGGTTCCTCGCCCCAGTGGGGAGATGTCCGCCGAGCAAAGCGGAGGCGGGGTGAGGGGAGCCAGGCACTCAAAGCTAAAATGTCGTGTACTCTGATATTGAACCTGACAGACTCTGGCTTCTTTTGTTTTCGTTTGTCTGATCAGAAAAACCGGATTCCGCTTTTCGCTGACAAACTTTAGAATTTCACTTTGAGCGACAGCTTGACACTGTTGTCCTGAATGCCGCTGGCGAACTGGCCGTTGTAACGACCCGAGAGGATGGCGCTCTCAGTCAGGTTATAATCGATACCTGCGCTGATCACTGCGCTGTCTCGGGCCAAGGGTGCTCCTGTGACACCGAAAGTCTGCGAGCCGCTGGCGAGGGCCATGGTGGCATCCGGGCTGACATCGCCAGAGGCATGTAACCAGCCAAGGCTGAGGTTGGGCGCGACAACCACGTCCGGGCTGAGCTGGACAGTTGTGTTCAGCCGCATCCCAAGACTGGTGAAGACCGTTTCCATGCTGCCAATATTTCCTGACAGCGCAGACGATGAACCTGTCTCGGCAAAACCATCGTTGGACAGATGAACATAGGCAAGTCCTGCGAAGGGCTGCAATGTCACGTCGTTGAGGCGGACGTTATAGGCGGCCTCGCCAAAGACCTGCGTGGTGCCTGCGTCATAGTCGGCCGTATTATGGCCATTGTAGCCGGAGAAGGCCACGGTTCGACCCATTGTCACATCATGCCAGGTGTAGCTGACGCCTCCCTTCAGGTTGAGATCGCCGAAATGCGTGCCAGCATAGACGCCGAGGTCGTAATGATCGATTGTCCCGGAAGAACTGCGGCCTGCGACGTCAAAGCGCGTGCGGCTGTATCCACCGACAAAGCCAAGACGCCCGTTGTTATCCAGCGCGACATCCATGCCCGCAAACACACCGGCGACATCGCTGGAGATGGTGGCGGCATTGCCATCGCCCCATGCATTGCTCCAGCCACCAAAGCCCTGCATCCAGACCGTCGGCGTCAATCCGGGGGCCAGTTCTGCTGTGGCTGGACCTGAAGTGCCTCTGGATGGAGAGAAGGCCTGTTCGAGCCTGTTGTTGACCGCCTCACGAAGATAAAGCGATTGCTGTTGCATGACGGTGCTGGCGGAGGCATATGCTTCGCCAGAAAGACTGTCGAATGCGCTGGCTGCGGCTCCGGTTTCCAGATTGGCTATGGCAGAATAGACCGAATTGTTCCAGCCGAGGGTTTCCGCAACCACCGCAACGGCTCTCTGATTGCTGGTCAGGGCCTGACTTGCAAAGGTAATGTCGTTGCGAAGCAGCGTCAGATAGACGTCATTTGCGTCATAGCTGAGCTGTGGTGTCAGAAATGCGAGGTTGGAGGTGACATTGGAAAATGTCCCTGTGACACCGCCTGCCGCTTGCAGAATTGTCAGCGTTGTGCTGGGGCTGTAGCTGCCAGCTGTGGCATTGACAGCCACTGTGCCGCCAAGCAACGTTGCGGTGCCGGTGGCTGAAATAAGATCGTGATCACCCGAGGGGGTGACATCCACATTATAGACAGAGCCGGCATTGAAGGTAACATCGCCTGTAACGGTGAGCGTGCCCGGTGAATAGCCAGGTGAGGCCGCTCCGCCGGATTCAACGATGAGACCGGCAATCGTGCCAGTGCCGGAAATCGTGCCGTCATCAGCGATGGTGAAATCCGAGCTGGATACCGCGCCACTTGCGAGCACCAGACTGGACCCGGAGATCACGATGTCACCTGTGTAGCCACCGGCGCTGGTGAAATTCACTGTGGAGCCACCGGTCATTGTCACCGCGCCGGAGCCTGTAATGGTGCCGGGGAAATCGTAGATGCCAGAGCGGTTGAAGACCAGTGTGGCATTATTGACGACATTGCCCTGGATAGAACCTGTTGTGCCGCCATCACCGATTTGCAGCGTGCCCTCTGAGATCAGCGTGCCGCCACTATAGGTATTGTCACCCGTCAGGATCAGCGTGCCGCTGCCGATTTTGGTGAGCGAGCCTGTCCCGGATATTTCGCTGGCATAGGTGCCTGTTGTCGTCTGGTCAAAGACAAGTGCGGCATTGTTGACAATGTCGCCGGTCAGGCTTGCTGTGTTGCCCGTCAGCGTCCCGGCTTCAATCGTTGTACTGGTGATGCTGCTGCTGGTGCCCGTCAATGTCCACTGGCCGGAGCCAGATTTGATCAGATTGCCAAAGCCCTGATAGGTGCCTGTGTCGCTCACACTGCCAACATCAAGGGTGCCGGTGGCAGAGCCGGTGAGTTCAAGTGTATTGCTGCTGCTGCCATTGACCACATTGCCCAGCAGGGATGCGGTGTCTGCAAGCACGAGACGGTTGTTTCCCGTTCCCATGCTGATGGCCGTATCGGAGGCTGACGCTGCCGAAATCGAGCCATTCAGCACAATCGTGCTGTCGCCATCGCCGGTCTGGACCGCAACAGTGCCGGTTGTTGTAATCGAGCCGTTGTTTTCCAGCCTGTTGGTGGTGCCATCCAGAGAGACACCGTAGCTCGCTGCGGTCACGGTTCCGGTATTGGTGACTGTTGCGCTGCCATCATTGGCAGCAGCCTGAATGCCGATACCGCCGAGGGCATCAACGGACCCGGAATTGCTGATGGACACGTCGCCGGACTGGGACCACGCCACCAGACCCTGACGGGTTGTGGACGTGACATCTCCAGAATTCTCAATGGTTGCCGTGCCGAGATAGTCGATTGCACGGATGCCTGCCAGATAGGCATTGACGCTGCCGCTGTTGGTGACGGAGACAGGAACGGCGGTGGTGCCATTGATGGGGCTTCCGTCCGCGTAAATGCCAATATCGTTCGTCGATGTGACAATGCCGGTATTGGTGATCTGCACCGATCCGGCGTTGCTTGTCGCTGTCAGTGCAGGGGAATCCGTCGAGGTGATGGTGGCGCCACTGGTGACAAGAATATTGCCGCCGACCTCGTTGCGCACCCAAAGACCACCACTGCCTCCGGTGTTGTTGAGGGTCACATCCGAGCCGAGGTTTACGGTAATCGACGCAGGTACGTTTTGCGATGAAACATTGACGGCCCCATTGCCGGAGGCGGTCAGCGCGCTATTGCTGACGCTCAGCGACATTGCCACAGGGCCGGATGAGACCGCGGGCCTGACAGAATAGTTGATCCATCCACTTGTGATTGTCGTGTTCGAAACGCTCAGCGCGCCGCCATCGCTGGTGTCGTGCTGGATGTTCACACCTGCCGAATCGCATTGAAACGTGACGGCGGAACCTGTCACATCACACTGAGCCGCGACGGGGCCTGCGCTTGCAAGGCCGGCAACAACGGCAATTGCAAGTGTTTGCAGTGATACTCCCGCCCGAAGATGGTCGCACAAAAGCTCACCCCTGAGTGGAGTGTTCACAAGTTTAAATATAGTCACCCTTTACCCCTTTGCAAAGACTGCGAGTCTTTGCCCCACTTTACTTCAGATATAGCGATCTATCTGTTTTATATTGTCATTTTTGATAGAGTTTCGCTTGTCTCTAGCGAAACGCAGCCCACGCTATAATTGTTACATAAAATACGCAGTTCAGGCAATCGCCAACAACAGTCTAAAACATGGAAAATTCATATTCGGCATGTCCTCACACTACTTTTTTTGGTGGGAGGTTGTGGTGCTTGAAGACACAGATATTGCCAATCTGAAAAAAGGAGAAAGATATGATGGAAAGTAAACCTTGGTATGTGTCCAAGACAGTCTGGGGGGCGGTGGTGGCCATTGTTGCCTCGATTTTAAACCTTGGCGGGTTTGAGCTGGGCGTGCCTGAACAGGGCCAGTTGATTGATGGACTGGTGGCAATTGCGGGGTCCATTGGTGGAATTGTTGCGATTTATGGTCGGGTTGTGGCCAGCCATTCCATTGTTTCAAAACAGAAAACTGAAATCTCGTAACAATTTGAAACAGGCGCATACACGACATGACCAGGCATTCATTTGCCATTCAGCCGCTCTTGGGTAAAAATTGACCATCGAATCCGAATGCGGCAGAGTAAACGTTCATGGCATCAAAATCGATCATAGGCAGTATCGCAGCCGGGCTGACAGCCTGGACGGTGCCGGCTACGACTGCATCGGTTCCTGATGCGCCGGTGGTGATTGTACAGGCCCAGAACGAGCGTGGCGATGGCAGCGCCAGCAAACCCGCAGATCAGCGGGTGGATTGCCGCAATGCCGCCGCAAGGGCGGTTGATCAGTCGGGTGGTCAGCTTTTGTCGGTTCGGCTTTCCGGCAATCAATGCGTCATCACGATCCTTGTGCCCGGAACGGGTGATAATGCGCGTCCGCGCAAGATGACAATTCAGGTCTCGCGCTGATAAAGCGGATGGTGCACGCAGATAAACGGAGAATTCAAGAATGCGCATTCTCGTCGTCGAGGACGATGTCAATCTCAACAGGCAGCTCGTCGAGGCGCTTCAGGAAGCCGGCTACGTGGTCGATCAGGCCATGGATGGTGAGGAAGGTCACTATCTGGGCGATACCGAGCCCTATGATGCCGTGATTCTGGATATTGGCTTGCCGAACATGGATGGCATTACCGTGCTGGAAAAATGGCGCTCGGCTGGCCGCGCCATGCCGGTGCTGATTCTGACAGCGCGTGATCGCTGGAGCGACAAGGTTTCCGGTATTGATGCCGGTGCCGATGATTATGTCACCAAGCCTTTCCATGTGGAAGAGGTTCTGGCGCGGATTCGTGCCCTGATCCGCCGGGCGGCGGGCCACGCCTCCTCTGAAATTGCCTGTGGTCCGGTGCGGCTGGATACCAAAAGCTCGAAAGTGACCGTGTCCGGCAAGGCGCTGAAGCTCACGTCGCATGAGTTTCGTCTGCTGTCCTATCTGATGCATCACATGGGTGAGGTGGTGTCGCGTACCGAGCTGGTCGAGCATATGTATGATCAGGATTTTGATCGCGATTCCAACACCATCGAAGTGTTTGTCGGGCGGCTGCGCAAGAAAATCGGGCTGGACATGATCGAGACCGTGCGCGGGCTTGGCTATCGCATCAAAGCGCCTGACAGTGTCGAGGGCTAGAGTTTGTCAGGGAAAAGTGGAAACTGGTTTTCCGACGAGAGCCTGCGTTAAAATCAAAACTAAGCAGGTGAAGCGTTGGCCTGCCATTGAGAGTCTGCTTAGGTGTTCAAGGTCAAGTCACTCACCTTCCGCGTTTTGTTGTTTGCTACCCTCTGGTATGTGATTGCGCTGGTGACCATGGCTCTGGTCATTTCAGCGCTCTATCGCGCCGGAGCCGAGCGCTCTTTCAATGATCTGTTGCGGGCGCAGCTTTACAATGTGGTCAATTCGGTCTCGGTGGGCGATGGTGAAAGCCTGAGCGGCAGCCCGGCGCTGGGCGATCTGCGGTTTTCGCAGCCCGGAACCGGCTGGTACTGGCTGGTGGAGCCGCTGGGCAGTTTCAATGCGGCCCCCTTGGCCTCGACCTCGCTGGGGTTGACCAATCTGCCGGTGCCGAGTTTTGAAGAAAGTCCGTTTGACCAGAATTATGAGCGTTTTTACGGCATGACTGACAGTTTCGGCAATCGTTTGCGGATTGCTGAAACCGAAGTGATTCTTGACGAATCCGGCCGTGCGGCCCGCTTTCGCGTCTCGGGCAATCTGAAAGTGGTGGAAGACGAAATCACCGCCTTTTCGCGCAGGCTCTATGCTGTTCTGGCGGCTTTTGGTTTTGGTGGTCTGCTGGTCAATGCCGTTACCATTGTGTTTGGTCTCAAGCCGCTGGATCGGGCGCGGCGGGCGCTGGAGCGTATTCGCGGTGGCGAGGCCGAGCGGATCGAGGGGGAGTTTCCCCGCGAAATTGAGCCTCTCGCCAATGAAATCAATGCCTTGATTGATAGCAATCGCCGTCTGGTCGAGCGTGCCCGAATGCAGGTGGGCAATCTGGCCCACTCCTTGAAAACCCCGATTGCGGTGTTGCTGAACGAGGCGCGGGCGGTTCATGCGCCCCATGACGAGGTGATCAAGGTGCAGGCCAGCGCCATGCAGAATCAGGTCAGCTCCTATCTGAACCGTGCTCGCATTGCTGCCCAGCGTGAATCCATTCTGTCGCGCACCGAGGTTGAGCCGGTGCTGGAGCGGCTTGTGCGGGTGATGCGCAAGCTGAACCCTGACAAGCAGTTTGATCTGCATATCGAAGGGATTGGGCTGACCCTGGCAATGGAAAGCCAGGATTTTGAGGAAACACTTGGCAATCTTTTGGAAAACGCTGCCCGCTATAGCGAATCAACCGTGATTGTGACGGCAAGGGTGGCACCCGCCGGTGAGGCGGGGGTTGATCCAACCCGCAAGACATGGCTGGAAGTTATTGTGGAAGATGATGGGCCGGGTCTGGCCCCTGATCAGATCGGGGAAGCGTTGAAACGTGGCCGCAGACTGGATGAAAGCAAGCCCGGAACGGGTCTTGGCCTGTCCATTGTCAAGGAAATCACCTCGGAATATCAGGGAAAGCTGGGGCTGTCGCGCGGGTTCAAGGGTGGTTTGCTGGCCCGCCTTGTGCTGCCCGGCATTTCACGCGACGTTGTTTAACAGGCTGCTGAAAAACTCGAGGCGGGCTGAAAATGGTCTGTTTCGGTGATCGAAAAGCGCCAAAAAAGCGTTACATATGAGGTATATGCGCCGTTTTTTGGCACTTTTCTCCCCAAAACATCCTCATTTTCAGCTCCACCTGACTTTTTCAGCAGCCTGTTAAAGCATGTCGCGTTTCATTGTCCCCAATGAAACGATAACGTACATGCGGCAAAACAAGAGCGAGAGTCTGTCTGGTTCACGCTGACGCTGGCAGATTCTTGGGGTGATGACGTTGAAATCCCCGCTTGCAAATTCATGCCGGCTCGGGCTTAACATAATGGGATGTTTCCGTGCATAGTGGCACGGGCTGAACTGGTTTTGTGAGAAATTATGTAATAGATATAAAGTATTACAGTTTCTTGCTTATGCCATTGAATGCTCACTCAGGACTGTGAGTGGTTGCATGGATGATGAACATGAGAGGCTAAACCCACAGGCCATGATGATTTCAAAAACAGACCTCGCCACACTTCTTGTTTGCGTCTTCGCCCTGGCATCCTGTCAGACAACACAGCCGGGTGGTGCGCGCAGTGGATTGTTTGGGGCGTCTTCGGCGGCATCCGTCTACATCAGCGCTTTGCAAGGGGGCGTTGTTTCTCTTTCTGGTGCTGATTTGTCGAACGCGCAAAAACAGCGGGCGCTGGAAGCGGAATACCGGGCATTGGAAACGTCGCCATCCGGGCAAAAGGTGACGTGGCGCGATGATGATGCGGCAGGCGAGGTTGTGGCAGCGGCACCCTATCAGGTGGGCAATCAGAATTGTCGCCAGTACAGGCACAGCGTTATCATGGACGGCAAAACCTATCAGGCCCGCGGTGCGGCCTGCCGCAATGATGATGGCACGTGGATCCTGCTGAACTGAAACTCGGATAAGCGGCGTGTCGGGTCAATTGTGAATTGCTCTATGTCAAGGAGCGCGGCATGGATACTGGTTATGCGTGCCGTGTGAATTGCGTCTCTGGATAAAGTCATTGGACCCTATGCTGTTCTGGATTGTTATTGCCCTTTTGACCTTTGCTGTGGCTGCAAGTTTTCTGCGGCCTTTGATGGGCCGTGGACCGCGTGCCGAAGTGCAGGCCCGCGATGGGGCCATGGCCGTCTATCGTGACCAGTTGCAAGAGCTGGAGCGCGACAAAGCCGCCGCGCTGATTTCTGCGCAGGAGGCAGAGTATGCCCGCGCTGAAATTGCCCGCAGATTGCTATCAGTAGAGAGCGCCAGTGCCGTTTTGCGCGCCGGGCAGCCGTCGCGCCATATTCTGGCGCAAGGCTTGATTGTGGTGCTGGTGCCAGCTCTTGGGCTGGGGCTGTATCTGTTGCTTGGCAGTCCGGGTGTCCCGTCGCAGCCCTTGGCGGCGCGGCTGGCGCAGCCGGGCAATGACATCAACCTGCTGATTGCCAAGGCCGAGCGCCATTTGATGGCAAACCCGGAGGATGGCGCGGGTTGGGATGTTCTGGCCCCGATTTATCTGCGGCAAAACCGTCTTGGGGATGCGCAACTGGCCTTTCAGAATGCCATTCGCCTCAATGGTGAAACGCCGGAGCGGCTGAACGGCTTGGCCGAGGTGATAATATCGCAAGGTGAGGGTGTCATCACCGATGATGCCCGCGATTTGTTTCAGCGTTCTGTTGCCATGCAGCCAGACAATCCTCGGGCAGAGTATTATCTTGCGCTGGCGCTTGAGCAATCCGGCAAGCGGGATGAGGCGCTGGCTGCCTTCAAGGCGATTGCCGCAAAATCACCGGCGGATGCGCCATGGCAGCCGCTGGTGGCGCGGCATATTGACCAGAATGGTGGTGCAGCCGTGGCACCGCCCGGCAATCCCGATGCGGCAGCGGTTGCGGCGGCGCAATCCATGTCAGAGGGCGACCGCCAACAGATGATTGCGGGCATGGTGGCAAGTCTTGATGAAAAGCTGAAGGCTGATCCGCATAATTTTGAAGGCTGGATGCGGCTGGTGCGCTCCTATACCATGCTGAAAGAACAGGCCAAGGCGCTGGAGGCGCTGAAAACCGCGCTCACATCCTTCCCGGCTGAAAGCGCACAAGGCAGGCAATTGCTGGAGGCTGCCAAAGCGCTGGGCCTGCCGGTGGAGGAGGCGCTGAAATGACACGCAAACAGAAACGCCTTGCGGTGATTGCCGGGGGCCTCAGCTTTATCATGGCGGCTGTTCTGCTGATTCTGTTCGCTTTTGGTCAATCGGTTGCCTACTTCTACATGCCCGCTGATCTGGCGAAGTCGCCGGTGGGGCCGGGAACACGGATTCGTCTGGGGGGATTGGTGGCGGAAGGCTCGGTGAAGCGCGGCAATGGCAGCACCATGACCTTTGCTGTCACCGATGGTACCGCCACCGTGCCGGTGACTTATACCGGCATTCTGCCCGATCTGTTCCGCGAAGGGCAGGGCGTGGTGACCGAGGGCACATTTGCCCAGGGTGGCGGCCTGTTTGATGCCGATACGGTTTTGGCCAAGCATGATGAAAAATACATGCCGAAAGACGTGGCCGACCGTTTGAAAAAAGACGGCGTGTGGAAAGAAGAGGAACCTGCGAAATGATCATTGAAATTGGCCATTACGCTCTGGTTCTGGCGCTGGCGGCAGCCCTGATTGTGTCGATTTTGCCAGTGATCGGTGCAAGGCGTGGCGATACGGCGTTGATGCAGACGGCGGTGAATGGCACCTATATGCTGTTTTTGCTGGTGGCGCTGGCCTTTGGGGTTTTGGCCTATGCCTATCTGGTGTCGGATTTTTCGCTGCTGAATGTCTATCAGAATTCCCACTCGCTGATGCCTGCGGTCTATCGCTTTGCTGGTGTCTGGGGCAATCACGAAGGCTCGATGATGCTGTGGTTGCTGATTCTGACGCTGTTTAGCGCCATGGTGGCGCTGTTTGGGCGTAATCTGCCAGATCGCTTGCGCGCCAATGTGCTGGCTGTGCAGGCGTGGGTTACCACGGCGTTTCTGCTGTTCATTCTGTTTACCTCCAATCCGTTTGTTCGACTGTTTCCGGCACCTGCTGAAGGGCAAGACCTCAATCCGGTGTTGCAAGACCCGGGCCTGGCCATTCATCCGCCGCTGCTTTATCTGGGCTATGTCGGCTTTTCCGTGTGTTTTTCCTTTGCCATTGCGGCCCTGATAGATGGCCGCATTGATGCCGCCTGGGCGCGCTGGGTGCGGCCATGGACGCTGGCTGCCTGGACCTTTCTTACCGCTGGCATCGCCATGGGGTCTTACTGGGCTTATTATGAGCTGGGCTGGGGGGGCTGGTGGTTCTGGGATCCGGTGGAAAACGCCTCGTTCATGCCGTGGCTGGCCGGAACCGCACTTTTGCATTCAGCTCTGGTGATGGAAAAGCGCGATGCGCTGAAAATCTGGACGGTGTTGCTGGCGATTTTGACCTTCTCGCTGTCACTGCTGGGCACGTTCCTTGTGCGCTCTGGTGTGTTGACCTCGGTTCATGCTTTTGCCACCGATCCAAGCCGTGGGATTTTCATTCTCTGTATTCTGATTTTCTTCATTGGCGGCGCGCTGTTTCTGTTCATGCTGCGGGCACCGATGCTGAAAACCGGCGGGCTGTTTCAGCCGATCTCGCGCGAAGGCGCGCTGGTGCTGAACAATCTCATTCTGACGGTGTCCACTGCGACGGTGTTGATCGGCACGCTCTATCCGCTGCTGCTGGAAACCCTGACCGGGGACAAGATTTCGGTGGGTGCGCCGTTTTTCAACCTCACCTTTGGCCTGTTGATGGTTCCGCTGATTGTGGCCATTCCGTTTGGCCCGATGATGGCATGGAAACGCGGTGATCTGCTGGGGGCCTTGCAGCGGCTCTATCTGGCGGCAGTGCTGGCGTTTCTGGCGGGGCTTGCGCTCTATTACATTGAAAATGGCGGGCCGGTGATGGCGGTTCTCGGCCTTGCTGCTGGCTTTTTCATCATGTTCGGGGCGGTGGCCGATCTGTGGTATCGGGCTGCTTTTGGCAAGCAGACTGCATCCGTTGCGTTTCGGCGGTTGATTGGCCTGCCACGCTCGGCCTTTGGCACGGCACTGGCGCATTTTGGCTTTGGTGTGACGGTGTTGGGCATTGTTGCCGTCACCACGTTCCAGAGCGAAAAAGTGGTGGAAATGACCCCTGGAATGACCACGGAAGCTGGTGGCTATGCGCTGACCTATGATGGTTTGCGCTCTGGCAAAGGGCCGAATTACACCGAGGATCGCGGCCACTTTACCGTTCGCAAGGCAGGCGTTGTGGCAGCCGATGTCTGGTCATCCAAACGTCTTTACACCGCACGCCGGATGCCGACCACGGAAGCCGGTATTCTGACCTTCGGGTTCAGCCAGCTCTATGTGTCGCTGGGTGATCCGATGGAGGGCGGCGGCATGGTGGTGCGTATCTGGTGGAAGCCGTTCATTCTCTGTATCTGGGGTGGTGCGCTGGTGATGATGGTGGGCGGCTTTGTCTCGCTGAGCGACAGACGCCTGCGCGTGGGCGCACCGCGGCGCAAAAGCCCGTCTGTGCAGGCAAAACAAGTGGTGGCGGCAGAATGATGGTCCGGTTTGTTACAGGCATCGTGCTGTTTTTTCTCTCCGTGTCATCGGCGTTTGCCGTCAACCCCGATGAGGTGCTGAAAGACCCGGCGCTGGAGGCACGCGCCCGGCATCTGTCATCGCAATTGCGCTGCATGGTCTGTCAGAACCAGTCGATTGATGACAGCAATGCAGAGCTGGCCCATGATCTGCGGATGCTGGTGCGCGAGCGCATCGTCAAGGGTGACAGCGATGATGATGTGATCCGGTATCTGGTGTCACGCTATGGTGAGTTTGTGTTGCTCAAGCCAAGGCTGACGCGCGAAACCATTCTGCTCTGGGCGGCCCCCGGCCTGTTTTTGCTGATCGGTGGCGGCGTTGCTTTTGCCTATAGCCGCCGTCGGCGGTCCAGACAGGATGCACACGTCTTGAGCGCTGAGGAAGAGGCGCGTTTGAAGCAGATTCTGGAGAAATAAGCCCCGCTGCTGAAACCTGTCCAATGCATGAAAAACTGCATTACCAAAGTTTCATCTTGCGGACAGTTCCTTGTAAGGTGTCACCACCTATATCTTTGTCATCCACCGCCTGATGGTCGTCTTTGACCCAGTCAAAAGTACAGATGCACAACGAAGATAAAAGGTATGAATCCCATGTCTGACACCCAAAAGCGCTCAACCAAATCCATTCTTCGGACCAGCACAATTGCAGGTCTTGCGGCCGTGATGATGGCGGGCTCTCTTCCGGCCATGCTGACACCAGCCTATGCCGAAGCTGTCAATGTGCAGGCGCCGCAGGTGCCAAGCTTTGCCGATCTGGTCAGCGCGGTTTCACCGGCCGTTGTCTCTATCCGGGTCAAATCCGATGTCCAGCAGGCCTCTGATGATGGCAGCAGTTTTTCGTTCAATGGCCGCGATCTCGACCAGCTTCCTGATCCGCTGAAGCGCTTCTTCAAGGAATGGGGAATGCCCGGCCCGGGCGGCCGCGGCGGACCTGATGGTCATGGTGGCCCGCGTGGTGAGCGCCATGGAAAGCTGCGGCCGGTTGCGCAAGGCTCTGGTTTCTTCATCTCGGAAGACGGCTATCTGGTGACCAACAATCACGTTGTTTCCGATGGGCAGGCCTATACCGTGGTGATGAATGATGGCACCGAATATGATGCCAAGCTGATCGGCAAGGACCAGCGCACCGATCTGGCCGTTTTGAAAGTGAATCAGCCGGAAAAGAAATTCACCTATGTGAACTGGGCTGATGACACCAAGGTGCGGGTTGGTGACTGGGTTGTGGCGGTTGGCAATCCCTTCGGCCTTGGTGGCACCGTGACCTCCGGCATCATCTCGGCCTTTGGCCGTGATATTGGCTCTGGCCCTTATGATGATTACATTCAGATTGATGCGCCGGTAAACCGTGGTAACTCTGGTGGCCCAGACTTCAACCTCAATGGTCAGGTTGTGGGGATCAACACCGCCATCTTCTCGCCATCGGGCGGCAGTGTCGGTATTGCCTTTGCTATTCCCGCATCGACCGCCAAGTCGGTTGTAGAGGAGCTGATCAAGCATGGCGAGGTCAAGCGCGGCTGGCTTGGTGTGCAGATTCAGCCTGTCACCAAGGATATTGCCGAATCCCTTGGTCTTGCTGACGCCAAGGGTGCTCTCGTTGCCGAGCCACAGGCCGGATCACCGGGCGAAAAGGCCGGTATCAAACAGGGTGATGTGATCACTGCCGTCAATGGCGATCCGGTGAAAGACCCACGCGATTTGGCCAAGCGCATTGCGGCCTTTGCGCCGGGAACCAAGGTGGATGTTTCCTTGTGGCGGGATGGCGCGGCCAAATCGGTCAAGGTTGATCTTGGCAATCTGCCTGCCGCCAAGGAAACGGCAAGCAATGATGATGATCAGAGCCAGCAGGACGATGCTGCACCGGCAACCGCGAAGGCGCTGACCAGTCTCGGTGTGACCGTCAAGCCGTCCGATGATGGTAAGGGGCTGACAATCACCGATATTGATCAGAATTCGGATGCGGCTGACAAGGGCCTGAAGGTTGGCGAGACCATTACCTCTGTGAACAATCAGGAGGTTGCCAAGGCCGATGATGTCACAAAGATCATCGAACAGGCGAAGAAGAGCGGTCGCACTAAAGCCCTGTTCCAGATCCAGACCGACAAGGGCAGCCGTTTCGTAGCACTGCCGATCAATCAGGGCTGATCTATAGAATCGGACCGGAAAGTGGGAATCGGTTTTCGGTCCGATGTATAAACGAAAAGCGAGTGCACGATAGCATGAACAAAGTGAATGCGTCAGTGCACTGGCTTGCTGTTGCTGAAGCGACGGCTGGCGAAAATGCCAGCCGTTGTGCTTTCTGACCTAAAGCCTGTCGCAGTGAATAGGATTCACTGCGACAGGCTTTAGGTCTTTCTTTTTCGCATGTACGTTATCGTTTTATTGAGGACAATAAAACGCGACATGCTTTAGCAAGGAGCGGATTATGACACTTGAAACGGGACAAAGCGTGGAAAGCGGCAATTCGGGTTTTGCGCAAGGCGCGGCTGGCAGTAATGTCGTGCACATGAAAATACTTGTGATTGAAGATGATCTGGAAGCTGCGGCCTATATGACCAAGGCTTTCCGAGAGGCCGGAATTCTGGCCGATCACGCCAGCGATGGCGAGGCGGGACTGTTTATGGGCTCGGAAAACACCTATGATGTGATGATCATCGACCGGATGCTGCCCCGCCGCGATGGTCTGTCGGTGATTTCCGAATTGCGCAAACGCGGCGTCAATACGCCGGTGCTGATTCTGTCTGCCCTTGGGCAGGTGGATGACCGCGTCACGGGATTGCGGGCTGGCGGCGATGATTATCTGCCCAAGCCCTATGCCTTTTCCGAGCTTTTGGCGCGGGTGGAAGTGCTGGGCAGGCGCAAAGGCACGCCGGAGCAGGACATGATCTATCGGGTGGGTGATCTTGAGCTGGATCGGCTGTCCCATGAGGTGCGCCGCGAAGGCAAGGAAATCCTGCTTCAGCCACGGGAATTTCGCCTGCTGGAATATCTGATGAAAAATGCCGGTCAGGTGGTCACGCGCACCATGCTTTTGGAACATGTGTGGGATTATCACTTTGATCCGCAGACCAATGTGATTGATGTGCATGTGTCACGTTTGCGCTCCAAGATCGAGCGTGATTTTGACAAGCCGCTTTTGAAGACGGTGCGCGGCGCTGGCTATATGATCAAGGATGAAGGCTGACGCATGTTTTTGTGCGAGACGAATGGTAAGCG
This sequence comes from Gillisella vitis, assembly GCF_014204625.1. Classification (GTDB taxonomy): domain Bacteria; phylum Pseudomonadota; class Alphaproteobacteria; order Rhizobiales; family Rhizobiaceae; genus Allorhizobium; species Allorhizobium vitis_F. Next base: position 94,583 of record NZ_JACHLU010000009.1, on the reverse strand, counting down.
CCGATGAGCCGTGTTGGTTTGCTGCTAAGATCGACTGCGGTCAGGCTCTCGGCACTTTATATTCTGTTGTTTGCGCTGTGTGCTGCCTTTCTGGTGTTTTATGTCACGGCGCTGTCAGAGCGGCTGCTGGATCAGCAGACCCGTGACAGTTTGCAGCAGGAAGTCACCGAGATTCAGCGCGTCTATGACCGTGGCGGCGTCAACAGTCTTTTGAAGCTGATGGAGCGGCGGATGCGCCAGCCCGGTGCCAATCTCTATGTGATTGCCGGGCCGAATGGTCAGTTTCTGGCGGGCAATGTCAGTTCTGTGCAGCCCGGTATTCTGGACCGTGAAGGCTGGACCGATTTTCCGTTCGGCTATAACCGTTATCAGGAAACCAGCGATGACCGCCCGCATCTGGCGCTGGCCAATGTATTTTTCCTCGACAATGGTTTGCGCATTCTCGTCGGGCGTGATCTGGGCGAGCCAACCAAGTTTCGCATTCTGGTGCGCAAGGCATTGATGGTGGCTTTGGCCATCATGGGCGCGGGTGCGCTGGTGATCTGGTTTGCCATTGGCCGCAATGCGCTCAAGCGGATTGATCGGATGTCGGCGGCCAGCAAGAAAATCATGGCAGGTGATCTCGGCCAGCGGCTGCCTGTTTCTGGCTCCGGCGATGAGTTTGACCGGTTGTCGCAATCGTTGAACGAGATGCTGGAGCGAATTGAAAAACTTAACGAAGGCCTGCGGCAGGTGTCTGACAACATTGCCCATGATCTGAAAACACCCTTGACCCGGCTGCGCAACAAGGCATCTGACGCGCTGGGCCATGATGATGATGACCGGCGCAAGGCCGCGCTGGAAGGTATCATTGGCGAATCGGACCAGTTGATTCGTACCTTCAATGCGCTGTTGATGATCTCGCGGGTGGAGGCAGGCTCGATTGCGGCGGAGCTTTCCGATCTTGATCTGTCGGTGATTGCGGCTGACACCGCCGAGCTTTATGAGCCGGTGGCCGAGGAGGCGGGCTATGTGCTGGTGAGCGATATTCCTGCGGGCGGCTCCGTGCGTGGCAATCGTGAGTTGATTGGACAGGCAATCTTCAATCTTCTCGACAATGCCATCAAGTATGCGGGCGATGATGGCAGCCAGATCCGGGTCAGCCTCACCATAACGCAGGGGGATGTGCGCCTCAGCATTGCCGATCATGGACCGGGTATTCCTCTCGAGCGCCGTGGCGATGCCGTCAAGCGGTTTGTGCGGCTGGATGAAAGCCGCAGCAAACCCGGCACGGGGCTTGGCTTGTCGCTGGTCTCGGCCGTAATGGCTCTGCATGGCGGGCGGCTGGAACTGGGCAGCACCGATGCAGACAATGCGGAGATGCCGGGGCTGACAGCCACCATGGTCTTTCCGCGTGTATCGGCATAAAGTCTTTTCAACCTGTCATCATGAAGCAGGATTGGAGGATACATGCCAGACGAGAAATCCGTTTGCCTTGCGGATGTTGTACATGACGTGATCAGGCCGCTCAACAAGGTTGAGACACGGGCTGCACTGTCACAATTGAAAGAACTTGGGCGACACGAGCCGGCCATTGCTGATCTTTTGGCCGGTGACACGCCGCTGAAAGACTTTGTCATTGCTGCTTTGACATTATCGCCGCATGTGCGCGAGATGGCGGCGCGTTGGCCCGCGCTGGTCACACTGGCCATCACCGCACCGCTTGACCACAGTCTTGAAACTCTGGTGCAGCAGGCGCGCATGGCATGGCAGCCGGAGACAGGCGCATTGCCGCCCAGTGAGGCCGTGGTGATGAGCCGGCTCAGGCACGCCAAAGGCGGGCTGTCGTTTTTACTGGCACTGGCTGATCTTGGCCGCATCTTTGATGCGCGGCAGGTAACGCTCTGGCTGAGCCGAATGGCGGATGCCACCATTGCCGCCACGATTGATCATCTGTTGCTGGCAGGGCACGAGGCGGGCAAGCTGCATCTGCATGATCCGGGTGTCCCGGCCAAAGGCAGTGGCCTGATTGTGCTGGGCATGGGCAAGCTTGGCGCTTTTGAGCTCAACTATTCTTCTGACATTGATCTTGTGGTGTTTTTTGATCCAGCAGCGGGTATTTTGCACCAGCCGGAGGATGCCACCGAAACCTATGGCCGGATGATGCGTCGCCTGATCCGCATCTTGCAGGAGCGCACGGCGGATGGCTATGTGTTTCGCACCGACCTGCGGCTTCGGCCTGATCCGGGTGCAACACCGCTTGCGGTACCGCTGGAGGCAGCGCTGCATTATTATGAAGGACGCGGGCAAAACTGGGAACGGGCAGCCTTTATCAAGGCCCGCCCTGTGGCCGGTGATGTGGTTGCCGGGGAGGCGTTTCTCAAAGAGCTGTCGCCGTTTGTGTTTCGCAAATATCTCGACTATGCGGCGATTGCCGATATTCACTCGATCAAGCGTCAGATTCATAGCCACAAAGGCCATGGGGTGATTGCGGTGAAGGGCCACAATGTCAAACTTGGGCGCGGCGGCATTCGGGAGATCGAGTTTTTTGCCCAGACCCAGCAATTGATTGCCGGTGGACGGATGCTGGAACTGCGGGCCAGAGCCACGGAAAACGCACTGGCTGCACTGGAAAAAGCCAAATGGATTGACGCGGAAACCCGTGATGAGCTGATGGAGGCCTACTGGTTTTTGCGCGATGTTGAACACCGTATCCAGATGGTGCATGACGAGCAAAGCCATACCTTGCCAACCACGGAAACGGAGTTGAAGCGCATTGCCTTGATGATGGGGTTTGCCTCTGTTGCAGGGTTTTCAGAGGCCCTGCAAAAACGGCTCAAGACGGTTGAGCGGCGCTATGCCCACCTGTTTGAGCAGGAGGATGGATTGTCGATCGATGGCAATCTGGTGTTCACCGGCCAGAAAGATGATCCCGATACGCTCGCCACCTTGCAAAAACTGGGGTTCAAGCGGCCCGAAGACATATCCCGCGTTATTCGTACCTGGCATTATGGCCGGTACCGCGCCACGCAATCCGTCGAGGCCCGTGAGCGCCTCACCGAATTGACGCCGCGTTTGCTGAAAGCCTTTGGCGAAAGCAGCCGGGCGGATGAAGCGCTGTTGCGGTTTGATGCATTTTTGGCGGGCCTGCCTGCGGGGATCCAGCTGTTTTCGCTGCTGGGCAATAATCCGGCACTGCTGGACCTTCTTGTCACCATTATGGCCGCCGCTCCGCGCCTTGCCGCGATCATTGCCAGTCGTCCGCATGTGTTTGATGGCATGTTGGACCCGGCACTTCTGGAAGAACTGCCCACCCGTACCTATCTGTCAAAGCGGCTGGATGCGTTTTTGCTTGGGGTTCGCCACTATGAGGATCTGTTGGATCGCTTGCGGATTTTTGCCGCCGAACAGCGCTTTCTGATCGGTATTCGACTGTTAACGGCCGCTATTGCCGCAGATACGGCGGGGCGGGCCTTTACGGATCTGGCCGATCTGGTGATTGATCAGGCTTTTCGCGCCGTTCAGCAGGAAATGGAAAGCGCCCATGGCCGTATTGCCGGAGCGCAGGCGGCCCTGGTGGGCATGGGCAAGCTCGGCTCGTTTGAGCTGACGGCGGGTTCTGATGTCGATCTGATTGTTCTCTATGATTATCCGGAGGGTTCGGGCGACAGCGATGGCGACAAGCCGTTGGACCCGGTGCGTTATTATACCCGATTTACCCAGCGATTGATTGCCGCACTTTCGGCCCCCACTGCTGAAGGTGTGCTGTATGAGGTGGATATGCGACTTCGCCCCTCTGGCAACAAGGGGCCGGTGGCCACAAGGCTCAAGGCGTTTGAGCGCTATCAAAAAGAAGAAGCATGGACGTGGGAGCATATGGCCTTGACCCGCGCCCGGATGGTGACGGGCGACGCCGGGCTGATTGTGCAGGCCGAGGCCAGCATGACTGCCATTTTATCGGCAAAGCGCGACCGGCAGAAAATTGCCACGGACGTGGCCGAGATGCGGGCTTTGATTGATGCTGAAAAACCGCCAAAGGATGCCTTCGATGTCAAGCTCATGGCCGGGGGGCTGATTGATCTGGAGTTTCTGGCGCAATATCTGGCGCTGATTGCGCCGGGACAGGGACTGACAGTTGCCCGCGGTCAAACAACGGCGGAAAGCCTGAAAACACTGGGGGCGGCGCTGATCAACCGGGATGATCTGGAGGTGTGTCTGGCCGCTTTGCGGTTTTACAGTGAGGTGTCACAGGTGATCCGCACCTGCGTTGATGGTGATTTTCAACCCGCTGAAGCGCCTGCGGGGCTGATTGATCTTTTGCTGCGGGTGTCAGACTGCCCGGATGTGAAATCCCTCGAAGTGGAACTGAAACGCATGGCAAAAGCCGTGCGGCGGATTTTTCAGGCCATTGTCAGCGTTTGAGCCGGGGTGTTTTGCGCAGTCCGCATTGTCGTCGTGGAGTCTGGCACGGTAATGACCACAACCGTGCCGACACCTTCGCGGGAGCGTATTTTCAGCGAGCCGCCATGGAGCATGGTGAGAGATCGGGAGATGGCCAGACCAAGGCCCGAGCCGCCTTTGCTTTTCGCATACTGGCTTTGAACCTGCTCGAAGGGCTGGCCAATCTTGCTGATGGCCTGCCGGGGAATACCAATGCCGGTATCGGCAATCATCAGCCGCACCGCTCCTGCAACTTTGTAGGAGCGCACGGATATTTTGCCGCCAGCATCGGTAAATTTTACCGAGTTTGACAGGATATTCAGCATGATCTGTTTCATCGCCCGCCTGTCTGCTGTCAGTGTCAGGCCGGAACTGATGCGGCGATCAACGGAAATATTCTTGCTCATCGCCGATACGGTGGTCAATCGCAGGGTTTCATCGATCAGGGATGCGAAATCAATGGCTTCGCATTTCAGCACCATGTGACCAGCCTCGATTTTCGACATATCGAGAATGTCGTTGATGACGTTGAGCAAATGCCTGCCGCTATCGTGAATGTCACGGGCATATTCGTCATATTTGGGAGAGCCGATCGGGCCGAACATATTGGTGCATAAAATCTCTGAAAACCCGAGAATAGCATTGAGCGGGGTGCGCAGTTCATGGGACATATTGGCCAAAAACTCTGATTTTGCCTTATTGGCCGCCTCGGCGCGCTGCTTTTCAGCCAGATATTTTTCGTTGGCGTCGGACAATTCGGCTTTCTGACGCTCCAGCTTTTTCTGGGAAGAGGAAAGATCGCCGATTGTTGCCATCAGGCGGCGTTCCTGCTCGCGCAATCGCTCCTGATGGCGCTTGAGCAAGGTGATGTCGGTGCCGACAGATACGAGTCCGCCATCGCGCGTGCGGCGTTCATTGATCTGGAGCCAACGCTCGTCAGCCAGTTGCAACTCTGTTGTACGTGAGCTGCCGTTGGCACCAGGATCGGCAATACAGCGCTGAATAATCGGTCGGGCGGCAGCGGCATCAACTTTTGAGCGCTCAACGCCGGGAACCAGAATGCTATCTGGCAGGCCATATACTTTCTGGAAATGCGCATTCCACATCACCAGCCGGTCATTCTTGTCCCATAGCACAAACGCTTCCGATGTGCTTTCAATGGCGTCGGCCAGTCTCTGGTCGGCTTCGGCATAGCGCTGGGCCAGTCGGTGCTGCTCGGTGACATCCATGGCAATGCCAATCACATGCGGGCGGCCCGATTGGGTTTGGATGACTTGCGCGCGGGCGCGCAGCCACACGTAATGACCATTGACATGGCGCATACGGAAAACCTGATCGATATGGCGGTCGCCATTGCGGCCAATGGTGCGCGCCAAAGCATAAAGATTGCCATCTTCCGGGTGCATCAACTTGGCAGCATCGGCAAAGGCGAGGGGGCTGCTGGAGGGTTTTTGCCCAAGAATATCGAACATGGACTGCGACCAGACGAGCTTGCGAGTCGCAAGGTCAAAATCCCACAGGCCGCAGCGCCCACGTGACAGGGCCGTTTCAACCCGGTGGTTGGATTCGACAAACACATCTGCCGTCTCACGGGCGCGTTTGGCCTGCGAAAAATAGGCGTAGAGAACTCCCATCAGGATGAGGGAAATGGCTGAAAACAACGTGACATTCAGGGCAATTTCGGCCTGCCAGTAATCGGCGGCGGATTTGAGAGAATGGGCCGCCAGCACCAATGCGCCATCTTGGCCGGTGGGCGTCAGCACCGCAATATGGCGCGTGCCTCCGATGTTTGTTTCAATGGCTCCGGTTTTGTCACCAAACCGTTTCAGGGTGGCGACTTCCGGAAACAGGTCCATCATATGCAAGCCAACAAAGGCAGAGCCTCGGCTGGACCCGGCAACAACCAGGCCATTGGGGTTGAGCAGCAGAACAAAGCTTTCGTCGTCGACCAGATCGCTGGGAAGAAATCGTGCGATCAGTGCTTCTGCGACCGGGCGCTCCAGTGTTGCGGGAGTATCTGGCCCTGACGACAGGGCCGCCGCTGCCGTTGAGGCCATCATTGCGGTGGAATGACGAATGGCGCTTTCCATCCGGCCATATTCGGACACCAGACCCAATCCTCGTGCCAAGGCAACAACGATCAGAAAGGCAACGACCAGTACCGGAATAATCTGCCTGAGAGCTGCGTCTGTGCTGGTGACAGAACTGGCAGCAGACAGGGGCTCTGCCTTTGAAAATGGATGACTCTGATGCGTGACAGACTTCAGAAGAGACGCAAATCCAGAAAATTTGTGTCGCAACCGATCATCGGCTGCGGTTGCCCGCTGCACGTTCACCATAATCCCCGCCTTGATCCATCGTGTGATTCAACGCGCCGCTCGCCCGAATCTAACCTAATGAATCATTTGCGATTCTTCGTGTCCAGTCGAAAATTAAGCATTTGTTAACCCATTGTGAAGAATCACGTTTTTGAAATGCAGTTCGGATTTGACAGCTTGTTTTTTCAGCTCGGTAAAGTGATTCGCAATGTTTACGCCAACAAAAGACGGCAAGACGAATCCCGCCGTCTTTCAGAATAATGTCGGTTCAGGCCGTCAGGATGCGGTCGACAATGTCTCTCACATCGTTGGACAGGCCGTTTGCATTGCCAATGGTTGCCAAGGCGGCGTGGGCTTTTTCTGCCCGGATGGGCTCCAGCAATTTCCAGCTTCGCATCGACGTCAGCAGTCTGGCTGCAAGCTGAGGATTGCGCTTGTCAATCGCCAGAATTTCTGCGGTCACCATAGTATAGGCCGCGCCATCGGCACGATGAAAGCCTGTGGGGTTGGCAAACGCAAAACTCCCGATCAGGGCGCGTACCCGGTTGGGATTGGCGGCATTGAATTTCTGATTTTGCATCAGGGCCTGAATGCGTGTCAGCCCATCATCGCCGGGAATTGTGGCCTGAATGGTAAACCATTTGTCCAGCACCAAGGGATTGTCAGCAAAGCGGGTTTCAAAATTGGCAAGCGCCGCCTGCGCTTCTTCCGTGCCGGAAAAATAGTGGGCAAGGACAGTCAGGGCATGGGACAGATCGGTCATGTTATCGGCCTTGGCATAGGCTTCAGCAGCCTTGGCAGGCTGGTTTTCGGCCTGAACCACATAGCCTAAGGCCGCATTTTTCAACGCGCGTTGTCCTGCGGCTTTGGCATCCGGGCTGTAAGGCGCATCTGTTGTCATTTGATCAAGCAGGCCTGTAAAAATATCAAGACCGGCTGTAGCAATGTCCTTGATGATCGCTTGACGGGCTGCATGGATCGCCTGAGGATCGATGTCCACACCAAGCTCGCGGGCAATATCGGCTTCGCTTGGCAGTGCCAGTGCCTGTGCGCGAAACGCCGGTTCAAGCGTATCATCTGCGGCAATGGCCAGAAGACTGTGTTTCAGTGCATCGTTGAAGATCACGGGCTGCCCGGCGCGAACCTGTCTTGCTCCCTCGCACAACACTGGCAAAGCGAGGTCGGTCAACGCCTGCCAGCGACTGAACAGGTCTGTCTCATGGCGAGCGATCAGGGCCAGGTCATCGCTCAACTGGCTGAAATGCAAGGCAACGGGGGCTGAAAAGCTGCGATTGAGCGAAAGAACAGGGCGCTCAGCAATGCCGTGGAACACGAAGCTCTGCTGAGGTGCCGTCAGATGCAAGACGTCACCTGTAACATCTCCGCCGCTGACGGATGCTGGCACGATTGCGGCACCATTATTCGCAAAAAGCGCGTAGCAGAGTGGAATATGCATGGGCGCTTTGCTCGACTGGCCCGGCGTTGCTTTCACCATTTGCTCAAGATTGACGGTGAATGTTCTGGCGGCCTTATCATAAGCGCAGGACACGGTGATGTGTGGTGTGCCTGCCTGGTGATACCAGAGTGAGAACTGCGTCAGATCGCGGCCTGAGGCATCGGCGAAGCACTGGACAAAATCCTCCACGGTGGCGGCATCGCCATCGTGGCGCTCAAAATAGAGATCCATACCCTTCTTGAACAGATCCTTGCCAAGAAGGGTGGCAATCATCCTCGTGACTTCCGAGCCTTTTTCATAGACCGTTGTTGTATAGAAGTTATTGATTTCCTTGTATTGCGTGGGGCGAACCGGATGCGCCAGAGGGCCGGAATCCTCAACAAACTGCTCAGCGCGCAAGTGACGCACTTCGGCAATACGCTTGACAGCCCGTGAGCGTTGATCGGCCGAAAATTCATGGTCGCGGTAGACGGTCAGACCTTCTTTCAGGCAAAGCTGGAACCAGTCGCGGCAGGTGATGCGATTGCCAGTCCAGTTATGGAAATATTCATGGGCAATAATGGCTTCGATATTGGCGTAATCGGCATCGGTGGCCGTTTCCGGATCGGCCAGCACATATTTGTCATTGAAGACATTGAGGCCCTTGTTTTCCATGGCCCCCATGTTGAAATCAGACACGGCGACGATCATGAAAATATCAAGATCATATTCTCGCCCGAAGACCTCTTCATCCCATTTCATCGAGCGTTTCAAGGAATCCATGGCATAGATCGCACGGGGTTCCTTGCCGTGCTCCACGTAGATCTTCAGTACAACATCACGGCCAGACGCCGTGGTGAATGTATCTTCAACCACGCCGAGATCGCCGGCCACCAAAGCAAAAAGATAGCTTGGTTTGGGGTGTGGATCGAACCAGGCAGCAAAATGCTTGCCCTCGCCATAGCCCGCTCCACCCAGATAATTGCCATTCGACAGCAGCAGCGGATTGGCGGCTTTATCGGCAATGATATTGACGGTGTAGACGGCCAGCACATCCGGCCTGTCCGGGAAATAGGTGATGCGGCGAAAACCTTCGGCTTCGCATTGGGTGCAATAGATACCGTTGGAGCGGTAAAGCCCCATCAGTTGTGTATTTGCCTCCGGGTTGATCAGGGTTACGATGGTAATTTCGAATGGCACTGACGCTGGAAGATCGCGGATCGTCAATGTATCAGGGGTCGCCGTATAGCGTTCAGCCTCCACCTCGATCTGGTCGAACAGCAGGCTTGAGAGAACCAGTTCATCACCATCCAGCACCAATGGGGCATCAACGCTTGCACCTTCGCGGCGATGAAAGATCAGGCGGGTTTCAACTCTTGTCTCGGTTGGATCAAGCTCAAACGTGAGATCCACGCGCTCGAGAATAAAATCGGTGGGGCGATAATCCGCCAAGCTGATGACCTGGCCTGTTTCTGTGCGCATTAATAAATCCCGATCGTCCTATTGCAAATTCGATAAACGCGAGCATTTTGACGAATTGCGCCAGCGTAAGTCAATGGATTATGGCAGCAATTTCTGAACGATTGCTAAAATCACAACCTTTGATGACATTTTTTTCAAAAAAATGCCACATGTCGCATTGGTTGAGATCTTGACGATTTCTCCTGATAAAACCCCTTTATTTTGTGGGGTTAAATTTGATTTATCGTCGGGCTGGCCGTTGCTTTGATGGGCAGGATCGATCTATTCCCGGCTTATGGGTTGCATCATGCGAGCGGATAAGGGAAAGGATATGATCCCCTCAGGCGAGCCGTTTGCTGTTCATCTTGCGCACGGTTTTCGATCATTACGAGTTTGTGCATGGATAGCGAAACACCTGTAAACCCGCTTAGGGGTATTGTGTTCAAGATAGCGTCGGTGACTGTGTTTGTCGGAATGCAAACCTCGATCAAGCTGGCCGGAGATGATATTCCTGCGGGGCAAATTACCTTTTATCGCTCTGCCTTTGCGCTTATTCCGATTTTCGCTTATTTATCTTTGATCGGTCAGCTTCGAACTGGTTTCAGCACGTCCAATATTTTCGGGCATGTGAAGCGCGGCCTGATTGGCATTTGTGCCATGGCCTGCGGGTTTTACGGGCTTGTGCATCTGCCCATGCCCGATGCTATTGCAATCGGCTACGCCATGCCGTTGATCGCGGTTGTGTTTGCGGCGGTGTTTTTGCGCGAAACTGTGCGTCTGTATCGTTGGTCGGCTGTGGCTATCGGGCTTTTGGGTGTGGTGATTATTTCATGGCCAAAACTGACACTGCTGCGCGATGGCGGGCTGGCCTCAACGGCTGGTATGGGAGCGCTGGCCGTGCTGGCCTCTGCCACTCTGGGGGCTGCGGCCATGTTGCAGGTTCGGCAACTGGTGCAGGAGGAAAAAACAGCGACGATTGTTCTCTATTTTTCCATCATTGCGACGTTGATGTCCCTTCTATCCATTCCGTTTGGCTGGATTTCGCTTTCTTCAGGCCAGCTTGCTCTTTTGGCTCTGGCGGGCGTGTGTGGTGGGATTGCACAGATTTTGCTGACGGAAAGCTATCGTCACGCTGATATTTCAACCATTGCGCCGTTTGAGTATAGCTCAATTCTATTCGGCTCTGCGATTGGATATGCGCTGTTTGGCGATCTGCCGAGTATCCATACCTTGATTGGCACGGTTATTGTTGCCGGAGCAGGCATTTTCATTATTTTTCGTGAACATCAATTGGGTCTTGAGCGTAAGGCAGCTCGAAAAGCGTCCGCACCCGTTGGCTGATGCGTTTGTTTTCAAGCCGATGGCGTGTCTGTTCTGACGCTGGATGCAACGTCCGTTCCCCGAAGAGGAAGCGGTAAAGACTGAAATTCCGTTTTGTGCGGATCATCATCGGGCGCTATTCGCTGCGTCATGCGCCAGCCAGCGTAGCCTGCGTACATCAGAAAGCTGATTGCCAGACTCCACAGTAACCCTGTTGGTCCGATCTGTTCCATCAATGCGCCTGTCAACAACGGGCCCGTCACGGTTCCCAAGCCATAGAGAATCATGATGGCGCTGGAAATTGTCACATATTCATCCGGTTCTGCAAGGTCGTTGGCATGGGCCACATTGAGCGAGTAGACCGGATACAGCACGGTGCCGACAAAAAAACTACAGATATAAAGTGCAAGCGGTGAAATTCCGCCAAGGATAATCATGATGATGCAGCAAAGGGTGCCAAACAGGCCAGCAGCGACCATCACTTTGCGACGATCCATTCGATCAGACAGGCGGCCAATCGGCAATTGCGCCAGCGCACCGCCCGCAAGTACACAGGCCAGCAATGTTGCGCCCTCTGTCGTGGTCAGGCCAACCCGTTGACTGTAAACCGCTCCCAGACTGCTCCACGTCCCGGACAAGGCTCCCGACAGCAGAGAGCCGATGAAGGCAACCGGTGAGCGACGATACAGTTTCTTGAGATCAAAGCGGGCCTGGTTGAGTGGGGCAGGCGACTGGGCGGTTGAAAGCGCGGTTGGAAACAGAGCCGCGGAGAAGATAAGGGCGCAGACAATAAACAGTGTGACGGTTTGGGGGTCTCCCAGAGGCACAATAAATTGCCCGCCAATAGAGCCAGCCAGAGTGGTGATCATGTAGACGGAGAAAAACGCGCCGCGATTGTCATTGTTGCTGCGCTCATTCAGCCAGCTTTCGATAATCAGATAACATCCTGCGATGGCAAAGCCGGCAATCGCACGAAACAAGGTCCAGGCGCGCCAATCCACCACCAGCGCACACAGCAGAACCGAAACAGTCAGCAAGGTGATGAGGGCTGAGAACACCCGCACATGTCCGACCCTTTGCACCAGAGTTGGCGTGACGACGCAGGAACTGGTAAAGCCAAAGGTATAGCCCGTGGCGATGATCGAAATGGTAAATGTCGACCAGCCTTCAGCGAGACCGCGGATTGGCAGCATATAATTCATCAATCCATAGCCCGCCATCATCAGCAGGGTCGACAGCATCAGGGTTGCTACGGAGGCGAGGTTGCCAAACATGTCTGTTGTCCAGTTTAAGAAGCCGCAAAACGATCTGAGCCGCAAGTGCCACATCAGAATGTTCTGTTCATGACATGGCACTATCGAAAGACCCGAACTGTGTCGACTGCGACATTTTTCTGCTCTTGCGGTTTATCGCAAAAGTTCATGCGATATGGTCTATCGAATCCCATGTCATCTGCTGCATAATTTTCTCTTTAAACCGATTCCGGTTTAAAGAATTATGCAATAGGCCGCTTATCAATGGTGTGCACCGTTGATATAAAAATTCTGATCTGATATTTTATTTTCAGTTTTTGAGTATTAAATAAAATAAAGCTATTCAGGTCGGTTTTACGATGTTTTCATATTTTTGGTAAAATTAATAACTTGAGATAATTGTATTAAAATTTATTCAAGGGCGGGGTAGGTTGTATTGGGTTGAATTTTGTCAGTGTGATAAAATGTTATTTTATATGAACAATTTTCCTGTTTTTTTCATTTAAGTCGGTCATAAATTCGGATACTGAATGTCTCTCACAAAGGATTATCTTGCGTCGTCACCGAGGTTCGCAGAGGCGCTGGCTGTGATGGCCCGTCAATTGTCCGTGAAGTTTGATGAAAGTCCTCGACTGTCACGGGCGCTCGTGTGTCATCAGCGTTGGCTTTTGACGCAAGCCTGCTTTGCGCTCTATGCCGACCATGCTCTCAGCGGTACAGGACCCGGAATGACGGCCAGCAGCCTGAGTGACTGGGTTGTCAGTGCCGGTATTGCCAGCCGAAATACTGCGCATCATTATGTGGAAAATTTGCGCTCCTACCGTTTCATTCGGATTGCTTTGAACAGTGGGCAGCGTCCGCTGCGATATGATATTTGTGAGCAGAGCCTCAAGGCCATGCACATGTGGTTTGAAGTCAATCTTGCCGTTCTCGATCATGTGGATGGTGGCAATCGTGCAGAGCGCTTCCATTTGCAGCCCGATCTGTTGCTGAGAGTGCAGCCGGAGTTTGCCCGTCGCTGTATTGAGGAGGACGCATGGCGGGAACCGTCACAGCGTATTGGTCTTCTTCTGTGGACAGAATGCGGGGCGCTGGTGATGGATCATTTTCTGGAGCTTGCTGTTCGCTCATCTTTGAAAGACGGTTTTTATGATCTGGGCGTGCTCAATCTCCCGGCTTTGGCGCAGCGTTTCCTGATGTCTCGCACACACCTGCAAAGAACCCTCAAAAAAGCTGAGGAGCATGGCTGTATTGCGCGCAGTGGAATCCAGCGTGGAAGCAGAACCTTGTTATCGGCTGATTTTTTTCAGGAATATTGCGGCTGGCTTGCGATAAAGTCTGCTTTTCTGGATGCCGCTTTTGAGAGCGCGATCTCGTCAACCAACATGAGAGCGGCGTGCGTTTGACATGATGCAAAGGGGGCGGTCTTTCCAAGACATGATCATGATCTGCTCTGTCTATCCAGACTTTGCCATGGCCGCATAGCCAATTGTTCCAATGCGCCATAGCCTGTGCGGAAATAGCTATGATTGCCCTGAGCGGTGCGAATTGCAAAGCGCAGGGTCTCAAAATGGCTATGGATGGTGCGTTTATGGCGTGTCATGGTCATGGTTCCTGCTGCCGCTCCTCCCAAGACTGAGGATTATATTGCATTGCAGCATTTTAATTTCAATCGATCTAAAACAATTGCTGCCCTGCGTTTTTTGCAATGCAGGCTTCAGGGCAGGCTTCAGGCATGAATGTCATGCATTGAGAGCAGCTTTGAACGCCAGAAGATCACGCCAGGCGAGGGCTTTGGTTGCTGGTGCCAACAGCAACTCCTGAGGATGAAAAGTTGCCAGTGCCCGTGTGCTATGGTCGCCAGCGGCAACATCGCGCCAATCGCCCCTGAGCGCGTGAATTGTGCCATTTCCGCCAAAGAAAAACCGGGCGGTGAAATTTCCAAGCAATAAAATGGCACGCGGCTTTGCCAGCGCGATCTGCCGTTCAATGAAGGGGCGGCATATTTCGGCTTCTGTTTTGGTTGGCATACGGTCGCCTGGTGCGCGCCACGGCATGGCAGTGGTCAATAGCAGCGCATCACGCGAAAGCTCAATGGCACTCAGCATTCGATCCAGCAAGCCACCAGCGCGCCCGGAAAATGCCAGACCCTCTCGGTCATCATCAGCCGATGGATTGGGCCCAATTACCATAACCCCGCTGTCGGTTGAGCCTTCGGCGAAGATGGTGGAGCGGGCGCTGGTTTTGAGATTGCAACTGGAAAAAGCCTCCAGCACGGCCTTTAACTCAGTGAGAGAATTTGCACCTGCGGCTGCCAGACGGGCATCGCTGATTGCTGTTTCGTCGGGAATGACCGCCGATATTGACGGTGCTGGTCTTGGTGCTGGTTTGTCACGCGCCGCAGCCTGCTGGCTTGCTGGCGCGTTGCTGGCCGTTACGGGAGAGGGGGCTTGCGCCTGTTTTGTTCGCGCAGTCCGTTCAAGAGCAAATCGGGCGACCCAATCCACCGGCTGATCTTCAACAAGCCACTCAACGCCAGCGTCGGCATGAAATGCCAGAAGGGCGGAGAGTTCGGCGGCAGTCATGTCGCGGGCAGAGATCATAGGGTTCTTTTATCGAAACCGAGTGCGTGTGGCAAACCGGAATCCACGTCGTCCCCGGTCACGCTGTCCACATGTCAATGTCATCGCGCTCGCCGATCAGGGCAAGGCCGTGGGCAATGGATACCATTTCGCCACCACTTTCGATGCGATCTGTTGCAAAGCGCTCGGTGAAAATCCGACGCACAGCTGGAACGAAGGATGTGCCGCCGGTAAGAAACACCTTGTCTACCTGATCGGCGGCTGTGTTGGTCTTGGTCAGGACATCATCCAGCGCGCCTTCAATACGGGCAAGGTCATCGGCAATCCAGCTCTCAAAATCACAGCGCTTGACACTCTTGCGACCCGCAGCGCCCAGTGGCGCAAAAGAAAACTCTGCCTCGTCCTGCGCTGACAGCGCCATTTTTGTCGCTGACACGGCTTGATACAACGGATAGCCTTCATCGTGATCGATCAGATCAATGAAGAGTTCCAGCTTTTCCGGCTCCAGACTTTGGCGCACGAGCTGCTTCAGATCAGCAAATTCCTTGGAGGATTTGAAGACGGACAGCTGATTCCAGCGCGAAAAGCTGGTGTAATAATTGCTCGGGACGTCGAGAATCTTGTCAAAGCTCTTGAACGTGCTGCCCTTGCCAATTTCAGGGGCAACAAGATGATCAACGATGCGGGCATCAAACTGATCGCCCGCAATGCCAACGCCAGAATGGCCAACCGGCACGGCAGAGAGTTTGCCACCACTGCGCTCAAAGCGGATAATCGAGTAGTCGGTGGTGCCGCCGCCAAAGTCAGCAACCAGAACGGTGGCATCTTGCGTCAGGTGCTGAGCGAAATAAAATGCAGCGGCCACTGGTTCATAGACGTAGTGAATTTCGGGAAAGCCCAGCCGCACCAGTGCCGTGTTATAGCGCTGCATGGCCAGATCCGGGTTGGGAGAGGCACCGGCAAAATGCACAGGGCGGCCTGTCACGATACGGTCGGCTTGCGCAGGCCAGCCATCGCCAGCATAGGCTTGCAACCGCTTCAGAAACACTTCCATCAAGTCTTCAAACTGAAAGCGGCGGGCATGAACCAATGTTCCCTGAAACAGGGCTGAGGCCGCGAATGTCTTGATGGATTGCAAAAAACGGGCTTCACCGGGATTGTCAATAAACTGGCGAATGGCGGCGTGCCCGGCCTCAACCTTCAAGGCACCGGCTCCGAGTTTCGCATCCTTCATGAACGACAGTGCCGTGCGCATACTGTCAGCAGTGCCTGCCGATGAAGTGAAGCTGACGGAATTGCTGCTCACACCATCATCTGTCAGGGCAAGAACCGTGTTTGTTGTGCCGAAATCAAGCCCAAGCGCTTTGGCCATGGTTATTGCTCCTCATGTACAGGTTTTCAAAGCCCATCAAACGTCTTGTGACGTGCGGCGTTTTGAGTGTGAGTGGTGCGGCGGAGATGATTGACAAAAGCCCGGCTCCGCAGCAGGAGCGGCGTGATGGCATGGCGCGGGACGTCATGCAAGCATTTTGCAGCCCGTCTGATGGATTTTAAATCAGACGGGCTAGCAATATGTTGGTTTATTTGTCGTTTCCTGAAGTCTCATCTGGGCCTGTTGACAGGCAGATCATCGAATAAGTCGCCCTGATCCCCAGGTCAGAAGAAGACCGAACCCCGCCAGAAGTCCACCCCGGAGAATCCAGGGTGTCTGATTGATCATGAAGCTGGAGGATGGATAGGGAAAAATACCTGCGCCTTGCGCCATCCACAACAACCCTATGGCCACAGCAACAACGCCGATCACTGTTAATATACGACGCAAGGCAACCATGTTTTGCTCTCCGGTTTATTATTCAGCAGCAATAGCAGGCTTTGACGTTCCGTTTTCGCTGTTGGCGGGGTGATGATCAGCGTTACGAGAAAACAGCCGCGTCACGAATTTGCCCAGACGATCCATTTCCACGAAGATCACCGGCGTGATGAACAGCGTCAACAATTGCGATACCAGCAGGCCACCAACGACGGCAATGCCCAGAGGTTGGCGCAACTCGGAGCTGGCACCGTGGCCCACTGCAATCGGTAATGCTCCCAGCAGCGCGCAGAAGGTGGTCATCATGATCGGGCGGAAACGCCGCACGCAAGCCTCGTGAATGGCCTTTGCCGGGGTTTCCCCATGTTCGCGGATAAGCTCCACTGCCACGTCGATCATCATGATCGCGTTCTTTTTGACAATGCCGATCAGCATCAGCAAGCCAATCAGGGCGATGACCGACATATCGAAATTCATCACCTTGAGAGCCAGCAGCGCGCCAAGCGCTGCTGCGGGCAGACCGGACAGAATGGTGAGCGGATGAATGAAGCTTTCATACAAAACACCCAGCACAACATAGATGGTGATAACGGCTGCCAAAATCAGCAGGCCGGTATTGCCCTGTGATTGTTCGAAAATCGCCGCCGTGCCGCCATAAGAGGTGAAGACATCATTGGGAACGCCAATCTCCTGCTTGATGCTGTCAATCTTGGCGGTCGCATCGCTCAGCGAGACGCCATCAGGAAGATTGAAGGATACGGTGGTTGAGACCAACTGACCCGTCTGGTTGATGGTGACGGGTGCCGTTTTGCGCACGACTGTGGCGAAGTTGGAGAGTGGTACCAGCGTGCCTGTGGACGATGACCTGACAAGAATGTCGCGCAGGAACTGGTCGTCCCATTGCCGTGTCCGGTCAAACTCCACGATCACGTCATAGCTGTCACCCGTTGATTGAATCTGTGCTGCCGTATAGCCGCTGAACGCCATTTCCAGTGTCTTGCGCAATTGGTCATTGGTAATGCCAAAGGCGGCAGCCTTGCTGTTATCAATGTTGATGTCGGCAGCAATGGCGGCATTCTGTGCGTCCGTTGTCACATCTGTAAACATCGGATCACCGCGCAGTGCGGTCTGAATTTTGGATGACCACTCATCTGTCGTCTTGGCATTCAGGGCCTGAATGACCAGCTGATACTGGCTGGCAGTGCTGCGTCCGCCAAATCGCAGGTTCTGCTGTGGGGTGATATAGCTCTTTATGCCTGCAATTGTAGAGAGCTTCTGCCGCAGGTCATTGATGGTGCTTGCCAGAGGCGGGCGCTGATCCTTGTCCTTGAGCTGTACAAAGATTGTACCATTGTTCAGTGGGCTGCGACCGCTCCCTCCGACGATGGAGGTGACATGATCAACGGCTGGATTGGTTTTAACCACGTCTGCGACCTGATCCTGCAAGGCCCGCATGGCACCGTAGGAAATATCCTCACGGGCACGGGTGGAAATGGACAGGCGCCCGGTGTCTTCCTGCGGAAAGAAACTGGATGGCAGAACATGGAACAGCCATGCAGAGCTGACTACTGACAGCACAAAAGCCACCATCACCGTGGTGCGATGCTTCAGGCACCATGCCACAGCGCTGTCATATCCTGATAATGTCTTGGCAAATCCGGCATCAAACCAGCGGACAATCAATGGAGGATTGCTGGAGTGTGCGGAAAGACGTGCTGCGAGCATGGGGGTAATGGTCAATGACACCACAACGGACGCCATGATGGCCAGCGTCACCACCATGCCAAATTCGTTGAACAGCCGACCCACAACACCGCCCATCAGCAGAATCGGGATAAACACCGCCACAAGCGAAATGGACATGGAAATAATGGTGTAGCTGACTTCGGCAGCGCCTTTCAGGGCTGCCTCGCGCGCGGGCATTCCCTGTTCCTTGTATCGAAGAATATTCTCAAGCATGACGATGGCATCATCCACCACCAGACCCACAGACAGGGTTAATCCCAGAAGTGAAATATTATCAACGCTGTAACCCAGGATATACATGCCGCCAAATGTGGCAATCAGCGATAATGGCACAGCTAGGCCGGGGATGAGCGTTGCGGTCAGGTGGCCGGTAAACAGATAGATGACCAGAACAACCAAACCGATCGTGAGAAACAGGGTGAACTGCACATCATGAATCGATTCGCGGATCGATTTGGATGTATCATTCATGACATTGATTTTGATCGACGGTGGCAATTGCTGTTTCAAGGCAGGCAATTTTGCCAGAATTGCATCAACAACCTCGACGGTGTTGGCATCTGGCTGACGTTGAACCGCCAGAATAATCGCCTGCTTGCCATCAAACCAGCTTCCGGCATCCAGATTGGCAACACTGTCCGTAACGTTGGCAACATCGGACAGATGGATTGGTGCGCCATTGCTGTTGGCCACAACCAATGTCTTGAATTCCTCCGCATTGGTGCGCTGGCTGTTGGCATTGATGGTTATCTGCTGCTCAGCGTTGGACAGGGAGCCAACCGGCGTCTGGTTATTGGCATTGGCAATGGCCGTTGTCAGCGTATCAACGCCAAGCCCGCGTGCCTGCAATTTGGATGGATCTACACCAATGCGCACGGCATAGGTTTGGGAGCCATAAATGCTGACCTGCGCCACGCCATTCAATGTCGAAAGCAGGGGAGAAATGATGTTTTCAGCAATGGAATCCACCTGAGAGCGCGGCATTTCATCGCTGTTGACGGCCAGCAGCAGTACGGGTGCATCGGCAGGATTGCTTTTACGATAGCTGGGGGCTGTCGTCATATTGCTGGGCAATTGCCGGGTGGCGCGCGAAATGGCGGCCTGCACGTCGGCGGCGGCGGCATCAATGTCGCGGTTAAGGTCAAACTGGATAACAATGGAACTGTTACCCAGTGAGTTGCTGGCGCTGATTTCGCTGATCCCGGGAATGGTTTCAAACTGCTTGATCAACGGTGTTGAAACCGATGTTGCCATGGTTTCGGGCGAGGCACCCGAAAGCGTCGATGAGACGTTGATGGTTGGAAAATCCACCTTTGGCAAGGCCGCAACGGGCAAGAGTCGGTATCCGGCAAGCCCGGCCAACACAATGCCAATTGCCAGAAGAATGGTGGCAACAGGGCGATTAATGCAGAAAGCAGGGATCATCGGGTCACATCCTTCGGCATGTTTTCAGCCACGTTCTGGCGGTTGCCGCCTGCTTGCCCGTTGCCAAACTGTTCCAGTACGGTCTGGCCGTCGGACAATTGCACCTGCCCCTCCACAACCACATGATCACCTTCCTTCAGACCGGAAGACAGGGCGGTGTAATCACCATTGCTGCGGGCGACCTCGACCTTGGTGGCGTGGACTTTGCTCTTGTCATCCACGGTATAGACAAAAAATCCATCTGCGCCGGGGCGCACAGCCACGGTTGGCACGATGATGTTCTGTTCATCGGTCACAAAACGCACGGTGACATTGGCGCTCTGGCCCGGCCAGATCAGACCCTTGTCATTCTGGAATTCGGCCTTGACCGTGATGGTGCCAGAGGAGCTGTCAACGCTATTGTCGAAAAATGACAGCTTGCCACGCACGGGCACGCCGCCTGTGGCAGCCGGATCGACATCAACGGCAACCGGATTGCCTGAAAACGCCTTGTGCAATTGCGGCAGATAGCGCTGTGGCATTGGAAATTTGATGTAAATCGGATTGTAGCGCGTAATTGTCACAATCGCCGTGCCTGCGCTGACATAGGCTCCATTGCTCAGCTGAATGCTGCCGAGACGCCCATCATAAGGGGCACGAATCTTTGTATGGTCCAGTGTGACCAGATCAGAGGCCAGGGTCGCCTTGTCGGCGTCAACCTTTCCGATCGCCGAATCACGGGCAGCTTTTGCCTGATCGTACGTCTGCTGCGATTGCGCATTCTGCTTGACCAGGCTTTCTGCACGTTGAAGCGCTGTTTCATATTCGACAAGGCTGGCCTGATCGCTGACAATATTGGCACGGTCCTTATCAACGGCGGCCTGTGCGACACGATCATCCATTCTGGCAATCAACTGGCCAGCCTTGATGTCCTGTCCATCCTTGGCGACAATATCCTCAATCAACCCATCCTGAAGTGCCGCAATTGTGGTGATGTCTTCGGCCTCAGCCCATCCGGTTGCCGTTGCATCCATCGGCAGATTTCCCACAGTGGCTGCAATGGTTTTTACGGATGTTGGTCCGCCGTTGCGTTTGCCGCCGCCGGCATGGTTCGTGCCTTGTGTTGATGGCCTGTCGCTGGCTTTTGCCTCTTTATGCTCCTGACTGTGATTCAGCGTGGCAAGGAATGGCAGTTGATCGCGGTAAAGCCAGCCGCCAACGGCGAGGATTGCTAAGATACTGGAAGCAGCCCAGAATTTTTTCATTTTGAAAGCCTGATAAAGCGAGGATTGTTCGTGAGCCTATCATCAATCAAATTGTGCGATACAAAAATAACAGAGTCCCCGCTTTTCCATCAATAAGCGGTGAGATTTCCTTAAATTATTGTAATGGAAGCGATTTGGTGATGAATTTGATTATTCGTCACCATTTTTGATGTCGCTTTTAAAGCGATTTGGCGGCACCGCCGTCAACTCTCAGCATGATGCCGGTGATGTAGCTGGCAGGGGTGGAGCACAGAAAAGCACCGGCTGCTGCAAACTCATCGACAGTGCCGAGACGCCCGGCGGGAATTGTCTTGAGTGATGCGCTGCGCACGTCCTGCAACGACGTGCCTTGTCGGGCTGCGTTTGCCTGATCCAGTTCATCAATGCGGTCCGTATGGATTCGCCCCGGCAACAGCAGATTGGCCGTAATGCCAAAACCGGCGACTTCCGTTGACAGCGTCTTGTTCCATCCCACCAAGGCACCGCGCAATGTGTTGGACAGGGCCAGATTGCCAATTGGTTCAATGACGCCTGATGAAGCAACTGTGAGAATACGGCCAAAGCCTTGGGCTTTCATCTGCGGCAAGAGCGCATTGGTCAGGGTGATGATCCGCACGACCATGGATTGGAAAAAACTGTAGAGCTTTTCTGCATTCATCTCTTCGGCCGTGCCCGGTGTTGGTCCGCCGGTGTTGTTGACCAGAATATCAATGCCACCCAGCTTGTCGGCCACAGCCTGCACCACGGTCTCGACAAAATGGGCGTCGCTGAGATCTGCCACCACATAATCGGCCTTGCCACCGGCGGAAATGATGTCAGCGCAATTGACCTTGAGCTTTTCTTCCGTGCGGCCACAGATCAGCACCTGCACGCCTTCGGCGGCCAGCGCCCTGGCAATTCCATGCCCCAGTCCCCGCGACGCTGCGAGAACCAGAGCGCGTTTGCCGGAAATTCCAAGATCCATGGTGATGTCCTTTGTCTGTTGGTTGCCGCACAGCGGGCTGTTTGACGTGCAAACCCCGGAGCTATGCAAAATTGCGTGGTCTTGTTCGCAGGCTGGAGCTGCAAAACACGCAATTTAGCTTAAAATTTGTGAGTCAAAATTAACAGTTATAAACCGGGACCTTCGCTCATGGTGAACGAAGATCCCTATGCCGTTAACGTTATCGTGCCAAATTGTGACAGAAAACTCAATCCTCTAGTGCGCTACTGCGATTCTGACTGAGCTGATTCGCATGTTCAAACTTCTCGATTGCCAGCTTGAACAACTCCTCATCCTGCTTGAGCTTGGCAAGGTTTGTCAGGGCATTCCCCCAATTCTGGAATGTATCCGGATCTTCCGGGCTAAGCTCATTGGCGCGCTCAAACTTCTCAATGGCCTGTCGGAACAAATCCTCATCCTGCATGAGTTTTGCAAGGTTTGTCAGTGCGTTGCCCCAGTTGTTGAATGTGCCCGGATGATTTTCCCGGCGCTGGTTGGCCCGCTCATACTTCTCAATGGCCTGAATAAACAGGCCTTCGTCCTGTTGCAGCGCCGCCAGATTGGCCAGTGAATTGCCCCAGTTGTTAAATGTGCCGGGCGAATCAGGCCGCAATTGATTGGCGCGCTGATATTTCTCGCAGGCCTGTACAAACAGGGTCTCGTCCTGCTTGATCTTTGCCAGATCGGAAAGGGTGTTGCCCCAGTTGTTAAGGGTGCCGGGATCATCCTGCCTGATCTGGTTGGCGCGCTGGAATTTTTCCACAGCCTGCGTGAACAGGCTTGTATCCTGTTGAATCCACGCCTGTTTTGCCAAAACAATACCCCAATTGTTGAGGGCTTCGGCAAAGTCCGGCTTGAGGCTGACAGCCTTGCCATACTCGGCTGTGGCGTTGATCAGCAGTTCAAGATCATTGGCTTTCTCGGAGCTTTTGCTGAGGCGATAGCCTTTCGAGAAATGCGCCCAGGCATGGATGTCGCTATCCTTTTTCGAATCAAGGAACTTCCGGTCTCCATAGTCCAGAGAGTCTTCATTCTGCGAGATAATATCTTCCGGGCGACCCTGCAAAACGGCACTCTGCACGAAGGACAATTTCAAAGCGCCCTGATGCTCGCGCAAGCGCTCAATGGTGCCGCTGAGAATATCTTTGGCAGCATCGATCTTTTCCAGCGGAAAGGCCGTAATCTCAGCCAGTTCCGAAATCAGATGGCTGGCAGGATCGGCGATGACCTCCGGCGGGAAGCAATAAAGCTCCTGTGCAAGATCAATCATGAATCGGTCGGCATCGGCTCCGCCAAGATAGTGGCAGTAATCCTGCGACAAAAGGGATGTCAGGTGAGCTTCCGGCTCTTCGCGGTGGCCAATCCAATAGATGTGGGTTTCGCCGGTGTAGTATTTTTCAAGCAATGGGAAGATATGATCGGTGCGACCACTGTATCCAAGAACAATCAGATGGTTGTCTGCAAACACATCCGACATAAGTGGTTCGATTTTCTTTGCGTGAAGCTCAGCCTCAGCCACCGAATTTTTCATCACTTGCGCTGCACCTTGGCCGTGAAGATGAACAATTGCTGGATCTGCAATGAAATCTGTTCTCTCATTGGGCGCTACGCCATAGTCGTAGGTTGCCAGATACTGACCCAGCAGACCGCAGGCACGGGCCAGAACATTGTCAAAATTGAAGGTGACAACGCGCTTGACC
Source organism: Gillisella vitis (assembly GCF_014204625.1). Lineage (GTDB taxonomy): Bacteria > Pseudomonadota > Alphaproteobacteria > Rhizobiales > Rhizobiaceae > Allorhizobium > Allorhizobium vitis_F. The sequence continues at coordinate 70,888 of NZ_JACHLU010000009.1, read as the reverse complement.
AGATTGGCCTTGATCATGCCAGCCAGAGCAATATGCGCCCAATTGATCTTTGAAGCGGAAAGATGCGCACTTAACAGGCGCTTTCTTTCACTTGGCGGCAGCTTTTGCATACACAGGTAATAGTCCCATTTGGACTTCGCATCCATGCGGTCAAAACGCTGCGGAAATTTCTGATGGATCTCTTGAATGATCCCCTGCGCTGTCGGAATTCCGGCAGAAATGGACATGCCAGCGCCGGTCAGGAAGATAAAACGTCCTTCAGCCTGCTGAATGGTATTGGCCAGCTCTGCTACGTCTTCACTCGTGTATTTGGTCATATTAGCCCCCAGGATCCGCTCGCCTCGATTTGCATGGAATGGACAGAGGTGTCAATTTTGGCAATTACGCAGGACAACGATCAGATAGTTTACGTGCACGTAAGAGAAAGCTATTCTCTTACGTCATACTAACGTGCGAAAATTTCCCGAAGCTGTCGGCGGTAACGTGGCTCGACAAGGTGGGAATGATTTGACAAGTAAGAGAACAAGACTGGGACGACGCTGAGCGGAGAGAACACATGAGCGAACAAGAGCTGCCAGAGCGCGAAAGCATGGAATTTGATGTGGTGATTGTTGGAGCCGGGCCGGCAGGCCTTTCTGCGGCGATTCGCCTGAAACAGGTTAATCCTGAACTGTCCGTGGTCGTGCTGGAAAAAGGCGCTGAAGTGGGCGCACATATTCTGTCCGGTGCCGTGGTTGACCCGATTGGGGTTGACAGGCTGTTGCCCGGCTGGCGCGATGAGGCGGATCATCCTTTCAAGACCGAAGTGACGGCGGATCATTTCCTGTTTCTCGGTCCGGCTGGATCGATTCGTCTGCCCAATGTGTTGATGCCACCGTTGATGAACAATCACGGCAATTACATTGTCTCACTCGGCAATGTCTGTCGCTGGCTGGCAGGCCACGCCGAAGCGCTCGGCGTGGACATTTATCCCGGCTTTGCTGCGACTGAAGTGCTCTATAATGACGCCGGTGCGGTGATTGGCGTGGCCACGGGCGATATGGGCATTGAGAAAAACGGTGAGCCTGGTCCCAATTATACCCGTGGCATGGAGCTGCTGGGCAAATATGTGCTGATTGGCGAGGGCGTGCGTGGGTCGCTGGCCAAGCAGTTGATTGCCCGATTTGATCTGTCACGCGATAGCGATGTGCAAAAATTCGGCCTTGGCATCAAGGAGCTTTGGCAGGTCAAGCCCGAGCATCACAAACCGGGTCTGGTGCAGCACTCCTTCGGTTGGCCGCTGGATATGAAGACCGGTGGCGGCTCCTTCCTTTATCATCTGGAAGACAATCAGGTGGCGGTTGGTTTTGTGACGCATCTGAATTACAAAAACCCCTATCTTTACCCGTTTGAAGAGTTTCAGCGCTTTAAAACGCATCCAGTCATTCGTGATACGTTTGAAGGGGCAAAGCGCATTTCCTATGGTGCGCGCGCGATCACCGAAGGCGGCTATCAATCGGTGCCGAAACTGTCTTTCCCCGGTGGGGCGCTGCTGGGCTGTTCGGCGGGCATGGTCAACGTGCCACGCATCAAGGGCAGCCATAATGCCGTGCTGTCTGGCATGATGGCGGCAGAAAAGATCGCGCAAGCCATTGCGGCAGGTCGGGCCAATGATGAGCCGATCGAGATCGAAAACAGCTGGCGCGACAGCGACATCGGCAGGGATCTCAAGCGAGTGCGCAATGTGAAGCCACTGTGGTCGAAATTTGGCACTGCCATTGGTGTGGCGCTGGGCGGGCTGGACATGTGGACCAATCAGCTGTTTGGCGTATCAATTTTTGGCACGCTCAAGCATGGCAAGATTGACGCTCACTGCCTTGAACCAGCGGCAAAGCACAAGAAGATCGTCTATCCCAAGCCGGATGGCGTGCTGACGTTTGATCGGCTGTCATCGGTGTTTTTATCCAACACCAATCACGAAGAAGACCAGCCGGTGCATCTCAAGGTCAAGGATCTGGCCTTGCAGACATCCTCCGAGCTTGGCGTGTTTGATGGCCCATCCAACCGCTACTGTCCCGCCGGGGTGTATGAATGGGTGGAAAAGGATGGCGACAAGAGTTTCGTGATCAACGCGCAAAACTGCGTTCACTGCAAAACCTGCGACATCAAGGATCCGAACCAGAACATCACCTGGGTGCCGCCACAAGGAGGCGAAGGACCAGTTTATCCAAACATGTAATGTTTGGATGAAATGGTCCGCACGGACCTCCGTTCTGAAAAACAGGCGAAGGACCAGTTTATCCAAACATGTAGGCCAATGACCCCCGGCATCGTCAGATGTCGGGATAGGTTTCATTGGCAGGCAGAGAGTTTGGATGAAATGGTCCGCACGGACCTCCGTTCTGAAAAAGCAGGCGAAGGACCAGTTTATCCAAACATGTAGGCCAATGCCCCCCGGCATCGTCAGATGTCGGGATAGGTTTCATTGGCAGGCAGAGAGTTTGGATGAAATGGTCCGCACGAACCTCCGTTCTGAAAAAAACAGGCGAAGGACCAGTTTATCCAGACATGTAATATTTTGCTGCGAATACACGGTTTGGCCTTGAAAAGGCTTGTGAAAGATGATGATCGTCTATAGTGAAAGATCGATAGGTCAGCAATACTGACCTATCGATCGATTTTCTAAGAGGTCACCCGCCATGTCTGCCGCAGCCCCACTGGAATTTACCATCAAGCCCAATGCCAATCCGATGCCCGAAGAGGCGCGCGTCAAGGCCTTTGAAAGCCTTGGTTTCGGCACGCTGTTTTCGGATCATATGGCCGTGATCCACTGGAATGTGGACAAGGGCTGGCACGACGCAGAAATTACCGCCCGCGGCCCGTTTGCCATTGATCCGGCCGCCGCCGTGCTGCATTACGCGCAGGAAATTTTCGAAGGCATGAAGGCCTACCGCACCGCAGAAGGCCGCGTTGTGCTGTTTCGCCCCGATGAAAACGCCCGCCGTTTCAACGAATCGGCCACGCGCATGGCCATGCCGGAAATTCCAGAAGAACTGTTTCTGGAGGCCATTGATAGGTTGGTTAAAACCGATGCCAAGTGGATTCCAGAAGGTGAGGGCAGCCTTTACCTGCGACCCTTCATGTTTGCCACTGAAGCCTTTCTGGGCGTGCGCCCGGCGCGCGATTATATTTTCTGCGTGATTGCCTCGCCGGTTGGTCCTTATTTCAAGGGTGGTGCCAAGGCGGTGAAAATCTGGGTGTCGGAAAATTACACCCGCGCCGCTCCGGGCGGCACGGGTGCGGCCAAATGCGGCGGCAATTACGCTGCAAGCCTGATTGCCCAGTCGGAAGCGGTGTCCCATGGTTGCGATCAGGTGGCGTTTCTGGATGCTGCCGAGCACAAATGGGTTGAAGAACTGGGCGGCATGAACGTGTTTTTCGTCATGGATGACGGCTCACTGGTCACGCCTCCATTGGGCGGCACCATCCTGCCCGGCATCACCCGCAATTCCCTGCTGTCGCTGCTGAGAGATCAGGGCGTAACGGTCAATGAACGGCCCTATTCCTTTGCGGAATGGCAGGCTGATGCATTGAGCGGCAAGCTGAAAGAAGCCTTCGCCTGCGGCACCGCCGCTGTGGTGGCGGGCATTGGCGAAGTCAAATTCACCGAAGGCAGCTTCCAGATTGGCACCGGCGAAACCGGCCCTGTGACCACCAAAATCCGCGAGCAACTGGTCAATATCCAGCGCGGCAAGAGCAATGATCCGCATGGTTGGGTGCGGGGAATCGACGGGATTTAAGGTATGAGGCCGGGAGTGATCCCGGCCTCTACAGCATGTCGCGTTTTATTGTCCTCAATAAAACGATAACGTACATGCGAAAAAGAAAGAGCTAAAGCCTGTCGCAGTGAATCCTATTCACTGCGACAGGCTTTAAGCCATCACGCATACTACACGATGTTTTTCTGGTTCAACTGTTGAAAGCCGCCCAAGCATCAATTCTGGCGGCTTTCGAATTGCGTGAGAAACGGGGCCCTTACAACAACGTCCCGCTCAAAATCACCAGCGCTACCGTGAAATAAATCACCAGCCCGCTCACATCCACCAGCGTCGCCACAGCCGGGGCAGAGGCGCTGGCGGGGTCAAGGCGCAGGCGTTGCAGCAGGAAGGGCAGCATGGAGCCTGCCATGGAGCCGAAGGTGACAATGCCGATCAGGGCCGCAAATACGGTGAATCCGACCAGCAGCCAGTGATCGCCGTAGTTATAGAGACCCATGTGCTGCCACAGGGCAATGCGCACAAAACCGACGAGGCCGAGAATGGCCCCAAGTGTGATGCCAGTGGGCAATTCACGGAGGGCAACCCGCCACCAGTCGGAGAGTTTCAGCTCGCCAACGGCCAAGGCCCGGATAATCAGTGATGTGGCCTGTGAGCCTGAGTTGCCGCCAGAACTCATGATCAGCGGGATGAACAGGGTCAGCACCACGGCCTTTTCCAGTTCGCCTTCAAAATATTGCATGGCGCTGGCCGTGAGCATTTCCCCCAGAAACAGGGCTGCCAGCCAGCCAGCGCGTTTTTTGATCATGCCGGCAAAGCTGATTTGCATATAGGGCTTGCCGAGCGCTTCCATGCCGCCAAATTTCTGGGCATCTTCGGTGGTGTCGGCAATCATCGTGTCAATCACGTCATCGACGGTCACAATGCCCTGCATCATGCCATCTTCGTTGACAATGGGCAGTGCCAGCAGATTGTTGCGGCGAATCATTCGGGCCACTTCTTCCTGCGGGGTCATGCCGCAGGCGGTTACCACGCCATTGCGCTGGGCAACCGAGAGGATTGAGGCCTCAACTGGCACGGTGATCAGGCGGCGCAGGGAGACCACGCCAATCAGCCGCTTGCTGATCTGATCCAGCACATAAATGGCATAGACGGTTTCACTGGCGTTTTCCACCATGCGCACATGGGCAAGCGTTTCGCCAACGGTAAAATTATCCGTAACGCTGACAAATTCGGTGGTCATGATCGAGCCAGCTGTGCGCTGCGGATAGGCCATCAGATGCTCAACCGCGTGGGCCGTTGCGGGGTCGAGGCGTGCGAAAATCGCCACGCGGCAGCGCTCATCCATCTCCTGAAAAATATCGGCCACACGGTCATGGGCCGTGGCTTTCAAAAGCCGCACGGCGTGGTCTGATGGCAGAGCCGCAATAATGTCGGCAGCGTCATTCAGCTCAGGCCGTGCAATGATGCGCAGGGCTTTTGGCTGTGGCAGGCTGTCGAGAAGGCGTGCAGCCTCTTCCACATCCAGCCGGTTCAGCTGTTCAATGCGCTCGGTGATGCTGACAGCATTGAGGCTGTCGTTGAGAAGGTGGCGGGCAGCGTTGCCCGCCTTCATGGGAAAGCGTTGGATGTTCATTATGCTCGCCTTTCCGTCGATCCGCCGTAGCGCAACCAACCGGGCAAGCTGACGGAGACGTCAGAGCAAGGTGGCCGCGTACGGCAAACACAATCGACTGCTACTGTCGCTTGGCATCTTAAAGATGACTCCGTTGGTATCCGCGCCCCGAAAACCGTGCGCGTGATTGCTTGCTGCGCCTGTTTTTTATCAAAGTCAAGCAGATGGTGTTGGCGAAAGCCTGCCACAAAGCACAAATGCGTGAGCGCTCTTTCGCATGAGAAATCCCTAACATTTTAACGGTCTATTAACCATAAATCCAATATTTTCCGGCCACGAAAACGACTCATAAAAGGCGGAATCATGACACTCTCCCGGCGCGGCCTGATTTTTGGTATGCCCTTGTTTCTGGCTGGATGCACCACCAGCCAACAGGTTGCGCAACAAGCCCTGTACGGTGACAAGCTGGATGAGCCGCACCCGCTGCCGCGTGTGGCGCTGGACAAGATTCCGCCAGAACTGCGCCGTCAGGAAGTTGCCTATGAAACACAGGAAGCACCGGGAACCGTGGTGGTCGATACACCCGCCCGGCGGCTCTATTATGTGTTGGGCGAGGGGCGTGCCATGCGCTATGGCGTGGGCGTTGGCCGCAATGGCTATGCGCTGGCTGGCAACGCCTATGTTGGCCGCAAGGCTGAATGGCCGACATGGACGCCAACACCCAACATGCTGCGCCGCGACCCGGAAAAGAACATGAAATACGCGGGCGGTCTGCCCGGCGGGCCAAACAATCCGCTGGGTGCGCGGGCCATGTATCTCTATCGGGCAGGCAATGACACCATGTTTCGCCTGCATGGCACCAATCAGCCATGGTCGATTGGTCAGGCCATGTCATCGGGCTGCGTGCGGATGATGAACCATGACGTGATTGATCTCTATGATCGCGTCAAGGTCGGCGACCGTGTTGTGGTGCTACAGGCTTGAGCACCTCTTTTCTATTGCATCATTTTCTGTTCAGGCCGGAGTCGGTTTAAAGAGAAATTATGCAACAGATACTGAGCGTTACAGCGAACCTTTGTACGCCATAGATGGCGCACGGCGCTGTAATGCCACCGAGATCAGGAAAATGATCAGGCCAGCAAGCGACATGGCCGAACCGACATAGCCCGTTGCGCCATAGCCATACCCCATGGTGATCACCAGTCCTCCAAGCCACGCGCCCAGCGCGTTGGCAATGTTGAAGGCTGAATGATTTGATGCTGCCGCAAGTGTTTGCGCATCGGCTGCCACATCCATCAACCGCGTCTGCACAGCGGGGCAGGCAGCAAAGCCGCAGCCTGTGAGAAAAACGCAGATGCACAGCATTACAGGGTTGGCAGCGGTGAGCGAAAACACGGCCATCAATACCACGTTGAAGGCCAGCATTCCGCCAATGGTGCCGTTCAGCGAACGGTCTGCCATGCGGGAACCAACGACATTGCCCACATTCATGCCAATGCCAAACAGCGCAAGAATGACGGCGATCATCGATGCAGGTAATCCTGCGGTATCCGTTGTGGTTTTGGCGATATAGCTGAAGATGGCAAACATGCCGCCAAAACCAACGGCGGCGACAGCCAGCGTCAGCCACACTTGCAGGCGCACAAAGGCCCCCAGTTCGCGCTTGATGCTGGCTCCTTCGCTCACCTTGTCTTTGTGCAGATGCAGCGCAATCAGCGCCACAGTCAGCGCCGCCACACCGCCCACCAGCAGGAAGGCTGCGCGCCAGCTCATGATCTGCCCCAGGAATGTCGCAAGCGGTGTGCCGAGCAGGGTGGCAATGGTCAGACCCAACATGACACGACCCACCGCTCTTGCCCGCTTGTGGGGCGGCACCATGGAGGCGGCCACCAGAGCGGCTACGCCAAAATAGGCCCCGTGCGGCAGGCCGGTAATGAAGCGAAGGGCGGTAAAACTGGCAAAATCCGGTGCAAACGCACTGGCGATATTGCCAAGAGAAAACAACCCCATCAGCAGCAACAGCAAGGTCTTGCGTGGCAATTTTGCAGCCAGCACGGCGATGATCGGCGCGCCAACCACCACGCCCAGCGCATAGGCGCTGATCACCCGGCCTGCATCTGGCACGCTGACCCCAAACGTCTGCGCCACATCGGGCAGCAGCCCCATAATGGCAAATTCGCCGGTGCCAATGCCAAAGCCGCCCACAGCCAGCGCAATCTCGATCAGCAACACTGTTTTGGCAGGCAGGTCTGTCTGCGCCATTGCCACATCATCATGGCCCCCGGAGTTTGCAAAACGGGTGGTGTCGTTCATGGTTTTACCTTTAACCGGCACAGAGGCACTTGCGTGGATGTTTTCAGGAGAGTGGCTTTACAGGCTTGCTGCAATAAAGCCATAGGCGCGTGTATCAACTCTTCATATCATGATTATATGCGCTGCGGTAAGAGGGTCTCTGATGTCTTCATGGCAATTCCGATGTGCAATCCGGATTTATAAGACGCGCAGGAAACCTTCTGCCACACTCTGCATTATCGCAGGTTGGAGCCGTGTAGTGAGATGAAGGAACAAAGATGAAGATCAAGGCAGTCTTTAACCGCGATGGCGGCACATTTCGCACCACGGATATGGACGCCTATTGCCAAAAGGCAGTGCAGGTCTTTCAGTCTGCCGGACACGACATGACTTGCGTTGCGGTATCGGGGCGTGAGTTGGTTGCAGCCCTGAACACGGCGGCCGGTGAGGGCTATGATGCCCTGATTGCCGGTGGTGGCGATGGCACAATCTCGACGGCCGCCGCCATTGCCTGGCGCACTGGTTTACCGTTGGGGGTGGTGCCAGCAGGCACCATGAACCTGTTTGCACGCTCTCTGAAATTGCCGCTGGACATCTGGCAGGTCCTGGATGTGCTGGCCACGGCCAATGTGATGGCTGTGGACATTGCGACAGCCAATGGCCAGCCTTACGTGCATCAGTTTTCTGCCGGAATGCACGCCCGCATGGTGCGGTTGCGCAACCGAATGAATTTTGCGTCGCGGCTTGGCAAGATACGGGCCAGCACCAGTGCGGCGCTGAGTGTCATGTTCAAGCCGCCGCAATTTGATGTTGCTTTTGATATAAACGGCGATGGTCGCGCAGAATTGCGCGAGGTGTCTGCCATCTCGGTGTGCAACAATCCGGTTGGCAGCAATCCTTTGTTTTTTGCCGAGGATCTGACCACTGGCCTGTTGGGCGTCTATCTTGCTGCCCCTTTGGATACTGTTGGTGTTGCCGGACTGGCGCTTGATCTGATGCGGGGGCGAATTTCTGAAAACCAGTCGGTTACAGCCGCGACCACTAAAAGCCTTCGGCTGCATTTTCCCAAACACCGCAAAGGTGTGGTCTGCGTGGTCGATGGCGAATTGATGCAGATGCCGCGGGATGTGGAAATCAAAATTCATCCGGGCGAACTGAAGGTTTTGGCACCTTGAACCCCATGTAGAACAACGCCCGGACAAAGCCGGGCGTTGAAGGATTGTTGAGAGTGCCTCAATGCGTGAAAGCGGCGGCAATCAGTGCTTTGGTGTAATCCTGCGCAGGCGCTTCAAAAATCTCCTCAGTTGGGCCTTCCTCAACGATCTTGCCGTCTTTCATCACCACCACATGGTCGGAAATCGCCTTGATCACCGAGAGATCGTGGCTGATGAACACGTAGGACAGATTGTGTTTTTGTTGCAGATCACGCAGAAGCTCAATCACCTGCCGCTGCACCGAGCGGTCCAGCGCCGAGGTTGGCTCATCGAGAATCACCACCTTGGGCTTGAGAATCATCGAACGCGCAATGGCGATACGCTGACGCTGACCGCCTGAAAACTCATGCGGATAGCGATTGCGCGAGGCGGGGTCGAGGCCAACCTCTTTCAGGGCTGCCACGGCGCGGGCATCACGCTCAGCCTTGGTCAGCTTTGGCTCGTGAACGTAAAGCCCTTCGGTGATGATTTCGCCCACCGTCTGGCGCGGGGATAGCGAGCCATAAGGATCCTGAAACACCAATTGCATGCTCTTGCGAAAGGGTCGCATTCCGGTGCGATCAAGCGCTGAGATGTCCGTGGTTTCAAAACTGAAACGGCCGTCGGCCTCCAGCAGCTTCAAAAGTGCGCGGCCCAGCGTGGATTTGCCAGAGCCGGACTCGCCGACGATGCCAATGGTTTGGCCCTGACGCAGGCGAACATTGACATGATCAACGGCGCGGAACTTGCGTGTTCCCTTGAACAAAACGCCCGAGCTGATGTTGAAATCCACCACCACATTGCGGCCTTCCAGCATCACGGGTGCATCTTCTGGCGGTGCTGCCTTGGTGCCGCTTGGCTCGGAGGCCAGCAGCATTTTGGTGTAGTCGTGGGTGGCGCGCTCGAAAATATCGTCGCGGCTGCCCTGTTCCACCACTTCGCCACGGCGCATCACCACCACGCGATCAGCCACGTGTTTGACCACGCCCAGATCGTGAGTGATCAGCACAATGGCCATACCGAAGCGCTTTTGCAGATCGGCCAGAAGATCCAGAATCTGTGCCTGAATGGTCACGTCGAGCGCCGTGGTTGGCTCGTCGGCAATCAGCATGTCCGGCTCATTGGCAAGCGCCATGGCAATCATCACGCGCTGGCGCTGGCCGCCGGAAAGCTCGTGCGGATAGCTGTCGATGCGCCGGTTGGGATCAGGAATGCCGACGAGATTGAGCAGTTCCAGCACCCGCTCGCGGGCTTTGGCCTTGTTCATGCCGCGATGATGACGAAGCGGCTCGGAAATCTGCTTGCCAACGGTGTAAAGCGGGTCCAGCGAGGTCATTGGCTCCTGAAAGATCATGGTGATCTTGGAGCCGCGCACGCTGTTGAGCGTGGACAGGCTGGCACCGACCATTTCGGTCTCGCCATAGCGCGCCGAGCCAGAGACTTTGCCGTTGGAGGCCAAAAGCCCCATCAGCGCCATCATCGTCTGGCTTTTGCCCGAGCCGGATTCGCCGACAATCGCCAGCGTTTCGCCCTTTTTCACATCAAAGGAAATGCCCTTGACTGCATTCACCTCGCCATCGGGCGTGGAAAAATTGACCTTCAGGTCTTTCACCGTCAGCACGGTTTGGTTGTTGGTCTTATCCATGCTCAGCGGTCCTTGGGATCAAGTGCATCACGCAGGCCATCGCCCACGAAGTTCAGCGAAAACAGGGTGAGCACAAAGAAAATGGCCGGGAAAATCAGCAGCCAAGGTGCATTCTGCATATTCTTGGCCCCTTCGGAAATCAGCGTGCCCCAGCTGGCCAGCGGTGCCTGCACACCCAGACCAAGGAAGGACAGGAAGCTTTCCGTCAGGATCACATGCGGTACCACCACTGTCACAAACACAATCACTGGCCCGATGGTGTTGGGAATGATGTGACGACGAATGATCTGCCAATCGGTGAGGCCCAGCGCTTGCGCTGCTCCCACAAATTCACGCCGCTTCAAGGACAGGGTCTGGCCGCGGACAATGCGGGCCATTTCCAGCCATTGCACAGCCCCGATGACCACGAAGATCAGCACAATGGAGCGTCCGAAAAACACCACCATGACAACGACGAGGAAAACGAAAGGCAGCGAATAGAGAATTTCGACAATACGCATCATCACATTGTCAATGCGCCCGCCCAGATAGCCGGAGGTGGCCCCATAGATCACGCCAATGCCAAGCGAGACAAGGCTTGCGGCAATGCCGACGGCAATGGAGATCTGTCCACCCAGCATGACGCGGACCAGAAGGTCACGGCCATTGCTATCGGTGCCGAAGGGGAAATATTCCTGAGCGACATTGCCCGACAACACCATTGAGAGCCGGTCGGCTGTGGTGTCCGTGACGCGGGTGTTCTTGAATTCATTCACCCGGTCAAAATAGCGGATCGCGCGCGGATCAATCGGTTTGTCCGAGGTGATTTTGGCGGTGAAAATACCGTTTTCGACGGTAAAGCTGTCCAGCTTCAGGCGCGCGCGCTGAGCGGCACCATCGGCAACCTGATGCAAGGTATCCGGGTCAGGAAAAGGTTTGAGGCTTGGTGCCACAGACACATAGGATGGAAACACCTGATCATAGCTGTGGGGCAAAAACAGCGGGCCGACAAAGGAAAACAGCGCAATCAACAGCAGCATGACGCTGCCGCCCATGGCCGCCTTGTTGCGACGAAAACGCAAAAGGGCCAGTTGGGCAAGGCTACGGCCCTCAACAGTGGGGGTGGTGATAGTGGTATCAGTCATGACGGACCCTCGGATCGAGCAGGCCATAGGCGATGTCGACCAGCAGGTTGAAGACGATCACGAAAACCGCAACAAGAACAACGGTTGCCATGACCAGAGGATAATCGCGGTTCAATGCGCCAATCACAAAAAATCGGCCAACGCCCGGAATGGTGAAAATGCTCTCAACCACCGCAGAGCCGGTGAGAAGGGCAGCCGCAGCCGGTGCCAGATAGGACACAACCGGCAACATTGCGCCACGCAGCGCGTGCGTAATCACCACTGTGCGCGGTGGCAGGCCATAGGCGCGGGCGGTTCGGATATGGTCGGTGTGCAGCGCTTCAATCATCGAGCCACGGGTGAGGCGGGCAATGACGGCAATTTGCGGCAGCGCCAGAACCGTAATCGGCAGGGCCAGATAATAGGCAGAGCCATCGCCCCAGCCACCGGCGGGTAGCCAGGATAGCATCAGCGCAAAAATCAGCGTCAGCACTGGACCCATCACAAAGGTGGGGACCGTGATGCCGATGGTGGAGACCGACATCAGCGCAAAGTCGATAATGCCATTCTGGCGAAGGGCGGCAGTGGTGCCCAAAATGACGCCACCGACAAGGGCGATCAGAAGTGCCGTACCACCGAGTTGAACCGAATAGGGCAGCGCCTGACCAATCAACTGGGCAACGGTGCTGTCCTTATAGATGAAGGATGGCCCGAAATCGCCATGCAGGGCACTGTAAAGGTAGCTCAGATACTGGCTCCACAACGGCTGATCCAGCTTGTAGATCTTCATCAGGTTTTCCATGATGTCCGGCGGCAGGGGACGTTCAAGATCGAACGGTCCGCCCGGTGCAAAGCGCATCAGGAAGAAGGAAATGGTGATGACAAGAAACACCGTGGGGATGGCGCTCATCAGTCGGCGTAGAACAAAATTGATCATGGTCAAATAACAGAAGCGCGACAGACCATGTCTGGCCTATCGCGCGTCATTCTCCGTTCGACGTTACTTGGAAACGCTGAGATACTTGGACAGATGTTCGTTGACGGCATTGTCGCCCCAACCAGACACCTTGTCGGACACCAGCCACAGGTTGGCGGTGTTCATCAACGGTGCAACAGGTTGATCATCCACCAGAATCTGCTCGGCCTTGTGCATTTCTTCCATGCGGATCTTCTGGTCTTTTTCGTTATACGACGTCTTCATCAGAGCGTCGAATTCAGCATTTTTCCAATGGGCGTAGTTGAACGTGGTGTTGTCACCCAGGGTCAGCGCCAGGAAGTTTTCCGGGTCGGCATAGTCTGCACCCCAGCCAGCGCGCGCAACCGAGAACTTGCCACCTTCCTTGAGGTAGGAATAGTGCGAGGCAACGTCGAGGTTGACCAGAGACACCTTGGCGCCAAATGTGGTCTTCCACATATCGGCAATCGCGGTGGCCACACGCTCATGGTTGGTGTTGGTGTTGTAGCGGATTTCAAGGTTCAGCGGCTTGCCACCCTGACCGTAACCGGCTTCCTTCATCAACTCGACAGCCTTGTCTTCGCGGTCGATCTGCGAGAGGCTGGCAAAATCTGGAACGGCTGGCTTTTCATAGCCGTCCATGCCCGGAGGAACCATGGAATAGAGCGGCAACTGGGCACCAGAATAGATTTCGCTGGAGAGGAAGTCGCGGTCAATCGCCATGGACAGCGCTTTGCGTACCCGCACGTCGTTCATGGGTTCCTGGCGGGTATCAAAGGCGTAGTAATAGGTCGACAGCGCAGGTGTCACACGAACCTGTGTGTTATAGGCAGCCCGCAGTCGCTTGATCTGGTCTGCCGAGAAATTGTAAACGATGTCCAGTTCCTTGGCTTCGAAACGGCGCACGGCAGCCGAGTCATCCTCGATCGGGTAGAACACCACTTTGTCGAGCTTGACGTTTGCAGCGTCCCAATACTGGTCGTTCTTCACTTCCACCAGCTTGTCGTTTGGAACATGCGATTCCAGCTTGAACGCACCGTTGTTGACCATATTGCCGGGCTTGACGAACTGATCGCCAAACTTTTCATAATTGGCCTTGCTGATTGGCAGCGCTGTGTAATGCGACATCAACTGAAGGAAATAGGGTGTGAAACGCTCCAGCGTAATTTCCAGCGTCTTGGCATCAATCACCTTCACGCCGAGCTGATCAACAGGCAGCTTGCCGGTGTTGACCTGTTCGGCGTTCTTGATTGGGTAGAGCAGATTGGCATATTCAGCCGCAGTCTTTGGATCTTCAAGGCGGCGCATGGCAAACTGGAAGTCTTCAGCCGTCACCGGCGAGCCATCCGACCATTTGGCGTTATCACGGATCTTGAAGGTGTAAACGGTACCATCGTCGGAAATTTTCCAGCTTTCAGCAGCGCCGGGCACGATCTTGCCGTTCGTATCATGGATCGTCAGGCCTTCGAACATGTCATGGATGACAAAGCCTTCGATGTCGATGGAGATATGGGCCGGATCAAGCGACTTTGGCTCGCCCGCATTGCCGCGGTTCAGTACAGCTTCAGCGAGTGCGCTGCTTGCACCAAGCAGCAGGCTACCAGCCAGCAAGGTTGCAGCCAATCGTGTTTTCATCAGGGTCATGAGGGTCTCCGCACCGAGTTTAAGTTTGTTCGATTGCCGACCAAATTGGAATCCTGCACAAAAAACAACCCCTGCCTCAAAAAAAACATTGTCGCATTTGAGCGATTACACTCTATCCCATAGCAATTAAAGGTTTTTCGGCCTTCAAAGGATGAAGGCGAAAGGGTGTTGATAGCGCGACAGCTTTGGTTTTCCACAGTGTTCGCCGCCCCGTTCTCAGCCGATGTCATCAGACATCGGCGCGTGGTGACGGTTGGGTTGCGTTGGTGGACCTGTTCAGGTTTCTAAAAAAGCCTCGGAATACGAGATATTTTTCCGAAAGAATCCACAATCTTGGGATGATGTTGCATATTAAACTCTTGGAAGATACGTGCTGTAGTCAAAATCCGACACGGTGCGTAAGTATGTTATGGCTTCCTTGCGTTTGGTGTCGCCATAAATCCTTGCGTATTGATCTCCAAAAACATCGGCAATGAAGCTGGATGTGCTGAACCTGTTGACTGCGGTGAGGAAATCGTGGGTCAAAACCTCGGTGGTTGTGTCGGGACATTCCGGCGTGGCCGGTGCACCGGGATCGAGATCCTGTTCCAGCCCCTGCAACATGCCGCCCAGAATGGCAGCCAGCAGCAGATAGGGATTGGCATCCGCACCTGCGACCCGGTGCTCAATCCGTGCGGCAGGGCCATCCTTGTCGGGAATGCGAATGGCCGTGCCGCGGTGGCCAAAGCCCCAGTCAATCTTGTCGGGTGCGAACGAGCCGGGCTGGAAGCGGCGGTAGGAATTGGCAAAAGGCGCAAAGATCAATTGCGCGTCCTGCATGGTGTGCAACATGCCGGCGGTGACGGATTTCAGCCTGGTCGGTTCGCCACCCTTGGCATCGAGAATATTATTGCCGTCACGATCAAGGATGCTGATATGCACATGCAGGCCAGAGCCTGCCTGATCGCTATAGGGTTTTGCCATGCAGGTGGATTTCAGCCCGTGCTGGATGGCGGCAAATTCGGCGGCGCGCTTGAGGTAAATGCAATCATCGGCCGCGGCCAGCGCATCGGGTCGGTGCAGCAGGTTGACCTCAAACTGGCCCGCGCCAAATTCTGCCGTTATCGCATCTGCGGGCAAGCCCATGGCCTCTGTATAGCCGCGCAATGTCGAAAGATAGGCATCCATCGCCCCTGTGGCCCGCATGTCGTAGAGCTGATAGCCGTTTGGTTCATCCTGATAGGTCAAGGCTTTGGGTGGCGTAGGACGCCGCTTGTCGCGCCAGTCCGCTTCCATCAGGTAAAATTCCAGCTCGGTCGCCACCACCGGCGTCAGGCCAAGGGCCTCAAAGCGCGCCAGAACGCGGGCCAGAATCGCACGAGGACAGATAAAATGCGGCACGCCGTCCAGCGTGTGCATGGTGGCCAGAACCTGTTTGGAGCCTTTCGGTGCCCATGGCATGGCCGCGAGAGAGCGCTTGTCAACAACACAAATGCCGTCAGGATCACCAAGGGTCATCGAAATGCCGGTTAACTCGTCATTATCATAGCCCCAGATGTCGAGTGATTGGGTGGATGCAGGCAGGCGCACGGTGTTTTTCCACACCTTGTCTTCGGCTGAAATAGGAATCATCTTGCCGCGCAAATCGCCATTCATGCCAACCAGCAACACTTCAATGCGGGCCTGTGGGTCCAATGGGGCGTTCTGCGCATCCGTCATAAAAGCGGCTTTCCTTGGTTGTGCGGCATTCGGCCATTCTTGCCAAATGCCATTGCTCAGGTCATGTTCGTAACGGATTCATTGCCGCCATTCAATGCGGCGAGATAGTGATAGGATTACCCTTTATGTCGCAGAGCTCCAGCCCGCTTTCCAATCTCGCTGCCATTGATGCCGCCCATCATCTTCATCCCTTTAATGATATGAAAAAACTGAATGAAAGCGGCGTACGGGTGATGCAACGGGCGGAGGGCGTCCACATCTGGGATTCGAACGGCAAGAAATATCTCGATGCCTTTGCCGGTCTGTGGTGCGTCAATGTCGGCTATGGCCGCACATCGATATCTGAAGCCGCCTTTGCGCAAATGCAGGAATTGCCCTATTACAATACGTTTTTCGGCTCCACCACGCCGCCCACCACGCTTTTGGCCCAGAAAATCACCAGCAAGGCCGGGCCGCAGATGAACCATGTGTTTTTCACCAATTCCGGCTCCGAGGCCACGGATACGTGGTTTCGCCTGGCAAGGGTCTATTGGAAGGCGCTGGGCCATCCCACCAAAACCCGGGTGATTGCCCGCAAGAATGGCTACCACGGCTCCACGGTTGCCGGGGCCTCGCTGGGCGGCATGAAATATATGCATGAGCAGGGTAATCTACCGATTGAGGGCATCCATCACATCAATCAGCCCTATTGGTTTGGCGAGGGCGGTGATCTTTCTCCGGCAGAGTTCGGCCTCAAGGTGGCGCAGGAGCTGGAAGCGAAAATTCTGGAACTTGGTGCTGAGAATGTCGCGGCCTTTGTGGCTGAGCCGATTCAAGGCGCGGGCGGCGTGATCATTCCGCCAGACACCTACTGGCCGGAAATTGTCCGCATCTGCAAGCAACACAATATCCTGCTGGTGTCGGATGAGGTGATTTGCGGCTTTGGCCGTCTGGGCAGTTGGTTTGGCTATCAGCATTTCGGCTTTGAGCCGGATCTGGCCCCCATCGCCAAGGGATTGTCATCGGGCTATCTGCCGATTGGTGGCGTGCTGGTATCAGACCGCGTGGCCGAGGTGCTGATCAACGAGGTTGGTGATTTCAATCACGGCTATACCTATTCTGGCCATCCGGTCTGCTCGGCGGCAGCGCTGGAAAATATCCGCATTATTGAAGAGGAGGGGCTGGTGGAGCGGGTGCGCGATGACATCGGCCCTTATATGGCGCAGGCTTTGGCAACGCTGACGGATCACGACATGGTGGGCGAAGCGGTCAGCACCGGCCTGATCGGTGCGGTACAGCTCACCACCGACAAGGCCACCCGCCGCCGTTTCGCCAAGCCCGATGATGCGGGGGCGAGCGTGCGTAACCAATGTGTTGCGGGTGGCGTGATTGTCCGCGCCACCGGCGATCGCATGTTGTTTTCTCCGCCGCTGATCATTTCACGCTCTGACATTGATCAGGCGGTGGACACCCTTGGCAAGGCGCTGGACTGGCTCAAGGAGCATCACACAGAATGATCAGGCAGCCTGCCATTCAAACGGCAGGGGCGCTTCACGAAACGCAAAGCGGTCGAGATGGCTGGAGACCACGCCTTTCAGGCGCTCCAGCACCTCTTCTGCTTCCGATTCAATGGTGACAGTGATGGCTGTTGCATCGCAGGTCATCACCGCTGTGGCGTTTTCAAAATGCACCACGCCCTTGTTGTCAGACAGCTCGGTGGTGAGCTTGTGGTTCCAGTGTTTGCAAAGCTGCTGAATATATTTCCAGCCGTTTTCAGTCGGCACAATGGCTATGATCTTGCGCATGTTACAGCCTTTCAATTTTGCTGGCAGCTTCATCAAGAATGCGGGCGACCTCAAGCTGCGTATCACGCGACACACCGTCTTGTGACAGCCGATCGTGAATAGCCGAGCGCAGATTATGGATGGCGCGGCGAACCGGGCCAGCATCCGTGCGCTCCGTGACTTTAGCAAGCGCCGTCAGCCGCGCCATGGCAACGTCCAACGCCTGCGCATTGTCTTGCAGATGAATGATGCCATCGGGCGTAATACCCAGCAGCTTGCGCGCACCGTCGCTCTGCTGTTCTTCCGCCAGCCCCATGTCGATCAACAGGGTCATGGTTGGGTAAACCACACCCGGGCTTGGGGCATAGGCACCACCAGACAAGCTCTCAATCTCGCGGATCAAGTCATAGCCGTGCCGTGGCTGTTCTGAAATCAGCTTGAGCAGCACCAGCCGCAATTCGCCGGATTCAAACATGCGGCGGCGCTCACCGTCGCGCCCGCGACCGCGTTTGCCATCTGGCCCACCATGACCAAAAGGGCCGCCGCGCATGGCATGCATCATGCTGTGAAGGATGTGGTGACGACCCCGACCATGATGGCCATGGTCATCACCGTGGTCTCTGTGAAAATGTCTCATTGATAATCTCCAATGTGTCTTGATGCGTCTAAGATATATCTTAGATTTATCGAATCAAGAGGGCAGAAGAGATTTTTTGCAGGAACCAAAAAACAAAATGCCCGGCATAACGCCGGGCATGATGAGAAAACCAAGGGCTGCTTGGGCCGTTTACTGAAACGCCGTCTCAAAAAAGCTTCTGAGTTTGCGCGAATGCAGCTTTTCCTGCGGCATGGCGGCCAGTTTTTGCATGGCGCAAATACCAATCTGCAAATGCTGGCTCACTTGCGTTTTATAAAACGCTGTTGCCATGCCGGGCAGCTTCAACTCGCCATGCAAAGGCTTGTCGGAAACGCAGAGCAGGGTGCCATAGGGCACGCGAAAGCGAAAACCATTGGCGGCAATGGTGGCCGATTCCATATCCAGCGCAATGGCGCGGGCCTGCGACAGGCGTTTGACCGGGCCACGCTGATCGCGCAATTCCCAGTTCCGGTTGTCAATGGTGGCCACCGTGCCGGTGCGCATGATGCGCTTCAGCTCAAAGCCTTCATAGCCGGTGATTTCTTCCACCGCATCTTCCAGCGCCAATTGCACTTCGGCAAGCGCCGGAATCGGCACCCATACCGGCAGATCATCATCCAGCACATGATCTTCACGCATATAGGCGTGGGCCAGAACGTAATCGCCCAGACGCTGGCTGTTGCGCAGGCCAGCGCAATGGCCGAGCATCAGCCACGCATGGGGGCGTAGCACGGCCACATGGTCGGTGATGGTTTTGGCATTCGAGGGGCCAACGCCAATGTTGACCATGGTGATGCCTGCGTGGCCCTTCCTTTTCAGGTGGTAGGCGGGCATTTGTGGCAGGCGTGCCACCGGCGTGCCGGATGATGGCGCAGACTCGCCAGCCTTTGTCACCACATTGCCCGGCTCGACAAAGGCACTGTAGCCTTCACCACCTTTTTCCATCAAGGATCGGGCATAAGAGCAGAACTCATCAACATAGAACTGGTAATTGGTGAAGATCACAAAATTCTGGAAGTGATCGGCACCCGTGGCGGTATAATGCGAAAGCCGTGCCAGCGAATAATCAATCCGCTGTGCGGTAAACGGAGCCAGTGGAAAAGGCTCTCCCGCCGGTGGCTCATATTCACCATTGGCAATTTCATCATCGGTGGTGGAGAGGTCCGGTGTGTCAAACAGATCGCGCAGGGGAATGTCAGACATTCCGCTGGCTGCGGCTTCCACATGGGCACCTTCACCAAAGGCAAAATGCAGGGGAATGGGTGTGGTCGATTCGCTCACCCGCACCGGCACCTGATGATTGCGCATCAGCAAGGCCAATTGTTCCTTGAGGTAATGGCGAAACAGGCTGGGGCGCGTCAACGTGGTGGTGTAGACGCCCGGAGAGGTGACATGACCGTAAGACAGGCGCGTGTCCAGATGGCCGAAACTGTTGGTTTCAAGGCTGACCTGCGGGTAAAATGCGCGGTAACGGCCTTCAACGGCCGCTCCTTTGCCGAGAGCGGTAAACGCATCAATCAGAAAGCGTGTATTGCGCTCATAGATTTCAGTGATGGCATCAACAGCCTCTGCGGCGTCAGTGAAATACCGAGCCTCATACGTGGGCGGGCTGATGCAATTCATGGGGGTGGGACTAATGATTCGGTTGCTCATGAGACATTATAGTGCGGTCTCTTTAACAAGCAAACGACAGATGCGCTCAGGCCGCATGACATCCTCTGTCATTTTGTGTCGCAAGCGGCCTTTGCCCGGCAAAGCTGGTTCCCAGACTACGCAGCAGGCATAGTGCTGTAGATCGATGTTTGCAGGTCTTGACGCATTCGTAATATAGGATTGTGACCGTTGATCATTGTCAGAAACAGCATGGCAAACAGGGTCATGATGATGCTTATGGCTGTGAGGCGTTTTGCAATTGATGCCATAAGTGTCTCCCGTGTCAGGTTTATGATTTAATATGGCACAGCAACCTGAATGGAAACTGAATATTGCAGCGCCTCTCACCCTATATGGCGCAGAAAGGACACTGTAACACTTTTAATCTTCTGCATAATTCCTTAAATCGATTCCGATTTAAGGAATTATGCAGAAGACTATTGATAAAGATCTGGTGCGCTGACGCATTGACGTCGTTCATGTGTCAACGCATCCGCTTTTTGTTTATGCAGCGATTGAGCCGAGCGATTGCGCGACACCAAATGGCGTTCCGATTTCCGTGTTCGAATCCGGTGTTGTTCTGGCAAATGGGTGGCCTTGGCCCGATGGCGGGGCAGGCCCATCACTTGACGATATGGCCTGCATTGGCTGGTCCGTGCCGGACCGGGCACGGACCAGCTTTTCGCAATGACTACATGCGTCGCCAGGTCTGGCTCTTGCAAAACACCGACATGACACAGCCTTTGAGCTTGAGTATGTCACCATTGATTTTTGCTGATCCAGAATAGGTCTTGTCTGCCTCAGGATCGGTGACTTCACCGCTATAATCGGTTTTCTGCCCGTCGAGCTTGCCAATTTGCTTGCCCGCATGTTTTCCCGTTGTGATATTGATGCAGAAACTGTCGCCGCATGGTCGGATGTCGGCAGTTTCTCCGCTTTGTGTCTTCCACTTGCCTTCAATGGGTTCGGCAGCGAAAGCGGTTGAGGCGCATAAAGCCGCAGCCCCGATCATCCATAAAATCCGTTTCATTCTTTCCTCCATGTCGCTCCCCGGCACCGGCATCACATTGCGCGGTGTCCTGCGGGAAAGTAATTGACGCGCACGTAAAGGTAAATAGATTTTTGCCACGTCACCTCAGCGTGGTTTTGATGACAGGATAACCGCGCCTTGGATGTCTTTCTGTATCATGGTTCATAATTGGTAAAATCTGATCCGTAAATATCCGGTAAAATTAACCTGAATTTGCCGGGAATCCGGCCTCTGTGATGCTTAACAGAAAGACAAGTTTACAAAGGGTTTTCAGAGCGTTTGCTTGTCATTAAGCACGCCTTTTAAGCTCATTTTGAAACCCGGCAGGCATAGTGGGGACATCAAACGAGCCGGGAAAACCGGCCGGGCCGACACCACAGGAAAGACCGCACAAGATGGTCGCCAGTGTTTGGCTCTTGAAATGAAAACAGGGACTTGCTCATGGTTCCAATGGCTTTGAAGACGGCCGTTACGGGTGCCATGAGATGATAAAATACAGCCTTTGCGCTCAATCTCGCCAGACGTGTGGGATGCGAGCTGAAGGTCAGAACAGAAAATGGACAAGGGCAAGAGCGATGGCACATTTTGACGCGCATGGAGCTGATATGGCGGCAATGAGTGGTGAAACACAGGCTGATGTCTTTCGCATTATCGGCTTGATGTATGCGACAGGCCGCGGCTGTGATCAGAACCTTGTGGCCGCGCATAAATGGCTCAACATCGCAGCGATCAAAGGATGTGACCGCTCTGTCAATCTCAGAGCCAATCTGGCAGCGGCCATGTCAAAGCCGCAGCTTGCCGAGGCTTTGCGCGATGCACGTGAATGGATGACCTGCCACTGATCCACCGCCGTCATTCAACACATGCAATTGAGCGTCCGCAGTGGCGCGTATACACCATTCAAACCGCGACCAGCAGATACAAGGCTGGCGCGGTTTTTCTTTTATGGAATGCTTTTCAAAACAACGGGCAGGGCCTGCTCAAACAGATCAAGATCCGCTGCAACACCCGCACTGACACGGATGCAGCGGTTGAGCGGGGCAATGCCGGGCATTCGGATAAACACGCCGTGCCGGATCAAGCCATCGACAATTGCGCGGGCATAAACCGCATCGCGGCCACAATCGATGGCAACAAAATTGGTGGCCGATGGCAGGGGCTGCAATCCATTGTCACGGGCGATCTGCGCAATACGCTCCCGCGCTTTTGCAATGTCCGCAATCACGCCGTGAAGATAGGTTTGATCTGCCAAAGCCGCCAGCGCTGCGGCCACAGAGGTGCGCACCATGCCAAAGTGATTGCGAATCCGATCAAACACCACTGTGTTGTCGGGGGTGCCAATGGCATAACCGATTCGCGCACCTGCCAGCCCGTAGGCTTTCGAAAATGTGCGCATCCGCAGGATGTTGGGCAGATCAATCAGAGACTGGAGCGCGGGGATAGCACTTGGCGGAGCCGTCTCGCTATAGGCTTCGTCCAGAATCAGCAGGCAGGTCTGCGGCAAAGCTCTGGCAAAAGCGATAATATCGTCTGCGTCATGCCAGCTTCCCATGGGGTTGTCGGGATTGGCCAGATAGACCAGCGGCGCATTTTCGCGCTTCGCACAGGCCAGAAGGCCTTCAAGATCCTCCCGATCATTGACATAGGGCGTGGTGACCAGGTGTCCGCCAAAGCCGGAGACATGAAAATTAAAGGTTGGATAGCCGCCAAGGGAGGTGACAACCGGCGTGCCCGGCTCGACAATCATCCGAACCACCAACCCCAGAAGATCATCAACGCCTTCACCAACTGCAAAATTGGCGGGTGCGAGATTGTAATGCGCGGCAAGCGCTGCTTTGAGATCGTGATTTTCCGGGTCCGCGTATTTCCACACGTCCGCGGCAGCCTCTTGCAACGCCAGCAGTGCCTGGGGCGAGGGGCCAAAGCCGCTCTCATTGGCCCCGATTCGCGCTTTGATGGCGGAGCCTTGATGACGTTCAATTGCTTCCGGGCCGACAAAAGGCACGGTGGACGGCAGGCGGCTGATAAGGGGTGTGAACCGTGAGAACGATGGCATGAAAAGACTTCCTGAGCCGAACTGGCAAATCTGCGAAACAACAACAAAGGTGGTCAATGCCACGCCCGTTTTTTGAACGCAAATCGTCAAATAAACAACCACAGAAAGCTGCTGTGCGGGTGTAATTGCACGTCTTCAAGACAAAATCAGAATGGCGGTATGCGATGGCCTGGGGCGAGAAACCAGCGCAAAGGCCTGATTACACTTTTCGGCAGAACGTCAGTGCACTGAAGCTTCCGTGTGCATCGATGCACTACCGCGCGATCAGCCCCACACCCGGCTGCACAGACTTGCCTGCATCATCAAGATTGTTGCCCATCATGAAATCCGCACGAATCACCCGCTGCAACAGGGCTTCCGAGATCGGCAGAATGAATTTCACACCGGCGCGTCTTCCGTTTCGAAAGGCCTCGGCGCAGCCGATGCGGGTGGCCAGCCCCAAAATCTCAAGATAATAATGGGTTCCAAGGCCAATGTTTGAATCAATATCAAGACCTGCACCACCGCGTGATATATCCAGCACGGTTGCACTGCGCGACATTGTTCCGCTCAAACCGGGGCGCACCGCCATGATTCGGGCAGGGCGCTTAACCTGAAAACGGTCCCAGCGGCGCTCGTACATTTCTGAGGCGACAGCACGAAGAGGATGTCCTGACTGCATTTCAATACCTCGTTGCCCTGTGTGCATGACGTCATCCTGAGGCATAAAGACTTATATACGGTTTAATTTTTCCTATAAAATTCTAAGAATTGTGACTGCGGTGACAGGTAAGACCATTGATCAACAGTGTCAGAATTCAAAAGACAATTTCACAACGTGATGCAGAAACTCCGGGTCGATCAACATATTGAACCCAACAATGGCGACTTCCTGTTCCCGGCGGATGAGAGTGCAGCCAATTTCGTCACGAATGCCCAGAATTTCCAGAAAGAAGTTTTTGGGAACAGGCAGGTAGCGGCTGACCTCAAGGTCTGCACCGTAAAGAGAAATTTGACGCACAAGGCAGCGAACACTTGTCTTGGTGCTGAGGTGATGACCAACAAATATGATCTTGCCGGGCCTGTCTATCGTGAATTTCCGATAGACTTTATCCTGCGAGATGCCTTTTCTTGCGTCGGGAATATTCTGCAACGGCATGATCTCCGTCCTCCCTATGTCTTTACTGGAACCATTTTAACGCATTTTTCCTAATGCTTTGTTCCATTTTGACGTAAAAATTGCATCGCCCTTGCGCACCACCTGCGGCCTTGCCGTTTTGCTGAAGAGGTTTACCTGATGCAAAATTTGCGCTCTGTCAAATCCACAGAGGCGATTCCAACGTTTTTACCGTGTCGTGCGTTTCAAATAAGTTGGGTTCTCAATCATTATGAGATAATCAGGGCGACTATTGTTTCGGCCGGGCTGGAGGCGAATGTGACACAAGAACTGGTGATTGTTGGTGCGGGGCAGGCCGCGTTTTCCACAGCGTCGAAGCTGCGCAGTCTGAAAGACAATCGCCCGATCACCATTCTGGGTGTTGAAGCGGAGGCACCGTATCAGCGGCCGCCGCTGTCGAAAAAATATCTGCTGGGCGAGATGAGCTTTGATCGGCTGCTTTTGCGCCCCGAGCAATGGTATAGCGACAATGATGTGACCCTGCGCCTGTGCACATGGGTTGAGGAGATTGACCGCACGGCAAAGCAGGTTGTTTTGCAGGATGGGTCAAGACTCGCTTACGATAAGCTGGTTCTGGCAACAGGTGCGACACCACGGCAACTGCCAAAGGACATTGGTGGCAATCTTTCTGGTGTTTTCACGGTTCGCAACAAGGATGATGCAGACCGGCTCAGCCTTGAGATGAAACCCGGCCGCCGTCTGCTGATTGTTGGTGGTGGCTATATCGGGCTGGAGGCGGCAGCGGTTGCGCGCCATCTTGGGCTTGAGGTGACCGTCATTGAAATGGCCGAGCGCATTCTGGCGCGGGTGGCAGCAAAAGAGACGGCTGATTTTATTCGATCAGCCCATGTTGGCCATGGCGTGGCGATTCGTGAAGGCACCGGCCTGCGTCACCTCATTGGCCACGAAGGCCGTGTGTGCGCGGCGGAACTGTCGGACGGCAGTCAGTTGAATGTTGATATGGTGATTGTCGGTATCGGTGTGACACCCAATGATGGCCTGGCCGCGCGGGCAGGTCTGCCTGTGCGCAATGGCATTGTCGTTGATTCGTTTGCCAGAACGTCTGATCCTGACATCTTTGCTGTGGGCGATTGCGCGCGCCAGCCATGGGACGGCGGAGAAATCCTGCTCGAATCGGTTCAGAATGCTGTCGATCAGGGCGATGCTGTGGCAGCAGTTCTTGCTGGTGCCAATCAACCCTATCAACCCAGACCCTGGTTCTGGTCGGATCAATACGACCTCAAGCTTCAGATTGCCGGTTTGAATCTGGGCTATGACGAGACCGTCGTGCGCCCCGGTATCCGCGATGGCAGCATGTCTGTCTGGTATTATCGGCAGGGGCAGTTTATTGCCGTGGACGCCATTAACGACGCGCGCGCTTACGTAACAGGCAAGAAGCTGCTGGATATGGGGCGGACACCCGACCAGACAGTCGTGCGAGACGCACAAAGCGACCTGAAGCAGCTTTTATAGCCTACCCCCATATCGGGATATATCGGCACACTTGCGAACTACGGTGCACTCTAAACGCACAGATAAGCCTTTATATTCAAAGCTTAATGAATGGTGATGATGTGTAGGGAAATCATATATGGCGGAGAGGAAGGGATTCGAACCCTCGATACCATCTCTGGTATACTCCCTTAGCAGGGGAGCGCCTTCGACCACTCGGCCACCTCTCCGGTGCGGTCTGATTATGTGTTCATGGATTCGATTGCAAGCGCTTTTCGAAAAATTCCTGTCATAAAACACGCATTTTTATTTTTCCGGCTTCTGACCTTATGTTCGGGTTTTGTGTTTTGGCCCCGAGCTACACTTATACAGAGTGGTTTTCCGGTGATGTCCATCGCCTGTGATGGAGAATCACACCGTGGAAGTGAGAATCGGTCGTTCAGATTCGAAGTAGTCCATCAATGGCACAGGCCAATCTTATTGGGATTCGATATTGCCGTTCCAATGAAATTGCGGATGTGGCGGCTCCAAAAGGGAGGGAATCGCCATGCATTCTCAATGTTGCCGCCTTGTTGATCGTGTCTATAAAGCGTATTGAGTGGACATTCCTGTTTGTTTTTCAAAGATTTCCTTAATGAAGAGTAAAGAAAACCGCTCTGCGCCACCGTGGTTTGTGGCTTTTTCGCCACAGGCTTCCATGAAGGGTGGTGTGAAACCCGACGCAAAGCCGTTTGTTGATTGCATGGACTGCCGGGTTTTGTATTTTGAACATCAGAAGCGCGGCGGTGGATCGTCCGTCTTCGAGACTTAACGGGGATGGGGCAGTTCATGCTGTCCTTCAGCCAATATGCCCAGACCCTTATGAAACTTGACTGGAGGTCATTATGAACATCAAGGCCATTCTTCTTGGCTCCGCTGCAGCTCTTGCAGCAGTATCGGGCGCACAGGCTGCCGACGCTATCGTTGCAGCTGCTCCTGAGCCAGCTGAATACGTTCGCGTTTGCGACGCTTTCGGCACTGGTTACTTCTATATTCCTGGTACCGAAACCTGCCTCAAGATCAGCGGTTACGTTCGTGCACAGGTCGAATACGGTTCTGAGAACATTTCCGGCGCTCGTAACTGGAATGCTCGTACACGTGGCTTGGTTAAGTTCGAAGCCAAGAACGATTCTGAAGTTGGTACGATCGGTTCTGAAATCTCGATGCGCGCTTGGAACGACTCTGCTTCTTCCAGCAGCGTTGAAATCGACACAGCATTCATCACTGTTGCTGGTTTTCAGGTTGGTTCGTTCTATAACTACTTCGATGACAATCGCATGTCCGGCGAGACCGATGCAATCGGTGGCAATCGTATGAACTCGATCGCCTACAACTACAAGTCTGATACAGTATTCGCTGGTCTTTCTGTGGATGAAGCAAATGGTCCTGCCGTAACGGATAGCAAGATCAACAATACGGCTGGTCTTGGTAATTACAACCGTGACAACAATGTTGGCATTAGCGGTCGCGTAGGCGCAAGCTTTGGTCCAGCAACTGTAATGGTTGTTGGTGGTTATGATATTGCTGCTGAAGATGGTGCAGTATTCGGCGTTGCCAATATCGTTGCTGGCCCAGGCACATTTTCTATCGCCGGTGTTTATGCAAGCGGTGTAAACACCTACTATGACGCAAGTGAGTGGAGCGTTGCTGCTGAATACGCTGCAAAGATTACTGACAAGCTGACTTTGACGCCTGGTGTGCAGTATTTCTCTAACACTCAGCTGAACGCGAATGGCGACTTCGCCGGTCGTGATATTACTCGCGGTGGTTTGACTGTTGACTACAAGATCGCATCTGGTCTGACAACGAAGGTTTCTGCTCAGTATCAGGACAAGGATTCGAGCGGCAATAGCGATGTTTGGACTGGCTTCGTTCGCTTGCAGCGTTCGTTCTAATCCATTTTCGAAAAGGAACCTCGCGGTTATCCGCGGGGTTCTTTTAGTTGGGGGAAGTGTCTCATAATATTTGTGCCGGGGGGCGTATTGTGAGAATGAGTGTGCGTAGGCTTCGGCCTTCTTCAAAAAAAATAAAACTGGAGATTTCTATGAACATTAAGGGCATCCTCCTCGGCTCCGCAGCGGCTCTCGCAGCCGTGTCCGGCGCTCAAGCTGCCGACGCTATCGTCGCTGCTGCTCCTGAGCCAGCTGAATATGTGCGCGTTTGCGACGCTTTCGGCACTGGCTATTTTTACATCCCCGGCACTGAAACCTGCCTGAAGATCAGCGGTTATGTTCGTGCCCAGGTTGATTACAGCTCGCTTTCTGGCGGCCGTAACTGGAACTCGATGACACGCGGTCTCGTAACGTTCGACGCAAAGAACGATTCTGAAATCGGCACCATTGGTTCGACCATCACACTGCGCGCTTGGCAGGGTGGCAACACAACCAAGTTGAACGATGCTTCCGGCACGACCAACGACACCAATTCTGTTGAAATCGACGAAGCCTTCATCACTGCTGGCGGCTTCATGGTTGGTTCGTTCTACAACCCTTGGGATAGCGATCTGTCCGGCGAAACCGATGATATCGGTTCGAACCGTTTGAACTCGATTGCTTACAAGTACACAGCAGACAAGTTCTTTGTTTATGCATCTGTTGACGAATTGAGCGGCTTGTATTCCCGTTCGACGTCTTTGAGCTACAACCGCGACAACAACGTTGGTGTTGAAGCTCAGGTTGGCGGCACGTTCGGCGTCGTTACTGCAAACCTGCTTGGTTCTTACGACTTTGCTGCCCAGGAAGGTTCTGTACGCCTTCTCGCAACAGCTGAAGTTGGTCCAGGCGAATTTGGTATCGCTGGTATCTACACCAGCGGCGCAAACGCTTACTACGACTTGGCCAAGTGGACTGTTGCTGCTCAGTATGCTGCAAAGATCACCGACAAGATCACTCTGACACCTGGTATCCAGTACTGGTCTGGCACCGATGCAGCTCTTGACAGTGGTGACATCACCAAGGGCGGTCTGACCGTTGACTACAAGATCGCTTCTGGTCTTGCTGCCAAGGTTTCTGCTCAGTACCAGAACAAGGACTGGAGCGGCAACAACGACGTATGGACTGGTTTCGTTCGTCTTCAGCGCTCGTTCTAAGAGAAATATTCTCTCTCAGAATTACATTAGCCTCCGGTTCGCGCCGGGGGCTTTTTATTTGAAGCAAACTTGGACGCCTGACATATCAGGGGTTGCCTGCATTGTCGAAATGCAAAGCGATCGAATGAAGCGAACGTCTCGCGCATAATGTCTTGAATTGAAGCCGCTTTACAGTATCAGACCGAAAAGTGGCCCCGGTTTTCGGAAAAATCCGATGCAAAAACAAAAAGCTATAGCATCGTGCCGATTCCGATTTTCGGTCCGATGCTATAGCGCACGACGCGCGTATTTCTGGGCTTAGCCCCCCTTATCCGGCTGCCGCCACCTTCTCCCCGCAGGGGAGAAGACGGAAAGAACAGCAACGGTCATGGGTTCCTCGCCCCAGCGGGGAGAGGTCCGCCGAGCAAAGCGGAGGCGGGGTGAGGGGGGAGCTAAGCACTCAAAGCTAAAATGTCGTGTCCTCTGACCAGACAGATTCCTGACTCCAGAATCCCTTGCTTTCGTTTGTCTTTGCGGGAAGGCCGGGGTCCATCTTTCCCTGACAAACTCTATGCTCTATCGATCTGCGCCGAAGAGTGTGTCGATCTCATCATCCTTCAGGAAATCGAATATAGTCTGTGTGATTGGACCGATGTGGAGTAGGGGGGCGTGCCCCTGGCCGGGTGCAATTATGCATTTTGCCATCGGATGGCGGGCCATCATCCTGTCACAGGATTGCGGCGATAGCAGTTGCGAATTTTCACCGCGAATAATCAGCAATGGAAATTGACAGAGGGCTTCATATTGCACCCAGAGGTCAGGAATCGGCTGAGAAAAATCATAGCCGGAAATCTGTGCAGCGATGGCCGGGTCATAGTCGGCAACCGGCACACCATTGTCGTCTCGATAGAGTGCCTTGCCCATGTCTTCCCAGTCGGCTGGCTGTAACGCTGAAAAGGCTTTGCCGTGAATGGCCTGAAGGTAGCTGGCGCACGCCTCCCAGGTTTGAGGCCCTTGCTCTTGCGTGAGATAATCCCTGATCAGAAGAAGACCTTGCTTTTCGATCACGGGACCAATGTCGTTGAGCACCACCCGACGAATACGGGTTGGATGCATGTTTGCCATGAAATGCATCAGCAAACCGCCCCGTGAGGTGCCAATAAAATCCGCCCGGACGATGTTCAGGGCGTCCATCACGGTGACAACATCAGTCATCTCCGTCAGTAAATTGTAATGGTTCGGGTCAGAATCGCGATCTGAGTTGCCACGCCCACGCAGGTCGATGCAGATAACCCGCCGTGGGGTTTCGCCTGCGGCAAGTATTTGAGCAAGCTGGGTAAAATCACGGTGGTTGCGTGTCAGGCCCGGCAGGCAGATAATCGGAGTTGATTTGACATCTGACGCGAAGTCACGCGCAAAAATACGGATGCCGTCGGTTGCTTCAATCAGATGATCGTTAAAGCCGTGCATTGTAATGTCCTGCATGTGGTCCTCACTCGGATTGCCGGGCTGTATTTAAAAAGACGAGAGTTTGTCAGGGAAAAGTGGAATCCGGTTTTACTGATCAGACAAACGAAAACAAAGAAATATAGAGTCTGTCTGGTTCAGTCTGAACCTGACAAACTCTAAAGCCTGTCGCAGTGAATACAGCATGTCGCGTTTTATTGAGGACAATAAAACGCGACATGCTTTAGCAGGCTGCTGAAAAAGTCAGGTGGAGCCGGTTTTCAGCACGGATGCTCTATCGTCCAAAACGTAGATCATGCACGATGTCAGCCTGTTGGCCGAGACGGGTTTTATAGATTTCATAGTTTTCCATGACCCGCTGAACATAGCCACGGGTTTCAGGAAAAGGAATCCGTTCAATCCAGTCCACAACGTCATCCAGCGGTTTACCGCGCGGGTCGCCATAGCGTGCAAGCCAGTCAGGCACCCGGTTTGGCCCGGCATTGTAGGCAATGAATGTCAGGATATAGGAACCACCGAATGTATCGATCTGTTCACCGAGATAATGCGCGCCCAGTGTCGCGTTATATCCAGCATCCTGCGTGAGTTTATCCGGTGAAAAGGCCATGCCGTGCCGTTGCGCGACAGCTTTGGCGGTGGCTGGCATAAGTTGCAGAAGCCCCTTGGCGTTTGCCGCTGAAACCGCAGCAGGGTTAAAGGCGCTCTCTTGCCGGGCGATGGCGTAGGCCAAGGCTTTTCCCGAACCGGCTATATTCGCCGATGCGGGAATAACGCCGATTGGAAACGCCAGGGCGGGCACATTGATGCCGCGTCCATAGGCGGTTTTGCCAATTTGCAAGGAGAGCTGGTTGTTGCCCGAGCGCTCCGCCTTGGCGGCCAGAAGTGCCAGTTCACCGGGGCTTTGCAATTGCTCTGCCAGCGCCCGATAAAGACTGGCCGCCCGCCAGCCATGGCCCGCAGACTCGTAGCGGTCAATGGCTTCAATGGCTTCGCGGTTGGCAAAGTTTGCCCGGTCTTGCGGTGTCGGGGTGGGATAAATAATGTCCAGCCGATTGCGGTTCAGGCGCGCTGCGGCCAGTTGCCCGTAAAAGGTGCCGGGGTAATCGGCAGCCTTGGCGAAATTTTCCCGGGCGGCGGCTGTGTTGCGCTCTGCCTCTTCCGCGCGTCCCAGCCAGTAATAGCCTCTCGATGCCGATAGGGGCCGGTTTGAAGCCTCAATGATGCGTCGAAAATGCACAGCGGCCGTTTTGGGGTCGTTCAAGCCGCGCAGTGCAAACCATCCCGCATGAAATTCGGCATCGATCACATCCACTGTGGCCGCGGCGCTATGGCGGGATACAACCTGATAGGCCAGAGGAAATTTGCCCGCATCCGCAAGACCGCGGCCCACAATGCGCTGTTCATTCCACCATTCGGATGGAACCACCAGTCGGGCTCTGTCCTTGGGGGCCATTGCCAGCAGCTTTGCAGCGGTTTCGAAATGATCCTGACGGCGCTCATATTCGATGCGGATAAAAAGCAGGGCCGGGTCTGACGCCCAGCGGCCATCAACAGCCTTGATCAGGCTTGCGGCTTTGGGCGAGCGGGTGATGACTGCGTTCCATGCGGCGTAGAGCGATTGCGCATTGCTCAATGTGGCAAATCGCTTGGCCTGACTCATCCGCCCCCGGTACATGAGAAAATCCATGCGGAATTTATGGTCCGTCGCAGAAAACAGCCCGCTGAACTCTTTCAGGATTCGATCTTCCAGCCCGGTGTCCAGCAGAGAATCGTGCCAGAGATCTTTCAACAGGCGGCCCGCTTTTGTCTGCTCGCTGCTTGCCATCAAGGCTCGGGCAAGAATCATGGTGCCTTCCGGCGTTTCAGGCTTGCTGCCGCCAAAGGCCGCCAGAACCGTCGCGGCTGGCGGGTTTTCACGATAAAGTGCCCGCTCGGAGTTGGCCCGAAAAGCGGCGAGCCCCGGCCAACCTTTTAATTCTTTCTGGGCATTGGCGATTTCGGATGAGGGAATATCCGGCAGGCCCGACATGGCAATGGACCATGTCAGCATATGCCGATCCAGTCCCTGTGGCATGGAATCACGAATCATCAATGCTTCTGCCCCATCGCGGTTGGAGAGGGCATCGAGGCCGGATTTCAGCGCAGAGCGGGCTACGGGCGAAGGCGCTGTAAACGGGATAGCCTCGGTGATGTCGCCCGGAGGTGGGCTGGACAACAAGGCCGGTCGGCTTGTCGGGAGCGGTGCAAATGGCTCCGCATAAGACACTGCAATGTTTGCAGCCGTTGCCGCACCCATGGACAGTGCTAAAACAGCCATGATTGTCCGTCTCATCGGCGAGCTCGTCAGGAAAATGCGCATGTCTCCTATTAACGATCATTCAGTTTAACGAATACTTAAGAGAGCGTTATTCATCCTGCCATTTTGAAGCTTTGAAAATCTGTCATAAAAGCATGGGAAGCGCGCTTGTACCGCTGCGATGTGCGCAGTATTGTGCCGCCGTTTAATGCAAAATTACGGCCGAAGAATGAAGACGGCTGTTGGGAGTCTATGCATGTTTCAGGGTTCCATGCCCGCACTTGTCACCCCCTTTACCGAAGATGGTAAGGTGGACGAGGCAACCTTTGCCGCTCATGTCGAGTGGCAGATCACTGAGGGTAGCACAGGCCTTGTTCCTGTGGGTACAACAGGTGAATCGCCAACCCTGAGCCATGATGAGCATAAACGGGTTGTCGAGCTTTGCATCAGGACTGCCGCCAAACGGGTGCCGGTGATTGCAGGCGCAGGCTCCAACAATACCCGTGAAGCCATTGATCTTGCTCAGTTTGCGGAAAAGGCGGGCGCTGACGGGTTGTTGGTGGTGACGCCCTATTACAACAAACCGACGCAAAAAGGCTTGATTGCGCATTTTTCGGCGATTGCCGAGGCGGTATCGCTGCCGATTATTATCTACAATATTCCGCCGCGCTCTGTGATTGATATGAGCCCGGAAACCATGGGTAAACTTGCCCATGCGCATAAGAATATTGTTGGCGTCAAGGATGCAACCGGCAAGCTGGAGCGGGTTTCCGAGCAGCGCATCTGTTGCGGGAAGGATTTCATCCAACTGTCTGGCGAGGATGGAACGGCGCTTGGCTTCAATGCTCATGGCGGTGTTGGCTGCATTTCGGTGACGGCCAATGTGGCACCTCGTCTCTGCGCCGAGTTTCAGGCTGCCACGCTGGCTGGCGATTTCAAAAAAGCACTGGACTATCAGGATCGCCTGATGCCGCTGCACAAGGCGATTTTCATGGAACCGGGCGTTTGTGGGGCAAAATACGCCCTGTCGCGCCTGGGGCGCATGGGCAATACTGTTCGGCTGCCGTTGATTTCGGATGTCGAGCCGCAAACGGCCGCCGCCATTGATGTGGCGCTTCGACACGCAGGCCTGTTGAATTGATCGCTTGCCGGAGGAATGCGCATCCTCCGGCTTCTTCCCTTTCGAGGGTGGGTGTACTACATACACAGAATAAGTCGGATCGGGAGCCCGCCGTCCGTAAACAATGAAAAGCATCGGGCGGATTGGACTTTTCCCCATGGCACCCAGAGGCAGCCAGAGCAGTATAAACAAGATTGTCGCGGAAAATCGCAAAGCGCGGTTTAACTACGAGATCGTTGACACCTATGAGGCCGGGCTGGTTTTGACCGGCACTGAGGTGAAAGCCCTGCGTGAAGGCAAAGCCAATATTGCCGAATCCTATGCATCGGACGAGGGGGGAGAGATCTGGTTGATCAACTCCCATCTGCCGGAATATTTGCAAGCCAATCGTTTCAATCACGAACCGCGCCGTCGCCGCAAGCTTTTGCTGACAGAGCGTGAGATTAACCGTCTGCGCTCGGCCATCAACCGTGATGGTATGACGCTGGTGCCGCTCAAGGTCTATTTCAATCAAAAGGGCAGGGCCAAGCTTGAGCTGGCGCTGGCCAAGGGCAAAAAGCTGCATGACAAGCGCGAAACCGAGAAAGAACGCGACTGGAACCGGCAAAAGAGCCGTTTGCTAAAAACGGGCTGAGTTAGAGCATCGGCTGAAAAGTGGGAACCGGTTTTCAGATAAATCCGATGCGTAAACAAAAACTTAGAGCATCGTGCCGATTCAGATTTTCGATCCGATGCTCTAAATTTATATCTGTTATCATGCAGGAATGTCGCTCGACTTGCGGGCGACATTTTTTGTTTTGCGGTAGCATCAAGCGCGACGTCTGGCAGGGACGACCTCGTGCAGACAGACCATGTTCATGTCTTGTCATAACCTTAAAGCCTGTCGCAGTGAATAGGATTCACTGCGACAGGCTTTAGCTCTTTGTTTTTCGCATGTACGTTATCGTTTTATTGAGGACAATAAAACGCGACATGCTTTAGAAAACAGGGAGCGCATTTGTCGGTCGCGGTCCGCGTTTTTTGACATTTATCATGCGCTAAGGGCTTAAAAAAGCGAGATTATTTTCCAATCAGCACGGGCCGGATTTAGAAAGTGGAAATGATTGTGACCTACACATGCATTTAAGACGGTATTGAACAGGATTTTCTTAAAATGCGTAGAATTGAAGATGAGATCAAGCCCTGGGTTGGGGAGGAACGCAGGCAGGGTGAGCAGCTTTATGAGCATCTTGAAAAATATATCCGCGAGGTTGCTGTAAAGTGCTTCAAGTCTTTCGACCCTGCAACCGTGCAGGTGCCTGAAGAAATTTTAAGGCTCGAGGCCGTCAAGTTCAGGCGACTTTGCGAAGGAGAGTTCAGGAGTGAGTATTTTGATGCTCAGGGTAAAGTTATCCGTGAGATCAATAGCAAAATCGGTTTTACGCGCTTTATTGTGGATGCGTGTTCTGTTTATGCAGCCGAGTGGACACTGGCAGTTCTGAAGGAAACCCGCTGGAGTGCAAGCAAACGTGAGACCTTTATTCGCACGCTGATGAAGGGTATTTATACGGATGTTGCTGTGGCAATCCATCATCTTGTCAGCGACATGAATGCGGAAGCGGCGCGGCAGCGGGCAGAATTCGACCGTCAACGGGCAGAAGACGCCGAGGCTGATAGCCGTTCTATGGCGGCTCTTGGCAAAGCGTTGAGCAGCCTTGCCTCTGGCAATCTTTCCGTCCGGCTGACAGAGCCCTTGCCTGAAAAACACGAAAGCTCGCGCCACGATTTCAACAATGCTGCTGAGGCATTGCGTCAGGCCATGCTGGGAATTTCGCAGACATCGGACGATATTTGCCGTGGCATGACGGAAATTTCCTCGTCGACCAGTGATTTATCGCGGCGAACGGAGCAACAGGCGTCATCTCTGGAGGAAACTGCGGCAGCCCTTGATCAGATCACGGCAACAGTGCGACGGACCTCTGAAGGTGCATCCAAGGCAACCGTTGCGGCATCTGCTGCCAAGAATGAAGCAGGAAAGTCCAGCGAAATCATGAAAGAAGCCGAGGCCGCGATGAGTGAGATCGCAGCCAGTTCGAGTCAGATCAGTCAGATCGTCTCCGTGATTGACGAAATTGCCTTTCAGACCAATCTTCTGGCTCTGAATGCAGGTGTGGAAGCCGCGCGGGCGGGTGAGGCCGGGAAGGGCTTTGCTGTTGTGGCATCAGAAGTGCGCGCTCTTGCGCAACGCTCGGCGGATGCTGCCAAGGAAATTCGAAACCTGATTGCCACCAGCACCCAACAGGTGGAGCGAGGGGTGACATTGGTCGAGACGACGGGGCAAACGCTTGCGGCCATTTTTGGTAAAGTCACAGAAATGGATCGGTTGATTGCCGATATTGCTGCATCTGCCCGTGAGCAGGCGACTGGACTGCATGAAATCAATACGGCGGTTAACCAGATGGATCAGGTCACCCAGCAGAATGCTGCCATGGTTGAACAGTCCACAGCCGCAGTGAATGACATGAATACCCGTTCTCAGGAATTGGCGGCGCTCATCCAGCGCTTCTCGCTGTCCGGGCATGGGCAGACGTCAGCACCGTTCACACGGTATGCCGCCTGAAAAAAGAAGAGGAGAGCGGCCAATTCCGTTCTCCTGCCCAGAAAGTGTGGGTTCATGACAGCATCGGGCGCTTGCACGATGCTGTCACACTGAGCGTTTTTCAGAGAGGTCGGTCTATCGACCGTTCAGTCCCATCAACAGCATCAGAGCATTCAACCGCGCCTGTTCTCGCCGTGCGTGCTTTGAGGCAAAATCGTTCATGGATGGATCTGCGCCGATGTCGCGGAGCTGGTGGGCGTTTAACCCTTCCAGATCATTGCCGTGGTTAAAGCCGCCTCGGCGTGCGAAGACGGAAGCAATCCAGCGATAGCGTGTTGCCAGGCGAACGTACAGACCGCCCCTGACACTACTGGTATCGTGATTTTTCGTCTTATCCGCCGTGCTCATGGCTTTATCCTTTCAAGTGGGCACGTAAAGGGACAACCCGCGCTCATGGAGCGCGAAGTCAGGTAAAGGTTGTGGGTTGAGAAAAGCGTCAGACAGGTCTGCGCGTGTGATGGCGGCAAAATGCCGGAACACTCTCCATTCGTCTAACGAATGTTTCGAATGATTGCTATTCTCTTTGTTGATCAATTGCCGATTGTTTTGCGCTCATGCTTCAAGAGCCATTGCTTGCGCCAAAGCCCGCCGCCATAGCCGGTGAGACTGCCATCCGCTCCAATCACACGGTGGCAGGGAACAACAATGGCAATCTGATTTGCCCCGTTTGCCCGTGCAACAGCGTGTACGGCGGACGCCCGGCCAAGAGAGGCTGCAACCTGCGAATAACTATGGGTTTCTCCCATTGGAATGGTGCGCAGGGCCTGCCAGACCTCGCGCTCGAACTCTGTACCGTGGCCCGCAAGTCGTATGGTGAAGCCTTGGTTATCCCCTTGAAAATATCCGTCAAGCTCTTGCGTGATGTGGTCGGTCACAGACGTGCGGCCCAATGCGATGCCGCCGCTGTTTCGGGCTTTCAGGCGTTGCAGTTCGGCGGGCAGGGCGGGGCGATCGGCAAACTCCAGCAGGTGCAGAGCGTGCTCATCGACCACAGCCAGCATCGGGCCAATCGGGGTTTCAATCCAATCGGCTTTCAGCAAGTCCTGATTTTTCAGTCTGGCAGGAGCCGTGCCAAAGAGTTGGGTAATGGCTGCACGAAAGCCACTACCTGAATCGTAACCGGCATCCAGTTGCGCATCAATCACCGTCTCTCCGGCCGTCAGGGCGTCGGCTGCATGACTTGCCCGTCGCAAACGGGCAATTTCCAGAAAACTCATGCCAAACCGCCGCTTGAACAGGCGGCGAACTGTTGATGGATCATGGCCGAGTGCCTCAAGGTCACGCTCACTCCAGCGGCGCAAGGGATCTGCGTCGAGTTGTTCCAGCAATGTCTTGGCCAGTGGTTCTTGCGCACCATAAGCCAGCATCGGGCGGCAGCGTTTACAGGGGCGATAGCCGCTCTCAAGGCAAGCGGCGATTGTGTCTTCAAAGCGGCAATTCTCCTGCTTTGGCTTGCGTGCGGTGCAGGTGAACCGGCAGAAAATCCGGGTCGAGGTGACGCAGACATAGGCGAAGCCATCGAAGGATGCATCTGTGGCGCGGCGCGACCTTTGGCACAAATTTGCACTAACTTTGTCACACGAAAACAAACATTCAGGCCACGCCGCACGCGCTTACGCCACCGCCCGGCTTATCTCCTCCTGATCTTCTGCTGGAATAAAGCCGTAGGCTGATAGATGGTCGGCAGCCTTTACCAGCATTTCGACACCCATGGGTGCAAGCGTCCTCCGCCAAAGGCCGGTTGCCGTATCCCCGTTATGAATGAAACACCAGTTCTGGAAAGCGACCGGCCCGGCGTCCATGTCGTCGGTGAGGTGATAGACGGTGCCGCCCGTGATGCGGTCCCCGGCGTTGATGGCATCTTCAATTGAATGACGCCCTTTGTGGAGCGGCAGGAGTGACGGATGATAGCCGATGGCGTTAGAGGCTATGGCTCTGACCTCGGGTGGAATGAACACGAACGCGTGGGCGCAAATCAGCAAATCAACGGGGTGATCGAGAAGCGGCTGCAAGCCTTCTGTTTTATAACAGACGACCGGGACGCCTGCCTCTATGGTCGTTGTGTGCAATCGGTCTGTTTCGTCCGGGATCGCCACAAAGCCGATCTCATACGATTGCCGGAGCTGGTCAAAGACCTGATGCGCCAACCACTTTTGGCCAATGATGCCAATTTTCATGCGCGGATCTCCGTTCCTTCAATATAGCGAAAGCCTTGGACGGCCCGAAAGTGACCGCCATAGCCCGTCTTCATTGTGGTCCTTTCGGGATTTTGTGGTTTACTCCCACCATGCAGAGCGCTGGAAACTTGCGTCCATTTCGGGTCGCGGCGTAGGGCTGCCGCGAGGCCGGGGTGGGATGTGTGGAACAATGTTGGCATTGGCAGGCCGTAGCGGTTTTGACCCCGCCGCCATGCGGCACAAACGGCATTTAGAAACCGCATCCCAACGCCAGCGCCTTGCCATTCCGGCATGACGACCAGACGGCAGGCGCGTGCCTCTATCATGCCGGGGCGAGTGGAAAAGGCCACATGCGCAACAGGCTCACCATCGACAAAAGCCACGTAGCAAGTTGCCGCGATCATATGCGGCATTTTCAGATAATGATGCGGCTCAAAATAGCGCCACCATTGCCAATTGGTCTGGCGGATTTCCACAGTGATCTTTGGTCGTTGCCGATGACACCTCCCGGTGAACTCACCCGTTGCTGTGTCATAGACCCAATCCGGATCGAGCCAATCGATAATGTCATAGTGGCAAGACAGCAGAACGGCCCGCCCTTTGGTGCGCCGCCACGCCTTGCCAAAAGCTAACGCACCGATCTTGGCAATCTGCCGATCAACGACACTGGTGAACTCATCAATGACGATCTCCTCCGGCTGATCGCAGACGATCCGGGCAAGGTCTGCCCGGAATTTTTCGCCGTTAGAAAGCACGGCATAAGGCCGTAGCCAGCTTGGCACGGAACCAAGCCCGACCGAGGCGAGTGCTGCCGTGGCATCGTTAAAATCACCGTCGTGGGCAATCACATCAATGATTGGCTGATCGTTTGGCCAATGCAGTTTGGCGATGCGATCCCTATCAAATATGTGTTTGCCAAGCGAGGTTTTGCCCGAACCAGAAGGGCCGACAATAAGGCCAAGGCTCCAGTTCATGTCTTCAATCGGTAGATCGGCGGTCAGCTCAAAGCTGCTGCCATCCTCGACATTGAACAGTGATTTGACCCTTGCGGCGCGGTAGCTGTCAAAATCCGGGCAGGAATTGGTAATGGTCAGCTTCATGTCACCACCACCTTGATCTTGCAGGTACGGATCGCGTTAAGTGCGTCATAGAGCAACTCTTGGGCTTTCTCGTCTTCACAAATCAGAATGACGCCCTGCTGGTGACGATGACGGTGGCGGTTTCTGCCCGGTGCTTTCGGTGGCAATGGCGGAAGGTCAGTTTCGTTTTGCATGTTATGCCGTTTCGCTTTGTCGCTCTTGTTGTTTTGGGCGGTCTGGTGCGGGCTCGGCGGGCCTCAGGTGGTTGAAGGAGCCGCAACGGCGGCATTTGATCTCGATGGTTTTGGCGATTGCGCCGCGCTCGGCTTTGAACAAAAGAGCGCGGCACGAACCGCAGTGGATATTTTCCATTTCCAAATTCTCACGACTCAGTCACTAAGACCCCGCCCTCGAGGGTACGGGTGTGACGGTTATCGTGTATCGCTGTCGGACGGGTCTGAGCGCAAATCTGGCCCGTCGTTAGGGTGTTTGCGCACCCTGACCACCCGGCTAGAATTGGGCGGCCCAAGTCCATAAGCTGTCCAATTGCTCAGGGGTGATCCCCAGCAGGGTCGCCAGTTGGTCAACGGCGTCGTTGGTGCGCTGGAAACTGACCGTCTCGGTGATTTCAATGCGCATGTCAGCCGCTGCCGCCTTGTCTTCCATGGCATCCACCAAAACCAGCACATCGGCCTTGGTGATGTTGATGCGGGATGCGGCCAGCCAGAACTGGCGGGGTGAGAGTGCGGGCATGGCAGCGCGGATTTGTTCAAGCGTGGGGCTGGGAGCAGCAACAATCTCACCTGCAACGACAGACCAATCACCCGGACGCTCGGCTTGCGCTTGAGTGCAGACAATTGCATTGGCGGGGATCGTGCTATCGGGTGTGTAGCCAGACCCTGTGATTGCCCCGGCTGCATCCAGCGTTAAAAAATAAGCGGGCGGCTTAACCTCAACTTCAATCTCGGCCTCAACCTCAATTTCCGTTGCGGTGTCAAGCGCAGTTAAAGTCTCGTCTTGTGTATCCGTCATGCTCAAGTCCCCGGATTTGGAATGAAGATCAAGGTGAGGTTGAGTGCAAAGTCCACGCCTGCGGCCCCTTGAAGGGTGGCATATTGCACACCCGTTCCGCAGGCGGCTGCAACAGAATGCGCTCTGGTCAGCACAGTATGGTCGGTCGCAAGCTGCACGCCGTTGATGCTCAATGATGACGCATTGCCCGCGCTGTTCACGCTGCTGTAATTGGTGGTGCCAATGGCCACCAGCACGCCGGGGCATGGTGTGGTCAGCCATAGCTGGATGGATGCCGTTGTATTCGTATGAAACGTCTGCTGTGTAACGACCTGCGGCGCATATTTGCTGATCTGTTGCCCGACCAGCCCGGCAAGCTCACTTCGGCTCACACGCTGGTCAATATAGGTCTTCACATCGCCTAACTGCTTGGTCCAGATTGCGCCGCTGGTCGCAAAACTATGGGCATTCTCAGCGCCACCTTCGTTGTAAAAATACAGCCGCCCATCATCGCCGGTCAAAACGCCCCACGATACCTTTATATCCGGGTAATGCAGGCTAAGCCGTGGTGCGGCTCTCTCAATCTTCACATTGCCGGTAATTGTACCACCTGTGAGATTGAGTTTTTTTGCCAGCGCATTGGTCATCGTAGTGGCAAAGTTTGCATCATTGCCCAGGGCGGCGGCCAGTTCCAGCAAGGTATCCAGTGCGGCAGGTGATCCATTGATGACTTTGGTAATGGCCGCCGTGATTGCTGCCGCCACACCGGCCGGTGTGGTGGCGCGGGCTGTGTCGGTTCCGGCCACGGTCTCGGGTATGGTTGCAAGCTCAACAAGGCCCGAGGTGGTTTCAGTTGCCGTCATTGTCAGATCAGCCTTGCTGGCCAGTGCCTTGGTCATGACAGCGAGTAAGCCGACAGGTGTGACGGCCTTTGACGGGTCTTTACCCGCGAGTGCCTCGGCAACTGTTGCCAGTTCCACCAACCCGGCCCGAATTTCCGACGCCAGCAGTTCGACATATTGGCCCGCAATCCGCATGAACACCCGCCCGTCAGGCAAGCTCACGCCATGGCCGTCGGTTGGTGTGGAATAAAACCAAGCTGTGCCAACCCATTCGGCAATCATGCCGCCTTTGCCAGCCCAAAGGCCGGAAGCGTTAGACGGCACCAGATAGGCCTCGCCCTGCACGACATTGGCAGGCGGTGCGGTTAAAGTCATCGAAACCACTGGCAACCAAGGCAGCCGGTTCATCTGTGCCATCGGGATTTTGCGGGTCTGCACCCAATCGCGGGTGGCAAAAATCAACGACGGGTCCACCAGCAGCGTGACATTGGCGGCCTCGCCAATGATGATCTGGAATTCATAGCGGATGTCTTCGAGCTGGCCTTCCAACGCCGTTGGCTTGTATTGGCTGACGGGCCTTGCCACGGCAATCATGGTGCCAGATTTATCAAAGATGCCAAACTCGCGCATCCACCAGCCACCGGCATTGGTGGGAATAATGGCCGTGACCAGAATGGCCGATGGATTATCGGGATCGGTGGCAACACTTTCCACCTGTGTGCGCCAGACTTCACGCACCAAGGCCGTGCTGTTGGCGGTCGGGTTGGTGTCTGCGCCATTGCCATCGCCCACTGCAAAATGGGTGATGGTGACGGGATCACCCCCGGCAGCGCTTTGGGCCAGCTTGATGCGGCCAGCATGGGTGACGAGCGAAAAGTAAGCCTGTGCCATAGTCAAACGGCTCCTGACGTGTTGGACGCATTGATGCGGATGGAGCGCACGGCATAAGCACCGGTCCCCGCAAAGGATGGAATAGAGAAGCGGTCATCACTGAGCTGCGGCGCGTTGATGCGCACCGTTCGGCCACGGCGGCTGGCGGCACCTGCATAAGCCGTGGCCTCACCGCGCATTCCGTACTGCACGGCAATGTCCTGGCTCCAGCGTTTGGTGGCGGCAATCACACGGGCGGCAGCGACCTGATTGGGCAGGTCCAGAGGCGCATGGCCGTTGATGACGGTATCGGTGAGAAACAGCACCACTTTATGGGTGTTGTGATGCGCCTTGGGTTGCTCTTGCCAC
Source organism: Gillisella vitis (assembly GCF_014204625.1). Taxonomy (GTDB): domain Bacteria; phylum Pseudomonadota; class Alphaproteobacteria; order Rhizobiales; family Rhizobiaceae; genus Allorhizobium; species Allorhizobium vitis_F. The sequence continues at coordinate 28,266 of NZ_JACHLU010000009.1, read as the reverse complement.
CATTGGGTCCAGCGGGCAGAAATGCCAATGGCGTTCAAGGCCCGGCGCACCCCGGCCACCGTGCCGGTCATCGCGTGAATGTCGGGTGCGGCATTAATCAGGGCGCGGATCAGGTCTTCACGCATATCAGTGCTGACAAAATCCGTCATGCCCGCTTCCACAACCATGATCGGCAAAAGGCTGGATGGCACCGTTAGCGGGTCTTGGATCACCAGCGCTGACGGTTGGAACTCGGACAATACCGCTGACAAGGCGTTAGAAAATGCACGGCTGCGCTGATCATTAACGCCGGGAGACACAAGAGATTCGGGGATCAAAACATCAGTCATCGGACACCAGCACCACGTTGACGGCAACAGACTGAAGCCGCGCAAACTGCGAGGGAGCAAGGGCTGTGAAGGCAAAGCCGGAAAGCTCGACGTCAATCACATTCGCCATCGGCTTGATGGCGGTGCGGATCGTTTCCGGGGCAATGCGCCCGCCCAGTTGCAAACCCCATGGTGCAAAGGCGGTGGCGGCGGCGGCTTCAAAAGCTTTGTCCTGCCCCGTAACCAAGCTTCGCACCCGCACGGTCAGCACCATTTTAAAATCCACCGCTTGCGGATCATGCACCTCGACATAATCGCCCATGGGACGCCGCGTTTCCGGGTCGAGATAGGCAAGGATTGCCGCCTTTAACTCAGGCGATGGCAGGCCGGTGCGCATCAACGGATAGATGTTGATATAACCCGGTTCTGGCCTGATCACCGCCACATCAACAATCTGCGGATCGACGGCCAGCACATGTTCGCGGTAGCCGTTCTTAGGGCCGGTCTTGGCAATGGTGAACAGCGCATTGACCACGCGAAGCCGGAAGCGTTCCGGGTCTTCAATGTCGGAGCCGCCCAAAACCTCGGTGATATTGGAAGCACTGGCAACATAGGCGATGGGGTCGAGAATATCCGTGACGTTGCCAGCGCCGAGGCCATTCCAGCTTGCGCCCGTGGTTTGGGCCGTTGCCGAAACATCGCCGCTCAACTGTCCGGCTGGAATGATCAAATCCGTATCTGTTGCAAAGATCACGGCATTGCCAGCACCCACCCGCGTTCCCGCCGCAATCGGGGTCTCCACATCGCGCACCGCTGACAGCGTAAACCGCAGCGTGGTGCTGGCCGCTTGCGCCAAAAGTCGGAAGGTGGAAACAGACGCGCCACGGTTTTCCAGATGCACGCCTTCAGCAAACACGGCGGTGTTTTGCAATGTAGCCGTCTGGGCGGCTTCGGCCAGCAGCGAGTGGGCATAGGCCATCAGCTCAATCAGAAACATCTCTGTTTGGGCAGGATAGAGCGTGCGGCCAGTGACTGCCTCGAACTTGGCCTTATACCGCGCCTTCAGCGCCGAGGTATCGCGCTCAAAAAACTCCGGCGCACCATTGGCCCGCAACTCTTCAATCGTGCGCTTGATGGGATCAGCCATAGGTGACCTCCGTCATCAACAGGTCATCCATCACGCTTTCAATCGGACGCCAGAACACTTGCGTCTTGAACCGGGAAAACTCCGTCATCACCACGGTGACCTGTTGCACCACAATGCGCGGCTCCCAGATGGTCAGCGCATCGGTGATTTCGCGGGTCAGGATCGGAATACCCACATCCGGGTGCTTGTCGATGGCCGACAGCACATCGCAACCCTTCTCCGGCTCGGTCGTAACCGAACCCTTGGGCGTCATAATGATATTGGCAATCGACTGGTGCAGATCATCCACCGCCAGCACCACCGCGCCGAACACGTCAGCGCTCACGCCCGTGTCCGGGTTCAAGCGGCCCACTTTCAAGGACCAATGGCGGTGGGTGATGGTGTCTTTGTCGATCATGCCGACAAAGTAGCTGTGGGCAGAAACGAAAATGACCGGACAGAGGTCCGGTCATGAGTTTGATATTCAATAACGTAGCCCGAAAATCAGGCGATGGCAATCAGGGCATGGTGCTCACGCTGGAGAAGCGGAAAACGAACTCCGGGGAAGCCATGGAGCCTTCAAGCGTGACGCTTGATTCCCAATGGCAATCTGTATTTGTCGAGCTGGCAATGAACCTACCTGAAAACTTGATACGATCATTTTCCTTCAGGGCCGCGAGTTGCTTGAACAGAGCCGTATCTGGGTCGATCATGGTTTTGGCCATCATATCGGAGAATGCATTGTTCATGGTCATCACATACGCATCCTCACCAATCTTGACTTTGACGACGCCAAGGCCATCCGAGTTTGTGGTCAAGTTCTCCAATGTGCCGGTCCAGTTTTCAATAACCGGAGCTTTCTGCGCGGCGCACAGCGCCTTTGCGCGGTCACGTCGAACACCACCTTTTGCAAGGTCGTTATTCGCAGATTTCATGTCCACACGCGCCTTTTCAATCGCCGCAACAAAAGCGATCTGTGCGGCTGGTGGTGCGTAGAAGGCTTCTTGCTCTGCCACACGCGCTTCAGCCTGGGCTTTTGCTGCGGCCTTTTCTGCCGCGAGTTTTGCTGCTTCGGCGTTAGCAGCGTCTGCCTTGGCTTGGCGTTCCGCTGCTTGTGCCTCTGCCTTTGCCTTGGCGTCTGCCTCTATTTGAGCGCGGCGGGCTTCGAACTCCTTGGGATCAGAAATGCCCGCGTCTTTGGCCAGTTTCATATCAGCGGCACTTTCAAACCCCGCGTCTGTTGCCTGCTGTTTGCTCAGCAAACCAGCGGAAACAACCATGACCACGAATGACGCGATCACGATGAAAAGACCCTGCCGCCGCTTGCCTTTGCGAAAGATCAGATAAAACAGGCCGACGAAAATGGCGACCGTTGCAATAAGCGCGACTAAAGTAAGAATAGTTTGCATAAATACCCCCGTTGGTTGCGGCGCAAGTAACCAATGGTCTTAATCGGTGTCAACCACATAGCGGTCAAACTGGTGGACCCGACGGACCGGGAGGCGCTGAGACGTGGCCATGGTCATGCCCGATGTTTTTGCCGTTGTGGGTGAGCTTGCCACTCTCCAGCACGATATTCGCGGCCTTGATCGTCACATCGCCCGCCGCCTCTATTGTGACCGCCCCCGATGATTTCACCGTCATATTGCCGCTGGCCGTGTCGATCACAATTGAGCCGCCCGGAAAGGTAATGGACGTCACATCATTGCTGCTGGCGGGCGGGGCGTCCTTGGAATTGTAGCGCGACCCCAACAGACATCCGGCTTCGCCTTTGGCGTCCATGGCGCACCAGACCTCGTCATTGTGGCCGGGCATCTGGAAAGCGGAGGTGCCGGTGGCGGATTTGGCGGTGACGTCGATCCATTGGGTGACCACATCGTCTTCATCTTGAAACTGCACCTTGACACGCATCGTTTTGGGGTCGCGGTCCACCACCACGCCACGGCGATTTGTGGGGTTCTGGGCGTATTCATTGCTTGCGCGCATCGACCAGCTCGGCCTCCGTGGTGTAGCCAGAACGGCTCATGTCATGGGTGGAGCGGTCAATCAGATAGCGGCCCGAGTATTTGCCAAAATCGGTCATATCCACCACCACGCCTGCCAAGGCCCGCACATCGCCAATCAGCGAGATGGAGCCGGAGCGGCGTTTGCGGTTTTTGAAATGCATTCGGGATCGGGCCAGCGCCTTGGCATGGGCCGGGCTTTCCACCCGCTCGCCGGTGATGTTGAGCGTATCCCCGGTTTTGACGTCGCTGTCTTCCTCTTGCTCGTCAATCAGCTTTTTATCGCGGTCATGCATGTGTTTGACCTTGGCCTTGGAATAGGTCTCTGCCGTCTGTTCCTTCAGGCGGTAATTGGTCAATGTCGTGCCGATCTGGGTGTGGCTGACCGTGAGCGCTGCCGCTCTGCCATCAACGGATTTGATGGAGGTAAACACGGCGCGTTTGCCGCGCACGGTAAAATAATGGCCGGTGTCTTCGGCCAGCCGCGTTAGAAATTCCAGATCGCGTTCGCGCCGTTGGGTGACGCGCTCAAACGTCAGATTGTCAATGTCGCCTTCCAGCGTCAGGCCGTTGTCGCTGGCGACTTTGGAAACAATGGCGCGAAGGCTTTGTTTTTCAAAAGCGCGGGTCTTGGATGTGCGCAAGGGTTTGGAGATGGGGGCGGCCAGCCCGCGAATGGTCATGGTATCGCCACCCCGGTCGCCAGAGGCTTCCGGCTCGTCCATCTCGAAATCACCACAGGGCAAAATACCGCCTTTGCCGTCAAAGATGGTAAGGCTCATGGTATCGCCGGGTTCGGGCTTCCATGATCCTTTCCAGCGTCCGTCTTTGTCTTGCACGGTCACGTCAATCTCATCGACCTTGCCGTGGTGGTTGTCGGTGTAGCGAATGGAGGTGGTTTCCGGGTCCAGCTCGCTGGATATGTCCACGCCCTGATAGATCAGCGAAAAGTAGGGTTTTGAGGCCATCAGGAAACTCGCCATAGTTTGAAAATTGCGCCGCCAAGCCCTGCCGTCAATTGGAGAGCGAAAGCTGTTGGCAGGCCGATTTTGTAAAAGATCGAAACGAGCAGCAGGACAGCGGACACGCCCGCCAATGTGGCTATACCGCTGATTAAAATGCTGACGAGAACAGCCAGAACTTTATTCACTTCGGCTAGTTTATCATCCATATCAGGCTCCATATGTGGGATTGTCTCGCTTCCAAGGCGGCAACAGGTTGATGTTGCTGGCGGCATCAACGATCACCGGGATTTTGAGTTTGACCCCTTGCGGCAACACTAAAGGCGGCACGGTGAGCGCATCGAGATAAAGCTGGCGGTTGGCCTCAATCAGCACCGTTTGCTTGTACTGGTCGCCGTAGTAGCGATAGGCCAGCATGTCCCAGCGGTCGCCTGCAATGGTGGTGTAGTCAAAATAATCGCCGGTCATTGTCGTCACTTTTTGACCTCCGGGTTGCTGCTGGCAGACCCCGACAAGGCGGGGGCGCGGGCTTTGGCAATAGATGTGATCAGGCTAAACAGGCCTCCGGCTATCGGGTCTTCCAGCAGGCTAATGGTGGCTTCCACCCGCACGGGTGCGCCGGAAACGCTGGTCTTGATAATCTGGCCAGACAGGGTTTCGACCACGTAGCGTTTGCCGTTAAAAACCCCGTTGCCAAGCACCAGCGGCAAGGGTGTTTTTAACGCAAAGGCGGCTTCCAGCTTGGCAAGCTCAGCTGCCGGTGTGCAAAATTCCTCGGAAAAGAAGAATGAGAAATTGAGCGTATCCAGTTCGGAGCCAATATCTTGCAGCACGGGCTTGCCTCTTGTCGGGGCGTGCTGCGCAAAGGTGTTGGCGTAAGAAAAGTCATGGGCCACCGGGCCGGTGAGCGTGGAAATGCCCAAAGGAATGGAGCCGAGCAGATAGATCATCAAACGTTTCTCCGGTTTCTGCGGCGCTGTTCTTCTTCCATCAGGTCGGCAAACTGGCGGGCGTTGTCGCGCATCAGCTTGTCAAACTCGGCCTTGATGTTGGCGGGCGGGGTTTGGCCGTCCCATTTGATGGTGGGGTTAAAATGCAGGGCGATGGGTGAACCACCGCCGTTAGCGGCTTGCGGGTTGGATTGTAGAGCAACACTTGCAATCTGCGCCCGTGCGGCATCGGCTTGGGTCTGGTTTGCGGCAGTGTTGGCGGGTGCCAAAGCGGGGGTAACATCTGGACCAGCAACAGCGGGCGCGGTAATGGCCGCCGCGCCCATCGTCGCTAACGCCGCCGCCCGCATAGCTTTGACCATGGGTTGAGGCCGGATTGATTCGGCAATGGTCTCGCCAAATTTGAGCCGGTGAATGTCAGACAGCGGCCCGACCTTGGCGGGCGATGATGGCAGATGGTCGCGCATCATCTGGGCAACCTTCGCGATCTCGGCAACGGCGGCAGCGCTGCGGGCGCGAATGCCTGCGGCCATGGTGTCCATCAAGGATGCGCCTTGATTGTAGAATGAGACGCCACTGAGAAACGTTCGGGCCTGTTGCACGGCTGTTGTGATGGCGGGCAGGATCGCCTTTGCGGCTTTGTCCAAGGCTTGCAGTTTTTCCATGGCGGGGCCGGTGTCGATTGCGGCCACGGCCTGCATATCGGCTTTCAGGCCAGCCGTGGCAGCGGCGACAGCTTGGATGGTGGCCGGATCGGTGACATTCACATCGGCCTTGGTATCACCAAAGGTAAAGACGGATTTGACCTTGCTCCATGCAGCGGAAGCGCGGGCAGCGGCATCATCAATAAAGCCGCCCACCGCGTCAGCAATTCCGGCCCATGCCGCCTTGATCGCCTCAATCGGCGACCAGTCCATTAGTTTTTTAATCCGGTCCCAAATAGTGCTGACAGAGTCGAATGCGGTTTCCAGCGCCTTGCTGGCCGCGTCTTTGATCGTACTCCAGTTTTCAACGATCAGGCCCAGCGGTGTCCATGCCAGAGTGGCTTTGATTGCGGCCCACGCTTTCGATGCAAGACTAGGAATAGCATTCCAGAGGTCGATAAAGAAGGTTTTGACCGCAGTCCATGCGCGGGAAATGGCTCCTAACGGATCGAAGCCTGTTACCTCGACAAATTTGGCATAGGCTTTTTGAGTGAACTCAACGACGGAGTTCCACAAGTCAATAAAGAACGCTTTTATTGCGCCCCAATTGCCGACGATGAGGCCCAGCGGTGTCCATGCGAGGATGGCTTTGATTACTTCCCAAGCCTTGGCGGCAATGCCGGGGATTGCATTCCAGAGTGCAACAAAGAAGGTTTTTACCGCAGTCCACGCGCGGGCAATAAAGCCCAAGGGATCAAAGCCTGTTATCTCTACAAATTTGTTATAGGCCTTTTGGGTGAACTGAACGATTGAGTTCCACAGATCAAGAAAGAACGCCTTGATCGGTTCCCAATAAATGTAAATCAGGGCAGCAGCGGCAACGATGGCAGCTATAATCAACACAATCGGATTAGCCATCAACGCCGCCGACAGCATCGACAGGCCGATAGCGATTTGCACAAGGCCGGCTGCGGTGGAAATCAGCACCGGCGCAAAGGCAAGACCTGCAAGAATAGCTGCGAGGTTTTCCCAGCCACCGACATAATCGGATGCAGATTTGAGGTATATGCCAAGCTGTTTCATAACAGCCCATACACCCTTGCCAAATTGCCAAGCCCCGTCCAGCACCGCAATGATATTGTCCGAAATCCGCTTGGCCCATTCATCAAATGTGCCATCCGCTTTCATCTGGTTGAGCGTGTCCAGCACCAGCTTGAGCTTACCCTTCATCCAATCAAACAGCCCGGCATTCATGATGGCCAACTGAAACTGGCTCCAGATGTCAGCAATGTTCGACATCATGCCTTCCCATGTGCCGGACAGCTTTTCCATCGCCCCGCCATATTTCTCATTGAAGATGGCCATGAGCTTGGTCTGGATGGCCATGCGGTCACTGGCTTTGACGGAGGCCGTCATCTGCTTTCCGGCAGCATTGGTGTAGGCGTAAGTGATCTTGTTGCCGGTTTTGGATGCGGTAACGCCAAACTCTTTCAGGCGTTCATTTTCGCCGGTCACCGCGTCGGCCATGGCTTCCACCGCTTGGGTCAATGGCTTGCCCATGGCGGCAGACGTGTCACCCATGGATTGCAACAGGCCCTTGGTGGGATCAAGGCCATACGAACGCATCTTGACGAAGCTGTCAGTGACTTCCGACAGCTCATAAGGCGTTTTGGCAGCAAAGTCGGCCACCCAGTTCATGGCGGTTTTGGCTTTGGCGCTGGAGCCTTCAGTGGTTTCCAGAATGGTCTGGAATTTCTCGAACTGCGAGGCAACGCCGACCAATCCCGTGGCGGCAGCTGCCGAGACAGCAAAGGCGGTGGTGGCACCAGCCACCCCGAGGGTTGCCGCCAGCTCCACGCCGCGAAACGCTTTCTGGCCGCCCGTCATCATCTGGCCAAAGCCGTTTTTGCCAAGGGTGACGGTCTTGCGATGTAAGGCAGCAGTTGCGCGGATGGCGGCGTTAGCGCCGGCAATCACGGCATTATAGCCAGATCGGGCAGCCGCACCGACGCCCGCATAAGCGCCTCGCGCCGCTGCCCCCATGGCCCGGAACGCAGATGACGCCCGGCTGGCGGCATTGGTTTGCTTGGTGGTTGCTGCCGTTGCCGCTTCCGTGGCAGCAGTGGCTTTTTTAGAGTTGGCAGCGCTGGCGCTTGCCGTTGCCTTTTCCGCCGCCATGATTTTGTTCATGACCTTGGTGGCACGGTCAATGCCTTCGAAAATCATGGCAAAACGCATTAAAAAACCTCCGGCAGAATACCCGCCAGAGGTCGCATATTTTAAAAAAACTATTGATCGGACAGAGGTCCGGTGGCCGATTTACTTGCCTTGTGCCTCGCGGATGGCGTCAGCCTTGGCTTGTTCGAGCGTGATGGCTTCATCATACCACCAGCCGAACTCTGCCTCACTCATGCCATTCAGCGTCTCATGCGTCCAGCCCTTTTCGATCATGAAGATGTGTTGGGCGGGAACCGAGAGGATCAGGCCGCTTTGGTCTTGTCCTTTCCCTCATCGTCCTCGCCTTTGCCAAACACTTCGCCAATCAGCTCCAAAGTGTCGCCCGCTGGCATCAGCTCGGACAGATCGGTGATGGTCAGCTTCTCGCCATCAAACAGCACCGTCTCGCAGATGAAGGCCGCTTGGGCCTTGGTGGTGTCGCCCTTGGCAATGCGCTGCGCCTTCATCCAAAGGCCGTGGTTGATGAAATTGGGAATCGACGCGGTAACGCCGCATTCGTTCAGTGGGAAATCATAAGAGCCTGTTTTTGCGGCCTTGTTGGCCAAAAGCTTGGCGCGAACGCCTTTGAACTCGGTGGTGGTGTTTTTGTCTGTCATGGAAATATTCCTCTGTGCGCGTTAGAAAATTGGGGGGCTGAAGGCCGGGAAGGCTGGCTGCTACTTGGGCCAGACGTCCTCGCCGTTGACGCGGTAAATGTTGTTCCACGCATCAAATTCGATGATCGGCGTTTCCCCGCCGTAGACCGATTGCTTGAATGACGTGATGGAAATGTCATGCTCCTGGGCAAGGTTCTCGCCCAGCTTTGCGGTGCGGCCTCCGGTTTTCATCATCTGAAAACCGATATGAGTGATCAGCGTGTGGGACTGATCGGAGTTGAGGCCATCGGCGTCAAAAATATCGACGTAGGAATGGATTTGCAGCTTGTGGGTTTTGGTCGGGTTGAGGATCGAGCGTGACACTTCCTCATCCAGCCATTCAAAGCTGATCTTGCCCTCAATGGCTTCGACCGGGCGACCCGGCAATTTGAGAACGCCAATCTGGCCAAGCGTTTTATGCTCAACTTCGGTATGGGCAATCTCGCCCATATCCAGCTCGGCCACCCGACCACAAACATCGACCTCGTTGATGTAGCAATCGGCTTGGGTAATTTGTCCGGTTTTGCGTGCCATGGTGTGTGTCCCTCCTTATGCGGCCAGTGACAGCGCGTCAGAGATGAATTTGGTGTCGACGTAACTGTCGACGGTGATGCGCTCCATGATCGAGGTCGGGTGGCACTCAAATTTGTAATAGAACCGCCCATCGGCAATCTGCGCCGCCGTGTTCTTGGCGGTGTCAAAGCGGAATTTGGCCCCGTAAAAGACGCCGTCACCGATCTTGGTGCGCAGGTAGGCGTTAATGCCTTCTTCTGCGGCTTCGATATTCTGAGGAGTGCCGAGGCGGTCCACATAGTTCATCAAAAAGAAGATGATGGCCTCGTGGGTCATGTCGAGAATGCGCCGGGCGTGGATGAAATTCTCGACATGCGACGAGGACGGAAACGCTGCCGAGCGATTGCCAAACGTCCGAAACCCGGTGGCAAAGGAGCGCATGGCGGTGACAATACCGGCCTCATTCAGAAAATTGGTGTCGTTCTGATAATCGGACGGATAGAAATTGATCGCGGCTTCCAGATCGACCACGCCCTTAATCTCGCGGTTGGACGGCGAATGATGCCAGCCCTGATCAAGATCGGTTGCAATGATCACGCCCGCTAACCGTGACGAAAGAGGATCAAGCCGGGTTTCCGCCGCCCCGGTGGTATCTTCTATGACAACATGCGGATAGGTCAGGATCACGCGGGCGCTGGATGTGTTGGCCATGCCGCTGGTGCCGCGTGTTTCCACCGCCTGTTGCTTGGTCAGGCCTAAGGGCAAATCGGCAATTGCCAGCGCGTTCAAGCGGGTTGCCACCACATCCATTTCGGTACGAACAAGGCTTGACGGCGAATAACCCGGCGCAATGATCAGTTTTGGAAAATAGCCAAACTTGCTGTAGCACTCATAGGCCCCGGAAAAGCCGGTGGCGAGACCGGCAGGGGTGATCGTGCCGTTGATGTCTTGCGTTGTTACCTTGGACGGATCGGGCGCGGTGCCAGTCTTGTGGATGTCGGGGTCAAACACATTGTTGACGATGATGGTGCCGCCGTCGCCCTGGTCAAAGATGGCGTCTAACGCTGCGGGAATGGTAAAGCCCGCCTTATGCAGGCCAAAGGCGGCAGACGCTTCAGCGCGGGAACGGATAATCACCCGGTTGTTGATGTAAGCGGCCCGTTTTTCTGCTGTGTCATGCACGTCATGGATCGGGGCCGTGCCGTTGACGTAAGTCACAGCGGATTTGACGTCCCGCACAACGGTAACGCCATCCTTATGTTCAATGACCTCCGGGCCGTGGTGGAATGTAGCGGCCATATCAGGCTCCTTCGGTTGTGGTGGATGGTTCAGCGGTGGCGGTGGCCGCGTCGGTGGTTCCTGTTTCTGCCACCAGCAATTTGCGTTCGATCAGGTTTTTAACGATGGCGTCGTCATCGGGCAGGTCACGGTAGGATGTGCCGGGAAACAACATACGACTGGTGCCATCAATTTCGAGCGGCGTGACCGGGCCGGAATAGCGATAGGATTGCTTGGGGGATTGCGGGGTCTTTGCCATGTCCTTTGGTTCCTTCAGGGTGCGGAAAAGCCCGGTCGCATCAGCGATGCGGGCGTTTGGTAATTGCGGGCAACAGCGGGGATCGGCAGCGAGGTGCGGATTTCCCAGCGCCAGACACCGTATTTTTCTTGATCCAACTGGTCGCGGATCAGCGTGGCGGGGCCAGCGCCTGCAAAGCTGCGGCCTTGAACGGCAAGGCGAATATCTTCGAGATGGGCATAAGCGCCGCCTTCGCCGCGCAACGACCGGACCAGCAGCACCAGCGAAAATTCCATGGCGCGAGTTTGCGTGGTGTTGGCTGGCCCCTTGGCAGCCGCAAACCGCGAACCGGCATAATGGATCAGCAAAGCGGCAGGCAGTCCTGCGAAATCATACTGCGCCGGATCGTTAGGAAACACTTCGACCTTGCATTGGCCGGAGACATTCTCCATCAGCACGGCCAAAAGCGCGTCCTCCACCTGTTCGATGACGCAAGCGGCGCGGATGGTTTTGAGGCTGGTGTCCATCAGCGCCACCCGTGCAGCATAGAGGCAACCGGCGATGGTGGAATAATCGCCTCGCTGCCAATCGACCCGGCCTCGCCATTGACTGGTTCACCCGCAATCGGCAGCTCGAACTTGCCAGAGGCCACGGCCTTGATATTGGCCATGGCCGTGTCATGGCGTTCCTTGACGGTTTCCGAAACTTGGCCTTGCCCACCGGATTTGTCGCGCAAGCGATAGCGCGCCACATCGGCAATCAGCCCCTTGACCAGTGCCGGGGTGGTTTCCGGCGTCAGGGTTTCGATGATTTTATAACGGGCGCGGGCATAGCCGATCAGAATGTCTTCAGCCCATGTGATGGCCGTTTCGATCTTGACCGTATCCAATGAGCGGCCTGCCGGATCATTCAGATTGCCAATGCCTGCAATTTGCGAAACCTCGGCAAGGCCAAATGCGCTGGTAAAGTCATCAACCGTTAGAAAACGCGGCATGGATTTGATCCTGATTGGAGAAAGACAGCGGGGTGGCTGGGTGGCCGACCACCCCGCTGAAAAGGCCCGGCTTGGGAGGCTTCGGGACGGGCCTTATTTGGTGGCGGTGGCTTTGGCGGTTTTTGCGGGCTTGGCCTGCTCGGTCGCTTCAGGTTCGGCCTGTTCCGGCTTTGCCTGTTCGGACAGTTGCCGTTCCAGTTCAGCAATCTGGTCACGGGCCGTTTGAAGGGCCTTTTCCGTGCTGGTCAGATTGCCTGTTGCTTCATCCGACAAGCGCTTCCACGCGGCAGCTTCTTCGCGGGCTTCCGTCAACAAGACGTTGGCCTCTGTGACCTTTGCCTTAAGGGCATCGCGTGCAGCTTCGAGCGATGTGACAGCTGCCGCATCCAACATCGCCTTGGCGTTCGCTTTTTCAAGCCGTCCAGCAACTGCCGCATCCACCGCTGCCTGAAAATCACTCTCCAACGGCGTTGCGTTCACAGCATCCGAGAGCGACCGTGCCAGCTCCGGGTTGATGACGCGGGACGCTGCCAGTTGCAGCGCAAGCGTGGTGGACACCTCAATTGTGGTCCCGGCAGGTTTGCGACGGCCATCAATCTTGGCGGGTCCGGTCAGTGTCACGGAAACAAGATCGGTCATTTGGACCCCGCATTCTGGAACAGAAAGCCGCCTTCAGCCCCCACAAGGTAAGGGCGTCGCTCGACTTTGGTGGGGTAAATCCAGCTATCGTTGCTGCGCTCGAAATACGGCTGTTCGACCTGCGGATAGCCTTTCAGCTCATAGGTATAGGCGAACGACGGCACCTGAAAATTATCGCCAGCTTCCGGCACATAGGCCAAAATGGCGTCATCGCCCCAGACATCATTGGCCAAGGCCGCATCATCCGCCGTTTCCGGCAGGTAGATGGCAGCACCAATCACCACCTTTTTGACGTCGAAATAGGCGGCAATCATATCTGCCGTGATCGAGTCGCGCCCGGTATATTTGAACTGCTCCTTGAGCTTCGGGTGGTTCTTCAGCGCGTTGCCCGCATTGGGACCAAGGACCAAAGTGTTGGGATAACGGCCAATCGAGCGGCGAACGGTCTCCTTGGCGTCGTCAAAATCGGTCTTCGGATCGCTGGCGGTATCGGCCCAGCGGTCTGCACCCGTCAGCGCCAGCTTGTGGTTGGCGTCATAATTGTCGGGATTGCGGGCAAGCCTGGCGCTTTCATGTTCGTGGCCAAGGTCCACCACATCCAGCACCATATTGACCGCACCGGCTCCCAGATCAATGCCCGGCACAGTCTGGGCCTCTTCCTGATGTTCAATCGGCACAACGCCTTCCAGTGCGTCCTGCACAAGGCTAATCGGGTCGGACGCATAGCCGTATTGAATGCGCTTCTTATTGGTTCCCGGTGCGCGGCGGGTGTTCATCATCCGAAACGCTTCCTTGCCGAACTTCAGCACCCGCATGGAGCGGCTGGGGATGGTGACACGGGGAAACAGCGTGTCGGCAATGAAGGTGGAGTTACGATAGCCACGGGCATGGGTGGACAAGATCGGATCGACAACGGCGGCGGTTCGCTGATTGAGGGCGCGAGTGGTCATGGGCAAATGTCCTTAACGAATGAGAATTGTGACGAATTCGCCGTCAGCGGCATCGGTGAGCGCCACGGCAAACGGGTTTGCGGCGTTAGCGGGCGCTGCCTTGACGCCACCGCTTGCGGCGGAAATCAATTTAGTCCCTTTGGTGATGGCACCACGAGCGCGAACGCGGGACGTGCCGATCAAGGTTGCGGCCACATCAAGGCCGATCTCGGTGGCCGGGTTCTGGGCCACACCCTTCACCGGCGCGTCGTCAATGGTGATCTTGCCATCATCGAAGCCAACAAGATCAAAGGCATCAAACAGCGTGGTGGCGGTAATGGTGTCGCTATAAACCGAGTGGAAAAACTGCATGGGTCAAACTCCTCCAATCAGCCGACGGCCCGCACGGCAGCGAGATAATCCGTGCCGGGGTGCTGGTTTTGATAGGCAAGCGCCTTGGTGTGGCGCTCCATGGCGGCGGGGTCTACGGGCTTGCCATCGGTGGCAAAGGACGCGCTGGCGTCATCTGCACCGGCTTCCGGCAGATCAAGCGCGCCGAACGAGACGGCCTTGGGCTGTGCCGCCAAAAGATCGCGCAAGGCGTTAGCGACGGGAACAGCGGCTTCGCCAGCGGCAAAGCTCACAGAAGTTTCTACAGGCAGGGCGTTGAGGATCGAGACGACCTTGTCTTTTGAGGCTGGCAGCAAACGGCCTTCGGCCACAAGGCCTTCTGCAAAGGCGGCATGTTCCGCTTCTGCGGTTTCGCGTTCGCGGGCTTTAAGCCGCGCCTCACGCGCAGTAAGATCGGCTTCGCGGGCGGCAAAGTCCGGGTTCGGCTGTGTCACAACAGGCTCCTTTGTGGTCGGAAGAACGTTAGGATGTGTGGAAAATGACGGCTGCGAGATGGGGGCTAAGATCTCGGCTTCAGAGAGCCAATCAATCCGGTAGGACGGCAAAGCCTTGTCGGCATCATCCATGCCAAACTTCTCAATCAGGAAATCGCGGATGCTGCGAAACAGGCTGGCGCTGTCTTCAAAGCCGCGTTCGCCAAAATCAGCGGACACGGTGACGGTGGCGTCCGGGGCGGAAAACTGGACGTTCTTCAAACCCGACACTGCCGGAGCAGCACCGCCAAGAAACCCGATATGTTTGGGATACCATGTGCCGGGAACCGGATTGGCCGCATGATCGGGCCGGAAGAATGACAGGCTGACCTTTTTATAGCGCCCGGCCTTCACGGCCTCAGAAAAGGCCGGGTCAATCTCGCCCACGGTGGCATAAAGCCTTTGTGCGCTGGCATCATATTCAAACCCCGTCGCCCAAGCATAGGCGGGCGCGTCAGTCGAAGGATGACCAACCACCACAGGAGCCGGGGCCGTTGCAGGATCATACGCATCCGCCACCGCCTTCAAATCGGCAGCGGTATAAGTGAGCGCATCGCCTTCCATAGGCTGAAACGTGCCGGGGCGGAAAACCTCAATGCGGGCGGTGCTTGGGCGGGCGGTGGTGGTCTTGGTGGGTGTGCTTGAAGCGGTGGTCATATCGGCTCCAGAAATCATCTGAAGCCACCATGCCGGAGTTTGAGCCTACGTCTGACTGGACAGAGGTCCGGTCAGCGGAATTCGTTTTGCAGGGCCAACATGCGACAGTTGGCGGGGAGTTTCAAGCCCGCATTGCATTTGCGGTGCGGGCTTGGCGTCTCGTTGGCCTTCCAGTCGATTTCTAACGCGCCTCTAACGCAAGGCAAACCGAAATCCGGTATCATTGACTATTCCGAGGGTTCATAGCGCCTCTGTGGCGGCGTTTGGAAAACTCATTCCACTGCCAACCAGTCCTCGGCAATGGCAAAGATTTCTTCTTTATCCGCCGATGATAGCCCCAGATAAGGCCGCGCCGGGATGGTGACTTTCTTTCCCCGTCCCGCATCACCGCCGAACTGGTGAATGGCAGCATAAATCAGGCTTGATCCGATTCGGGCGTCGTCACTGCTCGCCTGCATGTTGATGGAGTTCATCAGATCGCCAGAGGCGCGCAAGATCGTGCTGGGGGCGTTGCCGTATTTTTTTGAGCGTTGATCACGGGTGGCTTGCGATAAAGTCTTCCAGCGGGTGCCGTCCGGGGCGCTCTCGTTTTCAAAATTGTCCTTCACCGAGTTGAGCAAATGCTCGCCCACGTTTTTGTAAAAACCTTCGGTGTGCTGCATCTTGCCGATCAAAGCGGCCAGCTTTTCACGCATGTCGGCGTCGTCAATGGTGGCCTTGTAACTGATACCTGTCATCTCGACTTTTCCTTGTGGTTGGCGTATATTGATCACGTCAGGGAAGCGTAGACGGTGATGGTCAAGCTAGCACCCTGCCACAAAGGCCGGATCACCCCGGCCTTTTTTATTGGCCACTTACTTTTTCGGGCGTTTGTAAATCAGCTTTCCACCGCGACGATTATCAAGACTTCGCAGATCCGCATCACCATTCGGCTTTGTCGTGTTGTAGGCAGTAATGGCCTCCCAGAGGCGCTCTCCAATCTCGAACACAATCATCAAGCCATTCTTGCGGTCGGCCCGGATATAGCGACGATCAACAATCAACTCGCCTGTCTCACGGTCAACCGGGTCTCTTTTCTTGGAAACTCCCAACCAGATTTCGTCCGGGTCCATCAAGGCTTCAGCCAGCAGGGATGTTATGCTTGCCCTGTCACCCTTCATCACCTTCAAAGCCCCTTTCCGGTCCCGAAACAGCTGATCCGAAATCGGCACTTTTGTCCCGGCCTTATCCTCAAACAGCACGGCCTTGCCAATGTCGCCGCCAAAGGGTTCGAGAAAGGCGCGCACGTAGTCTTCAGGTGGCAAGCCTTCGGGCAGCTCTTTCGCCTTGAACGGTTTGGCCTTTTTGAGCAACTCCTCTAAGGGTTCTGGCACGTCGATCTCCACCGCCATGCGCGGATTGTCGATCAACACCTTGCCCTGGCCCATCAGATTGGACGGCACAAGGCCGCGCTCCCAAACATCGCCGGGGGCATAATCCCAGCCATAGCCGACGCCTTGCGGTTGTTCGATCAACTGGCCGGTGATCGGGTCCAGCATGGGTTCCGTTAGAATTTCCGGTGATGGATCGGGGCCGTCTTTGCCCATTCGCTTCAGGTCTCGCAAGGAGCGCGAGCGCACACCGCAAGAACAATGCCAATCATTCGGCGGGAAGTGTGTTTGCCAGAACGGGTCATCATGCGGGTAGCATTTGCCATGCCACGCCACATGTTGGGTACGAGGAATTTTGGGCTTGCGGGTCTCGGCGTGGCGATATTCCCAATAGGGCCGCAGTTTCAGAACATCGGGATCGCGCATCTGCTTGAGCCGCCCGGCCATGTGGCTGGTGCGCATGTTGGTTTCAAAAATTACCCGGCTACGCCAGCCGCGCTCGCCCTTGTGAGCCCAGCCGTATTTGGCGACGATCCTGTCAAAGTCCTTTTGAAAATCGGCAAAAGTGGTGCCGTTTTGCATGGCGCTGGCAATGGCGGTCTGGAAATCAGACAGCATGGCAAGGTCGGTTGCTCCGGCAATCACAAAGGCGCGGTCATGAGTGCCACGCATGGCATCGGTCCAGTCTTTGGTAGGCTTGCCACGCTTCTGCGTGAAAAAGTCAATCTGTTCTTTAAACGGTTGGTTGAACACATCCGCATCGGCAAAGCGTGCGCCGTCGTCGTCGCCATCCAGAAACACCGCCTCGCGGCCCTGAAGTGCTGCCAGTTCCAAGCCATCACCCAGCAATTTGCCAAGCGCATCCGGGGTCCATTTTGCGCCAAGGGTGAGAATGGCGCGGGCGGCGTCTGGATAGTCGTTTGCTGCCTCAATGGCGGAGCGGATGGTATTGAGGCGGCGGGTGGAAAGGCTGGCGGCCAAGGTTTCGAGCTGGTCCGTCAGATCGCTGACGGGGTCAGCGTCATCAGCAAAGCTTGCCGTCAAATGCAGTTTTTTTTTGAGCCAAGCGGCCCGAACAGGCTGGAAAATGCGGGAGCGCTACCGGGCGCAGGCTGTTTTGCCCGCTTGCCATCCATAAACGCAAACCGCGCTTCTACCAGCCGATCAATCGCCTGATCCGAGAGACTATGGGTCAAATCGAATGAGGTGATGAATTCGCGGGCGGTGTCATCGTCCTCAATATTGGCAGCGCTGGCGATGATCTCAATCAGGGCGGCGTGTTCGGAACTTGCAGCTTCCGCCTTGGCCTTTCGGGTTTCGGCCTTGGCCGTCTCATTCGAGGGGCGGACGCGCCAGACACGCGGCACACCAGCGCCGGGGAAATTATACTCGACCAACCAACGGATAAGCTGGTAGTGCAAGGTATCGGACAGGTGGTCGGCGTCACTATCCACCAACAGGTCGAGCATCCCCGCGTGGGTCTCGGCGGCAGCGCGAGAACCGCTGGAACCAATATCGGTGGTGAGCGTCTCGCCCAAGATGCAAATGGAAATCTGCTTGTCCCAATATTCCAGCCATTCCTGATAGCTGACAGAGCCAGAACGAGCCGCTTCCAAAAACTTAACGTCCGTGCCAACTGGCACGGTGACGGCGGAGCTGGTGCGAATGCTGGCCAGATTGTTGAGCAGGCGGCGCTGCTCATCGCTCAACATGCCGTAAGGCGTTTGAGCGATAACTGTTGGTCCAGCGAACTTGTCGAGAAAATGCAGCCAGAAGGCTATGCCTTCACGTTTGAACAGCACCGCCCAAAATAGCTGATAGCCAAGCCCGAGACCATAAGGATTATTGCCGACAACACCGTGACGGTGCACAATAAACTTGCGGTCTGGCAACTCAATGCCGTCATTCATATTCGTCCAGGTGCGCAGCCGTGGCCGCCAATCCTGACCAAAAGCAAAGCGGCGCTGATCATGGCTGACAATGCGCTGTGGTTTGATCCAGCGCCCATCACGCGCCCAAACCACCTCTGAGACGGAAAATCCCTTATGGATTGCGCCACCGCTCAAGTCTTCACAAATCCCGTCAAACGGCAGGCCTTTGATGACTGATCTCACAAAATCAGCAGCTTCCACGTCTAACGGCGCATCGGACGCGGCATTTACCTCCCACTCGCGGGCAACCAAATGCTTGTTGCGCTTGGTAAGGCAGGCGGAGGCATGGGTGTCGCGCTTGATCTCGTCATAGATTTTGAGACCATTGCCGCCACCACGCGCAATCAACGTATCATCCGCATGTTGCAATGAGCCGGAAAAGAACGGAATGGTGATGTCGTTGGTAACGTTAGCAATCAGCGTTGCGGCTTCAGCCGGAAGGTTCTTGCGGCTGGTAGCAGTCAAGCTTGCATCTGTGGTGTCGGCAAAATTAGCGCGGGTTTTTCTGGTCTTGCGGCTCACAGGCGGTAATCTCCATAATTGTCAGAGCCGGTCTGCCCGGCTGTCATCACGCCCGCATTGACGCCCACAGATTGACCGCCGCCCGCATATTGCAAGGTGTGTTGCCACAGCATATCGAGCGCATCCGGCCCGTCGTCATGGTCGGCGTTGGGCCATTGTTGCAGCTGGTCAATCAACGTCTGTTGGGTCTGGTTGAGGCGGATCATGCCGTTAGCAATCGGTGGCTGAAGGCGCTCAATGCGCAAATCCTTGTCGGCATGGGGAATGATCGGCACGGCGGAAATCCCGACACCCTGTTTGGCCGCTTCCACCATCAAGGTGGTGCGCAAGAATTCCTGAAACTGCACCGTTTCGACGAACCACAACAGGCAACGATATTCACGCTGAAGGGCGATAATGTCGGCAATGATGATATCCGGCAGGCGGCGGCGAATGGAGGCTTCGACCACATCCATGGTGCCGGTGAGCCGATTAAAGCCGCCGATCAGAATGGCGGATGGATCGCGCCCATGGCCCTTTTTGCCAAGCGATGGATCAAGCGCGCCGAAGTGGATCAGGTCGGGTTGCCGCAAGGTCCAGAACGTCAGGCGGTTGAACGGGCTGCCTTCGCTGATCGGCTTGTTTTGATATTCGGTCTGGAAACTGTCATGGTCGGCAGCGCGTTCCAGCATCAGCCAGACAAGCGGTTGCATCGACGGCCAGTTGACGATGGCCCCGGCATCCATATCCGCCTTGTTGGCGTCGTAAAATGCGCGGGCGGCGTCTTCGCCCTGGTTGTGATAAAACTCTTCGAACCGGTCCCACAGATCCATGCGGTCGGGAAAGCGCATGATGGCTTGGAACTCGGCAACCCGCCACACCGGCGATTTTGCCGCCCGCACCAGCACGGCGTCATAATGCAACACGGTGCCAACCCAGACCACATCCATTGAGCCGTCCGGTGGGCCGACTTTGAGGGCTGCCCGCTTGATCCATGTTTCCAGTTTCTTGCGCTGCTCGGGAGAGCGCACCGCTTCGTCGTTTTCCAGATCGTCAAAAAACATCAGGTCGGGGCGATGCGGTCCATGGCGACGGCCACGCAGCTTTTGCACCGCGCCAAGCCCTTCAACGCGAATATTGTTAGCGGTGACAATCTCACCCTCCCGCCAGACCCGGCCTTGTCCTGTGGCCTCTGGAAAATCATGGGCCAGACGCGGATTGGTGGTCAGCTCGGCCTTGATGGCTTCAATCAGAAGAGCGGCCTGCGCA
Organism: Gillisella vitis; assembly: GCF_014204625.1. Taxonomy (GTDB): domain Bacteria; phylum Pseudomonadota; class Alphaproteobacteria; order Rhizobiales; family Rhizobiaceae; genus Allorhizobium; species Allorhizobium vitis_F. Next base: position 8,197 of record NZ_JACHLU010000009.1, on the reverse strand, counting down.
TACACATCGCAGACTTCCAGAATATAACGCTTATACCCCAGACACAGGCAATAGAGCGCAAAGCCTAGCGACAGGTGGGTGGATTTGGACGAGCCACGCGGGGCGATAAATAGGTCTCTAACGCCCTTGTTTGACGTTAGAATTTGCGGCACCCGTGCAAAAATCTCTTCATGGAAACGGCTGTGGTCGCCCTTCACATAATGAGGCAGATAGGTTTCCAGAAAAAAGCGGAACCCTGTTTCCCGGTCGCGTGTCTTCGTCAGCCGTTCCGCCTTGGCCTTGGGGTCGGCGGCAAAGGCGGTGACGGACAGGTCCACCCAGCGGGCCAGCTCGTCAGCCATGCGGGCAAGGTTTTCCTTAAAATCCTTGGTGCTGACTGTGGGGCTAAGTTTGGGGCGCTTCATGGAGAAAAGGCCGTAGCAATCCGGTCGCCAAACGGAATAAGGATTTCCTGTACGACAGAGATATGTTGCGGAAACTGCTCCTGCACAAAGGCAATCAGGTGCTGGACAACATCTTGCGCCACGCCAAGCTGGCTGATCTTGGGCGCAAGCTTGCCCGCCGAGGCAGTCACCTTGACCATGGCATCGCCAAGCGCAACCATATGCTTGATCTTCTGATCAAGGCTCAAGTCTTCGGTTTTGACCTCTTCCAACAAGGCCTGTGCCATCAGCACAAAATCCTCGACCACGGAAGACACCACCGTGTCGATACCTTCGCCCGCAATCACCGAGGCAGACCGGGCCATATCCCAATCGTCACCGGCTTCCTTGGCCGCTTTCTTCCAGCGGCCAAAGGTGGCAGCGCTGATATTGAGGGTCATGGAAATGGTGGCGGCTGACATGCGCCGATAGACATAATCCGAGCGTGCCTTGCGGCGGGTTTCCTGATCACTGGCCATGGAGGCCTCCGCGCACAATGAAGGCGATGATGGCAGTCAAAATGCCGCCGATGACGATTTTCAGCACCCAGCCTGTGGTGCTTTCGATCTTGCCAAGAGATTGCTGAATGGTGGCCATGCGCACTTCGGTGACGGCCCCCTCTTTTTCCAAAGAGGTCACGCGCTCGCCCATCTTGTCGAGCCGGTCATGGGCCGCATCAATGCGGTCTTTCAAATGATTGGTGAGGTCCGTCACGGAGCAGTGCGCCTTATCTTAGCTGCAATCAGCCGCCGCCGTGTGGGGGCACAGCGGCGGGGCGGATCAATGAAGGTGGATTAGCTGGCGGGGCTGGCGGTGAGATTAGCGACAATTGGCAGGCCAAGGCTGGCCATCGGCCACTTGGCGCGGATAATGTCTTCGAGCGCGTTGCCGTTGACGCCAAGTTTCTTGATCGTGTCGGGGTTTTTATCCGTCACATAGAACAGGGCATCGGCTATGATTTCGGCGGTCGGTTCGGCAATCGTCGGCATTCCTGCTTTTGTGAGTGCAAACCGCAAACCGTTCTCGGCGGCAAAATGCAGGGCTTCGCGCAACTTGCCCTCGACTTCCAGCCGTTTGGCTGTGTCGGAAATTCCGATCAGGCGGACCAATCGGGCGGCAAGCCATGTGCCACCAACGGCCAACACCGAGGCGGCGAGGTCAATCAGATGGGGCATCGCAACAACCAGAATGCCCGATGCATCGTCTTTGGTTGTGACCGCTGAAAAGGCGGTGACAGCAAAACAGAACAGGAATGCGGCGGCGGTGACAAGCAGGCCGGTGGCGCGGTGATAAAGTCGTTTCAATAGGGTCATGGTGAGTTCCGTGGATGATTGGGAAGGGAGAGAGTGCGCCTTGCGAGGGCGAGGCCGCTTAAACCTCCTCCGGCCAAAAGTCCTGAAGGGATGCGAAGGTTTGACTTCCGGCGATGCCGTCAACGGTCAGGCCCGTATCACCCTGATAGCTACGCAATGCCCCCTCGGTGCCAGCGCCGAAATCACCGTCAATGGTGAGGTGATAATAACCGGCACTCGCCAAAGCCCGTTGCAACTGTTCCACCGCTTCGCCTTCCATGCCACGCCGCAGCACAGGGAAACGCTGAACGCCGGAAAGCTGATCAGCGGTAAGGGTGGCAATCGCGGTTTTGGCCTTGCCCAGATAGCGGCGGCGGTCCTCAAGACCATTGCGCCCGCCGTTGACGATCTTGGTGACTTTGATCAGGTCATCCAGATCGGCGGCGCGGGTGTTGATATTATTGCGCTCCCAGAAGAAAGCCGCCGCCCATCCGGCCCATGGCCATGTTGCCACCAGTTCGGGCTTGGCTTCGAAATCGGGGCAAGTCGGATCAATCTTGCGCATCCATGTGGTGAAGGCGCGGTAATTGGCGCGGCCTGTCAGCTGGATCGGCCCACGTCCTTTATAGCGGACACCATCACCGGGGCGGACATTGCCCAGATCCTTGACGCGACCTTCATAGGCCGCACCGGAGGCATATTCTTCCAACGTGCAAAAGCCATCACTCTCATGGGCGACCTGCGCCAGAAAATGCGCAATGCGCAACGGCGTAGTGCATTCGATCAGCGTTAGCAATTCGGGCAACATCTCGCCAAAGGCGGCAATAATAGCCCGTTGCGTTGCTGCCTTCTTAGACGGCGGCGTGGGCGCGATAGCCTTTAAGACGGATGCATCAATGCGGGAAACAAGTGTGGGGGACATTCGGCCTCGCGGTTGCGGTTTGCAGTTGCGAGGACTTTGACGCGAATTAGCGTCATATATGACCGGACAGAGGTCCGGTCAGTCAGTCAAACATATCAAATTGATTGTGGTTTTTCTTTTTATTCGCCATCCGGCGCACATGGCGCTGGCTGACGCCAAGGATACGGGCAATCTCACGGCGGCTCTTGCCATTTGCCTGCAAGGCCAAGACTTCGGCCCGAACATTTCCGGTCTTGCCGTTAGGAATATACACGATAGCGCCCGACAGGAAACCACATAACGCATAACCGTCTTCTTTGCCAAGGGCGGCGATGACATGATGGTCATCGTCTGGGCGGGATGGGAAATAGATTTCTTCGCCGGGGAAAGCCGCCATCAGCTTCAAGGCAATATCGAGACTGAGGGTTTCAGCCACGTCAAGCAAAGATGTTGGCAGGCGTGAATGGTCAGGCAATGTCATAGCGCGGCCTTTTCCTTGCCGCGCTTTTCCATCGCCTTCAACACATCAATCACCTTATCGGCACTTTGATAGTCCAGCGTATCAGGATCAACCGCCACCTTATCATTGCCGGGGAACAAAATTCCCCGGCAAAATTCACGAAGAGCGGCGCGGGAACCGTTAGAAACCACGCCAAGACGGTGGCAAGAATTCCACAGCGCATGGATCAGCCGAATATAGCGCTTGTCCGAAACAGGCTGCTTTTTCTTAGGTGCGCTCTTGGCAGAAGGCTTGACCTTAAACCCCTTCTTTTTGAGTTCATCGACAACGGCCAGCTTCTGGCGCTCGCTCATTGCCCGCAAGGACTCGGTTCCTGTCACCCGCAATAGCAAGGCGCGGTAAGTCACCTCGTCAAGGCCGAGTTGGGACTTGGCAATGTTGATGATGGCGTTGGTATTCATGCCGCACCGCCGATCAGCTTGATCTCGGAGCCACCGTTCACACCATGGGCAAGGCTGACATTGTCGCCAGCCAACCGACCGGACGCATTGGCGGTATCGAAACGAATGTCTTTTCTTGCTCTCGCATTGATCGTTTCAGCATCTGGGTAACGCTGATCACGGGCCTTAAGTGCATTTTGCCACGCTTCACTTGATCGTGTCGGGGAAAACATCTCAAAGATGCGCTGCGCCAGCCGATCAACGAGGCCAGCCGTAAAGTCACTGACTGCCTGCCGTCTGGTGGATATGTTGCGCCGACGCCGATAAAATGGCCCGGCCTTGAACGTCGCAATTTCGCGGTCAATTGCACGGTCCAGCACAACATAAAGATAGGCTGCAACCGACGGGCCGGGTTCCAAGCCAATGAATATGCGCCGCGTATCAACACCGGTCATAAGCATTATGGCGGTGTTGGTGCATATGCCAAGGATATTCCAAAGCAGCTCGCGGGGAGAATAACCTTTGGTTTTGGATCGGACAGACTGTTCGTCCATCACGATGTCGCCGTCTGTCAGGCCGTATTCCTGCATCAGGGCGGCGGCTTTCTCTGCCGCCGCAAGCGCCTCTGCTTCGGTGCAGCCTCTGGCGGTGGTTTTATCCCGCAGGGCGGCAATTCGTTTTTTCAGGGCGTCTCGGTTCATGCCGCCCCCCCAATCACCTTGAGGTCGGCCTTTTTTCCGGGACGACGGCTGCTTGACCAGTCATTGAAAGCGGCCATCTGGCAGCGAGAACATGGACGCATTTCGCCGTCGAGGCCTTCGACCTGTTTAGCATCCCCGCAGCAATAGCATTTGATGGGTCCGGTTTTGGCTGTGTCCTCTTTCATGCTGCACCTGCCTTTTCCGCTTTCGCCTTGGCATGAAGCGCAGACGCCCTTTTCAGTAGCTCAGGCTCAACCTGATCAATCTCCTCAACGAAGAACCAAATGCGTTTGGTAATACCCCAACCGCTGTAATAGGTGTCAGGATCAATATATTGTCGGGCACATACTGAAGCGGACACCATGAAGCCACGGCGACCACACCGCGCCCAGGCTTCGGCGATAGCCACGCCTACCTCTTCTGAGCTTCCAAAATCGGCGAAGGGGGACATCGCACCTGTCATCTCAGGGAATTGCTGCATTTCTTTCATCGTTTCAGGCACGTCTATGTCGTAGCTGAGCCGTTCCAACCATTCAGGCGGATTTTCGAAGTCTCCAATCATGTGGATTGGATAGATTGCGTCCACGCGGGCTTCTGCATCGTAAAGAGTGTTATCCATCGTTCCGCTCCTCACGCATTGGCAAGGTCGAGAGCAATACGCACCGCGTTACGGCTCTCTTTCTCAACACGGTAAAAGCGGGCATGTTCCTTGGACGCCATCACCCGCACCGAGTCGGAGATAATGCCCATGGCCTTTTCCCACTCGCCGGTTTCGTCCACGATCTTGAGGCGTTTCAGGCCAAGGATACGGTCGGTGTTGAGCTGGCCTTGCTTGTCCACCTGAAACGCCTGATCAATCAGGGCGCGGATATTGTCGTTTGAACCTGCCGACCAGCGGCGAATGCAACCGTCGATAATCTCCTTGGCAACTTCCAGTTCTGGGCCGAAGGTGAGCGTTTCCGAAATCTGAATGGTCAGGCGCAGACTGGCATCAACCGTTGAAAGGGTGATGTTGCCTTTTGAGCCACGGCGTTTGACACCGTATTTATCCGCCAGCAATTCGCGGTAGGCCGCGACCTCTTCAAATACCTCACTGCGGAACAAAGCCAAAATCTGGTTAAAACGAGCGGCCTTGGCCGTCAGGCGGCGCACCAGTTCATCCTCTTCAATGTGTTCGGGCTTGATTGCAGACAGTGCAATCAGCCCACCCTTACCCTTGTTGACGTAAGGCAGGCCGTTGATTGTCTCGGTCGGAATGCTGGTAGGAATGTTAATGGTCATTGTGTTCCTCAGGTGTTTGATTTTCAGGGTTTTGTTTGCAGTTGCGGCAAGCGGCCCAATGCTTGAGCTTGCCGGGATCACTGGTGGACATGGGGGCGGCGCAAAATGCCTTGCAGTCGTCGCCGGAAATTGCCTTGCGAAGGTGCGGGCACCAGACGCGGTGGGCGTAAAGCGCCATGACAGGACCGGCGATCTTGGCTTGCACTTTGTCGATGCGGGCGCTGTATTTGCCATCACATAGCAAGGAGATACCGGTACGTGATACGCCAAGCTCTCTGGCAATGGCGGCCTTGGTGCGGCCCGGCTTTGCAGCCTCGGCCCGTAACACCTCCAGCCAAGCGGGATCGGCCAAGCCCATCAGCTTCATTTGCTGCATGGCGTCGCCTCTTGTGTGTTGTGATCAAAAATTCTGTCGCGTCGGCTTTGATAGACCGGGGCAATCGGTCCTGTGTTTTTCAACAGCCGGAACCGCTTGAACCCGTTAGAGGTGAGATGCACCCCCTCCTGTCTGATCGGCAACTCAACCACATACTTTGCCGCTTTCAAGCGTCGCAAGTAATAACCGATGACATTGGCCGCACCTTTTTCGTCGCGCCGAGCGGCAAGCTCCAGATCGCCAATCGTGAATGTTCCGCTCATGCGCATTGCGGTCCAAACGCGCTGGCGAAAAGTGTTCGCAAACGGCTTGCGGGCGCGGGCGGTATCCGGCTTGTAGCGACCACCCTTGATCACTTCACCGCTGGAAGCTGCTGCCAGCCCTTGAGCCGTCAGTTGATAGCATCCGGCTTCGGCCCGCTCAACATAACCACGTAGCAGCAGCTTAACAGTGCCTTTGGTCACCTGTCTGTTGTCGAGGTTTGCAAGCCCACGCATCTCCACAAAGGTTCGGCAAGCTCCATCGGCAAGGCATTGCAAAATAGCCGTTTGCATCGCACCGCTTTCAAGCGCCTCGCTCATCACAACACCTCCGGCACAATGATGGGCAGATTGGTGCGGCGGTCATTGATGATGACTTGGCCTGCCATATCCCGAAGCGTGACGCCGCTTTCGGCATAGTCGAACCGCAGGCCAAAACGCTCGATATTGGCGATGGCCTCAAGGATTTCCCGGTTATAGCCTTGAGAAACCTTCAGCACGAAAGCTGTCAGGTCTTGTGCCACCGGCACCTCGCAACGGGCGGTAATCAGTGCTTTGGTATCGTCGAGCGTGGCAGGTAAAAAATTAACGTGCTGCGACACCCGCGAGGCCGTCTGCGGAAACCGGGCCAGATTATCCTTCAGCTTACCCATGCCGATCATGATGGTCGGGATTTCCAAAAGGTCGGAAATCGAGCGGATCGCTTCCATGACCGTTTCGCTGCGGGAAATAAGGTCACATTCGTCAACCACAAGGCCAAATGTATCACGGGCCACGGTCGCGCTATTGCTACGCATTGACAGTTCCCGCGTCACCGCCAGATACTTGTCTTCCTTACGGTGCGGGCTGGTAACATTCAGCTGCCGCAAGATTTCATTCAGAAACCAGCTGTAGGACCAGTCTTTTTGTGCACGAATGTAGACACTTCCGGTTTGAGCGACCCAATGCTTGAGCGTGGTGGTTTTGCCCAAGCCAGGAACACCATCGACAATCATAAGGCAGGCCTCTTCCGCGCCGCGCTCAGAAAGTGCCGCCAGTGCTGCGTAAAACCGCTTCACGTTTGCGGTCTCGACATATGTATTCTTCACGGGTATTCTCCTTATTGTGTTGAGGCTGTCAGGCAGCGGCACGGACGAGGTTTCGAAGCGCGTCCACGTTGATGCCTGACAGTCGGAACAGTTCAATTTGCGCTGGATTTTGCAGAGCATTGCGCAAGACACGAACCTGATTACTGGTGATTTTTTCCGCATTTTCGAGCGCCCACGCTGCAAGCGCCTCATCGGTTGCAAAGGTTTGCTTGCGTGGTTGCGGATTGGCCCCGGTGGCCGATTGAGAAACTTCCTGACCATCACTGACCACCAATGTGGGGCCTGCCACCACAGGCTCAGGCGTAATATCGATCATCCTGAAGGGAACTTGAGCCGTGGCTTCCAGATAACGGGTCGGTGACAATTCGGCCTCAACTTCGGCCAGATGGTCGTTAAGACGGCGGGCGCGGGCTTTGGCGCGTTTTTCCATTGCAGCCTGTTCCATGGTGAGCGGAATATAACGCTCTTTATTCCCGGCACAGATGGCAACGCAGATCAGACGGCCCATCAGCTCTTCGCCGTCGTGGAGCTCGATCTCACGCACCCAAACCTTGCTGGCGTCGTGAATGTCGTAGCCAACCAGCACATAATCGCCGTGGAACTCTTGCAGATCGAGATGGAAATAGGTGTTTTTCAGCCATTCCACTTGGCAACGGGACACCTTGCGACGCTCATAAGGCCGGAACAGGTCATTCTTTTCATGCTCCAGAACCGGCACAATCTCGAAGCCGGTGGAGACATGATATTCCCACATCTGGTTTGGCGACATTTTGCCGGGCAGCGATGAATGCGGTTTGGCATTGTAAGACGCCACGGCATTGACGCAGGCCGTTAGAAAATCCTGCCATGAGGGCAAACGGCTGGAAGAGCCGAATTGCTTGATGTCTTTGCGAGTGGCCTTGAATGATTTCTGCCGCGCCTGCCTGTCCATGTCTACACCAATGTAGGTGTCGAACTCTTTCGACAGCGGGTTCCA
>NZ_JACHLU010000008.1 GCF_014204625.1 Gillisella vitis | reverse complement strand
ACGCCGGTCATCGACACGTCGGGCCCCAGGTTGGTTCTTGGGCAGATGGGGTTCTATCGCCTTCCATGCTTCATCGGATAACCAGAAAAGATCGCACATAACAGCCTCCTTGCCTTCTCATCCTCAAAAAAACAGGGAATCAGATAATAGTGACAAGAGTTTGATCTGGTCCCCAGCCTAAGCCTCTTCTCAAAGGGTGCGCTTTTTGGTCGAGGGTCGGGCCGCCATCATCTGGTTTGGCGGCGTGCCATAATGCAATGTCACCACTTTGTAGCCCTCAGCATCCAGACGCTTCAACAGCATCGGCAGCATGGCGACGGTTCTGGTGTGGATGTCGTGCATCAGGATGATACCGCCTTGACGCTTGGCCAGTTCGGCCATGGTGCGGTCCAGCACCTGTGCGGCGGTGTCCTTGTAATAGTCCTTGGTGTCGACATCGACATCCAGCACAACGGTGCCACGGCTGGCCTGAGCGTGGCGCAATTTCGGCGTATCAGCCAGATAAGGAAAGCGGAAAAAGCCAACAATATTGGTGCCAGCGGCATCTCGCACGGCATTTTCGCCGCGCATGATCTCGTTCATTGCCTGATCAAAGCCCATGGCCTTCAGGTTGGGGTGGCGGTAGGTGTGGCTGCCAATGGTGTGACCGCGGCGGATGGCGTCCTGCACGATCTCAGGATGGCTTTTGGCCATTTCGCCCACCAGCATGAAGGTTGCCTTGACGTTATACTCGTCCAGTGCATCCAGCACAGTCTCGGTTCTTTTGACCGCAGGGCCGTCATCAAAGGTCAGCAGCACCTCTTTGGGGCCAAGCTTGATGTCCTGAATGCTGGACACCGTCAGCGTGCGCCCCGCCAACTGGCTGTTGCGGCTTCGCCCCATCCAGCTTTGCGGCTCCATTGGTACGGGATCATGGGCCTGAAGCGGTTTGGGCCGCTCTGCCACCGGCGCAAACGACGTGCGCATCGATAGCGTTGATGGGGTGGGGCTGGCGCAGCCAGCAAGGCAGAGAGCAAGGGCGGCGCTGGCGAGCAGGCGAGGGAGCATGATGTGATTCTTCGTGAAAAATGATAGAATCAGATAAGCGAAACATGGTTAATGAGTTATTGATGGAGTGGTGCAACCGTTGATATTCTTGCCATAAAGCGTCAAAGCAAAACCGCTGGTGCATTCCTGCGCCAGCGGTTTTCTGTCGCCGCTTTTGGTTATTTATGTCACATAGAGCATCGGACCGAAAAGTGGCCCCGGTTTTCGGAAAAATCCGATGCAAAAACAAAAAGCTATAGCATCGTGCCGATTCCGATTTATGCCACGATGCTATAGCGCATGGCATTGCTGTTGTGCTGGCGCTCCTTGCTGGATGGATGGCTGTCCAGTTTGAAGTGCCCGATCAGCCGGGCAAGGTTCATGGCATCATCGGCAAGGCGGTTGGTGCTGGCGGTGGTTTCTTCGACCATGGCTGCATTGCGCTGAGTGACCTGATCCATCTGGCCGACAGCCGAGTTAACCTCTTGCAGCTTGTGGGATTGCTCTTTTGCGGCCTGGGCAATTTCGTGCACCTGCGTGTTGATGTCGACCACATGGTCGCGGATCCTGTTGAGGGCATCGCCCGTGGCCGTGACAAGCCGGACGCCTGCCGACACTTCCTGACCTGATTTTGTGATCAGGCTTTTAATGTCCTTGGCGGCGATGGCAGAACGTTGAGCCAGTTCACGCACCTCTTGAGCAACCACGGCAAAGCCTTTGCCAGCCTCTCCGGCGCGGGCGGCCTCCACACCGGCGTTGAGGGCGAGAAGATTGGTCTGGAAGGCGATTTCGTCAATGACATTCAGGATTTTGCCAATCTCGTCGGAGGCCTGTTCAATGCGGCCCATGGCGGAAATGGCATCATGGACGACTGACGCCGATTCCTCCGTGCTGCGGCGCGTGCCCTCGACCATTTTGCTGGTTTCCAGTGCGCGTTGGGTGGATGTGTGCACGGTGCTGGTAATCTCTTCGAGGGCCGAAGAGGTTTCCTCCAGCGCCGCCGCCTGCTGCTCGGTGCGTTTGGCAAGGTCATCTGAAGCTACACGCAATTCACCGGAACCGGAGTTGATCATATCGACCGAGGAGCGGACTTCGCCAACAATGGCGCGCAATACACCCATTGTATTGTTCACATTGGTTTGCAATTCGGCGAAAGCACCTTGAAATTGTCCGCGCATGGCATCTGTCAGATCACCGTCATTGAGCGCGGCCACAACGCGGCGTGTTTCTCCAAGGCCCGAATCTATCGAATGCACCAGCTCATTCATGGAGGATGCGAAGGCATTCAGATCAGGAAAATCAAAATCCTGGGTGATGCGCTGGCTGAAATCTCCAACCACGGCAGCGGCCACCACTTCGCCAATGCTATCCCGCAGTTCATCGCATTTCTGGCGCATATGCAGTTCCTGTGCGTTCATTTGCAGAACATGCAGGCCGTTTTTCTTGAACACTTCAAGCGCGCGGGCCATGGCACCAATTTCATTTTCGCGGTCCAGATACAGAACCTGCGTGGAGAAATCATTGTTGGCCAAGGTCGCCATGGAGCGGGTCAGTTTCTGGATTGGCGTGGACACCCCACGCGAGACAAAAACCATGGCACCAATGCCTGCGCCAGCGCCAAGCACCAGCACGAGCACGTTCAGAAAAAGGGAGGTGTCGAAGGCTTTCGATGCTTTCAGATACATGTCTTTTGCGGCATCGACGTTTGCATCCCGAAAAATGTCCGCCTGAGTATCCATCGCATCATAGGCTTTGACCATGTCCTCAACAAGCAGGGTGGCCGCCTTGTCTTTTTCGCCGCGTCTCGAATACTCGAGCATTTTCTGATCAAGCGACAGGTAAATCGCCAGCTCTTTTTTGAACGCAGCAAAGGCATCGACTTCAGTTTGCAGTGAAATCAGCTTTTCATAGGCTGCCATGCGGCTGTTGAGTTTTTCACGCTCTTTGTTGAGCGCTGCATCCGTTTCCTGCATTTCCTTTTGCGTTGTGCTGAGCACATGCCGCGTTTCCAAGCCCCGCAGATTGGCAAGTGAAATATTCAGCCGATTGGTGATGTCAACGCTGGGAACGGCGTCCTGCGCCAGCCCTTTTACGTTTTCAAATATACTGGCCATCGAGAATAACGCAAAGCCGCCCTGGATGACGAGCAGCAGCATCAGTCCGGTCAAGGCTCCGGTGAGAGAGGATTTCAGCGAGTAATGACGAAGCATGGCATCTATTCCAATGTGCGGCAATGGGAGGATTTCATGTCCGGCCCATCGTCTGTTTTGAATGGGTCCGCGCATCATTGCGCGGTGACTGGCATAGTTGTGCTCACCGGAGCAAAATCTTGCTCGGTGATCGTCAGGATGATTGCGCAAGCGGCATCAACAAAAATCGAGTGCACGCGAGCATGAACAACGTGAAAGCGTCAGTGTACGAGGGTGATGAAAGCCAGTTATAGTGCTGGCTTGAAACGCGAGGCGCTGTATTGCACTATAGTTTGCGGCTCTTTGTCTCTTGATAGGAAGAATGCACATGCGTCCTTGAAAGGAGTGCGTGCGTCATTGCTTTCGATGGTCAATATTCAAGAGATCGTGCAGCATTGTTATTTGTCTGTCACTGAAGTCTATAGATTTCCGACATCATCCTGTTCTGTAGTGAATGTTGACTGTACAAAGATCTGATAGCGTTGCTGTATTCTACTTCATGAGGGGATGATGTTGATAACAAATTAAAATATCACTAATATAAAATTATCCATAAAAATATATGGGTATTTTATTTTAGTCAATAAAATCAATATTTTATTTTTTAAAATTCAAGACTGAAAACATATGGCTTCAATATATTTTTGAAAAAAACTGATAAAAGATATGACTTGTGCCAATAAAATTTTCCTATAATCCTTCATTTGCATTCTGAATTGAAGCAGTATCGGTTGCTCTGTCAGTGCTTTTTTTACGATATTTGCGCAACCAAATACAAATACAGGATCGAAAACAGCATATGCTTTCGATCCTGTTTTATGGTCATTTTACAGCTTGTCAGGGAAAAGTGATCATCGGTTTTACCAAAAAGACAAGCGATAACGACGACGTTGAGAGTCTGTCTGGCTCAATCTGACCCTGACAGAGTCTAATCGCGCGCCATTGCCTCTTCATAGTCTGTCGAAAGCTCAAGCCATTGTTCTTCGGCCGCAGTCAATTTTGCAGCGGCTTCACCACGTTGCTTGGCTTTTTCTGCCGCCTTTCCCGGATGTTTTTCATATAACACCGGGTCTGCAAGTTCTGCATCAAGGCCTTGAATCAAAGTCTCGAGTTTCTTGGTCAGAGACTCGATTTCGTTGATCTTTTTCTTCAAAGGAGCCAGCGCTGCCCGCTTTTCAGCATTGGCCTTGCGCTGGTCTGCCTTGTTGCCCGCCTCAACGGCTATTTCAACTTTTTCTTCTTTTTTTTTACCGGATGACACGATCAGGTCCCGGTATTCTTCCATGTCACCTTCAAAGGTGGTGACGGTGCCGTTGTTGACCAGCCAGAGCCGGTCCACGGTCGCCTCAATCAAATGTCGATCATGGGAGATCAGGATAACAGCGCCATCGTAATCGTTCAGCGCTTCGATCAACGCGCGGCGGCTGTCGATGTCCAGATGGTTGGTTGGCTCGTCGAGGATCAGCAGATTGGGCGCATGGAAGGCGGCCAAGCCCATCAACAGACGGGCCTTTTCGCCACCGGAAAGATCCTTGGCGGCGGTGTTCATCTTTTCCGTGGTCAGGCCCATTTGCGCCACGCGGGCGCGCACCTTGGCTTCCGGTGCGGCAGGCATCAGGCGGCGCACATGTTCCACCGGCGTGTCGGCAGGCACCAGATCATCGAGCTGATGCTGGGCGAAAAAGCCGATTTTCAGGCTGGGAGCCAGCCGCAGATCGCCGCTTTCGGGCGGCAGGCGACCGGAGATAAACTTGGCAAAGGTGGATTTACCATTGCCGTTTGAGCCCAGCAGGGCAATGCGGTCATCGGCATCGATACGCAGGTTGAGGTTTTTCAAAATCGGCTTGCCCGGCTCATAGCCCACAGCACCGCCATTGATGGCGATGATCGGCGAGGCGGGCTGCTTTTCTGGCTCGGGGAACGTGATGGGCTGCACATGATCTTCAATCACAGCGGCCACCGTGCCCATGCGTTCCAGCGCTTTTACGCGGCTCTGGGCCTGTTTGGCCTTGGTGGCCTTGGCCTTGAAACGGTCGATGAAACTTTGCAAATGCTTGCGGGCCGCATCATTCTTGGCCTTGGACTTCATCTGCAATTCGTCGTTCTCGGCCTTCTGGCGCTCGAACTGGTCATAGCCACCGCGATAGAAGGTCAGCTTTTTCTGATCGAGATGGACAATGGCATTGACGGCATTGTTCAACAGATCACGATCATGGCTGATGATGATGACAGTGTGCGGATAACGGCGGATATAATCTTCCAGCCACAACGTGCCTTCAAGGTCGAGATAGTTGGTCGGCTCGTCCAGCAGCAGCAGATCAGGTTCGGCAAACAGTACAGCCGCCAAGGCCACGCGCATACGCCAGCCGCCAGAGAAAGCGGAAGCCGGGCGAAGCTGGGCTGCCTGATCAAAACCGAGGCCTGCCAGAATGCTGGAGGCGCGCGCCTCTGCCGAATGGGCATCAATATCCACCAGCCGCATCTGAATGTCTGCAATGCGGTTCGGGTCGGTGGCGGTCTCGGCTTCAGCCAGAAGCGCGGTGCGCTCCTTATCGGCGGCCAGCACGATGGAAATCAGGCTGTCCTCGGTGCCGGGGGCTTCCTGCGCCACCTGACCGATTTTAGCCGCTTTCGGAATCGAGACCGAGCCGGATTCTGAAGCGAGATCGCCGGTAATGACCCGAAACAGGGTGGATTTGCCGGCACCATTGCGGCCCACAAGGCCCGCTTTCACGCCCGTGGGCAGCGAAATCGTGGCGTGGTCGATGAGAAGGCGGCCAGCAATGCGAGCGGAAACGTCGTTAATTGAGATCATGCCCGGCGTTTTGGCCGATGTGGAGCCCAAAGGCAATATGCAGATGGGCCACAGTGGTGCGGAACACGCGGACATTCATGTATTTGATGTGTTGTGTCAGTAGTTTTGATTGGAACAGCAGGCTTGATTGCTATCAATTGGAAGATCAATATTGCCGGAGAACAATCGAATGAGCAGAATTTTATATTCCCTAAGCGGCACGGATATGAGCCGTCCCTTTTCGCCCCATTGCTGGAAGGCGGTCATGGCGCTGCACCACAAGGGGCTGGAATTTGTTGAAAAGCCGCTGGCCTTTACCGAAATCCCCAAGGTGGAGGGTGGGGTAACGAAACTCGTGCCGCTGCTGCGCGATGACGATACGCTGGTGTCTGACAGTTTTCAGATCGCGCTGTATCTGGAAGAGACCTATCCCTTTGCACCCAGCCTGTTTGGCGGCGAGGGCGGCAAGGCCTTGGCGCGATTTGTCGAAGGTTATTCGCAAAGCACAATCCATCCGGCCATCAGTGCCATTGCTTTGATGGATATTTACAACATGATCGCGCCTGACGATCAGGCGCATTTTCGCAAAACCCGTGAAGCGATGTTTGGCAAGCCTCTGGAAGAGATTTTCCCGGATCGTGAGGGAGCCATTGCGGCCTTTCCGGCAAAACTCCAGCCCTTGCGCCATATGCTGCGCTCTCAGCCGTTCATTGGCGGTGCTGCGCCGATGTTTGGGGATTACATCGTGTTTGGCGCATTGCAATGGCTGAAAATTGTCACAGGTTCGGTGCATTTGCCAGCGGATGATCCAGCCTTGGACTGGTTTGAGCGCTGCCTGGATCTCTACAATGGGCTGGGCCGCACGGTTGGGTGATGCGGTTGCAATGTGACGATGGCGTGAAATTCACACGCCCCTCTTGTCTTCACGAATCGGGACAGGTAGAAACCGCGCACTTTCTCATTCAATAAAGGACAAGACCATGGCGATTGAACGCACATTTTCGATGATCAAGCCAGATGCCACCAAGCGTAACCTGACGGGCGCGATCACCAAGGTTTTTGAAGACAACGGCCTGCGCGTTGTTGCTTCCAAGCGCGTTTGGATGAGCAAGCGCGAAGCTGAAGGCTTCTACGCTGTTCACAAGGATCGTCCTTTCTTCGGCGAACTGGTTGAAGGCATGACCTCTGGCCCAACCGTGGTTCAGGTTCTGGAAGGCGAAGGCGCTATCCTCAAGAACCGCGAAATCATGGGTGCAACCAACCCAGCTCAGGCTGCTGAAGGCACGATCCGCAAGCAGTTCGCGCTTTCCATCGGCGAAAATTCTGTTCACGGCTCTGACGCTCCAGAAACCGCTGCTGAAGAAATCGCTTACTGGTTCTCGGCCACCGAAATCGTTGGCTGAATCAAGCTTTGAGGCTTTGGCCTTAAAGGATTCATTGGACTGAAGAAAACCGGGGTCGCAAGGCTCCGGTTTTTGTTTATGGACAAGATGGAGTTGTCCACCGATCCCGTGCCGCATCATCGGCATCGCGCGCAGAAACCCATTGGCTCTTCGAGCCATCCAGCCCGTGTTCCTTCTTCCAGAAGGGGGCGGCGGTTTTCAGAAAATCCATCACGAAATTCGCGCCATCAAAAGCCGCCTGCCGATGGGGTGATGCGGCAATCACCAACACGATCTGTTCGCCCGCAGCAATCTTGCCAAAGCGATGAACGACAGTGAGTGCCAGAAGATTAAACCGCTCAATCGCCATGGTAGCAATGCGCATCAATTCGGCTTCGGCCATGCCGGGGTAATGTTCCAGCTCCAAGGCATCAAGGGTGCCTTGCTCATCCCGACACAGGCCGATGAAAGACACCAGCGCGCCAATATCCTTGCGGCCTTTGGTAAGCGTGGCGCTTTCAACCGCGCCATCAAAATCCTCGCGCTGAACCCGGATCATCGGCACAACCACCTTCAACCTCCGGTCATGGGCGGGAAAAGGCCAATCTCGCGGGCTCCAGAGATCGGCTCGTCATGCTCGGCATGTTCCATGTTGATGGCAATGCGGATGGCATTGGGATATTGTAGAGCGTCAGCATAGTCATCGCCCAGCGTTGCCAGATGGGCAATCAGGTCCGCCCCGGTCTGGACCGTTTCGGGCAGGTCCAGATCTTCCTCGTCCTTGCCGATTTTTTCACGCACCCAGGCAAAATAGACCAGTTTGACCATCATTACTCATCCGAGATATGCTTGAGACCGGCCCTGAAATAGTCGTAGCCGGTGTACATGGTCAGGATGGCGGCAATCCAGAGCAGGGTTATGCCGATCTGTGTGGTGTATGGCAGCACCTTGTCACCGGCGGGACCGGCCAGCAAGAAGCCGAGAGCCACCATCTGCACGGTGGTTTTCCACTTGGCAATCCGGGTCACGGGCACGCTGACTTTCAGACCCGCCAGATATTCGCGCAGGCCAGACACCAGAATTTCGCGGCACAAAATGATGATGGCAGCCCAAAGCGACCATCCGGCAATGGTTTGCTCCGTGTCGGCCGCCATCAGCAACAGGCAGGTTGATACCAGCAGCTTATCGGCAATCGGGTCCAGCATACGGCCGATGTTGGATGTCTGGTTCCAGATCCGCGCCAGATAACCATCCAGAAAATCGGTGATCGAGGCAATGGTAAAGATCGCCAAGGCCGCCCAGCGGGCAAAATCCGTGCTTTGCAAGGTGCCTTCCAGAAAAAAGCACAGGACAATCAACGGAACCGCCAGAATGCGGCCATAGGTCAACAGGTTGGGAATGCTGTAGGTACGCGAAGCCATGATGCCCTGTCTGTAGGTCGGTGCCGGATAATGGCAGCAGATAAAATCAGTTTCACATTCTCTAAAGCCTGTCGCAATGAATAGGATTCACTGCGACAGGCTTTAGCTCTTTCTTTTTCGCATGTACGTTATCGTTTTATTGAGGACAATAAAACGCGACATGCTTTAGCATATTGATGGTGCAATTGCGTGTAGCGATTCCGCCGTCAACATGTCCTATGGCGATAGGCTACAATGTCCCTTTGGAAAAGGCCATTTTTTGACGGAAAAATATTATAAGGCATTATTCCGGCCCGCTCTCGTTAAAATGATTGTAGATTAGCTTGGCCACTGCCTCTGAAATCCCCTCAACCATCATCAACTCGCTCATGGCGGCCTTGGAAACCGCCTTGGCGGTGCCAAAATGCTGCAAGAGAGCACGTTTGCGCGTGGGGCCAATGCCGCTGATGTCGTCGAGCGGATTTTTCAGCAAAGCCTTGCTACGCTTTGCCCTGTGGGTGCCAATGGCAAAGCGATGAGCCTCATCCCGCAGCCGTTGGATAAAGTAGAGCACCGGATCGCGCGGGGGCAGGGTAAAATCCGGCTTTCCTTCGATAAAGAAGCGTTCGCGGCCTGCGTCGCGGTCGACACCCTTGGCGACGCCAATGGCAATAACGCAATCGGCAATATCCAGCTCGTTCAAAATTGCGCGTACGGCGGTCATCTGGCCTTGGCCACCATCAATCAGCAACACATCCGGCCATGCCGGAAAATTGGCGTCGGTCTGATCATCCGGTGGCACGCTCCGATCGGGCTTGCCTTCTTCTTTCAGCAGCCGGGAAAAGCGCCGGGTCATCACTTCGCGCATCATGCCAAAGTCATCGCCGGGGGTAATGTCGGTCGATTTGATGTTGAACTTGCGATACTGCGCCTTGATGAAGCCGTCGGCTCCCGCCACCACCATGCCGCCAACGGCATTGGTGCCCATGATGTGGGAGTTGTCATAAATCTCGATGCGGCGCGGCACGTATGGAAGTGAGAACGTCTCGGCCAGCCCTTGCAACAGCCGCTGTTGCGACGATGTTTCGGCCAGCTTGCGGCCATGGGCCTCGCGGGCATTGTCACGCACATGATTGACCAGATCCTTCTTGTCGCCACGCTGGGGGGCGAGAATGGAGACCTTGTATCCGGCTTTTTCCGATAGCGCCTGCGCCAGCAAATCCTGTTCGTCTATGCCTTCTGACAGCAGGATTTGCCGGGGACAGGGCTTGCCATCATAAAACTGCGCCAGAAATGCCGTGAACACTTCGGCTCCGGTCAATTGCGGATCGGCTTTGGGAAAATAGGCCCGGTTGCCCCAGTTCTGACCCGTGCGGAAGAAAAACACCTGAATACAGGTCAGGCCACCTTCGTGATGGATGGCGAAAATATCCGCTTCCTCCACGCCCGCCGTGTTCAAGCCCTGATGGCTCTGCACATAGGAAAGGCCGGTCAGACGATCTCGCAACACGGCAGCACGCTCAAAGTCCAGCTCTTCGGCCGCCGCCGTCATAGCCTGCGCCATGGATTCCTTGACCTTCTGGCTCTTGCCAGAGAGAAAATCTTTCGCTTCCTTCACCAGACCCGCATAGTCCTGCTCGCTGACCTCATGGGTGCAAGGGCCGGAACAGCGCTTGATCTGGTAGAGCAGACAGGGGCGTGTGCGGCTTTCAAACACGCTGTCAGTGCAGGTGCGGAGCAAAAAGGCGCGTTGCAAGGCATTGATGGTGCGGTTGACCGCTGTGCCCGAGGCAAAGGGGCCGAAATAATCACCCTTGCGCACCCGTGCACCGCGATGCTTGTAAATCGCTGGCGACAGGCCATCATTGGTGATGAGGATATAGGGAAAGCTCTTGTCGTCGCGCAGCAGCAGATTGTAGCGCGGGCGCATCCGCTTGATCAGGTTGGCTTCCAGCAGCAGGGCTTCCACCTCTGTGCGGGTGTTGACAAATTCCATGTGCACGGTTTCGCGCACCATGCGAAACAGGCGGTTGGAGTGCAGCCGTCCTTGCGCATAGGCGCTCACGCGCTTTTTCAGACTGCGCGCCTTGCCAACGTAAAGCACGTCGCCATCTGCATTCATCATGCGATAGACGCCGGGTGTGTTGGGCAGTTTTTTGACAAATTCGCCAATCAGCTCTGCGCCGGTCAGGCCAGAGCCGTGCAACTCGCCTTCATTCCAGTCGATGGCTGACGCAAGCGCCGCAACGTCGCTTTCTGACGTGTTTTCTGCCAGATTGTCGTCGTCATCCACGTCTGGTCCGTCATAGAGAACGCCGCCTTCCGGCTGCTTTCCTCCGCTCATTCCGCAATCTCCGTGCCATCGGCTCCGGGCCAGATCAGATGCTGGCCGCCATCCAGCGCAAACATTTGGCCGGTGATGGATGGCGTGTCAAAAAGAAAGCGAATGGTGCTGCCGAATTCTGTGATCTCAGGGCCGCGCTTGAGCGGCAGGGTGGCTATTTGCGCCTGAAAGTCTGCAATATCCTGCCTCTCGCTTTTCAGGGCAGGGCCGGGACCAATGGCATTGACCCTGATTCGCGGCGCAAAAGCCTGTGCCATGGTCTGGGTTGCCGTCCACAGTGCCGATTTGGAGAGCGTGTAGGAAAAGAAGGTTGGCTTGAGCGCCAGAACCCGCTGATCGATCATGTTGACGATCAGACCCGTGCCGGTTTCAGGTACCTGATGGTAAAAGGCCGCGCTTAAAATCGCCGGTGCGCGGACATGAATGTCAAAATGGGCGGCAAACCGATCGTCATCAAAGCTGTCTGCTCCGTCTTCCAGAAAGATCGAGGCGTTGTTGACCAGAAGATCAAGGGGGCCAAAACCGTCTGCTGCAAGTTTTGCAGCGGCCTGCGCCACCAGTGCTTCGGTTTCATCAGGATTGCGAAGGTTGGCTTGCAGCGCAACGGCGCTGCCGCCTTTGGCGCGGATGGCAGCGGCCAGTGCCTCGGCCTCTGCCAAAGATGTGTTGGCATGAATGGCAACAGCAAAGCCATGAGCCGCCAGATCCTCTGCAATGGCGCGGCCCAGGCGTTTGGCAGCGCCCGTTATAAGAGCGGTTTTTGCAGAGTGTTGAGGCATGGTTTGCTCCGTTTGTTGTTGGTCTTGCACCATATATAGCGTGAGCCGGGCGATAAAAGACCGCAGAACTTTGTTTTTTGAGAATATCACGCAGGCGAATATTTGTGATGTTTTGAGTAATATTTTAATATTAATCAGTATTTGTCCGTTTACCTTTTAGTAAGGTTAATGAATTACCTGTTGTAGTGCTGCAACATCTCAAATTTGACTCGCATTTGCCTTAAATATTTCATATTTTGGCTCTTTCATTTCCGCAATTAACAGGCAATTTAAGCTTCGAGACGGGCAGGGACATCCGTGCAAGTTATTCGAACCACAAGAGACGACATGATCGCCAATGGTTCGGAATCGATAGGAGAATGTATATGCGTAACCTCACCATGATTTTGCTGGCTTCTGCTACAAGCCTTTCTTTGATCTCCGGCGCTCACGCTGCTGACGCTGTCATGCAGATTCCGGAAGCGCCTGCTGCCATGGATAATGTTGCCCCTGTGAGCAACTGGTCTGGCGCTTATGTCGGTGGCACAGGTGATTACAACATGGGCCGCTTCCGTGGTGGCGATTTTAATGCGCGGGCCTTTGGTGGCGGTCTTTATGGCGGCTACAACATGCAGAACGACAAGATCGTTTACGGTGCTGAAGCCGACATCGGCTACAGCGGCTATGACGGCAGCGCTGGAAATGGCCTGAAGGGTCGTCAGGGCATCAACGGCTCTGTGCGTGGCCGTGTTGGCTATGACCTGAACCCTGTTCTGGTTTACGGCACAGCCGGTCTTGCTGCTGCCAACACCAAAATGTCTGGTCCTGGCGGTTCTGACAGCAAGGCGGCTCTGGGCTATACGATCGGTGCCGGTGCGGAAGCCATGGTGACCAACAACATCACCACCCGCGTCGAATATCGCTATACCGATTACCAGAGCAAAGACTACAATGTTGGCAACACATCAGCTCGCCGCGCTTTTGAAGATCAGAGCGTCAAGGTTGGTATCGGCATGAAGTTCTAAAGCATGTCGCGTTTTATTGTCCTCAATAAAACGATAACGTACATGCGAAAAAGAAAGAGCTAAAGCCTGTCGCAGTGAATCCTATTCACCGCGACAGGCTTTAATGTATTGTGTAAGCAATAGGAAAAGCCCGGTTTGCGCCGGGCTTTTTTGTTGTCGTTCAGGCTTGTGGCCTTAGCAGTTGAAATCTGTCGAACCTGTCTGCAAACACGGCAGGCCATGCTGCCAATGCCACATTGCCGTTTTCCCATTCACCGGGAAAGCGCAGCATGAGATAGCCCAGCATACCGGCCATGGCAAAATGGGCGGCGTTCAGCTTTTTGCCGGTTTTAGGCATATTGGCCTCCAGATGCGCCAATCCGCGTGTCACCTTGTCCCATTGCCGGTCGATAATCGGCTGATGCACTTTTTCCGGCGGATGATTGCGCTTTTCATAAACAATGGTGATCAGGCAATCGGTAATGCCGTCGCAGAGTGCTTCCAATACCTCGACTTCGGTGCGCTTGTCGTCCTTCTTTGGATAGAGACCGCCACCCGCCAGCCGGTTCAGATAGTGCATGATGGCGCGGCTGTCATAAATCGCCTGCCCATCATCGGTAATCAGGGTCGGAATTTTGCCGATCGGATTGGCCTTGATCAGCTCTGGCGGATTGGCACTGGTGTCAACCTTGATCTCCTCAAGCCTGAGGCCGAGATGGCTTGCTGCCATGCGAACCTTGGCGGAATAGGGCGAGGCGGGGGCGTAAAGCAGTTTCATGATCATTGTCCTGATTGGAATTATGCAGCAGATTAAAAGTGTTACAGCGTCCTTTGTGCGCCATATTTGGTGAGAGGCGCTGTAATCAATCTTCGCCGCGCAGCCAGAAGCAGCGCTGGGAGGCATAACGGTCTTCGGCCAATATCCGCTTCAGCTCCGGCAGCAGTGCATGTAATTCATCCTTCAGGGTGAAGGGTGGATTGACGATGATCAGCCCCGTGCCGGACAGGCCGGTGATGTCGCGGTCGCTCTTCACATGCAGTTCTGCGCAGAGCATTTTCGGGATTTCGGTGTCTTTCAGGGCGTCGTGAAAGGCCGCAATCGGCGCACCCTTCTTGATCGGATACCACAGGCAATAGACGCCAGTGGAAAAACGGCGATAAGCCCGCGCAAGACCATCGACGAGCCGCTGATATTCGCCTTCCAGTTCAAACGGCGGATCGACCAGCACAACGCCGCGCTTTTCCTTGGGCGGCAGATGCGCTCCCAGCGACAGCCAGCCATCCAGCTCGGTGATTCGTGCCTGATAATCGCCCTCAAACAGCCGGGCCAGCGTGCGGTAATCATCCGGGTGCAGTTCCATGGCCGAGAGCCGGTCTTGCGGGCGAAACAGCGCGCGTGCCAGTTTGGGTGAGCCGGGATAGGAGGTGATCGGCCCATCCGGGTTCAGGGCGCGGATCACATCCAGATAGGGCTTGAGAATCTCCGCCACTATGGCGGGCAGCTCGGCATCCATCAGCTTGCCAATGCCGTTCAGCCATTCGCCGGTTTTTTGCGCTTCAATGGATGAAAGATCATAGAGACCAATGCCTGCGTGGGTATCCAGCACCCGAAAGGCTTTGTCCTTCTGTTGCAGATACACAATCAGCCGCGCCAGAACGGCGTGCTTCAGCACATCCGCGAAATTGCCTGCGTGGTAGATATGGCGGTAATTCATTGATGATTCCGATGATTTCTTGTGATGGGGCTTTTGGAGGTTTCAGCCTTGGCCTATAGTGGTGCACATGAACATCATGAGCCCCCTTCAAAAACCTGTCCTTGGTCATACGGCCTGTCCGCATGACTGTCCATCCACCTGTGCGCTTGAGGTTGATTTGACCGCAGACGGCCGCATTGGCCGGGTGCGGGGTGCCAAAGACAATAGCTACACCGCAGGCGTCATCTGCGCCAAGGTTGCCCGCTATTCCGAGCGGCTTTATCACCCCGAGCGGCTGTTGACGCCAAAGCGCCGCGTGGGGGCAAAAGGGGCGGGGCAGTTCCAGGAAATTTCCTGGGACAACGCGCTGGATGAGATTGCGGCCGCCTTTGTGAAAGCCGAACAGGCACATGGAAGCGAGGCCATCTGGCCCTATTTCTACGCCGGCACGATGGGGCAGGTGCAGCGCGATTCGATTGAGCGTCTGCGTCATGCCAAAAAATACTCCGGATTTTTTGGCTCGATCTGCACCAATCTGGCGTGGACTGGTTATGTGATGGGCACTGGTACCCTGCGCGGTCCTGACCCACGCGAAATGGCGCTGTCCGATTGCGTGGTCATCTGGGGCACCAATGCAGTGGCAACGCAGGTCAATGTCATGACCCATGCGGTGGCGGCCAAGAAAAATCGCGGTGCAAAGCTGGTTGTCATCGATATTTACGATAACCCGACCATGAAACAGGCCGATATGGCGCTGATTTTGCGCCCCGGCACCGATGCCGCATTGGCCTGTGCCACCATGCACATTGCCTTTCGGGATGGCACAGCCGACCGCGCTTATATGGCCAAATTTGCCGATGACCCGGCCGGGCTGGAAGCGCACCTGAAAGACAAGACGCCAGAATGGGCCGCCAGTATCACCGGCCTGTCCGTTGATGAGATCGAAGCCTTTGCCAAGCTCGTGGGCGCAACCAAAAAGAGCTATTTCCGCCTCGGTTATGGCTTTACCCGCAGCCGCAATGGGGCGGTATCCATGCACGCGGCGCTGTCGCTGGCAACCGTGCTTGGCTGCTGGCAATATGAAGGTGGTGGGGCGTTTCATTCCAACAGCGATATTTTCAAGCTCAACAAAGCCGAGCTGATGGGCACGGCGTTTGTCGATCCCGATATTCGGATGCTGGATCAATCGCAGGTGGGACGGGTGCTGACGGGCGATGCCGAAGCGCTACGTCATCGCGGTCCGGTGACGGCCATGCTGATTCAAAACACCAACCCGGTCAATGTCGCGCCAGAGCAGCGGCTGGTGAAGCAGGGCTTTTTGCGCAATGACCTGTTTGTGGCGGTGCATGAGCATTTCATGACCGAGACGGCAGACCTTGCCGACATTGTGCTGCCTGCCACCATGTTTGTCGAGCATGATGATATTTATCGTGGCGGTGGCCAGAGCCATATCGTGCTGGGGCCAAAGCTGGTGGAACCGCCGGAGACCGTGCGCACCAACCTGTTTGTGATTGAAGAACTGGCCAAACGTCTGGGCGTTGCCGACTATCCGGGCTTTGGATTGTCTGAGCGTGAGCATATTGATCGGATGCTGGCTGCCAGCGGCAAGCCTGATTTTGCCAGTTTCGAGACGGAGAAATGGCTGGACTGTCAGCCGCCGTTTGAGGATGCCCATTATCTCAACGGCTTCGCCCATCCCGATGGCAAATTCCGCTTTAAACCGGACTGGACAGGCACGCCAGCGCCCAACAAGCCGCCAGCGGTGCTGGGCTCTTTCGGGCCTGTGGCGCAGCTTCCTACCTTTCCCGATCAGGTCGATCTGATTGAGGTTGCCGATGCGGAGCACCCCTTCCGGCTGGCGACGTCTCCGGCCCGCAATTTTCTCAACTCCACCTTTGCCGAGACCAAAACCTCGCGTGACAAGGAGGGGCGGCCAGAGGTGATGATCAATCCGGCTGATGCCGACAGGCTGACAATTGACAACGGCGATGTGGTGCAGATGGGCAATGGTCGCGGAACCTTGCGCATTCATGCGCGGGTGACAGATGCGGTTAAGCCCGGCGTGTTGGTGGCGGAAGGGCTGTGGCCCAACAAGGCACATCTGGATGGCGAGGGTATCAATGTGCTGGCCGGTGCCGATGCGCCCGCACCCCACGGCGGTGCGGCTTTTCACGACAACAAGGTCTGGCTCAGGAAAGCGGTTCTATGAGCAAATTTGACAAGACCATTGTCACCGTTGTTGAAGACAAGCTGCTGTGGAACGGCTGGAGCCGCCTGCACGGCGTGGAATTTGACTATATAAATTCCGATGGAAAAACCTCGCGGTTTAACCGCGAGGTGCTGGACCGCAAACCTGCCGTTGCCGTGCTGCTCTATAACCGTGATCGGAAAACCACAGTCATGGTTCGGCAATTTCGGGCGCCAGCCTATGTTCTGGGCGATATGCCCTTTTTGCTGGAAGTGCCAGCCGGGGTGATTGACAGCGGCGAGCCACAAGAGACCGCCTGCCGCGAAGTGTTGGAAGAAACCGGCTACACCATCACCGCTCCGCGTTTTCTGTTCACCTCCTATATGTCTCCGGGGGCTGTGGCCGAAAAAATGTACTTCTTCTCCGCCGAGATCAGCGATGCGCAAAAGCTGACGCAGGGTGGTGGGCTTGAAGAGGAGCATGAAGATCTGGAAGTGGTGGAATTGCCAATCTCCGAAGCGCTTTCAATGATCGAGACAGGCGAAATTGTCGATGCCAAGACGATCATGCTGCTGCAATGGGCAGCGCTGAACGGTCTTGCGGGCTGATTTCCCTGTCGCAAGCATGATACCAGTTCAGGGTTTGCCTCATATATAGTTTTTTATATTTATCACTTGCGCCTTCAATCAATATACATTATATAAAAATGTATATTGATTGAAGGAGTGGCCACCATGCCCAGCAGCATTACCGAGACTTTGACGATTTCCGGCCAGCCAACCATTGCGGACATTGCGCAATTGCCCGCGAAAGGCTTCAAGGTTCTGATCAATCTGCGCCCCGATCATGAAGATGACGCCCTTGGCAATCGCGTCGAGCGCGAGGTGGCGCAAGACGCGGGGCTGGCCTATCACTTCATTCCTGTCACCATGGCGAGCATTACCGAGGCGGATGTTGAGGCATTTCGGGCCGCAACAGCCGGGCAGGGGGCAGTCTTCGCCCATTGCCGCACGGGTGCACGGGCTTTGACCTTGCATGTGCTGGCGCAGGCGCTAGACGGGAAAATGCAGGCTGCCGACATCAAAGCTTTTGGCGAAGACCATGGCGTTGATCTCAGCGCCGCTGTCGCGTGGCTGAGCCGCCATGCGGCGCAAAGGCCGCAGGTGAAGGGCTTTTTCGATCCGCGCACATGGAGCGTGCAATATGTTGTGTCCGATCCCGACACCGGCACATGCGCCATCATTGATGCGGTGCTCGACTATGACGAAAAATCGGGACAGACTTCGACGGACAATGCCGACCGGATTTTGGAGTATGTCGCGGCCAAGGGGCTAACGGTGGAATGGATTCTCGACACCCACCCCCATGCCGATCATTTCTCCGCAGCTCATTATCTGCATGGCAAGACAGGTGCTCCAACCGCGATTGGTGATCGTGTGGTTGATGTTCAGACCCTGTGGAAAGGGCTGTACCATTGGCCGGAGTTGAAAACCGATGGTTCGCAATGGGACCGTCTGTTCAAAGATGGTGACACCTTCAAGCTGGGGTCAATTGATGCAAAGGTGATGTTCTCCCCCGGCCACACGCTGGCGTCGATCACTTATGTCATTGGTGATGCCGCCTTTGTGCATGACACAATCTTCATGCCTGATAGCGGCACGGCGCGGGCCGATTTTCCCGGCGGCAGCGCCCATGCCTTGTGGGCCTCGATGCAGGCGATTCTGGCTTTGCCCGACGCAACTCGCCTTTTCACCGGCCATGACTATCAACCCGATGGGCGAGCACCGCGCTGGGAAAGCACGGTTGCGGAAGAGAAGGCGGCCAATGCCCATCTTGCGGGCACCACGGAACAGACGTTTGTCGCGCTGCGCGAGGCGCGAGACCGTAGCTTGCCGATGCCAAAACTGATCCTGCACGCGCTTCAGGTCAATGTGCGGGGAGGGCGCTTGCCAGAGCCGGAAAGCAATGGCCGCCGGTATTTGAAAATTCCCCTCAACGTGCTGGAGGGGGCGGCATGGTGAGCGATTTTTCCGCTCTGAAAGCGGGCATGACCCCGCAGGCCATGGAGGCTCGTGCAACAGAAGTGGCGGGCCATCTCAAAGTGCTGGCCCACCCCATGCGGCTGATGCTGGTGTGCA
Source organism: Gillisella vitis (assembly GCF_014204625.1). GTDB lineage: Bacteria > Pseudomonadota > Alphaproteobacteria > Rhizobiales > Rhizobiaceae > Allorhizobium > Allorhizobium vitis_F. The sequence continues at coordinate 161,052 of NZ_JACHLU010000008.1, read as the reverse complement.
CACTGGTGGAGCGTGAATATTCTGTCGGTGAATTGGAAAACAAGCTGGATATTCACCAGCCCAATCTGTCGCAACAGCTTACCGTGTTGCGTGACGCAGGCATTGTTGAGACCCGGCGCGATGGCAAGCAGATCTTCTATGCACTCACCGAGGCCAAGACCCAACAGTTGATCGCGGCCCTTTTCAGCATTTTCTGCGCCGAGGATATGCCGTCATGATGCACTATCTTCCATCTCTCGCAGGCGGCATGTTGATTGGCCTGTCCTGCATTCTGTTTTTGATGCTCACGGGCCGCATTGCCGGTATCAGCGGCATTGTCGGCAAACTGGTAACGGGTGCCAGTCCTTGGATCAACGCTGCCTTCGCCCTTGGCCTGATGTTGGGCACGGTGGTGTTTTTCGGCCTATTCGGCCATTGGCCCATCGTCACCATCACAGCCTCGCTGCCGGTGGTGATTGCCGCGGGTCTGCTGGTTGGCTTTGGCTCTCGCATGGGGTCTGGTTGCACCAGTGGCCATGGTGTCATGGGGCTTGCCCGTCTGTCACCTCGCTCCTTTGTTGCTGTCATAACCTTTCTGGCCACTGGTATCATCACTGTGACCCTTGTGAGGGGCAGCTTATGAAAACGATATTTGCGCAAACGCTGGCGTCTCTGGCTTGCGGGGTAATGTTTGGTTTTGGTCTGGCCCTCTCGGGCATGTTGGACCCCGCCCGCGTGCAGGGTTTTCTCGACATTTTTGGTGCCTGGGACCCAAGCCTGATGTTTGTGCTCGGTGGGGCCGTTATGGTCGCCATGCTTGGCATGATGCTGGTGCGGACAATGGCAAGGCCGATACTGGCCGAGACATTCAACATGCCTACCAAAACCCGGATTGATACGCCCTTGGTGTTCGGCTCTGCCCTGTTTGGCATTGGCTGGGGCCTCGGTGGCTTTTGTCCGGGCCCAGCCATTGCATCGCTGCCATTGGGCTATGGAGCGAGCCTGTTTTTTGTTGTGGCCATGGTGGTGGGCATGGTGCTGCATGATCGCTTCGTTGCCGGGAAAATCCGATGAACACGCTCATTTCCGCTGTTGGCTCTGGCAGTCTGGTGGGGTTTACGCTGGGGCTAGTGGGTGGCGGCGGTTCCATTCTGGCAACCCCTTTGCTGCTATATGTGGTGGGTGTTTCTCAGCCACATATTGCCATTGGCACCGGCGCTTTGGCCGTTGCCGCCAATGCTGTCATCAATTTCGCCAATCATGCCTACAAGGGCAATGTCCGCTGGCGTTGTGGCATTGTGTTTGCGGGCCTTGGCGTTTTGGGGGCGCTTGCAGGCTCCTCGCTGGGCAAGGCCATTGATGGCTCCAAACTTCTGCTGCTGTTTGGTCTGCTGATGGTGGTTGTTGGCGCATTGATGCTGCGTCCCAGAAAAATCTCGGCCACGGGTCCAAAGCCGGTGGATTTGCCCATGTGCCTCAAAACGGCTGCCGTGGCACTGGTGGCGGGTGCGGCCTCCGGCTTTTTTGGGATTGGTGGCGGTTTTTTGATTGTGCCGGGTCTCATTCTGGCCACTGGAATGCCGATGATCAATGCCGTTGGCACTTCGCTTCTGGCGGTGGCGGCCTTTGGCCTGGCAACCGCCATCAACTATTCCCTGTCGGGGCTGGTCGATTGGACTTTGGCGGGTGAATTTATCGCTGGCGGAATTTTGGGCGGCATCGTTGGCACGTTGGCCGCAACAAAGCTTGCCAACCACAAGAACACCCTCAACCGCATTTTTGCAGCGATGATTTTTGTGGTTGCCGCTTATATGATTTATCGTAGCCTTGGCGAGATCGTTACGCGCTGATCAGCGTGTCCGCAGCATTGGCAACAAAGCCGGTCTGTTCAATACGGCCATTAGCCGCCATGGTCACGCTGCCCTCTGCCACCAGCTTGAGCGCGATGGGGTAAGTGCGGTGTTCCACGCCCAAGGTGCGGGCAGCAAGGCTGTCGGCGGTATCATCTGGCAAGATGGGGACAACGGCCTGCGCAATCACCGGGCCTTCATCCATGCCCTCCGTGACGAAATGCACGGTGCATCCGGCAATCTTCATGCCCGCATCCAGCGCCCGCTGGTGGGTGTGAAGCCCCGGAAACAGCGGCAAAAGCGAGGGATGAATATTGAGAATGCGGCCCTCATAGCGGCGAATGAAATCACCGGACAGCAACCGCATATAACCGGCCAGACAGACAAAATCCGGCTTTACCGCATCAAGGGCTGCCAGAATGGCCTCTTCATGCGCGGCCTTGCTGGCATAATCCTTGCGGGCAAAGGCGGCCGTGGCAATGCCAAGCGCCTCTGCCTTTTTCAAACCACCCGCATCCGCCTTGTCGGAAAATACGGCGACAATGTCTGCCGGATAATCAGCCGCTTCACAGGCCTTGGTCAATGCCAGCATGTTGGAGCCGCTGCCGGAAATCAAAACCGCAATGCGCTTGCGCAAACCGCTCATAGACCCAGCGTTCCCTTGTAAACGGTGCCGGGTGCGCCCTCGCTACGGGCAATCATGCGGCCCAGACGCGCCACTTTTTCGCCCTCAGCTTCGAGGGCGGCTGTTACCTTGTCGGCGTCTTCAGCGGCGACCACAACGATCATGCCAACGCCGCAATTGAAGGTGCGCAGCATTTCATTCTGGGCAACGCCGCCGGTCTTGGCCAGCCACGAGAACACCGCTGGAACCGAAATGGAGGCCAGATCAATTTCTGCCGCCAGATGCTTGGGCAGCACGCGCGGAATGTTTTCTGGAAAACCGCCGCCGGTGATATGGGCCAAGGCTTTCAACGCCCCGGTCTCGCGGATCGCCTTCAACAGGGGCTTGACGTAAATGCGGGTCGGGGTCAGCAGGGCTGCACCCAGCGTCACGCCCTCAGCAAACGGTGCTGGCGCATCCCAGCCAAGGCCGGACAGTTCCACAATCTTGCGCACCAGCGAAAAGCCGTTGGAATGCACGCCAGAGGAGGCGAGACCCAGAATGACATCACCCTCGGCAATATCGCCAGCAGGCAGCAATTGGCCACGCTCGGCGGCACCCACGGCAAAACCGGCCAGATCATAGTCGCCGCCCGAATACATGCCGGGCATTTCAGCGGTTTCGCCGCCAATCAGGGCGCAACCGGCCTCAACACAACCGGCCGCAATGCCTCCAACAATGGCTGCACCCTGATCCGGGTCGAGCTTGCCGGTGGCGTAATAATCGAGAAACAGCAAAGGTTCGGCACCCTGCACCACGAGGTCGTTGACGCACATGGCCACAAGGTCAATGCCGACCGTGTCATGCAGGCCCGCATCAATGGCGATTTTCAGCTTGGTGCCCACGCCATCATTGGCGGCCACCAGAATGGGATCGGTAAAGCCTGCGGCTTTCAGGTCGAACAAGCCGCCAAAGCCGCCGATTTCGCCATCGGCACCGGGGCGGCGGGTCGACTTTACAGCAGGCTTGATCTTTTCGACCATCAGGTTGCCCGCATCAATATCAACGCCTGCATCGCTATAGGTCAGACCATTTTTCCCAGACTGGCTCATCCGTCACTTCTCCGCTGAACTGGCCCAACGTGCGCCGGGCGTGCTTGGGTACTTTTCGCCCGCCATGGCATGGGCGCGGGTTTGATGCAAGCATTAGCGTGGAAAACCCCCGCTTTTTCGTCGGATTCATCGTATAATAGTGTTTGATGGACAATTGCGCGGCCTGCACCTTGACCCTTGCTGGACGTGCATCCTATCTCATTTGCAGAAAGTGCCATCATCATCACTGGCGGCAGGCTTAACGGTTAAGGATAACTCAATGAACACACGTGTCAGTGGTTCTGTCTTGTGGCGTCAGGTGCTGTTCGGGCTTGGCACGCTGGCTGTTATCATTATCTTTCTGTTGACGTTCAGCTCCATTCTGCTGCCCTTTGTGGCGGGCATGGCGCTGGCCTATTTTCTGGATCCGGTGGCCGATTGGCTGGAGCGTCTGGGCCTGTCGCGGCTGATGGCAACCAGCCTCATTCTCATCTCGTTTGTGGTGTTCTTTGCCGTCGCGCTGGTGATCTTCATTCCAATCCTGATCAATCAGCTCAATGATTTCATCACCAAGCTGCCAGATTATGTCACGCAATTGCAGCAGCTGATTGCCAAATCCAATGCATCGTGGATTCCAAACTGGCTGGAAAGTCAGATCAGCACCCAGATGGCCTCGATCAAGGATAATTTTTCCAAATATCTGGCCGAGGGTGCTGGCTTCATTGGCACGCTGCTGTCGCAGTTGTGGAACTCCGGCAAGGCGCTGCTGGATATTATTTCGCTGCTGGTGGTGACGCCGGTTGTGGCCTTTTATCTGCTGCTGGACTGGGACCGGATGATGGCGCGGCTGGATAGCCTTGTGCCGCGCAATCAGGTTGGGGCCGTGCGCGAAATTGCCCATGAAATGAACCGCACCATTGCCGGTTTTGTCCGTGGGCAGGGATCGCTCTGCCTGATCCTCGGGGTTTATTATGCGGTTGGCCTGTCATTGATCGGACTGAATTTTGGCCTTCTGATCGGCTTTTTCACCGGCATGATCAGCTTTATCCCCTATGTCGGCTCAACGGTGGGGCTGATTCTGGCCGTTGGCATGGCATTGGTGCAGTTTTGGCCGGATTATATCTGGGTGATTGTCACCGCGGTGATTTTCTTTACCGGACAGTTCATCGAGGGGAATATTCTTCAGCCAAAGCTGGTGGGGCAAAGTGTGGGCCTGCATCCGGTCTGGTTGATGTTTGCGCTGTTTGCTTTCGGTGTGCTCTTCGGTTTTCTGGGGGTTCTTGTTGCTGTTCCCTGTGCAGCGGCTGTTGGTGTGCTTGTCCGTTTTGCGGTCCGGCGGTATCTTAACAGTGACTTGTACTATGGAGAACCGGCAAGCCTGCTCGATGAGCCTTCACCCTCGGCCATTTCAGAGGCAGCTGCCCGTGCAATTTCAGAGACGTAAATGAGTGATCCCATCAAGGTGGCGGGGCGTCGCAAGGCAGGCGAGCAGCTACCGCTTGTATTTAACCATCAACCGGCATCGGGCCGGGATGATCTGCTGGTGTCCGACCGCCTCGCGCAGGCCGTGGCGATTGTCGATTCATGGCCGCATTGGCCAGCACCTGTGGTTATTTTAACCGGGCCGCAAGGCTCGGGAAAATCGCATCTGGCCGAAATCTGGCGCCAGCAAAGCGGTGCGCGTGATATTGTGCCCCTGCATGGTGCCGATGCCGCTGTGGTGGCAGGGCAAAGCCCGGTTCTGTTCGAAGACGCGGACCGCGCGGGCTTTGACGAAGTGGAATTGTTTCATGTGATCAACAGCGTGAGGCAGAATGGCCAGAGCCTGTTGATGACATCGCGCACCTGGCCGCTATCGTGGAATGTCAAATTGCCAGACCTGCGCTCACGCCTCAAGGCGGCAACGCTGGTGGAAATTGGTGAGCCTGATGAGATATTGCTGTCACAGGTTATCGTCAAACTGTTTGCAGACCGGCAGCTGGCGATTGATGAGCGGATTGTCGACTATATTGTGCAGCGTATGGAGCGATCACTATCAACCGCGCAGGAGGTGGTGGAGCAGCTGGATCAGCTTGCTCTTGCGCGCCGATCGAGGATTTCGAAGATGCTGGCGGCGGAGGTTCTGGATCAACTGGCGGCAACAGACATTGATCGTTGATCCGGGCCACTGTCACAGTCGCGTCGTCATCTTGTTATAAATCGCCGGAAGGCGTTGAAAATAAAGGCGGGAAATCATGGAATCGGTGATATTGGACGAGACGGTAACCTTGGCCGGGGAAGAGGTGGCGCGGGAAGAGCTGATGAACAGTCCCCACCGATTCATCAACCGTGAGTTTTCGTGGTTACAGTTCAATCGCCGTGTTCTGGAAGAGACCTTGAATACCGCCCACCCGCTGCTGGAGCGTGTGCGGTTTCTGTCCATTTCTGCGGCCAATCTCGATGAATTTTTCATGGTGCGGGTTGCCGGGCTGGAAGGTCAGGTGCGTCAGGGCATCATGATCAAAAGCCCCGATGGCCGCACACCGGCTGAGCAATTGGAAGATATTCTGAAAGAGATTGACAATTTGCAGATGGAGCAGCAAGCCTCGCTTGCGGTCTTGCAGCAATATCTTGCCAAGGAAGATATTTATATCGTACGCGCCGCCGCCCTGTCGGACGAGGATCGCAAATGGCTGGAAAACGAGTTCGAACAGGCGATTTTTCCGGTTTTGACACCCTTGTCGATTGATCCGGCCCACCCGTTCCCGTTCATTCCCAATCTCGGCTTTTCCATGGGGCTGCAACTGGACAGTTTGAATGGCAAGGAGCCGATGACGGCCCTGTTGCGCTTGCCGACCGCACTGGATCGATTTGTGCGTCTGCCCGATGACAACACTGCAATCCGCTACATTACCCTTGAAGATGTGGTGGGCCTGTTTATCCACAGGCTCTATCCGGGCTATGAGGTCAAGGGATACGGCACATTCCGCATTATCCGCGACAGCGATCTGGAAGTGGAAGAAGAAGCCGAAGATCTGGTGCGGTTCTTTGAGACAGCTTTGAAGCGTCGTCGTCGTGGATCGGTCATTCGCATTGAAACCGATTCAGAAATGCCGGTGGCGCTTCGCCATTTTGTGATCGAGCAGCTTGGCGTGCCGGATAATCGCGTGGCGGTTCTGCCGGGCCTGCTGGCGCTCAACACCATGTCGGAAATTACCAAGGCACCACGGGATGACCTGCGCTTTGAGCCGCATAATGCCCGTTTTCCAGAGCGGGTGCGTGAGCATATGGGCGATTGCCTGGCCGCCATCCGCGAAAAGGACATGGTGGTGCACCACCCCTATGAAAGCTTTGATGTGGTGGTGCAGTTCCTGATTCAGGCCGCACGCGATCCCGACGTTCTGGCGATCAAGCAAACGCTGTATCGCACATCAAACAACAGTCCGATTGTTCGGGCGCTGATTGATGCGGCCGATGCTGGAAAATCGGTGACGGCGCTGGTGGAGCTGAAGGCCCGCTTTGATGAAGAGGCCAATATACGCTGGGCGCGCGATCTGGAACGGGCGGGCGTGCAGGTGGTGTTTGGCTTTATCGAGCTGAAGACCCACGCAAAAATGTCGATGGTGGTGCGTCGTGAAGATGGCAAACTGCGCACCTATTGCCACCTTGGCACGGGCAATTATCACCCGATTACCGCGAAAATTTACACGGACCTGTCATTCTTCACCTGCAATCCGAAGATTGCCCACGATATGGCCAATGTGTTCAACTTCATCACCGGCTATGGTGAGCCGGAAGAAAACATGAAGCTGGCGGTTTCGCCCTACACGATGCGGTCGCGCATCCTGCGCCACATTGAGGAAGAAACCAGCAATGCCAAGGCGGGCAAGCCTGCGGGAATCTGGATGAAGATGAATTCTCTGGTGGACCCGGAAATCATCGATGCCCTGTACCGGGCCAGCGCTGCGGGCGTTGAAGTTGATCTGGTCATCCGGGGCATTTGCTGCCTGCGGCCGCAGGTGCCGGGGCTGTCAGACAACATCCGGGTCAAATCGATCATCGGGCGTTTTCTGGAGCACAGCCGCATATTCTGCTTTGGTCATGGCCATCGCCTGCCATCGGAACACGCTCTGGTCTATATCGGCTCGGCAGATATGATGCCGCGCAACCTGGATCGGCGCGTCGAAACTCTGGTGCCCTTGGTCAATCCCACTGTGCATGAGCAGGTTCTATCGCAGATTATGCTGGGCAATCTGATTGACAACCAGCAGAGCTACGAGATATTGCCCGATGGAACATCGAGACGTATTCATGTGCGAGAGGGCGAAGAGCCTTTCAACGCACAGCACTATTTCATGACCAATCCAAGCCTGTCCGGGCGGGGTGAGGCTTTGAAATCAAGTGCGCCGAAATTGATTGCTGGGGTTGTTTCCGGCCGCAAAAGCTAAACTGGATCTGCATGACTCAATCAGAAGCACAGGGGCGGCTGCCCGGCATAGCCCCTGTTTCCGTTGTTGATATCGGCTCAAATTCGATCCGATTGGTTATCTATGAAGGCTTGTCGCGCGCACCGGCCATTCTCTTTAACGAGAAGGTTCTGTGCGGCCTTGGCAAGGGTCTGGCCATGAGTGGCCGTATGGATCACGAGGGTGTTGAGCGGGCTTTGGCAGCTCTTCGCCGCTTTCATGCGCTGTCAAAACAGGCGCGGGCGGTGTCGATGCATGTGTTGGCCACGGCCGCTGCCCGCGAAGCGGCAAACGGCCCTGCCTTTATTGCTGAAGCCGAGCGCATTCTTGATCACAAGATCGAGGTTCTGTCCGGCGAACAGGAAGCGCTTTATTCCGCACTGGGGATTGTCAGCGGTTTTCATGATCCAGATGGTATTGCCGGTGATCTTGGCGGCGGCTCTCTGGAACTGGTGGACATCAAGGGCAAGGATATTGGCCTTGGCATGACTCTGCCCTTGGGTGGATTGCGTCTGTCGGAATTGTCAGAAGGGTCGTTGGACAAAGCCCGCGCCTTCACCCGCAAGCAGATCCGCTCGGCGGCTCTTTTGAAAAAAGGGCAGGGGCGAACATTTTATGCAGTGGGCGGCACATGGCGCAATATTGCCAAGCTGCATATGGAAATCCGCGATTATCCGCTGCACATGATGCAGGGCTATGAGGTGGAAACGGCCGAGATGATGCAGTTTCTGGATGACATCATATCGGGTGCCTGTGCCAGATTGCCTGCATGGCAGAAAGTGTCGAAAAATCGCCGGTCGCTGATTCCCTTTGGGGCCGTGGCCCTGCGCGAAGTGCTGGAGGTGATGCGGCCGGGCCGGGTGTGCTTCTCGGCGCAAGGCGTGCGTGAGGGCTATCTCTATTCGATGCTGTCTGAAGAGGATCGCAAGCTTGATCCACTGGTGGAAGCCGCAGACGAGCTGGCAATCCTGCGCGCCCGTTCACCGGAACATGCGCGCGAACTGGCCCGCTGGACGGGCAAGATGATGCCGTTTTTTGATGTGATCGAGACCGAAGAAGAGGCACGTTACCGTCAGGCCGCGTGTCTTCTGGCCGACATCAGCTGGCGTGCCCATCCTGATTATCGCGGACCGCAGGCGCTCAACCTGATTGCCCATTCGTCTTTTGTTGGCATTACGCACCCCGGACGGGCCTTTATTGCGCTCAGCAATTATTATCGCTTTGAAGGCCTGCATGATGATGGCCAGACAGGCCCGCTGGTTGCCATTGCAACGCAAAGGCTGCTGGATCGCGCCAAGCTTCTGGGGGGATTGCTGCGCGTGGTCTATCTGTTTTCGGCGTCCATGCCAGGCGTTGTCGATCATCTGGGCTTTGAGCGATCAAAGCGCAGTGATCTGGATCTGGAATTCGTGGTGCCAAAACAGTTTCACGATTTTACGGGTGAAAGACTGGACGGGCGTTTGCAGCAATTGGCAAAACTCACCGGCAAGCGGCTTGCCTTCCGGTTCGAAGAATAACGTTACTCGTTTTTCGGTGACGTCAGCTTTCCGGCGGCAAGGGCGCGCCGGAAAGCGCTCAGCGTTTCAGCGCTGACGTAATGCTCGATGCCTTCGGCATCCATACGTGCGGTTTTTTCGCACACACCGAGCATTTTCAAAAAATCCTCAACGGTTTCATGGCGCTCACGGCTTTCAATGGCAAGCTTTTCGCCGGCCTCTGTCAGAAAAACGCCCCGATAGGGCTTGCGTGAGATCAGTCCGTTTTCGCTCAGCCGTGCCAGCATTTTGGCAACTGTTGGCTGAGCCACGCCGAGTCGCTGGGCAATATCCACTTGCCGCGCTTCCTGCCCCTCGGCGATCAGATCGGCAATCAATTCCACATAATCTTCCACCAGCGCGGTTCTGCGGGCCTCGCGCACCTGCTTGAAACCTTCAGAGTGGTCGTCGGCATCCGGCAATGGCGCGGTGCGGCGTTGATGCTGTGGTGTGCGTGCCAAACGTCTTTCCCTTGTTTTTCATCATCTTTATCAAGCCTTATTGGCCATGAACAGGCTGATAATGCGCTATCCAAGAGAGATGCTGGCAAGAGTGCAGCGCCACATAAAGCCAAGGCAATGGAATATAGCCTATTGCATATTGTAAAAAATCAGCGCAGATTGTTGCGAATTAATCGCAATAAAAACTGATCAGCGTGGGTGGAATGTCAAAGATAGAAATAGAGCTGGCTCCTGCACCGGGGCAAAACGATGGGTGGAAATTTTCAAAGCCGGAAAAAGACCATCCCAGCCTGTCGGAGGTTCACGCCTCGATTTTTGTGCCCAAAGCAGGGTCGTGGTTTCGCAAGCTGATGGCCTTTGCCGGGCCGGGTTACATGATCTCGGTGGGCTATATGGACCCCGGCAATTGGGCCACGGACATCGCCGGTGGTTCGCAATTCGGCTATACGCTGCTGTCCGTCATCATGATTTCCAATCTGATGGCCATTCTGTTGCAAGCGCTGTCAGCGCGGCTTGGCATTGCCACCGGGCGCGATTTGGCGCAGGCCTGCCGCGATCACTATTCGCCGCCAGTGCGCATTGCCCTGTGGCTGGCCTGTGAGCTTGCGATTATTGCCTGCGATCTGGCCGAGGTGATTGGCACCGCCATTGCCCTTCAGCTTCTGTTCGGCATTCCGTTGATGGCGGGTGCGATGATTACCGTGCTGGACACGGTGTTGCTCTTGCTGTTGATGAACAAGGGTTTCAGGTTTCTCGAAGCCTTCGTCATCTCGATGCTGACCATTATTTCTATTTGTTTTCTGGTGCAAATGGCTGTTGCCCAACCGCCCATTGCAGCTGTTCTGGGCGGCTTTATCCCCACCAGGGAGGTTATTGCCAATCCAGCCATGCTGTATGTCGCCATCGGCATCATTGGTGCCACCGTCATGCCGCATAACCTCTATCTGCATTCCTCTATCGTGCAGACACGGGCCTATGAGCGCAACGAGACGGGCAAGCGCGATGCCATCAAATGGGCAACCATTGACAGCACGATTGCCCTGATGCTGGCCCTGTTTGTCAACGCCTCGATCCTTATTCTGGCAGCCGTGGTGTTCCACAGTTCGGGCCGTACCGATGTGGCCGAGATTGAGCAGGCGCATGAGTTGCTGACACCGCTTCTGGGCTTTGGCCTTGCTTCAACCCTGTTTGCCGTGGCGCTGCTGGCGTCGGGCATCAATTCGACGGTGACCGCCACACTGGCGGGTCAGATTGTGATGGAAGGCTTCTTGCGGTTGCGGTTTCCCAATTGGGCACGTCGATTGCTGACCCGCTGCATTGCCATTGTGCCGGTGGTGTTTGTCACCTGGTATTACGGCAGCAAGGGCACGGCCGAGTTGCTGGTGCTCAGTCAGGTAGTGCTGTCGATGCAATTGCCATTTGCGGTGATCCCGCTGGTGCAGTTTGTCAGCGACAAACGCAAGATGGGCACTTTCGTCATCGCCCCATGGGTGAAAATTCTGGCATGGCTGGTGGCGTCGGTGATTGTTGTTCTGAACGTCAAGCTGTTGTTCGACACGTTCATGGGCTTATAGCCGCAAGGCAGCTGATGGCCCCGCCGGTTGCAGGGCCATCGTGACTCTGAATTTTATTTCGCCGCCAGAAAATCGGCGACATCCAGCAGCACGAATTCATTATCGTCGGCCTTATCGACTGCGCGACCTGCCGAGAATGGCAAATTGTTATCATTGCCGACAACGATATGGGTGGCATCGACCAGATCCACATTTTCGATGGTGACGAAGGGCATGGTGTAAATGCCATCAACGCTGCCTTGGCTCGTTTTGTTGTCAGGATCGGCAATCTTCATCAGATCAATATAGCCGATCTTGCGCACGGGCTTGCCGACATTGGTGTCTGTCATTTCGATCTTGTAGATGCGCTTGTGCCTGGCCGGTTTGTCGAAGCAATTCGCATCCGGCTTGGCCGGGTCGGCGCAGGCTTTGTCGGCAGTGCCTGAGCCGCCATCGCGCTCAATGATCAGACCGGTTGTTGCGTCCACCATGTTGAAATCGCCGATATTGGTACCACCAGCAGACAGAGGATAAAGCCAGCTGCGGCCCGTCCATGCCTTGGAAGCGGTGCTGAATTCAATGATGCGAAGGGCATTTTGGCCATCCACCTGCTCGAATTTGCCATCGCTGAGATAGAGCGGGCCTTCCAGCAAACCATAGAGCTTCGAGCCATCCTTGGACATGGCAAGGCCCTCAAAGCCGTTGGAACGGCGCAGGTTGAAGACAGGCATCGGCTTGGTTGGGTCGCTTGGCAGGCTCAGCAAGGGATTGTCAGGCGATAGAACCGGCTTACCGTCTACCGTGGTTGCGTAAACTGCCTCCAGCTCGCCCTTGAGGTTGACCTTGATCAGATAGGGACCAAATTCGTCGCCAATCCAGAAACCATCGGCCACTGGCTGGATCGATTCGACATCGAAATCAGCGCCGGTCAGATAGCGCTTGTCGGTGCCTTCCAGCGTGATCGGAAAAGGTGCGACCTTGTTGGGATCGGAAAGAAAAACGGTTTCAAGGCGCTCAACCTTACCGCTGTCCCAGCCTAATTTCAGCCGATGCAGCATCAGCATGGCATCAGCGGAATTGGCTTTACTGCCAAAACCATTGTCGCTCAGGCTCCAGAAGGTGCCATCCGCCATGGTCTTGATGCCGGAAAAGCCTTGCACAGGCTGGCCATCAAACGGCATGGAAAGATTGGTCTTGCGCGCGCCATCCATGCCCGGAACGGTTGCCAGCGCTTTTGCCCGCAGGCGATCCGGCGTGGTGAATTTGGCGGATGTCTGGAGAAAATCCGGCGCATCTGCCGGAGCCTTGATGATGGTGTTGGCAGGCAAAACCACCTGATTGGCAAGCTTTGCCGGAAATGCCGTCTCATCAGCCAAGGCGGAAGCCGCACAAAGGCAAAGTGAAACGGATGCAAGCAGTAAATTTTTCATGGAATCCCCCATTCTCGTAACGTGACACGCTGAGGTTTAGGGGTGTCGCATGTCGAACCGATTGCGCGGTGATGAAGATTTTATGACGGTTGCAGCGACATCTGTGTTGTGGGCCGCATCATCTGATATGCGATGACGCTGTCCGGCTTTGCAACAATGACAGCCATTGGCCGGGCGGCAGGCCATAAGTTGCCTTGAAATGGCGGCTGAAATGCGCTTGATCGGCGAAGCCGGTTGCAATTGCCGCGTCCGCCAGGCTCGTGTTGTGGTGCATGAGCAAGACGCGCGCGCGCTGAAGCCGTCTCATCATCTGAAAGCGATGCGGACTTGTGCCCATCCGGCGGCGGAAATGCCGCGATAATGCGAACCGATCCAGCCCACTGATCGCTTCCAGCCTCTGGGATGAAACCGCCTCCAATGCATGTTCACTCAAAAACTCGGCAACGCGCCGCACGGCGAGGGTATCGATAGCAATACTGGCCGTCGGATTTCTGTTGCCGCTGTTGCGGTGCAGCCCTGCGGCCAGACGCATTTGAATGTCATCCATTTCAATATCGTCCGGTGCCGTCGAAAGATCCTTCAAGGCGTCATAAAGCGTTGTGGCCAGATCATGGTCACGGATCACAGGCGTGCTCACAAAAGGCAAAGGCTGCCCATATCCCTCCGATGCGTCAAGGATAAGTTCGGGTGGAAGATAGATCATTCGATAAGTCAGTCCCGCGTCTGTTCCCGCACCGCCATCGTGTAGTTCGTCTGGATGAAGCACGATGATATTGCCAGCAGCGCTAAAGCGTTGTTCTCCGCGATAGGTAAAGGTCTGGATGCCTGAAAGGGTAAGGCCCAAAGCATAGGTATCGTGCCGATGCGGTGAAAACATCGAGCCGATAAACCGTGCTTCAAGACGCTCTACGCCGCGAATGCTTGCTCCTGTTTGAAAGCAACTGGTGGATGGCGTGCACAAACATTCAAGACGACCTGGTTGGGCGGCCGTTAAAATGTCGGTCTTTATCAAACCTTGACTGGAGTTCTTCATGACCGATGCCGTTGTTTTCGATAGGAAATTTGTGATCGTGCTGCGTGATGACATGCTTTTCTGGCAAAAATTGAATGTTACAGCTTTTTTGACCAGTGGCATAGTTGGTGCACGTTCGGAAATCATAGGAGAGGCCTATCAGGATGCAGCCGCAAACAGCTATTATCCTTTGTGCATCCAGCCGATTGTCATTCTGTCTGCTGATCGTGAGACCATGGCGACGATCCATAAGCGGTCGTTGCAAAGGCAGGTTCAGTCTTCTCTCTACATCGAAGAGATGTTTGTGACGGGGGATGACGTCGCCAATCGTGCGGTCTTTGCCCAATATGATCCTGAGACAGCCAATGTCGTGGGCATAGCCATACACGCCGACAAAAAGAGTGTCGATAAAATCACCAAGGGGGCGAAAATGCATCCGTGATCACGGAGCCGACGTCAGAGAAGATCTCAGACGCAAAGCGCCAGCACCGCAAAACTTGCCAGCCAATGTTCGCCCATATAATCGCCACTGACATGGGCAAGGCCCGCATCCAGATGGACGTTGGCCGCCTGCTCCATCACGGGTTTACGGGGATCATTGTCCGGCAAGGCTTTTGCCAAAGCGGAAAAGCACCATGCCCGGCTGAGGTTGAGGCCGTCGAGATGGGCAATCTTGCCATCGCTTCGGTCTGACACTGTTGCAGGCTGCATCAAATGGGTTGGCTGGCCGTGGGCGAGGTCGGGCAGGAAGGTCGATAACCACGCTGGAAAGGTATGTTGCGGCAAAAGGCGGCGCATACATTCCGCCTCGATCAGGGTGGAGGACAGAAATTCATCACCGGAAGGCTCCCCCCATGCGGTGCAGTCACGATCTGCGCCATACCAGCGCTCTGCCGTGTTTTGCAAAAGCGACAGCAAGCTCTGATTCTCACTCTCCTGCGCATAGTCGCTCGCAAGGCGGAGTGCAAAGGCGGTGTTGTAGTGGGTGCCGACCCGCACCGGATAGGTGGCCAACGGCAGAAAAGTCTCAAAACGCGCAACAATACGTTGGGTGAGGGGCGCTATAGCCTTGGCCCAATCAGGCTTTTCATGGTGTTCCAGCTCTGCCGCCAGTTTGAGCAACCAGGCCCAGCCATAGGGCCGCTCATAGCCACGCGATGATGGTCGATCAAAATAGGCGCATTCGCCAGCAATCTTGTCGGCCACCAGCATGTCATCAAAAAGGCTGCGAATGGCGGAGGCAGCGGGCATGGCAGGGTAAAGCCGTAGCAATCGCGCCAGCATCCAGTATCCATGCACGCAGGAATGCCAATCAAAACTGCCGTAAAACACCGGATGCAGCGAGGAAGGTGTGATGCCCCGTTCGCTGCCGTCAAACACATGCATGATATGGTTGGGAAATTCCTGCCTGACATGACCAAGGGCAATGGTGGCAAAGCCTTGTGCCACGGTCTGATCAAGCCTTGTCATTTTGGTCTCCAACTGTTTGCCAGTCGATCCGGTCGCCCCAGTCGGCGCGGCGGGCGGCTTTGAAAATGTCGCCATCGCGGCGGCTGAGTGTGGTTTCCAGCACTTGCCCATCGTCACGACAGAGTTTCAGCTTGGCCATGCCGCTGGCAAGCCGGGCAGGCGACAGCACCCGTGCACCGCTGAGCGTTATTGGCTGACGGGAGGCGGCAATGAAGATATATTTTTCATCTTCCCACGGCACTTCGCCCTGTTTGACCTGTCGGTGCACGCGCGATCGGGCAACGCGCCGCGAAAAATGGCACCAATCCGGGCTGACAACCGGACAGTTGGCCTGATGGGTGCAGGGCGCAAGCAGATGCGCACCGGCATCCAGCAGAGCCTGCCGGGCGGTGACAATCCGCTGCCAACCCGCAGGCGTGCCCGGCTCAACGATGATGATGGTATCTGCCGTCATCGCCCAAAGCTTTTGGCTGATGGTGGCAACAGTATCGACTGGCAATTCATCCAGCACATAGGCCAGCGTCACCAGATCGGCAGGGGGCAGGCTGGGCATTTGCCTGACAATATCACCGGCCTGCCAGTGACAGTCGAAGGAGAGCGCTTTTGAAAGACCTTGTCCCACCGCCCGAATGGCTGGGCTTGCTTCGACCAGCGTGGCTTTTTGCAGATCCGGCCAGCAATCGGCGGCAGCCCAAAGGGCGGTGCCGGGGCCGGAGCCAAGATCAATCAGGGTTTTGGGCGTAAAATCGCCATACGTCTCTGCGACCGCCTCCATAGCTGAGCGAACCGCAGCAAAGGTGGCAGGAAGGCGGGCAGCCAGATAGGCTTTGGCGGCCAGATCATCACTAATATGCAGCGTGCCATCGCGCACCTCGCCGCGATAACGGCTGGAAAGTCGCGCTTGCGCTTTCATCAAGGGTGCAAGCGGCTGGTTTTCCAGCAGGCGATCCACGGCTGTTCTGAGGGAGGCAGGCAATTCCACGAGCGATCATCCGGTTGAGGTAACAGATTGCCAGCGTTACAGCGTATTTGGGCGTTTGACGAGCGCTTCCCACTCCGGTTTCAACAGTGACATTTGTATCAGGTCGCCGCGCGTGCCATCTGGTTTGCCATAAGCCTTGCGCAAAACACCTTCCTGCTGAAAGCCAAGCTTTTGGTAAAGTGCCCGGGCGCGGTGCCCGGGCGCGGTGATTGTCCGGCAGGTGGGTGAGCCAGATGCGCAGTGCTCCGGCCTCACCAAAACCCCAGTGCAGTGCAAGCTGCATCATCACTGTGCCGGTTCCCTTGCCGGGTGCGGCAACCACAACACGTTTGATGTAGAGATTGCGGTGAACATCGTCCAAGGTGCGGAAAAATACAAAACCCAGACCTTTCCCCCCAGACCTTCCCAATCGTCGGACACGGCAATCCGATAGGCGGCGGTGGGGTCAGCGAGATTGGCGTAATGCTCGTCTTCGCTAAAACGGCCCACCAGCCGCTCTAGCCCGGCTGGCGCTCGGCTGACATCATGAAGGGAATGTCAGCCGCGCAGGCCGGTCTCAGCAGCATGGGGCTCACACGTCATTGAGCTCAAAAGGCAGATCGAAAATATCGATTTTCTTGCCAACAAACCGCAGTGCCATGCCGCCATTGATCAGCTTCAAGGCCTTGTCGCCAAACAATTCGCGCCGCCAGCCCTGCATGGCCTGAACGTCTGCCTGTTCACCGTCGACGGCAATTTTTTCCAGATCATCGGTGTTGGCAATCATCTTGGCGGCAACACCATGCTTTTCGGAAATCAGCCGCAGCAGAACCTTGAGAAGCTCCACGGCAGAGGCCGAGCCTTCCGGCATATGGTTCTGGCGTTGCACCTGCGGCCATTCGGCTTTGGGAATGGCAAGTGCTGCATTGACGGCGTCCACAATGGCACTCCCGGCGCTGGAGCGTTCCCAACCCTTGGGAACGGTGCGCAAGCGGCCAAGCGCTTCGCTGTCCTTGGGCTGCTGCTGGGCGATTTCAAAAATCGCATCATCTTTAAGCACGCGCGAGCGTGGCACATTGCGGGCGCGGGCTTCGCGCTCACGCCATGCGGCCACATTTTTCATCACCATCAGCTCCTGCGGCTTTTTCAGCCGCATTTTCAGGCGCTGCCAGGCATCGTCAGGATGAAGATCATAGGTGTCGCGTGATTCCAGCACGGCCATTTCTTCGGACAGCCATTCGGCACGGCCTTCGCGCTCAAGCTCGGCTTTCAGCTTCAGATAGACATCGCGCAAATGGGTCACATCGGCAATGGCGTAATCCAGCTGCTTTTCGGTGAGCGGACGGCGGCTCCAGTCCGTAAAGCGCGAGCTCTTGTCGATGTGGACGTTTTTGACCTTCTGCACCAGCTGGTCATAGGAGACGCTATCGCCAAAGCCACAGACCATGGCGGCAACCTGCGTGTCAAAAATCGGATGGGGAATGAGATTGCCAAGATGGAAGATGATTTCAATATCCTGCCGCGCCGCATGAAAAACTTTCACCACGGCGGGATTGGCCATCAGCGCAAACAGCGGCGCAAGATCGATTCCGTCGGCGAGCGGGTCGACAATGACCTCCAGATCGGGGCTTGCCATCTGCACGAGGCACAGTTGCGGCCAGAACGTGGTCTCACGAAGGAATTCAGTGTCTATGGTTATAAATTCAGATTGCGCCAGTGTCTGGCAGGCAGCTTCTAAATCTTGCGTTGTCACAATCATTTGGCACCGACATTTTTCGTCATAATTTAAATCTTTCCTTCCCCCTTGCGCCATGCTTGTCAAGTTGATGACGGCATTTGAAGCGCCTGTTGCGCAAAACTCCCCCGAAATTCATTGATTGTGGCATTTTAGCCTAAGAAAAATCAAGCCAGTTGGCTGTTTTGCAGCCGATTATGGAGAGTGCGTTTTGCTTATGGGGGGCGTGGGGCGTGGTCAGCTCACGCGGACATAGCTGGTCATGCCGGTTTTCTGATGCTCGATAATATGGCAATGGATCAGCCAGTCGCCGGGATTGTCGGCCACCAGAGCCAATTGAACCTTCTCATCCGGCAGCATCAGATAGGTATCCGAAATCAACGGCTCGACTGTGCGGCTGGAGGAAGAGACCGTTTGAAAATTCATGCCATGCAGATGAATAGGATGGGCCTGCGGTGTGCTGTTTTCCAGCTCGATGATATAGCTCTTGCCAAGCTTCATCTCGGCCAGCGGCGCGGTGGGGTCATCATTGTCGCCTGTCCATGGCTTTTTATTGATGGCCCAGAAGGAATAGCCAATCGAGCCGCAAATCGAGGGGCGCTTGGGTGCATCTTCAGCCGTGGCACTCAGCACCAGCGGAATACGCTCGGCATTCTTCAAATCGGGCGTCTGGAATGGATTGGCTGTCAGCGGCGGCACATCGCCAAGACTGCGCTTGAGGGGGGCACCTTTGGCGCGGAAGCTGGCAATCACTTTGGGCGTGCTGGGGCGCACATCGATCAGGCGCGCTTCCTGCCCTTCACCCTCCGGCATTTTCAAAATCAGATCAATGCGCTGGCCGGGAGCCACCACGGCCATATCCAGTGCACGGATATGGGGTACAGGATGGCCATCCAGCGCCACAATGACGGCTTCAGCCCCTTCCAGCCGCATGGTGTAGAGGCGGGTAACATCGGTGTTGGCGATGCGAATCCGCACAAGTCCGCCGCTTGGCGCATCATAACGCGGTTCCACCTGCCAATTGGCGGTGCGCACCGTTCCAAATGTGCCAGCGCGGGCAGCATCGCGCGGCTTGAACAGGGCAATGAACTGGCCATCGTCGCCTAAGCGAAAATCGCGCAGGTTCAAGTCGATCTCGGCATCGAAAACCGGATCGTTCGGATCTTCCACCACCAGCATTCCGGTCATACCAAATGAAATCTGGTCCATCGTGTTGCAATGGGGATGATACCAGAAAGTACCGGCATCGGGCGGCGAAAAGGCATAATCAAACGTATCACCCTGATAGACATAGGGTTGGGTCATGAAGGGCACGCCATCCATTTTGTTGGGAATGCGCAGGCCGTGCCAATGGATGGTGGTGGCGTCATCCAGATGGTTGATCAGCCTGGCGGCAAAGGGCTGGTTACGCTTCATGCGGATGGTGGGGGGCATGGGATCTTGAAAACCGGCCATGGCGTAGGTGGCCATTTTCTTTGTTTCATGCGCACCATCAATCATCGCCGAGGTGAATTTGGCCTCAATGGAGATGGGGTTTACGGTGATGGGGTCTGGCTGGGCCGCATGAATCAATTTTGACACCCCCATGCCTGCGCCATAGATGCCCGCGAAAGCAGCGGTTTTCAGCAAGGTGCGGCGGGAGAGGGTGACCATGGGAGGCTCCGGGAACGGAAAACAGACAGATGGCTTTTAAAGTTGATTTCATCTGTCAGCAATGCCGTTGTCGTGCATAAGCGTCGCGCTTCTGTTCACTTTTTGTCGTTCGGCTGACCTTCTGACGGGGGCGTTGCAAGCTTGCTGAAATAGGCCGATGTGCGCAAAAGCGAGCGAAAGCGGTGCCGTCTGGTCTCTGTCGGCACAGCACCGCGCACCGTCATGCGCAATGTTGTGTAGGCAATGAACAGCCCCAGCACGATCGCAGTATAGAAAAACAATGCCCTTGGGCCAAAGTGGTCCAGCAGAACAGACGCAAACATCGGCCCGACAACTGCACCGCAAGACCAGAAAAACAGCGTGCCTGCCGAGACCAGCGCGTGTTGGCCGGGGGCGGCATGGTCATTGGCATGGGCCGAACACAGCGAATAGAGCGGCATGGCAAACGCGCCAAAAAAGAAGATGCCGATAAAATTCAGCACTTCGCTGGAGCCTGCAACGAAGGTCAAAAATAGCCCGGCAAGTGCTGCCCCCGTGGCGGCAATCAGAATAATCGTGCGCCGGTCCAGCTTGTCGGAATAATGGCCCAGCGGATATTGCAACACCACACCCGCAATAATGCCAATGCTCATGAAGGTGGCGATGGCAGTCACCGACATGCCAATGCCTTCGGCATAAATTGGCCCCAGCGAGCGGAACGTCGAATTGGTCAGGCCCACCACCACGCAGCCAATTGTTGCCAAAGGCGAAATCTGCCACAGTGCCTTGACATTAAACTGCACATGTTTGGGCGGCTCGGGGCTGGTGCGGTCGGCAAAGGAAATCGGCACCAGAGACAGGGACAGCGCCATGGCAACAATGGCAAACAGATCAAATCCGCCCAACCCCACCATGGGAATCATATATTGGGCAATGGTGCCAGCACCGAGATCAACAAAGCGGTAGATGGACAGCGTGCGGGCGCGGTTCTCATTGGTGACGCGGGCATTCAGCCAGCTTTCCACCGTGGCAAACAGGCCGGAAAAACAGAGGCCCTGTATCAGCCGCAGGCAGAACCATGCCGTGGGATCAATCACCATCACCATGGCAATGGAAGCGGCAGAGGCAATCGCCGCCAGACCCGCAAAGGCGCGGATATGACCCACCTGCCGGATCAGCCGCGTCACATAGATGCAGCCAATGGCAAAGCCGATGTTATAGCCAGCCCCCACCACACCAATCATGGTGGTGGAAAAACCTTCGTCAAGGGCGCGCAAGGAGATGAATGTGCCCTGCAAACTATTGCCGCCAATCAGAATTCCGGCAGTGATCAGCAAGGGGATGAGCGGGCGAATGTCTTTCATGGCGGCATGATCTCAAAAGGCGCGTTGTGGGGAATTTGAGTCGCGCCCACACAGGTTATGTCTTGTAGACCGGCATAGGCTGCTGATATAGCGGGAATATTGCGGGAAAATATGTGCTGCCTTGACAAATCAGGCAGGCCATGCGTTTTTCCGCCCGATTTTCCTCCGCCATCATCGTGCACGGTTTGCGTGTTTGTTTGGCGATAGACACGTCCAGGATAGATTGAAATGCATCGTTATCGCAGCCACACCTGTGCCGCTCTCCGCAAGTCCGATGTTGGGGCCACCGTGCGCCTTTCCGGCTGGGTCCACCGCGTCCGCGACCACGGCGGCGTTTTGTTCATCGACTTGCGCGATCATTACGGCATCACGCAGGTGGTGGCCGATCCCGATAGCCCGGCTTTCAAGCTGGCTGAAACCGTTCGCGGCGAATGGGTGATCCGCATTGATGGCGTGGTCAAGGCTCGCACTGAAGAGACGATCAACAAGGCCATGCCCACCGGCGAAATCGAGCTGTATGCGCAGGAAATCGAAGTGCTGGCCGTGGCCAAGGAATTGCCGCTGCCGGTGTTTGGCGAGCCGGAATATCCCGAAGACGTGCGCCTGAAATATCGTTTCATCGATCTGCGCCGCGAAACCCTGCACAAGAACATCGTCAAGCGCACCCAGATTATTTCGGCCATGCGCAATGGCATGGGCGAGCTTGGCTTTGCAGAATACACCACGCCGATCCTGACCGCCTCTTCGCCAGAAGGTGCGCGCGACTTTCTGGTGCCAAGCCGCATCCACGAAGGCCAGTTCTTTGCGCTGCCGCAGGCTCCGCAGCAGTATAAGCAGCTGTTGATGGTGGCTGGTTTCGACCGCTATTTCCAGATTGCCCCTTGCTTCCGCGATGAAGACCCGCGTGCTGACCGTCTGCCCGGCGAGTTCTACCAGCTCGACGTGGAAATGAGCTTCGTGACCCAGGAAGATGTCTGGACCACGATGGAACCGATGATGACCAAGGTGTTCGAGCAGTTTGCCGACGGCAAGCCTGTGACGAAGCAATGGCCACGCATTCCTTACGATGAAGCCATCCGTAAATATGGCTCCGACAAGCCCGACCTGCGCAACCCGATTGTCATGCAGGCTGTGACGGATCATTTCCGCGGCTCCGGCTTCAAGATTTTTGCAAGCATGATCGAGTCCAACCCCAAGGTTGAGGTCTGGGCTGTTCCGGTCAAGCACACGGAAGCAACGGGGCCAATCGGCCGCGCCGTCTGCGATCGCATGAATGCCTGGGCACAGTCGACCGGCCAGCCGGGCCTTGGCTATATCTTCTGGAAGGAAGAAGACGGCAAGGTTGCGGGCTCCGGCCCTCTGGCCAAAAACATTGGCGAAGAGCGCACAGCTGCCGTGGCAAGCCAGCTTGGCCTCGGCGCTGGCGATGCCTGCTTCTTCGTGGCCGGTGATCCGGCCAAGTTCTACAAGTTCGCTGGCGAAGCCCGCACCCGTGCAGGCGAAGAGCTGAACCTGATTGACCGCGACCGCTTTGAAATGTGCTGGATTGTCGACTTCCCGTTCTATGAATGGAGCGAGGAAGACAAGAAGATCGACTTCGCTCATAACCCCTTCTCCATGCCACAGGGCGGAATGGAAGCTCTGGACAGCCAGGATCCATTGACGATCAAGGCTTACCAGTATGACGCGGTCTGCAACGGCTTTGAAATCGCCTCCGGCTCGATCCGTAACCAGTCGCCGGAACTGATGGTCAAGGCGTTTGAAAAGGTTGGTCTCAGCCAGTCTGATGTGGAAGAGCGCTTCGGCGGCCTCTACCGCGCCTTCCAATACGGCGCACCGCCGCATGGTGGCTGCGCATTCGGTATTGACCGCGTGGTCATGCTGTTGGTGGGTGCCAAGAATCTGCGCGAAATCTCGCTGTTCCCCATGAACCAGCAGGCGCAGGACCTGTTGATGAATGCTCCGGCTCCGGCAACGCCAACGCAATTGCGCGAACTGGCGCTGCGGGTTGTGCCAACACCGAAGAAAGACTGATTGTTTTTCGTTCAATGAAAAAAGCCCCGAAAGCGCGATACTTTCGGGGCTTTTTTTATGGGTGTGCGTCAGAGTACATGAGTCAACTTTTTCTGCCTTTAGGAAACCCCTCCCCAACCCTCCCCCTTGTGGGGAGGGTTGGGGAGGGGTCTTTTTTTATTGCGTCAGGCTTTGCTCAAACTCAAGCCGGTTCCGTCAGGCTGCTGTCGAGAAAATACCATTGGTCGAGGTTTGCCAAAATCACTGGCTCAATCACCGAGTTCAGCAGAGCAATATCTTCCAGTAGCCGTGCGCCGGGTTTATCTTCCGGTGGCAGGGTGATGGGGGGCAGGGCGCGGTAGATGAACCTGAATCCATCTTTTCGCAGATTATACCAGGGGCAGATCGTTGCCCCGGTCATGCGCGCCAGCCGGATGGTCATGGCCAGATTGCCTTCAAGATGAGGTTCTCGCCCAAACAATGGGCCACGAATATAGCCCTCCACGCCTTCGTCGCAAAAGGCTGAGACAATGCCGCCGGCCTTCAACGCCCGCACTGCCGGGCGAATGCCTTGAAGGCCGGGTGGCAGAAAATGCACGCCGGTTTTGCGTCGTACGCGATCGGCAATCCATGCCTTGGCACGGCCCGCAGGCGGTGTGTAATTGACATAAGGGGTGAGGCCAACGGGCCTGAGCACAATGGGGCACAGTTCCCAATTGCCAAGATGCATCCCAACCGCAATCACCGGCCCGCGTTTGGCGGCCTCAACCACCCAATCCAGATGCTCCACCTCAATCCGTTCGCTATGGTTCTTCAAGCGGGTAACAATGGAAAATTCTGTCAGAATGCGCCCCTGCGTGCGGCAGTTCTCGATAAACAGTGCCTCTTGTTCTGCCGGGCTCAGATCTGGCCGAAGGGCTGCGATGGTGGCACGGGCGCGTTTGGCTGCCCCTTTGTTGATATGGGGTTGCGCCACTTTGCCAATCCACGCGCCGAAATCCGTGCAGGCATCCATGGGCAGAAGTTTGAGGCCAAAATGGACAAGCAGGTTAAGGCCATTCCAGATATTGTCATGCAGCCAATAGTGCAGAAAACGCTGCCGTTGCTGGCGGTCACCAAAAAGCTCCGCAAGGGTCGGAGCCTCGCTCTGGCGATAAAACCATGCCCGGCGCTTTTTCAAACCCGCCTTTGGGCTTTTCAGCTCATCATTTATCTGTTTTGGCATCTGGTTTGACTTTCATTGGCTCCGTCATACCCTCAACGGCGGTGCAAGGTTACGGGCAATCCACCCTTTGGTCTGAGCGTCAAGCGGCATTGTGGCTCAACCTTGTGGCCATCCAGCACCCGCACCCGAAACCGTTGGGCAAGTGTTGCCAGACACAGGATTGACTCGGTCAGGCCAAATTGCAAGCCGGGGCACAGCCTTGGGCCTGCGGCAAAAGGAATATAGCTGTAGGGAATAGGCCGCTTGTCGCCCAGAAAACGCTCTGGCATGAAATGGTGAGGTTTTTCAAACAGGCTCTCTGTGCGGTGCAGCAGCCAAGGCACAATCACGATCAGCGAGGCAGGTTCAATCTCTTTGCCACCAAACTGATCAGCCTCCTTGGCCTGCCGGGCCAGAATGGGAACGGGCGGATAAAGCCGCAAGGTTTCCTCAATGATGGCGCGGCACCAATCCAGTTGCGGCACGTCATCAATGGTGGGCGCGCGATTGCCGCAAACCCGCTCAAGTTCATCATGCAAGGCTTCTTCCACCCAAGGGGCGTTGGAGAGCAGATACCACGCCCAGGTCAGCGTTGCCGCTGTGGTCTCATGTCCTGCCATGAAAATCGTGGCGGCCTCATTGCGCAGTGCCACCACATCCAGCTTCAGTTCGGGGTTTTTCTCCTGTCTGCGAATGAGCAGATCGACCATGGAATTATGCTCACCACGTCCAGCCAGATGATCTTCCACAACCTTATCAATGACCCGATGCAGCCGCTTGACCGAGCGCCGCAGCGACGGTGTGCGCAGCACTGGCAGTCCATCATCAAAACCAATGAAATAGCCCAGATTGATGGAGTCAATCAGCGCTTGATAGGTGGTAAAACTGTCGGTGACGGCATCCGCATTTTCCTGGCCGAGATTATTGCCAAACACGCTACGCGAAATGATCTCGGCCGTCAGCCCTGCCATTTCATGCAGCGCATTGACCTGCGCACCATCGCCCAGTTCTGTCCAGCGCGTTACCAGTTCCTGCGCGGTTTGTTCCATCACCGGGCCAAAGCTGGGAACGCGGTTTTTATGGGTAATGTCACTCACCAGCGCCCGGCGCTGCTTCCATGTCTCACCATCCGAAATAAACAGGCCATCGCCCAGCAGATATTCCAGCGCCCGGCGCATCTGCGGGCTTTTGCGCTCGTAATTATCATGGCGCTTGGCCATGACATGGCGAATGGAATCGGGTGAATTGACAACCACCATCTGGCGCGTCAGCACTTTTGTCGATGTGACGCGCTCGGTATAATCGCCAGGGTTCCAGATGGACAGCAGGTCTGTTCTGGCAAGAAGCATAAGCTTCAGGATGTTGTTGGGGTTTCCGGCATAAGCGCGGACATGGGCAGGCTCAAAAGCGCCATCCTGCAAGGATTCAATGATGTCAACGGGCCGGTTCAGCCAGGATAGCATGATCTTGCCTTTTCAGAGCGTATGAATGCAGAGTGTTCGACTGAAGAGCATCAAACAAAAGAGGAAGGCCACGCGACGGTGACGCGAGGCTACTGGCAAAGCCTGACTTTATTTCTGGTGACATGTCCGGCCCTGCGCCGAGCATCGAATTGCGTTGATTTCATCAATGACGTCAATTGCGTGTTCAGCGGCGTCAGACCCTCGGGACAGGCCCGAGGGTAACGACATGCCGGAAGATCAGTCATTTGCGGTGACAGTAACCCCAAGCACCTTTGGCAGGGTTTCCGGTGCCCCCATGGCGGCACCAATCACCATTGGGAAGGGAACGGGATTTTCCGGCTCTGCGGTGATGGTGAAGCTTTTGGGATTGTCGATATAGGCATTGACGGCGGCGGATACGGTATTTTGCAGAGCGCCCAGCTTGGCCTGCGCCAGCAGCAGAGGCGTCATGGCCTTGACCATCTGGCCCATGTCTTTGCCGGAGATGCCCTGTTTTTTACCGCTATAATCGAGCGCACGGCCTGTCAGGCCTGCATCATCAAAGCGGATGTCAGCGCTGAGAAATGACATTTGCTGCAAAAGTCCCAGCGTGGCCAGGCCAGCCGCCTGTTGCGCCTGTGGGTCAGTTGCATTGGCTTTGCTGGATTTTGCCGCGTCCTGAATTTGCCTCATCAGGTCCATGGTATAGCCCGACAGGCTGAAGGACAGGTTCAGCTTGCCGATATTCTTGAAATCAAGCGCATATTCTTCAACATCCACCGTGCCGGATTGCAGCTCCCAACTGCCCTTCATGGTCATGCTGCCATCCAGCGGCGAGAGGGCCAGCGCATCAATGGTCTCTTTGCTGTTGGGGTCTTCAACGCTTGCAAGATCCAGTTTGAAGCCAGTGACATTGGCGTCAAACGAAAGGCTGGCACCATCATCTTCAATGGCGGATGTGGCCTCGATTTCACCTACAGACAGCACATCCTTGCCATCGACCTTGATATTGATCGGACCGCTGTGGGCCTTTTCATAAAACAGCACAGACGACAGGTCGTTGGTATCTGTTCTGGCAGGTATGGTGACACCGGAGAGGTAAATGTCAGACGCTGTTACCGTGGATTTATCGTTGACCATGTTGATCGGTTGAAACTCAACCCGGTCAATCTCATAGGAACCATCATCAATGGCGGCAACGCCGGTCATGGTCACGTTGCCAAGGGGTACGGGGTCTTTTGCTGTATCGCTCTCACCCTTGAATGTTGCGCCCCGCAGGGTCACGGTGTCCCCGCTGACATCAACGGAAGCCGCATTGATGGCGACGCCTCCCGGCGCATAGGCAGCATTGATCTTCTTGAGAAGGTCCTGACCGTCCAGCGCATAGGCTGCGCAGGGCAGGATGGCGATGGCGGCACTTGCCCAGAGAAGGCTGCTCATGATGCGGCAGGCGGATTTGGTCATCGTCATAATAATGTCCCTTGAAAACAAACGGGTAGGCGCTTCGTACAGGTCAGTATTTCTTTATAATGCGAGACGCTAAACCACAAACGCCTTTTCTCGACGAGGGTGGATTATTGTTCAGTTCTGTCGCGTGCCCTTTGCTTAATCCACAGCTGCATCCCCCGGAATCCTTGCTGTTTCGGGCTTTCTCAGCTAGGCAGAACCCATGGGAAAAAGTCTTACACCGCCGGGCGATGGTGGCGATCACATCACGCCGATTGATTTGAAGTTCGCGCTGGAAGAGCGCTACCTTGCCTATGCGCTGTCCACCATCATGCATCGGGCCTTGCCAGATGTGCGTGACGGGCTGAAGCCGGTGCACCGGCGCATCATCCATGCCATGAGCGAAATGGGCATCCGGCCCAATTCCGCCTTCAAGAAATGCGCCCGTATCGTTGGCGATGTCATCGGTAAATTCCATCCCCATGGCGACCAGTCGGTTTATGATGCTTTGGTGCGCCTGGCGCAGGATTTCTCCCAGCGCTATCCGATCGTTGATGGCCAAGGCAATTTCGGCAATATCGATGGCGACTCGGCGGCTGCCTATCGTTACACCGAAGCACGCATGACCGAGGTTGCCGCTCTGCTTTTGGAAGGCATTGAGCAGGACGCGGTGGATTATCGTCCGACCTATAATGAAGAAGATGACGAGCCGGTGGTGTTGCCGGGCGCATTCCCGAATCTTCTGGCCAATGGGTCTTCCGGCATTGCCGTGGGCATGGCAACCTCCATTCCGCCGCACAATGCCCATGAACTGTGCGATGCGGCGCTGTATCTGATCAAGAATCCTTCGGCCACCGTCGAAGATCTGTTTGCCGATCCGGCCAACCCACAGCGTGGCGGCATTGAAGGACCGGACCTGCCCACGGGCGGCATTATTGTCGAGAGCCGTGAAAGCATGCTGGAAACCTACCGCACCGGGCGGGGCGGGTTTCGGGTGCGGGCAAAATGGGAAACGGAAGATCTGGGGCGCGGCGGCTACCAGATCATCGTCACCGAAATTCCGTTTCAGGTGCAGAAGTCGCGCCTGATCGAGAAAATCGCCGAGTTACTCATCGCCAAGCGCCTGCCGTTGCTGGAAGATGTGCGCGATGAGTCAGCCGAAGACGTGCGCCTTGTGCTGGTACCCAAGAGCCGCACGGTTGATCCAACCATTCTGATGGAATCGCTGTTCAAGCTCACCGAGCTGGAAAACCGCATTCCCATGAACATGAATGTGCTGTCGCAAGGCAAAGTGCCGAAGGTGATGGCGCTCAATGAGGTCTTGAGCGAATGGTTGGCCCACCGCAAGGATGTTCTGGTGCGCCGTTCCAGCTTCCGGCTGGCCGCTATTGAGCGACGGTTGGAAATTCTCGGCGGTTTGCTGATCGCCTATCTCAATCTGGATGAAGTCATTCGCATCATCCGTGAAGAAGACGAAGCCAAGGACGCCCTGATTGCCCGATTTGCGCTGACGGATACGCAGGCCGAGGCCATTCTCAACATGCGGCTTCGCAATCTGCGCAAGCTGGAAGAGTTTGAAATCCGCAAAGAGCATGATGCGCTGTCTGCGGAAAAAGCCGAGCTGGAAAAGCTGCTAGGCTCCGATGATCTGCAATGGCAGACCATTGCCGGCGAGATCGCCGAGGTTAAAAAGAAATATGCCAAGGTCACAGAGCTTGGCCGTCGTCGCACGCTGTTTGCCAATGCGCCCAACGCCGATGTTGAAGCCATTCAGCAGGCGATGATTGAAAAAGAACCGATCACCGTGGTGATTTCCGAGAAGGGCTGGATCAGGGCGCTGAAGGGACATAGTTCCGACACCTCGACCTTGACCTTCAAGGAGGGGGATGGTCTGCGCGTGGCCTTCCCGGCGCAGACAACCGACAAGATTCTGCTGGTGACGACAGGCGGCAAGGTTTACACGCTGGGCGGCGACAAGCTGCCGGGTGGCCGTGGCCATGGCGAACCATTGCGCATTATGGTGGATATGGAAAATGATCAGGATGTGCTGACGGCCTTTGTGCATGATGCGTCGCGCAAGCTGATGTTCGTTTCCACATCCGGCAACGGATTTATGGTGGCCGAGAGCGACATCATTGCCAACACCCGCAAGGGCAAGCAGGTGATGAATGTTGTCATGCCGGATGAAGCCAAGCTGGTGGTGCCCGTGTCGGGCGACCATGTGGCCGTTGTTGGCGAAAATCGCAAACTGGTGGTCTTCCCGCTTGCACAAATCCCGGAAATGAGCCGTGGCAAGGGTGTTCGCCTGCAACGCTACAAGGATGGTGGCATTTCCGACCTCAAGTTCTTCGCAATCGCCTCTGGTTTGACGTGGGAAGACAGTGCGGGGCGGGTGTTCAGCAAAAACAAGGATGAGCTGCTGGAATGGCTGGGAGATCGTGCTGCTGCCGGTCGGCCTGTGCCCAAAGGCTTTCCCCGGAGTGGAAAATTCAGCGGTTAAACGCTGATCGTCCTGGCTCTGTCTGTTTGATCACAAGGGCGACATCATATTGTGGTGTCGCCCTCAGACTTCTGACAAAGCTTTCCGACGTCTCGACGTCATGCTCGGCCCTGTGCCGAGCATCTAAGCACGTTAATTTTTGTCAATAACGTCAATTGCTTATTCAGCGACGGCAGATCCTCGGGACAGGCCCGAGGATGACGAGACGTCGAGCAAGAGGTTTGTCAACAAGCTGAGGGCGACATCACATTGTGGTGACGCCCTTTTGCTTTTATGGTTCAGGCTGCCAGCCGGGATTTGAACACATCCAATGGCGCTGGTCGTCCCAGATGGTAGCCTTGCACGTAGTCAATTTTCAGATGTTGCATCAACTTGAGCTGTTCTTCTGTTTCGATACCTTCCATCAAAATCTTGTGGCCACGATGGCGCACCAGGCTGATAATATCGCGCAGCAAGGATCGTCCTCGGTCTGACTCGCAGTCCTGAAGGAAGGAGCGGTCAATTTTGACTGTGTCAAAATTGAAAAGCCGCAGCCATGACAGACCGGCGAAACCTGTGCCAAAATCATCAAGCCAGATGCGGATGCCCAGAGCTTCAAGATCCTTGATACAGCGCAGGACGACTGACTGGCGGTCCATATTGATGCCCTCGGTGATTTCGAAAGCAAGGCGGCGGCCATCGACGCCGGTTTCCGCCAGAATTTCGGCAACACTGGCGGCGAATCCTTTGGTTTTCAACTGAATGGGCGAGACATTGACGCTCACTGTTGGCGCCGCACCGGATACGAGAATATCGCGGCAGGCCTGCCGGATCGTCCATAGGCCAAGGTCCAGAATGGAGCCTGTGCGTTCAGCAATGGGAATGAACACCACTGGGGAAACGGGGGTTCCATCCAGTAACTTGAGGCGCATCAGGGCTTCTGCGGCGTCAATTCGCCCTGTTTTGACGTTGACGATCGGCTGATACACCAGTGAAACCAGATCATTGGTGATTGCCACGCGCAGCAATGCAGCAATATGTTCGTTGTCGTCGCCGGTCAAAGGATCGGTGGGGTCAAACACGCGCACACAATTGCGACCGTTGGCTTTGGCGGAATAGAGCGCGCGGTCGGCTTCGGTGATGATTTTTTCCAGCCGTTCGTCCCGTTGTTCGCGTGTGAAAGCGGCACCAACACTGACGGTTACAATCGCCAGTCCGTCCTTGCGCTGTTCATGGGTCAGCGCCATGTTCTCGACGGTCTGGCGGATCATCTCTGCGAGTTGCGTGACATCTTCCCGATTGGCCGAGGGGGCAACAACAATAAACTCTTCTCCGCCGTAGCGCCCCAAAGAGGCATTGAATGGCACAAGCGCATTTTTGAGTGCATTGGCAACCAGCACCAGGCAATGATCACCAGCCTGATGGCCGTAAAAGTCATTGTATTTTTTGAAGAAATCGACATCAACCAGAATGGCCGAAAAACCAATCGCGTGGTTATGCCAGTCGTTCCAGCTATCGCGCAGGCGCTGGTCAATCGCACGTCTGTTGTCAACACCCGTCAGATAGTCGGTGTTGGACAGGCGCAGCAAGGCTTTGCCCCGTTCTGTTGCTTCGCGGTTCTGCTTTCTGGCTTCCAGGGCGTTGAGGTAGACGTTGAAGCGCTCTCTGTTCAGCCGCAGGTTGATATAGCTGGTGAACATGAAGCACGACACATAAAATGTGCCAAACGCAAAGATATAGCCACCATCCGCCGGTGCAAGATAGATAAGCGCCCAGAAAAACAGAGAGAGCACGGCGGTCGACGTTATGATGGACAGAACAATATCGAAGCCGAAAAACAGATTGGCACTCATCATGAACAGGCTGCCAAACACCATATAATAGCGAAAATGATTGGCTTCCTGCGTCATCGAGGCTGGATAAAGCCATGCGACATAGCTGATCACCAGGCACAAGGCACAGGTAATATCGATCGTGTCTGACTTGGCCTTGAGGAAAAACAAGGCTTCCAGAATAAGAAGCCCGGATATGGTCATCACAAGGCGACTGATGATGACTGTCTTTGCAACGTCGGGGATCAGCAAAATATCCGTGATGGAAAAAGCCATATAGATGATTGCGGCAACCCACAGCCCATGGCGCGCGGAACCAATGCGTTCTGACTGCGTCTGATCTCTATAGAGCTTCACGATCTCGGCACTCCGCTCTTTGTCTAGAGTTGCACGCCGATCCGTTTGGCCATGGTCGCGCCATATGTGTGTCATGCTGGGTTCCATCGATTTTCGCCGATTGAATGGAAATAGAGGTTTTTCCCTCAAACGTGTCACTCGAAATACTCAGCATAGCAAAGCTTTTTTTCCATTTAAATTTATGGGTTTCAATATTCATTGTTAATAAATTAAGCAGGCAGGATTTTTGTATATTGGGAGTGGAAGTCATTTTGAAACACAAGTTTCATTCTGGCTTTCTCGAAATTAACCTTATTATCAGAAGCGGGACGCTGCTAGACACGATATTTCCTATCAAATTTTATAGTTAACAAAAAATTAATATTTTTTGACCAGTATTAATTAAATATCTGTTCATCAATATTAAAGGTATGTTGAATATGAATCCTGTCAAAATTGCTTTAGACGGTGAAAGTCTTGTGACGCCACGTGCCATTGCGGCCGAGATTGTATCTTCTAACAGCAGTCATCTGAGTGACAACGAGAAGGTTACAGCAGAGGCTGAACTGGCGTTGATGCTCAATCTAGCAGATCAGCAGATTCAAAAAGCGCTGGATCCTGCGCAGATACATGGAAGTCTTGGTTTAAATCTTCACGCCTTGCGCGCAAAGTCTTCGCGCACACTTTGGCAACATCTGATACCGCTTGCCCAAAATCATCAGATTGCGGATTATTTCATGCAGGACCCCTTCACACGGTGGTCCTATGTCAAGCCCAGAGGCTATTCTGGCGACGCCCAATTGATTGATTTCATCTACGGCCATCCCAGCCTTGCTGATGAGATTGCCAGTGCCACGCCCACAGGTCTTGCGCTCTATGAGACCAACCGCAATTCGTCTGCATCCATTGCGGTGCGTGAGCGCCGTGATCTTCTGACCCAGCACATTGATGAAATTGCCAGCTCTCGCGGTGCCGATACGGAAATTTTGACAATTGCCGCAGGCCATCTGCGTGAAGCCAATCGCTCTTCTGCCTTGAAGGCGCAAGCGATCAAGCGTTGGATTGCGCTGGATCAGGATCCGTTGAGCGTGGGATCTATCCGTCGAGATTTTGCGCAGACCTGCATTGAGCCTGTGGATGGCTCCGTGCGCAGTGTGCTGACCAATGGGCATGATCTGGGAACGTTCGATTTCATTTACGCAGCCGGCCTGTATGATTATCTCAACGACAAGGTTTCCATCAAGCTGACGCGCAAATGCCTTGAAATGCTCAAGCCGAATGGCGTGTTCATGTTTGCCAATTTTTCAGAAGACATCATTGCAGATGGCTATATGGAAACCTTCATGAACTGGGCTTTGCTGTTGCGCACGGAACAGGATATGTGGCGCATCATTCACAACAGTACTGCGGGTGGTGAATTTGATTGCCGTGTCCGGTTCGGTGCCAATCGTAATATTGTCTACGGGTTTATTCGAAAACCTGTTTGAAGGTTTACGCTGTTGCTTGATAAGGCCCCTGACAGGTTGTATCTGTCAGGGGTTTTGCCGTTTATAGTGCGTAATTTACTATGCTCTAACCATGGATGAGGAAGTGCCGCCTTTGCACAGCTTTCCCCCCCTAGTATTTTAGCAGTTCTGCGCCATATGTCATATCGGGTCGAACATTTGCCGCCATGAGTTTTGTATGGGGCCACAATGATCGTGTGTTGACTGAAGGGCGTATCATTGACGGTTGGAGAGAGCATGAGCATTGCATCACGTGAGCAGGCAAGATTGGCAAGTCTTCGCAATATCAAAATTCTGGATAGTTTGCCAAGCGAGTCCTATGACCGGATCACGCGCATTGTTGCGCAATATTTTGGCTTGCCAATTGCGGCTGTGTCGCTCACCGATGTGGATCGACAATGGTTCAAGTCCAAGGTCGGCGTCGAGCACCGGCAAATCCCCCGCTTCAAGGCTCCTTGCTCAGAAGTGGCGGAGACATGCGCCTCTGTGGTGATCAATGATTTTCAAAAGGATCCCTATTACATTGACAGCCCGCTGGGGCAGTCTGGTGTTCGTTTTTATGCTGGAGTACCGCTTATAACCCCGGACGGTTATGGCTTGGGTGCGCTGTGCGTGCTGGATACCGAACCGCACGAGGTCACAGGGGCGCAGATGGCTGCCCTTTCGGATCTTGCCGCCATGGTGATGGATCAGATTGAAATGCAGCACTCTGTTGGCCGCATTGAGGCCAGCAGTGGCCTGCCAAACCGCTTTCAGCTGGTGAATGATCTTTCTGATCTGGCGAAGCACACCGCTGGAACAAGCCGTTTGATCAGCTGTCTTGATCTTGCCCAGACCATGCAGTTTGACCGGCTGTCGAGAGTGATGGGACCGGCCCATCTGGATAGTATCATTCGTTCTGTTGCAGAGTTTTTGCGTCTCAGAATGGGCGATGAACATCTCGTCTATCATATTGCTCCCATGCAGTTTGGGATTTTTTCACCGGAAAATGCCACGCCGGAAAACAGCCTGTCTGCGCTTGAAAATTTGTTGGCTGACGTCGGCGAGGTTTCCAGTTTGCGTTTGACGATGACGCCATCGATTGGCGTCGTGTGTTTTGATCCGGGTGAAATGCAGCCAGAAAATGTGTTGCGGTCGCTTCAGGGGGCGGTGCAGGATGCCCGCAACAGTGAAACGGGTATTGCGTTTTACTCAGCCGATCTGGATCGGGTGCATCGGCGAAATTTTCGTCTTCTGCATGATTTTCAGGCTGCGATGGCCTCTGATGACCAGTTGCATCTGGTGTTTCAGCCCAGACTTTCGCTCGGCACTGGCCGGGTTGAGAGCGCTGAAGCCCTGCTGCGCTGGAACCATCCTGAACTGGGACCGATTTCGCCAGCGGAATTCATTCCGGTGATTGAAGCCTCTCACTGTGTGCGGCAGATGAGTGCATGGGTGATTGATCGCGCGCTGGCTCAGCTTGCAGCCTTGCGGCAAAGCGGTTTTGACATTCGGCTTTCCATCAATATCTCCGCCCTTAACCTGAGTGAGCCGGATTTTGTGGATATTCTGGTTGGAAAGCTTGATCACTATGGCGTCTTGCCTGAACGGATCGAGCTGGAATTGACGGAAACAGCCGTCATGGCGGAAACCGAAAAATCGCTCAAAATGCTTCAGCAGATTGCGGATATGGGCGTACGGCTTGCCATTGACGATTTCGGCACGGGATATAGCAATCTGTCCTATATGCAGAAACTGCCCGCGAATATTGTCAAGATTGATCGATCTTTTGTGGCCGATATGGTCAACGGCAGCCGTGAGCGCGTGTTGATCCGATCGATGATCGAGCTTTCTCACGGTCTTGGCTATCAAGTGGTGGCAGAAGGTGTCGAAACATCAGAAGATGCCGATATTTTGCAGGCAATGGGGTGCGACGAAATCCAGGGGTTCTGGTTTTCACGTCCGATGACGGCCAATTTGCTGGCGAAATGGTTCGCAGAAAAAGCCGAGGGGGTTGTTCCTCAGTCTATGGTTGCGTAATCTTATGCATCATCCTGGCCGGGGCTGGCTTCATAGCGTGTCCAGCCCTGACTTAACAAATGTTCCTGCGGTAAAAAGCGGATCTTGTAGTTCATTTTGCGCGAGCCATTCACCCAATACCCAAGATAGACATGGGGAAGTCCCATCTCATTGGCGCGACGAATATGGTCCAGAACCATGAATGTGCCAAGCGAGCGTTTGTGCAGGTCGGTGTTGAAAAAGGAATAAACCATCGACAGGCCGTCACTCAAAATGTCTGTCAGAGCCACGGCAACAAGTTCGCCCGGACGCTCTGAGCCTTCCTCTGGCGGCAGCCGGTATTCGATAACCCGGGTCTTGACGTGGCTGTCCTCCACCATGATGGCAAAATCCAGCGCTGACATATCGGACATGCCGCCCGCCTGATGGCGATCATCAAGATAGCGCCGAAACAGCGCAAACTGCTCGGTTGATGGCTGGGCGGGATAAACGGAGCTGATCAAATCCGCATTGGCGGCTGCCACGCGCCGCATGGTGCGGTTTGGCTTAAATTCCTTGGCGATAATGCGCACGGACAGGCAGGCCCGGCAATTTTCGCAGGCGGGGCGATAGGCGATGTTCTGTGATCTTCGAAAGCCGCCCTGAGTCAGCAGATCGTTCATCTCGGTGGCTCTGGCACCCACCAGATGGGTAAAGACCTTTCTCTCCATTTCACCGGGCAGGTAAGGGCAGGGGGCCGGTGCCGTCAGGTAAAACTGGGGAGAGCTTGTCGCCTGTGTGTTCATAGGTTTCCCGATACCCCTCAGTTATGGAGATCAAACATATAGCACCCTGTACCCCGCATGATGCAAGATCATTCCCGATAACACTTTATATCTGTTGTACAAATTTTGCTTGAGAGTCTGTCCGGTTCAAATTGCAGCAGGCAGCCCCCTGTTGTTTTGATGCGACTCAAGCGTCCCTTATGAATATTAGGATGAATGATGATAAGAAAACGTCAACGGTACAAATGGATGATGCCATAAAAAACAAAGCATCCTGCACATATGGTACAGGATGCTGCCATGATCGTCGATATGCCCTATGCCAGCGTGCTCACATGGTGCGAATGGTTGCCGTGCCCAGCAGCAAATCATGCACCAGTCTGGAACGTTCGATAAACAGACCCGCCAGCAGGATCAGCGGCGTCAGAATGGAATTGATGATCCAGAACAGTGCCAGATGGGCGATGGCCGTGACAAAATCGATTTTGCCACCATCAAGCCGGATCATGGCGATGCCCATGGCTTTCATTCCGGGTGTTGCCTGCGATCGTCCGGCCAATGACAGGCCGAAATAGAGACCTGCGACAACAAAAAACAGAATGGGATAAAGAAGCCAGCCAAGCCCCAGCGTTATGATGCCAAGAAAGAACACGGCGACTGCCGCTGGAAGGCAGAGGATGGCAACGAGAATATAATCAATGGCAAACGCGAAAACCCGACGCGAGAGAACGCCGCTATAGGCGCGCCAGTCGGTGGGGACTGTGGTTGCGGTCAGGTTCGGGTCGAAGCTCATGATCATCTCCTTGGTGATTGAAACTGATATGGGATGCCTCGGCCCGAAATTCAAAGTATCGCTTTTGTGAATCGGCGGATAATCAGCTCTTTGCCAGCTTTTTTGCCGCTTCCACGGCAAAATAGGTGAGCATGCCGTCGCATCCGGCCCGTTTGAAGCAGAGCAGCGTCTCCATCATCACCCGGTCTTCATCGATCCAGCCATTCATGCCCGCGGCTTTGATCTGTGAATATTCACCGGAGACCTGATAGGCGAAAACCGGCAGGCTGAACGCTTCCTTGATCCGCCAGCAGATGTCGAGATAGGGCAAGCCTGGCTTGACCATCAGCATATCCGCGCCTTCATCCACATCAAGGGCGGCATCGCGCACGGCCTCTGTGCCATTGGCAGGGCTGATGTAATAGCTGTTTTTGTCGCCCTTCAGCAGTCCAGAGGTGGAAATCGCTTCACGATAGGGACCATAATAACCTGAGGAGAATTTTGTGGCATAGGACATGATACCAACATTCTGGTGGCCTGCCGCATCCAGACCACGGCGAATGGCACCAATGCGGCCATCCATCATTTCAGACGGGGCAATAATATCCGATCCGGCATCGGCTTGTAGAATGGCAGCCCTAACGACCTGATCGACCGTTTCGTCATTGACAATATCATGGCCGCGCAAAATGCCGTCGTGACCATGGCTGGTGAACGGATCGAGCGCCACATCGGTGATCACGCCGATCGTGGGAACATGTTTCTTGAAGGCGGCCGTGGCCTCATTAAGAAGGTTATTGGCATCAAGAATGGCAGAGCCAGTCTGGTCGCGCTTGTCCATTTCAATATTGGGGAAGGTGGCGATGGCCGGAATGCCCAGATCGGCAGCCTGCTTTACGGCTTCCACGGCCTTGTCCACGCTCAAGCGGTTGACACCCGGCATGGCCGCAATAGGATCAACAATGCCGCTGCCCGGCACGAGAAAAATCGGCCAGATCAGATCGTCCACTGTCAGCCGGTTTTCCTGCACCAGTCTGCGGGTCCAGTCTGCCTTGCGGTTGCGGCGCATACGGCGGTGGCCGGTAATTTCATCGACGAGATGGGTTTTATCTTGCATCTAAAGGCCTCCAGTCTGTTGCCCGCCAGTCTTTTGCCCGGGAGAAGTTCGGGCACATATCGGGCTGACCTAACACGGATAGCCGCTTTTGCCCACTGCGACACGCTGACAGGGCAGACGGGAAAGAAAGGCGGTCTCCTGTATCAATTGCGTGCATGTCTGCCTCGAGGCTCTGGCGGTGATGGGCTATTGCGGTTATTCTGTCCCTATGATTGATGAGAGCGTTCACCCTCCGAAGTTCAGCATCACGGACCTTCTGTTCGTGGTTTTTCTGCGCATCGTTGCCTTTATCGGGCTTTGGTTTGGCCTTGAGTTCTGGGCCATGCTGGTGGGCTATTCCCACAATGGCCTTGCCCGTTTCGATCTTTTGACCGTGTCATGGCGTATTGCCACCTGTTCTCTGGCGGTGATTTTTCCTGTGGCGGGCATTGGCCTGTGGATGACCGTGTCCTGGGGGCCGGTGATCTGGGCCATTGGCGCGATCACGCAAATCCTGATGTATGGCGTCTGGCCGAAGATTTTTGGCGAAAATCCTTTGCTGATTTCCTTTCACATCATTGTTGCCGTTGTCTATCTGGCATTTCGTCTGGCACTGCTGCTGGAGAAGCGCGGGCGGTGATGAATGGCCCGAAAAGGGGTGCCGGGTTGCGCAAACGCACAATGCATCAAAAGGAAGCATAAGATTTGGTTTACCCTGATACAAAGCCTGTGAATGGTAAGTCTCTGTTAAGCTTGCGTTTTAAATAGAATTTTATGGGTATTCGATATTGTCTGTCTCAAGGCGGGTGAAAACAACCATAACCGCCACCCAAAACAGTGAGGCAGACCGATATGACCAACACCAATATCAAAGCGCAGGTTTCCGCCGTTGATCAGGAAGAACAGGCGATCCGCTCCCTCTATCTCGACTCGTTGCATCTGGTGGAGCGTTTGCACCGCCGTTTGCTCGATGTGATCAAGGACGAGTTCGACCGTCAGGGTCGCAATGACGTCAACGCGGTGCAGGCATTGCTGCTGTTCAATATCGGCAATTCCGAATTGACAGCCGGCGAGTTGCGTTCGCGCGGTTATTACCTCGGGTCCAATGTGTCTTATAATGTCAAGAAGCTGGTGGACCTTGGTTTCATCAATCACTCCCGCTCGCGCGTTGATCGCCGCTCGGTTCGCATTTCGCTGACGCCAGAAGGTCAGGATATTGCTGAAACCGTTGCCAAACTCTACGAGCGCCATGTTGGCTCCATCCAGAAGGTTGGCGGTATTGGCACCGACGAATTCAACCAGATGAACAAGCTGCTTCAGCGCCTTGATCGCTTCTGGAACGACACGATCGCCTACAGAATGTAACCAGAGGCCGGGTGCATGTTGCGCCGGTTGCGCTGTGCAACCGATGACTGTTTGACACAGTGTTGTGAGTGTTTTTGACCTGACAAGCTTTAGCCATATTGATATGTCAGCCGGAAAGGCTAAGAAGCGACTGGAACAAAGGCATTCTACGTGCGTTCCTCCCGTGATGAGGAAAGCCTTTGGCGTGCGCGGTGGGTGAATGTCACTGTCGCAGGCTTTATGGCGCAGGCTTTAGGGGTGTGACCGGCGGATGGTTAGGGAAGTTGAAAATATGGCAGACAAGTCGAATTTTGTTGCGGTCTCGCGCCGGGCACTCCTCAGAGGCGCAGCCCTGATTGGCGCATCCGCAATTGCCGGTCAGGCCATGGCTCAGTCTGCTGTTGACGAGGTGATCAATGCCCGCAGCCGTGGCAATTGGGATGATCAGTTCGATGCCCAGTCGACTCGCGCAACAGCCGTTGTGACCTCCAACAGCCCGTTGCTGAGTGCAAGCAACCTGCCGATTTTGCAGGGCGTGATTGCGCAATATCAGCAGATTGTTGCCAATGGCGGCTGGCCACAGGTCAATCCATCGGTCAAGCTGAAGCTTGGCGTGATTGATCCTGCCGTGCAGGTTTTGCGTCAGCGTCTGATGATCTCGGGTGATCTGGCGCGAGAAGCGGGAATGTCCGATTCGTTTGATACCTATGTGGATGGTGCCGTGAAGCATTTTCAGGCCCGTCATGGCTTGCCGCCGGATGGCGCGCTGGGCGAATACACCTTGAAGGCCATGAATATCTCTGCCGATGTTCGCCTCAATCAGCTCAACACCAATCTTGTGCGTTTGCAGACCATGTCCGGTGATCTTGGTCAGCGCTACTTGATGGTCAACATTCCGGCCATGAATATTGAGGCAGTTGAAAACGATCGCGTCGCATTGCGGACCAATGCCATCGTTGGCCGTATCGATCGCCCGACCCATGCCATCAATTCGAAGATCTACGAGATTATTCTTAATCCGTACTGGACCGCGCCGCGCTCGATCGTCGAAAAAGACATCGTGCCGCTGATGCGCAAGGATCCGACCTATCTGACGCGCAACAATATCCGTCTTTTCGATAACAAAGGTCAGGAAGTCGCGCCTGAAACCGTGGATTGGAACGCGCCCAAGGCACCAAACCTGATGTTCCGTCAGGACCCGGGCAAGATCAACGCCATGGCCTCAACCAAGATCAATTTCCACAATCCAAACAACGAATATCTGCATGATACGCCACAGCAGGGCCTGTTCAACAAGCTGATGCGCTTTGAATCCTCCGGCTGTATGCGGGTTCAGAATGTGCGTGATATGACGACCTGGCTGTTGAAGGATACGCCCGGCTGGTCACGCCAGCAAATCGAGCGCGTGATCTCGACACGCCAGAACACGGTCATAAAGCTTTCGCAGGAAGTGCCTGTGTATATTGTCTATATCACTGCCTGGTCGGCCAAGGACAATGTCGTGCAGTTCCGCGATGATATTTACAAGCGCGATGGCGACGCCCAGTTGGCGCTACAAACCAACATTGGCGTGGAGCAGAATCCTGGCCGGATCGAGGATGACAATTTGCCGCAGTAACTCCCGGCTTCTCCCGTTTTGATCAAAGGCCGCGCAAATTTGCGCGGCCTTTTGTATGTTTGGCGTGTGTTTCTGTGGTGCCACACAAAAACAGGTGGCCTCTCGCGTGCTTTGAACTGCAAATGTCGTTCCGTTGTCTTGCTCTTAGGCCCCGAGGACGTTAATACGCCGGGGCATCCACGCTTTCAGGAGACTGCGATCATGACCAATACCGATGCTTTCTTTTCCCGCTCACTTGCCGACTCTGATCCGGAAATCTTTGGCGCGATTGAGAAGGAGCTCGGTCGCCAACGTCATGAAATTGAATTGATCGCGTCGGAAAACATTGTCTCGCGCGCCGTGCTGGAAGCGCAAGGCTCGATCATGACCAACAAATATGCGGAAGGCTATCCGGGCAAGCGCTATTATGGCGGCTGTCAGTTTGTTGATATTGCCGAGGAACTGGCAATTGAGCGCGCCAAGAAGCTGTTTGGCGTCAATTTTGCCAATGTGCAGCCCAATTCCGGCTCGCAGATGAATCAGGCCGTGTTTCTGGCGCTGTTGCAGCCCGGCGATACCTTCATGGGCCTCGACCTGAACTCCGGGGGCCATTTGACCCACGGTTCGCCGGTCAACATGTCCGGCAAATGGTTCAACGTCGTGTCCTACGGTGTACGCGAAGGCGACAACCTGCTGGATATGGACGCTGTTGCCGAATCGGCCCGCAAGCATAAGCCAAAGCTGATCATTGCTGGCGGCACCGCCTATTCCCGTATCTGGGACTGGAAGCGTTTCCGCGAAATCGCTGACGAAGTTGGCGCTTACCTGATGGTCGATATGGCCCATATCGCTGGTCTGGTGGCTGGCGGTCAGCATCCATCGCCATTCCCGCATTGCCATGTTGCCACCACCACGACTCATAAATCGTTGCGTGGTCCACGCGGCGGCATGATTCTCACCAATGAGGAAGAACTGGCCAAGAAGTTCAATTCGGCAGTCTTCCCGGGTCTTCAGGGCGGCCCGCTGATGCATGTCATCGCCGCCAAGGCCGTTGCCTTTGGCGAAGCGTTGCAGCCAGAGTTTCAGGATTATGCCGCTCAGGTGGTCAAGAACGCCAAGGCGCTGTCGGAAACCCTCGTCAAGGGTGGTCTGGACATCGTCTCCGGCGGCACCGACAACCACCTGATGCTGGTGGACCTGCGCAAGAAAAACGCCACCGGCAAGCGCGCAGAAGCCGCCCTCGGCCGCGCCTATGTGACCTGCAACAAGAACGGTATTCCGTTCGACCCAGAAAAGCCATTTGTTACCTCCGGTATCCGCCTCGGCACACCCGCTGGTACGACCCGTGGCTTCAAGGAAGCCGAATTTATCGAAATCGGCAATCTGATTGTTGAGGTTCTCGATGGTCTGAAGGTTGCCAACTCCGATGAAGGCAATGCCGCTGTTGAAGCGTCTGTGCGCGAAAAGGTCGTGGCGCTGACCGGCAATTTCCCCATGTACCCGTATCTGTAAGGGAAAAGCCTGATGCGGTGCCCGTTTTGCGGTTCAGATGATACCCAGGTGAAGGATTCCCGTCCGGCGGAGGATAATACTGCCATCCGTCGGCGGAGAATCTGCCCGGATTGCGGTGGCCGCTTCACCACGTTTG
Organism: Gillisella vitis; assembly: GCF_014204625.1. Classification (GTDB taxonomy): domain Bacteria; phylum Pseudomonadota; class Alphaproteobacteria; order Rhizobiales; family Rhizobiaceae; genus Allorhizobium; species Allorhizobium vitis_F. The sequence continues at coordinate 118,454 of NZ_JACHLU010000008.1, read as the reverse complement.
AACGCGTGCAATTGCGCGAACTGACCGTGCTGAAAAAAACGGGCCGCAAGGCTCCCTTTGATCGTGAAAAGCTGGTGCGGTCTTTCGAGATCGCACTGCGCAAACGCCCGGTAGAGCGTGATCGGATCGAGCGGGCAGTCTCTGGGATTGTGCGTAGGCTTGAAAGCTCGGGCGAAGTGGAAATTTCCTCGGAACAGATTGGCCTTCAGGTGCTCGAAGCTTTGAAAAGCCTCGATGATGTGGCCTTTGTGCGCTATGCGTCGGTTTATCGGGATTTCTCCCACGCCGAGGATTTTGAGCAGGTGATTTCCGAGATCACCGCGAAAATCTCCCGCGATATGGATCCGGAATAAAAGCATGAGTGGCGAGGCCGACGATCGCCGGTTCATGGCTGCTGCCATTCGGCTGGGGCGCTCTCATCTTGGTCAGACATCGACCAATCCGTCGGTTGGCTGTGTGATTGTCAAAGACGGCGAGATTGTTGGTGCAGCGGTCACTGCGCGCAGCGGTCGCCCACATGCCGAGACCCAGGCGCTGGCCAATGCCGGCGAACAGGCGCGGGGCGCAACCGCTTACGTCACTCTCGAACCCTGTTCTCATTTTGGCAAGACCCCGCCTTGCGCTTTGGCGCTGATCAAGGCTGGCGTCGCTCGCGTGGTTGTCGCCTTAACCGACCCTGACCCTCGGGTGTCTGGTCGCGGTTTTGCGATGCTGGCCGAGGCCGGGATCGAGGTGGTGACCGGCGTTTTACAGCTGGAGGCGAAGCGCAGCCTGTCAGCCTATCTCACTCGGCAGATTCACAAGCGCCCGGAAGTTCTTCTGAAGCTTGCCCTTTCTGCGGATGGTATGATTGGAAAACACGGCGAGGGGCAGGTGTCCATCACCGGGCCGATGTCGCGGACGCAGGTTCAATTGTTGCGCGCTGAAACCGATGCGATTCTGGTGGGGATTGGCACCGCCAAAGCCGATAACCCGGAACTGACCGTGCGTCTCAAGGGGATGGAGCATCGCTCTCCCATCCGAATCGTGCTGGACAGACGGCTTGATCTGCCGCCAGCCTCAACGCTGGCGACCACGGCGCGGCAGGTGCAAACCCTGTGCGCCTGCTGCAATCCACAGGGTTTTGCGTGTGATGAGGCTTTTGAGAGCCGGAAAATCCGGTTGGATCACCGTGGTGTCGAGGTGATGCAGGCCGTGGATCTTCACGACCTCCTGTCTCAATTGGCGCACCGGGGCGTATCGTCTTTGCTGGTGGAAGGTGGCGCGGCCGTGGCGCAGGCTTTTCTCGAGGCTGATCTGGTGGATCGGCTCCAGCTCTATCAAAGTGAAATGAAAATCGGAGCCGGTGGTCTTGTATCACCGCTTGATCCCGCCAATATACCGGCAGGCTTCCGACACGTGCGTAGCGCGTGCTTCGGAGCGGATCGGTTTGACGATTATGAAAGAGAGCGTTGATGTTTACTGGTATTGTGACGGATGTAGGCACCGTGGAAGACATCACGCCCCTTAAGGAAGGCATCAAGCTGCGGATTGCCACCAGTTATGATCCAGCCACCATCGACATGGGAGCCTCCATTGCCCATTCGGGAACGTGTCTGACGGTCACGGGCCTGCCTGAGCAGGGCAGCAACGGGCGCTGGTTTGAAGTGGAGGCGTGGGAAGAAGCCCTGCGACTGACCACCATCGGTTCCTGGAAAAAAGGCACGCGCATCAATCTGGAGCGGTCTTTAAAAATCGGCGACGAGTTGGGTGGCCATATTGTTTCCGGCCATGTTGATGGAAAGGCGGAAATCATCGCTGTGAAAACCGAAGGCGATGCGACCCGTTATACGCTTCGGGTTCCTGAGCATCTGGCGCGGTTTGTCGCTCCGAAAGGCTCGGTGGCGCTGGATGGCACGTCGCTGACGGTCAATGCCGTTTCCCATTGCGATTTTGATATTCTGCTGATCCGCCACACGCTGGACGTCACCACTTGGGGCGAGCGTCAGGTGGGCGATTTCGTCAATTTCGAAGTGGACACCATGGCCCGTTATGCGGCCCGTCTGGCTGAGTTTCCAGCGCCATCGGTCTCATGAAGAGCGAAGCCATAGCAGGCTTCGCTCACTCCGAATGTTTTAATCAGCCACATAAAGGGTTGTTGTGCCGTCTGTTGTTTGCATGAGGCCAACAATGGAGGTGACCTCCACGTTGCGGGCAATGAGCTGTTTCATGGCTTTGGATGTGGCGAAAATCGCTGCTTGCAGCTTTCTGGCCTGCAAAGTGTGGGGACTTTGCGTTGCAAAGGCGAGATAGGCCGGATCTCCCGGATTCAATGTGTTGATATGAACAATATTGAATTGGCTATTGATAAGAGGTTGAACGCTGTCTTCCGGGCTGTTTGCGAACTCTGCGCTCGGTATGCCGCCAAACACAACGGTACCAATGGTGGATGCGCTAAATACATGTCCGATATTGCTCATCGGTTGTCTCCTGCTTCACAACAACGATCGCGCCCTGTAGCGGGCCGATGCCGATAGATGTGCGCTTCGGTTTTGTTATTTTCCAGCCCTCAAGTGCTTGATCGGAATTACAAATATTTCATCTTATTGTTCATCAAAAAGCCTGTTTTGAGATGGCAGAGCAGCGCGCACTGGCGTTGCTGTCGGGCGCAAGGGGCATCGGTGGAAATTGATGATTGCGAACAAGGATTTGGTTCGTTAACGCAATATCGCACTTTGCTGATGTTGTGGCGGTGATTTTGTTAATCAAGCAAAGCCTGATGATCAATTGTTGCTGAAATGACGATTTTGAACTTTCATCACAAAAATGTGTGTCGAGTGGTCCGCGCTCAGGCAAAGTGGCGCATTTATGCAAGCTTGAGCGAAAAACACTTGCCATTGCGGTTGGAGCGTGGTTTGACCGCCCATCCAATCATCGAGATTTTATCCGCCCGTCCCCGGAGTGACCGCTCATGTCTGATCTTTCTTCTGCACCGCACCTGCTGATTGTTGAGGCGCGTTTTTACGATGACATGGCAGACGCGCTGCTGGACGGTGCCAAGAGCGCACTGGATGAAGCCGGCGCAAGCTACGACATCGTCACCGTGATGGGCGCTCTGGAGATTCCAGCGGCGATTTCCATGGCGCTGGATGGTGCGGACAATGGCGGCGTGGTCTATGATGGTTATGTGGCGCTGGGCATGGTTATTCGCGGCGAGACCTATCATTTTGATATTGTCGCCAATGAATCCTCCCGGGCGCTGATGGATTTATCCGTGTCCGAATCCCTTGCCATTGGCAATGGTATTCTGACAGTTGAAAATGATGAACAGGCTTGGGCACGTGTCAAGCGCTCCGACAAGGACAAGGGTGGCTTTGCGGCCCGCGCAGCTTTGACGATGATTGCCTTGAAGCAGAGATTTGGTGGCTGAACCCATGACGAGTGAACATACAACACCGCCGGTAAAAACCGCCAACCAGCGGGGCGCGGCCCGCCTTGCTGCCGTGCAGGCGCTCTACCAGATGGATATGGCCGGAAGCGGCGTTCTGGAAGTGGTTGCTGAATATGAGACGCACCGTCTCGGTCAGGAACTGGATGGCGAGACCTATCTCAAGGCCGATGCCTCGTGGTTTCGCTCTCTGGTGGCTGGCGTCGTGCGCGACCAGACCAAGATCGACCCGCTGATCCGTCAGGCCTTGCAGGATGACTGGTCGCTGTCGCGGGTGGATAGCACCGTGCGGGCAATTTTGCGCGCAGGCACATTTGAATTGCTGGAGCGAAAAGACGTGCCGGTCGCCGTGATTGTCACCGAATATGTCGAGATTGCTCATGCCTTCTTTCAGGAGGATGAGCCGAAGCTGGTCAATGCCGTTCTGGATCGCATTGCCAAACAGGTTCGTAGCCCGGCTGCTAAAGCCTGATCAGAGAGAGACATGGGCATGGATGAGAGCGTGAGCCTGAACAGTCAGCTGCGCATCGCCAAGCGCAATGTCGGCATTTTGACAGCCGCTCAGGCGATTCTCGGCTCTGTTGCTCCGCTGTCTTTCTCGCTGGGCGGCCTTGCCGGTTATCAGTTGCTCGAAGCGGATAAATCCTTGGCAACCGCCCCGCTGACCGGGTTTAACGTTGGCGTTGCCTTGGGTGCGGTTGGTGTCGCCATTGCGGCCAAGCTGTTTGGCCGCAAAGTCAGCTTTATGATTGGGGCTGTTTCGGCTGCCGTGGGCGGCCTTGTTGCCACGCTGGCCCTGTTCAAGATGGATTTCTGGCTGTTTGCTCTGGGCCTGTTGCTGATTGGCCTTTCCAGTGGCTTTACCCAGAAAATCCGGTTTGCTGCGGCAGATGTGTCGCCAAGCTTTTTCAAGGGCGAGGCCATCTCGTGGATTCTGGCAGGTGGTATTGTTTCGGCCATTGTCGGGCCGCAACTGGCGATCTGGATGAAAGACCTGTTCGAGCCGGTGTTGTTTGCCGGGGCCTTTGTGGCGCTGGTGCCTCTTGCCCTGTTGGCAATCGGGGTGTTGAGCTTTGTCCATCTGCCCATCATCAGCAGTCAGGAACGGGCTGAAGCACAGCGGCCCAGGCCTCTGAGTGAGATTATTTTGACCCAACGTTTTGCCACTGGCATGATCTGTGGCATTTGCACCTATGCCCTGATGACATTCATGATGACCGGCGCGCCGCTGGCCATGGTCATTGGTTGCGGGTTTTCGTCCGATCAGGCAACGCTTGGCATTCAGTGGCATGTGATTGCCATGTTTGGTCCCAGCTTTTTTACCGGCAAGCTCATTCGTCGCTTTGGTGCTGAAAAGGTGGTCATGGCAGGGCTTCTGGTGTTGATGGCCTGTGCGCTGGTGGCCCATGCCGGTATTGAACTTTGGAATTTCTGGGCGGCACTGGTGCTGCTCGGCATTGGCTGGAATTTCGGTTTCATTGGCGCAACCGCCATTGTTGCCTCCAGCTATCGGCCAGAGGAAGCCGACAAGGTGCAGGGATTTCACGATATTGTGCTGTTCAGCACGGTGGCTTTGTCATCCTTTTCATCTGGCAAGGTATTTTCGGCCTATGGCTGGTCGGTGATGAATCTGGTGATCTGGCCTGTGACTCTTGTGTGTCTTGTGCTGGTTGTGTTGCAAATCGCCAAAGCCAAAGCCAAAGCCAAAGCTCCTCAATCCGTAAATTGACATCTGTTGCCTCTGCGGCTTTTGCCGCACTTGACGGCTGCCATTTGGAAAGCGCACTCTCTTGGTCTGGAACCCGAGCGCGTCTCGAAAAGAGAGCGCTCCAAAGAGGGAGGCTTTGGAATGGCAGTTCTATTGGGCGTAATTCTATGTGGTTTCGTGTCTGTGGCCTATGCGGTCTGGGCAACGCAATCGGTGTTGGCGGCGGATCAGGGCACGCCACGAATGCAGGAGATTGCAGGCTATATTCGTGAAGGGGCGCAGGCCTATCTGGCGCGGCAATATCTCAATATTGCCGTTGTTGGTGCCGTTGTGTTTGCGCTCACCTGGTGGCTGCTATCAGGGGAGGCGGCCATCGGTTTTCTGATTGGTGCAGTGTTGTCTGGCGCCGCTGGCTTTATCGGGATGCATGTATCCGTTCGCGCCAATGTGCGCACCGCGCAGGCCTGCGCCCAAAGCCTCTCTTCGGGGATGGATATTGCGTTTAAATCCGGGGCCATTACCGGCATGTTGGTGGCGGGTCTCGCGCTGTTGGGGGTCTCGCTTTATTATTTCGTGCTCACAGTGGGGCTTGGCCACGCCAGCGGCTCGCGCGATGTGATTGATGCGCTGGTGGCGCTTGGCTTCGGTGCCTCGCTGATTTCCATTTTTGCTCGTCTTGGCGGTGGTATTTTCACCAAGGGAGCCGATGTCGGCGGCGATCTGGTGGGTAAGGTCGAGGCGGGAATCCCCGAGGACGATCCACGCAATCCAGCCACCATTGCCGATAACGTTGGCGACAATGTCGGCGATTGCGCTGGCATGGCGGCAGACCTGTTTGAAACCTATGCCGTGTCGGTTGTTGCCACCATGGTGCTGGCGGCCATCTTCTTTGCAGGCAGTTCCATTCTGGAAAGCGCCATGGTCTATCCGCTGGCGATTTGCGGAACCTGCATTCTCACCTCTATCGTCGGCACGTTTTTCGTCAAGCTCGGCACCAATGGCTCGATTATGGGCGCGCTCTACAAGGGGCTGATCGTCACGGGCCTGTTGTCAATTGTCGGCCTTGCGGTTGCCACGCAACTGACCATCGGCTGGGGCGAGATTGGCACCGTTGCCGGAATGGCGATCAAAGGTACGCATCTGTTTGTCTGCGGCATTCTGGGGCTGGTGGTGACAGCGCTGATTGTGCTGATCACCGAATATTATACCGGCACCAACAAGCGCCCGGTCAATTCCATCGCTCAGGCATCGGTCACGGGTCACGGCACGAATGTCATCCAGGGGCTGGCGGTTTCCCTTGAGTCAACCGCTTTACCTGCGCTGGTGATTGTCGGCGGGATTATCAGCACCTATCAACTGGCGGGCCTGTTTGGCACCGCGATTGCGGTCACAACCATGATTGGTCTGGCCGGGATGATTGTTGCACTCGATGCCTTTGGTCCCGTCACCGACAATGCCGGTGGTATTGCTGAAATGGCGCATCTGCCGCCCGAAGTGCGCAAATCCACCGATGCGCTGGATGCCGTGGGCAATACCACCAAGGCCGTGACCAAGGGTTATGCCATTGGTTCTGCTGGTCTTGGCGCATTGGTGCTGTTTGCCGCCTATTCCAATGACCTGCAATTTTTTGCCGCCAATGGTGACAAATATCCTTATTTTGCCGGAATTGGCGATATTTCCTTCAGCCTCTCCAATCCTTACGTGGTCGCCGGTCTGATCTTTGGTGGGCTCATTCCCTATCTGTTCGGTGGTATTGCGATGACGGCGGTGGGCCGGGCTGCCGGCTCTATCGTCGAAGAAGTGCGTCGTCAGTTTCGGGAAAAGCCCGGCATCATGGCAGGCACAGACAAGCCTGATTATGGCCGTGCCGTCGATATTCTCACCAAGGCGGCGATTCGGGAGATGATCATTCCTTCGTTGCTGCCGGTGCTGGTGCCACTTGTGGTTTATTTCGGCGTGTTGCTGGTGTCCGGTTCAAAGGCATCGGCTTTTGCGGCCCTTGGGGCATCCTTGCTGGGTGTGATCGTCAATGGTCTGTTTGTGGCAATTTCCATGACCTCGGGTGGCGGTGCCTGGGATAATGCCAAAAAGAGCTTTGAAGATGGCTTTGTCGATAAGGATGGCACGCGGCACCTCAAAGGCTCTGAGGCGCACAAGGCATCGGTCACCGGCGATACTGTCGGTGATCCCTACAAGGATACCGCAGGGCCTGCGGTCAACCCGGCCATCAAGATCACCAATATTGTGGCACTGCTGCTGCTGGCGGTGCTGGCGGGCTGATTTATAACGACCACATACGAAAAACCCGCGGTCCAAAAACCGCGGGTTGCTATCGAAATTATGAGTTCGGCTTATTGCAGGCCCAGCATATTCTTCATGGTGGCTGCGCCGCCGCCGCCGCCGGACAGAATCTGTTGCAGGAAGGTCATGTCTCTGCCGCCTGTTGGTGTGGTGCTTGAGACCATGTCGAAGACCTTGCCGTCCTTCAGCGTGTAATTGGCGCGCTGTTTCACAACGCCATCCTTGCTGAAATAGATCGCGAGAATCTGCTGATCGACAATGTGCTGCTTCATGAAAGCAACAGGGCGCTCGCGGGTCTGGGAGATGTAGTAAAACACCTCGCCATCAAAGGTCGCTGTGGTGGATGGCGTGCCGAGACTGAGCAAGACTTGCTCACGGCTGGCACCAACGGGCACAAGATCAAGCGCCTTGGGGTCCACAATGTAACCGTTATGATAGATTTCGCCCGTCGTGCAGCCGGAAAGCCCAGCCGTTGCGATCAGCAGGATCATCGCAGTCATGCCCACGGCTTTAACGTGCGGCTGGAAATACCGTCTCTTCAATGATGCGTCTCCCATCATACTCTCTCGTGCCCGCCCGTATGGTATGGCGGTTGAGTGTTGGCCATATCATTGTGGCCTTTCCGGGGAAACCACAAAGGCAGATGCAATGATATGTTTCATTCAAATATTCTGTTGTTGGTCTGCTGCCTGCGTCGCAAGTGCGGGACAAGTCTGACGAAGCAGCATTGCAATTCACCAGTGCTTCGGTAAACCAGCTTTTGTCATCATGCAACATCGGCCAGGCGGTTGCGCCTCCGCCAAACACGTAAAGTAGGCATTGTCATGATTTTTGGCCTGTTCAAAGGAAGAAAGAACAACCGGGGGATTGTTGATCGACAATATGCTCTTCTGACCGAAGCTGCGCGCATTCCCCATTTTTATCTGGCGCTGGACGTGCCCGATACCGTGATGGGGCGGTTTGAAATGCTGTCTCTGGTCATGATTCTCTATTTTCGGCGCACGGCAAAATCACAAACCAGCGGCCAGGAAGTGGCGCAGGAAATCATCGACGCTTTTTTCCAGGATATTGATCATTCCATTCGAGAGTTGGGAATTGGCGATCAATCTGTGCCCAAACGTATGAAAAAACTGGCTGGAATGTTTTATGGGCGCCTTGAAACCTATGGCAAGGCGCTTGATCTAAAAGACAGCCAAGGGCTTGCAGCCGCGCTGAAACGCAATATACACCCCGAACGCATGGATGCAGCCGAGATGGCCGGGCTGGCCCACTGGGCCTTGCTGGCAGAAGCGGAGCTGGCAAACACGGCGGAAGACGTGGTTGTGACCGGCTCAGTCAGGCTGCCGCGTCCACAGGAGCAGGGACAACAATGAAAGTGCAGGGGTCTGGTCACATGGAAAATCCTTTTTCCTACGCCATCAAGGTAGGGCATATCTCTGCCAACGCGGTGCGCGTGCGCATTGAAGCCAACGAGAGCGAACTGAAAGGGCTGGCGACGCTGTGGAATGTGCTGAATGTGCGCTTCCTCAAGGCGGAGCTCCAGATCTCGCGCTGGAAAAAAGATGGCGTGCGGATCAAGGGCACGGTTGAAGGCGAGGTTGAGCAGGCTTGCGTGGTGACGCTGGAGCCGGTGTTGTGCACCATCAATGAGCAGCTTGAGCAGGTTTTTGTGCCGGAAGGCTCGAAGCTTGCGCGTCTTGCGCTCGATGGGCAGGGCGAAATGGTGATTGATCCCGAAGGGCCGGATCTTCCGGAGCCTTTTGTTGGTGATACAATTGATGCTGGTGCCCTTGTGACTGAGTTTGCCGCCATGGCGCTTGATCCCTATCCGCGCAAACAGGGCGTTGAATTTTCCGGCCATTCCGAGGATACAGGGGCCGAAATTATCCGGCCATCACCTTTCGCCGCGCTCAAGGACTGGAAAAAGGATTAGGCTCTGTTTGGTGGGGTGCGACGGCGCTGGTCGAAAATTTTCGGTAAAACAATGGACTAGACGGACAGGGCGATGGCTTTGCCATGCAGGATTGTCTGAACTGGGTTTGATGTCGGCCAAGATGAACACAAATATGTTGTGTGCCGGATCAAAACCAGTATTTTGGCCAAAATTTCACCCGGTGGTGAAAAAGAAGGGATAAAGACGCGTGGTCAAGATTTCTCTCGATGTCATGGGGGGCGATTTCGGTCCTGAAGTTGTCATTCCAGGGGCAGCGAAGGCGCTGGAGCGCCATCCGGAGATTACGTTCGTGCTGTTTGGGCAGCGCGACAAGTGCGAAGCTTTGTTGGCGCAACATCCAAAGCTGAAAGAAAAATCCATCTTTCATGATTGCGACGTGGCCATTGGCATGGATGAAAAGCCAAGCCAGGCACTTCGGCGTGGCCGCAATGTTTCCAGCATGTGGCGCTCGATTGATGCGGTCAAGACCGGCGAGGCCAATGTGGCGGTTTCCGCTGGCAACACGGGTGCCTTGATGGCAATGGCCAAATTTTGCCTGCGGATGATGCCCAATGTGGAGCGCCCGGCAATTGCCGGTATCTGGCCGACCATGAAGGGGGAAAGCATTGTGCTGGACATTGGCGCAACTATTGGTGCCGATGCCAAGCAATTGCTGGATTTTGCCGTGATGGGCGGAGCCATGGCACGCGCGCTGTTTGAAATCGAGCGTCCCACCATTGGCCTGCTCAATGTCGGCGTTGAGGAAATCAAGGGGCTGGAAGATGTGCGCGAAGCAGGCCGTCTGCTGCGTGAGGCCAATATTGATAGCCTGAATTACTATGGTTTTGTCGAGGGGGATGATCTCGGCAAGGGCACGGTTGATGTGGTGGTCACGGAAGGCTTTACCGGCAATATCGCGCTCAAGGCCGCCGAAGGCACGGCAAAGCAGATTGCCTCCTATCTGCGGGCTGCGATGTCGCGCAGTATTTTGTCGCGTATTGGCTATTTCTTTGCCAGAGGTGCCTTTAACGCCCTGCGCGAAAAAATGGACCCCCGCAAGGTCAACGGCGGTGTTTTTCTCGGATTAAATGGCATTGTTATAAAAAGTCATGGCGGAACCGATGCGGAAGGGTTTGCAGCCGCGATTGAGGTTGGTTACGACATGGTGCGCAATGGTTTGACGCAGAAGATTGAAAATGATTTGAAACTTTATCATGCCCTGTTTCCGTCCAGCGCCGGACCGGAAGCGGCGTGAAAAACAGGATATAAACAAAATGATTCGTTCAGTTGTTCGCGGCGTTGGGGCCTCTCTCCCCAAACGTGTCTTGAGTAACCGCGAAATGGAAACCATCGTTGAGACATCCGACGAGTGGATTGTTCAGCGCACTGGCATTGAACAGCGCTATATTGCGGGGGAAGGGGAAACAACCGCATCTCTGGGCACAGAAGCGGCGCAGGCCGCCCTCAACGCTGCGGGCCTGACAATTGCCGATATTGATGTGATCATCTGTGCCACCTCCACACCGGACAATACGTTTCCTGCGACTGCTGTGAACATTCAGAGCAGGCTTGGTATGAGCCACGGTTTTGCCTTTGATGTGCAGGCCGTGTGTAGTGGCTTTGTTTATGCCGTCACCACGGCGGATGCCTATATTCGCGGTGGATTGGCCAAGCGCATTCTGGTGATCGGAGCCGAGACCTTTTCGCGCATTCTGGATTGGACAGATCGCACCACCTGCGTTTTGTTCGGTGATGGCGCAGGCGCGATCATTCTCGAAGCCGCGCAAGGCGAGGGCACTGTTGCGGACCGTGGTGTGCTGACGGCGCATCTGCGTTCAGATGGTGCCCATCGGGAAAAGCTCTACGTTGATGGCGGCCCTTCCACCACGGGCACTGTCGGTCATTTGCGAATGGAAGGCCGTGAAGTTTTCAAACACGCGGTTGGCATGATTACCGATGTGATTGAACAGTCTTTTGAAGCATCCGGCATGACTGCCGACGATGTGGACTGGCTGGTGCCGCATCAGGCAAATCGCCGAATCATCGATGGTTCTGCCAAAAAGCTCGGTATTCCATTGGAAAAAGTGGTTGTCACCGTGCAGCAGCATGGCAACACGTCTGCCGCATCTATTCCGCTTGCGCTGTCTGTTGCTGTGGCCGATGGCCGTATCAAGCCGGGTGATGTCGTGCTTTTGGAAGCCATGGGCGGAGGCTTTACCTGGGGTGCAGTGCTTATTCGCTGGTAGTGACGCAAAAACAAGTTGTTAACGGCGCTTGACCGATCGGGATTGGATCAATAGTCTATCGCCATAACGATATTCATATGAACGGACGGGATGCTATGACAGGCAAAACTGTGACGCGGGCGGATTTGGCTGAATCGGTTTTCCGCAAGGTTGGTCTTTCTCGCACTGAATCTGCGGAACTGGTCGAAACAGTCATCGACGAGATCTGCAATGCGATCGTTCGGGGCGAGATGGTCAAGCTCTCATCTTTTGCCACCTTTCAGGTGCGCGCCAAGAATGAGCGCATTGGCCGTAACCCCAAAACCGGCGAGGAAGTGCCGATTTCACCGCGCAAGGTGATGACGTTCAAGGCCTCGAATGTGTTGAAGCAACGCATCCTTCGCTCGCATCTGGCACGCAAATCAAAGCAGAAACCTGCAAACCCGGCCCATTGAGATTTCTTGGGCTGTTTTTCAGGATGATGTCTGATTCAGGTTTCAGCATGGTATGTCTATGCTGAGACCTGTTTTTTCTGGCTTGATAAAACGAGCTCGAAACTGGCATAGAAAGCGCAGAACTTCTGTGCACGTTGCCCTTGGCGAGACAAAGACTGACAATGGGACAGGATGGAGCAGACCTTGGACAAGAGCCCTGACGCCTTCCGTACGATCAGTGAAGTTGCAGATGATCTTGATCTGCCTCAACATGTGCTCCGGTTTTGGGAAACCCGCTTTCCCCAGATAAAGCCTTTAAAGCGTGGTGGCGGTCGGCGCTATTATCGGCCAGACGATGTGGAATTGCTGAAAGGCATTCGCCATCTGCTCTATGATCATGGCTATACGATCAAGGGTGTTCAAAAGCTTCTGAAAACCAATGGCAATAAATTCGTTATCGCTGTCGCTTCAGGCGATCTGGCGACAATGGAAGCACTTGTCGCCGCCGGTCAAACCATCAGCGATGAGCCTGTGCTGGGCCATGATGATGATCAGATGGTGGGTCAGCCTAAACCGCGCCCTGCGAGCCGTTTTTTCAATTTCGGTGGCGGTGATGATGGCATTCCCGAAATCTCCCTTGGTAAAGGGTCTATCAACAAGGAAGATCGTGCCCTGTTACAGGAAACGCTGTTTGACCTTCTGGAATGCAAGCGTTTGCTGGATCAGGTTCGTTAACGCAACAACAGTTATCTGACTATTTCCATCTTATCGCGCAACAATGGCGGTTGAGATCAGATAATGATCTCAACCTTGTCTTTATGGGCCGCAATCAGCAAGGCCCTTCGGGCATAGGATGTTGAGCGCTTGCCCTCCAGTGCATCTCCACAGGCAGTTAGCGCTCTTCTAAAAGAGGCACTGGAAAAATCGGGCCATTGATCCGCCAGAATCCAGGCGGCCTCCCGGATTGATCCAATCATATGACGTGAACCGGCGATCACGAGGGCAAAAGGTTTTTCGAACTGTTTGTCTATGGGCATGTTTTTCTCCGCGTCTGAAAACGCGGCTAAAGGAGATTGGTTCCCGGCGGCCTGTTGGAATTTTGCGTATAATTTTGATTTTTTAGCTGAAAGCTGCAATTTTATGCTTGCGCGACGGGGGCAAAGAATCTAAGTCAACCTTGCTCTTAGGAGCGGGTCGGGGCGTAGCGCAGCCCGGTAGCGCACTTGACTGGGGGTCAAGGGGTCGCAGGTTCAAATCCTGCCGTTCCGACCATTTTAAAAATCCCCCCTTTGGTTATTTCAGTTGATACTACCAATCATCAGCAGTGTACCATTGATGATTTTCGTCTTGTTGTTTGGCAAAAGCTCAGAAGCACGATCGCGTGCCATAAATATTTTAAGAACATAAAACAAAAAAGATTTTTTTATTAAAGTATGGAATTGATAATTTTATAATTTTTCATTTTATCATATCAACAATATTGGAACATTTTTCAAAGTTATTCATTTGAAGAATGATAATAAGCAAATATTTATGGATAAGGCGCACGATCCAATTCGTGTCACTCTTCAGTCTCGCCAATTCATCAGGTTTGCCCTATATTCGCTGCAGTGCAGCAATATGGAGTGTGTCCTGTCGGAATCGACAGACAATGGCGGTTTCCGCATGAAGTTTAAGCCGTCAGGAAGGCAAATGAAATGCAAATGAACGTCTCGAAGTCAGTGGCGGCCTTGATCCGCAAGCAGCGGGATTTTCAACAGGCTCTGGTGGATTTTGTTGATAATCTTGACAGCTCGCCTGTCCTGCCAGACGAATCCATTCCAGTTTTGATGGAGAAGGTCGATTTTGGCAGCAATCCTGGCTCGCTTCGGATGCTGGAATATGTGCCACCGGGTTTGAAGCCGGGGGCACCGCTTGTTGTGGTGTTGCATGGCTGCGGGCAGAGCGCCGAGGATTTTGATTGCGGAAGCGGCTGGACAAAATTGGCACGCCAGCATGGATTTGCTCTGCTCTACCCCGAGCAGAGCAGCTCAAACAACGCGCATGGCTGTTTTAACTGGTTTCGCCCAAGCTCTGTTGCCCGTGACAGGGGAGAGGTTGGCTCCATTCGCCAGATGATCTCCACCATGATTGGTGCCTATGATCTGGATGCAGATGCTGTGCATGTGATGGGCCTTTCAGCCGGAGGCGCTTTGGCGACAGCGCTGCTTGCGGCTCATCCTGAGGCCTTTTGCGCTGGTGCCATCGTGGCCGGGCTTCCGGTTGGGGCCGCGCGCGATGCGATGAATGCGTTTGGCGTCATGGCCAATGGCGCGGTTAAAACCTCTGCCGAGTGGGCCAGTCTGGTTCAGCAGGCGTCACCGGAGAGCGGGGCCTGGCCGCGCATATCCATCTGGCATGGTACCGACGATCAGGTGGTGAATATCAGGAATGCCGATGCGCTGCGGTCTCAATGGCTGGCGGTGCATGGTCTTGCAGAAGAACAGGCCAGTTTGGCCAAATTCGGCCAAGCGTCAGGCCGTGTCTGGCATGACGACAAGGGCGACATCAAAGTTGAGTTCATTCTGCTGGAGGGGCTTGATCATGGCGTGCCGATCAAGCCGGGGCAGGGGCAGGAAATGCCGTTTATGCTGGCTTCCAATATTCATCTGCCGTCCGTGCTGGTCGACAGTTGGGGGCTTGGGGTGAAGGCCAAAAAGCGACGGGTCGCATGAAGCCTAAGAAATGGTGAGCAAGACATCGTGCGTTGGTGAAAACGCACGATGGAACCTCTCTTATTTTTCCTGAACAGTAACGCCATCTTTGCCGATACTCAGCTCAACGCCTTTGGGCTTGGTTTCTTCGCGGTACGTATAGGCACCAAAGCCGATGACGGCGACGAGCAGCGCTCCGATCACGAGATAAAGACCATTTGTCCGAGTCATAGTGCCCTCTCTTGCTGTTGTGTGCGAAGAGACATCACAGTGTCTGCGTCTCTTGGCGTCACGACATAATTGCTCACATTTGATGTGATGTGAGTTGAAAATCATGCAGTCACAACGCCGTGAACAGGGTTCTGTTCCATGCATTGTTGAAAATAATTGCCGTATCAGCTTGAGATCTTGTGGTTTTTGCCCGACTCTACAGACGGACAGATGGCTTGCCGTTCTGATGGCGCATTTCCAATGCACGACATCCCCAGAGAATGCCAAACAGCAGATAGACGTGTCGCCAGTGATCCAGATCGATAACATTGCCAATGGCGGCGTGACCAACAATGGCAATCCAGGCCATTGTCAGATAGGGTTGCCAGGGGCGTTCGCGCAGCAGATATTTGAAGCCGAAGCAGATCGTCCACAGCATCATGGTGACATAGCTGACAAAGCCGAGCCAGCCATAGGTCGTCAAGGATTTGAGCCAGATGTTGTGCTCATCTTCCGGGAATATCTTGTTGAAGGCCAGCGGGCCAATGCCCAGAGGTCTCTCCATCGCCATCAGGAAGCCAATCTTGTGCCGTTCAAAACGACCCAGATGGCCGCCATCGTAGTCCTGCACCAGTTCGGTTCGGGCTGCAAAAATGGTTCGAACCTGTTCTGATTGCAGGGCAATTGTCAGCGCCAAAACCATCAGAACGGCAAAGGCCAGCGTCAACAGCATGATTTTCAGGCGAAATGCACCACTGCGTTTCTGGATCAGCAGAACGAGCACCATGGCGACCGCCGAGAATAAAAATAAAGCCCATGCTGCCCGCGAGAAAGACAGAAACACACCAAGCGCAATGATCAGCAGGCCGATAATACGCAACGGTGCAGCACGCAAGTGGCCCGTCAGCAAGCCGTGGATCAGGTAGAGTGATGGCGCAATGAGAAACGGGCCAAACACATTGGGATCCTGAAAGGCCCCCATGGCGCGTTCATAGCGGGTAAATATCTCTGCTCCGGGAAAGGCTTGAAAATACCCCAGAATACCCAGAGAGGCCGTGGCCATGGCGGCAAGGGTCCAAGCCCTGAAAATCACCCGCAATCGTTCGTATCGATCTTCGATAACGGCTGCATAAAACACGGAGGTCAAGGCGAGAAAGGTTGATACTGCCACATACATCGGGCCGGTATCCAGATCGATCATGACCGTGAGTGACAGCAGGCCGCCCATGTTGAAGGCAATCATCAGGCCCAGCAACGGCGCTATGGCGCGGGAAATGCGCAGGCCCAGCAGAAACCACAGTGGCATTTGTGCTGCCATGAACAATTCATAGGGGGCCGGTTCTTCAAAAACGAAGCCCAGCAGAAAGACACCAACTCCTATCAGGGCCGAGCTGATCAGGCCAATCATGGCCAGGCCGGGGGGCAATCCGGGCTGCAACAGCCTGCTGGTGCGGGTGGAAAGGGCGCTCAATAGGCATTTTCCGTGTTGAACAGGCTGAACGGCGTCATGAATAGAATTTTCAGATCCAGCAGCAATGACCAGTTTTCGATGTAATACAGGTCACAGGCGGTTCTGCCTTTGATCTTGTCATCACAATCGATTTCGCCACGCCAGCCATTGACCTGTGCCCAGCCCGTGACGCCGGGTTTGACCCGGTGTCGGGCAAAATAATCCTCAACAATATCACCATAGGGCCGGTCGCGGGTTTGGGCCGAAACAGCGTGAGGGCGCGGGCCGACAAGCGAGAGATCACCTCTCAGCACATTGAACAGTTGTGGCAGTTCATCCATGGAGGATTTCCGAAGCCAACGTCCTACGGGTGTCACACGCGGATCATTTTTTGTCACCGCCAGCTTGGCGGTGGGATCGCTCATTTCCGTATACATTGAGCGGAACTTCAGCACATGCACGATTTCATTGTTGAAGCCATGGCGTTTTTGCACAAAGAACACTGGTCCCTTCGAGGTTGCGCGCACGGCAATGGCAGCAATCAGCATGACCGGCCAGAAGATTGCAAGGGCAATCAGGCTGAAGACAATGTCAAACCCGCGCTTGGCCACCGAGTCCCAATCCCGGATGGGCTTGTCGACAAGATCCAGCATGGCCACATCGCCAACGCGCGAATATGCACGCGGGCGAAACATCAGGCTATCAGAATGCGCGGCCAACCGAATATCGACAGGCAAGACCCACAGCAATTTCAGCAATTGCAAAATACGGGCTTCGGCGCTGAGCGGCAGGGAAATGATCAATATGTCAATGCGGGCTTCACGGGCAAACTGCACCAGCGCGGCCACGGTTCCGAGCTTGGGATAGCCTGCCACCATATTGGGCGAGCGATTATCCTGCCGGTCATCAAAAATACCGCAAATGCGGATGTCATTGTCTTCCTGATTTTCCAACCTTCTGATCAATGCTTTGGTCGGTTCTCCGCCGCCAACAATCACCGCCCGGCGCTCAATCAGGCCATTGCGGGTCCAGCGGCGAATGCCCAAAGCCAGCAAATAGCGCTCAATGACAATGAAAAGACCGCCGGCGGCACTCCAGACAAGCAGCCAGACATAAAGCTCGTGTGCGCCCTTCAGAAACAGGCAGGTCAAAGCCATGATGGCCACAGACAATGTCCAGCTCAACAGCGCACGCTTCAGCGATTTTGATGGTGTTCGCAGAATGTGAATCTGGTATCCATCGGCAAACAGCAGAAGAAGTGTGTGGATTGCTACACCAACCGCAGCAAAGGCGGCGTCAAGCGCAAAACTGGCATCGGCATCCGACACTGCCAGCCAGTACAGGGCAAATCCAAGGGCCAGCAGACAGCTGAATTCAAAGAAGCCGAGCTGACCCAGAATGATGATGGGAGAGCGGCTGGCCTCGCGTAACTGCCTGGCAACGAGGCTTGCGGTTGGTGATAATGTCGTATTATCCGAAGTTGCGGATGGTGCGCTGGTTGTAACCTTGCCAACCTCATCACGTAACTTTCGACGGAGCTTTGCAATATCCAACGTGTTCGGTGTCCTCATGACAGCGGCCCATTTCGCTAGAGTCTGTCAGGTTCAGATTGAACCAGACAGACTCTAGATTCCTTTGTTTTCGTTTGTTTTTTCGGGAAAACCGGATTCCACTTTTCCCTGACAAACTCTATTGCGCCATTCTACAGGCCAAAATCGGTCGAGTGAGAAAAACATGCAATAGATATAGCGTGTTATAGTGAAGCTTTCTGCGCGATAAATGGCACATGATGCGACATGACGGAGTCTTAGCGAAAATATGCTAAGGAAAGTTTAGCTCTGACGATGCCGGGCGTTCTGACAGTCATTCTGACGATCAAGAACTGTGGGATTGAAAGAATTTATTGTTCATCCATTTTGGCCAGAGCCGCAGGATTTGTATATGTATAGTACAGCTCAAGCATATGTTTCGCCATGGTTGACGCTGAGAAGCGGCTGTAAAATTGTGCCTGCTCCGGCATTGTCTTGATTTTCCAGTCGCTCTCAGTGAGGGCGTTGACCATGACGGCTGCCAGTGCATCGGGAGCATCCGGCGGCACAAGGGCGGGGCTTGTTTTGCCCAGGGCTTCCGGAATGCCGCCGACGCGGCTGGCAATCACGGATTTTCCAGCGGCAACGGCCTCCAGAACAATATATGGCATCGATTCTGCCCGCGATGGAACGACAATAATGTCGCTCATGGCAAATGCATCTGCCACGCGCATCGGGTTCAGGAGTTTGATTCTTTGCCCTAGTCCGCGCTGCACAATCATGCGCTCATAGATGTCCCGTTCCGGGCCATCACCAATGATGGCCGCGCTGAGCGGCCGGCCCAGTTGCCGCTCTGTGCGCTGAAACGCATCGATGAACACATCTGGACCTTTCAATTCCCTCAACATTCCGATGAAGGCAAAGTCAACGCCCTTGCCGGCAACGGCGATGGGCTGAAATTCCGCATCACTGATGCCGTTATGAATGAGCTGATAGGCGCAACGGGGCTCACCGACCTTGTTTTGATAGGTCCATTGCTCAAAGCCGCAGACAAAGGCGATGGCCTCGGTCTGGCGTTCCAGTTGCCGTTCGAATGCGAAGATTGCCTTGCCCAACACCGTATTGGAACGGTAATGCAGGCTGCCGCCATGGGGCGAATAAAACCGGGCAACGTGCGAGCCTTGCCTCCGCAGCACCGAGCCAATGATTCGGGCAATTGTACCACCCTTGGCACCATGCCCGTGCAGCACGTCAGGGTGCATGGATTTGATGTGTTGATAGCAGGCTTTGGCCGCCGCTATATCTTCCGGCCCGATGGCCCGGCGAATGGGAAGCCGAAACAGGCCGAGTTTGAGCTTTGGCTCCAATTCGGCAAACAACGCATCTTCGTGTGCTCCGCCAGTTGAACTGTCACAGACGATGCCCACAGAGTGGCCTGCCTGATCATGGTGTTCAACGAGATCGCGGACATGGCGAAAAATACCACCTACCGGCGAGCGGAAGCAATGGATGATGCGTAAAGGGTGGGGAGCATTCATCAAAACAGCCGTTCACGCACATAAATCGTGTCGCCTGCGATGATGGGATCGGTGACCGGAACCCGGCCGGTGGCAATGGTGCCATTGACCTTGCGCGTCACATCCATATCGCGCTGGTTGGCGCGGCTGGTAAAGCCGCCCGCAACGGCAATGGCATTTTGCACCGTCATGCCCGGCACGTAGGAATATTGCCCCGGCTGGCCAACTTCACCCATCACAAAAATCGAGCGGTAACGATCAACCTCAATGCTGACATCGGGGTCGCGCAGATAGCCTTTGCGCAGTTTCTGGGCAATTGCGCCTTCCAGCTGTGGCAGGCTTAAACCGCGGGCGGCGACCTGACCAATCAGTGGAAACGCAATATAACCGGCCTGATCAACGGTATAGGTATTGCTGAGACCGGCCTGTTCAAACACCGTGATTCGCAGACGATCGCCGCTGTCCAGCCGGTATGGCTCGATGGTGGAGCGATGAAAAGCCTTTGGCGCTGGCTGATAGGATGAACAGCCAGCAAGAACCGCCATTGTCACAATGGTCAAAGCCAGCAGGATTTTTTTGGCGATACCCATGCGCAGTCGCGCTCCCGGCAAAACGAGTAGAATATGTTCTTATCGGTCACTATAGTTAATGCTGCGTAAACCTGTTTGGGTTTCATCGCAATCGTGATCTGTTTGGCAGATATTTATGGATGACAATATTATCGTTATTGGGCCGATAACGTCCCATGTTCTATCATGGCTTTCAGGTTAACGGTTATGTTACCATCTTCATTTACGGTTCGGTGATAATTCAAGGAGCGCTGGAATGACGGGTCAGCCGAACACCTCCCAACCGGATGTGGATATTGATCTCTTGCAGCTGTTTCGCGCCGTCTGGCAGCGAAAGGGCCGCATTGCGCTTGCGACATGCCTGATGGCCAGCGTTGCCTTTGTTGGCTCCAGCCTGATCAAGCCCACCTATCGCGCCGAAACCACTGTGTTGATCGAGCCGCGCGCGCCCAATTATGACGCCGAGAATGCAAAATCGGCCTCATCCGAGCCGGTGCTGGATGATCTGAACATTGTCAGCCAGGTGCAGCTTTTTCGCTCCGCCGATCTGATTCGTCAGGTTGTCAAAGATTTGAAACTGTATGAGCTGCCGGAATTTGATCCAGACCTGCACCCATCGGCTCTTTCTGATCTGATGGTGATGTTGCATCTGAAAAAGAATCCGCTGGATCTGGCCCCGGAAGATCGGGTGATTCAGACATTTCTGAGCAAATTGCAGGTCTATCAGGTCGATAAGTCGCGGGTGATCGGCATTGAATTTTCGTCGAAAAATCCAAAGCTTGCCGCTGCCATCCCCAATGAAATGGTCAAGGTTTATCTTGCCCTTCAGAGCGGTGCAAAACTGGATAGCAATCAGGACGCAGCGCGATGGCTTGAGCCGGAAATTGCCAATCTGCGCCAGAAAGTGGCTGACGCTGAGAAGAAAGTGGCCGATTATCGCCGTAGCGCCGATCTCTTGCCAACAGGTGAGGGGGCCACTCTGGCATCGACCCAGCTCAATACGATCTCTACCGAATTATCGCGGGTGAAAGCTGAGCGCGCCAGCGCAGAAGCGCGGGCAGAAAATGCCCGTGCGGCCTTGAGAGCGGGCAAGCCGACGGACAATCTCGATATTGTCATGGCATCGCCTGCCGTGCAGCAATTGAAGCAAAGTGAAGCCAGCGTGCAGGCGCAGATTTCTGACCTGTCCACCAGCCTGCTGGATGGCCATCCGCGCATCAAGGCGCTGAAGGCGCAATTGGCCAGTCTGCGCACGCAGATTGCACAGGAAACCCGAAAAGTGGTTTCCAGCCTTGAGCAGGATGCCAATATTGCAAAGATGCGGGAAGCCGACCTGACCCAGCAGCTGAACGCCACCAAGGCGCAAAGTGCAGAGGCTGGCGACCGGCAGGTGGGTCTGAATGCGCTGGAGCGTGAAGCAACGGCCCAGCGGCAATTGCTTGAAACCTATCTGGCCCGCTATCGGGAAGCATCCAGCCGTCTGGACAGCAATGCCACACCGGCCGATGCGCGGGTGATCTCGCGTGCGTCTGAGCCGGGATCGCCAAATTTCCCCAAGGTCTTGACCATCACCGTTGTGGCGGGGGTGGCAACGCTGGTGTTGAGCGTGATCATTGTCATGTTTGCCGAACTGTTCAGCGGTCGCGCCTTGAAGCCTGTTGGCCCGATGGAGCCTGTGGGTGGCGATGGGCCACGCGATGGTGCGCGCCGAAACGCCAGGAGGGAGCCTGATCTTACGGATAGCCCCGAGGCACCTATGCCGAAGCCGCCTATGCCGTCGGTTGCTGAGGCCCGACAGGCCGTGCGCGAGCATGAGGCAGAAAACAGCACAGTGGAAGAAGTGCCGTTGCCAGAGGTTGCAATGCGGCCGATGGCACCTGATCATGAATTTTCCATTGCGTCGGTGGCGCGTTATCTCACTCGCAATGGTATTTCCAAGGCTGTTGCCATTTCGCCCTCTGGCGATGATGGCTCCACCGCAACCGTGATGCTGGCGCGGGCGATTGCCAAATCGGGCCGCAGTGTGATTTTGATTGACATGACGGGGTCGGGTTGCCCAACGGCCTTGATGGCCGACAGCAGCGATCTGCCTGGCGTCACCGATCTTGTCTGTGGTGATGTTGCCTTTGGCGAAACAATTCATGCCGATCGTTCGTCGGATGCGCATATCATGCCCAAGGGCAATGCCGATATTCGTCAGGCCCTGCGCGGAATGGACCGACTGTCGATGGTGGTTGAGGCGCTGGCCGATGTGTATGATCTGGTGATGATTGAATGCGGCCCCGCCAGTGCCGAGAATGTCTCGCATCTGTGTCAGGCGCAGGAGCACGAAATCATTCTCTCCGCCCCGCGCCCGGACCGCAGGCAATTGGCCGAGATCATGGCGACATTTGAGGCTGTTGGCTACAATGACCTTGTGCTGATGAGCGAGGAAATTTCACCATCCCCCGATGGCGAAGACAGGGATGCAGCCTGATTGCAGCACCATTTTCTGATCAGGTCTCGTCTTCGCTGCTTTTGTGGACGGGCTGACTGTATCTGGCCCGGATTTTCTGCACCATGGCATAGAGCTGCGGATTATCCTTGATCGCGGCTTTGGTGCGGATCAACAGGCGTTGTGCGCTGGCGGCACCATGGCCAATCGGGGTGATGGGCAAAAGCATGTCGTGCTGGACGGTTTCCACCGGGCACCAGCCGCGTTTATACCCCTGATCGCCAAGGCCGAAATCAAACAGGGCCGCGCGCTGGGCGCAACATTGTTCAATCATCAGCCAGAACAGCAATTCGCCGGGGCTGGCTTCTGGCACCAAACCCGCATCAATCGAGCCAAACTGGCAAATCACGTGATCGCCTTTGCGTGATAATCCGGCAATGGCAGCAATTTTGCCGTTCTCATATCCTTTTAAGCGGATCGCGTGCAGCTGAAGCCCTACATTCAGGCCATCAGATTTGCTCTGTTGTAACCGATGAAAAAAAGCCTGTGTTTCCGCTTCATGAAAGACATTAGGCAGGCCAAGAGCGGCAAAACGAGCCGCTTTTTGCTGGAAAAACAGCTCAAGAAGATGGGTCTTCTCGTCAGGCGCTGTGGCGATGATATGCTCAAATCCGCCATGCTCCTCCAGCTTGCGGTGCTGGTTGCGATATTTTTTGCGGCGGCGTTTGGCATTCAACTGGGCAATGGTGGTGGTGAAATCAGACAGGAGTGGTAGCTGGAATGCATGGTTTTGATGCTCGACCGATGCAAGGCCCGCCAAAGGGTGACGCTGCTGCCGCCACACCAGAGGAATATTGCTCAAATATAGCAGATCGGCGCGCCCGTTCAGGGCATCCGTAATCTGCCTGCCCAATGATCCGGCCGCGTCTCCTGTTTGCTCCTGGCGAAACGTGGCGTCAAACAGGCCCGTATTGATATTGCTAAAGCGTGCCGCGATCCATCTGGCTGTGCTCACCATCGCTTGTCTGGTGATTTCCAGCGGCAGGATGAAAACGGTACGACCGTCTTTTTGCCCACGAACGATGGCCAGCGGATTGTTGTGGGTCTCAACCCATGCATGGCACCAGTCGTAGCTCTGGTGCAGTGAACCATAATTGTCGTGCTCAAGGGCGCGCCATTGTGTTTCCAACGGCTCCATCCGGCTGAAAACATCAATGGACAGCGGTTGTTCTGTCATCACAGCCGGTTTTTACGCACAGGGCCTGCCATCCATTTGATGATCAACATGGCGGGCACCACCCACAGCACGCCGGACAGCAGAAAATACAGAAAATGTACCCACCAGGGTGATTGCGCCAGCGTCAGCGTGGCAATGGTGGTGGCCAGCACGGCATAGAGCATCACCAGCACAACAATCAAAATGATTCCGATGAATTTTCTCAGTCTGACGGGCATCACAACATCCTGAAAACGCTGGCCGCGACGCCATGCCGCAAACCTGTTACTCTTGTTTTGCACCGGCTGATGTTGCAAATCAACAGGATTGCAAGAGGATTGACAAATGACAATCGCCAGTACCGTATCGCCGTCATCATCGACGCTTCTGAACCAGCAACTCCGCAATCGCCGCGCCATTCGCATCTGGCTGGGGGTGGTGGTGGTGGCGCTGTTTGCGCTTGTGCTGGTAGGAGGGGCCACACGCCTGACCAATTCCGGCCTGTCAATCACCGAATGGAAGCCGATCCACGGGGTGATTCCGCCCATTGGCATTGAGGAATGGCAGGAGGAGTTCAAGCTCTACCAGCAGATCCCGCAGTATGAAGTGATGAACAAGGACATGACGCTGGATGGTTTCAAGGAAATCTACTGGTGGGAATGGGCGCATCGGTTTCTGGCCCGCAGCATTGGCATGATTTTCGCGTTGCCGCTTGTGTTTTTCTGGCTCACAGGGCGGGTTGAAAAGCAATTGCGGCCCAAACTGGTTGCCATACTGGCACTGGGCGGATTGCAGGGCTTTATCGGCTGGTGGATGGTGTCATCCGGGCTCACGGCCCGCACGGAAGTCAGCCAATACCGTCTGGCCACTCATCTGGTCATGGCCTGTCTTATTTTTTCCTCCTGTGTCTGGGTGATGGGCGGTCTGGGCAAGCGCGAGATTGATGCCCCACCCAAGGCCAGCTCCAAAGGCTGGGCCATGGCTTTGCTGTGTCTGGTGCTGTTTCAGATTTATCTGGGGGCGCTGGTGGCGGGCTTGCGGGCGGGATATGCCTATAACACATGGCCGCTCATGGATGGCGCTTTGGTGCCAAGCGATCTTCTGATTCAGCATCCGCTCTGGGTCAACTTTTTTGAAAACGCCAAAACGGTGCAGTTTGTACATCGGATCGGGGCTTATACCGTGTTTCTGGTGGCGCTCTACCACATGGTCACGTCACTCAGTGCTGCCCCAAAATCCGCGCACGCCCAGCGCAGTGTGGTGCTGTTCTGGCTGATTGCCGCGCAGGCGGTGCTTGGTATTATCACCCTTCTGCACCATGTGCCGTTGCACGCAGGGCTTGCCCACCAAGGGCTGGCGCTGATCGTGCTGGGCTTTGCGGTGGCCCATCTACGTGGATTTTATGGTGCTTACAGGCTACCCAAAACGGTAGCCTGAATAGGCCTTGCCCATAATCGTGCTGTTGAAAACCCGCTCGCCCTTGTCGGTGCCAGCAGCACCGGCCGCTACAAACAACGGCACGAGATGATCATGGTCTGGCACATGGCAGGCCAGCGCATCCGGGTTGCTGTGCCAACGGGACAGTTGAGCGGCCCGCGCTTCAGGGTCATCCAGTTCGACAGCAGCGGTCAGCCAGTCATCAAAGCGCTTGGCTGTTGCCTCATGGGCGGCATCGCGGGTGCGAAACATCTTCATATTGTGATAGCTCATGCCAGAGGCAATGATCAGCACATCCTCATCGCGCAAGCGGCCAAGTGCCTTGCCAATTGCCAGATGGCTTTGCGCATCCAGTGTGGCTTTGAGAGACAGCATCACCAGCGGCACATTGGCGTCTGGATAGGCGACCATCATCGGAATGAAGACGCCGTGGTCAAAGCCGCGGTTGGCATCTTCACCGGATGCAATGCCTGCTTCCAATAAAATATCCCGCACATGCTGCGCCAATGCTGGATCACCCTTTGCCGGATAGCTCAACTCATATGTATGCGCTGGAAAGCCATAATAATCAAACAGCATACCGGGTGCAGGCGATGTGCTGACGGTGGGCACAGTTTCTTTTTCCCAATGGCCGGAGATGACCAGAATTGTTTTGGGCGTATGCCCCAGACTGGCCGGAAGCCCCTTGAGAAATGCTGACAAATCATCCCACGGGCCTTTGCCATTTTCGTCCTTGGATTGTTCCATAAACGGCCATGGACCGCCACCATGGGGAATGAAATAGACGGGAAGGCGGGTGGTGGTCATGGCAGGCTCCTTGTCGTGTTGAGCGACCATAGCGTGTGCGCGCACAGGAGACGAGACTCGGATCAGTCAACGAACTGTTCAGCAAAAGCGAAACAATCTTTGAAATCTTGTTCGCAAAACGGAAACAAAAAACCTCCGCGCGGATCAGGCGCGGAGGCTTTCAATTTAAGCCCGACAAACTCTGGTTATTAAGCCGAAAGCATCAGGTCCATGTTCTGAACAGCAGCACCCGATGCACCCTTGCCGAGATTGTCGAGTAGCGCCACGAGATTGACGTGAGCACCACCGGGTGTACCAAACACGAAGAGCTTCATCGTGTCTTTGCCCGCCAGTTCTTCGGCATCGACACGCGGCAGTGTTGCGCTTTCTGCAAGAGGCACAACGTTGACAATGTTCTGGCCTGCATAATGGGCAACCAGCGCTGCATGGATGGTTTCCAGATTCGCTCCGTCCTTCAGGTCTTCAAGGAACAGCGGAACCTGAACGATCATACCTTGTGGGAAGCGGCCAACAGACGGAGAGAACATTGGAGTCCGGTCCAGAAGCCCGTGAATGCGCATTTCGGGCAAGTGTTTATGGTTGAGTGGAAGGCCATAAAGATAATTATTCACTGCCAGATAATCAGGATGCGTCTTATCTTCCATCTGGGCAATCAACTGCTTGCCGCCGCCAGTGTAGCCTGTGACTGCATTGATGGACACCGGATAGCCGTCAGGCAAAATCCCAGCCGCACGAAGCGGGCGGATCAGTGACACAGCACCCGTGGGATAGCAGCCCGGATTGGCAACCAGGCGGGCCGAACGAATTTTATCGGCCTGTGCCTTGTCCATTTCGGCAAAGCCATAGGCCCAGTCGGGGGCGACGCGAAAGGCGGTCGAGGTGTCGATAATCCGCACGTTATTGTTGCCAGCCACCATGGCGACGGCCTCGCGGGATGCATCATCCGGCAGGCACAAAATCGCAATATCGGCGCTGTTGAGCATATCTTCGCGCATCGCAGCATTGCGACGCTCGGCTTCGGGAATAGACAGCAGTTCCACATCGCGGCGGTCGGCCATGCGGCTGCGGATTTGCAGGCCGGTGGTGCCGTGTTCGCCATCAATGAAGATCTTCGCTGTCATTTTAGCCTCTCTTTTCAGGTGCTTGTCCCGCTTTTCGGAATCAGTCCTGCAATATGTTGAATCAATCTGTGAACGTTACCGCGCCAAGCGCTCGGCACGCAGGCCCAGCATATACATCGCTACCGTTGCCCCTGCAATGGCGGTGATGTCGGCATGGTCATAAGCCGGAGCCACTTCGACAACATCGGCCCCTCTGATGTCGAGCGGATGAAGGTTTTGCAGCACCGAGAGAATTTTTGCGCTCGATGGTCCGCCCGCCACTGGTGTGCCAGTGCCCGGCGCAAAGGCGGGGTCAAGGCAATCAATATCAAAGGAGAGGTAGGCGGGCTTGCCTGCCGTATGCTCCAGAATCAGCGCGGCAATCTCGGCTGTCCGCATGTCTTCCACCTCATGGCCGTAGACAATGCGGATGCCGCAATCGTCCGGCGCATGGGTGCGAATGCCGATCTGAATCGAATGGCTGGGATCAATCAAACCTTCGCGCACCGCTCTCCCCACAAACGAGCCATGGTCAATGCGCTTACCATCATCAAACCATGTGTCCTGATGGGCATCAAACTGCACCAGCGCCAAGGGGCCATGTTTGGCCACATGGGCTTTCAGCAAGGGCCATGTGATGAAATGATCGCCGCCGAGCGTGAGCAGAAAATTGACTTTTGCGAGAATATGGGCCGCTTCCTTCTCGATGGCGGCCGGTGTGTCCCAATGATTGCCATAGTCCAGACGGCAATCGCCATAATCAATGGTGGGCATGGCGGCAAACAGATCACGCTCAAATGGATATTGCGGATCATTGTCAAAAATCGCCGACGCGCGACGAATGGCCTGTGGTCCAAACCGGGTGCCGGGCCGGTTGGATGTGGCGGCGTCAAACGGAATGCCCCAGACAACCGTATCCACCCCATCCAGCGCCTTGGTATAGCGCCTGCGCATGAAGGACAGCGCGCCGGCATAGGTCGGGTCGGTGGCCGCCGATGTCAGGTCTGGTGCTGTGAAGGCGTGGTCGATGGATTTGTCTGCCATGGTCACCGTTCCGGTTTGTGAAAACTATAGGCCCGCTCGACCTTGGCCACCTTCACCTCATAATGGCTATACCATTCTGCCCGACCTTGGCTTTGGGCGGCAAGGTGGTCAACCACTTTCTTCCAGTTGCGGATTGAGGTTTCATCTGCCCAATAGGAATTGGTGATGCCAAATCCGTCTGTGCCGCGCGCGGATTCGACGCCGAGAAAGCCCGGTTGCTGGCTGGCGAGAGCCACCATGGCATCGGCCATGGTGCCATAGCCGTTATCAACGTCCGTGCGGGCCGATGAAAAACAGACAACATAATAAGGCGGAGCGGGAAGAGCGGCAAACGGCGAGGGCATGGGGAAGCCTTTTCGAACTGTTCCGTAGGTGTTCTTTTTACGCATCACAAGCGTGATAAACCAATTCAATTGCGTGATGATTGCAGAACAAAAAAAGCGGGGCTTGAGCCCCGCTTTCCAAATGCCAAATTCGAAAACGATTAACGCTTCGAGAACTGGAAAGAACGACGGGCTTTTGCCTTGCCGTACTTCTTACGTTCAACAACGCGGCTGTCGCGGGTCAGGAAGCCACCCTTCTTCAGAACAGAGCGAAGGCCCGGCTCGAAGTAGGTGAGTGCCTTGGAAATGCCGTGACGAACAGCGCCAGCCTGGCCGGAAAGACCGCCACCGGTCACCGTTGCAACGATGTCGAACTGGTCAACGCGTGCAGCAGCAACGATTGGCTGCTTCAGAATCATCTGAAGCACAGGACGAGCGAAGTAAACTGGGAAATCGCGGCCGTTGACCGTGATCTTGCCAGTGCCTGGCTTTACCCAAACGCGGGCAATAGCGTTCTTGCGCTTGCCGGTCGCATAAGAGCGGCCTTGAGCGTCAACCTTGCGCACGTGAACTGGAGCAGAAGCTTCCTGTGCAGTGCCGAGATCCTTCAGGGAAGAGAGGTCAGCCATACTTAGGCGCTCCTTACGTTCTTGCTGTTCAGCGATGCCACGTCGAGAGCGACAGGCTGCTGGGCTTCGTGGGGGTGGTTGGAGCCTGCGTATACGCGCAGGTTCTTCATCTGGCGACGGCCAAGCGGACCACGTGGGATCATGCGCTCAACAGCCTTTTCAAGAACGCGCTCAGGAAAGCGGCCTTCAATGATCTGGCGCGCTGTGCGCTCCTTGATGCCACCCGGATAGCCGGTGTGCCAGTAGTAAGTCTTGTCAGAATATTTCTTGCCGGTCAGAACAACCTTTTCGGCATTGATCACGATGACATTGTCACCATCGTCAACGTGCTGGGTGTAGGTTGCTTTGTGCTTGCCGCGCAGGCGGGTAGCAATGATGGTGGCGAGGCGACCAACAACGAGGCCTTCGGCGTCGATGATGATCCACTTCTTCTCCACCTCGGCGGGCTTCTGAACGAAGGTAGACATAGGGTTCACTTTCTCTTGGTCCCTTCCGGCTTCTGTCATTGCGGACATGCGCCATAGGGATCGTTTTTTGTTGCTTGTTTTTGTGAAGATTGCTGCACAAAAAAACAGACGACCCTGAAAGATCGCGTGTTGGCTGCGTTATAGTGAGGGCCGCTGTTTTGGTCAAGATGGGGTCAGGAGATGGCGGTTTTGAAATGCTGTTTTAAAACAATGGCTTGTGTGTGTGGTTTTATTTTACCACATCATATCTCCCGTCACATGGCGCTTTATTGGCGTGGCGGTATGGAATAGGTTGCGGTTGCCTGCGCCACCGGCTCCGCCTCATTGCCCTGATGAATGAGCGCATCGACCACCGCCAGACGGCTGCCAAGCTTGAGAATCCGGCAATCGCATTCCACAGGCTCATTTTTTGGAAGCCGCAGAAAGTTGATGTTGAGATTGGTTGTGACCACCATGGGGAAGGGGCCAATCTGCGCCAGAATCGTAACCCAGCAGGCCACATCAGCCAGAGTGAACAATGCTGGCCCCGAAATCGTACCACCGGGCCGCAAGTGGCGCGTGTCTGGCTCCAGGCGCATTGTCGCCGTGGCAGGTCCCACATTCACCACGCTGAAATGTTTCCCATCAGCATGAAGCTGCGGAAAATGAATGTCCAGAAACGTGCTCAAGGCTTGCAGGTTCATGGTTGGTGTGCTTGGCATTTTGTCTCACCCGAGAGAATTTTTGAACGGACTTTTATCTTCAGCACATCAGTCCTGAAGTCGCAAAGTTATTTTGAGTGTGATGTTTCTGCATCTTTAGAGAGTAATGGCGGGATGCGTTTTTGACTGTGGATGTAATAGCACGCATAGATTGAAAATGAATTTTGATGACACGACACCCGGTAAATTGGCCCTTTTGTTTTTAGGGTAAAAAATGCGGAAAATCGGGTCGTTTTTTTCGATTTCATGAATTATTCTGTCGGGTTTTCAGGGCAACTATTTGCATCACAAACCAATTGTAATTATTGGTGTTTTTCTTTTCGATCTTGCTAAAGTGACATTGAACAAAAAAGGAATTTTAGAAGAACAAAATAAGATTTCATGATGGCCGTGTGATGTGTGTCACTTCTGTCGCTATTATGCGAGTTTCAGAGCCTGTTATCTGACAGCGCTAGCATGTTAGCATGGCTATTTCTGCATTCTTGACGCTGGTCAATTATGGCTGAAATCACGTCACAGCGCGCAGCATAAAGCGTCTGGTTGTATTCTTGGGTGGAATGCGCTGCATAAACACGGTGAGATCGCCTCTGTTCATGCCTTTTTTTGTTTAGAAAAATCTGATATTGTTAATCTGCTCAGTATAGGCTGTGGCGATAACATAATGCGTATCCTGAGTGATCGGTGACATATTGCACAATTCCTTAAATCGATGCCGATCTAAGGAATTGTGCGGTAGAACCGGGGAGGATGATACCATGGACCATGATGCTTACAGCAATGACTTCCTGCGTCGTATTCTGCAACAGACACAGACTGTTGCACTGGTGGGCGTGTCGGCGCGGGATGATCGGCCAAGTCATTGGGTTCTGGGGTTTTTGCTGGGCAAGCGATATACGGTCTTCCCGGTGAATCCCCTGCTTGCCGGTCAGAAAATCCTTGGATGTCACGTCTATGCAAGCCTTGCGGAGATTCCGGGGCAGATTGATCTTGTCGATGTGTTTCGCCAGTCCGATGCTTTTGCTGGCGTGGTCGATGAGGTTCTGGCGCTTCCGGTTCTGCCAAAGGCGATCTGGGGTCAGTTGGGCGTGCGTGATGATGTCGCTGCCGCCCGCGCTGAAGCGGCTGGCATTGACGTGGTCATGAACCGGTCGCTGGTGGCGGAATACCCGCTGGTTTACGAGGCGACCCATCCGGCTCATGCGGATCATGGCGTGGCGTGAGCGATGGTTTTCGACCATTTGCTCAATCGGTCATTTGCTCAATCGGCCATTTTCAAAACAGGATTACAAAGAGTTATGCGGAATGAAGCGAGGCCAGCTATCATCCAGATTGCTGATGGGTTCGCAATTCAGCACGGGACACTTGAGATTGTCGCTGGTGGGCACAGTGGCACGCTCGGCATATTCGTCATAGTCGCAAGACTGACTGTTGCGCACATAGCGGTCGTAGAGTGTCATGCCGCTGACCTTTTTTGAAGGATAGCGAAAAATGGCAGCTCCCTGATCACGCAGAATTTGCCGTGCATTGTCGCAGGTCAACGTTGTGACATTGTATCGGTTGATGGCCAGCGCATTGCTGCTGCAAAGCGCGATCCCAAGGCAAAGTGCCATGCCTGCCAGCGGTTTCATCAGCATATCTCCCATCCCTTGCGCGCATTGCCATTTTTGAGGCATTGCCTGTATATCTGGTGCTGTGACGAACTCTCGTCAATATCGCGTGATACCGATGACCCGATACGATCAGCTGTCGGGGGAGGCAATGACCATGCAGCACGATGATTATGACAGCGCCTATCTCCGGGAAATTTTGACCGATGTAAAGGTGATTGCGCTGACCGGGGCCTCACCCAACCCGGAGCGTCCCAGCTATGGTGTGATGCGTTTTCTGCTGGAGCGCGGCTATAAGGTCATTCCTGTCAATCCCGGTCAGGCGGGCAAGCAGATTCTGGGGCAGACAGTGTATGCGCGGCTGGCGGATATTCCTGATGCTGTGGATATGGTTGAGGTGTTCCGTGCCAGTGACTATCTGAATGGTGTTGTGGATGAAGCTTTGGCCATGAGCCCAAGGCCGCAGGTGATCTGGGCGCAGCTTGGTGTACGTGACGATGCCGCCGCTGCCAAAGCCGAGGCCGCCGGCCTGAAAATGGTGATGAACCGCTGCCCGGCCATCGAGCATCCCCGCCTGATTGGCGTCGGTGGTTAGAATAGTTTTTTTCAATGGAACGATCTGGCGATAAGTATTTGTTTTGTCGCTCTGTTTGAATGGTTCTTCAATCTTGCAATTTTTGTCGAACACACAGAGACTTTGGTTTTGACAGCAGGGTGATCCTGATTTCACACATATGCAAAAGGGCACTCTGATAGCCCACATCATTTTAGGGAGGAAAATCATGTCTCACAACAATCCTGGCTTTGCGACGCTGGCCGTTCACGCCGGTGCGCAGCCAGATCCGACGACGGGCGCACGCACAACACCGATTTATCAGACGACGGCTTATGTGTTTGAAGATGCAGACCATGCTGCCGCCCTGTTTGGTCTCAAGCAGTTTGGTAATATCTACACCCGCATCATGAATCCGACGCAGGGCGTGCTGGAAGAGCGCGTGGCGGCGCTGGAAGGTGGCACGGCAGCGCTTGCTGTGGCGTCTGGCCATGCAGCGCAAATGCTGGTGTTTCACACGTTGATGCAGTCTGGCGATAATTTCGTTGCGGCCAAAAAACTCTATGGCGGCTCGATCAATCAGTTTGGCCATGCTTTTAGCAATTTCGGCTGGCAGGTGCGCTGGGCCGATACCGATGATCCAGAAAGCTTTGCCGCCCAGATTGATGATCGCACCCGCGCGATTTTTATTGAGAGTCTGGCCAATCCGGCAGGCAAGTTTGTTGACATTGCGGCCATTGCTGCCGTTGCGCGTCGCCATGGTCTGCCGCTGATTGTCGATAATACCATGGCCAGCCCCTATCTGGTGCGTCCGCTGGAGCATGGTGCGGATATTGTTGTGCATTCTGCCACAAAGTTCCTCGGGGGCCATGGCAATTCCATGGGGGGCGTCATCGTTGATGGCGGCACGTTTGACTGGTCACAGTCGGGCAAATTTACCACGCTGTCGCAGCCGCGCTCTGAATATGGCGGTGTGATCCTGCATCAGGCCTTTGGCAATATGGCTTTTGCCATTGCCTGCCGCGTGCTGGGCCTGCGTGATCTGGGGCCGGCAATTGCACCAATGAACGCCTTTTTAATCATCACCGGCATTGAAACCCTGCCGCTCAGAATGCAGCGTCATTGCGACAATGCGCTGAAAGTGGCCCATTGGCTGAAAAACCATCCGAAAGTGGCGTGGGTGTCTTACGCGGGCCTGCCGGATGATCCCAATCATGCGCTCCAGCAGCGCTATTCGCCCAAAGGGGCCGGGGCCGTGTTTACCTTTGGCGTCAAGGGTGGTTATGCGGCGGGCAAGGCTCTGGTGGAAGGCTTGCAGCTTTTCTCCCATCTTGCCAATATCGGCGATACGCGCTCGCTCGTTATTCACCCAGCCTCAACCACCCACGCGCAATTGTCGCCGGAGCAGCAGGTGGCGGCCGGTGCCGGGCCGGATGTGGTGCGCCTTTCCGTTGGTATTGAAGACCCGGAAGACATTATTGCTGATCTGGAGCAGGCTTTGGCAAAAGCGTGATGTTGTCTAGGAGCACAGGTCATGTCCAATACACTGCGTTTTGACCTTTCAACCGTTGAGCCGGAAGAGGGGGCACCTGCGCCGGATCGGCTGCTGGAGGGCGATCCGCGTTTTTTGACCTGGAACCTTGAAGAGGCCGGTCACGGTCTCTACGCCGGGGTGTGGCAATCCACCCCCGGCACATGGCGGGTGGCCTATGAGGAATGGGAGTATTTTTCCATTCTCGAAGGCTATTCCATTGTCACGGAAGATGGGGCAGCGCCTGTGCACCTGCGCGCAGGCGATCGCATGATCATAAAGCCCGGCTTCACGGGCATCTGGCAGGTGGTTGAAACCACCCGCAAGGATTACGTCGTCCGTTTCTGACAGGAGACCGCCTCACCAGACGAGATCAAGCCGCTCCAATCCGTGAAAATGATAGACATCTTTCACCTTTGGGCGGCTTGCCAGTTGCAAACCCGGCAGACGCCTGAACAACAGCGGGAGCACGAGGTTTAGCTCCAGCCTTGCCAGCGGCGCGCCAATGCAAAAGTGAATGCCAGCCCCGAAAGACAGGTTGGCACCCTCATTGCGTTGCGGCTTGAAGGTGAGAGGGTCTGGAAATTTGTTCGGGTCCAGATTGGCGGCAGCCAGAATCAGACTGATCTTGTCGCCCCGCTTGAGGCTCACACCGTCAATCGTGCAAGGCTCCAGACAGTAGCGCTGGAAAATATGCACCGGCGCACAGATGCGCAGGCATTCCTCCACCGTGCGCTCGGTGGCTTGGGCATCCGTAAAAAGCTCTGCCGGGTTCAGGCCACTTTCCAGAATCACCCGCACCGAATTGCCAATCTGATGCACGGTTGCTTCATGACCTGCGTTGAGCAGCACAATGGTGGTGGAGATCAGCTCATCCTCACTCAGGAATTGGCCTTTGTGCTCGGTGTGAATCATGTGGCTGAGCAGATCATCTCTCGGCTCTGCCCGGCGCTGCGCAATCATGCTGCGGATGTAATCGGCAAATTCCTTGGCGGATTGATCGGCAGCGTCCTCATCAGCGCGGCTGCGTTTGAACATATACATGCCGACATAGTCATGGGACCATTTGAGCAATTGTGGCCCCATCGCATCGGGAATGCCGATCATTCGGGCAATCATGGTGACGGGAATGATGTCGGCAAAACTGGAGAGAAGCTCTGTCTTGCCGTCTTTTTCAAAGGCATCAATCAGGCTGTTCGTCAGATCAATGATTTCGGGTGTCATCTTCTCCACATGGCGCGAGACGAAGGCACGGTTGACCAGAGTGCGCAGGCGTGTGTGCTCGGGCGGTTCCAGCTCCAGCAACGACCAGGCCTCTGCCGCATCAAAATGGCGGGTATGGTCCGCCGGAGGTGGCATATCCAGCTCTTCCCGGCTGGCGATATGCAGAATCTGGCGACCAAACCGCTTGTCGCGCAACAGCGCATTGACAAGATCATAGCCGCTGAAAAACCATTGCTTCTGCTGCTCCCAATAAAACGTCGGCACCTGCTGATGCAGAGCCGCATAGACGGTATTGGGGTTCTCATAGAATGCGGGATCGCTGGCATCAAGCCGGACGGAGCGACTGGTAATATCGATGGACAGGGGAGAGGGAATGGTCATTGTGCGCCTGATAAGTGTATCTGATGATCACGACATCATCCTGCCGAAAATCGGAACAGGCACGATGCTGTATAAAATGGTCTATCACGATTCCGGGTGAAGCTGACGTTGCGTGAGGCGACGCAGAGCAGCCACCTGAAGATCGGTATCCTGATCGATTGCGGCAGGGCTGCCCGGCTCTAAGGCCGGGCCAAGACAATAGACGCTGTCACCACGGGCGATTGCAGTGCGATTGCGCCCATCGGCTTTGGCTTTATACAGGCCGTGGTCCGCCTGACTCATCACGGAATCAAAGTCAAAGTCAGCGGCTGCAACGCCGGAAACACCGATACTGGTGGTTAAGCGCACGGTTCCTTTGTCGACCACAATCGGCGTGCTGGCCACCATCGTGCGGATCTGCTCTGCAAGTCCGGCTGCCTGCCGCAGGTTGGTCACAGGGATCAAGGCGCAGAACTCCTCGCCGCCGGAGCGTGCGAACAGGCCCTCCATGTCAAGACCGGCCTTGGCGATGATCGGGGTCACCATATCTGCAAAGAACGAGAGCACGGTGTCACCGACCTGATGGCCGAATGTGTCGTTGATGGATTTGAAATGGTCCAGATCGAAAACCAGCAACGCCAGCAGCTTATCCTTTGCGGTCTTCTGCTTCATCTGGCTTGCTGCTTCAATCAGGCCACGCCGGTTCAGCGCACCGGTCAGGGGGTCGGTGATCACGAGCTTTTTCAGTTTTTGCTCGTTTCGATCCATGATGATTTTTGACAAAAGCACGATGGTTGACACCATGCAGGCGATAAACAGCAAAACAAGCGAGCCAAGAAAGGGAATGCCAATAAGGTTTTCTGGCTGAGCAAAAAGCCCATAAAACCCAAAGCTCAGCGCCATGATGCATTGCGCGACCCACAGGCTGGCCAGCATCTGCCTGTATCGAGCGGTGCTGAGCCGTGATGTCAGCAGAGTCGATGCCAGGAAAATGTAACCCAGGGCAGAGCTGAAGGAATAGACGATAAGTCGGCTGACAAAATGACCGTAAATGGCGGGAAAAAGATTGGCCACAGCCCAGATCAGCGGCGGTAGCGCGGGCCAGATAGCCCATTTGCGGCCATCAAACACGCGCAACCCATTGGCCCAAAGGCACAATGACATCAGAACCAGACAGTTGCTGAGGTAAATGGTCAGAAAATCACTGATACTGCCCCGAAGCGTCAGTGATATGCCACCAAGACTGTTCAGCGCAAAGCCAATGCAGAATAACAGATAATGGCGCTGGGAGCGGTCATGAAGCCAGACTGCGAGCAGAAGAACGGAAAGTGTGAGCGCCTGCACGCTCCACATAAAAAAAGCAGTTCTCACATCAAGCAATGTCTTTTGCCCTTAATGCCATGGAATTGTGATGACCCCGCCTGCGGCAGGGGTGAAATGCGCTTAAAAACCGGGTGCAGCGACAAAACCATCTTAAGCGTTTTTTTGCCAGGGTTGCAAATGCTGGATTGGGTCCATAGGCCGCACGCTGTTTATAGTTCACGTTTGCAGCGATGTGTGGCTTTTCAGCATGGCTGAAAAGCTGGTGTGGATGCGGGTATTAAGTCGATTGTCGAATACAGGCGATTAAGGATATCCTTTGCTCGCGTCTTGAAGTCTGGGGGGCATACACTCTATGTATGGGATTGACAGCATTTGGAATTGATTCCCGCCGAGGCTTTTTTATGTTGGCCGCAGGTTTTATATGTTGGGAATGGGTTGAAAAGGACGGACATGAGAAATCCAGTTGATACCGCCATGGCGCTCGTGCCGATGGTCGTCGAGCAGACCAATCGCGGCGAGCGGTCCTATGACATCTATTCGCGTCTGCTGAAGGAGCGGATCATCTTCCTCACCGGCCCGGTGGAAGATCATATGGCGTCGCTCGTGTGCGCCCAGCTCCTGTTTCTGGAAGCGGAAAATCCGAAGAAAGAAATTGCCATTTACATCAACTCTCCGGGCGGGGTTGTAACGGCTGGCATGGCGATTTACGATACAATGCAGTTTATTCGTCCTGCCGTGTCGACGCTGTGCATTGGCCAGGCTGCCTCCATGGGTTCGTTGCTGCTGGCCGCTGGCGAAAAGGGAATGCGTTTTGCCACGCCAAACGCGCGCATCATGGTGCATCAGCCGTCTGGCGGCTTTCAGGGGCAGGCATCGGACATCGAGCGCCACGCCCGCGACATCATCAAGATGAAGCGTCGGCTGAATGAAGTGTATGTCAAACACACTGGCCGGACACTGGAAGAAGTTGAGCAAACGCTTGACCGTGACCATTTTATGGAATCGGCGGATGCAAAAGAATGGGGTCTGATTGACAAGATCTTGACGACGCGCGCCGAGATTGAAGGTGTAACGGCATCTTGATGTGGGTTTGGCCGCTCCTTCCATGGAAATCGTAAGCTACGATCCATGGAGGGGGTTTAATCTGAGGCCGAACGCGCTAATAGTAGTTATTAAGGCTATGTTGAACTTTTATGACATAGTCTGAATATTCTCGGAGGTTTTCGTTGCCGTCAGCTCAATGATGTGACTTTTTGAGAGCTGGATAGTACCTCTGAACCGATTTCGTCCCCGCCGCCTGGAGGTGGAAGAGGGGCGATGTGAGTAGACCGCGAACCAGTAATTGCTGGTGCGGCGTGCTGGAAGGAAAAAGTTATGAGCAAAGTCAGCGGAAGCAACGGCGGTGACTCCAAAAATACCCTGTATTGTTCGTTCTGCGGCAAAAGCCAGCACGAGGTCCGCAAGCTGATTGCTGGCCCGACCGTGTTCATTTGCGATGAATGCGTCGAACTTTGCATGGATATTATCCGCGAAGAAAACAAAAGTTCGATGGTCAAGTCTCGTGAAGGTGTTCCAACGCCTCAGGACATCATCAAGACCCTTGACGAATATGTGATTGGCCAGAAACAGGCTAAAAAAGTGCTGTCTGTGGCTGTGCACAATCATTACAAGCGCCTTTCGCACGCCTCCAAGGGCGGTGGCGAGGTTGAGCTTGCAAAATCCAACATTCTGCTGGTCGGCCCAACCGGCTGCGGCAAGACCTATCTTGCCCAGACGCTGGCTCGCATCATCGATGTGCCCTTCACCATGGCGGACGCCACCACGCTGACAGAAGCTGGCTATGTGGGTGAGGATGTGGAAAACATCATTCTCAAGCTGCTCCAGTCTGCCGATTACAATGTGGAGCGCGCCCAGCGCGGTATCGTGTACATCGACGAAGTGGACAAGATCAGCCGCAAGTCTGACAATCCTTCGATCACCCGCGACGTGTCGGGCGAGGGTGTGCAGCAGGCGCTGTTGAAGATCATGGAAGGTACGGTTGCTTCCGTTCCGCCGCAGGGTGGCCGCAAGCATCCCCAGCAGGAATTCCTGCAAGTGGATACCACCAACATCCTGTTTATTTGCGGCGGTGCGTTTGCCGGTCTCGACAAGATCATTTCGGCGCGCGGCGAAAA
Organism: Gillisella vitis; assembly: GCF_014204625.1. Classification (GTDB taxonomy): domain Bacteria; phylum Pseudomonadota; class Alphaproteobacteria; order Rhizobiales; family Rhizobiaceae; genus Allorhizobium; species Allorhizobium vitis_F. The sequence goes on along the minus strand of NZ_JACHLU010000008.1, from coordinate 79,528 downwards.
GACCTCCATCGGCTTTGGTGCATCTGTTGCCTCGCCGGAAGATCGTCGTGTTGGCGAGGTTCTGCGCGAGCTTGAGCCGGAGGATCTGGTAAAATTTGGCCTTATCCCCGAGTTTATCGGTCGTCTGCCTGTGCTGGCAACCCTCGAAGATCTTGATGAAGATGCCCTGATCCAGATTCTGTCTGAGCCGAAGAATGCTTTGGTGAAGCAGTATCAGCGTCTGTTCGAGATGGAAGATGTGGATTTGAACTTCCACGAAGACGCTCTGCGCGAGATTGCCCGTCGTGCGATTACCCGCAAAACCGGCGCGCGTGGTCTGCGTTCCATCATGGAAAAAATCCTCCTCGATACCATGTTCGAGCTGCCTGAGCTTGAAGGTGTGCGTGAAGTGGTGATCTCGGATGAAGTTGTCCGGGGTACGGCGCGTCCACTCTATATCTATGCGGATCGTCAGGAAGAGAAAGTCAACGCTTCGGCTTAAGGGGTTTAAGCAAGCTCCATATGTGTTGTTGAAGCCCGCTCTGTGCGGGCTTCATTGTTTGTGCAAGGCCTGTTGCTTTTGGAATCTGCGTTGTTTGCAATGTATTTGCTGACAGATGCCAGCTTTTTTATCTTTGCGCCTTATTCCGGGCCTCAGTCGTTTGCAGGGGCTTTTTGAATGGTTTATGACTGTTCAACTGCTTCGCTTGATTTGAAAGTCTGATGGGGACTTTGTGTTTTGCGTCAATGTGCCCGATCTTATGCTTTTGTGTCTGGAAAGGCCGACAGGCTTGAATTTTAAGGCTCGGGTCTCCACTTCAGTGTGTGAGACAACATAACCATGTCCCCCGCGGCGAGTGAGCGCGGATTTGGGTCCCGGCAACGGGACGATGAAAGGAAATGGAATGACTAAAGTGACCTCTGTCACGGCTGAGGCCGATACCTATCCGGTGCTGCCGTTGCGTGACATCGTGGTGTTTCCGCACATGATCGTGCCGCTCTTTGTAGGGCGCGAGAAGTCCATTCGTGCCCTTGAAGAAGTCATGGGCACTGACAAACAGATCATGCTGGCCACCCAGATCAGTGCCAGTGATGATGATCCGGCTATCGATGCGATTTACGACGTCGGCACCATTGCGAATGTTTTGCAACTGCTGAAACTGCCCGACGGCACCGTTAAAGTGCTGATCGAAGGCAAGGCGCGTGCGAAAATTTCCAGCTACACCGCACGCGAAGATTTCTACGAAGCCTATGCCGATATGCTGGCCGAACCTGACGAAGACCCGGTTGAAAACGAGGCTTTGAGCCGCTCAGTCGTGTCTGAGTTTGAAAATTACGTCAAACTCAACAAGAAGATTTCACCGGAAGTTGTCGGTGCCGCCAGCCAGATCGAGGATTATTCCAAGCTGGCCGATACGGTCGCGTCGCATCTGTCCATCAAGGTCACCGAGAAGCAGGAAATGCTGGAAACGGTGAGCGTGAAGACCCGCCTTGAAAAGGCGCTTGGCTTCATGGAAGGCGAAATCTCCGTTCTTCAGGTGGAAAAGCGTATCCGCTCGCGCGTCAAGCGCCAGATGGAAAAGACCCAGCGCGAATACTATCTGAACGAACAGATGAAGGCGATTCAGAAAGAGCTTGGTGACGGCGAAGATGGCCGTGACGAAATGGCCGAGCTGGAAGACCGCATCTCCAAGACCAAGCTGACCAAGGAAGCCAAAGACAAGGCCGATGCCGAGTTGAAAAAGCTCAAGCATATGAGCCCGATGTCGGCGGAAGCCACGGTTGTGCGCAACTATCTGGATTGGATGTTGAGCCTGCCTTGGGGCAAGAAGTCGAAGGTGCGGATTGATCTGAACGCCGCTGAAAAGCTTCTTGATGAAGACCATTTCGGTCTCGACAAGGTCAAGGAACGCATTATCGAATATCTGGCCGTTCAGGCCCGTGCGACCAAGCTGAAGGGACCAATCCTGTGCCTCGTCGGCCCTCCGGGCGTTGGTAAAACCTCGCTGGCACGCTCGATTGCCAAGGCCACAGGGCGCGAATATGTCCGCATGGCACTGGGCGGCGTGCGTGATGAGGCGGAAATCCGGGGTCATCGGCGCACCTACATTGGCTCCATGCCCGGCAAGGTCATTCAGTCGATGAAAAAGGCCAAGAAGTCCAACCCGCTCTTCCTGCTCGATGAAATCGACAAGATGGGTCAGGATTTCCGTGGCGATCCATCATCTGCCATGCTGGAGGTGCTGGATCCCGAACAGAACGCAACATTCATGGACCATTACCTGGAGGTTGAATACGACCTTTCCAACGTGATGTTCATCACCACAGCCAATACACTCAACATTCCCGGTCCTTTGATGGACCGCATGGAAATCATCCGTATTGCTGGCTACACGGAAGATGAAAAGCTGGAGATTGCCAAGCGGCATCTGCTGCCAAAGGCCATCAAGGAACATGCCTTGCGGCCGGAAGAATTCATTCTTGCCGATGATGCGATTGTGGCGATCATTCAGCAATATACCCGCGAAGCCGGTGTGCGTAGTCTTGAGCGCGAATTGATGAAGGTTGCCCGTAAAGCGGTGACGGAAATCATCAAGGGCAAGAGCAGTTCGGTGACTGTGACGGCGACCAATATCAATGATTATCTCGGCGTTCCGCGCTATCGCCATGGCGAAGCAGAAGGCGAGGATCAGGTTGGTATCGTGACCGGCCTGGCCTGGACGGAAGTGGGCGGCGAATTGCTGACCATTGAAGGCGTGATGATGCCTGGCAAGGGCCGCATGACGGTGACCGGCAATCTGAAGGACGTGATGAAGGAGTCGATTTCGGCTGCGGCATCGTATGTTCGCTCGCGTGCCGTTGATTTTGGCATTGAGCCACCGCGTTTCGACAAGTCAGACATTCACGTCCATGTGCCGGAAGGCGCAACGCCCAAGGATGGTCCATCGGCAGGCGTGGCCATGGCAACGGCGATCGTGTCGATCATGACCGGCATTCCTGTCAACAAGGATGTGGCGATGACAGGGGAAATTACCCTGCGTGGTCGCGTGCTTCCGATTGGCGGTTTGAAGGAAAAACTGCTGGCAGCGCTGCGTGGCGGCATCAAGAAGGTTCTGATACCGGAAGAAAACGCCAAGGATCTGGCGGACATCCCGGACAATGTGAAGAACGGTCTTGAAATCGTGCCAGTGTCCAGAATGGGCGAGGTGATCAAGCACGCTTTGCTGCGCGTGCCGGACCCGATTGAGTGGGATGGCACGGTGGAAACGCCTGCGGTTGGCACGGTTGAGTCTGTGGATGAATCGGGCGTGACCGTGGCTCACTGAGCTGCTTTTGCCACGATGTTGTCGTAATCTGACTGAAAATTGAAAAAGGCTGGCATTTTTGCCAGCCTTTTTTGTGTAAACATCGCTGCAAGCCTTGTTTTTCAGGCGATTGCGGTGCTTTTGGCTTGCGACGGGCATGGGCATGAGTATTGTCGCCCGACTTGCAGTTTTTGACTCGTTTCATGCCATACAGAAAGGTTGGAAACATGAATAAGACCGAACTCGTATCCGCAGTCGCTGAAAAGGCTGGCCTCACCAAGGCTGACGCCGCATCGGCCGTTGATGCCGTTTTCGATACGGTTCAGGCTGAGCTGAAGAACGGTGGCGATATTCGCCTTGCAGGCTTTGGTGCCTTCACCGTATCTCACCGCGAAGCTTCGAAGGGCCGTAACCCTTCAACCGGCGCAGAAGTTGATATTCCAGCCCGCAACGTGCCGAAGTTCACGGCCGGCAAGGGCCTGAAGGACGCTGTAAACAGCTGAGTTTCTGTATTCCGTTTAGAGTTTGTCAGGGAAAAGTGGTCACCGGTTTTCCCGAAAAGACAAACGAAAGCAAAAGAATCTGGAGTCTGTCTGGTTCAATCTGAACCTGGCAGACTCCAGAGTTTGTCAGGGAAAAGTGGTCACCGGTTTTCCCGAAAAGACAAACGAAAGTAAAAGAATCTGGAGTCTGTCTGGTTCAATCTGAACCTGACAGACTCCAGAGTTTGTCAGGGAAAAGTGGAACCCGGTTTTTCTGATCAGACAAATTCAAACAACGGTATACCGATAAGCAAAATTAAAGACCCGGCGTTGAGCCGGGTTTTTTTATGGAAGAGTGCTTTTTGAGTGTAGCTCAGGCCAGATCGGCCTCAGCATCCTGCTCGAATGGCACTGCGGCGTTTGTGTATATCCGCTGGAGATAAGAGACCAGTTCGACCAGTTCCTCAGCCGAAAACCGCTCTTTGAAGCGCGCCTCATGGGCCTCGCGCAGTTTTTTGGCCGTCGTTGCCAAGACTGTGCCTTCTGCTGTGATGAACAATTCCTGACGGCGGCGATCAACAGCGCTTGGTCGGCGCTCAATGGCATTGCGGCCCTCAAGTTTGTTGACCAGCGCCATCATCGATGCCTTGTCCATGCGCAGGCAATGGGCCAGATCAATCTGACTGGCTCCTGGATTCGCTTCAATCAGTTCCAGCACGGCAAATTGCTTCGCAGTCAGCGCAAGGCCTGCCATGGTAAGCTGATAATCCTGAAACACGGCCACATTGGCCAACCGCAAATGAAATCCGAGAATATTCTCCAGATCGCCCAATGTCACCGCTCCGGTGGAAGAGGGCTGGCATTCTCCCGTTGTGTTGAAACTGTTCATGCTGTCATCCAGTTCGTGAGGATCGTCTTTGTCATTTTTCTTTATAGGGCAGATTTCGCTTGTGTGGAGCAAAAGAATGGATAATATGTAATACATACTAATTGATCGTCTGGGAGAGGCGATCCGGGAGGATTCAATGAAGAACGGTATCGTCGCGGTTTCGCGCGACACGCACTCTTTTGTTGGAATGGAATCGGAAGATCCAGTTCGGTTTCGCGCACGGGTTGGCCCCGACCGCCCGGCGGTTATGGATGTCAAAACAGGGCAAGCCCTCAGCTATGCTGAATTTGATACCTTGATTGGGCGTATCGCCAGTGTGTTGCTGGCGCGGGCAGCTGGCGCGCAAGCCCCCGTGCGGTTTGCTTTTATCGGACGCAATTCCATTGGTCAGCTTGCGGCTTGCTTTGCCTGCCAGCGGATAGGGGCGATCTTTGTTCCCATCAACTGGCGTTTGAACCGTGTGGAAGTGGAGATGATTTTGGAAGATTGTCAGCCGACGCTGGTGATTTTCGAAAACGAGTTCTCATGTCTTGTCAAAGACAATCCCGATATTGCCGTTATGGCAATGGACGGCGCAGATGGTTTGATGGGTCTCAGCCAGTCCTGCCATCCGGTTGATCCTGTTTATGGCTCCGGTGATACGCTTTGTGTTCTGCTTTATACATCTGGCACCACGGGCGTTCCCAAGGGGGTGATGCTGAGCGCGCGCAACCTCTATTTCTCGGCGCTGAACTTCTGTTTCGTCGGGGATGTATCCTGTGATTCGGTTGTCCTGTGCGACTTGCCGTTTTTTCACACCATCGGTCTTGTGGCGCTTGCCAGAACGGCGATGCTGATGGGTGCGCGACTGGTGATTTCGGATCGTTTTATTCCTGATCGTACCTTGGCGGTGATGTCAGACAAGGCGATTGGCGTTACGCATTATTGTGGCGTTCCCCAGATTGCGTCGGCGCTTCGTGGCTGCGAGGAGTGGAACCCCTCAGCATTGAAAGCGCTGAAGGCGATTTTCATCGGGGGTGCACCTTTGCCGCCCGTGCTGATTGAGCGTTTCCTGGAAGACGGTATTCCCCTTGTGAATGGTTACGGCATGAGTGAGGCGGGAACCACCTGCCATATGCCGCTCGACAGTGTGCAGATTGCCCGCCATCCCGGCAGTATCGGCTATCCGGCTCCCCTTCTTGATCTGCGGATCGTCAATCATGCTGGCGAAGAGGTGGCAGATGGGGAGGTTGGTGAGATCTGGGTGCGCGGACCGACTGTGACAATGGGCTATTGGAACAAGCCGGAGTTGACGCAAGCCGCCTTTGAGGATGGCTGGTATCGCACGGGCGATCTTGCCCGCTGTCAGGATGGCGTTGTCTATCTCGCCGATCGACTGAAGGATATGTACATCAGCGGCGGAGAGAATGTGTATCCGGCCGAGGTCGAGGCCGCGATTCTCGCCCATCCGGGTGTTGCCGATGTTGCGGTTATTGGCGTTGCCCATCCACAATGGGGTGAAGTTGGCATAGCGCTGATTGTTGCTTCGGATAACAGCCTTGAAGAAGAGCAGGTGCAGGCGCATTGCGCCGAGCGGCTATCAGGTTTCAAGCGCCCCAAAGACATTATTTTCGTGGAAACATTGCCACGAACGGCGTCTGGAAAAGTGCTCAAGCATGTTCTGCGCCAAAATTACACCCATTCAACCATTTGAAATCAACGCTACGCTTATGCGCCGCGCAAGAAGGAGAGACTTATGACTGATTCTGCGACGACACCTGCCGATCCGGTTCTGGTCGAATTTGACAATGGCATTGCATTTGTGACGTTTAACCGCCCTGAAAAGCGCAATGCCATGAATCCGGCGTTGAACGTCCGGATGATGGAGGTTCTGGACGAACTGGAAGGTGATGAGCGCTGCGGCGTTCTCGTCCTGCGCGGTGCAGGCACATCCTGGTCTGCCGGTATGGATTTGCAACAATATTTCCGCGACAATGATGATAAGCCACGTTCTGCCACGCTGAAAAGCCGCCGCCAGTCCGGTGGATGGTGGCAGCGTTTGACCTATTTTGAAAAACCAACAATTGCCATGGTCAATGGCTGGTGCTTTGGGGGTGCCTTTAATCCGCTGGTCGCCTGTGATCTGGCCATCGCGGCTGACGAAGCAACCTTTGGCCTTTCGGAAATCAACTGGGGCATTCTGCCAGGCGGTAACGTCACGCGCGCCGTTGCCGAAGTGATGAACCACCGCGATTCGCTCTATTACATCATGACCGGCGAACCCTTTGGCGGACAAAAAGCCCGTGATATGGGCTTGGTCAACGAATCCGTGCCATTGGAACAGCTTGAAGAGCGTGTACGCAAACTCTGCGCCAGTCTGCTGGAGAAAAATCCGGTGACCATGAAGGCTGCCAAGGATACATTCAAGCGGGTGCGCAACATGCCTTGGGAATTGGCGGATGATTACATCTATGCCAAGCTGGAGCAAATGTTGCTGCTGGACAAAACCCGAGGCCGCGATGAAGGCCTGAAGCAGTTCCTGGATGACAAGACCTACCGTCCGGGACTGGGTGCCTACAAAAAGAAATAGGATTGATGAAAAGCCTGCGATCTGGATGGATCGCAGGCTTTTTTGAGTCGGCTGTTTCTGACGTTGGAACTCGAATCATAAAGATGACAGCCGTCGTTGTCCGGCACGGAAATCGGCCTTGATGAGGCCGCTTGATCACATCAATGAACACATTCACGATTTCGGGAGTGGACAATCGATCAAACCAATTGTTCGAATCGCTTGAGCGGATTGCTTCCAGATCAAGGGTGCCGCTCTAACCTTTGGACGAGCGCGTAATTTCTGCACAAGGACGAATTATCAACGCCCGCATATGCAACAGCGCAACAATAATAACGACAATATATAACGAAAAATGGTGGGCGATGAGAGACTCGAACTCCCGACATCCTCGGTGTAAACGAGGCGCTCTACCAACTGAGCTAATCGCCCTTGCGCTTGGCGGGTCATGCCCGCCGCGTTCGGTGGTTGTGATCTACCTGCTTGTTTGCAAAACTGCAAGTGGGTTTTCACAATAAATCGTCATGAAAGTGAAATAAATTTTCTGAAAAACAAAACGGCCCACAGTTGGAGCACAGTTTCACTATCTATCAGACATATATGACGAATTTGGGAAAATGGTGGGCGATGAGAGACTCGAACTCCCGACATCCTCGGTGTAAACGAGGCGCTCTACCAACTGAGCTAATCGCCCTTTCGCTGTGCGGGTCATGCCCGCCGCGTCCGGTGGACGTGATCTATTCGGTGATTGAAAAAACCGCAAGGGCTTTTTTGCATTTTTTTGCTTTTTTTGAAAGGTCGCAGGCGTCTTCTGTTGTAAACGCCTTTAAATCCGGGCTTTTCGAGTTTTCCACAGGCCGGTAAATAAGGGAGAGTTATCAACAGGGTGAGGGGAGGTGAAAGAAAAATCAATTCGCTTCGATTTTGTTTCCAATCTTGCTTGACACCTGAGAAGGAACCCCTTAGTTAGCCGCTCATCGAACGGCACACGCTGCTTCGATGCAGAGGGGAAGTTGATCTTCCTATCAGGAAAAGCGGGTGTAGCTCAGTTGGTTAGAGTGCCGGCCTGTCACGCCGGAGGTCGCGGGTTCGAGCCCCGTCACTCGCGCCATCCTGATAACTCTGAAAATTGGTTTATCAACGTCTGTACGTTGAAATGCGCGGGTGTAGCTCAGTTGGTTAGAGTGCCGGCCTGTCACGCCGGAGGTCGCGGGTTCGAGCCCCGTCACTCGCGCCAAGCCAATTTATGTTTCGAATGGGAAACCATTCCTGCACCGTCAGGTGCGAATAATGCGCGGGTGTAGCTCAGTCGGTTAGAGTGCCGGCCTGTCACGCCGGAGGTCGCGGGTTCGAGCCCCGTCACTCGCGCCATTTCCAAGCACTCATCATCTTTGCAGAACGCCAGAAAAATACGCTTAAACGGCGGAAATGTTAAATTTTTTGTGCATCAATTTGTTGTGTGTATTAAAGTCTTGGTGTGCATGTGCGAAATGCATTTGACGGTCTTGCGCAACTGCTCTGGCTGGGATAACCAACGGGTCGTTGCAACAGTCTTTTTGGCTTGTCGGTTCTGGCCGCGCACATTGCTCGGCGTGATGACAAGCAAGGATGGATATGATGACTGAACTCCTCAGTTCCTACCTCCCGATCGTGGTTTTCATCGCAATTGCGCTGGTTATCGGGATCGCTCTTCTGGTCACCCCGTTTGCTGTGGCGTTTAAGGCCCCCGATGCGGAAAAGCTTTCTGCCTATGAGTGTGGCTTTAATGCGTTTGATGACGCGCGTGTGAAGTTTGACATCCGGTTTTATCTGGTGTCGATTCTTTTCATTATCTTCGACCTTGAAGTCGCGTTCCTGTTTCCGTGGGCTGTTTCTTTCAGCGCAATCGGCTGGTTTGGTTTCTGGTCCATGATGGTCTTTCTTGCCGTTCTGACCATCGGCTTTATTTATGAATGGAAAAAGGGAGCCCTGGAATGGGAGTGAGCCCGAACAATAATCAAACCCTGGTTGCGCCGCAGCCGAAGGGGATCATTGATCCAACAACTGGCAAGCCGGTTGGTAATGACAGTGCGTTTTTTGGCGAGATCAACAATGAGCTTGCCGACAAGGGCTTTATTGTCACATCAACCCAGGCGTTGATCACCTGGGCGCGCACAGGTTCTTTGATGTGGATGCAGTTTGGTCTGGCCTGTTGCGCCGTTGAAGGTCTGATGCAGGCCTCTGGCCCGCGCTATGACATGGAGCGCTTTGGTGTTGCTCCGCGTGCGTCGCCGCGCCAGTCGGACGTTATGATTGTTGCCGGAACCTTGACAAACAAGATGGCTCCTGCGCTTCGCAAGGTCTATGACCAGATGCCGGAGCCACGTTATGTCATTTCCATGGGCTCCTGTGCCAATGGTGGTGGTTATTACCACTATTCCTATTCGGTTGTTCGCGGCTGTGATCGGGTTGTGCCTGTGGATATTTATGTGCCGGGCTGTCCCCCCACGGCAGAAGCTCTGCTTTACGGCGTGCTTTTGCTTCAGAAGAAAATCCGCCGCACCGGCACGATTGAACGGTAAGGCAAGGGACTGACAAGATGAGTGAAGCTCTCCAAGCGCTTGCGGCCCATATCACGGAAAAATGCAGCACTCTCGTGGCAACGAGTGATATTGCTTTCGGTGAATTGACGCTGGTGACCAATGCTGAAAATATTGTTGCGCTGGTGTCGTTCCTGCGCGACGACGCCCGTTGCGGTTTTATCAATATCATTGATGTCTGCGGTGTTGATTATCCCGCTCGGGTTGATCGTTTCGAGGTGGTGTATCATTTCCTCGCGCCGAAGCAGAATCAGCGCATCCGGGTGAAGCTTTCAACCAGCGAGGACAAGCCCGTCCCCTCGATCTGTCCGCTGTTTCCCGGTGCAGACTGGTTTGAGCGCGAGATCTGGGATCTTTATGGTGTGATGTTTACCGGACATCCAGATTTGCGGCGTATTTTGACGGACTATGGTTTTGAAGGCCATCCGCTCCGTAAGGATTTTCCGCTCACTGGCTTCGTCGAGGTTCGCTATGATGACACCGTGAAGCGTGTGGTTTATGAACCTGTAGAGTTGAAGCAGGAATTCCGCAGTTTTGATTTTCTCTCGCCATGGGAAGGCACAGATTATGTGCTGCCCGGCGATGAGAAGGCTGCAAAGTAAGAGGGCGGGACGTTAACATGGCTGAACATTCCGTTCGTAATTTCACCATCAACTTTGGTCCAGAACATCCTTCGGCCCACGGCGTGCTGCGTCTGGTGCTGGAGCTTGATGGCGAAATCGTTGAGCGTGTCGATCCGCATATTGGTTTGCTGCACCGCGGCACTGAAAAGTTGATCGAAGCGAAAACCTACTTGCAGGCATTGCCTTATTTCGACCGGCTTGACTATGTCGCACCGATGAATCAGGAACATGCCTATTGCCTGGCAATTGAAAAGTTACTCGGTCTTGAGATTCCGATTCGTGGCCAGTTGGTGCGTGTCCTGTTCTCTGAGATCGGCCGTATTCTGTCGCATATCATGAACGTGACCACGCAGGCGATGGACGTCGGCGCAATGACTCCACCAGTCTGGGGCTTCGAAGAACGTGAAAAGCTGATGGTGTTTTACGAGCGCGCCTGTGGTGCCCGTATGCACGCGGCCTATTTCCGTCCCGGCGGTGTGCATCAGGATATTCCGGCGGAATTGGTCGAAGATATTGGTAAATGGTGCGATCCATTCCTTCAGGTTCTGGATGACATCGAAGGCCTGCTGACTGGAAACCGTATTTTCAAGCAACGTAACGTTGATATTGGCGTTGTCAGCCTTGAGGATGCCTGGCGCTGGGGCTTCTCCGGCGTGATGGTTCGCGGCTCCGGTGCAGCGTGGGATTTGCGCCGTTCTCAACCCTATGAATGCTATTCTGATCTTGAGTTTGACATTCCTGTTGGCAAGAATGGCGACTGCTATGATCGCTATCTGCTGCGCATGATGGAAATGCGCGAGTCGGTCAAAATCATGAAGCAATGCGTTAACAGGCTTTTGGGCGCTGAACGGTTTGGCCCCGTTTCGTCGGTTGACGGCAAGGTTGTTCCGCCAAAACGCGGTGAAATGAAGCGCTCGATGGAAGCACTGATTCACCATTTTAAACTTTACACCGAAGGCTTTCACGTTCCCGCCGGCGAGGTTTATGCCGCCGTCGAGGCTCCCAAGGGTGAATTCGGCGTTTATCTTGTCGCAGACGGCTCCAACAAGCCGTATCGTTGCAAGATCCGCGCACCGGGTTTTGTACACTTGCAGTCAATGGATTTCATGTCGCGTGGACATCAGCTTGCTGACGTCACGGCGGTTCTGGGATCTCTGGACATCGTGTTTGGTGAGGTAGACCGCTGATGCAGCTTGCTGTGCCGACCATGCTGCAAAGTTTTTCCCTGGCAACTGTGGTTGCAGAGGGTGATGCTTTGTGGCATTCGACACTATCGGGCGGACACTGTCCCGGCTTGGCATCCCTTGAAGGGGTGTCAGGCGAGGAAAGTGCCGCGAAGCTCATTGTGTTCCCGGAATGGGATAATTTGGTGCAATATGGTGGTTCCGTCACGATGGCGGATCTGCTTTTTGTGTCCATAAACTGAGATAAGGCGTGAGGAAGTATGTCCGTTCGTCGTTTAGCCGAAGATAAATTCCAGCCAGCGTCATTTGCCTTTAACGAGGAAAATGCGGTTTGGGCTGAGGCCACCATTCGAAAATACCCAGAGGGTCGGCAGCAGTCAGCCGTGATTCCTTTGCTGATGCGCGCGCAGGAGCAGGATGGTTGGGTCACCAAGGCGACGATTGAATTCGTCGCGGACATGCTCGACATGCCTTATATCCGGGTGCTGGAAGTGGCGACTTTTTACACCCAGTTTCAATTGAAGCCGGTTGGAACAAAAGCCCATATTCAGGTCTGCGGTACCACGCCTTGCATGTTGCGCGGCTCGGAAGAGCTGATGAAAGTCTGCAAGAAAAAGATTCATGCCGAGCCTCTGGAGCGCAATGAGTCCGGGACATTGTCCTGGGAGGAAGTTGAGTGTCAGGGTGCCTGCGTCAATGCGCCTATGGTGATCATTTTCAAGGATGCCTATGAAGATTTGACGCCGCAGCGGCTTGAAGAAATTATTGATGCGTTTGAGGCAGGCAAAGGTGCGGAGATCAAGACAGGACCGCAGATTGATCGCGTCTTTAGTGCACCGGAAGGTGGATTGAGCAGTTTGACAGAGGAAATTACGCCCGTGCGTTGGGGCGAAGGCCAATCAGCGCAGGCTGATGGTGCCGAAAAGGCCAAGGGGTGAGCGATGTTACAGGATAAGGACCGCATTTTCACCAATATCTATGGTCTGAAGGACAAATCCCTGAAAGGCGCGATGAGCCGCGGCCACTGGGATGGAACCAAGCAGATCCTTGAAAAAGGCCGTGACTGGATCATCAACGAAATGAAGGCGTCAGGTCTTCGTGGTCGTGGTGGCGCGGGCTTTCCAACAGGCTTGAAGTGGTCCTTCATGCCGAAGGAAAGCGACGGGCGGCCGCATTATCTGGTGGTCAATGCCGATGAGTCCGAGCCAGGTACCTGTAAAGACCGTGACATTATGCGCCACGACCCCTTTACACTGCTGGAAGGCTGCGTGATTGCCGGTTTTGCCATGGGGGCTCATACCGCCTATATTTATTTGCGCGGCGAATACATGCGGGAGCGCGAGGCGCTTCAGATCGCTGTTGATGAATGTTATGAAGCCGGCCTGTTGGGTAAAAACAACAAAAATGGCTGGGATTTTGATATTTATCTGCACCACGGTGCGGGCGCTTACATCTGTGGTGAAGAAACCGCGCTGCTGGAAAGCCTGGAAGGTAAAAAAGGCCAACCACGCCTGAAGCCACCATTTCCGGCCAACATGGGCCTTTATGGCTGCCCGACGACGGTCAATAACGTTGAATCGATTGCTGTCGCGCCGACAATCCTGCGCCGTGGCGCAAGCTGGTTTTCCTCCATTGGTCGTGCGAACAATGTTGGCACCAAGCTGTTCATGGTTTCGGGCCATGTCAACAAACCCTGCACATTTGAAGAAGCCATGGGCCACTCCTTCCGCGAGTTGATCGAGCATCATTGCGGCGGTATTCGTGGCGGATGGGATAACCTTCTGGCCGTAATCCCGGGTGGCGCATCCTGCCCTGTCGTCAAGGGTGAAGAAATGGCCGATGCGATCATGGATTTTGACGGTATGCGCGAGGTCAAATCCTCGTTCGGTACTGGCGGCATGATTGTGATGGACAAGTCCACGGACATTATCAAGGCGATCTGGCGCATCTCTGCATTTTTCAAGCATGAGAGTTGTGGTCAGTGCACACCTTGTCGTGAAGGCACAGGCTGGATGATGCGTGTGCTGGAGCGCATGGTGCGAGGCAATGCCCAGAAGCGCGAAATCGATATGCTGTTTCAGGTAACCAAGCAGATTGAAGGACATACGATCTGCGCACTTGGTGATGCGGCTGCGTGGCCTGTTCAAGGGCTGATTCGCAATTTCCGTCCGGAAATTGAAGCGCGCATTGACCAGTATACGCATAACGCCACGAGCGAAGGTGCTGTTCTGGAAGCTGCCGAGTAAAGGGAAGCGGATGATGGGCGAAGCCTCTAAAGAGAATGGCAAGGGTATATCGGTCACACCGACAGACTTCAACTCTCTCGCTGAGGTCTATAACCCATTGTCATTCAATCCGATGATGCCAAATCCTGTTGCGGCGTTTGCTGCCGCAACGGCTCTTGGTTTTGGTCTTGCGACCCGGATGACGGGCCTTGTTCTGAGTGGCATGCAAGAGGCTATGCGGACGTCGGGTCGGGATCGTGGTGACGCAAAATCGGCTTTCGAGTCTCAGGAACCTGTGTCGGATCACAAGGTTTCGGCTGTTGTCACGAAAGACGACGGTGCGATGGCTGAGGTACCAGTTGCGCCCGTCAAACCCCGTAGACGGCAGGCTGAAACGAAAAAAACGGTAGTTGTGAAGGCTTCTGTGGTCAAAACGGAAACTGCTCGGTTGGCACCAAAGGCAAAAAAGCAGACCGCTGCCAATAAAGTAAGTGACTTGAAGCAGATCTCTGGGATAGGACCGAAAGTTGAGACGCTTCTGCATAAAGCAGGTGTTCAGACTTTTGCAGATATTGCCGGGTGGAGCTTGAGCGACGTGGAACGATTCGATCGTGAGCTTGGTCTTGAGGGGCGTATCCTTCGGGATGACTGGATTGGGCAGGCCCAGATACTGAAAAGTCTCTGAGGTTTGTTGAGGATGCAGGTGGGGTGTAATCTCCACCGTCAGGAATAAGAACAGCGGGCTGTCGGCTTGTATGAAACTTTCGAAGTTTTCTGGGCGCGACCTTGCTGATTGAAAGAGAGACATGCGTAGCAGAAGGTCAATCGATCTTTTTGCCAGCCTTTGAAGGGCGGCGGCTATGGACGTGAGACAGGAAGGCGAATATGGCAAAGCTGAAAGTCGACGGTAAGGAGATCGAAGTTCCAGATCATTTCACGCTGCTTCAGGCGTGCGAAGAGGCTGGGGCTGAGGTTCCGCGGTTTTGTTTCCACGAAAGGCTCTCGGTTGCGGGCAATTGCCGCATGTGCCTGGTGGAAGTGAAGGGTGGCCCGCCAAAACCTGCCGCGTCTTGCGCGATGGGCGTGCGCGATGTTCGCGGTGGTCCGAATGGCGAATTGCCTGAGATCTTCACCAACACACCGATGGTCAAAAAGGCCCGTGAAGGTGTGATGGAGTTCCTGCTGATCAACCATCCGCTGGATTGCCCGATCTGCGATCAGGGCGGCGAATGTGATTTGCAGGACCAGGCAATGGCCTTCGGCATTGACTCGTCCCGTTATGGTGAAGACAAACGCTCCGTCGAAGACAAGTACATCGGGCCTTTGGTCAAGACTGTGATGAATCGCTGCATTCACTGCACGCGCTGCGTTCGCTTTACCACGGAAGTGGCCGGCATTGCCGAGCTGGGCCTGATTGGTCGCGGCGAAGATGCCGAAATCACAACCTATCTTGAACAGGCAATGACCTCCGAGTTGCAGGGCAATGTTGTTGACCTGTGCCCGGTTGGCGCGCTGACATCCAAGCCCTTTGCGTTCACGGCCCGCCCATGGGAATTGAACAAGACCGAATCGGTTGATGTTATGGATGCTTTGGGTTCAGCCATTCGTGTTGATACACGTGGTCGTGAAGTCATGCGCATCATGCCGCGTGTGAACGAATCCATCAATGAAGAGTGGATTTCAGACAAAAGCCGCTTCATCTGGGATGGTTTGAAAACGCAGCGCCTTGACAAGCCTTATGTTCGCAAGGATGGCCGTTTGCGTCCCGCCAGCTGGACGGAGGCTTTTGCTGCTGTTGGCAGCGCAATTGCTGCAACCAATGGCTCGAAAATTGGTGCAATTGCCGGTGATCTTGCCTCGGTGGAAGAAATGTTCGCGCTCAAGGAGCTGCTTGTTTCACTTGGCTCGAGCAATTATGACTGTCGCCAGGATGGTACAGCACTTGATCCGTCTCTTGGTCGTGCAAGCTATCTCTTCAACCCCACAATCGAGGGTATTGAAGATGCAGATGCACTGTTGATTGTTGGCTCAAATCCGCGTTTTGAAGCTTCCGTTTTGAATGCCCGCATCCGCAAGCGGTGGCGGCGTGGTGGTTTCCCCATTGCTGTGATTGGTGAAGCGGCTGAGCTGCGTTATGATTACAGCTATCTGGGCGCAGGCCCTGAGACGTTGAGTGATCTTTCTGCTGGCAACAACAGTTTCTTTAACGTGTTGAAAAACGCACAAAAGCCGATGATCATTGTTGGTCAGGGTGCGTTGTCACGGGCGGATGGTGCAGCCGTTCTGGCTCAGGTGGCATCGCTCGCAGCAGCCGTTGGCGCAGTCAATGACGAATGGAATGGCTTTGCTGTGTTGCACACGGCAGCCGCCCGTGTTGGTGGTCTTGATGTCGGTTTTGTGCCGGGGCAGGGGGGTAAAACTGCCGCTGAGATGGTGACTGCGATGGATGTCCTGTTCCTTCTCGGGGCTGACGAAATCGATTTGTCAACAAAAACTGCAAAATTGACCATCTATATCGGTTCTCACGGTGATAACGGCGCGCAAAATGCTGACGTTATCTTGCCTGCTGCGGCTTATACGGAAAAATCTGGAACCTGGGTGAATACCGAGGGTCGCGTTCAAATGGGTGCCCGTGCAGGCTTTGCGCCGGGTGAGGCGCGTGAAGACTGGGCTGTTCTTCGTGCCCTTTCAGATGTCCTTGGCAGGAAGCTTCCATTTGATTCACTGGCTCAGCTTCGGCAGAAGCTTTATCAGGCGTATCCACATTTTGCTGAAATCGACACCATTGATGCTGGTCAATCAGCTGATATTGCCGCGCTTGCAAAAAAAGGCGGGAATATGAATCAATCTGTGTTTGCGTCTCCGGTCAAAGACTTCTATTTGACAAACCCGATAGCACGCGCCTCTGCCGTCATGGCTGAGTGCTCGGCGTTAGCCCGCAACAATTTCAAGGCTGCGGCAGAGTAAGGGCAACGGATCATGGACTCTTTCTTTTTTAGTTATGTTTGGCCTGCGATCATCATGGTCGGTCAGTCCCTTCTGTTGCTGGTCTGTCTTCTTCTGTTCATCGCTTACATCCTGTTGGCTGACCGCAAGATCTGGGCAGCCATTCAATTGCGTCGTGGACCCAATGTGGTGGGTCCATGGGGGCTTTTCCAGTCCTTCGCCGACCTTTTGAAGTTTGTGTTGAAGGAGCCGATTATTCCGGCCGGTGCCAACAAGGCGGTTTTCCTGCTGGCTCCGCTGGTTGGTGTGACACTCGCGCTTGCGACATGGGCGGTTATTCCGCTCAACCAGGGTTGGGTGATTGCCAATATCAATGTCGGTATTCTCTATGTGTTCGCCATTTCCTCGCTGGAAGTGTATGGCGTGATCATGGGTGGATGGGCGTCCAACTCAAAATATCCCTTCCTTGGCGCACTTCGTTCCGCAGCCCAGATGGTCTCTTACGAAGTGTCTATGGGTCTGGTGATCGTCACTGTCCTGCTCTGCGTCGGTTCGCTGAACCTGACAGACATCGTGCTGTCGCAAAAAAGCGGCCTTGGTACGATGATGGGACTGCCATCATCCATACTCGACTGGCATTGGCTTGCCCTGTTCCCGATGTTCATCATCTTCTTTATCTCTGCGCTGGCGGAAACAAACCGTCCTCCGTTCGATTTGCCTGAAGCAGAATCGGAACTGGTCGCAGGCTTCATGGTTGAATATGGCTCAACGCCTTACATGATGTTCATGCTCAGCGAATATGCCGCCATTGTTCTGATGTGCGCAATGACGACAATTCTGTTCCTGGGGGGCTGGTTGCCGCCGCTGGATATTGCAGTGCTGAACTGGGTTCCGGGAATTATCTGGTTTGTCATCAAGAGCGCGCTGGTGTTCTCGATGTTCGCTATTACCAAGGCTATTGTTCCGCGCTATCGCTATGACCAGTTGATGCGTCTTGGCTGGAAAGTCTTCCTGCCGCTGTCGCTGGCCATGGTGGTTATTGTTGCATTCACTCTGAAATTGATGGGGTGGGCATGACACGGTTTCACCCTGCATTTAACAGATTTGGAGTTTGAAGATGGCAAATCTGTCACAAGCTGTCCGCTCTCTGTTTTTGAAAGAATTCGTTGGCGCAGTTTTCCTGTCGATGCGGTTTTTCTTCAAACAGAAAGCCACTGTAAATTACCCGTTTGAGAAGGGGCCAGTCAGCCCGCGCTTTCGTGGAGAACACGCTTTGCGTCGTTACCCGAATGGTGAGGAGCGCTGCATTGCCTGCAAACTGTGCGAGGCCATCTGTCCCGCGCAGGCGATCACCATCGAGGCCGGTCCCCGTCGTAATGATGGGACACGCCGTACGGTGCGCTACGATATTGATATGGTGAAATGCATTTACTGCGGCTTCTGTCAGGAAGCTTGTCCGGTGGATGCAATTGTCGAAGGCCCGAATTTCGAGTTCTCGACAGAAACACGTGAAGAGCTCTACTTCGATAAGGCAAAGTTGCTTGCAAATGGTGATCGATGGGAGCGGGAAATTGCCCGCAACATCGCGCTGGACGCACCTTATCGTTAATCGCCGTGTTGTGAATGAATTGATCGAAGAGATCGGCGGCGGGCAGGCTTTATATGGTGTGCGCGCCCCGGTTTGAAATTGAAACGAAATGTAGGGCTGGCCGATGGCTGGCGCATTTCATGGGACACGGTTGAACTCCGCGCTCCTGGGGAAGATGAAAAGGCACCATCATGGGTCTTCAGGCAATCTTTTTCTACCTTTTCGCCTTTGTCGCCTTGGCGTCGGCGTTTATGGTTATCTCGTCACGCAATCCGGTTCATTCGGTGTTGTTTCTTATCTTGACCTTCGTCAATGCCGCTGGTCTGTTCATGCTCACAGGTGCCGAGTTTCTGGCGATGATCCTGTTGGTGGTGTATGTCGGCGCTGTCGCGGTTCTGTTCCTGTTCGTCGTGATGATGCTGGACA
This sequence comes from Gillisella vitis, assembly GCF_014204625.1. Classification (GTDB taxonomy): domain Bacteria; phylum Pseudomonadota; class Alphaproteobacteria; order Rhizobiales; family Rhizobiaceae; genus Allorhizobium; species Allorhizobium vitis_F. The sequence goes on along the minus strand of NZ_JACHLU010000008.1, from coordinate 60,754 downwards.
TTGATTTTACCGAACTGCGCGCTGGAACGATGAAATACGCGCCGCTTGGAGCGTTGATTGGTGCTATTGTTGCGGCCGAATTGATCTTCGTGATCGGTGGCTCAACCATTTCACCCGAGGCATTGAAGTCGATCACCATGCCGTTGCCAGCTTTGACTGAGACGCAGAATACCGCAGTGCTCGGCAATGTGCTTTACACCACTTACGTTTATTATTTCCAGATCGCCGGTCTGGTGCTGCTGGTGGCCATGATTGGCGCGATTGTGCTGACCCTGCGTCATCGTCAGAATATCAAACGTCAGAATATCTCACATCAGGTTGCGCGTACCCCAGCCACTGCGATCAAAGTGGTCAAGGTTAAGCCAGGCCAGGGCATCTGAGCTGAAGGTCAGGGATCTCAAGGAAACGAACAATGGAAATCGGACTTTCCCATTATCTCACTGTCAGCGCGATCCTGTTCATGCTGGGCGTCTTTGGCATTTTTCTCAATAGAAAGAATGTCATTGTCATTCTGATGTCGGTGGAACTTATTCTTCTCGCTGTAAACCTTAATATGGTGGCATTCTCGTCATTTCTCAATGACGTTGTCGGCCAGGTTTTCGCGCTGTTCATCCTGACCGTCGCGGCTGCTGAAGCTGCGATTGGCCTTGCTATCCTCGTTGTCTTCTACCGCAACCGCGGATCGATCGCCGTTGAAGACGTCAACATGATGAAGGGCTGATACGGCTATGCTATTGTATAAGACTATTGTCTTTCTCCCGCTGCTTGGTGCGATAATTGCAGGCCTGTTTGGCCGACAGATCGGCGCGAAGGCGTCGGAGTTCATCACCAGCGGCTTCATGATTCTGGCTGCGGTGCTTTCCTGGTATGTTTTCATCAATGTTGGCTTTGGCGAACATGCGGAGCTGATCAAGGTTCCTGTTTTGCGCTGGATGCAGGTCGGTGGCATTGACGTCGACTGGGCCTTGCGTGTTGATACGCTCACCGCCGTGATGCTGGTGGTGGTCAACAGTGTTTCGACATTGGTGCATCTCTACTCGATCGGTTACATGCACCATGATCCACATCGTCCACGGTTCTTCAGCTACCTGTCGCTGTTTACTTTTGCGATGTTGATGTTGGTGACCTCAGATAACCTGTTGCAAATGTTCTTCGGCTGGGAAGGCGTAGGTCTCGCATCCTATTTGCTCATCGGCTTCTGGTTCAAAAAGCCGTCTGCAAGCGCTGCCGCCATGAAGGCCTTCATCGTTAACCGTGTCGGTGACTTTGGCTTCATTCTCGGTATTGGCACAGTTTTTGTTCTGTTTGGTTCGATTAATTTTGAGACCATCTTTGCTGCAACAAAGACCTATCTGCCAGCAGATGGTGTGGTCGCTGGCGATGCTGTGATCAACCTCTTCGGGATGCATCTTGATAAGGCTCATGCGGTAACGGCTGCCTGTCTGCTGTTGTTCATGGGGGCCATGGGTAAGTCGGCGCAGTTTTTGCTGCACACATGGTTGCCGGATGCCATGGAAGGCCCGACACCCGTTTCGGCGTTGATTCACGCTGCCACCATGGTGACGGCGGGCGTCTTCCTTGTTGCTCGCATGTCGCCACTGTTTGAACTGTCGCCAGACGCTTTGACGGTTGTGACGATTGTCGGTGCCATCACAGCTTTCTTCGCGGCAACGGTTGGTCTGGTGCAAAACGACATCAAGCGTGTTATCGCCTATTCGACCTGCTCTCAGCTTGGCTATATGTTTGTGGCTTTGGGGGTTGGTGCCTATGGTGCTGCGGTGTTTCACCTGTTTACGCACGCTTTCTTCAAGGCGCTGTTGTTCTTAGGCGCTGGCTCGGTCATTCACGCCGTTGATGGCGAGCAGGACATGCGTCACATGGGGGGGCTGCGCAAGCATATCCCTGTCACCTTCTGGGCCATGACCATCGGCAATCTGGCGCTGACCGGCGTTGGCATTCCATTTACGATGATCGGGACTGCCGGCTTCTTCTCCAAGGATGCCATTATTGAATCCTCGTTTGCTGCGGGCACGGGCGTTTCGACCTTTGCCTTCGTATTGCTGGTGATTGCTGCGTTGTTCACGAGTTTCTACTCTTGGCGTCTGGCTTTCATGACCTTCTTCGGCAAGCCGCGTGCATCGCATGAGGTCATGCACCATGTTCATGAATCACCTCAGGTCATGCTGATCCCGTTGTATATTCTGACGGCAGGTGCGTTGTTTGCAGGCTTCGTCTTCCATGACTATTTCTTCGGCGAAGCCTATGCCGAGTTCTGGAAGGGGGCTTTGTTTACCGGCCCACATAATGAAGTCCTCCATGAGGTTCATCATGTTCCGGCCTGGGTAAAACTCAGCCCGTTTGTTGCAATGCTGACTGGTCTGGTAACGGCTTGGTATATGTATATCAAATCACCTGAAACACCGGCAAAACTGGCGAAGAGCCAGTGGGTTCTCTACCAGTTCCTTTTGAACAAATGGTATTTCGATGAGCTGTATGACTTTTTGTTCGTGCGCTCGGCCAAGGCTCTTGGCAAATTCCTTTGGAAAAAAGGCGATGTTGCAACGATTGATGCTTACGGACCCAATGGTGTTGCCGCAGGCGTTGCTGGTCTGACCCAGCGTGTTGTTCGCTTGCAGTCTGGCTACCTTTATCACTATGCGTTTGCGATGCTTATCGGTATCGCTGCCCTTGTTACCTGGATGATGCTCGGGAGTTCCATCTGATGACCGATTGGCCTATTCTTTCAACGGTCACCTTTTTGCCAATGGTGGGGGTTGTCCTGCTGCTGCTGGTGAACGGTAATACCGAGGCTGGCCGTCGCAATGTGCTCAACATTGCGCTGCTCACGACTGTTGCGACTTTTATTGTCTCGCTGTTGGTCTGGATTGGCTTTGATAATGCCAATCCTGGCTTCCAGATGGTCGAAAAACTTGACTGGTTGGGCACAGGGATTGCCTATCACCTCGGCGTTGATGGCATTTCGATGCTGTTTGTTGTGTTGACAGCCTTCCTCATGCCATTCTGCGTGCTGGCGAGCTGGACGTCGGTTCAGAAGCGTATCAAAGAATACATGATTGCCTTCCTCATCCTTGAAGTGATGATGATTGGTGTGTTCGTATCTCTCGACATCGTGCTGTTCTACGTGTTCTTCGAAGCAGGCCTGATTCCGATGTTTATCATCATCGGTGTCTGGGGCGGCAAGGATCGGGTGTATGCGTCGTACAAGTTCTTCCTTTACACCTTGCTTGGCTCGGTCTTGATGATGCTGGCCATCATGGCAATGTATTGGGATGCAGGTACGACGGATATTACCACCCTGCTGGCGCATAAGTTCCCTGTGCATTTGCAGATTGTGCTTTGGCTTGCCTTCTTCGCTTCTTTTGCTGTGAAGATGCCGATGTGGCCAGTGCATACATGGCTTCCGGATGCACACGTGCAGGCCCCGACGGCGGGTTCGGTCATTCTGGCTGGTATCATGCTGAAACTGGGCGGTTACGGATTTATTCGCTTCTCGCTGGCAATGTTCCCGCTTGCGTCGGACTATTTTGCCCCCTTTGTGTTTGCCTTGTCCGTCATTGCCATCATCTACACCTCGCTGGTGGCGTTGATGCAGGAAGACATGAAAAAGCTGATTGCCTATTCGTCGATTGCCCACATGGGCTATGTCACGATGGGTATTTTTGCAGCCAATACACAAGGCTTGCAGGGCGCGTTGTTTCAGATGATCAGCCATGGCTTTGTTTCTGGCGCGCTGTTCCTCTGCGTCGGTGTGATCTATGATCGTATGCATACCCGCGAAATCGCAGCCTATGGCGGTCTTGTGAACAACATGCCGAAATATGCTCTGGCATTTATGGTGTTTACCATGGCCAATGTTGGCCTGCCAGGAACCTCGGGCTTCGTTGGAGAATTTCTGACACTGATTGGTGCCTTCCGTGCCAATACCTGGGTCGCTTTGTTCGCTGCCACGGGCGTGATTCTCTCGGCCGCTTATGCCTTGTGGCTTTATCGCCGCGTGATTTTTGGTGCATTGGACAAAGATAGCCTGAAAGGCCTGCTGGACTTGTCCTTGCGCGAAAAGATCACCCTCTATCCGCTGATCGCGCTGACAATTTTCTTCGGCGTGTATCCGGCTCCAATCTTTGATGTGACCACTGCTTCGGTGGACGCGCTCCTTCATAACTACACCGCCGCTCTACAGGCCGCGCATAACGTTGCGCTCCTGGTGAACTGACGACAGGATCCATGGACATGAATGCTGAAACCCTCCTTGCAAGCCTGCATCTCGCCACGCCGGAGCTGATGCTCGCGGTTGGCGCTCTGGCGTTGCTGATGATCGGTGTGTTCACGAACCGGGCGTCACTGGTGAATGGACTGGCGGTTGCGTTGCTTATTGTTGCTGGTGCCTGGCTGTTGCTGGTCCCGGCTGAAGGTCAGGCTTTCGGCGGTGCTTACATCGCCGATGGCTACGGACGTTTCATGAAAGTTCTGGCCCTGATCGGTTCCATCATCACCATGGTGATGGCATCCGGGCAGGCACGCGCCAACAATCTCGACAAGTTCGAATTCCCGGTCTTGCTGGTTCTGGCCACGCTGGGCATTTTGTTGATGATTTCAGCGGGCAGCCTGATCTCACTCTACATGTCGCTTGAGCTGCAATCGCTTGCGCTTTACGTCATTGCCGCTCTGAACCGTGACAGTCTCAAGTCGACAGAAGCTGGCTTGAAGTATTTTGTGCTCGGTGCACTGTCCTCCGGTATGCTGCTTTACGGTATGTCGCTGGTTTATGGCTTCACAGGCAATGTGGAGTTCGATAAGATTGCCGCTGTGCTCACTGCTGGGCAGGCGAACATTGGTCTGGTGTTTGGTCTGGTGTTTGTTCTGGCCGGTCTTGCGTTCAAGATCTCGGCGGTTCCCTTCCACATGTGGACACCCGATGTTTACGAAGGTGCACCAACACCCGTGACTGCCTTTCTGGCGGCTGCTCCCAAGGTTGGTGCCATGGCAATCCTCGTGCGCATTGTCATTGATGCCTTCCAGCCAATCACCACTGACTGGCAGCAGATCGTGGTGTTTATTTCGATTGCGTCGATGGTTCTTGGATCCGTCGCCGCCATCGGCCAACGCAATATCAAGCGTCTGATGGCCTATTCCTCAATTGGCCACATGGGCTATGCGCTGGTAGGATTGGCAGCGGGCACGCAGCAGGGCATTGAAGGCGTCCTGCTCTATATGTCGATCTATCTGGTGATGAATCTCGGCACATTTGCCTGCATTATGGCAATGCGGACAAAAGAAGGCGAAGCGCTGGAATCGATCGATGATCTTGCCGGTCTGTCGCAGACACGTCCGGCCATGGCATTCGTTCTCACTGCCCTGATGTTCTCACTGGCCGGTATTCCGCCACTTGCTGGTTTCTTCGGGAAATATTTCGTGTTTCTGGCAGCGATTGAGGCGCATCTATACGCGCTGTCGATCATTGGCGTGTTGGCATCTGTTGTGGGTGCTTACTACTACCTCCGTCTGGTGAAGGTCATGTGGTTTGACGAAGGCAAGATAGAGTTTGCACCAACATCTGGCGCGCTGCGTCTCGTCTTTGCCTGTTCTGGTCTTTTCGTCGTCGGCTATGTGCTGATCGGCGGACCGCTTGGCACGGCGGCATCCGCTGCTGCTGCGTCGCTCTTCCATTGAGCGACGTTTCGATACACAGTCGGAAGGCGCTCGACGCCTTCCGACATACCGCGCTTGACGAGGTCGATTCGACCAATCAAGCCTGCTTGCTTCTGGCGCGATCTGGTGATCCCGGCGGCATATGGGTGACGGCGAATCGTCAAACAGGTGGGCGTGGCCGTCGTGGAAGGCCATGGACCTCCGATATTGGCAACCTCTACGCCTCTTTACTGTTGGTTGATCCAGCCCCTCTTGAAAACATAGCGTCCTTGCCTTTGGCCGTTGCCTTGGCTGTATATGATGCGATTCGTGCCGTGTTACCGGCAGGTGCGCCGCCACTGGAAATCAAATGGCCCAATGATGTGTTGATTGGGCGAGCCAAGACCAGCGGAATACTGCTGGAATCGGAAAGAACGCCAGACGGGCGTCAAGCGCTTGTCATTGGTATTGGCATCAACATCACGGCAAAGCCCGGCCAGACCACCCCCTATGCCACAGCCTGTCTTTCTCAGCACGGGGCACAGGCTGATGCATCTCAATTGTTCGCCCATCTGTTCATCGCAATGGCCGATGTTCTGGCGCTTTGGGATCAGGGGCGCGGTATCTCTGCGGTCATTCAGCGTTGGCGGCATCACGCTTGCGGGATCGGAGAAAACATTACGGTTAATCTTCCAGACCGTTCGATTTCGGGTATATTTTCAGGAATCGATGATAAAGGATTATTATTGCTCGATAGGGGCTCTCTCGGCATCACGCCAATCGCGGCGGGTGATGTGTTTTTCGAGCCGGATGGGCCAAGGAAAGAATGACAAAAAAAGACGAACTGGTATTTTTGCCGCTCGGCGGCGTTGGCGAAATTGGGATGAATCTGGCGCTCTACGGCTATGGTCCGAGCAAGAACCGTGAGTGGATCATGGTCGATTGCGGCGTGACCTTTCCGGGGCTTGATCTGCCGGGTGTTGATCTGGTGCTGCCTGATATTCAATATGTTCTTTCACAAAAGAAGAATCTGAAGGCTATTTTCATCACCCATGCCCATGAAGATCATTATGGCGGCTTGAATGAACTATGGCCGGGCTTGAACGTGCCAGTTTACGCCTCAGGCTTTACGGCAGGAATGCTTGAAGCCAAGCGTAACTATGAAGGAACGCGGGTCGAGATTCCTGTAACGCCCTTCAAACCGGGTGATAAGGTTCATGCGGGACCCTTTGTGGTCGAGGCTGTCGGGGTCAACCATTCGATTCCGGAGCCGATGTCGCTGCTGATTCGTTCACCGCTGGGCAATGTGATCCATACGGGTGACTGGAAGATTGACCATGCACCGTCTCTCGGACCTTTGACAGACGAGGCGGCCTTTCGTGCGCTTGGTGATGAGGGTGTTCTTGCTGTCATGTGCGATAGCACCAACTCCATGCGCGATGGCGTGTCGCCATCGGAAGTGGAAGTCTCAGAGGGACTTCGCAAGATTATCGCCGATGCTGAAGGTCGGGTGGCCATTACCACGTTTTCCTCGAATGTTGGGCGCATCCGCTCGATAGCGCAGGCAGCCGATGCTGCTGGTCGTGAAGTGTTGCTTCTGGGCAGTTCACTGAAGCGCGTGGTTGCGGTTGCGGATGATCTGGGCTTGATGGAAGGTATCAAACCATTCATTGCCGAAGACGAATATGGCTATATTCCACGCGATAAAATTGTCGTTATCCTGACGGGCAGCCAGGGTGAGCAGCGTGCGGCCCTCGCCAAACTATCACGCGATGAAATGCGCAATGTCGCTTTGACGAAGGGAGACACGGTGGTGTTTTCTTCGCGTGCGATACCGGGCAACGAAAAAGCCATCAATGACATTAAAAATGGCTTGATCGAGCAAGGCGTCCATATAGTGACGGACAGCGAAGCGCTGGTGCATGTCTCTGGCCATCCACGTCGCAGCGAACTGGTGCAGATGTATGCCTGGACTCGACCTGAGATTCTGGTGCCTGTTCATGGTGAAGCAGCGCATCTGATGGCCCAGCAACAATTGGCCCTGCAATCTGGCATCGGACAGGTGCCGAAAGTGCGCAATGGTCAGGTGTTGCGCCTGGCTCCGGGGCCTGCCGAAGTGATTGGTGAAGCACCTCACGGCCGTGTTTTTAAAGACGGCAAGCTGCTGGGTGATTTTGAGGAAATGGGCATAGGCGAGCGTCGCAAACTGTCCTTTGCCGGCCATGTTGCGGTAAATGTGTTGCTGGATGAGCGGTTTGAATTCCGCGATGATCCCGATGTGGTGGCCATTGGGCTGCCAGACGAAGACCGGGAAGGCGACGATATGGAAGATATTCTGTATGATGCGGTTCTGAGTGCGGTGGAGAGCATTCCTCGTTCGCGCCGCAAAGATCTCGGGGCGCTGAAAGAAAGTATTCGGCGTGCTGTTCGCTCATCAGCCAATGAGGTCTGGGGCAAAAAACCAGTTGTGACGGTGTTCGTCAGCAAGGTTTAAGTCGAGTCAGCCTGTTGGACTGAAAACAGAAAAGCAACAGTGAAATCTTCTGTGGTATAGAGATCGCGCGTCACGTTTGACGCGCGATTTTTTTGAGGGAGGAGTGATCATGCTGGGGCGCGTTAATCACATTGCCATGGCTGTGCCAGATCTTGAGGCGGCAGAACGGGGCTATAGGGAGACCTTGGGCGCGACTGTGTCCGCGCGTCAGGAACTGCCTGAGCATGGTGTGACAGTGGTGTTTGTGGACCTGCCAAACACCAAAGTTGAGTTGCTGCATCCTTTGGGTGCCAATTCCCCGATTCAGACGTTTCTGGATAAGAATCCCGGCGGCGGAATGCATCATATCTGCTATGAGGTTGCGGATATTTTGCAAGCACGGGATGATTTATTGCGCAAGGGTGCTCGGATTTTGGGGGACGGAAACCCGAAAACGGGTGCTCATGGCAAGCCAGTGCTGTTCTTGCATCCGAAGGATTTCTTTGGAACACTGATTGAGCTTGAGCAGGTTTAAACAGGTTGGAAATCGGGAGGAGGGGACGATGTCCTGGCTGACGAGTGGTGCGATCTATTTTATTCTATGGTGGATTACGCTTTTTGCGGTCTTGCCGTTTGGCGTACGGACCCAGGAGGATGAGCGCGACATTGTGCCCGGCACGGTGGGCAGCGCACCAGCGCGGTTCCAATTCTTCCGGGTGATGGCAACAACAACGGTTGTTTCAGCCGCAATCCTTGCGGGCTGGACCTATGGCTCAGCGTATTTTGGTGTCAGCTTTGCCGATTTGCCCCATATCATGCCGGATATTCGATAAATCCGGCTCTTCGGTGCACTTTTACTGCATATTCCTTAAATCGGAATCGATTTAAGGAGAAAATTATGCAGCAGATTAAAAGTTTTACAGCGCCGTGCGCCATATATGGTGCACAGCACTGTTGTGAATCAGTCTTGCGCGTCAAACAGTCGCGCGATTGAGGCAAAAAAAAACAAGGTCCGAAGACCTTGTTCTGCAATTATCGCGTGACCTTTAACCAATTAAGGGGCTGCGACGGAGCGCGCCTAAGATCTGATCCTCCCAAGACTTTACCGCGAATTCGACAGAAATTTAAGCTTTCTGCCTCTTTTGTGAGCGCAAACTAGCGCAACTGCGGTGGCTTGTCATTACATTTTTTGCATTTTTGTTACAGGTTTCAAAAAAAAATCGAAATTGTCGATTTTTGCAGAAGCGTCAATTTTTTGACATGGTTGCACGGTGAGCGGTTGCTCACTGTTCGGAGTATTGCTCTCAAATGGCGTTGTTTTGTTGCAACTTCGAATGCGTCAGAGTGTTTTGAATCTTGATGCTCTGCTGGCTTGCAAGAGGCGGGGTAAAACGCCCGACGGCGGGTTTTCTTCTGCGTCTGAAACGGCTAGAAGGCTTGGAGATAAAGGTAAAATATGGCTGATTCCGCTCGTTGAGCGGTCGCCCAATGAATGGAAGTCGGTATGCGTCTCTCCCGCTATTTCATGCCCATCCTGAAGGAAACCCCCAAGGAAGCAGAGATCGTTTCTCACAGGCTGATGCTGCGCACCGGCATGGTGCGGCAGCAGTCGCAAGGAATATACTCATGGTTGCCGTTGGGTAAGCGGGTTCTGGATAAGGTGAACGCCATTATCCGCGAAGAGCAAAACCGGGCGGGCGCTGTTGAGCTGTTGATGCCAACCTTGCAATCGGCGGATCTGTGGCAGGAAAGCGGCCGTTATGACGATTACGGCAAGGAAATGCTGCGCATCAGGGACCGTCAGGACCGGCCTATGCTGTATGGGCCAACCAACGAAGAAATGATCACGGATATTTTCCGCTCAACGGTCAAATCCTACAAAAACTTGCCGCTCAATCTCTACCATATCCAGTTGAAGTTCCGCGATGAGATTCGTCCGCGTTTCGGCACGATGCGTTCGCGTGAGTTTCTCATGAAGGACGCCTATTCCTTCGACTGGACCAAGGAAGCGGCGCTGCATTCCTATAACAAGATGTTCACGGCTTACCTGCGCACCTTTGATCGCCTTGGCCTGCGCGCCATTCCGATGCGTGCGGATACCGGCCCGATTGGTGGCAACCATAGCCATGAATTCATCATTTTGGCCGATACGGGCGAATCGGAAGTGTTCTGTCATCGCAGTTTTCTTGACCGAGATATTCCATCGGTTGACACTGATTTTGATGATGTTGAAGGTTTGCAGGAAATCTTTAACGACTGGACATCGGACTACGCCGCAACGTCAGAAATGCATGATGAGGCCGCTTATGGTGCCATGCCAGAAGCAGCGCGTATTTCCGCACGTGGCATCGAAGTTGGCCATATCTTCTATTTCGGCACAAAATATTCCGAGCCAATGGGCGCAAAAGTGCAAGGCCCTGATGGAAAAGAACATCTTGTCCACATGGGATCCTATGGAATCGGGCCAACCCGCCTTGTTCCGGCCATTATCGAAGCTTCCCATGATGAAAATGGTATCATATGGCCTGAATCAGTCGCGCCATTTGATGCCATCATCATTAACATGAAGGCTGGGGATTCCGCTTGCGATGCTGCATGTGACACGATTTATGCAGCGTTGAGCAAGGCCGGAAAGGATGTTCTTCTTGACGACACGGATGACCGCGCTGGCGCGAAATTTGCCATGGCGGACCTGATTGGTCTGCCTTGGCAGGTGATTGCCGGACCGCGAGCCGTCGCCAATGGTGAAGTCGAGTTGAAGAACCGCAAAACTGGCGAACGCGAAACCATGACCATCGACGCCGCTATCAACCGTCTGGCTGGTTGAGCGCCGATAGGAGGCTAGATTGAGCAGCGAGACCGGACGCTCGGCTGAGGTGAACACGGACGTGTTGGCATCTGCAAAGCCCTTTTCTGCATTTGAGCGTATGGTGGCGTGGCGCTACCTGCGCGCCCGGCGCAAGGAGGCGGTGATTTCGGTCATCGCCGGCTTCTCCTTTGTGGGGATCATGCTGGGTGTTGCGACCCTGATCATCGTTATGGCGGTGATGAACGGGTTCCGCACGGAATTGATTTCCCGCATTCTGGGGATCAACGGGCACATGATCGTCCAACCCGTTGATCATCCTTTGACGGATTATGCCGAGCTTGCGAAGAAATTCGCAAGCGTGCCTGGCGTCACCATGGCCTTGCCGCTGGTGGAGGGCCAAACCCTTGCCTCTGGCAAAGCGGGGGCCGGGACGGGCGCATTGGTTCGCGGCATCCGCCCTGAAGACCTGATGAAATTGAAGGAAGTCTCCTCCAATATCAAAACGGGCGATATGGTTGCCTTTACGTCCGGGCAGGGCGTGCTGATCGGCTCGCGCATGGCCAATGATCTTGGCCTGAAAGCGGGCGATTCCATTACGCTCGTGTCGCCCGAAGGCGACGTGACCCCGATGGGGGTAAACCCGCGGGTGAAGTCCTACAAGATTTCCGGGACGTTTGAGATCGGCATGTCAGAGTATGATTCGTCGATCATTTACATGCCTTTGGAAGAAGCGCAGCTTTACTTCAATGCGGAAGGACTGGTTCAGTCCATCGAATTGTTTGTCAGCAATCCTGATGATATTGATGAGCTCCGGCCCAAAGTGGAAGAGGCCGCTGGTCGTCAGGTGTTTATCAGTGACTGGCGCCAACGCAATCAGACGTTCTTTTCTGCCCTTCAGGTTGAGCGCAATGTGATGTTCATGATTTTGACGCTGATCGTCATCGTGGCAGCGCTGAACATTATTTCCGGTCTCATCATGTTGGTGAAAGACAAAAGCAGGGACATCGCCATCCTCAAAACCATGGGGGCGAGTTCGAATGCGATTTTGCGAATCTTTTTCATGACGGGTGCGGCCATTGGGACGGCAGGAACCTTTGCTGGCGTAGTGCTCGGCGTTGTCGTCTGTGTGAATATCGAGTCAATCCGGGAGTTTTTCTCCTGGGTGTCAGGCACGATCCTGTTTGATCCGCAATTGTATTTCCTCAGCAAGCTGCCTGCGGATATGAGTTTTGGCGAGACATTTTCCGTGATCCTGATGTCGCTGAGCCTGTCTTTCATCGCAACTATTTTCCCTGCATGGCGGGCGGCGCGTCTCGATCCCGTGCAAGCTCTCCGTTACGAATAAGGAACAGTGCACCCATGGCAAAACAGCCTGTTCTTCAACTCGCAAATGTGTCGCGTGGCTATGGCGAAGGCGAGGCGCGACTATCCATCCTCAAAGGTGCTGACCTCAAGCTGTATGAAGGCGAGACGGTGGCGCTGGTTGCACCGTCTGGTACGGGCAAATCAACGCTTTTGCACATTGCCGGTCTGCTGGAACAGCCGAGTGATGGTGATGTGCTGATTGGTGGGCGCAATTGCAGCGATCTGTCCGAGGATGAGCGCACGGCTGTGCGGCGCAGCAGCATTGGCTTTGTGTATCAGTTTCACCATTTGCTGCCTGAATTTTCAGCGCTTGAAAACATCATGATGCCGCAGATGATTGCGGGCCTGACCATCCCCGAAGCCCGCAAGCGCTCAAAAGCCATGCTGGATTATATGCGAATCGGACATCGCGGCGATCATCGCCCTGCTGAGCTTTCCGGTGGTGAGCAACAGCGCGTTGCAATTGCCCGTGCCGTGGCCAATGCACCCGTGCTGCTTTTGGCCGATGAACCAACCGGCAATCTCGACCCGGAAACCGCAGCCTATGTGTTTTCGGCGCTTGAGGCTTTGGTCCGTCAATCCGGTCTGGCCGCATTGATTGCCACCCATAACCACGAACTGGCGCGCCGTATGGATCGTTGCGTGACCTTGGTGGATGGTAAAGTGGTTGATCTGGAACTGTAAGACGACAGCCCCAAGCGTCCTTATGGGATGCGCGGAAGGCTCACTATAAAACATGGCTGTGTTTCAAATCTGGCGTTCGTTTTTAAAACGAGCGCCAGATTTTTATCGTGACGATGAAAGCTGCACGATATTATAAACGGCTGAACGATTACCCACACAATATTCATTCTGACGGTCCCTGCAGAACCAGAACAACGTTGACTTTTCGACGTTTCTGGCCTGTTGGAATTTGAGTTGACAATGATACAAAAAGGGAACAAACTAAATACATAAAGAGATTAGGAGTGAGCCATGACTGACGTTTTGCAAGACATCGCCGCATTCGCTTCCCTTGCGGTCTTTATCATCAGCCTGTCGTTGCTTGCCTTGGCATTCTGACTGTTTTGAGGGGATAGAGGGCGGTTGGCATGGTTTGCCTGCTGGACACAGCACCGTCAGCGGTTAAAAATGCAGCGATGCGAGCAGTGCAGTGTGCGGCTGTCTTTGATCAGAGCTTCATGAGAACGGGATAGAGCCAATGAGCGACCTTGATGCCGACAGTGGGGCAATGGAACGTGGATCTGGTCCGGGTTTTGTTCATCTCAGGGTGCATTCAGCCTATTCGTTGCTTGAAGGTGCTTTGCCGCTCAAGAAGATTTTGAGCAAAGCGCTTGCGGATCAGCAGCCTGCCATCGCCATTACTGATACCAACAATCTGTTTGTTGCGCTGGAATTTTCCCAGAAGGCTTTGGGAGATGGACTCCAGCCGATCATTGGCTGCCAGCTCTCCCTGGATATGGAGGATATGACCGACGAGAAGCGCGGCAATGGCGGGCTGGAGAAATATCCGGCCATTGTCTTGCTTGCGGCAAATTCCGCCGGCTATGAGCGGCTGGTTGATCTGGTCAGTCGGGCCTATTTGCAGGGAGATAGCACCCATGCGGTGCATATTACCACATCATGGCTGGAAGAGATCGGCACAGGCGGATTGATTGCTTTGACCGGGGCATCTGGTGGCCCTGTAGACCTGATGGTGAAAAGCGAACATCAGGCGCAGGCTGTGGCGCGTCTTTTGACCTTGAAGCGGTTATTTGCAGACCGGCTCTATATCGAATTACAACGCCATCAGGGTTATGATCAGCTGCATGAAAGCCGTATGGTGGCGCTGGCCTACGAGCATGACATTCCTCTGGTGGCCACCAATGAGGCCTTCTTTCCCTCGCGTGACGATTACGATGCCCATGATGCGCTGATGGCGGTGGCCCATAACGCTATTGTCTCAGATGACCGTCGTTTTCGTTTGACGCCGGATCATTATCTGAAGAGTCGCAGCGAAATGCAGGCGCTGTTCAAGGACTTGCCGGAAGCGTTGGACAATAGCGTTGAAATTGCCAGCCGCTGTTCCTTCGTTCTGGATACGCGCAATCCGATTTTGCCCCGTTTTACCGGGGGGAGCGACGATCCGGAAGAAGCGGAACGGGCAGAAGCCGGAGAGTTGCGCCGTCAGGCCATCGAGGGCTTGGATGATCGCCTCGCAAAGCTTGGCATGGCTCCCGGCTATGAGGAGAAGGAGTACCGTGACCGGCTCGACTTTGAGCTGGGCGTGATTGAACGCATGAAGTTTCCGGGCTACTTTCTGATCGTTGCGGATTTTATCAAATGGGCCAAGCAGCATGATATTCCCGTCGGGCCGGGGCGTGGCTCGGGGGCAGGGTCTCTTGTGGCTTACGCCTTGACCATTACGGATGTTGACCCGCTTCGCTTTTCGCTGCTGTTCGAGCGCTTTCTCAATCCTGAACGCGTGTCTATGCCTGACTTTGATATCGACTTCTGTCAGGATCGGCGCGAAGAGGTGATCCGGTACGTGCAGCGCAAATATGGGCGTGAGCAGGTAGCGCAGATTATCACGTTTGGGTCGCTTCAGGCCCGTGCGGCCTTGCGCGACGTGGGCCGGGTGCTGGAAATGCCCTATGGTCAGGTTGACCGTATCTGTAAGCTGGTACCGAACAACCCGGCCAATCCGACACCCCTTTCGAAAGCTATTGAAGAAGAGCCAAAATTTCAGGAGGAAATTGACAAGGAGCCGGTTGTTGGCCGGTTACTGGATATTGCCCAAAAAATCGAGGGCCTTTATCGGCACGCATCCACCCATGCGGCGGGTATCGTGATCGGAGATCGCCCGCTGTCCAAGCTGGTACCGATGTACCGTGATCCGCGCTCCGATATGCCGGTTACGCAGTTCAACATGAAATGGGTTGAGCAGGCCGGTCTGGTGAAATTCGACTTTCTGGGACTGAAAACCCTGACGGTTTTGAAAACCGCAGTCGATTTTTGCAGGTTGCGCAATATCGAGATTGATCTGGCGACAATTCCGCTGGATGACGCCTTGACCTATGAAATGTTGTCGCGGGGTGAAACGGTTGGCGTGTTTCAGGTGGAAAGTGCCGGGATGCGTAAGGCGCTGATCGGTATGCGGCCTGACTGTATCGAGGACATTATTGCACTGGTGGCGCTCTATCGCCCCGGCCCGATGGAGAATATTCCGGTCTATAATGCCCGCAAGCATGGCGAGGAAGAGATCGAGTCGATCCATCCGACCATTGATTATCTGCTGAAGGAAACGCAGGGCGTTATCGTTTATCAGGAACAGGTTATGCAGGTGGCGCAGGTGTTGTCGGGCTATTCGCTCGGTGAAGCGGATCTTCTGCGTCGCGCCATGGGTAAGAAGATCAAAGAGGAGATGGATAAGCAGCGCGCCCGTTTTGTGGATGGGGCGGTGAAAAATGGTGTCGGCAAGCCACAGGCGGATAATATCTTTGATCTGCTGGCCAAGTTTGCCAATTACGGCTTCAACAAGTCACACGCAGCAGCCTACGCCATCGTGTCCTACCAGACCGCCTATATGAAGGCCCATTATCCCGTCGAGTTTCTGGCGGCATCAATGACGCTGGATATGGCCAATACCGAAAAATTGGTGGATTTTCGTCAGGATGCTGGCCGTCTTGGCATTGAAGTGGTGCCGCCGTCTGTGCAGACATCGTTCCGGCATTTCCAGACTGGACCCAACAGAATTTACTATTCCCTTGCCGCTTTGAAGGGCGTTGGCGATGCAGCCGTCGAGCATATCGTTGCGGTGCGCGGTGATGTGCCCTTTGCGGATCTGGAGGATTTTTGTGTTCGGATTGATCCGAAGCAGATCAATCGGCGTGTGTTTGAGGGCCTGATTTTTGCTGGTGCCTTTGATTGTTTCGGGCGTGACCGTGCAGAACTGGTTGCGGGCATGGATCGGATCATCGGCTTTGCCCAGCGGGCACAGGAAAATGCGGTGAGTGGTCAGTCTGATATGTTTGGTGCAGGCGGCGCAACGGGACCGGAGCGTATTTCCTTTCCGGTTTTTACCCCCTGGTTGCCATCGGAAAAACTGATGCGGGAGTTTCAGGTTCTTGGCTTTTATCTGTCTGCCCACCCGCTTGATACCTATAAGCCGCTGCTGGAAAAGATGCGGGTACAAAACTTTGCGGATTTTTCTCAGGCCGTAAAGCAGGGTGCTACCGCGGGCCGTCTGGCGGGAACGGTGATTTCGAAGCAGGAGCGTAAGACCAGAACCGGCAACAAGATGGGTATTGTCACCTTTTCCGACGCCACCGGCCAGTTTGAGGCCGTGTTGTTTTCAGAAGGGCTGAATCAATATCGGGATTTGCTGGAATCGGGCAAATCGCTGGTCATCACCGTTGCGGCCGAGGAGCGCCCGGAAGGCATTGGCCTTCGCATTCAGACCGCGCAATCGCTTGAGGAAAAGTCGTTGCAGATGCAAAAGGCGCTGCGCGTCTATGTGCGCGATTCAAGCCCGTTGCGGGCTTTGGCGGCGCACCTCAACACCAAGGGCGACGGGTTGGTATCTTTTGTGGTGATCAAGGAAGATGGCCGCCGCGAAATTGAGGTTGAACTGAACCAGCGGTATCGTATCACGCCGGAAATTGCCGCGGCCATGCGCTCGGCTCCCGGCGTGGTCGATGTGGAACTCGTGTGACGTTCAGGACTTGGTGGGGTCTTTCGGGGGCAGGATGGTGATGAAATCGGTGCCTTCACCGGTTTCCTGTCCGATGCCGTGATCGGTGATAGTCAAGGAGGTTCCGATCGTCATGGCGCTTTCTATCCGTGCCCGGACATCGTCAGCAACTGAAATGCGATCGAGAACCGCGCTCAGACCTGCGGTGTCTGTGGCTGGACTTGCCTTGCCGTCTTGGGTGCCAACCGTGATGATTGATGTTTGCGGCCTTTGGTGTTGCGCGTCATCAAGCGTCAGCGCCTGCCATGTTGCGGTTCCCGCCTGACGATGAATGGCTGTTACATCCAGAAAATAGGTTCCAAGCGGCTGATCTGGCTCTGCTATGGTGACTGGAGCGTCAAAAAGCGGTTTGAAATTCTGGCGCACATAGAGATGGCCGCGTGGTGGCTCAGGCGTATCGGCACTGGTATAGAGGGCTTTCAAAAATTCAGGCGTGATCAATGCGCCTTTCATGTCGAGGGATTTCCAGCGTTTGAAGCCCCGAATGGCGTCGCGGGTCTGGGGGCCTGTCTGGCCATCGACGCCGCCGGTTTCGAAGCCGAGCGTCTGCAACAGGGTCTGGGCGTCACGCACAATTTGCTCCGGGCCACGATAGGTTATCAAAATGCGCAAAGGGGAGGTATTGGCAGGTGTTGGGGTTGCCAGCTTTTCCGGGGCGGGCAGCTCAATCATCGCCACTTCCACCGGCTTTGTTGTGGACGGTGCGCTGCCAGCACGAAGCTTGGCATCGGAGAGCAGCAGCGGCCCGTCTTGCGGACGCTTGGGCGTAAACAGAAATGGATGACTGACAGCAACGGGCGTGACGGGTGCATCTGTAATGATCACCTGTGCGCCCAATGTCGTCATGCCGTAGAGCTTGCGGGCAAACTCGGCCGGAAGCCGCACGCACCCGTGAGATGCCGGATGGTTTGGCACACTGCCGGATTGATGCAGAGCCACACCTGACCAGGTAATTCGCTGCATCCATGGCATTGGTGCATTCGAATAGAGATTGGACTCGTGGTATTTGGCCTTCTGGATGATCGAAAAAATCCCGGAGGGCGTTGTGTGCCCTTCCTTGCCAGTCGAGACCCGCGAGGTCGCAATGACTTTATCCCCGTCGTAGACCGTGAGTGTCTGGCTCGCTTTGGAGACAATAATCTGCAAATGCGCGCCGTCCTGCGCCATTGTCGGCATGGCAAGCGTGGTTGCGGCAATCAACAGCAGTGGAAATATGGTGCGGACCATCATGGTGCCCCTATACGCAAAACTTGAAAGACCATGTCAACGCAAGGTGTGATCGATGTATGCACGATCATGCAGAAACATAGGTACAGTGCATCGTGCATCGGCCTCTTAAAGCCTGTCGCAGTGAATAGGATTCACTACGACAGGCTTTAGCTCTTTCTTTTCCGCATGTACGTTATCGTTTTATTGAGGACAATAAAACGCGACATGCTGTAGAGTCTGTCAGGTTCAGATTTTCCCTGACAAACTCTAAAATATGCCTTTAAATTTAATGGATCGTTTCATTTGGGCAAATTGGCAAACGTCATTTACGGCTTTTTACTGCGGTCTGTCGGTGAGCCGGTCTTGAACGTGAAGCCGGTTTCAACCATGTCCTTGCCAAATTTTGTACGTAATGCATCCATGGCGGCCTCGGCTTTGGCGCGGCGTGTGGCATGAACATCCACCAGATCAGGCGGATCGGCCAGGGCAGGGTCGGTAAAATCACTGACACCAATGCCGATCAGCCGAAACTTTGTTCCATCGACTTCTTTGTCGAGCAATTGCAGGCCAGTGCGGAAGATGCGGTCGGCCAACTGGGTTGGGTCATCAAGCCGTCGGTTGCGGGTGCGCAGCTTGAAATCTGCGCTTTTCAGTTTGAGGATCACGGTATGACCGGCCATGGTTTGTCGTTTCAGCCGCCATGCTACCTTTTCAGACAGTTGTCGCAGGTGTCGCACCAGTTCATCACGGCTCGAAATATCATCAAAAAATGTGGTCTCTGCGGAAACGCTTTTGGCAACGTCACTGGTGTGGACATCGCGGTCATCCACGCCTTTTGCAAGGCGCGCCAGCCGCCGCCCCATAACCCCGTAGCGGCGCATCAGATCGCTCTCATCCATGGTTTGCAATTGGCCAATGGTACGAATACCATCTTTTTCCAGGGTAGCCGCAAAGGCCTTGCCAACGCCCCATAGGGTGGTGACAGGTTTGGGTGCCAGAAATTCGACAGCTTCCGCCGCGCCAATCACCGAAAACCCACGTGGCTTTTGCAAATCAGACGCCACTTTCGCCAGAAATTTGCAATAGGACAGACCCACTGAAACGGTGATGCCAATTTCATTCTCGATCCGTCTGGCAAACTGCGCCAGCACCAGGGCAGGTGGCGCATGGTGAAGTTTTTCCGTGCCGCGTAATTCCAGAAACGCTTCATCAATCGAAATTGGTTGAACCAACGGAGTCAATTCTTCCATCATGGCGCGGACCTGACGGCCAACCTTGGCGTATTTTTCCATATTGGGCGGGATAACCACGGCAGTGGGGCAGGCATCCAGCGCCTTGAACATCGGCATGGCAGACCGAACGCCGTGAACGCGAGCAATGTAGCACGCAGTCGACACAACGCCCCGCTTGCCACCGCCAATAATCAGGGGCTTGTCGATCAGGTCGGGATTGTCGCGTTTTTCAACCGATGCATAAAAAGCATCACAGTCGATATGCGCCAAAGTCAGTTGATAAAGTTCAGAATGATAGACAAGACGAGGGCTGCCGCACGCTGAACATCGCTTGCGCCCCTCAGGCTGCACCTTCAGGCAATCGCGGCAAAATCCAGAGTTTTGAGGTGCTTTACTGTCCATGGCCACGAGAACATAAGTTGAACATTGGCACCATAGAGCCAGCACGAATGATGAGCAAGATGGATTTTCATGGCCTGCACAGGGTCTTTCAAGGCATTGATGCCGAAGAATTTGCGATCTGGGTGAAATGCGTCAGAATATGATCACTGGCCCCTTGCCAATCACGGGCGCGGATGACGTGCGAGGCCGTCTGTGGAGCAAAGCGATGAATGTCTGATTGCGGCGCAAGATGCACCAGCAGGCACTCGGGCGCATGGTCGGCGACCGAATGAAGATTGTGGGCCATATCATCCATGAAAGCCAGTGGCAGCCTGCGCGCTCCGTGCAGTGCTGCAACGACAGGGCCTTTCGGGCTTTCTGTGGCCAGAAGCGGAAAATCAAGGCCGAGACGGTCGAGCAAACGACGACGCTGAAGGGTAAAGGCGGGCGGCATGGCGGTCAGAAACACCACATCGGCCATGGTTCCAAGGTGTTGCAACTGGCTGACAGCATCCCCAAAGGGTTTTTGCCAGTTTTCCTGTTGCGCAAAAAAATCGTGCAGCAGGGTTTCGACCTGTGCCTCTTCCACAGGCTGTCCGCTCACCAGTGAAACAATATTACCTGTTAACCGGAAGGATTTGGGGAGAAGCTGGTGGCCGAGACTTTTCAGGTAAGCCTCGAAGGGAAAAAGAAACTCCAGCACCACATCATCAACATCGCTGACCAGCAGCGGGCGATCAGACAGACGAACATGCTGCATATCAACGATTTCGCCCATTAATACTCTCCCGAATCAAGCGCCGGTTTGACATAGTGTTGCCAGGCGGCCATGACGTCTTGAGGTTGTGAGCCGGTGTCTGTGCAAAACGCAAGCAAGGTGGGTTCATGTTGAACAATAAAGTCCAGCATTCCAGACAGAAATTCCGGATCTTTAATCGCTTGTCGCATTTGCCCAGGCTCTACTCCCGTCAGGGATAAAAAGCGGCCCAACATCTCTGGTTCACTTGCAAGCCAGCCCAATACTGCGATGGCTGTTTGCTCGGCATGAGTGCTGGAGCTGGATTTACTCGAAAACTTGTCTCTCATTGTGTCACGAATTACCTTTTTCGAAACCAAATGGCGTTAATGTTGTGTCACGAAAAGAATGAATCTTTTAGAATGTTTATACCTTTCTTCCACAATGGAAGCAGGGAAGGCAAGGATTGAAAATGCCGAAGAAGGTCATGATAGTTGAAGATAACGAGCTTAATATGAAGCTCTTCCGCGACCTTATCGAGGCGTCGGGTTATCTTACCATCCAGACCCGCAACGGAATGGAAGCGCTTGATCTGGCCCGAAAGCATCATCCAGACCTTATTTTGATGGATATTCAACTGCCGGAGGTGTCCGGGCTTGAAGTGACGAAATGGCTCAAGCAGGACAGTGAACTGCATGTGATTCCGGTGATTGCGGTGACAGCCTTTGCGATGAAAGGCGATGAGGAACGGATTCGCCAAGGTGGCTGCGAGGCCTATGTCTCCAAGCCGATCTCTGTTCCTAAATTTCTTGAAACCATTAAAACCTATCTGGGCGACGCCTGAGGAGTCAAGGGCATGACAGCGAGAATACTTGTTGTTGATGATGTGCCAGCCAATGTAAAAATGCTGGAGGCGCGGCTTCTGGCAGAATACCTGGAGGTGTTGACGGCTGATTCTGGCTTGAAGGCGCTGAAGCTCTGTGAGAGCACACAGGTTGATGTTGTTCTGCTGGATGTGATGATGCCCGGTGTCGATGGCTTCGAGGTCTGTGAGCGCCTCAAGGCCAATCCACGGACTGCCCACATTCCCGTGGTGATGGTGACGGCTCTGGATCAGCCATCTGATCGGGTGAGGGGGCTGAAGGCTGGTGCGGATGACTTCCTCACCAAGCCAGTGAATGATTTTCAACTGATTTCGCGTGTTAAAAGTCTGGTACGCTTGAAGACCCTGAGCGACGAGTTGCGCTTGCGTGCCGAAACCGCGCAGAAAATCGGCATTGACGATCTGTTTTCTGTTGCTGACGCCCAATTTGAAGAGGCAGGGCAGGTCTTGCTGGTTGATAGCCGAGGCAGTTCGCAGGAGCGTATCATCAAAACACTCAAGCCGGTTGCGGAGGTTGTTGCGCTATCGGATGCCCGCACTGCCCTGCTGGAGGCGGCCGAGCATAATTTTGATCTGGTGATCGTTAACGGTGCATTGGATGATTATGATCCGTTGCGGCTTTTTTCGCAATTGCGCTCGATGGATCGGACCCGGTTTATTCCGCTTTTGCTGATTGCCGAACAGGCGGAAGAGGGGTTGATCGCGCGTGCGCTTGATCTTGGCGTCAATGATTACATTGTCCGACCGATTGACCCGAATGAATTGATGGCCCGCACGCTGACGCAGATCCGCCGTAAACGGTATAATGACCGCTTGCGTGAAAGTCTGAAACAAAGCATGGAACTGGCTGTCACCGATGCGCTGACGGGCCTGAGCAACCGGCGTTATCTGGATACGCATTTGAAGTCGCTGTTTGAGCGCGCCGTTACCCGCAAGCAATCCTTGTCGATTTGTCTGGTGGACATTGATTGCTTCAAACAGGTCAATGACACCTATGGCCACGAGGCAGGTGATGACGTGTTGCGTGAATTTTCTGCACGAATCCGCACAATGGTGCGGGGGGCCGATCTGGCTTGCCGGTACGGTGGTGAAGAGTTTGTTGTGGTGATGCCCAATACGCCATTGGAGATTGCCCACAAAATTGCCGAGCGACTGCGCGAAATGGTGGAAAAAACATCATTCCGGCTGAAGTCCGGCGTTGATGTCATGGTCACAGCGTCGCTTGGGATAGCCTCTCTCTCCGATGAGATTGCGACGCCGGAACAATTGTTTCGTCAGGCGGATCTGGCACTCTATCAGGCCAAGCATGGCGGACGTAATCGGGTGGTATCTCTTGCGGCTTGAGAGAGCGGCATGATTGTAGATTTACGGTAAATTTTTCGTATACTGCTGCTGTCGAGTATGGCGATGGCCCCTGTGCGAATTTTACCTCGAAAATGACGATTTTGTGAAAAAAAATTGAAAATACCCTCAATATATGAGGGTTTACCATCCTGTATATACTGTTATTGTCCAATTTTAAAAAAATACGCAAAACTATTTTTTTAGATAGTGTAATGCTGTGATTGATACTGGTGATCAATATTTACCTGTGGGATGGACAGGCGTAATTTCATAGTCGGGATTATGCTCTTTTGGTTTTTGTGTCCTGATCTGTAAATAAAACCAATATTAACCATAATGTAACTCATGCAGGTCAAAGTTAAGAAACTGTTGATTTTTTTATTCACATGCGCAAGATTGGGGCAATTGAAGATTGTCTCGCTTAAAGTTTAACCAATACCCCATGGTGCTCAGGTCCGCCGCATCTCCTGGGTCGTGGGGTTGGTCGGCAGGTATATGATTATTTGCGGTTCCTCGTGCCGTTATTGTGTGCCCGCCGACCCCCTTTTTATAAAACACCGCTTCCGTGAGGGAGCGGTGTTTTTCGTTGTGTTCGAGCATCGGACCGAAAAGTGGCCCCGGTTTTCGGAAAATCCGATGCAACAACAAAAAAGCGCGCCGGTGGCCAGCGCGCTTTTTAAATATCAGTGGATTTCAAGATTACTTGATCTTGGTTTCCTTGAATTCAACGTGCTTGCGCGCGACCGGGTCGTACTTGGTCTTCGTCATCTTGTCCGTCATCGTACGGCTGTTCTTTGTCGTGACGTAGAAGAAACCCGTATCGGCTGTCGACAGCAGCTTGATCTTGATTGTTGTAGCCTTAGCCATGGTCGTCCTGCCTTACCTAAATAAAACGAGCCGTGGAGGACCTTATGGGTCCACGGCAAATGTGGGCGGAAACTACAAATCGCCACTGAAAAGTCAACCCCGATTGGACTTGAAAAGCACTCTGGCGATAGAAAGAAGTACATAAAGTGCAAAGAAGCCTGCAATTGACCATGCAAAACCCGAGGTGCCACCCATATCGATGGCTGCACCAACCACCTGCGGCCCGGCCACGGTGCCAACAGCGTAGCAGAAAACAAAGGCTGCATTGGCAGCAGCGAGGTCTGATCCGGTGAGTCGTGAGCCAAGATGGCTGAGGCCAATGGTGTACAGGCCCGAAACGCAGCCACCCCAGAACAGCAGAACCGTGGCAATGGCCAGCCAGTTGCTGGAGATAAACGGCAGGAGCAGGGAGCCAGCCAGTCCAATGGTGGCCAGTGCCGTCAGCAGCAGACGGCGATCTTTGAGCCGGTCAGACAACATGCCCAGCGGAATCTGGAACGCCATGTTGCCAACGCCCATGACAGTCAGCAGCAAGGCGGACTGGGCTTCGGTAAAGCCTGAGCGTGTGGCAAAGATGGGCAACAGTGACAGGCCGCCAACTTCGACCGCGCCAAAAACAAAAACGGCGGCGGTGGCGGTTGGTACCAGAAAAATATAGCGCAAAAAATGCATTCCTGGTTTTTCGTGCAGGGCCGGGCTCTCGTTGCGGGCAATGAAGACCGGAACTGCCGCCAGCAGAATGGCACAGGCCCCAATGGCAAAAGGCAACACGCCATCGCTGCCGACCATGGAAAACAGAAAAGGCCCTGCGGCAAAGCCGACGGACAAGACCGTGGCATAAATGCCCAGGACCAGCCCACGACGCGAAGGAGGCGCTGCCGCATTCACCCAGAACTCCGAGAGGATAAACAGCGTTGTGGTGGCTCCATGGAACACCAGGCGCAAGGGAAACCACATCCAGAAGTCTGTGGCATAGTAAAAGCCGATAGAACTGGCCGCAGCCAGAAAAACGGCGATGATCATGGTCTGGGCAACGCCCCATTTAAGGGCCAGCCTGGTGGTAATGGGGGCGGCAATCATGGCGGCAATGCCGGCCATGGCGGAATTCAGCCCGATCATGGTGGGCGCGATGCCACGCTTTTCCAGAATGATACTCAAGAGCGGCAAGCCAAGGCCAATGGCGATACCCACGGCCGAAATGGAAGAAATCGCAGCAATCAGTGAGGGCCAGTGAATTTCTTCACGGTGACCGATTGCACTTTTTCGGGTCTCAGACATTCATCATCCTTCACATGGTCCTGATATGCAGGTTGAAGGCGAGGCGCAGAGCAAATTTAGCGCATGAGTAAGGCCATTCAATCATCATGCTTTATCAGGCGTCCTTTACCGGTGTGCTTCCGGAGTTCATGCTGTTCATTCAGGTTTGCCACACCGACTGTCAAGGCGGTGGCAGCTTGTTTATAGGACCATTTCGGGCAGGAATGCGAAGACCCGTGAAAATGAGCAGCCGGGTCGAAGCTCCGAAGCCCTAAAGCCTGTCGCAGTGAATAGGATTCACTGCGACAGGCTTTAGCTCTTTCTTTTTCGCATGGACGTTATCGTTTTATTGAGGACAATAAAACGCGACATGCTGTAAAATCATTGGGGTGGGTAGTGCGAGTCAAAATCTTCGGGAGGTTCCGGCGGTACGCCAAAGCCATGCATACGCAAAGCCCATTGCAGTCCTATGACACTTCCCTTGATGGGCTGGATAATCAGCAGGGATACAATAACGGCGATGGGCACCCAGATGGCCAGATGTGCCCATTCAGACATCACGAACACCAGATCGGTCATCATATAGCCGCCCAGCAGCACGTGGCCGACGATCATAATGACAATATAGGGTGGAAGGTCATCAGCGCGCTGGTGAGAGAGATCTTCGCCGCAGGCGGCGCAGGTGGCCACTGGCTTGAGAAACGCCCTGAACAGCTTGCCAGAGCCGCAAGCGGGGCAGCGACAGGCCAGTCCCCGCATGATCGATCGGCCAAGGGGGCGCTCGATGTGCGTGCCTCCGCCAAATCGGGTGACTTCCGTTGGTGAATTGCTGGGCATCGGCTTCCTCCTCCTATGACCTACAGCATGTCGCGGTCAACTGGTTTTACAGCATGTCGCGTTTTATTGTCCTCAATAAAACGATAACGTACATGCGGCTAAATAAGAGATAAAGCCTGCCGCAGTGAATCCTATTCGCTGCGACAGGCTTTAGTTGAACGATAATGTACATGCTCAAAAAGAAGGATAAAGCGCGGCTCTGCTGAATCCAATAAAACGCGCCGCGCTTTATCTGTTTTCAGCGTTTACCGCGATGTGGCCTCGTGCCCGGTGTTTTTGGCCCCGGCCTGCCGCGGCGTGTTGCCTTGTGGAACGAGCGAATCGCGGTTGGCATTTTCTTGCCCTCGCTTAGGATTTCAAACCGCAAGGCCCCGGCCAGCGGCACAGCTTCCACCAGCTTAACGCTGACACCGTCACCAAGTTGATACCCCAGGCCGGTTTTTTCGCCGGTCAGGGCCTGATGGGCCTCATCGTAGATGAAATAGTCGCGGCCCAAGGTGGAAACCGGGATAAAGCCATCGGCCCCAAACTGCGGCAGCGAAATGAACAGGCCGGATTTGGTGACGCCAGACACCTGTCCATCAAACTCATCGCCAATGCGGGTGGCCAGATGGTGTGCCACCAGCCGGTTGATGGTATCGCGCTCGGCTGCCATGGCGCGGCGCTCAAAGGTCGAGATTTCGGCGGCCACATCGGCCAGCGTTGCTTCTTCCTCCGGTGTAATGCCGCCTTCACCAAGTCCCAATGCTCCCACCAGCCCGCGATGCACGATCAAATCGGCATAACGGCGAATAGGGGAGGTGAAATGCGCATATTTCATCAGGTTCAGGCCGAAATGGCCGATGTTTTCCGGGCTATAGACCGCCTGACTTTGCGAGCGCAGCACCATTTCATTGACGATGGTCTGGTGTGGCGTGTCTTGCGCCTTGGCCAGAATGCCATTGAACGAGTTGGAACGCAGATTGCCGCCCTTGACCAGCGAAAAGCCGATGGTGGTCAAAAACTCGCGCAGCACTTCCTGCTTGGACAGCGATGGCGCATCGTGGATACGATAGACCAGCGGCTGGCGTTTCTTTTCCAGCGTTTCGGCGGCGGCCACATTGGCCTGAATCATCATTTCTTCGATCAGCTTGTGGGCATCCAGCCGCTCTGGCACATGCACCCGGTCCACCGTGCCATCCTCTTTCAGGATGATCTTGCGCTCCGGCATATCCAGCTCCAGCGGCTGGCGGCGGTCGCGCCCCACTTTCAAAATCTCATAGGCTGCCCACAGCGGCTTCAGGATGGGTTCCAGCAGCGGGCCGCTCTTGTCATCGGGCTTGCCGTCAATCGCGGCCTGAGCCTGCTGATAGGACAGTTTCGCCGCACTCTTCATCATGATGCGGTGGAAGGTGTGGCTGGCCTTGCGGCCTTCCTTGGAAAACACCATGCGCACGGCCAGCGCCGGGCGATCCACGCCTTCGCGCAGCGAGCACAGATCGTTGGAAATCCGCTCTGGCAACATCGGCACCACGCGGTCGGGGAAATACACCGAATTGCCGCGCTTGAGAGCTTCCCGGTCCAGCGCCGATTTCGAGCGGATGTAATAGGACACATCGGCAATCGCCACCGTGACAATCACGCCGCCGGGGTTATCGGGCGATGTATCCGGCTCGGCATAAACCGCGTCGTCATGGTCCTTGGCATCATGGGGGTCGATGGTGATCAGCGGCAGGTGCCGCCAGTCCTCGCGGTTTTTCATGGTGGCGGGCTTGGCAGCCTCGGCCTCATCCAGCACCGATTGCGGGAAAACATAGGGAATGCCATGAGCATGGATGGCAATCATCGAGATTGCTTTTTCCGACGCCACAGAGCCAACCACATTCAACACCTTGGCACGGGCAAGGCCGAGGCGGCTGGAGATGCGGCCGACTTCGACCTCAACCAGATCGCCATCCTTGGCGTCGCCAATGTCGCTGGCATCAATCACCATTTCTTCGCCGCGCCGCTCAATTGGCATCAGGCGACCGCCGCCGGTACCTGCCATTTCGCGGTAAACGCCGAGAAGCGCACCAACCCGCTTGTCCAGCACCTTGATGATGCGGGCGGTATAGGCCGGACCGTCACGGTCCTTGTTGGGGAAGATTTTTGCCAGAACCCGATCACCAAGCCCACCCACCGGGGTTTTGCCCTTGGCACGATCAGCACTGGATTGACGGATCGCAATGGCCGGAGCCACGCCCGCTTCTTCCGGCCATTCGGCTGGGCGGCCAATCAAATCGCCATCCTTGTCGCGGGTGGTGATGTCGATGACGGTCACAGGCGGCAGTGCGCCGGGGCGGCTCAAGGATTTGCGGCTTTTGTTGACCAACCCGTCTTCTTCCAGCGCCTTCAGCTCTGCTTTCAGCTCAATGCGGGCTTCACCCTTCAGGCCAAAGGCCTTGGCGATCTCGCGTTTGGAGGCGCGGTCCGGGTTGTCGGTAATGAATTGCAACAGAATATCCCGGGGCGGAACGGCCCCGTGGATAATCTCTGTTTGCGGTTTGTTGGCCACGCCCGCCTCCTTCTTTGTCCTCAATGGTCTGGTGCCGGAGGTGGGGATTTTGGGGCGCGGGGATTTGCTCAAGGTCAGGTCTTCTTTGCTTTCGGTGCAGCCTTTGCCTTTGTTGCTTTAGGCTTGGCTGCCGTTTTCTTCGGTTTGGCTTCTGTTGCCTCAGATGCGTCATCTGCATCCGCTTTCGCAGCTTTGGCCGTTGTTTTCTTGGCAGGCGCTTTTTTTGCCGTTGTCGCCTTGGCCTTTGCCTTGCCCTTGGTGCCGCCATCCTTGGCGGCGCGCTCGGCAATCAAAAGCAGGGCTTCTTCCACGGTCACGCTCTGCGGGTCTTTGCCTTTCGGCAGGGTGGCATTCACCTTACCCCAATTGACGTAAGGACCATAGCGCCCATCGCGCACGGTGATCGCGCCACCATCGGGATGATCACCCAATTCTTTCAAAGCTGCAACCGCTGTGCGGCCACGGCCACCCTTGGTCTGCTTTTCTGCCAACACGGTGACAGCGCGATTGAGGCCGATGGTGAAGACGTCCTCGATGCTGTCCAGATTGGCGTAAGTGCCATCGTGCAGCACAAAAGGCCCATAGCGGCCAAGGCCAGCCGTGATCATCTTGCCCGATTCAGGGTGATTACCCACTTCGCGCGGCAGATTGATCAAGGACATCGCCTTTTCATAATCCACATCGGCAGGCGACCAGCCCTTGGGCAGGGATGAGCGCTTGGCTTCCTTGCCCTCACCACGTTGCACGTAAGGCCCGAAACGGCCAGAGCGGAGGGTGATTTCCTCACCAGTCTTTGGGTCTTGGCCCAGTGCCTTGTTTTCCGTCGCCATGGCTTCGGCTTCGGCACCGCCTTCAGACGAGAGCTGACGGGTAAAATTGCACTCCGGGTAATTGGAGCAGCCCACAAAGGCACCATATTTGCCAAGCTTCAGCGACAGATTGCCCGTGCCGCACACCTGACAGATGCGCGGATCGCTGCCATCTTCGCGCTTGGGGAATACCAGCGGAGCCAAAGCCTCGTTCAAGGCATCCAGCACGTTGGTGACGCGCAATTCCTTGGTGCCTTCAATCTGGGCAAAGAAATTGGTCCAGAACTCGCGCAGCACGTCCTTCCAGTTCAGCTCACCAGCCGAAATCTTGTCGAGCTTTTCTTCCAGATCAGCGGTGAAATCATATTCCACATAGCGGGTGAAGAAGTTTTCAAGGAAGGCCGTGACCAGACGGCCTTTTGGCACAGGCGTGAGCTTGCGGTTGTCAATGGTGACATATTCACGGTCACGCAGTGTCGCCAGTGTTGCAGCATAGGTGGAAGGACGGCCAATGCCCAACTCTTCCATCTTCTTGATCAGCGTTGCTTCCGAATAGCGCGGTGGCGGCTCGGTGAAATGCTGGCTGGAATTGATCTTGCTTTTAGCGAGGGCCTCGCGGGCGTTTATTTCCGGCAGACGACCATCTTCATCGTCCTCCTCGCTCTTTTCGCCTTCTTCACGCTGATCGGTGTAGGCGGCGATAAAGCCATCAAAGCGAATGACCGAGCCAACGGCGCGCAGACCCGCTTTTTCATCGCCCTTGGTGGCAATGATTTCGGCGGTGGTGCGCTCGATTTCGGCAGAGGCCATCTGGCTGGCAATGCCGCGCTTCCAGATCAGATCATACAGGCGCAACTGGTCGCCATCGAGAAAACGACGCACCTGATCGGGCGTGCGGGTGAAATCAGTGGGGCGCACGGCTTCGTGCGCTTCCTGCGCATTCTTGGCCTTGGTAGAATAGAAGCGTGGCTTCTCTGGCCGATAGCGCGCCCCAAACTGATCGACAATCGCCGCACGGGCGGCGTCAATGGCTTCTGGAGCCATCTGCACGCCATCGGTACGCATATAGGTGATCAAACCGACTGTCTCACCGCCAATATCCACACCTTCATAGAGCTTCTGCGCCACCTGCATGGTGCGCGATGCCGAGAAGCCGAGCTTGGAGGATGCAGCCTGTTGCAGCGTAGAAGTTGTAAATGGCGGCGATGGGTTGCGCTTGACCGGCTTGGCCTCAACCGACTCAACGCCGTAAGTTGCACCTTCCAGCAGATCCTTCAGGCGGCCAGCCATTTCGCCATTGGCAATGCTGCGGGCTTGCAGACGCTTGCCATCGGCAGAGACCAAACGGGCCAGAAATTCATCGCCACGCGGGGTTTTCAACAGCGCCGACAGGTTCCAGTATTCTTCCGAGACAAACCGCTCGATCTCGTTTTCCCGGTCGCAAACCAGCCGCAAGGCAACGGATTGGACACGTCCAGCCGAGCGCGCACCGGGCAGCTTGCGCCACAACACGGGCGAGAGGTTGAAGCCCACCAGATAGTCCATGGCGCGGCGCGCAAGATAGGCATCGACCAAGTCGCCATCAATATCGCGCGGGGCGGCCATGGCATCCAGCACGGATTTCTTGGTGATGGCGTTAAAAACCACGCGCTTGACGGGCTTATCGCCAATCACCCGCTTTTTCTTCAACAGATCCAGCACGTGCCAGGAAATGGCTTCACCTTCACGATCCGGGTCGGTTGCGAGAAACACGCCGTCGGAGGATTTGACTGCGTCAGAAATATCTTTCATCCGCTTGGCAGAGGCACCATCCACCTCCCAAAGCATCTCAAAGTCCTGATCGGGCAGCACCGAGCCGTCCTTGGCAGGAAGGTCTCGGACATGGCCGAAGGAGGCGAGCACCTTATATCCCGAACCGAGATATTTGTTGATCGTCTTGGCTTTGGCAGGCGATTCGACAACGACTACTTTCATTGTGCTTCTCTGAACAGTATCCCCGACGTTTCAAAATATGACGATTCCGGCGAGGTTCCGGAACCGAATGTCCGACATGGACAGGGATTGCGCCGCGGTCAAGCCCCTAATTGCATTTATCTGTTGCACGTACTCACAACCATTTGGTTGCATAAAATCCTATTGCAATCATGGGGTAATTCTGTATCTTGTGTTGTGGCTATACTTTAATGCACACTATGGTTGTATTTTGCGACGGGAACGAGCGATGAGTGGTAACAATAGCGTTGATATGCAAAGCCGCGAAAACATCGCCTATATTCGGCAGATGCTGGGCGAATTGCGTCTGGTTGCGGAGCGGGAGGGCGCGCAGATGCTGTGCTACCTGATTGAAATGGCATTTGAAGAGGCGGGGGACTTGCAGCAGCGTCACCGTGGACGGTCAATCCGTCAGGCTCAGCGAAATTAAGCCGCCGGGATGCCGTTGCAGGCGCCCGGCAATGTCCAGTTCAAGCATGACAAGATAAACCGAGGAGGCGGGAAGCTGGGTATGGCGGATAATGTCATTGATCTCAACCGGCGTCGGCCCAAGGGCATCAATCACCCTTGAGCGGTCCATGTCGCCCGGTGGCTGGTTGAAGGTTTCGCTTTCTTCATAGGCGGGTTCTTCCACTTGTGGCTGGGCGAACAGATCAATATTGCTGAGCGGCGACAATGCTTCGAGCAGGTCGCGCGCTTCGGTTGTAACGATCGCCCCATTTTTCAACAGATCATTGGTGCCCTGACAGCGTGGGTCCATGGGTGATCCGGGGATGGCAAACACCAGGCGTCCAAAATCAGCCGCAAGGCGTGCCGTAATCAGAGATCCAGAGCGGCTTGCGGCCTCAATCACGGCAACACCAAGTGATGTTCCGGCAATCAGGCGGTTGCGTCTTGGAAAATCACGGGCGCGTGGCTCCCAGCCAAACGGCATTTCGCTGATGGCAACGCCGCGTCCGTCCCAGATTTGTTTCAAAAGACCAATATTTTCGGGTGGATAGGGTTGATCCAGGCCACCGGCCATGGCCGCCATGGTACCCGTTTCAATGCTGGCATTGTGGGCGGCGGTATCAATGCCACGGGCAAGGCCGGATGTGATGGTATAGCCTGCTGCACCACAATCACGCGCCAGCAATGTGGCCATTTTCACGCCGCTGATGGAGGCGTTTCGGGAGCCAACAATGCCAATGGAGGGCCGAATGGCGGTTGCACCATGGCCTTTCATGGCCAGAAGCGGCGGGGCTGCATCAATCTGGCGCAGGGCTGGTGGATAATGCGGCTCTCCAATGCCCACAAATTCTGCACCAAATTTCTGGCAGAATTCCAGTTCCCGTTCTGCCTCTGCCTTGCTGGCAATGCGAATGGAGCGGGTGGCACCGCCGCGCTGGGAAAGCTCTGGCAACATTTCCAGCGCGCGTTCGGCTGTGCCAAAGTTATTGATCAGGTCACGAAAGGTCGCAGGGCCGACATTGTCACTGCGAATCAACCGTAGCCACGCTATTCTTTGTTTCTCCGTCAGCGCAATTCCCGATTTTCCTGCGCTGTGACGTGACATTGCTTATCCCTTTTGACCAATCTTGCCTTCGGTGCCGGAGATCAGCCGTTCAATATTGGCTTTGTGCTTGGCCCAGGTGATCACCGTCATTGCGGCAGTCACCAGAGCTGCCTCCGGCTGGCCAATTAGCCACAACACAACCGGAATGACAAGAGTTGCAACCAGTGCGGATAGCGACGAGTAACGGCTTAATTTGGCAATCGACAACCAGACGATGGCGAAAACCAGCACCATCGCCGGAAACACACCAAGCAGGACGCCCAGATAAGTGGCGACACCTTTGCCGCCTTTAAACCCAAGCCAGATGGGAAACAGGTGACCAATGAACGCCGCAAAGCCTCCGAGCAGGCCGGGCAGATGGATGGTTTCTGTACCATAGAGTTTTTGCGCAATCAGTACGGCTGCCGTGGCCTTGAACGCATCCAGCAGCAATGTGGCAGCGGCCAATTTTTTATTGCCGGTGCGCAGCACATTGGTGGCTCCGATATTGCCGGAGCCAATCTTGCGCACATCGCCCAGACCCGCCATGCGGGTCAGAATCAGGCCAAAGGGAATGGATCCCAGCAGATAGCCAATCGCCAGCGAGGCGATCAGCGCAACCACGGTGATCTGGCTATAGTCAATGCTTGGCATAGAGGCGGTCCTTGGGCGTGAGCAATTATAGAGAAAAGACCTGACGGCCCGCCACATAGGTGGCAACCGCACGGCCAGAAAAGCGGGCATCCTCAAACGGCGTGTTTTTGGAGCGTGAGACAATCGCATCCTTTGCCACGATCCAGGGCTCGTCCAGATCAATCAGCACCATATCGGCCTTCGCGCCCGGCTTCAATGTTCCGGCATCAAGGCCAAAAATCTCGGCAGGACGGGTGGACATGGCATCAATCAGCCGCATGAGCGGCACCTGACCGCTATGATGCAAGCGAAGCGCTGCCGCCAGCATGGTTTCAAGACCAATCGCGCCATCGGCAGCATCGCCAAACGGCAGGCGCTTTGTATCGACATCCTGCGGATCATGGGCCGAGACGATAATGTCAATATCGCCCTTGGCCAGGGCCTCGACCATGCCCATGCGATCATCTTCCGAGCGCAACGGTGGCGAGAGCTTGAAGAAGGTGCGGTATTCGCCAATGTCGTTTTCATTGAGCGACAGGTGATTGATGGAAATGCCGCATGTGACTTTTGCGCCGCGCTTGCGGGCAAGTTGAATAGCTTCAACCGATTCCGGCACGGAAATTTTCGCGGCGTGATATTTTGCCCGCGTCAGCGCCGCAATGCGCAAATCCCGCTCCAGCGGGATGATTTCGGCTTCTTTGGGCACGCCCGCAAGACCCAGCCAGCTGGCAAACAGCCCTTCATTCATCACGCCATTGCCAAGGTATTTATCCTTGGCCACCAGCGAGACGACTGCCCCGAATTCCCGCGCATAGGTCATGACCCGGCGTAGTACCAGCGTATCGTAAAGCCCATGCCGACCATTGGTAAAGGTGACGGCACCGGCCTGTTGCAGCAGGCCGATTTCGGTCATTTCCTCGCCGCGCAAACCACGGGTCAGCGCCGCTGCGGGATAGATATTGACCGGCGATTTTTCCCGCGCGGCATTTTTAATGAATTCCACCAGTGCAATATCGTCAATCACCGGATCAGTATCCGGCATCATGATGAAGGAAGTGACGCCGCCAGCCGCTGCCGCCTTGCCAGCCGAGGCCAGCGTTTCGCAGTGTTCAGCGCCGGGTTCGCCGACAAACACCTGTGCATCCACCAGACCCGGTGCCGCAATCAGGCCTTTGCAATCGCGCACTTCGGCTCCCTCTGGGGTGCCTTGATTGCGGGCATCAGCGCCTGCCGCAAGAATGCGGCCGTCGCTACCTACGATAATCGTTCCAACCTCATCCAGAGAGCGGGATGGGTCGATAATGCGGGCATTGTTGAAGACAAGCGGCTTGTTCATGCGCCAACTCCTTCACTGCGGGGACCGTTGTTGCCGGAAATCAGCAGCGATTCCATCACGGCCATGCGCACGGCCACGCCCATTTCCACCTGTTGTTCAATCACGCTCTGCGGGCCATCGGCCACGTCGGATGCAATTTCCACACCCCGGTTCATCGGGCCGGGGTGCATCACCAGCGCGTCTTCTTTGGCAGCTTTCAGTTTTTCAGCATCAAGGCCGTAGAAGTGGAAATATTCGCGGATCGACGGTACAAACGAGCCAGACATGCGCTCGCGCTGCAAACGCAGCATCATCACCACATCGGCGTCTTTCAACCCTTCCTTCATGTCGTGGTAGACTTCCACGCTCATGTCGGCAATGCCCGATGGCAGCAGCGTGGCCGGAGCCACCACCCGCACCCGTGCGCCCATGGCGTTGAGCAGCAGAATGTTGGAGCGGGCAACGCGCGAATGCAGCACATCGCCGCAAATGGCAACGATGATACGCGCCAGCTTGCCCTTGGCACGGCGAATGGTCAGCGCATCCAGCAGCGCTTGGGTCGGGTGTTCATGCTGGCCATCGCCCGCATTGATCACCGAGCAGGCAACTTTTTGTGAGAGGAGTGCGGCGGCACCGGCTGATGCATGGCGCACCACCAGCACATCGGGGCGCATGGCGTTGAGCGTCATGGCCGTATCAATCAGCGTTTCACCCTTTTTGACGGATGAATTGCCCACCGACATGTTCATCACATCCGCGCCAAGACGCTTGCCCGCCAGCTCAAAAGACGACTGGGTGCGGGTGGAGGCTTCAAAAAACAGGTTGATTTGGGTTAAACCCCGCAAAGTCGATGTTTTTTTCTCCCGCTGGCGGCTGATTTTTACCGCTTCGTCAGCTTTATCGAGGAGATATGTAATATCGGTTTGGGTGAGGCCCTTGATGCCAATCAGATGGCGATGCGGAAAGAAGACCATGCGATGTCCTCCGAAATTGGTCTCGCGGTCTATAATGACTGGCGGCTTTTGGGGCAAGCCTGCCAAGCGCGGAGAATGGGTGGAGAATGAATTGTCCCCCGTTTTGAACGGTTGACGGTGCGCATGGTGTCGCAAACACCCACAAACGTGCTAAAGACGAACAAAAGCCATCGGTTTATAAAGCCATGGTTCAACAAAAATACGATATTGGATAGCGAATGAGCCGGACGGAAGACAAATTGCTGGAACTCAATCAGCCTCGGCTCTGGTCTGGTGTCAATGCTTTTCGAACGGACCCGCTGCTGGTGGACCTGACCAGCGCCATGAACCGAACTTTACGCGATGATTTCGATGTGCTTGGCCGCTATGTGACCTCGCATGAGGCACAGGAATTGGCCCGTATGGCCAATCAAAGCCCGCCATCCTTGCACACCCACGGCCCGCGTGGCGAGCGCCTTGATGTGGTGGAATATCACCCGGCATGGCACGCTTTGATGCGCCGCTCCATGAACGCTGGCCTGCATTCCTCTGTGTGGGAAAACCTGCCTGATGCCAGAGGGCAGGATCATAAAGCCCGCGCCGTTCGATTTTATCTGACGGCCCAGCTCGAATGCGGCCATCTCTGCCCACTGACCATGACCAGCGCGTCCATTGCAGCCCTGATGGCTTCGCCACGGGTGCAAAAGGAATGGGCACCGAAAATTCTGTCGCGTAAATACGATTCATCCAATCGCCCCGCCATGCAGAAGTCGGCTGTGACGCTGGGCATGGGCATGACCGAAAAGCAGGGCGGCACCGATGTACGCGCCAACACCAGCACCGCCACGCGGGTGGGTGAGGGGATCTATCGGCTGTCGGGTCACAAGTGGTTTATGTCGGCACCGATGAGCGATGCCTTTGTGATGCTGGCGCAAACGCCCGAAGGCATTGGCTGTTTCCTGGTGCCGCGCCTGCTGGAAGATGGCTCTGCCAATGGCCTGCAATTTCAGCGGTTGAAGGACAAGGTTGGCAATCGCTCCAATGCCTCGTCGGAAGTTGAGTTTACCGATGCCTTTGGCTTTATTCTGGGTGATCCCGGTGCCGGGATTCGCACCGTGCTGGAAATGGTAACACTGACGCGGCTGGATTGCGCGCTGGCCTCCGCCGGTATGATGCGGGCCTCCATGGCCGAAGCCGTGCATCATGTGCGCGGACGCTCCGTGTTTGGCAAAAAACTGATTGACCAGCCCGTCATGACCCGCGTTCTGGCCGATATGGCGCTGGATGTGGCGGCGGCAACCGCTTTGTCTTTCCGCTTGGCGGAAGCGTTTGACCGCGCCCGTGACAATCCAGCCGATGCGGCTTACGCGCGGGTGATGACGCCGGTGGTGAAATATTGGGTCTGTAAAATGGCCCCGCCGCTGATTTATGAAGCCATGGAATGCATTGGTGGCAGCGGCTATGTGGAAGAGCGCGCCATCGCGCGGCATTACCGCGAAGCGCCGGTCAACGCCATCTGGGAAGGCTCTGGCAACGTCATGGCGCTGGATGTGCTGCGCGTGCTGGAACGCGGCAAAGACCTGTTTGAAATGGTCTTCGCCTCGCTGGAGCGTGATCTTGGCCCATCGGGCAAAAAAACCATCGAAGTATTGCGCGCCGCCATGGCTTTGTGCGAGCGGGATGAAGGAGCGGCTCGCCTGCTGGTGGAGCAAATGGCGCTGGCTGCCGCCGCCGCCGAGCTTTATCGCATGGGGGCGGGCAAAATCGCCGACGCCTTTCTGGAAAGCCGCCTCACGGGCGGGTGGCGCAATACCTATGGCGTGCTGGATGCCCGGTTTGATTGCCGTTATCTGCTTGATCTGCTGTATCCGGCGGTGGATTGAGGATTACGCGCTGGCCGCAAGGCTTGCCAATCTATCCAGCGCCCCTTGAAGAATAAAACTGGCGGCAGCCGAATCAATCCTCTCCGCCCGTTTGGCCCGCGACACATCCATTTCCAACAGTGCGCGGGTGGCGGCAACCGTCGAGAGCCGCTCATCCCAGAACACGAAGGGAATATCTGTCTTGTCGGCCATGGCGCGTACAAAGGCGCGGGTGGCCTGCACGCGAGGGCCGGACGAGCCATCCATATTGGTCGGCAACCCGATAACAAAGGCGGCAACTTTTTCCTTTTCGGCAAAGGCCATCAGAACCTCGGCATCCTTGGTGAATTTCACCCGCTTGATCACCGGGCGCGGGCTGGCAAAGCGCCGTCCCAGATCGGACATCGACAGGCCAATGGTCTTGGTGCCAAGGTCCAGACCGGCAATGGCCTGGCTTGGCAGAAGGGTTGTTGCCAGTTCTTCAATCGTCAGGGTGGCCATGTCGTCTCTCAAATGTAAATTCTGTGTTCAGCTGTTTCCTTGGCAGCCTTATGCCATATGTTATGTCAGCTAAACCCTTTTTATCATCCGCTTTATCACGACTTGAGGACAAACAATGAAACTCACTTGGCTTGGACACTCTGCTTTCCGTCTGGAAACGGCGAAAGCAACGATTTTGATCGATCCGTTTTTGAGCTATAATCCCAGTTTTGCCGGGCAGGATTTGAAAGATGTGGCAAAGGGTGTCACCCATATCCTGCTCACCCATGGTCACGGCGACCATGTGGGCGATACGGTGGCGATTGCCAAGGACACGGGCGCGACCGTGCTGGCCAATGCCGATCTGGCCGCATGGCTTGGTTCCAAGGGGGTTGAAAAGATCGAGATGGGCAATACCGGCGGCACCATTGATCTGGGGGGCTTTACCGCCACCTTTACCAATGCGCTGCATTCGTCTGCGCAGATTACTGAAGATGGCGTTTCCCACGCCCTGGGCAATGCCAATGGCCTGATGCTGCATTTTCAGGATGAGGCGTCGGTTTTGCACATGGGCGATACCGATATTTTCTCTGACATGGCGCTGATCAATGAATTGCACCAGCCTGACATTGGCATCGTGCCGATTGGCGACCGCTTCACCATGGGCGGTGCCGTGGCGGCTTTGGCCTGCCAGCGCTATTTCAAGTTCAAGACGGCGATTCCCGCACACTATGGGACTTTCCCGATTATTGATCAGACTCCGGAAAAATTCGTGGCAGGCATGGATGGTTCCAAGACGGCGGTGAAGGCACCAAGGCCCGGAGAAACTCTTTCTCTTTAAAAAATATCGGCCCTTACCCCCGGATTTTGTGATTCGGGGGTGAATTTCTGGCTCAAGAAAACTGGCCCCCGTTGCACCTGCGGGGCTGGGCCATTATAGCGGGTCTGATAATTGATCTGGAGAATGCCGATGTCCGTTGATCTCGCCACTGTGAAGCGCGTTGCCAAGCTGTCCCGTATTGCTCTGCCCGATGATGAGGCAGGCAAGGTGATGGATGAGCTGAATGGTATTTTGGGCTTTGTCGAACAGCTTTCAGAAGTGAATGTTGATGGTGTCGAGCCGATGACTTCGGTCATGCCGATGGCCATGCGCAAGCGCGTGGATGCTGTGACCGATGGAGCCAAGGCCGAGGACATTGTTGCCAATGCGCCGCAAACGGACCGTAACTTCTTTATGGTGCCGAAGGTTGTTGAATAGGCCCTTCATTGCCTGCACAGCTTTCCTTCATTCCACAATATTCGACGCATAAACCGTAAAGCGAACATAGTCATGAGCGAACTGACCAGCCTCACCATTGCGCAAGCCCGCGAAAAGCTTGTTACCAAGGACATCACAGCCGTTGAGCTGACCGATGCCTATCTTGGCGCTATCGAGGCTGCCAATGGTGCCCTCAATACCTATGTGGCAGTGACGCCAGAGATTGCCCGCGATATGGCCAAGGCCTCGGATGCGCGCATTGCTGAAGGCAAGGCGGGCGTGCTGGAGGGGATCCCTCTGGGCGTGAAGGATCTGTTTGCCACGCGTGGCGTACACACACAGGCTTGCTCGCATATCCTCGATGGCTTCAAGCCGAAATATGAATCCACCGTCACCCAGAATCTCTGGAATGCCGGTGCCGTCATGCTGGGCAAGCTCAACATGGATGAGTTCGCCATGGGCTCGTCCAACGAAAATTCCTATTACGGCCCGGTTGTAAATCCTTGGAAAGCCAAGGGTTCTGATGAAAAGCTGGTTCCGGGCGGCTCTTCCGGTGGCTCGGCAGCCGCGGTCGCGGCCCATTTGTGTGCAGGTGCAACGGCCACCGATACGGGTGGGTCCATTCGCCAGCCTGCGGCTTTTACCGGCACGGTTGGAATCAAGCCAACCTATGGCCGCTGCTCGCGCTGGGGCATTGCCGCTTATGCGTCGTCGCTGGATCAGGCCGGGCCCATTGCCCGCGATGTGCGCGATGCTGCGATTCTGCTGAAATCCATGGCCAGCATTGATGAGAAGGATACGACTTCGGTTGACCTTCTTGCCCCCAATTATGAAGACGCCATTGGTCAGTCGATCAAGGGCATGAGGATCGGCATTCCGAAGGAATACCGCGTTGATGGAATGCCGGAAGAGATTGAAGCGCTGTGGCGTCAGGGGATGCAATGGCTGAAAGACGCCGGTGCCGAGATTGTCGATATTTCGCTGCCCCATACCAAATATGCGCTGCCTGCTTACTATATCGTCGCATCTGCTGAAGCGTCGTCCAACCTCGCCCGTTATGATGGCGTCCGCTATGGCTTGCGTGTCGATGGCAAGGACATTGCCGACATGTATGAAAAGACCCGCGCAGAGGGCTTTGGCAAGGAAGTACAGCGCCGTATTCTGATGGGCACTTATGTGCTTTCCGCTGGCTATTATGATGCTTATTACCTGCGCGCCCAGAAGGTTCGCACCCTGATCAAGCGCGATTTTGAACAGGTGTTTGCCGCCGGTGTCGATGCGATTCTGACGCCCATCACCCCGTCCTCGGCTTTTGCCATTGGTGATAAGGAGATGGCGGCGGATCCGGTGAAAATGTATCTCAACGACATTTTCACCATCACGCTCAACATGGCGGGGCTTCCGGGCATTTCCGTGCCGGCTGGTCTGGATGCCAAGGGCCTGCCGCTTGGCCTGCAATTGATTGGCAAGCCATTTGAAGAAGAAACCCTGTTCAAGACCGCCCATGTCATCGAGCAAGCCGCAGGCACGTTCACACCCACTAAATGGTGGTAAGACGTTTATTCTGAGAGATATGACCGCGGCTGACCATGATGTGGTTGGCCGGGTTGGCTGGGAGGCATGGAGATCAATCGGCCCGCTTGAGCGTGGCTTTGCCGATCCCGTGGTGGCCCAGCGGGTGAAAGATGCATTTTTGCGCTTTCCGTCTGAGACCACAAGCCCTGTTGTTGTGGCTGAGATCGCTGGCCTTGTGGTTGGCTGGGCTGCCCGTGACAATGATCCGGGCACGATTTCCGATCTATGGATTGCACCGGACTTTCAGCGCCGAGGTATTGGTTCGGCCTTGCTCGATCGTCTTTGCAGGATGATGCTTGAGGAGGGGCAGCGGCAGGCCCGGATTGCCACCCACCAGAAAAATTTTTCAGC
This sequence comes from Gillisella vitis, assembly GCF_014204625.1. Classification (GTDB taxonomy): domain Bacteria; phylum Pseudomonadota; class Alphaproteobacteria; order Rhizobiales; family Rhizobiaceae; genus Allorhizobium; species Allorhizobium vitis_F. The sequence goes on along the minus strand of NZ_JACHLU010000008.1, from coordinate 19,685 downwards.
CATAGCGCTTTATCAGCGCTGCGGTTTTCAAATTGTGTGGCAAGGCATGGAGCGTGATGCCATCATGCAATTGGAAATGCCCAGAGTGAGGCTGAGGAAAATGCTGTTTTAAGCAAGGCTCTGGTGATTTTTCAATTTTCCAGTGCTTAACCAGCCATGCCCTACTGGTGTAATCAACACCTGAGTGATTTACTTGTCACAAGAGAGTGATGAGGCGGTTGATGGCCAGGATTCGCAGTGCCCATTCTGATGAGGCCAATATTTTGGCGGATATTGGCTTTCGTGCCTGGGAACAGGCCATGTTGAGCGTTGGCGATACACGATCTATGGTCGAAAACGCCCGCAACGCATTTCGCAACTTTGCCCGTTCCGGTCTGATGAGCATTATTGTTATTGAGCATATGGGCCAACCCGTTGGCTGGGCTGCGCGTGAAAATCTCGATGACAAGATAACCGATTTCTGGATTGACCCACCCCACCAAGGGCGAGGCTACAGCAAACTGCTGCTGCAAGCGATTGAGGCGGACATTATCCATCGCGGTTTTGACGAGGCCCATCTGGAAACCCACGCCCGTAACAAGCAGGCGGTGGATTTTTTTCAGCACCATGGCTATGGTGTGCGCTGGCTTTCCGTTGTCTATAATCCAAAACTGGACCGCGACATTGAAATGGTCGGCATGTCACGACAGCTTGTGAGCCATTCCAGCACGACCTATGGGCCGGGCGGTGCCTTTGAGTGAATAGTCCAAGGCCCGCCACGCTTCGCAATGTCCCCGCGTTGTTAAAGTGTATCCAGCCCGAACTCCGTGTTGATGGAGAGTGCAGCCCTGCCGAGACTGTTCACTCTGACCTCAAACTCAGTGACGGTTTTTTCAAGCGTGAAGATGAGTTCAACGGGTGAATAAAAGCCCGGCTTGAGGTCTTTCGCACAAACCCAGCGTTGGGCATGGATATTTTGGCCAGTGCCAGAGCAGACGTCCAGTTCTGCCAGAGGTGTGTCCATTTCAATGCCATCGGCAAGCGAATCAGTGCCAATCTCAACCGTGATACGGTAGGTGCCACTTCTGAGATTGATGTAAGGGCCGAAGAGGATGTGTCCCGGTTCATTGACCTGACTGTGAACGACGGATCGCTTGTAATGATGCACAAGTTGCCCGGCAATATGATTGTTCGCCGATAGCTTTCTCGGCCTCACGCCGATCTGCTTTAAAAATTTTTCTTTTGCGGCCTCATACAATATCGTGTCCAGACGGGTACGATGGCGCAATAACTCTTCGACTTCATCATCGATAGTGAGCGGCGGCGGTGGTTCAAAAATGTCAGGACTTTTTTGATGGTTTTCGCGCGTATTGTTGAGTGCGGCAATTTTTTGCGGCGGAGGAATGTCAAGCGTGCGGCACATTAAATCTATGCTTTCGGGCAGAAATTCCATAATTCCAAAGGCATCCATTTTTTCAAGATTTTCGAGAGCTGCATCAAGAATTTCCTGATCGTCACGCCAAGGTTGTCCGTTCTTATTCAATTCAAAATGACACATTTGACGTGTCATTACGTTGTAAAGGCTTCTGTAAATAGGGTTTTCTGATTCTGTAAATTGAGTGTTTTTGAGATATGCTTTGAAATCTGATTTTTTAACAGTAGATAACCAATTTTGATTTGTCTTCTCAAGGTATTCTACAGTGTGACTGCACCAATATTGGTAATGAGATAATAATCTTTCGATGGGTTCACGAAAAATTGTTACAATTTTCTTTGGTTCTGGTATGCAGAGAATAGTATTAAAATAACCATGCATAGAAAATAGTTTGAAAGATTCAATTTTTTCAGGCGAAAATCTTTCTATTTTATCATGGCGCTCCGGGCAAATTTCCTCTGCGCTGAATTGCTGAATCAAAATATCATGGACCGTCGTACCCGCCGTTTTGGGCAGATGGAGAAAGACAATTCTCGGTCGTTGCTGATCAAGCGGCGGGAGGTCCGGTGAATTCATAGATTGTCTCTTTATATGTTTTGCCATGAGTTTGCTCGTGGCGTTCTTTATATTTGGCTATTTAAAAACCTATTGATTTTACGTCGCTAAATCAACTTTAAAGATGTGTTTTTCTATGTCAGCCGGTTTGTCAGGCAGCTTGCGGGAAGCACATAAGCTTTGATTTTCACACCCTTCCAATAGCCCGATGCAGGTGTCAAATCGGCCACTGGATCAACCACGGCTCCATGGCAGCTGACATTTCCGCTCGTGATATACATCACGGTTTCATCGCCGCTTGCGGAGGTCAGCGGAAATTCCTGCTCGTAGTAGTTTTTTGGAAAATCGCCATTGCTGCGCGCGCGGATGGTGAAGTTTTCGTCGCGCAGGGTGTAAAACAGATCGGCGAGAATATCGCGGCTGTCTGCGACGATTGTTGCTGTACCGGCGCGGCCAGCGGCTGTTGCAATGTTCCAGCTGAGGTCCGAGCGGCCAAGATAGCGGGCCAGAACCGGCTTGCCATTGGGCAACACCGCCTGGTGGGCATAAACCGCCAGCAATGGAAGGATGATGGCGGTTATGCCGTTGATGATCAGGGAGGTGGTCAGCAGGCGCGGCTTTGACTGAAGCAGGTAGAAAACGGCCAGAATAACGCCGGCTGCGTAAGCTGTTGCTGCCCAATTGGCATAGGCATGGGACATCAGCGCCTGAAACACGATAACGATCACAATCGGCCAGGACAGAATGCACAGGTGTTTTTCTGTGGTGGACGCCTTGCCGCGCACCAGACGGTAAAGCACCACCACCATTGCGCCAAACAGCACCGGACCGATGACGCCAAACTGGCTACCGAAAAACTCTGCGGCATCATCGAGATGGAAATTTAGGCCATGCCAATCGGCATTGTCTGAGGTGTGTTTCAATGTTGCACCGCCATTGGCGGCATTCCACCAAATATTGGGGGCAATCACGGCTGCGGCGCTGAGAATGGCCAGCACGGTGTCGCGCAGGGCAATGCGTGCCTTGGGCAGGGCAATGGCTGAGATCAGCGCAGTGGCGGCGAAATACAGCATGGCATATTTCGAAAGCGTTCCCAGACCAATGCTGACACCCATCAGCAGCGCAAAGCCGACGGAGCGGCGCTCGATCAGGTGGGAATAGCACAACAGCGTCAGCGCCAGAAACGGAAACAGGATGGTGTCCGTCGACATGAAAATCGACGACAACGCAACACCCGGCAGCGTGGCATAGCTGATGCCCGCCCATGCGCCTGCCTGACGCGAACCTGTCAGGCGCATCCCGGCCGGAATCAGCAGCAGTGCTGTTGCCATATGCAGAAGCGGGCTTGCGGCGCGCACCCAGAAGATCTCCTGGGAACCGCCCAGCCATGTGAAGGCATGGATGACCCAGGCGATCATGGGGGGCTTGGAATAATAACCAAAATCCAGATGTTGCGACCACATCCAGTATTGGGCCTCATCCACGAACAGGTCCGTGGTATCAAACCGCAACATCACCAGCCGAAAGACGGTGATGGCCAGGATCAGGGCAATGCTGGTACGAAGGGTCATGCGGATCATGGGTTGGGCAGCTCACATTTTAGAGTTTGTCAGGGAAAAGTCGAACCCGGTTTTCCCGAAAAGACAAACGAAAGCAAAGGCTCTACGATTCAGATGGCAGATCGGTTTTGCGGCCTTGATGCAGCAGCATCAGATTGCGGATATAGACCACAATACCAAGGGCCTGACCCAGAATGATCACGGGCTCACCACGATGAATGCCATAGGCCAGCAGCATGATGCCGCCAATGACCGAAAACCACCAGAATGCAGCGGGAATAACCGAGCGCTTTTCTTTTTCCGACACCAACCATTGGATGATGAAGCGCAAGGAAAACATCAGCTGAGCCACAAGGCCCAGCGCAAGCCACATGAAATCGCCAAAACTGTTGATGTTGAGGTAGGCAAGAATATCATTCATGCGGATGGTCCAATGTTTTGCGGGCGCACGCGCTTGCGGCGTTTGATCAGCCAGCTGACGCCAATCAGATCGTGAATTCCAACGAGTGCCCGTTGAAGATTGTTATAGTTCGAGGTGCCTGCGTGGCGATGCCTGTGGCTGACATCCACATGGGCCACCTGCCAGCCGTGGGCCGAGAACAGCGCCGGTAGATAGCGGTGCATGTGGTTGAAAAATGGCAGATCGAGAAAGGCATCGCGCCTGAAAGCTTTCAGGCCGCAGCCGGTGTCGCGGGTGTTGTCACGCAAAATCCGCTGGCGAATGCCGTTTGCCAGTTTCGAGGCGATTTTTTTCGACAGCGTATCCTGCCGCCGGGCGCGCTGGCCCGCCACCAGCCCCAGAGTGGGCGACGCATTGATGGCAAGCAGCGGCGCTACCAGTCTTGGAATTTCGGCAGGCGGATTTTGCCCATCGCCATCCATGGTGCAAATAATCGCGCCACGGGCGGCCTGTACGCCGGAATGCACGGCTGCCGACTGTCCGCCGGATGAGGCATGGTGCACAATGCGCACCCATGGCTTGATGGTGGCTGCCGCCTGAAGCCGGGCGAGGGTGGCGTCGGTTGAGCCATCATCAATGAAGATTGCTTCAAAATCCTCCCCCTGACAGGCGGTTTCGATCTCTCCGATCAGAAGATCGATATTGTCAGCCTCATTCTTCATGGGCACGACAACAGAAAAACGGGGCGCGGCATTTACGGTCATCTTTATTTCCAATGACTTTGAGAATTGCCGCCCCCATAGCCTGTTTTCAGGGCCGCGTCATCTGTCTTCACGGTTTGTTAATGGGCCATTGTCGCCATTTTTGAGGCGGCAGGGTATTTTGTCGTGAATGTTGACATTTTCAGCACGGTCAAATGGCCTGATTTCTTGCGACGCTTCATGCATCGTCTTGCGCCTTGCGCCCAATTGCTCTAACCGGAAAAGTGAAAATCCACCCGCCGGAGCGTTTGCGTCTTCGCACGAATCGCTGCAACACTCCAGCCCCTGTTTTGATGCAATTCCTGCGGCAAGGCCGCCCCGGCATTTTGCTGGAATTGCTGGAAGAAGAGCTTGTCATGACCCTTGTCGATACCCGCACACCCGACCCAAAACGCCTGATCCCCGGCGCCACCGGCGACTGGGAAATCGTGATCGGTATGGAAGTTCACGCTCAGGTGACAAGCCAGTCCAAGCTGTTTTCCGGCGCATCGACCACCTTTGGCAATGCGCCGAATGCAAATGTGTCATTGGTGGATGCCGCCATGCCCGGCATGTTGCCGGTGATCAATCAGGAATGCGTGGCGCAGGCTGTCCGCACCGGCCTCGGTCTCAAAGCCCAGATCAACAAGCGCTCGATTTTTGACCGCAAGAATTATTTCTATCCTGATCTGCCGCAGGGCTACCAGATCTCGCAGTTCAAAGACCCGATTGTCGGCGAAGGCAAGATCATCATCTCGCTTGGCCCGGATCGTCAGGGCAATTTTGAAGACATCGAAATTGGCATTGAGCGTCTGCATCTGGAACAGGACGCTGGCAAGTCAATGCATGACCAGCACCCTACCATGTCCTATGTCGATTTGAATCGCTCTGGCGTAGCATTGATGGAAATCGTTTCCAAGCCTGATATGCGCTCATCCGACGAAGCCAAGGCCTATATGACCAAGCTGCGCTCAATTGTGCGCTACCTCGGCACCTGCGATGGCAATATGGATGAAGGCTCGATGCGCGCCGACGTCAATGTCTCGGTGCGCAAGCCCGGTGGCGAATTTGGCACACGCTGCGAAATCAAGAACGTCAACTCCATCCGCTTCATCGGTCAGGCCATTGAATATGAAGCTCGTCGCCAGATTGCCATTCTGGAAGATGGCGGCGTGATTGATCAGGAAACCCGCCTGTTTGATGCGGCCAAGGGTGAGACCCGCTCGATGCGCTCCAAGGAAGATGCGCATGATTACCGTTATTTCCCCGACCCGGACCTGTTGCCGCTGGAATTTGACGATGCCTATATTGCCGAGCTGAAGAAGAGCTTGCCAGAGCTGCCAGATGACAAGAAGGCGCGTTTTGTTGCTGACCTTGGTCTGTCGGTTTATGATGCATCGATTCTGGTCTCGGAAAAGGCAATCGCCGATTATTATGAGGCTGTTGCCGCTGGCCGTGATGGCAAAACGGCAGCCAACTGGGTGATCAACGACCTATTGGGTGCGTTGAACAAAGCCAGCAAAGGTATTGAAGAGACTCCGGTTTCGCCTGCCCAGCTTGGCGGCATTATCGACCTGATCAAGAACGAGACCATTTCCGGCAAGATCGCCAAGGATCTGTTCGAGATTGTCTGGAATGAAGGCGGCGATCCGGCAGACATCGTCGAGAGCCGTGGCATGAAGCAGGTGACCGACACCGGCGCGATTGAAAAAGCTGTGGATGAGATCATTGCCGCCAACCCGGATCAGGTTGCCAAGGTGCTGGCCAAGCCAAGCCTTGCTGGCTGGTTCGTCGGCCAGGTGATGAAGTCCACCGGCGGCAAGGCCAATCCGCAGGCCGTGCAGGCGCTGGTCAAGGCCAAGCTGGGTCTTGAGGAGTAAGGCTTATGTTTTTTGTGCGTACCGCCAGCGACCGCGATCTGGAAAAGGTGCGCGCGCTTTTGGCCGAGACGTGGCACGCCACCTATGACAGCATCTATGGCGTGACCAAGGTTGAGGAAATCATTGGCAATTGGCACTCTTTGCCAGCCTTGAAAGCGAGGCTGGCCAAAAAGGGCGGTGAGTTTCTGGTGGCCGATGATGGTAAGCGCATTGGTGGCATGGGTTTTGCCGCCATGGCAGAAAATATGGCCAAAACCGCCATGCTGCATCAACTGTATGTCCATCCTGATGTTCAGCGTCAGGGAATCGGGCGTGATATTTTTGCCGAACTGGAAACCTGCTTTCCCGATGCCGAAGTGATGCGGCTGGAGGTGGAGCCGAAGAATGCAGCCGCCATTGCTTTTTACGAGGCTCACGGCTTTGTTGAGGTGGACCGCATTCAGGATTGCGGTGCGGCTGGCTCTGGCCTTGAGGCCATCGTGATGGAAAAGCCACTCGGATGAGTGATCTGCCAAAATCCCCGCTGGTGATCCGCGTTGCGCAGGAAGCTGATGTTTCCGCCATCGTGGCCTTGTTTGCGGCGGATGATGTTGGCGGTCATGGTGACACCACGGACCCTGCGGCCTTGCCGGATTATAATGCAGCCTTTCACCGCATCGCGGCGTCGGGCAATGAGGTGTTGTATGTCGCGGAGCGGGATGGTGCGGTGGTTGGCACGTTTCAAACCATGATCACCACCACCATGACTGGCCGAGGCGCTTCATCGATGATTATTGAAGCCGTGCAGACACGGGCGGATTGCCGCGGACAGGGAATTGGCGCGGAGATGATCCGCTTTTGCGTTGAGCAGGCAAGGGCGCTGGGCTGTCGGCAGGTACAACTCACCTCCAATGCGGTGCGGTTGGATGCACATCGGTTTTATGAGCGGCTTGGGTTTCAAAAAAGCCATTTTGGCTTCAAGATCAAATTGAAATGAGGGGAGCCTTGTCTCGAATCTCTGGACAAGAGTGCATCAAGGCGTCATAAGCGAAAGACAATTGAAAGCCGCCGTAAGCACTGGCGGAGCCGAGGATAAGACATGAAGCAGCTTCTGTTGCAGGTTTTCACCTGGTGGAATGGCCAGACGATCGGAACCCGTTTTTTCACCTGGCGTAAGGGTACGCGCGTTGGTGAAGATGAGATGGGCAATATTTATTATGAAGGCACAACGACCAGTTTTGGTCTGCCGCGTCGCTGGGTTGTGTATAAGGGCTATGCGGATGCATCGGCCATTCCGCCCGGCTGGCATGGCTGGATGCATTATCGCACCGACACACCGCCAACCAAGGAAACCTATGTGGCACGTGAGTGGCAAAAGCCACATCATGCCAACCTCACGGGCACCGCACAGGCTTATCGTCCGCAAGGCTCGATTGCCGCTTCGGGCGAGCGTCCGCGTGTGACGGGCGATTATGACGCCTGGACGCCCGGCAACTGATCAATCAGGATTGAACACGCCGCTGGTTGATCACCAGCGGCTTTGTTTTCCGGCTTTTGCCACAATGTTACGATAGGCTTTTCGGGCATGCCCACCTGATTGTTATCATCGTGAAAGGTACAGAGCACGCTCATCCGGTGTTTTGGGCGCGTGTATCATGGATGCAGGTTGGTGTTTGATGGCCGGAGATCGTTAGGAATGAAGTCTGTGATGCAGGGTAAAGGGTTGCTGAGAGCGGTTCTGGTGGGAACCGTTGTGTCGTTCACGGCAACCGTGCCAGCGCAGGCCGCACGCATTGAAAATGCGGTCGCCGTATTTTCGGGACTGGACAAGATCACCGGCCGAATTACCGAATTTGATGTTTACGTCAATGAAACCGTGCAGTTTGGTGCCCTTCAGGTCACGCCACGGGTGTGTTATTCGCGTGATGACAACGAAGCCCAGCATGTGGATGCCTTTGTGCAGGTCGATGAAATCACGCTTGACCGTCGTATCAGTCGCATTTTTTCTGGCTGGATGTTTGCCGACAGTCCGGCGTTGAACGCCATTGAGCATCCCATTTATGACGTCTGGCTGAAAGACTGCAAACAGTCCTCCTCTGTGCCGAAGCCAGCCAAGTAATCGTCAATGCTGGCTGCTGCCAGAAAATGGCCTGTGTGGTAAAGAAACCGCCGTTTGCAACAGAATCTCATAGTCTGCTTTAGGAAGGTCAATCGCCCCGAATGTCTTGAGATGATCGGTGGTGAATTGGGTATCGAGCAGCACAAAGCCTTGGGCTTTCAAGCGCTCCACCAGATAGACCAGCGAAATTTTTGATGCGTTGGTGCGTCTTGAAAACATGCTTTCGCCAAAGAACGCGGCCCCAAGCGACACGCCGTAAAGCCCGCCAACCAGCTCATCGCCTTCAAAGGCTTCAACGCTATGGGCATGGCCCATGTTGAACAGCGCGGTATACAACTCCCGAATGGTCTGATTGATCCATGTGCTGGGGCGGTCTGGCGCAGGCTCGGCGCATTTGTCCAAAACCCGCTCAAACGCGGTATCAAAGCGAATATCAAAGGGTTTTTGCCGAATAGCCTTGGCAAGGCTTTTGGAGATGTGAAAATCATCCATGGGGATAATACCCCGGATTTCAGGCTCAACCCAGAATATTTCCGGGTCGTCCGATGACTCAGCCATGGGAAACAGGCCGATAGAATAGGCCCGCAGCAGGATGTCCGGCGTGATGCTGGCGTTCCTGCTGCGTTTTCGACCCATTATCTCACCTTATTTCGCACTATTGGCCAGATAGTGTTCCAGCCAATGAATGTCGTAATTGCCGCTTGTGATGTCAGGATTGTTGATCAGATCCTGAAACAAGGGAAGCGTTGTTTTGATGCCGTCGATCACAAATTCATCCAGAACACGGCGCAGGCGCATCATGCATTCTTCGCGGGTGCGACCATGCACGATCAGCTTGCCGATCAGGCTGTCATAATAGGGCGGAATTTTGTAGCCTGCATAGACACCCGAATCGACGCGCACACCAAGACCACCAGGGGCATGATAATGCGTGATGGTGCCGGGAGATGGTGTAAACGTGCGTGGATCCTCTGCATTGATGCGGCATTCAATGGCATGGCCACGAAATACCACATCGTCCTGCGTGACGGAGAGGCCAGCGCCAGAGGCAACGCGGATCTGTTCATAGACAAGATCAATGCCGGTAATGGCTTCCGTCACCGGATGCTCCACCTGCAAACGGGTGTTCATTTCAATGAAATAGAACTCACCGTTTTCATAGAGAAACTCGATGGTGCCAGCGCCACGGTATTTCATCTTGCGCATGGCATCGGCGCAGATTTCGCCGATTTTCATTCGCTGTTCTTGTGTCAGGGCAGGGGAGTTTGCCTCTTCCCAGACCTTCTGGTGGCGGCGTTGCAAGGAGCAATCCCGCTCACCCAGATGAATGGCATTGCCTTCGCCGTCGCCAAATACCTGAATTTCGATATGCCGTGGCTTGCCCAGGTATTTTTCCATATAGACTGCGTCATTGCCAAAGGCAGCAGCAGCTTCCTGACGTGCAGCAGCGACGGCCTCTTCGACCTCGCTCTCGTTCGTCGCCAGTTTCATGCCGCGTCCGCCACCGCCGGCCGTGGCCTTGATCAGCACAGGAAAGCCGATTTCCCGCGCAATTTCCAAAGCGTTTTCAGGCTTCACTTCGCCAACAGAGCCGGGAACAACCGGAATGCCCAGCGCCTTTGCGGTTTCCTTGGCGGTGATCTTGTCACCCATCAGGCGAATGTGATCGGCGGTCGGTCCGATAAAGGTAATGCCATGGGCTTCCAGAATATCGGCAAACTTGGAGTTTTCCGACAAAAAGCCGTAGCCGGGATGAACAGCATCCGCCCCGGTGATCTCGCAGGCGGCAACAATCTGGTGAATGTTCAGGTAGCTGTCACGCGAGGATGGCGGGCCAATGCACACACTTTCATCCGCAAGGCGCACATGCATGGCGTCAGCATCGGCGGTGGAGTGCACGGCAACAGAAGCGATGCCGAGCTCTTTGCAGGCGCGCAGAACGCGAAGGGCGATTTCGCCCCGATTGGCGATGAGGATTTTTGAAATGGCTGGCATGGGCTTACTCGATAATGACCATGGCTTCGCCATATTCAACCGGGCTTGCATCATTGACCAGAATTTCGACGACCTTACCCGACCGTGGCGATGGAATCTGGTTCATGGTCTTCATGGCCTCAATGATCAGAAGCGTCTGACCTTCCTTGACTGTGGTGCCAACTTCAATGAACGGGCGTGCGCCGGGGGCGGATGCCATGTAAACCGTGCCAACCATCGGGGCGGTGATTGCCTTGGACAGATCACGGGCTGGTGCCGCGGCAGGGGCTGCCGCGACAGCTGCAACGGGAGCAGCAGCCATGGGGGCTGGTGCCTGTGCATAGGCCTGCATCTGCGGCATCACCATTTGCTGCGGTGCAGTGCGCGAAACGCGAATTTTCACATCGTCCTGAGACACTTCGATTTCGGTGAGGTCCGTCTCATTCAAAATATTGGCCAGTTCGCGGATGAGCGCCTGATCGATACCGGATTTCTTGTCTGCCATGGAGATTATCCCTGAATTTCTTGTTTTATCGTGTGAGGTTGTCAAGCGCTTGCAGCGCCAGGATGTAGGAGTGCGGCCCAAAGCCACAGATTACGCCCTTGGCGGCGGGGGCTATCATGGATGTATGCCGGAATTCTTCCCGGGCATGGACATTGGAAATATGCAGTTCAACGACGGGAACGGAAATGGCACGTATGGCATCATGCAGTGCGATTGAGGTGTGGGTATAGGCACCGGCGTTCAACGCCACGCCAACCGCAGTCTCACCCGCCTCATGCAGCCAGTCGACCAGAACACCTTCGTGATTGCTCTGGCGAAAATCCACCGTAATGCCGAGTGTTTCACCAAAGCGCAAGCAATCCGCTTCAATATCGGCCAATGTCTTGCCACCATAGATTCCCGGTTCACGCTTGCCGAGCATGTTGAGGTTGGGGCCGTTCAGCACGAAAATAGTTTTGCTCATAGATCGTTCCGTCGCATTTTCGACCGCTCCCTATAGACCGCCATGCGTTTGAGGAAAAGCCCCCTCACACAGGCAGGCCAAAGCTTCATGGATAAATTGGCATTGTTTTACGGCAATCTGGCATGATTAACAGGAGGTCTTGCCGCAGGCGCGAACATTGGCAACTTTTTGCTGCAAGGCTTCTGCGCCAATTGCCCCAGAAATGACCTCATCACCGATGACATAGGCTGGCGTGCCGGTAATGGCCAGTTTTTGTGCCAAAATATAGGTTTTCTTTAAATTAGCATCGCTGGTGGTACCCGCCATAACCTTGCGCAAATCAGATTCCGAAACACCAAAAGCGGCCGCATCATCAATGGCACTGCGCTCTGTTGCACGGGTGCCGCCACCGAGAATGGCTCTGAAATAGGCCCCGTATTTTTCAGGGGAAATCTGTCGAAATGCATCGGAAACTCGGTGCGCTGCCACCGAATCTGGTCCCAGTATTGGTAATTCTTTAAGCACAAATCGAAGATTTTTGTCATTTTTCAGCATGGTCTCCATATCGGGCAATGCGTGGCGACAGTATCCACAGTTGTAATCAAAAAATTCGACAACGGAAACGTCACCCTTTGGATTGCCCAGTGTCACATCGGCCGTGGAATGGAAAATCTCCTGGCTATTGTCTGTAACGGCAGCCGTTGTCTGCGCGGCTCTGGCCTCGTCCTGTTTCTTTTGCAGGGCGTCCTGCACGTCCAGCAGCACCTCGGGATGGGCAATCAGATATTCCTTGATGAACGCTCCGATCTCCTGTTTCTGCTTGTCATCAAGGGCAAAGGCTGTTGAGCTGAATGCTGTCGTTGCAATCAACAGGGCGGCCAGAGCCGTGCGCGAAAAAATCGTTTTCATGTCAGTCCTTTTTTCAATGGCAACGTCGTCAACTCAGAATGCCTTTATACTGATCTTTAACCATTGCATCACTGGCAATCACGCTTCATCAAAGATTTTATTCCTGAAATTGATTCCGGTTTCGGGAATTATGCGCTACAGCGCCGTGCACCATGTATGGTGCACAAAGGTTCGCTGTCGCTTTATAGGTGTTGCACAATCTGGATGAAGTGTTGGCGTTTCGCGCGTCCCTCAAGTGCAGGAAAGAGTTTTATTGTGGTCATTCTCTCCAATCGTAGTGCTGTCGATCCGTTTCATGCCATGGATATTCTGGCACAGGCCAATCGCCTGAGGGCTGAGGGCCGTCCAGTTATCTCGCTTGCGGTCGGTCAACCCGGTGCTGCCGCACCTGAGCGGGCCATCCGCGCTGCCGAGGTAGCGCTGCGTGCGGGCCAGATTGGCTATACCGACGCCTTGGGACGCGTGGACTTGCGCAGAGGTTTGGCCGATTATTATAACCGTCGCCACGGCACGCAAGTTGATGTTGAGCGTATTATGATCACGACAGGCTCATCTGCCGGTTTCAATCTCGCGTTTTTAAGCTTGTTCGATGTGGGGGATGCGGTTGCAATTGCGCGGCCAGGCTATCCTGCCTATCGGAATATTTTGAGAGCGCTGGGATTGGTGGTGATCGAGGTGCCGGTTGGCCCGGAGACAGACTATACGCTCACCCCTGACAGCTTAGAGCGTGAAGCGCGGGCCGCCGGTGTGCGCCTGAAGGGCGTGTTGCTGGCAAGCCCCGCCAATCCGACGGGAACCGTCACGGGCAGGGAGGCCCTCAAGCGATTGGCACTCTGGTGCGATGACCATAAAGTAGCGTTCATCTCCGATGAAATTTATCATGGATTGTCCTATGGCTCAGAGGAGGCGAGTGTTGTCGAATTCGCGCCCAACGCCATCGTCATCAATTCGTTTTCGAAATATTACCGCATGACCGGCTGGCGTATCGGCTGGATGGTTTTGCCTCAGCCCTTGGTGCGTACGGTGGAATGCGTGGCGCAGAGCCTTTATATTTCAGCGCCGGAACTGTCGCAAATTGCGGCGACGGCCGCGCTGGCCGCGGGCGATGAGCTTGAAGGATACCGTGCCGCCTGCAAGGCCAACCGGGACTTTTTGCAACAGCGACTGCCGCAGATTGGCATGTCCTTGCTATCACCGATGGATGGGGCTTTTTATGCCTATGTGGATGTCAGTCGATTTACCAATGACAGCATGGCTTTTGCCAAAAAAATGCTGGTGGAAACCGACGTCGCCGCAACCCCCGGTCTCGATTTTGATCCGCTGGAAGGCCACCGTGCCCTTCGTGTGTCCTATGCTGGCACGCTTGCCGAAATGCAGGAAGCAACCGACCGAATCGCCCACTGGCTGACAGGATTATGATTCTGCATCAATTGGTTTGCGCGGTTTGCTGATCTGTCGTTTGAGCGTGTTGATTCACATTGTGAGCGATGTGAATCAATTTGACAGCGACTTGAATCTGTTTCTCAGAAGTGGGCATGGCTATGGTTAAGGAACATGATGTTGTGCCCTTGCTGGAGACGCCCCGTTTGCGCCTGCGCGGACACCGGCGAGATGATTTTGACGCGATGGCGGCCATGTGGGCCGATGAGCGGGTGGTGCGTTACATCAGCGGTAAGCCATCGACACGTGCGCAGTCATGGGCGCGGCTGCTGCAATACATCGGCCATTGGCAGATACTTTCCTTCGGCTATTGGGCGTTGGAAGATCGTGAAACGGGAGTGTTTCTCGGCGAGGTCGGACTGGCTGACTTCAAGCGTGACATCACGCCCTCGATTGAGGGCATTCCGGAAATTGGTTGGGTATTGGTCCCGGATGCCCATGGCAAGGGGCTTGCAACAGAGGCCGTGGCGGCTGTGCTCAAATGGGCAGACGCTCATTTCGAGCAGGGACAAACCGTCTGTCTTTTTCATCCGCAGCATGGTGCTTCCATTCGCGTGGCCGAAAAGAATGGTTATGTCTGGAAAGCCGACGGTGACTATATGGGCGCAGAGACTTTGATCATGCAAAGAGTCAGAGAAAAATAGCGCGAAAATATCCATCGCTCTTCAAATGAAAACGGCCACGCTCTGCGTGGCCGTTTTTGTTGGGTATGCAGCTTAATATTACAGGAAGCCGCGCTTTGTCCACCAACCACCCTTCTTGGGCTTTGGTGCTTCGTCTGAGTTGGTCACCGAGGTCACCACCGGCTCAGAAAAGCTGACGTTGGATTCGCGGTTGGCACGAACCGGCTTTTCTGCGTCTGGCGCAATATCATTGCCAGCAGGTGCTGCGACCGTTTCGATGACGGGCGTAGCAAGTTCTGGCACGGTTTCAACTTTGGCCTCAACCACAGCTTCAACTGGCGCTGCCGCAACCGGAGTTTCGACAACGGGCTCGGCCACAACAGTTTCCGAGGCGGTGTCTTCCGCAGGCTCGGCCTTGGCTGTTGCCTTTGGCTTGCGTGCACGGCGCGGCTTGGCTGCCACCTTGTCGTCGGCAGGGGCAACGTCAACTGCCACAGGAGCCGATACAACGGTTTCAACAGCAGCCTCAGCGGTGACGGGAGTTGCATCCGGCGTCTCGGTATTGCCAGCCTCTTCGCTCTCAGAACCTTCGCCATCCTCTGATGTTTCTGCATCAGCGCTGACGCCATTTTCATCGCGCCCACGACGACCACCCCGTTTGCCGCGGCGGCGACGCTTGCGGCGCTGGCTCTCACTATTGCCATCTTGAGCGGTTTCTACGCCTTCAGCGGGCTCTTCTGCCGTGTCTTCAGCGTCATCATCGCCTTCGAACTCGCCTTCATCATCCTGCATGGATGCGGCGTTCGAATCGTCCTGAGACCCATTACCGTTTTTGCCGCGACGACGACGACGACGCTTGCGCTTGCGGTTGGCACCGTCTTCACCATTGCCCTCGGCGACAGGTGCCTTGGCAACCGTTTCAACAACGGCCTCATCTTCGTCTTCTTCGATCTCAATGATCGGATCGTCTTCTTCCGGTTCTGCAATCAGCGGCAACAGAGTTTCAATCCGAACCGGATTGGCAACAGGCTCACCCTTGTCCACGGCAAAATGCTGATGGCCAACACTTGCATCGGCATCGAGAATGATCGAGACGCCAAAGCGCTTTTCGTAATCCACAATCGTGCTACGCTTGTGATTCAGCAGGTAGAGGGCCGTTTCTGGCAGCGTGCGCACGATGATGTCGTGGGCCGTGCTTTTCAGCAGGAATTCTTCAATACCGCGCAAGACATGCAGCGCGACAGAAGACTGCGAGCGGATCAAGCCCGTGCCAGAGCAATGCGGGCAGACCTGTGTGGTGCTTTCCAGAACGCTGGCGCGAATGCGCTGGCGTGACATTTCCAGCAGGCCGAAATGCGAAATACGGCCAACCTGAATGCGGGCACGGTCGTCCTTCAGACAATCTTTCAGCTTCTTCTCGACGGCGCGATTGTTGCGCTTTTCTTCCATGTCGATGAAGTCGATGACGATCAGGCCAGCAAGGTCGCGCAGGCGCAACTGACGCGCCACTTCTTCCGCAGCCTCCAGATTGGTCTGCACGGCGGTGTCTTCGATAGAATACTCGCGGGTTGAACGGCCCGAGTTCACATCAATGGAAACCAGCGCTTCGGTCTGGTTGATGATGATGTAACCGCCAGACTTCAACGTGACCTGCGGCTGCAACATCCGGTCGAGCTGGGCTTCAATACCGGAGCGTGAGAAGATCGGATGAATATCACGGTAAGGCTGAACCACCTTGGCATGGCTCGGCATCAGCATTTTCATGAAGTCTTTGGCTTCACGATAGCCTTCTTCGCCAGAGACGATGATTTCGCTGATGTCCTTGTTGTACAGGTCACGGATCGAGCGCTTGATCAACGAGCCTTCTTCATAAACCAGACACGGAGCCATGGAACTGAGCGTCAGCGTACGCACATTTTCCCAAAGGCGCATCAAATATTCAAAGTCACGCTTGACCTCAACCTTGGTGCGATTGGCACCAGCAGTTCGCAGGATCACGCCCATGCCCAAAGGCACGTCAAGCTCGCGTGCCACTTCCTTCAGCCGCTTGCGGTCAGCAGGGCTGGTGATCTTGCGCGAAATGCCGCCGCCCCGTGCCGTGTTGGGCATCAGGACCGAATAACGGCCAGCCAGCGAAAGATAAGTGGTCAGAGCCGCGCCCTTGTTGCCACGCTCTTCTTTTGCCACCTGCACCAGCAGAATCTGCCGACGCTTGATGACTTCCTGAATCCGGTATTGCTTGCGTGGCGTGCGACGAACACGGTCTGGAACTTCCTCCATCGCATCTTCAGCGCCAACGGATTCGATGATTTCTTTTTCACCGTCATCATCATCGTCGTCATCATCGTGATCGCGGCGATTGCCGGTGTCTTCCGAAATCGAATCCGTGTCCACCATGGCAGCGATTGTATCGCGCGTGGAGCCATCGTCTTCACCACCTTCGTCGCTTTCGACGGCAACGACATCTGCGGCTGCTTCAACAGCATCGGCCTTTTTGCGTGGCTTGCGTGGACGGCGGGCCTTTGGTTTTGGTGCTTCTTCCAAAGCGGTAGTTTCTTCGCCAACGGCTGCTTGGGCCTCTGGCTCGGGTACAGCGGCCTCAGCCGTCTCTACGACCGGCTCGGCATCCACTGGAGCAGAAACCTCAGTGCCTGGCTGTGAGGATGTCCTGGCGGCGAGGCCTGCAACTTCTTCAGCTTCATTGGCAAATTCTGCCGGATCAGAGATGGTTGGCTGGTCGGCATCTGCGGGGTCTGTACCCTGTCTGGATGCGTGACGCGGCTCGAAATCGCCATCATCGTGGCGACCATGCTCTTCAGCTTCTGCCCGGAGTAAGGCCTGACGATCAGCAAGAGGAATCTGATAGTAATCAGGATGAATTTCCGCAAAGGCCAAAAAGCCGTGGCGATTGCCGCCATAATCAACAAAGGCGGCCTGTAGCGAGGGCTCTACCCTCGTTACTTTTGCAAGATAGATATTTCCGCGGATCTGTTTCTTGTGCTGGGACTCGAAATCGAATTCTTCAATTCTGTTACCGCGTACGACGACGACGCGGGTCTCTTCCTCGTGAGACGCGTCGATAAGCATTTTGTCTGCCATGTAAGCTCTGCTCCTCGGCGCGATCGTTGGCGAGGAATGCCGCAGGCCTGAGGCCAAGCGGGTATGATCTCGTGAGTGATGCGCCGGATATCGGTGCTCTCGTCTGGTCTATTTTTCCTGGCAGCAGTCCATCAGCATTTGGGCCTGTAAAGACCCGGGGGCTGAAGACATGAAACAAAGGCTGCTGCAACGACATCAAATACCAAAACAAAAGCGATAATGCCAAAGGCCCTTATGAGGCCCAATGAATGCTCAAAAGAGCGTTTGGTGGTCGCCCACCCTGTATTCTGCCGGACACTCCGGCTTCAGGATTTCATTTCGGACCAGAATTGTCTTGGCGGCGGATGAAAAATCAGACTAATGGCGCGAGCTCTGATAAGCTTGGCAGCCGTCTTGATGAATCTATCCCGTCGACAATTTTAACCCTTATTTCTGTTGTATGTTGTCTGTGTCACATTGGCAAGCGGCAAAGCCTGCCCAGTCATAATATTGATAAGTCCGATACATTAGAGGTAAGAGATTATGATGGGTTCAGATGGCGGCATGAAGAGGCAAAAACGACACCGCCATTCAGGATCGACTGGGATGTGCGTGCAATCTTGAATATTCGGCGGCTGTGTGGTGCAATCTTATGTGTCGAGTGCTCTGCGATGAGCTTGCCGGTTCTTTTGGCAATCACGTCAATGGCTCATCGTTTCAAAACAGGATTATCGTGAAAATGTGGTGTGCAGGACTGAGGCGTTCACGGTTGTTTGCTGTCCTGTGGGTGGCGTTCACGCTGGTGGTGTCTCTTGTTGTCAGTGGGCAGGCGAGGGCGGAGACACCGCTTGTTGCGTTTGCGGCCCGCATCGCCGGAGACAATGCCAGAACCCGCATTGTGATGGATTTTCACGAAAAGCCACAGGCTTCGGTTCGTTATATTGGCAATCCGGACAGGATTGTTGTGGATTTGCCTGCGACAGATTTCACGTTTGCGTCATCGGCGCTGGCCCCAGTGGGACTGTTTCGGGATATTCGGTTTGGCTCGATTGATGCAAGCCATTCGCGTCTGGTTTTAACGGCGCGCAGTCCGGCCAAGCTGGTGTTGACGGATATTCGCAAGAATGACGAAGGTGATGGTTACCGCCTGATCCTCGAAGCTGAAGTGACGGATTCTGATACGTTTGCAAAACTGGTTGCGGTTCAGGCGTGGAATGCGGATGCCTATAGCAGTGGCAAGGCACCGCGTATCGAGCAGGACCCGCCACCGTCGACCACCGATTTTGTCATCGCAGTGGATGCCGGACACGGCGGCATCGATACCGGGGCCGTGGGCAAAATCACCCATGTGGCAGAGAAAACCATTACGCTTGCTTTTGCCAGGGCCTTTGCCGCAGAGCTGAACAGGCAGCCGGGCATAAAGGCTTTTCTGACGCGCGATTCCGATGTGTTTCTGTCCTTGTCGGAGCGGGTGACCTTGGCGCGTCAGAAGGGAGCCAATCTTTTCATCTCTCTTCATGCGGATATGTTGAATCAGTCCGATATTCGAGGGGCGACGGTCTATACCATTTCAGACAAATCCTCGGACCGCCTTGCCGAAGCTGCGGCCGCGCGTGAAAACCAGTCGGACGAAGTGGGTGGGGTAGATGCACCGCAGGCACAGCATGAGGTCTCTGATATTTTGCAGGATCTGACGCGGCGAGAGACGCAGGCTTTCTCGATTTCCATGGCGAAAGCCGTGGTGGATCAATTTTCAGGTCAGGTCAAACTGATCAACAATCCGCATCGCTATGCAGGCTTTCGTGTGTTGCAGGCACAGGATATACCATCCATTTTGCTTGAAATGGGCTTTTTGTCCAATAAAGACGATGAGAAACTGCTGTCTGACCCTGTCTGGCGTAAAAAGCTGGTGCGCCTGCTTGTTGAGGCGGTCAAGCAATATCGCCAGCCATTGCTTGCCAATGGAGGCTAGCTGTGGAGCCTCAATACGTTGTCCCTGTTCAGTCCGAGGCGACTGATTGGTGTTTGCGATTTTAGACCACCATGCGGCCGATGCCAATTATACATA
>NZ_JACHLU010000007.1 GCF_014204625.1 Gillisella vitis | reverse complement strand
TCAACCCAATCGCCATGGAAGAAAAGCTGCGCTTCGCTATCCGCGAAGGCGGCCGTACCGTTGGTGCTGGCATCGTGGCTTCGATCGTTGCTTAATCGATCAGCTCATTAAATTTACGCGCGGCGTATGCCGCGCGTTTTTATTTTGAGAATCAGTTGACGAAATGGCGGGAGCGTTGTATGCACCCGCCACGAACAAGGCACACGGCGCTACGCTGTGTTGCCCTTGGCTCTGCTTAGTTTGTCGGTCCAGTTTGGATCGGGTTGGCAGGGCCCCAGTGCAGTAAGGTGACCGTGGCGCAATTTGGTGCCGCAGTGATTTTTGACAATACGGGGCCGGCCAGCAAATTGGTAATTCATTGTCTTCGCGTATGCGGGATGCAAGAAAACGAACAAGGATAAGTCCAATGAACGGCCAGAATATCCGCATCCGCCTCAAGGCGTTTGATCACCGGGTCCTCGATGCCTCGACGCGCGAGATTGTTTCCACCGCTAAGCGCACCGGCGCAAGCGTCCGTGGTCCAGTACCGCTCCCAACCCGTATTGAAAAATTTACCGTCAACCGTTCGCCGCACGTCGACAAGAAGAGCCGTGAACAGTTTGAAATGCGCACGCATAAGCGTTTGCTTGACATCGTTGATCCAACTCCACAGACCGTTGACGCTTTGATGAAGCTCGACCTGGCTGCTGGTGTTGATGTAGAAATCAAGCTCTAAAAAAGAATTCCGGCGAGAGCCGTAATAACAAGGAAGGTACGTGGCAAGACCTGCCAACGACTTCTCGAAACGGGAAACCTGAAGGTCCGGAAGGGCTGGAATGGAATCCTTAAACAAAGAGGCGGGCAAGTGCTGCAAGGTGCTTGTTTTACTCTCAAGAGGAATGAACCGATGCGTTCAGGTGTGATTGCACAGAAAGTGGGAATGACCCGGGTCTATAATGACGCCGGCGAGCACATTCCAGTAACAGTACTGCGCTTGGATAACTGCCAGGTGGTGGCTCAGCGCACCGCCGACAAGCATGGCTATACTGCTGTTCAGCTTGGCGCAGGCCAGGCGAAAGTAAAGAATACATCCAAGGCTATGCGTGGCAATTTTGCTGCGGCTAATGTCGAGCCAAAGGCGAAGCTCCTCGAGTTTCGCGTTTCTGAAGACAATCTGATTGATGTTGGCGCTCAGCTCACCGCGAGCCACTTCACCTCTGGTCAGCTGGTTGACGTAACCGGCACGACGATTGGTAAGGGTTTTGCCGGTGCTATGAAGCGTCATAACTTCGGCGGTCTTCGCGCGACCCACGGTGTTTCGGTGTCTCATCGTTCGCATGGTTCGACGGGTTCCAACCAGGATCCTGGTAAGGTCTGGAAGGGCAAGCGGATGGCAGGTCATATGGGTCAGACCCGTGTGACAACTCAGAATCTTGAAGTTGTTTCGACCGATGAAGATCGTGGTCTGATCCTGGTAAAGGGCGCAGTGCCCGGCTCCAAGGGTTCCTGGATCATCGTGCGCGACGCCGTCAAGTCGGCATCGAAGTAAGGGAGCCAAGCTATGGAACTCAACGTCAAGACTATTGATGGGAAAGAAGCCGGCAAGGTTTCTCTGTCCGACGCCATTTTCGGCCTCGAGCCCCGCGAAGACATTATTGCTCGCATGATTCGTTGGCAGCTTGCCAAGAAGCAGCAGGGCACTCACAAGACCAAGACCCGTGCGGAAGTATCGCGCACTGGTGCAAAGATGTACAAGCAGAAGGGTACGGGCCGCGCTCGTCACCATTCGGCACGCGCTCCGCAGTTCCGCGGCGGTGGACGGGCGCATGGCCCGGTTGTTCGTAGCCACGAACACGACCTGCCAAAGAAGGTTCGCGCGCTCGCTCTGCGTCACGCTCTGTCTGCCAAGCTCAAGTCTGAAGACCTGATCATTATCGATCAGTTCGTGTCTGCTGATCCTAAGACGAAGGGCCTGGTTGGTTCTTTCGAAGCTTTGGGTCTGAACAACGCGCTGTTGATCGGTGGTGTTGAACTGGACAACAACTTCAAGCTCGCAGCTGCAAACATCCCGAATATCGATGTTTTGCCAGTTCAGGGCATCAACGTTTACGACATTCTGCGTCGCGGCAAGCTGGTGCTTTCCAAGGCTGCAGTTGAAGCTCTGGAGGAGCGGTTCAAATGACTGATCTTCGCCACTACGACGTGATCGTAACTCCATCGATCACAGAAAAGTCTACCATGGTGTCTGAGTACAACCAGGTGGTCTTTAACGTTGCCAAGACCGCTTCCAAGCCAGAAATCAAGGCTGCTGTTGAAGCTCTCTTCGGTGTAAAGGTGACTGCCGTGAACACGCTGCTCCGCAAGGGCAAAACAAAGCGTTTCCGCGGTTTTGCCGGGAAACAGAAGGACGTGAAGAAGGCGATCGTAACGCTCGCTGAGGGTCAGTCCATCGACGTGTCCACCGGTCTCTGAGGAACAGAAAAATGGCATTGAAAAATTTCAATCCGACGACCCCGAGCCAGCGTCAGCTGGTTATCGTAGACCGGTCTGGCCTCTACAAGGGCAAGCCTGTCAAGTCGTTGACCGAGGGCCTCCACTCCAAGGGTGGTCGTAACAACCTGGGTCGCATCACAGTTCGCTTTCAGGGCGGCGGTCACAAGCGCACCTACCGTCTGGTAGACTTCAAGCGTCGCAAGTTTGAAGTTGAAGGCACGGTTGAGCGTCTCGAGTATGACCCTAACCGTACAGCGTTCATCGCTCTCGTGACCTACACGGATGGTGAGCAGGCTTACATCATCGCTCCTCAGCGTCTTGCTGCTGGCGATAAGGTCATTGCCTCTGAAAAGGCTGTTGACGTGAAGCCAGGCAACACCATGCCTCTGCAGTACATCCCTGTTGGCTCGATCATCCACAATGTGGAATTGAAGCCAGGCAAGGGCGGTCAGATCGCTCGTTCCGCTGGTGCATACGTGCAGCTGGTTGGTCGTGACTCTGGTATGGCGATCCTTCGTCTGAGCTCCGGTGAGCAGCGTCTGGTTCATGGCACTTGCCTTGCAACAATCGGCGCGGTTTCCAACCCTGACCACGGCAACATCAACGACGGTAAGGCCGGTCGTTCGCGTTGGCGCGGCAAGCGTCCGCACGTTCGCGGCGTTGTTATGAACCCGGTTGACCATCCGCACGGCGGTGGTGAAGGCCGCACCTCGGGTGGTCGTCACCCAGTGTCGCCTTGGGGCAAGCCGACCAAGGGCAAGCGTACGCGTTCGAACAAGTCGACAGACAAGTTCATCATGCGCACGCGCCACCAGAAGAAGAAGTAAGAGAGGTAGTCAGAGATGGCTCGTTCAGTATGGAAAGGCCCCTTCGTTGACGGCTACCTTCTTAAGAAGGCTGAGAAGGTTCGCGAAAGCGGTCGTAGCGAAGTGATCAAGATGTGGACCCGTCGGTCCACGATCTTGCCGCAGTTTGTCGGTTTGACGTTCGGCGTCTATAACGGCAGCAAACACATTCCGGTCAGCGTCAACGAAGACATGGTTGGCCACAAGTTCGGTGAATTCGCTCCTACCCGGACCTATTACGGTCACGGTGCGGACAAGAAAGCGAAGAGGAAGTAACGATGGGCAAGGCAAAAGCCGAACGCCGGTTGCAGGACAATGAGGCGCAAGCCGTTGCGCGTACACTCCGCGTCAGCCCTCAGAAGCTCAACCTGGTTGCAGCTATGATTCGTGGCAAGAAGGTCGACCGGGCTCTGGCCGACCTCGAGTTCTCCCGCAAGCGCATTGCAGGTACGGTCAAGAAGACTCTTGAATCTGCCATTGCAAACGCAGAGAACAACCATGACCTCGACGTCGATCAGCTGATCGTTGCAGAGGCCTATGTTGGTAAGTCGATCACCATGAAGCGTTTCCACGCTCGTGGCCGCGGCCGCGCATCGCGCATTGAAAAGCCGTTCGCACATTTGACAATCGTCGTGCGCGAAGTCGAAGCCAAAGTGGAGGCTGCATAATGGGTCAGAAAATTAATCCAATCGGTTTCCGTCTGGGCATCAATCGCACCTGGGATAGCCGTTGGTTCGCCGACAATGCCGAATACGGCCAGCTGTTGCACGAAGATCTGAAGATTCGCGCATACATCATGGCTGAATTGAAGCAGGCTGGTATCGCCAAGGTGGTTATCGAGCGGCCGCACAAGAAGTGCCGCGTCACGATCCACTCGGCTCGTCCTGGTCTGATCATCGGCAAGAAGGGCGCAGACATCGAGAAGCTTCGTAAGAAGCTTTCCGAAATGACCAACTCCGAGACGCACCTCAACATCGTTGAAGTTCGTAAGCCGGAAGTCGATGCAACGCTGGTCGCTCAGTCGATCGCCCAGCAGCTCGAGCGCCGTATCGCTTTCCGTCGCGCCATGAAGCGCTCCGTTCAGTCCGCCATGCGTCTGGGTGCCGAAGGCATCAAGATCACATGCGCAGGCCGTCTCGGTGGTGCAGAAATTGCCCGCACGGAATGGTACCGCGAAGGTCGCGTTCCGCTTCATACGCTGCGTGCGGATATCGATTACGGTACAGCTGAGGCTTCTACCGCTTACGGTATTTGCGGCATCAAGGTTTGGATCTTCAAGGGCGAAATCCTTGAGCACGATCCAATGGCTTCCGAGCGTCGCGCTCTGGAAGGTGACGCCCAAGGTAGCAGCACCAACAACCGCCGCCGCGAAAACGCGTAATTGGCGCCGCGTGGCAGAAAGTTTGGAGAATAGAAAATGTTGCAACCAAAGCGTACCAAGTATCGCAAGCAGTTCAAGGGGCGCATCAAGGGCGTTGCCAAGGGCGGTTTCGAGCTGGCGTTCGGTGAGTTTGGCCTGAAGGCTCTTGAGCCTAACCGCGTAAACGCTCGTGAAATTGAAGCTGCTCGCCGCGCGATCACACGTTACATGAAGCGTGCTGGTCGTGTATGGATCCGGGTATTCCCCGATGTTCCAGTGACAGCAAAGCCTACCGAAGTCCGTATGGGTAAAGGTAAGGGCTCTGTTGAATACTGGGCATGCAAGGTCAAGCCCGGTCGTATGATGTTCGAGATCGACGGTGTCTCCGAGGAAATCGCTCGTGAAGCGATGCGTCTCGGTTCGGCCAAGCTCTCGGTCAAGACGCGCTTCGTACAGCGCATTGCAGAGTGAGGGATCAAGCCATGAAAGCCGCAGATGTTCGCGCCATGAGCGCTGATCAATTGAAGGACGAGCTTGCCAATCTGAAGAAGGAGCAGTTTAACCTGCGCTTTCAGAAGGCGACTGGCCAGCTTGAAAAGTCCTCGCGTGTTAACGAAGTTCGCAAGGACATCGCTCGCGTGAAAACCATTGCCCGCCAGAAGGCGGCAGAAGCCAAGGCCTAAAGGACCAGAAAATATGCCTAAACGCATTCTGCAGGGCGTCGTCGTCAGCGACAAGAACGAAAAGACAGTTGTGGTTCGGGTTGAGCGTCGATTCGCTCACCCACTGCTCCAGAAGACTGTTCGTCGCTCTAAAAAGTATAAGGCTCACGACGAGAGCAACCAGTATAAGGTTGGTGACATGGTTTCCATTCAGGAATGTGCACCAATTTCCAAGGATAAGTGCTGGACAGTGATCGCTGCCCAGGCTTAATTTACAGAGAATTGGGAAAGGCCCTTGCGCCTTTCCCAGAAATCTGTATGAAGCACCACAACGGCGCAAGAACGCTCCACTGAGAGCGTTCTTTTGCTTTGAGCGCAGGGAAGGTCCTTAAGGAAACCACCTTTGCAAGATCCTCCTCCGCTCGAAAATTGATAAAGATCCATAAGCCGGAATAGGGGGCACGTTCGCCCAACCGTTCCGGTATAACGAGAAGGCGACCTGACATGATTCAGATGCAGACTAACCTCGACGTTGCCGACAATTCCGGCGCACGTCGTGTCATGTGCATCAAGGTGCTGGGCGGCTCAAAGCGTAAATATGCTTCGGTAGGCGACATTATTGTTGTGTCGATCAAGGAAGCTATTCCGCGTGGCCGCGTGAAGAAGGGTGACGTGATGAAGGCGGTTGTTGTGCGTACCGCTAAAGACATCCGTCGCGCCGACGGCAGCGTCATCCGCTTCGATAACAACGCAGCAGTTCTTATCGACAATAAAAAAGAGCCTATCGGTAGCCGTATCTTCGGACCGGTTCCGCGCGAACTTCGTGCCAAGAACCACATGAAGATCATCTCGTTGGCTCCGGAAGTTCTTTAAGGGAGCGATGACGATGCAAAAGATTCGTAAGGGCGACAAGGTCGTCGTACTGACCGGCAAGGACAAGGGTCGTTCCGGTGAAGTAGTTCAAGTGATGCCGAAGGAAGACCGTGCGGTCGTCAAGGGTATTAATGTTGTCAAGCGCCACCAGCGCCAGACGCAGACCCAAGAAGCCGGCATTGTCAACAAGGAAGCGTCTATGCACCTTTCCAACCTTGCCATCATGGACAAGGACGGCAAGCCGACTCGCGTTGGTTTCGCTGTTGTCGATGGCAAGAAGGTTCGTGTTGCCAAGCGTTCGGGAGATGTGATCGATGGCTGAGATCAAGTATGAGCCCCGGCTCAAGGTAGAATACGTATCCCGTATTCGTCAGGCCATGCAGGAGCAGTTCTCCTACGCAAATGAGATGCAGATCCCGAAGATCACCAAGGTTGTGATCAACATGGGCGTGGGCGAGGCAACTGCCGACTCCAAGAAGCCTTCTGTTGCTGCTGCTGACCTGGCTGCTATTGCTGGTCAGAAGCCTGTGATCACCAAGGCGCGCAACTCCATCGCTGGCTTCAAGGTCCGTGAAGGTATGCCGATCGGTGCGAAGGTAACGCTGCGCGGCGCTCGCATGTATGAGTTTCTGGACCGTTTGACCAACATCGCGCTTCCGCGCGTTCGAGATTTTCGCGGTCTGAACCCAAAGAGCTTTGACGGCCGTGGCAACTTCGCCATGGGCATCAAGGAGCACATTGTGTTCCCAGAGGTCAACTACGATAAGGTTGATCAGATGTGGGGCATGGATATCATCGTTTGCACGACGGCACCCACGGACGACGAAGCACGGGCTCTTTTGAAAGAGTTCAACTTCCCGTTCCGCGCATAACCGTAACGACGAGCGTAGAAGAGGAACTTCGATATGGCGAAGACAAGCGCAGTTGAAAAGAACAAGCGCCGCCGCAAGACAGTTGCCCAGCAGGCCGGAAAGCGTGCCGAACTGAAGGCAATTATCATGAACCAGTCCCTTTCGATTGAGGAACGGTTCAAGGCAACCCTCAAGCTGGCAGAAATGCCGCGCGATGGCTCCAAGACCCGCATTCGTAACCGTTGCGAAGTCACGGGCCGTCCACGGGCATTTTATCGTAAGCTCAAGATGTCGCGTATCGCGCTTCGTGAGCTTGGCAATTCCGGCAAGGTGCCGGGCATTGTTAAGTCGAGCTGGTAAGGAGACGGGCAAATGACGATGACTGATCCGTTGGGCGATATGCTCACCCGTATCCGGAATGGTGCCGCCCGCCGTAAGGCTTCGGTGGTCACTCCGGCTTCCAAGCTGCGCGCGCGCGTGCTGGATGTTCTGCAAGCTGAAGGCTACATCCGTGGCTATTCGGAAATCGATCATGGTAACGGCAAGTCCGAAATCACGATTGAATTGAAGTATTATGAAGGTGCGTCGGTGATCCGTGAGATCGGCCGCGTGTCTAAGCCGGGCCGCCGGGTTTATGTCTCGGTTAAGTCCATTCCGCAGGTCGCGAACGGCCTCGGCATTACCATCCTTTCGACTCCGAAGGGCGTAATGGCCGATCACCAGGCTCGTGAACAGAATGTTGGTGGCGAGGTTCTCTGCTCTGTCTTCTAAGACAGCGCAGAGATCTCCCTAGCGAACAGACAGGATATAAACATGTCTCGTATCGGTAAAAAGCCCGTTCAGGTTCCTGCAGGAATCACGGCCACTGTTGATGGCCAGAAAGTGACTGCAAAGGGCCCTAAGGGTGAACTCTTCTTCGTCGCAAATGACGAAATCTCTGTTGCTCTGGAAGACAACGCTGTTGTTGTAAAGCCAGTCAACGACTCCAAGGATGCGCGTTCAAAGTGGGGCATGTCCCGCACGATGATCGAGAACATCTTCAAGGGTGTTAAGGACGGCTTTGAGCGCAAGCTCGAAATCAACGGCGTTGGTTACCGCGCATCGCTTCAGGGCAAGAACCTGCAGCTGGCTCTCGGTTTCTCTCACGACGTTGTGTATGAGCCCCCAGTTGGTGTGACCATTGCCGTTCCTAAGCCGACGGAAATCGTGATCTCGGGGATCAACAAGCAGCAGGTCGGTCAGGTCGCTGCTGAGATCCGCGAATATCGCGGTCCTGAGCCTTACAAGGGCAAGGGCGTCAAGTATGCCGAAGAGCGGATTATCCGCAAAGAAGGCAAGAAGAAGTAAGGAACGCGCGAAATGGCAAGCAGAAAAGAAGCACTTGTACGTCGTGCGAACCGTGTACGGCGTCAGATCAAAGCGGTGGCCAATGGCCGTCCGCGTCTGTCGGTACATCGCTCTTCGAAGAACATCTACGTCCAGGTTATCGACGACGTGGCTGGCCGCACTTTGGCCGCTGCATCGACACTGGACGCAGGTCTGCGTTCTTCGCTCAAGACCGGTGCTGACATCGCAGCAGCCGCTGCTGTTGGCAAGTTGGTTGCCGAGCGTGCGGTGAATGCTGGTGTGAAGGAAGTGGTCTTCGACCGCGGTGCCTTCATTTATCATGGCCGCATCAAGGCCTTGGCAGAAGCAGCCCGCGAAGGTGGTCTGTCGTTCTAATGAATTGCCGCCCGGGTTTATCTCGGGCGGCTTTCCGGCTTTTTAGCCGGTCACCCGGATGCCGCCCCCACCCAATAGGGATTAGCCCAATAGGGCAGGGCGGGAGTTAATTGTAATCTGCCGATTGCACCCGGAAAAGAAAAAAGGAAAAGGACAATGGCACAAGAAAAGCGTGGTTCGCGGGATGACCGTCAGAACCGTGAAGAGCGCGATAGCGAATTCGTTGACAAGCTGGTCGCGATCAATCGTGTAGCGAAAGTTGTTAAGGGCGGCCGTCGTTTCGGCTTTGCTGCTCTCGTTGTTGTTGGCGACCAGAAGGGCCGCGTTGGCTTTGGTCACGGCAAGGCTCGTGAAGTTCCTGAAGCAATTCGCAAGGCAACTGAAGCTGCCAAGCGCGAATTGATTTTCGTTCCCCTGCGTGACGGTCGTACCCTTCACCACGATGTGAACGGTCGCCATGGCGCTGGTAAGGTTCTTCTGCGTTCTGCAAAGGCCGGTACCGGTATCATCGCAGGCGGTCCAATGCGCGCTGTTTTTGAAACCCTCGGTATGCATGACGTTGTTGCAAAGTCGACTGGTTCGTCGAACCCATACAACATGGTTCGCGCAACTTTTGACGCTTTGAAGCACCAGGTTCATCCAAAGGACGTCGCTTCTCAGCGTGGTCTGAAGTATGCGACCCTGCAGGCCCGTCGCGCCGCTTCCGGCAACGGTTCTGAAGAATAAGGAGCTGAACAATGGCCAAGAACACTGAAGCCAAGACGATCACGATCGAACAGATCGGCTCGCCTATCCGCCGCCCGGCTGTACAGCGCCAGACGCTCGTCGGCCTGGGCCTCAACAAGATGCACCGGGTCCGCACGTTGGAAGATACTCCTTCGGTTCGTGGCATGATCCGTGCTGTCCAGCATCTCGTTCGCGTTGTCGAAGAGAAGTGAGACGGGGGAATTTGTCATGAAACTGAATGAAATCAAAGACAACGAAGGCTCCAGCAAGAACCGTATCCGCGTTGGTCGCGGTATTGGTTCCGGCAAGGGCAAGACCGGTGGTCGCGGCGTCAAGGGTCAGAAGGCTCGTTCCGGCGTGGCTGTAAACGGCTTCGAAGGCGGTCAGATGCCAATCTACCGTCGTCTGCCAAAGCGCGGCTTCAACAACATCTTCGCTTCTGAATTCACCACCGTGTCGGTTGGTCGTCTTCAGCAGGCGATTGATGCTGGCAAGCTTGATGCGTCGGCAACGATTGACGTTGCTGCGTTGAAGGCTGCTGGTGTGATTCGTCGCATCAAGGATGGCGTTCGCATTCTTGCTGACGGCGAATTGACAGCGAAAGTGACGCTGGAAGTTGCTGGTGCCTCCAAGCCTGCGATCGAAAAGATCGAAAAGGCTGGCGGTTCGCTCAAGTTGTTGGGCGTCAAGGCTGAGACAGCTGAATAATTGATGAATATAATCGCCCGGGGTGCTTCACACCGGGCGATTTTTCTCCCATATGTGTGCCTCGCGACCCATGGATGGAATAAGTCCGTCTTCCGGGAGATTTCGGAAAACTGAGGGTGAGGCTTTGAGTTGATTTTGAAACTCTGCGTCGCTCCGTTTCCTTCGAGAAAAAAGTAATTTTACCGTCGGCGCGTCCCTTGGTTGGATGGTCGCCTGATGTGGTGAAGCGGAGAATTTGATGGCTTCTGCAGCGGAACAATTGGCCTCGAACCTGAACTTTTCTACCTTTGCGAAGGCTGAGGATCTGAAAAAACGTATCTGGTTCACGTTGGCCGCCCTTCTTGTCTATCGTCTCGGAACTCACATTCCGCTGCCGGGACTGAATCCAGAAGCTTATGCCGCGGCCTTCAAGGGGCAGGCAGGTGGTATTCTTGGCCTTTTCAACATGTTTTCGGGTGGTGCAGTGCAGCGCATGGCGATTTTTGCGCTCGGCATCATGCCTTACATTTCTGCATCTATTATCGTGCAGCTGATGACCTCTGTTGTTCCTTCGCTTGAAAACCTGAAGAAGGAAGGCGAGCAGGGGCGCAAGATCATCAATCAATATACCCGTTATGGCACTGTCTTGCTTGGCACGCTTCAAGCCTACGGCATTGCGGTTGGTCTTGAGCATGGTGCTGGTCTCGTGAATGATCCTGGCATTTTCTTCCGTATTTCGACCGTTGTAACGCTGTTGGGCGGCACGATGTTCCTGATGTGGCTGGGTGAGCAGATCACCTCTCGCGGTATTGGTAATGGTATTTCGCTGATTATCTTTGCAGGTATTGCGGCGGGCTTGCCTACCGCGTTGGCCGGCACTCTTGAGCTTGGTCGTACGGGCGCATTGTCCACAGCGGCTATTCTCACTGTGATCGTCGTTGCGATTCTTGTCATCGCGTTGATCGTATTTTTTGAACGTGCTCAACGTCGTCTGTTGATCCAGTATCCGAAGCGTCAGGTTGGCAATCGGATGTTCCAGGGCGATACATCGCATTTGCCGCTGAAATTGAATACGTCTGGTGTTATTCCAGCTATTTTTGCAAGTTCGCTGCTTTTGCTGCCAGCGACGGCAGCCGGCTTTACCGGCACATCCACGCTTCCGGCATGGGCAACAACCATTATCAGCGCTCTTGGCCATGGCCAGCCTGCCTATATGGTTCTTTATGCCCTGCTGATTGGATTCTTCGCATTCTTTTACACGGCTATCGTCTTTAATCCCAAGGACACTGCCGATAATCTTAAAAAGCACGGTGGGTTTATTCCGGGTATTCGTCCGGGTGAGCGTACGGCAGAATATATTGACTATGTTCTCACACGTATCACCCTTGTTGGTGCGATTTATCTTGTTTTTGTTTGTATCCTTCCCGAAATTCTGGTTTCCCAGACAGGGGTTCCCTTATCCCTTGGTGGTACATCGCTTTTGATTGTTGTCAGCGTGACCCTTGATACGGTAGCACAGGTGCAGGGGCACTTGATTGCACAGCAATACGAAGGGCTGATCAAGAAATCAAAGTTGCGTGGAGGGAAGAGGGGAAGATGAGGTTAATTCTATTGGGACCGCCCGGGGCCGGGAAGGGCACTCAGGCGCAGAGGATCGTTGAGACGCATGGCATTCCGCAATTGTCCACTGGTGACATGCTGCGGGCCGCTGTTGCGGCACAGACTGAGGTTGGCAAGCGTGCGAAAGCCGTGATGGATGCCGGCAAGCTCGTATCCGATGATATTGTCATAGCGATCGTTGCAGAGCGAATCGATCAGCCTGACTGTCAGGCCGGATTTATTCTCGACGGATTTCCCCGGACTCTGGTTCAGGCGGACGCGACAGAAAAAATGCTGGTTGCCAAGGGGCTTGAGCTTTCTGCCGTTGTTGAGATAAGGGTGGAAGACGACATCCTGGCCGACAGAATCGCTGGCCGTTACACCTGTGCCAACTGTGGTGCCGGTTATCATGATGACAATCTCAAGCCTCAGGTTTCCGGTGTTTGTGACAAATGTGGCTCGACTCACTTCAAGCGCCGTCCAGATGACAACCGGGATACCGTAAAAACCCGTTTGCAGGCCTATTATAAGGAAACATCTCCTTTGATTGGCTATTATCATGCGAAAGGAAAGCTGCGTTCTGTTGACGGCATGGCCGACATTGACAGGGTAACAGCTGACATAGAAAATATTCTTTCCGGTCTTTAATTATATCGGGATGAATTTCTTTTGCGGAACAGTTGCTTTTTGCCCCTGATTCCGTTAAACAGCGCGCCAACTCGCGATAGTTCAGAGGTCGGCGCGTTCTTCCACTTTTTGGGGGACGGGGTCGGTCTTTTTGACTTGTTGAGAACCCAAATGAATCGGCGGCCGTAAGACTTGGCTGTCAAACGAGACACCACTTGCCGGATGGCAACTGGAACGCAAGGAGAATAGGCGTGGCACGTATCGCTGGCGTCAACATCCCAACAGCAAAGCGCGTTATCATCGCGCTGACCTATATTCATGGGATTGGTCCAAAGTTCGCGCAAGAAATCATGGACAAGGTCGGCATTGCTGCTGATCGTCGTGTCCATCAGCTCACCGATGCTGAAGTTCTTGCAATTCGTGAAACGATTGACCGTGATTATCGCGTCGAAGGTGATCTTCGTCGTGAAACTTCAATGAACATCAAGCGTCTGATGGATCTGGGCTGCTACCGCGGTCTTCGTCATCGTCGCGGCTTGCCGGTTCGTGGACAGCGCACGCATACGAATGCTCGTACGCGTAAGGGTCCAGCCAAGGCTATTGCTGGTAAGAAGAAGTAATTTTCGCTTAAAGGCGGATTTGAGGCTGGCGCGTCAGTGCCGGCCTTGTTGCAGTTAAAGGGGTTGGCTTTCTGGTCTGCCCCGGTGGAGCCGCTGGTGCTACGGCGGTGAAGAGATCAACGAAAGGACATTGAATGGCCAAGGAAGCCACACGTATTCGCCGTCGCGAACGTAAAAATATTTCGTCGGGCGTTGCGCACGTAAACTCGACTTTCAACAATACAATGATCACCATCACCGATGCGCAGGGCAATGCTATTGCCTGGTCTTCGGCTGGTGCCAAGGGCTTTAAGGGTTCTCGCAAGTCCACGCCGTTTGCAGCTCAGATTGCTGCTGAAGACTGCGCCAAGAAGGCTCAGGAACACGGCATGAAGTCGCTGGAAGTTGAAGTTTGTGGCCCAGGTTCTGGTCGCGAATCTGCTCTGCGCGCTTTGCAGGCTGCCGGTTTCATGATTACGTCTATCCGTGACGTAACCCCGATCCCGCACAACGGCTGCCGCCCTCGCAAGAAGCGCCGCGTCTGATCATTTTCAATCCGCCGGGTGTATGTTTTGGCGTGCTCCCGGTTCTTCTCATGCTCGGTCGTCACGATTGAATGGTGACGACGAACGGAAGGTAAACATATGATTCAGAAGAATTGGCAGGAATTGATCAAGCCTAACAAGGTTGAGTTCAGCTCAAATGGTCGCACAAAAGCGACTCTTGTGGCTGAGCCTCTCGAGCGCGGTTTTGGTCTGACCCTCGGTAATGCTTTGCGGCGGGTTCTGTTGTCTTCGCTGCGTGGTGCTGCGGTAACGGCTGTTCAGATTGACGGCGTTCTGCACGAGTTTTCTTCTATCCCTGGTGTTCGGGAGGATGTCACTGACATCGTTTTGAACATCAAGGAAATCGCCATCAAGATGGACGGCGATGATGCCAAGCGTATGGTTGTTCGCAAGCAGGGCCCAGGTGTGGTGACTGCCGGTGATATCCAGACCGTTGGCGACATCGAAATTCTCAATCCGAACCACGTGATCTGCACGCTGGATGAGGGTGCGGAAATCCGGATGGAATTCACGGTTAACAACGGCAAGGGCTATGTTCCTGCCGATCGTAATCGGGCCGAAGATGCGCCGATTGGTCTTATTCCAGTCGACAGCTTGTATTCTCCGGTCAAGAAAGTGTCCTACAAGGTTGAAAATACCCGTGAAGGCCAGGTTCTCGATTACGACAAGCTGATCATGACGGTGGAAACCGATGGTTCGATTTCTGTTGAAGACGCAGTGGCTTTTGCTGCTCGCATTCTTCAGGATCAACTGTCTGTCTTCGTCAATTTTGATGAGCCTCAGCGTGAAACCGAAGAAGAGTCAGTGACTGAGCTGGCGTTCAATCCGGCGCTGCTGAAGAAGGTTGATGAGCTTGAGTTGTCGGTGCGTTCGGCAAACTGCCTGAAAAACGACAACATCGTTTACATCGGCGATCTGATTCAGAAGACCGAAGCGGAAATGCTGCGTACGCCAAACTTTGGTCGTAAGTCGTTGAATGAGATCAAGGAAGTCTTGGCTTCCATGGGTCTGCATCTGGGCATGGAAGTTCCTGCCTGGCCGCCAGAGAACATTGAAGATCTCGCAAAGCGCTACGAAGACCAATATTAATCACAGATAAGGCAGGTTGAACTCTGCCTTTCCCAGTCAAACAGCAGGCCAAAGGGAAACTTGGTGTCTGTATGTGTCAGGAAACGGCAGTGTTGCTTTGAAACGTGAGCACCTGCACTAAAGGAGAATAGCAATGCGCCATCAGAAGGCCGGCCGCAAGCTGAACAGAACCGCAAGCCACCGTAAGGCAATGTTTGCCAATATGGCGGCTTCGCTCATCACCCATGAGCAGATCGTGACCACTCTGCCAAAGGCGAAGGAAATTCGCCCGATCGTAGAAAAGCTGGTCACGCTCGGAAAGCGTGGCGACCTGCATGCACGCCGTCAGGCTGTATCGCAGATCCGTGACGTTGACGCTGTTCGCAAGCTGTTCGACGCCATCGCAACCCGTTACGCAACCCGTAACGGTGGCTACCTGCGTATCATGAAGGCTGGTTACCGCCAGGGCGACAACGCTCCTATGGCTGTTATCGAGTTCGTTGAGCGCGATGTTGATGCCAAGGGCGCAGCCGACAAGGCTCGTGTTGCAGCAGAAGCAGAAGCTGCTGAAGCCGCTTGATAGAGACAGACCTTTGTGTTTGATAAGGCCGGATGGGAAACCATCCGGCTTTTTTTATTCGGGAATATGAATGCGGCTTTTGATATGTTTGAGCTGCGCAACGATGACAAAAGACATGATGGTCAGCAGTGACCATGAACTCCATTTTCCGAGATGAACGATAGACCAGCCAAACATTTGGTTGGGATAACGCCATATGCCGAAAAAGGTACTGATGTTTTCGGCGAGCCAGATAAAAAATCCAATGAGAATGAAGGACACCAGGAGCGGCATTTTTCTGGGGCGGTCATAGGGTGTGAAGATCACGGTTGCGCGTGCGTAAAGACCCAGAGTACAGGCGGCGATGTACCAGCGATAATCACCGAAATAATGGTGTGTGAAGAAATTCGCGTAGATGGCCAGCGCGATGGCAGTCGACATCCAGTAAGGCGGATGATGTCGAATGCGTACATCCAGCAAGCGCCATGCCTGTATGATGTAAGATCCAACGGCAGCATACATGAAGCCCGCAAACAGTGGGACGCCGAAGAGTTTGGTATAGGCGAAGTCAGGGTAGGACCATGATTGGATACTGCCGGATGTTTTGAAAACCTCCAGAGCAAAGCCAACGATATGAAACATAGCAATGGCTTTTGCCTCATCCCAGGTCTCAAGCCTGGTCCACAGCATGGCCGCCTGTATTGCCAGCGCGATCATGAGCAGGACATCGTAGCGGGGAATGCCGATCAGACCGGCCCGAGGAACGATGAAAATTGCTGCAAAGAACAGCCCGACAAACAGGCAGGCTCGAGCTTCCTTGATGCCGAAATAAAGAAACTCTATGACAAACCGGCGAAAGCCGAAGATATTTTGAAATGGGCGTTCGTGGATCAGAAAATAATCCAGATTTCCGAGTGAATTGACATTTGCGGGTGGCTTCAGTTGAGCTGGCGTCATTGAATCTCGTTTTGTTTGTTTGAACAATGTCTTGTGGCTATTGCATATGTGTTCCAGCTGATTCCAGTGTAAACAAGTATGCAGGTGGTATTTGTTGTCAAGGAATGTGACATCGTGCGGTTGAATAATGGCCAAAATAGTGGTGTCTGGCACCATAGGGGCTGGCTGCTGCTGGCTGCGCTGATTGTTGTGATGGCGGGCCTCAGCCTGCGCCATTTCGGTTATCAGGCAGGGCTGCCTTTTATCATCGTCAAGTATGGTGGATCATTGTTGTGGGGGGCGATGGTGTATCTGTTGGTCGCTGTGCTTCTGGTGCCGAGAGCTCAATACCAGATCATTTTAACCGCAGAAATTTTGGCGATCATGGTGGAGCTTGTCCGTTTGATCCATACACCATGGCTGGACGAGTTTCGAGAGACCGCAACCGGTGCATTGCTTTTGGGCAAGGTGTTCTCGCTCTGGAATATTCTTGCTTACACGATGGGAATTGTCCTTGCAGCGCTCATTCATCAAGCGTGTAAGAGGCGGTGATCTTCAGAGACTGGCGCAAAATGTCTCCTGCGCCATCACAAGCATGGATCGGCTGTTACGCCATTTTGTAATCGCGCCGGATAATGTCGAGCATGTCTTCCTCTGAGATCGGCACCACCAGTTCTTCCCAGGTTTCAACCGGCGAGAAGCCAAATTGTTGGTAAAGCTGAAGTGCGCGAGGGTGGTCAAGCGTGTTGGTCATCACCACCACTTTTGATGGGGTGTTTTGCCAGGCGGCATAGAGTGCCTGTAGCAAAAACCATTTGCCAATGCCGAGGCCCAGAGCGTGCTCGAACAGGCCGAAGTAAGACAGCTCAACGGTATTGTCTGGCTGTTGACACAGCTCAAAAAAGCCTGCGGGCGCGCCGTTGACATAGAGAACGGATATGGACACATCCGGGTGATGGATCACGGCTTGCAACGCGCTGTCGGCCATTTTCAGGCGTTTGTACCAATGCCAGCGCCCGCCGACCTGACGATAGAGAAAACGGTAATAGGTCAGAGGCATGTCTGTGGCACGAATAATCGCGGTCTGAATGTTAATGGGTACCGGCAGGCTGGATTTGGGTGGCGATGTCATCTCCAGCTTGGTCACATGGGCGCTGAGCGGCTTTGGAAGCGGGCCTTCCACAGGCGCGGCGGGGCCGGTGACAACGGGTGTGTCTTTTTTTGAACCCCATTCAGACCATGATCCGTCATAAAGCGTGTTGTCACGATGACCAATAGATTCGAGCGCCAGCGTAATCACAGCCGCCGTGACGCCAGAGCCGCAGCTGGTGACAACGGGACGAGTCAGATCCACGCCAGCATCGGCGAAGATGGCGCGCAGGCTGGCGAGATCTTTCAGATGGCCATTTTCGCTTAAAGTCGAGGCTGGCACGGAGCGCGCACCCGGCATGTGGCCAGAGCGCATGCCTTCGCGGGGTTCGGCGTCCTCGCCGGTAAAGCGGCCTGCGGGGCGAGCGTCGGCAATCTGCCGTTCTCCGTTATCGACGATCTTGCGCATATCGGCAAAGGATGTCACGCGGGCTTCGTTGAATGTGGCGTTGAAGGTGGCTGGTGCAGGCTCTGGCAGGTCTGTTTCCAGCGGCAATCCCTGTTGCTTCCAGCCGTCCAGGCCGCCATCGAGGACGAAGACATTGGGCGCGCCCATCACGCGCAGCATCCACCATACACGCGGTGCTGAATACATCCCAGGCCCGTCGTAAACAACGATTGTATCCGTGTCGGCAATGCCAAGCTGGCCAAGGGCTTCTGCAAAGCTCTCAGGCGAGGGCAGGGTATGGGGCAGCGCAGAGGAGCGGTCGGCGATCTGTTCGTGATCGAAGAACACGGCACCGGGAATATGGCCATTGGCATATTCCACCGCGCCATTGCGATTGTGGATGGGTAAATACAATGAGGCGTCTATGATCCGAAATTGCGGTGCTCCCAGTTGCTTGCGCACCCATTCGGCCGATACGATAAACCGACTTTTTTCCGCAGACATGTTTCTCTCCGTTTTGTCAGCTCAAAGCATCCAGCGCGCCGAAGCGAAGTCGAAACCGCCGGTTCTCCTTGCCCTTCTTTTCTATTTTGGCGATGTGAATCGCACCGACTTCCTGTGTCTCAGACACATGTGTGCCGCCGCAGGGCTGGCTGTCAACGGCAGAGTTCTCTCCGATGCAAACAAGGCTAACACGCCCCAAACCGAGAGGTGGTCGGACATTTTTGGATTTGACGATATGGGGGGTGGCGCGCAGATCGTCATCGGTGATCCAGTTGACAAACACCGGATGGTTTTCCTCAACCAGCCGCATCATGTCGCTCGTGACCTTGCCGCGGTCAATGGTCTCGGTCATGTCAAAGTCCACCCGGCTTTCGTCCTCGCCGACGGCGGCACCCGTGATGGGGTAGGGGCAGACAACGGACAGCAGATGGCAGGCAGTGTGCATCCGCATCAGCTTGTAGCGGCGCGGCCAGTCGACGTGCAACACCAGTTTTTCGCCGATGTCCGGTATTGCCTGTCCTTCAAGCGGCTTGTG
The DNA here is from genome assembly GCF_014204625.1 of Gillisella vitis. Classification (GTDB taxonomy): domain Bacteria; phylum Pseudomonadota; class Alphaproteobacteria; order Rhizobiales; family Rhizobiaceae; genus Allorhizobium; species Allorhizobium vitis_F. Next base: position 188,290 of record NZ_JACHLU010000007.1, on the reverse strand, counting down.
CAGAATGATGCTTTTATCCGTGCCATACACGGTGATGCCCAGTTGAATTTTCGAGCCATCGGCGCGTTCCAGAAAGCCTGTGTCCCCCGGCTGGCCGCCGGAGGTGGCAAAAAAGCAGGTCTGGTCCAGCTCTATCGAGCCATCTTCATGCAGGGCTGTGACATTGGCCTCCGCTGTCGAAAGATAGAAATCATCACGAAACAGAGGCAATGTGGGCATGGTTATCCTTAAGGCGCTTCAAAGGGAATGGAAAAATCAGGTTTTGTCCCCAGCCACTGTGGCTGCGGCAGACCTTTTTGCTTGAGAAAATCACCGTTGAACAGCTTTGATTGATAGCGGTTGCCGTAATCGCACAAAATCGTCACGATGGTGTGGCCGGGGCCAAGATCGCGTGCCAGCCGGATGGCGCCGGCAATGTTGATGCCGGAGGAGCCACCAAGGCACAGGCCTTCATGCTCGACAAGATCAAACACGATCGGCAAGGCTTCGGAATCGGTGATCTGATAGGCGTAATCGGGGGTGAAACCTTCCAGATTGGCCGTAATGCGGCCCTGGCCAATGCCTTCGGTGATCGATGAGCCGGAGGATTTCAATTCGCCATTTTTATAAAATTCATAGAGAGCAGCCCCTTCCGGGTCAGCAAGACCGATCTTGACAGAGGGCTTGAGATTGCGAAGCCCCATGCCGGTTCCAGCCAGCGTGCCGCCAGAGCCAACGGCGCAGATAAAGCCATCAACGGACCCGCCGGTCTGCTCGAAGATCTCTCGGGCTGTGGTCTCAATATGGGCGTTGCGATTGACGGTATTGTCAAACTGATTGGCCCAGATGGCACCATTTGGCTCGGTCTTGGCCAGTTCTTCGGCAAGCCGGCCTGAGAGTTTGACGTAATTGTTCGGGTTTTTATAGGGAACGGCGGGCACTTCCACCAGTTCGGCTCCCAGAAGACGCAAGGCGTCTTTCTTTTCCTGGCTTTGTGTTTCAGGAATGACGATGACTGTGCGATAGCCCAGTGCCTTGGCCACCAGAGTCAAACCAATGCCGGTATTACCAGCAGTGCCTTCGACAATCACCCCGCCGGGGCGCAGCAGACCACGACGCTCGGCATCCTTGATGATATAAAGAGCGGCGCGATCCTTGACGGATTGGCCGGGATTGAGAAACTCCGCCTTGCCGAGAATGGTGCAGCCGGTGGCCTGTGACGCGGCCTTCAGGCGGATAAGCGGGGTGTTGCCAATCGCTTCAAGTACGGAGGGGTGAAATGCCATGATCACGCTTTCTGTTTCCCGGAAGATAGAGCATTTCCAGCAAAAGTGTATAGCGGTTTTGCGTTTGGAAATGCGTAAAACAAGGCGTGTTTTCCACCTGCAAGGCTTGAATGACAAGAAATGTGATTGCGTCACAGGCGGCAAACCAGGAAAAAACTTGCCTCAATCCGGTTCAGTCACGATTCCGCATTCAGGCGCTTATAGGCATCAAGCGCATTTTCCCGTGCGATTTTATGATCAACAATCGGAGACGGATAGGTGGAGCCGAGTGTGACGCCCGCTTTTGCCAGAATGGGTGTAGGCGCTTCAAACGGTTTGTGGATGAAGGCGTTGGGCAGGTTTGCCAGTTCCGGCACAAACTGGCGGATATAATCTCCCTCGGGGTCAAATTTTTCGCCCTGAGTTATCGGATTGAAAATGCGGAAAAATGGCGAGGCATCGGCACCTGACCCCGCCACCCATTGCCAGCTTGCAGCGTTGGAGGCCGGATCGGCATCCAGCAACGTATCCCGAAACCATGATTCGCCGCAGCGCCAGTCGATCATCAGGTCTTTGATCAGGAAGGAGGCCGTTATCATCCGCACGCGATTGTGCATGGTGCCATGCTGCCAAAGCTGTCTCATACCTGCATCAACGATAGGATAGCCGGTGCGTCCCTGCTGCCACGCTTGCAGATGAGTCTGGTTCATCACCCAAGGAAAGGCGTCGAACTTTGCGTTCCAGTTGTTTTCACGCAGTTTGGGAAAATGAAACAGCAGATGATAGGAAAAATCCCGCCAGACCAGTTCTTTGCGAAAATGCACGATGTCATCGCTGGCGATGTCATCATTAAGCCCAATGGTTGCGTGCCAGATTCGCGCTGGTGAGATTTCCCCCAATGCCAGATGGGCAGAAAGCTGTGAGGTTGCGTCGGCGGCCGGAAAATCCCGCCGCGTGCGATAGCCTTTGATGCCGTGGTCGATAAAATGGTTCAGCCTGCGTGCTGCTCCATCTTCGCCGGGAGACCAGATGTCATCAAAGCCTTTGGCCCAGTTCGGCTTGCCTGGCAACAGTGCCCAGCTCTCCAGCGGTTCACTCTCTGGCCAGATCTCAAGATTATGGATGCGTTCAGGGGCGGCGATCGGCGGCGATGGATCTCCGGCCCGCTCCAATGCCCGCCAGAATGGTGTGTAGACGCGAAAAGGTCCGCCACTGCCGGTTTTGACCTGTGATGGTTCATGCAGCAAAAAGCCGCTGTGGCTTTGCGCTTTCAGGCCATTCTGGCGCAAGTGGGCCTTGATTTCTGTGTCGATTGCCATGCCTGCCGGATCATAGCGGCGGTTCCAATGCACAGTGTTGGCGTTGGTTTGCGCGATCACGCTTTCCAGCACCATGCCGGGCGGGCCGCTTCGCAAAATCAATCGGCTTCCGTGCGCCCGCAACGCCTTGTCAAGGCTGATGAGCGAATGATGCAGCCACCACGCCTGAGCGGCCCCCAGCGGTCCGGTTCCGGCGTCATGCGGCTCGCGGATGTAAAGGGCAATGATGGGCTGGCCTGATTGCATGGCGGCGGCCAGCGCCCGATTGTCATCCAGTCGCAAGTCTTTGCGAAACCATAGAATTGTGGTGGGCTGGGATGTGGGTATTGAAACTGGCCTTGAAACTGGCCTTGAACCTGACATTGGCGCGCTCGTCTATGATGATATGATCGCTATACGCAGCCGAATGGGACGTGGATCAGTTTTGATCCTGGAGCGCGTCTCGGGTCGGGACGCTTTAATTGCTTCTGGCCAGTTGCGCCATGCGCTCCTGCTCTTTCATGATCATTTTCATGATTTCAGCGGCACTTTCGCGCACGTACAGCCGATGCAGTTTTTCAGCCACCGGAGCGGTTGTCAGCAGATATGTGTATCTTTCCCGCTCAAACCACCTGAAGTCGATCACATTGTTCATGTTGACGTAAATCGGCAGTCCGTCACCGTCATGAAGTTCAAGCCACATATCATGTCCTAAATATTGCTTTATACAAATTTGTTAACAAACAAATATGAACAATGGGTTGCTGTAGATTTCCATCGGGGCAATGTTTGGGAAACAGTATGTTTATGGGCTGCCAAGCTCATCCAGTTTCAACCCGGATACCAGAAAACTCATAGGGTTGACGGGCGTGCCATTTCTGCGGATTTCATAATGCAGATGCGGCCCTGTGGAGCGTCCGGTGGAGCCGGCAAAGCCAATGACCTGACCGTCCTCGACTTTTTCTCCTGTCCGCACATTAAACCGTGACATGTGGCCATAACGGGTTGTCACGCCCTGCCCATGGTCGATTTCCACCATATTGCCATAGCCATTAACCTCTGTGGCCAGCACAACGGTGCCAGCGCCAGCGCTTTTGATGGGTGCCCCATTGGCTGCCCGAAAATCAATGCCGGGATGCAGGGCCAACCGCCCCAGCAGCGGGTCTGTGCGGTTTCCAAACGGGCTGGTAATCTCGCGGGTGGGGGCGGGGTTTGAAAATGGCATGTCCTTGACCGTGGTTTGGGCCGTTTCCAGACGGTTCAATGCGCCATCCAGCCCGGCCAAGGCTGGTGTTGTCCCAAGTCTGGGATCAGGGGCCATCAAGGGGCCGCCCATGGCATCCTCGCCGGTGGCTGGCGTGTCCATCCTGATATTGTTGCGGTCCAGAATAGCCCGAATGGCATCGGCTTTTTCGCTGGCCTGTGCTGTCAGGGCGTGGATACGGGCCTGCTGGTTTTGCTCAATTGTTTTCAGTGACAGGGTGACATTTTGAAAAACCCGGTCTGCATGATCCGCCACGCTTTCCTTTGATTTGCTTAAGGTCGCAACAGCCGTGTTCGCTTTGCCTGTCAAGGATGGCCCAAGATCGGCTTTTTGCCCAAGACCGGCATCGTCTGCGCGATCCAGCAGAGTACCAAGCTTGCCACTGCGGGCGGAAAGAGCCATTTGTTGCTCAAGCAGGCTTTGCAGCTTGTCCTCTACCACTTGCTGGTCAAGCAATTGCCGCGAGGTGACGCGATCAACCTGTGCCCGCAGCGCCGAAATCCTGTCTTCATACTCATGTTGCATTCGGGCCTGTCGGGCCGTGGAGGCACCAATCAGGCTGTCGCGCATGACCAGATAGGAAGTGGCACCCAGATAGCCAAGGCAGCCTGCAACAATCAGGGCTGCGGCAGAGCCAGCCATCCAGGGGCGAACGGTCATATGGCGAATGGTGTCGCCGGATGCCAGAATCAGCACATGCTGTTTCTGTGCACGCATCCAGACGCCGTTCAAGCCGCTCTTGCCCATCTTGCACCCCGGAGGTTGGCTCGCCTGCCACAATTTCACGGCAGATTCGATTGACCCCATTACACTGCGGTATGGTTAACAAAGCCTTTCAAATGCAGTTTTAATGCCCGCAATTGCGATGTTTTACCGTTGTTATCAGGCGTGACTAATGGATGAGAGGCTGCGATAAAACGATGGAGTGAGACCCGCCTCAGCTCTGGCAATGTCGTTGAAGGGGGCTTTCAGTGTGCCGCGAAAATTGGCGCGAACCAGCTCCTGAAATGTTCTGGCCGGATCACGTTTTTCGCGTGCGCACAGAAAGCGGAACCATTTTGCGCCAACGGCAACATGGCCCTTTTCGTCTTCATAGATGATCTTCAGCACGTCGGCGCTTTCATGGTCGCCGGTTTCACGCATCTTGACCTGAAGGGAAGGCGTGACATCCAGTCCCCGCGCTTCCAGAATGAGCGGCACGACGGCAAGACGCGCTGTCAGATCATTTCGGGTGGAGTGGGCGGCCTGCCAGAGACCGTCGTGGGCGGTCATGTCACCATAATCTGCTCCCAGTGCGCGCAATCGGTCACGCACAAGGCCAAAATGCTTGGCCTCTTCAAAAGCCACCAACATCCAGCCATCAAAGAAAGACTGAGGCACGGGTTCACTGGCAAAGCGTGCGACAATATCCAGCGCAAGATCAACGGCGTTCAGCTCGATATGGGCCAGCGCGTGCAGCATGGCAATGCGACCGGGCAGCGTGTGAAGCGAACGCTTTTCGGTTGCCTTTGGTGGCACCAGCACCGGGTTGGGCGGGCGTCCCGGCCTGTCTGGCAAAGGGGGATCAAGCGGAGAGCGCAAAGACAGGTTGCGGCTGTGCCAACGCCGGGCCGTCTCCTGCGTCAGCTGAATTTTTTCATCAAGATCAGACGCGGCAATTGCCATTGTCGCGCCAGCCCTGAGTGTCTGAATGGGTGTCTGCATCGGTGAATAGCTCATGCTGCGCTTTTAGAACCAATGCCGCAAAAGTGGAACCGATATTTACGGATGCATCCGGCTCAGGCCAGTTCCTGCACGGCTTTCAAAACAGCTTCGGCATGGCCGGCAACTTTGACCTTTGGCCAGACAGCGGCAATCTTGCCGTGGCTGTCGATCAGGTATGTTGTACGCTCAACACCCATATAGGTTTTGCCATACATGCTTTTTTCTTTCCACACCTGATAGGCTTCCAGTGCGGCCTTGTCTTCGTCTGAGCCGAGAATGATCGAGAGACTGTGTTTTGCCACAAATTTGTCGTGGCTTTTGACGCTGTCTGGCGAAATACCAATGACGACAGCGCCAGCCTTGTCAAAGGCATCTGCCAGTGCCGTAAATGAGGTCGCCTCGGTTGTGCAGCTGCTGGTGTTGTCTTTGGGATAGAAATAAACCACCACTGGTTTGCCCCGATAGGACGACAACGTCACAGTGCCGCCGCCATCGCGTGGAAGAGTAAAATCTGGGGCGAGATCGCCAATCGACAATGCAGCCATGGTGATACCTTTCTTTTGCCGGGTTTGTAGAATTACAGGTCGATTCACGATATAGAGCGCACACGATTGGCGTCCAGCGAGCAGCTGTGCGATTCCGCAGAATTCTCAGGAGATACGGGACGGCATGGGAGAAATCCGGGGCGAGAAAGTCCATTTTCGTAAACGCGATATTGTTTCCCTTGAGTCTCTGCCGTCCGCGCAGGCTGAAGATATTCTCGTTGTGCATTGCCCTCGCCATCGTGGATTGACCCGAAAATGCTACCGTTTTTTGCTGTGGCTTCTTGCCATTCTTGTGGTTTGCCTTGGCGTGTTGACAGCCGCAATTGAAACCGGAACTCTCGATCAGGCTTTATCCACAGGCGCGCGCACAGCCCTTAAATCGGCCTTTGGCGAGAGGTTCACGACGGAAATTGGCCAGACGTCGATTCGGTTTTCGAAAAGTTGGCATCTTGCCGTTGCCGCAGAAAATGTGCGGATTATGGATGCCGCTTCTGGAAAACCTGTGAGTGAAACGGGCGTTATCAAGCTGATCATTAATCCGCTGGAATTACTGGTCGGGCGTGTTTCCGTGACGGAAATCGAAGCGGATACCATCCATTTTTTCAGCTCCCCCTTTCGTCAGGATGGTCAGATTGATGTTTCAACCTTTCGGATTGATCAGTTTCCAAAAATCATGGAAACGCTGTTTCTCAATCTGGATGATGTGCATGGTTTTATCGCCAGAGGCGGTCTCAATCGTGTGCGCATTGGCGATATATCGCTGACTGCAAACGACAATATTGATCGCCCGGTGACGGTTGCTGTTGATGATCTGATCATGACCCGGCGCGAAGGAGATGCACTGGCAATTCAGGGGCAGATTTCCATCGATGGCAAAACCAGCCATCTGGCTGCCGAAACGCTGTCGGAACAGGGCCGCTCCGTCTCCCTCACCGCAACGATGAGCAATCTTGTGGCAACGCCACTGACCATGAAATTTCTTCCCGACGGCACACGCCGCGAAGGGGCTGATCTCAATCTCAATATTGATCTTTTCGCGCGCCGCGATGTGCCGGGCGGCAAACCTGCACTGGCAATGCGCGTTCGCACGCAGAATGGTACGATCTTTCTTGATGGCATTCAGCAAGAGTTGACGCAGGGCGACATCAATATTGCCTATGATTTTGATCGGCTGACCGCGGAAATTCGCCGCTCTACCTTTGATTTCGGGCCAATGCATGTGCCGTTTAATGGTGGCTTTGTGGACCTTGATCGGCTGAAAAGAGAGCCGGGCGACACTGTTGCGGGCATTGGCATTGATCTGCTGGTTGATCGCGGTACGGCATCTGTTCCGGCTGCCGGAGAAGAGATGTTTCCTTTTTCAATCAAGGCGTTTGGTCGATTTGTTCCATCAACTCGTGATCTGAATTTTAGCGAATTGACGGTCTCGACGCCCAATGGTCAAATGCATTCGACGTTGAATGTGCGCTTTGGTGATAAATCGCCGGAAATTCGTTTTAATGGCAAATTGCAGGAGATGCGGACGGCATTTGTCAAACAGTTATGGCCCTATTGGATGGCCTGGAAGCCCAGAGTCTGGGTTTTGGCCAATCTGTTTGGTGGCACAGTCAGCAATGCATCAATTGATGTGTTCATTCCCGCCGGGCGCATGACGTTTATTCCAACGCCATTGCTGTTGGGGCCGGATGAATTGAGGGTAAAATTCGACATTGCCAATGCGCGGATGAACACAACGGGCAATATTCCGCCGATCCGCGATATGATTGCCCATTTTGATCTGGAAGGGCCGAATATGAATGTGCGCATTGATGGCGGCACGTCTTATTTCCCGTCCGGGCGAAAAGTCAGCGTTGATTCTGGCGCTTTCACCGTTGATGATGTCTACCAGAAGCCACTCATGGCCAATATCGACCTGTCTCTGAGTGGCGCTGCCGATGCCATTGCGGAATTGTCGACCTTCAAACCGATTGAGGGCTTGCAAAGAACCGAGTTTGTGCCTGCTGATTTCAATGGTCAGATCAAGGCGCACGTCCAGTTTTTCGGTGGTCTGCTGGATGAGCAAAATCCGCCACCGCCGGAGTGGAAAGCCGATCTTCAGCTCAAGGGCGTTGATTTGATGCGTCCCTACATGGACAAGAAAATCACCAGTTTTGATGGTGATCTTGTTGTTGATCCGCAAAATGCCGTGCTGAATGGCAATGGCCAGATTGATGGCATTCCCATGGACATCAATCTCACTCAGCCGGTCGCACGTGATTCCCGGCAAGCGCCGTCGTGGACCGTGAAAGCGACCTTGAGCGATAGCCAGCGAAGCAAGGTTGTTCCTGATCTGAATGGTCTGATTGATGGCCCGATGAGCCTTGAGATTTCGCGGCTTGATGAGCACCGCCAGACCGTGAAAACCGATCTGACGGGAGCATCAATCAATCTGCCATGGCTTGGATGGAGCAAGGGACCAGGGATTTCGGCGAAGACATCCATGGAGATTTCGACCAGGAGCGGATTGACGACGATTGATAATTTCAATCTCACCGGCGATGGATTCGGGGCGCAAGGCAAGATTCTGGTGTCGAAAACCGGATTGGTTTCGGCTGATTTTGATCATGCCAAGCTGGCAAGTATGGATGACTTCAGTGTCAGTCTTCGCACAAACAAAGGCGTGACATCGGTTAAAGTCAATGGCACCGCTCTGGATGGGCGCTCCTTGTTCAAAAAGCTCAAATCCGGTGGTGGGGCCAATGCGCCAAGCTCAAGCGATACGACGACAAAGCTTGATCTGGATGTCAGTGTTGCTCTGGATAAGCTGGCTGGCTTCAACAATGAAGCATTATCCGGGGTCAAGCTTCTCTACGGCAGCCGGGCTGGTACGTTGACGGCGCTGAACATGAGCGGCGTCACCAATAGCGGTCAGGCGATTGTGGTAAAATCCGGCAAAAACGCCAGTGCCGATGAGGTTTCGGTGATCACCAGTGATGCCGGTGATGTCGCGCGGCTGCTTGATCTTTATAGTCATATGCGTGGCGGATTGCTTGATTTGCGCATTCGGGGGGATCTTGGAAAAAACTGGACCGGCAGTCTGGATCTGCGTAATTTCAAGGTTGAAAATGAGGAAAAGCTGCAAAAAATCGTCACAACGCCAGCAACGGATGACGGCCGCAGCCTCAACAGTGCCGTCAAGCAGAACATTGACGTCAGCTCTGAGAAGTTCCAGCGGGCGTTTGCCCGGCTGATCTACAAGAACGGTGTGCTGGCGACAGAAAATGGCATTGTCCGTGGTGAGCAGGTTGGTGCCTCTTTTCAGGGAATCATCAAGGATGCCCGTGGCAACATGGAAATGACCGGAACGTTCATGCCAGCTTACGGACTGAACCGACTGTTTGCCGAAGTGCCAATTATCGGCTTCATTCTTGGCAATGGCCGGGATCGTGGCTTGCTTGGCATTACCTTCAAGCTCACGGGATCGGTCGACTCGCCGCATCTGATCGTCAATCCCTTGTCGATCATTGCGCCGGGCGTTTTCCGTCAGATATTTGAGTTTTAAAGCATGTCGCGTTTTATTGTCCTCAATGAAACGATAACGTACATGCGAAAAAGAAAGAGCTAAAGCCTGTCGCAGTGAGTCCTCTTCACTGCGACAGGCTTTAGGGTTTGTCTGGTTCAATCTGAACCTGACAAGCGCTATTGCACGGGCTGCGGACCTTCCAAAGCCGGATGTCGAAGGTCTATGGCTTTGCTGTCTGTGGGGAAAAATACCGGGCCAACCTGCCGTATTGTGCTGCTGGAACCATCAAAAATACGTGTTTGCTCGACCTTTTGGTTTTGATGGTGTTCGCTTGCCGATGAGGTCTGTGCCGTGTCCGGCGTTGCGGCCGGAGTGGTTTTGACATTGATCACCGAAGATGTTTCGTCTTTCACGGGCATGGACTGTTGTGGTGGAGCGGTTGCTATGCCGCAGCCACACTGGCCCGGCTGTCCGGGCGGGCGGGTGCGATAGGCGAAGGCGTTGGGCATGTCACGGTAAGGCTGCCCGGTGACAGTTGAAACCATATCCTCAGCTTCCTGGCTCAACCTCGAGTAATACAGCTCTGTTTGCGTGTCGGGACACATGCGCTGGCATTGTGCAGCGTCACGGTCAAAATTGGCCGGTTGCGTGCTGGGTGAAATAGGAAAGAAGCCACCATCGCAGGTGCGCACACAGAGCGTTCTATAACCACCTTGCCCGGAAGGCAGCATGAATTGGCCACGCAATGCTGTCGATGCGGCGGGTGGGCCGGAATAGTCTGGATAAACAGGTGCCTGATAAGGACGTGGTGCATCGGTGGAGGCGGGCAGCGGCGGCTCCTGCACATCAGCGCAGCCATGTGTCTGGAGTGCCGCCAGTAGCTCCTGCCTGCGGGGATTGGCACCACCTTGTTGGCTGGCGGCCTGTCTTTGTTGTGCCAGTTGCTGCTTGTTGGCCTGCATTGCGTTGAGGCTGGTTTGCATATCCTGGCAGATGTCGTGGCCAGACGTATCCAGCACGCTGACACTGGAAGAACAGCCAAGTCGCTGCATATTTTGCAAGGTCTTGCGAATTTCGAAATTCTGCCGTGTTACCGCACCGGAATAGAGGCTCACATCCTGCACGTTGCTAATCACAATTGGGGTTTGTGCAAGCTCCGCCTTCAGCGCTTCGCAGGTTTCATGTGCCAGCACAGCTTTGCCGGTATTGAGCGCAATAACGCTACAGCACGATGCGATTATGAGTTTAACCCAGGCGCGCATACATATCCAACAGTCGGTTTATCGATAAAAACCAATTGTGGAGTATAGGGGCGAGCATTGCAATCGCAAACCCCTTTTGATGTTTGGCAGAGTGCAAAAGGCCACAGGGAGGGCTGTGGCCTTTTGTGTCGGGCAGAATGGCTCAAGCGGCTCTTGCCTGTTCCAGCGACATCGGTACTGGCAGCAGATCACCGGAAATGGTGGCAACCTGTTTCATGCCATCCAGCATGTCCTGATTGACTTCCCAGGCAATGGCAACAGCATGGACGGAGCCGATTTTATGGGGTTGACCTATGCGTTCGCCCGGGCAGCCCATGCGGCGGAACATGCGCTCCAGAAAGACATCCGTGACCGTGACAATGTGGCTGAGCCCCGACGCAAGACCCAACTCGCCCACACCACACATCAGCTCGGCTGCTGCAACGCTGACTTGATTGGATGAGCGATCCAGCGAAATGTCTGGGTCGATACAAAAGCGACTGGACTCCCAGATTGCAGCACTGCGAATTTCCGGTTGGCTATCCAGCAGAATCGGAAATGTATCATCCAGCATATTCGGCCCAAGCGTTGGCAAAAGCCGCAATGCGCCACGCAAACGCCCGCTCTTATCATCATAAGACATGACATAGATCGGATTTGCATCGTCGTAATGATCCATCTCGAAATCCCCTTGCACAAGGACATCCCATTTCAACAGATCATGGAAAACTTTTTTGCGCAGCCGAAACATGTCAGCGAGAGACGCTTGCTGGGTCTGTTTATGTTTGCCGTTCAAAATCTTTATCACGCTCAACTCCTTGTCTTGGGAAGTTTTGAGCTTGCAGAAAAAAGATTTGAAATAAAACTGACGGTAGAGACAGTTTATTTTTGTGCAATTATAACGTATTGATTTTCGATTCTACATGGTCATTATTTTGATGTGAAACGTGATTGCTTTCTGTCATGATATTGATGCAAAAATGCTGCTAATCATGCTGGTCGGGTGGTATCAAGCCCTGCCAGACAGCCTTGGCCACGGCTTGGGTATTGGAGACGGCATCAAGCTTGTTACGGGCATTGGCCATGAAATAGCGCACGGTGCGTTCTGAAATACCCAGAATCACCGAGGTTTCCCAATAGCTTTTGCCCGCGGCAGTCCAGCGCAGGGTTTCTTGTTCACGGCGCGTCAGTTTGCCTGTTGCTTCGCCTTTGCTGCCATCAAAGGTCTTGATCAGACCTGCATGAAATTTCCCCGCCAGGCGATGAATGTCCCGATCATAACAACGGCGGAAATCCTGCCACTCATCAAGGGGAAGAGTGTGAGCGATTACAAAAATGGCACCGCGCCCATCGTGAGAAAGCAGTGGATAGCTCACGGCGCGTTCCGGCAGATTGAGATCACGCAATTTGTTGCGCACAACCATGCAATCCTTATCCATCTGTGGCAGATCTTCCATATCGACAGGTTCGATTGCCCGGATCAATTGCGAAAGAACATTGCTCAGGATGGGTTGCCCCAGATGCTCAAGAGATCTCTCTGCCGCCTTGTCAAAGCTATGCTGGTGGCGATGTACAAACAGGCCGCATGTCGTAAAGGCCGCATCAATATAGAGGCAGCCAGCAAGGCCATAGCTTGTTTGCAGGCGTTTCAGGAAATCGAGAGGCGGGGTATGCTGCGCTGTATCCAGCCAATCCAGTAAATCAAAATATATGTTGTTATTAAACATCAATACCCCACAAATTTTCTGGGGTTATTTTTCTACCATTACGTCAAAATGTCCACGGATCAACCGAAACTCTGCCCTGCAATTTTTAGGGGTCTGCAATCTCGGACCAAAACGTCTGAATCGATTTTTCAAATGACATTATCAAGAAGAAACCCCGGCGTTTTAAGGCCGGGGCTTTGTCCAGAGTCTGTCAGGTTCAGATTGCACCAGACAGACCTATCGTTCCTTTGTTTTCGGTTGTCTTTGCGGGAAAACCGCTGACCACTTTTCTTTATAAACTCTAGCTCACCTGATTGGCTTCAACCACGGCCAATGCGGCCATGTTGACAACGCCGCGTGAGGTGACGGAGGTTGACAGCACGTGAGCAGGCTGGGCGGCACCCAGCAGGATCGGGCCCACATGCAGGGCGTCGGTCATGGAGCGCATAAGACCCAGCGAGATATTGGCCGAATCCAGATTTGGGAAAACCAGCAGATTTGCTTCGCCTGTCAGGTTGCTGTTTGGCATGGCGCGTCGACGCAATGTTTCTGACAGGGCCGAGCCACCTTGCATTTCACCATCGACCTCAAGATCGGGCATTTCCGTGCGCAGAATCTCGAGCGCTGCCCGCATCTTGCGTGCGCTTTCAGAGTTTCTCGATCCGAAATTGGAGTGAGACAACAGCGCGGCTTTGGGAATGATGCCAAAACGGCGGATCGTTTCGGCAGCAAGGATGGTCATTTCGGCAATTTCTTCCGCAGGCGGATTCTCTGTGACGAACGTATCCGTCATGAAAATGGCACCGCGCTGGGAAATCAGCAGGCTCAGACCGGAGAAATCCCGAACACCCGGCTTTTTGCCCAGAATCTGGCGAACATCACGCACATGCTTGTCAAAGCGGCCTTCAACGCCGCAGATCAGCGCATCGGCTTCGCCACGCTTGACCGCCAGAGCACCAATAACCGTGGTGTTGGTGCGCACGATGGTGCGGGCCGCTTCCATGTTGATGCCGGCGCGACCAACAATGGAGAAATAATCCTCGACATAGTCACGATAGCGTGGATCATCTTCCGGATTGATGATCTGAAAATCCGCATGGGGACGAATGCGAAGGCCAAATCGTTGCAGGCGTGCCTCAACGATCGATGGACGACCAATCAGAATTGGCTCGCCAATCCCGTCTTCCAGCAGCACCTGCGCGGCGCGCAGGACGCGCTCATCCTCGCCCTCGGCAAAGATAACCCGCTTTTTGGCGGCGATTTTTGCGGTGGCAAAAATCGGCTTCATGATGAAGCCGGAGCGGAACACAAACCGGCTCAGCTTGTCCAGATAGGCATCGTAATCGGCAATCGGGCGGCGGGCGACGCCGCTTTCCTCGGCCGCCTTTGCAACCGCAGGCGCAATGCGCAGAATGAGACGCGGATCAAACGGCGACGGAATGAGATATTCGGCACCAAAGGTTGGTGTGTCGCCGGTATAGGCCTTGGCCGCCACTTCCGACACTTCCTCGCGCGCCAGCGCGGCAATGGCCTTGACCGCAGCCATTTTCATCTCTTCGTTGATGGTTGTTGCGCCGCAATCCAGCGCACCGCGGAAGATATAGGGAAAGCACAGGACGTTGTTGACCTGATTGGGATAGTCTGACCGGCCGGTGCAGATCATTGCATCGGGGCGGGCGCTACGTGCTTCCTCCGGCATGATTTCGGGCTTGGGATTGGCCAGCGCCATGATCAATGGATTGGGTGCCATCTGCACCAGAAGTTCCTGTTTCAGAACACCTGCGGCAGACAGGCCAAGGAACACATCGGCACCGCCAATGCTTTCAGCCAGCACGCGCTTGTCGCTTTCCTGCGCGTAAATCTCTTTCCAGGGGTCCATCAATTCATTGCGGCCCTTGTAAACAAGGCCTTCAATGTCATGCACCCAGATGTTTTCACGCTTTACACCCAGCGCCACCAAAAGATTAAGGCAGGCAAGGGCCGCAGCACCGGCGCCGGAGGTGACGACTTTCACATCAGCAATGGATTTACCAGCCAGTTCCAGACCGTTCAGAATCGCGGCCGCCACAATAATGGCGGTGCCATGCTGATCGTCATGAAACACCGGAATGTTCATGCGCTCGCGCAATTGCTGTTCGATTTCAAAGCATTCAGGGGCCTTGATGTCTTCCAGATTGATGCCGCCAAAGGTTGGCTCAAGTGCTGCCACGGTGGAAACCATGCCGTCTACGGTCAGGGCATCCACTTCGATGTCAAACACATCAATGCCCGCAAACTTCTTGAACAGAACAGCTTTGCCTTCCATCACCGGCTTGGAGGCCAGAGGGCCAATATTACCAAGCCCGAGAACGGCCGTACCATTGGAGATGACGGCGACAAGATTGGCGCGGGCGGTATAATCATCCGCAGCCTGCGGGTTATCCCGGATTGCCAGACAGGGGGCTGCAACGCCAGGAGAATAGGCCAGCGCGAGATCACGCTGATTGCCAAGCGGTTTGGTTGCCTGGATTTCCAGCTTACCCGGACGCGGGTGAAGGTGGTAAAACAGGGCCTGTTCATCCAGATCACCAGAGGTCGGCGATGTTTTGGTCTTGTCGTCAGTCATGATTTTTGCCGGTTCATCGTTCATTGATAGGCTTCCTAAATACAACAAAACTGCCTGTGGACCAGAACATATTTCGGATGTGGTGCGAGAATGGTGAGCCTTGATGTGTTCCGTTGTGGAGTAATCCTGGCATCACCCTGCGTTCTGGAGTTCGTGGTTGGTGATAAAATAAAGACATTCAAATTGCTATGGGATGACAAAACCACAAGGCCTGCTTGAGTGTCATCTTCCTGAAACACGAGTCTGATTTTGAAAAGGTATGGACGCAGACCGTAAAAGGATCCTTCCCGTGAGCATTGAACCCGAAACGCGGCATGTGAGAACCCTCTTCATTTCAGATGTGCATCTTGGCTCCAAGGCAGCCAAGACGGATTTCCTTCTGGACTTTTTACGCTACTATGACGCGAATACAATCATCCTTGTTGGAGATATTGTGGATGGCTGGCGTTTGAAGCGCAGCTGGTACTGGCCGCAAGGCTGTAACGATGTCGTTCAAAAACTGTTGCGCAAGGCTCGCAAGGGCACGCGAATTATTTACATTCCGGGCAATCACGACGAATTCCTCAGGGATTTTCCCGGTATGCACTTCGGTGGTATCGAGGTGCTGGACCGGATGATTTATGAAACTGCCGACAATAAACGCTACCTTGTGTTGCATGGTGATCAGTTTGACGTTGTGGTGCGCAATGCCCGTCTTCTGGCTTATCTGGGCGATTGGGCTTACGACATGGCGATTGCCATCAATGTGGTGTTATCTGCCATTCGCCGTCGTTTGGGTTTGCGCTACTGGTCCTTCTCGGCCTGGGCGAAGTTGCAGGTCAAACATGCTGTGAATTTTATTGGTGAATTTCAGAAGGTTGTGGCGGAAGAAGCGCGACGCAACGATGTGGATGGCGTCATTTGCGGCCATATTCACCATGCCGTCATGGAGCATGTCGACGGGATTCACTATATCAATACCGGCGATTGGGTTGAAAGCTGCACGGCCATTGTTGAAAACTTTGATGGCACGTTCGAGCTGATCGAATGGGGCAAGCGCTATGGAGCGGTATCCGAGCCGCAGCTTCTTGCGCCAATGGAGCCGATTCGGGGCTTTCCGGCAGACGTGGCAATCGCCGCTGAGAGGCAAAGTGCCTGATGTTCTTGGCCTTGAAATGGTTATTGATCATAAAAGGCTGTGAATTGAAGTGTGCGATAACGGGTTTCATCACTTTTACCTCTTGTTATGGCTGGAATTGTCGATCAACCAAGGTATAGTCGGCAGATCATGACCGGTGAGCGGTCATGCTTATCTTGTGAGATAAGCCTCTGAAAGTTCGTAAAACTTGAGTTCCGGTCCAATGGACAATGCAGCGATTGATGTCGAGCAGCTTGATGGTGGGGCCGGACAAAGGCTTCTTTTGTCGGGTGTTTGGCGCAATACGACAATAGATACCGTTCTTGGCCAGCTTGACGGCTTGCGTACTGATTCGCATGGCAGGGTCGAAATCGATATTTCTGGCATTTCCAGGCTTGATACATCGGGTGCATGGCTCATCCGGCGTATGCAGCTGGCGGCGGCCGGGCATGGTGACGCAAAAGTCGTTGGTGGCAGCGATGTCATGCGGGAGCTGATTGCGGCCCTGCCTGAACAGCCAGAGCTTTCAAAGCCTGCGCATGTGCGTCATTCCTTGGTTGAAACACTTTTGTCTCCCGTTGGTCACTTTTCGGTCAGCATCTGGCACGATATTGTAGCGATGAGCTATGTGCTTGGCTCGGCCGTGCGGGGGGCGCAATCCAAGGAAAAACGCGGACGGAGTGCGTCTTTTGCCTCTGTTGTCAATCAGATGGACCACATGGGCGTTCGCGCCGTGCCTATTATTCTGCTGATGTCCTTTCTGATTGGCGCAATCATTGCGCAGCAGGGGGCGTTTCAGCTACGCTATTTCGGTGCTGAAGTCTTTGTTGTCGATCTCGTTGGCATTTTGCAACTGCGCGAAATTGGCGTTTTGCTGACGGCTATTATGGTTGCGGGCCGGTCTGGGAGTGCCATTACCGCCGAAATCGGTTCGATGAAGATGCGCGAGGAGGTCGATGCCCTGAAGGTGATCGGCCTTAATCCGATTGGTGTGCTTGTGCTGCCGCGCATTATTGCTCTGGTGATAGTGCTGCCACTTTTGACCGTGATTGCCAATTTCGCAGCGCTCTATGGTGCCGCCGTTGTCAGTTGGGCTTATTCGGGCATTACCTTTCAGGTGTTTGTCTCCCGTTTGCATGATGCCGTGGATTATACGACATTGGCCGCAGGATTGATCAAGGCGCCGTTCATGGCCGTCGTGATCAGTATTGTTGCTGCTGTTGAGGGCATGAAAGTGGGTGGCAGCGCCGAATCTCTGGGCCAACATGTGACAAAGTCGGTGGTAAAGTCTATTTTTGTCGTTATCCTGATGGACGGGCTTTTCGCCATGTTCTACGCCGCAATCGATTTTTAAGAGGGCGATGTGGAGCAGCAACACAACACAGTTGAGCCAGATAAGCGCGAAAGCGTTCTTTCCGTTCGCGGTCTCACGGTTGGTTTCGGAGACAAGCTTGTTCTCGACAAGCTGGATCTGGATGTTTATCGCGGCGAGATTCTGGGATTCGTTGGGGCATCCGGTGCCGGTAAATCTGTCTTGATGCGCACTGTGCTCAGGCTTTTGCCAAGACGCGAGGGCCGCATTGAAATCCTGGGCGCGGATTACGACAAATGCAGTGCAGCCCAGCGCACTGATCTTGATACGCGCCTTGGGGTCCTGTTTCAGCAGGGGGCGCTGTTTTCATCCCTGACTGTGAAGGAAAATATCCAGCTTCCCATGCGGGAATATCTGAATCTGCCCAAATGGCTGATGGACGAGCTTGCCTATCTTAAAATCGAGATGGTGGGTTTGCCAGCCGATGCCGGCAACAAGTACCCGTCAGAGCTTTCAGGCGGAATGATCAAACGCGCAGCACTTGCGCGCGCACTCGCGCTTGATCCCGATCTGGTGTTTCTGGATGAGCCAACATCGGGCCTTGACCCGATTGGTGCTGCCGAGTTTGATGAATTGATTGCCCGGTTGCGCGACACATTGGGCCTGACCGTTTATATGGTGACGCATGATCTGGACAGCCTGTTTTCGGTCTGTGACCGTATTGCGGTGCTGGGGCAGAAACGTGTGTTGGTTGAGGGAACGTTGGCGGATATGCTGAGCTGTGACGAAGCTTGGGTCAAATCCTATTTCAGAGGGAAAAGAGCACGCTCAATTCCCAAACCGCAGGGGGTTCGCGCCTCACTGGCCGATTGATTGAGATCTCATGGAAACCAAAGCAAATTACACCATCGTCGGCTTTTTCACGGTTCTTGTGATCATTTCGACCTTTGGATTCATCTACTGGATGGCGGAATATGGACGTGGTGGGCCCATGGCTCCGTTGACGATTCGTATTCCCGGTTCAGCCAATGGCTTGAGTGTTGGCTCGCCCGTCCGGTTTAACGGTATTCAGATCGGTTCTGTCCTGAGTTTGAGCATCGATCACGATGATCCGGCTTTTTCTGTTGCTCAGACAGAGGTGCGCGAAGATTCGCCCATTCGCTCCAACACCAAGGCTGTCCTGGAAATTCAGGGATTGACCGGTGCCGCTTACGTCGAGCTTGCTGGTGGTGTCGGCGGCGACAATCTGTTCCAGAAAGCACAGGAGACAGGCAAGCCTGCCATGCTGGTGGCTGATCAATCGAGCGTGACCAATCTTCTGGCGACGGCCGACAAGATCATGCGGAAAGCCGATACTGCAATTTCCGATATTCAGGGTTTTGTTGCTGATGCGCGCGGCCCTTTGACCAATACCATGCGCAATGCCGAAACCTTTTCAAAGGCACTTGCCGACAATGCCGATGGCATTGATACCTTCCTGAAGAGCGTCAGTGCGCTCTCGGATACAATAACAGGCTTGTCCGGTCGGCTGGATTCCACCTTGGCCGCTGCTGAAGACCTGCTGAAGGCTGTGGATAAAGACAAGGTCAACCAGATCCTGGCCAATACCCAGACCGCCACCGGCAATCTGGCCGATGCCTCTGGCAAGTTTGGCGCGACGATGGATAACGTCAATCAAACAATCAGGACATTCAACGATTTTGGTGTCAAGGCAAACGGATCGCTGGATAAGGTCAATGCGCTGGTGGCTGCTGTCGATACGCAAAAAGTCGCGCGGGTGGTGGATGATGTGTCCGCAGCGGTTGCGGATGCCCGTAAAGCCGCCGCCGATTTCCAGTCGATCAGTGCAGGTGTCAAAGACAGAAAGCCTGATATTGATCAGGCCATCACGGATTTCACCCAGCTTTCAAACCGTCTGAACAATGCCTCGACACGGGTGGATGGTATTTTGGCCAAGGTTGACGCTCTGCTGGGCTCAGACGATGCCAATTCGCTGGCCGCCGAAGCAAAGCGCACGCTGGAATCCATCAAGGCTGTTGCTGACAATCTCAATCAGAAAATCGGACCCATTGCCGATAACCTTTCGAGATTCTCATCGACGGGGCTGAACAATATTCAGTCACTGGTCAATGACACGCGGGATACGGTGCGCAATCTTGACAACACGATCACCAATTTCGACAGAAACCCCCAACGCCTGCTGTTTGGCGGTGATAACGTAAAACAATACGATGGGCGGACGAGACGGTGACGGGTTTTTCTGGGGAAAAGGGACTCATGATGAGTTATTCGAAGTTACGTCGGCATCCGGCAGCCATATTTCGCGCAGCCTGCGTCGGTTCCTTGATGGGTATCATGCTTGTTGGCTGTGCGTCTGGCACAAAGAATGACACCTATGATCTGGCCAGTGTTCGGCTTGCAGCCACCAAGCAGCCCGTTGCCAAGCGTCAGCTTCTGATTGCCAATCCAACAGCCCTGAAGATGTTGGATAGCGACATGATTGTCGTGCGCGTATCGGGTACAGAGGTGCAATATCTGGCGAAATCGCAGTGGGGCGACAAATTGCCCTTGATGGTGCAGTCCAAACTGGTGGAGGCTTTTGACAGCACCGGCAAGCTGGCCGGTGTGGGCAAGCCGGGGCAGGGGTTGGCCATTGATTATCAGCTGATTTCTGACATCAAGACGTTTGAGATTGATACAAACGGCGGACGCCGGGCCAATGTTGCCATCTCGGTCAAGCTGCTGAATGATCGCAATGGTACCGTCATTTCCCAAAAAGTATTTTCGGCGACCGTGCCAACCAAGGGCGAGGACAATCAGGCAATGGTCAATGCCTTGTCTGCGGCATTTGGTCAGGTGACAGCCGACATTGTCAACTGGACACTCACCACTCTGTAATGGTTACAGCGCCCTGCTGTGTCGAAGCATGGCGCTGTGGCAGTCTCAATCAGATGGTTGCACTGTTGCCCAGGGGCGTTTGGTCAAGCAACTGGCGCAGAGCAAGAAGACCTGCTTTTGCTATTGCGCGGTCGCGTCCTTCGCTGAAGCCTGCCCGGATATGGTGAAACACCTTGGATGAGCGCGCAGGCTTGAATTCATCCTCATCATCAACCAGAATGCCAGCATCAAAGGCGGCCTGCTTGAAGGTTCCCGAAAGCCATGGCTCGGGCAATTTCAACCAAAAATAGGGCAGTTTGGGGTGTGAGCGGAACTCAAGGCCGGCAAACGCGGTCCTGACAATTTCCTCACGTGCTGAAAATTCGGCGATCACTTTTGCCTTGATGTCATTGGCCGCACCAGACAACACAAGACGAGCCGAAAGCTCGGCAAGCAAAAATGGTATGCCACCGCAGACCATTTTCTGCGTGATGCGCACCCGCTGGTTCATATGTTCAGGGCAGGCCACCCAGCCGCCACGCACGCCCGCCGCAACCGATTTCGACAGGCTGTTGAGCAAAAAGGTACGGTCCGGTGCAAGCTGCGCGAGCAGCGGGATGCCGTCGTCGATCAGTCCGCCGTAAATATAGTCTTCAATCAGCCAGACATTATATTTTCGGGCAATATCGACAATCTCCTGGCGGCGGGAAAGGGGAAGGGCGGATAGAGTCGGATTTTGACCTGACGACATGATGAAGGCGGCTTTGGGATGCTCGCGCACACAGACACGCTCAAAATCCTCCGGCAAAATACCGTCGCCATCGGAATCGACCAGTGCAATCTGTCGCCCCATCAGCAAGGCGCTGCGGGCAATCTGCGAATAGGTCAGATGCTCGCAAACGATCCGATCGCCGGTGCCGCTGATCGCAGCAATGACGGCGTTGACACCGGCGTGAACGCCCAGCTGAGGCACGATATTGGCGGGGTTGGGCGACCAGTCCCCGTTGGATAGCCACCGACGCCCGGCCTCCAGCCAGTCCGGCGACAGGGTGCGTGTGTAGCTCGAAATCTCACCGGGCTGTTCACGGGCAATATCCATCATCAATTGCCCGACAATATCCGCCTGGCCCACATCAACGGCCGCTGTGGTGTCAAAACGCAATTTTCCCGGCGGTGGTGACAATGTCCGCGTGCCGCCATAGGTCAGGGTGACCGGGTCACGATGCACTTCCGGTTGGTCCGATTGTAACCCGGATTGGATATAGGTGCCACGCCCGACTTCACCAGCCACAAGGCCACGCTCCCGCAAGAGCGCATAGGCGCGACTGATTGTCCCTATTGTCACCTTTAAATCATAGGCCAAATCGCGTTGCGGGGGCAATTTTGTCCCGGCTGGTAAAATACCATTCTTGATGTCGTCCTCTGCCTTGTCAGCAATGCGAACATAGAGCGGTCCTTGCGTATCAGAGAGGTTAGGAAGCCAATGCGTCACCATGACAATTATCCTCATTGTCATTATATCTGAATGCATTGTATCCATTTTTAGGCAGGGATCAAGCAATCAACGTCGATATTGTTGATGAATGGTGATAAAAATGGTGACAATAGATACAATTGAATGTGCGGCGAGAGAAAATGTGACGCCAACTGCACCTCAAGCCAGCAAGATCAATCTGGTGTCCGGGCTGCGGCGTCTTCTTTCGGCATTGTCGCGGTGGTGGATGGTGCGCTCCACGCGCGCAAGCCTTGAGGATATTGGCGATGATCTGCTCAAGGATGTTGGGATTACACGACAACAGGCGCGGACAGAGTTGAAAAGGTCAACCTACCTGTTTTGATGTTGTTGTGTGACATCCGATGCGGCTTGTCCCAACCTGCCGCGTCGGATTTCTGCTGTATCGTTTTACAGCGCCTCTCACTCGGTATGGCGCACAAGGGGCGATGTAATTCTTTAAACCGCTTCTGGTGTAAAGAATGCCTCAATAATTCTGGTGCTGAAAAGCGGGAGATGTTTAGAATTTATAGCCAACCATGACACCGGCCCGCGTCATGCCGTCATTGGGATCGCAAAGATCGGCATTTGATGCGTGTTCGATCTGGGCAAGCAGGCTCCACGTTTTGTTTATGCGATAGCCCGCTGCGGCATATTCCCGAAACAGCGCCCGACACCCGAGATCAGGTCCATTCCGGTGCTGGTCATTGATCGCGCCATCGTGGATAACGCCACCAAATCCGGCTTCAACAAAAGCTTTGTCCGTCAGGTCAACGGTCCAGCTCAAGCCTGCAAAGACCTGATTGTTTGTGCTGGCACTGCCGATTTCACCGCCCACGTGAACGCGGGGACGCGCTAAGCTCTGCCACAGGCCAGATGCGGTATCGCGTGAAAAAGGGTCGAAAAACAGGGTGACTTCACCTGCGGCCCCTTTTTCGTGGTTTTGCAGGGATGTTACAGCACCAAAGCGCAACTCATCAAAAACATGATCACTGCCCGCAATTGCATTTTGCATTCCAGCAGTACAGCTTAAAGCCGTGCAAAAAACTAGAATTTTTGCAATCCGCACCCTGTTTATGCGCATGTGTCAATCTCCCTGCGAATCCCATTGATTCGCAGGGTACAATTTGCCAAATTTTTTCGAAAAGAGCGTCTACAAAAATATCACAGCGCTGAATTATCGGCAGGCTGGGCTGCCATTGACCCAGCGCTTGATGTCGGTGGAGATGCGAGCAGATAGTGACTCATTCATCAATGGTCCGAACGCCTGAATCTTGGCAGGATTGCCCATTGCCATCACGACCAGCAGCGGCCGAATGTCGGATGATCCCTTGCGAACCAGCAGAATGCGTGGTTGGCCTGAAAAAGACGTCAGCTCGGCATCCATCCTGTAGGATTTGAAGGCAGGGTCTTCGGACTTGAACCAGCAACTGGACGCACCCTTCATCACGCGGTGGATGACCTCATCTGCACTGCGTCCGGCAGGTGGAGCGGGTGGCTTTGATGCGCAGGAGGCAAGTGTCGCAATGCCGGCGAGACAAGCCAGAAGAAGGAGTTTACGCATGTTCAATCCTGTCGGAAATTTTCGGGAGCGATCCTGCCTACGTCACGATTTGTCTTTAAACCCTCTTGGATTTAAGGAGGAAACCATACGGTAGAGTGCATCGTCATAGCCACATATCATGGCAAGGTTCAGGCCGCAGCGATGACATCCAGTGCCGATGCAAACAGCCCGCGTCCGTCATTGCCGCCATGTGCGGCTTCAATCAGGTTTTCAGGGTGAGGCATCATGCCAAGAACATTGCCGCCTGCATTTATAATGCCAGCGATATTGTTCACCGAGCCATTTGGGTTGGTGCCTTCAGCATAGCGGAACACCACCTGACCATTGTCCTCAATGCTCTTCAGCGTTTCAGCGTCGGCAAAGTAATTGCCGTCGTGGTGCGCTACAGGGCAGCGAATGATCTGGCCCTTGGCATAGGCACGGGTGAAATCCGTCTCGTCATTGACCACTTCAAGCTTGACTTCGCGGCAGACAAATTTCAGCGAGGCATTGCGCATCAATGCGCCGGGCAACAGGCCAGCCTCGACAAGAATCTGAAAGCCATTGCAGACGCCAAGAACCTTAACGCCCTGTTCTGCTTTTGCCTTGATTGCTTGCATCACCGGCATCCGGGCGGCAATTGCGCCACAGCGCAGATAATCGCCATAGGAAAAGCCGCCGGGAATGACAATCAGGTCAACATCTGGCAGCTCTGTTTCTGTCTGCCAGACAGTAACTGGCTCAACGCCGGAAATCTTGGTCAGGGCCGCAATCATATCGCGGTCGCGGTTAAGGCCGGGGAGTTGGACAACGGCTGATTTCATGGCGGCGGCTCGAACCTTGCTCTTTGTTTCTGCCTATCCTCAGGGAGGGAGGACGTGTGAAAATAGGATGCGCAACGCCTTCCGTTCTGATGAATCGGCAGGCGTTGAAGTCTGCGTATCAGTCGATCGAGATCGCGTAGTTTTCGATCACCGTGTTGGCCAGCAGCTTTTCGCACATGGCTTTCAGCTGCTCTTCGGCATGAGCCTTGTCGGAGGTTTCCAGCACGAGATCAAAGACCTTGCCCTGGCGAACCTGGTTGACGCCATCAAAACCCAATGCGCCAAGGGCGCCTTCAATAGCCTTGCCCTGTGGATCCAGAACGCCGTTTTTCAAAGTGACGGTGACGCGAGCCTTAATCACGAATGTGTCTCCAAAACTTATTTGACCAGAACCGGACCAGTGCCGCGAACGGGTTCGTTTTCATTGATAATACCAAGCCGACGTGCCACTTCCTGATAGGCTTCGAGCAGTCCGCCCATATCATCGCGGAATCGGTCCTTGTCCAGCTTTTCGTTGGTCTCGATGTCCCACAGGCGGCAGCTGTCCGGTGAAATTTCATCGGCAAGCACGATCCGCATCATGTCGCCCTCATAGAGACGGCCACATTCGATCTTGAAATCAACCAGCTGAATGCCGATGCCAAGGAAAAGCCCGCTGAGAAAGTCATTGATGCGGATGGCCAGCGCCATGATGTCATCCAGCTCGGCCGGATTGGCCCAGCCAAACGCCGTGATATGCTCTTCGGAGACGATTGGATCTTCCAGAGCATCGGACTTGTAATAGAATTCGATGATGGAGCGCGGCAACACCACGCCTTCCTCGATTCCGAGGCGTTTCGACAGCGTACCGGCGGCAACATTCCGAACAACGATCTGAAGGGGAATGATTTCCACTTCCTTGATCAATTGCTCGCGCATGTTGAGGCGACGAATGAAATGGGTGGGAATGCCAATTTTGTTAAGATTGGTATAAACATACTCGCAAATGCGGTTGTTCAGAACACCTTTTCCGTCAATCACATCATGTTTTTTCTTGTTGAACGCAGTTGCGTCATCCTTGAAAAACTGGATCAGCGTGCCCGGCTCAGGACCCTCATACAGGATCTTGGCCTTGCCTTCGTAAATACGGCGGCGACGGTTCATGACGGCTTGTCTCTATCTTGGCGTCGCACAAGGGACGCTCTGTGTCAGTGTTTGAGGCGGTCCATAACGGAAAACGCGGGTGTTCACAATCCGGCTCTTGCCCCTTTCATGATTTTGCGCCTGTTAAAGCGCGTGAATCACAGAATGCATTTCAAAACCATTTGTAGAATACTTCTATCATAGCTCCGGCAAACCACGAAATGGAACCAACAAGAAAGGCATGGATAACTTTAAAATCACACTCCTCATCATCTGTTGAGGCCCTCATAATTTGCTGAGAAATTGCGCAAACACCATTGTGCCTTCCGGCCACGGACCATGGCCTGATTCGGCGTTGATGTGACCTGCGTCTCCAGCGTCAACCAATGTTGCACCCCATGCTCTGGCAATATCATCGGCATGTTCGTAAGTGCCGAATGGATCATTGCGGCTGGCAATCATCAAGGTCGGAAACGGCAGGGTTTCACGCGGATAGGGGCCAAATGTCATCAGATGTTTTGGCCGTATGGCGCTGTTGGCCACATCCGGGGGGGCAACCAGAAAGGCTCCGGCCACTTTATTTGTAAAATGCGGGGTCGCATGGATCACTGTTGGGACACCCAAGGAATGGGCGACCAGCACAACGGGTTTCTCGGCGCGATTGACATCGTCGACAAGGCGCGCGACCCAGTCTTCCTTGACCGGCTTGGACCATTCCGCCTGTTCAACCCGCCTTGCTGTGGCGAGTTTATTTTCCCAGCGGGTCTGCCAGTGATCCGGCCCGGAATTGGTGTAGCCGGGAACGATAAGAATATCTGCTTGCGATGCCTTCATCTGCTCTATTTGCGTTGGCTTGCGCTTTTCGTCAAGAGTGGGGTTGATCGATATAGAGAAGAATTTCAGCGCTGTTCCCGCGCCGATTGTCCGAGGTGAGACCTATGGGCGAGGCTGATCATGGTGCTCTATTGTTTAAAAATCTCACCATACAGCTTTGGGGGATTGATACGGATTAATGTAAATCAAAAGTTGATTTAGAAAAAACTAAATATACAAATTTGATTGTTGTCAATTAAGTCTCAATGCATCGGATATTTTAGTTGCGTGTTTTAGTATTTCTCGATTTTTTTCATTTATTTCACGAAATATTTTCGAATGAGTGTATAAATATTATTTAGTTGTGTCAAAATGCGAAAACCACATTTCGGGTTTAAATCAGGTTTGTGTCCTTTGGTTGATTTATTCAATGTTCCAACATTAAATTTGTGTGGTCTTGTCGCTTCGTTGATCGTTGCGATGCTGATGCTGTTCAGTTGGTGTTTCGAGAAAAAATCCGCAGAACTTGCTTTTTGGGCAATTGGTTATTTTTGCATAGCAACAGGTCAGATGCTGCAATCCTTGCGTGGAATTATTCCCGAAAGCTACGGAATGGGCGGCGGTATACTTTTTTTGCTGTTGGGAATGGGCTTTATCTGGATTGGATTTCGGGCGTTCGACGGGTTTTCGAGGCCGTATATCTGGGTCGTTCTGGTCGCTACGGTCTGGATCATACTCTGTTTAGCCATTCCAGACTTTCTGGCCGTTCCCAATCATCGAATTGGGGTCTATAATTTTCTTTTCGTTCCGCAACTTGCTTTGGGCCTTTGGTCTGTATGGCTGGGGTGGAGACAGGAGAGGCTGCCTGCGCGTATTCTGATCCTTGTCATGGGGGTGCTCTATGCCGTGCTGACAATGGCGCGTTTGCCGCTTGCCATTGTCTATCCGGTCATGGAGGTCAACGGCATTGCCGTTACGCCCTGGTTCAACGCCATGACGTTTGTGCTCTACTGTGATGCTCTGGGGTTAGGCTTTGGAGTTTTCTCTCTGGTTCGAGAGCGCAGCCTTCGGCAATATAAGCACGCCTCAGAAACGGACATGTTGACCGGCGTGCTGAATCGGCGGGCATTTTATGATCAGGCCCTCAAGCGACTGCGCCGGGCAGAGGGTGTTATTGCGTTGATCGATATCGATCATTTCAAAAGTGTCAATGATAGTCATGGCCACGCCTGCGGCGATCTTGTGTTGCAGCGCTTTACGCAGATTGTCACGGCGCACCTTTCCGCGGACATGGTTTTTGGCAGAATGGGTGGAGAGGAATTTGCTGTGCTGATTCCGGCTCATGGCGGCCATGATGCGATGGCGTTTTGTGAAGCAATTCGGAATGCCGTTTCGCAAATGTCTATTCTGTGGCGTGACAGACAGATAGGCGTAACAATCAGTATTGGCGTTTGTTGCCTGCCTGATCAAATGCCTGATCTGGAGACGGCGCTGATGCGGGCCGACAGTGCTCTCTATGAAGCAAAACACTATGGTCGAAACTGTGTGCGATCCTATTCTGGTCCGCAGGCGCGAAAAGAGCAGGACGAGGTTATGGCAGGCTGCAATGCATTGAGCGGTTCTGGTCTTTCCGCGCAGGTGCCTGCTTAGAGCTTTGGTTCGAAAAATGGGAACCGGTTTTCCAGAAAAGGCAAACGAAAGGATAATGGAGTCTGGCCGATTTCTTCCAGCCTTCAGCGGAGGATGCGGCCGCGCGACATGGGATTGGTATAAAAAATGACGTCATCGGTCATGATGATGTCCGAAGGATTGATTGTTGATTTCGACAAAAAACCCGGCGCTAAGGCCGGGTTTTCTGAGTTCATTCAACGTCTTAAGCCGCCATGGCCTTCTTGAGGTTCTCATCAACCTTGTCGAGGAAGGCTGTGGTGGACAGCCAAGGCTGATCAGGGCCGATCAACAGCGCCAGATCCTTGGTCATGAAGCCAGCTTCAACCGTGTCCACGCAAACCTTTTCAAGGGTGAGGGCGAACTTGGCCAGTTCGGCATTGTCATCCAGCTTGGCGCGGTGGGCAAGGCCACGGGTCCAGGCGAAGATCGATGCGATCGAGTTGGTCGAGGTTTCCTGACCCTTCTGATGCTGACGGTAGTGACGGGTCACGGTGCCGTGAGCAGCTTCGGCTTCAACCGTGCGGCCATCGGGCGACAGCAGAACCGAGGTCATCAGGCCGAGCGAGCCAAAGCCTTGGGCCACGGTGTCAGACTGCACGTCGCCGTCGTAGTTTTTGCAGGCCCAAACGTAGCCACCTGACCACTTCAGCGCGGAAGCCACCATGTCGTCGATCAGGCGGTGCTCGTAAGTGATGCCGATTTCTTCGAACTTGGCCTTGAATTCTGCCTGATAGACTTCTTCGAACAGATCCTTGAAGCGGCCGTCGTAAGCCTTGAGGATGGTGTTCTTGGTGGACAGGTAAACCGGCCACTTACGCATCAGGCCGTAGTTCATCGAAGCGCGGGCGAAATCGCGGATCGAATCGTCGAGGTTGTACATGGCCATGGCCACGCCAGCGGAAGGCGCATCAAACACGTCCTTCTCAATCACCTGACCGTCTTCACCGACGAACTTGATGGTGAGTTTGCCCTTGCCGGGGAATTTGAAATCGGTTGCCTTGTACTGGTCGCCGAAAGCGTGACGGCCAACAACGATTGGCTGGGTCCAGCCGGGAACGAGGCGAGGAACGTTCTTGCAGATAATCGGTTCGCGGAAAATAACGCCGCCGAGGATGTTGCGGATGGTGCCGTTCGGGCTTTTCCACATTTCCTTGAGGTTGAATTCCTTCACGCGGGCTTCGTCTGGCGTGATGGTTGCGCATTTGATGCCAACACCGTGCTTCTTGATGGCATGGGCGGAATCAATGGTCACCTGGTCGTTGGTGGCGTCGCGGTTTTCAACCGAGAGGTCGTAATATTCGATTTCCAGATCAAGGTAGGGCAGGATCAGCTTTTCCTTGATGAACTGCCAGATGATGCGGGTCATCTCATCGCCGTCGAGATCGACGACAGGGTTTGCAACCTTGATCTTTTGCATATGTTTTCCTCATCAATAGCGCGGCCTTGAAATGCGCCGCATCGGATTTGTATAAACCGGATTTGCCTATAGCATTCTCATGAGCCAAGGCAAACAGGAAGCGATGTCCCGACCCGGATTTTCGCGCTGTCAGGTTTCAATTGTTGATACGTACCGGCAAATCCCATGGATTTTGGCAGTTCGGCCACGGTCTCGGCTCTTGCCTTTTGGATGATTTATGCCCATTCAGGCGTCAAAAAACCGAAACTCGGTGACATTCAGGACGAAAACCATGGCAGGCACCAACAGCGAACGTGAACTCATTGCCGAAGGCCCGGCGATCATTCTGGTCGAGCCGCAATTGGGTGAAAACATCGGCATGGTGGCGCGGGCCATGGCCAATTTTGGTCTAGGAGAACTGCGACTGGTGAACCCGCGTGATGGCTGGCCATCAGACAAGGCCCGCTCGGCTGCCTCGAAGGCAGATCATGTGATTGATGGCGCTGTGGTTTTTGCAACGGTTGAAGAGGCCATTGCCGATCTCAACTTTCTCTATGCGACCACAGCCCGTCAGCGGGATAATTTCAAGCCCGTTGCATCTCCGGTCACGGCGGCCTCAACCTTGCGGAGCCGTTTCCGCGCTGGCCAAAAGACTGGCATCCTGTTTGGCCGCGAAAAGTCCGGTCTGACCAATGAAGATGTGGCGCTGGCCGACGAGATTGTGACGTTTCCGGTCAATCCCGCTTTTGCTTCGCTGAATATTGCCCAGGCCGTGCTGTTGATGTCCTATGAATGGATGAAATCCGGCATGGAGGATGTCACCGCCACGCCGTTTCAGGAAATTGATCAATTGCCCGCCACCAAGGATGAAGTGATCGGGCTGTTTGAGCATATGGAAGATGCGCTGGATTCGCGCGGATATTTCCGGCCCGTTCATAAAAAGGCACGAATGGTCGACAATCTTCGTGCTGTCTTGTCGAAGCGCGGGTTCTCGTCGCAAGAGATCAAGGTGATGCGTGGCGTTGTTTCGTCGCTGGATCGGTTTTCGCGCAAAAATCCGCGTGGTGCCGGGGCTCCAGTCGATGGTGCATTGCTGGAGGGTGAGAGGAATGACATTGATGACGGGCATGACATCTGATCTGAAGCCGGTTCTGGTGTTTGATTCCGGCATTGGTGGTTTGACCGTGCTGCGTGAAGCGCGGGTGCTGATGCCAGAGCGTGGCTTTATCTATGTCGCCGATGATGCAGGCTTTCCCTATGGTGATTGGGAAGAAGAGCCATTGCGGGCGCGAATCATCACCTTGTTCGGCAGGCTTCTGTCCACCTATGATCCCGAAGTGGTGATTATTGCCTGCAACACGGCATTCACACTGGTGGGGGCCGATCTGCGGGCCGCTTTTCCCACTCGGAAATTTGTTGGCACCGTTCCGGCCATCAAGCCCGCAGCAGAGCGCACCCGCTCCGGTCTGATCTCTGTTCTGGCAACGCCCGGGGCCGTCAAGCGCGCTTACACCCGCGATCTGATTCAATCTTTTGCCAGCCAGTGTCAGGTCAATCTGGTGGGCTCGAAACATCTGGCGCAGTTGGCGGAAACCTATATCCGTGGCGAACAGGTCTCGGATGACGATTTGATGGCGGAAATTGCGCCCTGCTTTGTGACGGAAGCTGAGACGAGGACAGATATTATCGTGCTGGCCTGCACCCATTATCCCTTTCTGGCCAACAGGTTCCGCAAGCTTGCGCCCTGGCCGGTGGATTGGCTTGACCCTGCGGAAGCCATTGCCCGTCAGGCACGGCGCCTTGTGCCGATGGCACAGGCAGAGACTCACGCAGACAGCGCCTATTTCAATGCTGATTTTGCCCAGTTTACCTCCGGTCAGCCCGATTTTGCCACTCGCCGATTGCTGCAAGGCTTTGGTTTATCCCTGCAATGCGGCAGCTATAGCATCGGTCCCTAAATCGGAATCGGCACGATGCTATAGCTTTTTATTTTTGCATCGGATTTTTCCGAAAACCGGGGGCACTTTTCGGTCCGATGCTCTAATCCCCCTGAAAAGCAGGGGCATTGCTGATCCTGTTTCCTGAATTCAATGCTGTATTCGCCGTTTCACCCTGTAAAAATGCATATCTGCATTTGGATTGCGGCATGGTTTTGTGTTAAAGCTCTCACACCCGCCACCTTTGCGTGGCTCCTATGAGATTTTAAACAGCTTGATCGCCGAAATTGTTATTGTCGCCTTGCTCACCTTGCTGAACGGGGTTTTGTCAATGTCAGAGCTTGCGGTTGTGTCCGCCCGCTCTGCCCGCCTTAAAGTTCTCGCGGAGGCAGGGCATAGAGGGGCCGCAACGGCCATTAGCCTCGGTGAAAACCCCGGCCGTTTTATTTCTACTGTGCAGATTGGCATTACCCTTGTTGGCGTGCTGTCCGGTGCCTTTTCCGGCGCGACCCTTGGTGCGCGCTTTACACAATGGCTTCTGGCCCAGGGTATGGCCGAATCTTTGGCAAGCGCCTTAGGCGTCGGCTCTGTTGTCGTGCTGATCACCTATCTGTCTCTGATCGTTGGCGAACTGGTGCCCAAGCAGATTGCATTGCGCAATCCCGAGCTTGTCGCCGCCCGTATGGCAGGCACTATGGTGGTGCTGTCCAAAGTCTGTGCGCCGCTGGTCTGGTTGCTGGATGGCTCAGGCCGCGCCGTTCTGGCGCTGTTGGGCCAAAAGGGCAGCTCGAATGGCACTGTTACAGACGAAGAGATCAAGACTGTTCTGGCTGAAGCCCAGAGCGCCGGCGTGATCGATTCGGAAGAGTCACAAATGATTTCGGGCGTCATGCGCCTGGCTGACCGAACTGCCCGTGGGCTGATGACACCGCGGCGCGACGTGGATACCATTGGTGTGGACGACACCGTGGATGAAATCCGTGAAAAGCTCAACGAGAGCCAGCATTCGCGTATGCCGGTGCGCAATGGCAATTCCGATGAAATCATCGGCGTGATGCCGGTCAAGAATTTCTATGATGCGCTGGCGCGTGGCAATGATATTGATATTCGTGAACTGACCCATGAGGTGCCGATTGTGTCGGATCTGGCAGGCGCTATCGACATTATCCAGTCGATCCGCAAGACCAGTCAGCATATGGTGCTGGTTTATGATGAGTACGGCCATTTTGAAGGCATCATTACCTCCGGTGATATTCTCGAAGCGATCACTGGTGCCTATCAGGAAGATGGCGAGGAAGAGCCAGCCCTGTTGATGCGCGAAGATGGTTCTTATCTGGTGGCAGGCTGGACGCCGATTGATGAGTTTGTCGAGCACATCCGCGTGCCGGTGGATGATGACCCGGATTTCACCACGGTTGCCGGTTTTGTGTTGGACGAGTTGAAGCGCATTCCGTCTTTGGGCGAAAGCTTTGTCAAAAGTGGCTGGAAGTTCGAAGTGATTGATCTGGATGGCCGCCGTATCGATAAAATTCTGGTTTCGCCGGTGCCGCTTTCCGACCCGGATTGATCGGGCTGTGATTGTCTGTGGGTTTTGGCAACAAGACCCACGCAAGCCTTTCATTTTCTGTTACAGCATTTCCAGCAAAAGTGCGCGGCGGTTTTGCGTTCGGAAATGCGATAAAGCGAGAGCATAGATCATTTCATTGTTTCCTTAGAACAATGAAATGATCTATGGGATCAGGCTTGATTGGCCTTGGGGCCACTTCCAAAGATCACGAGGGTTATGACGTTGCAGGTCGGAATCGATATGGGAACAGTGTCGGGTGGCCAACCCGCCAAGCTCGATATCGAGGAATTGCTGGCAACCCGCCTTCTGGTGCAGGGCAATTCCGGCTCTGGCAAGTCGCATTTGCTGCGGCGTTTGCTGGAACAGTCGGCGCAATGGGTGCAGCAGATCATCATTGATCCTGAAGGTGATTTCGTCACGCTCTCCGATAAATACGGCCATCTTGTTGTTGATGGGGAACGTAGCGATGCGGAACTGATCGGCATTGCCAATCGCATCCGTCAGCATCGCGTTTCCTGCGTTTTGACGCTGGAAGGGCTGGATGTTGAGCAGCAGATGCGTGCCGCTGGTATTTTTCTCAACGGGCTGTTTGATGCCGAACGCGAATATTGGTACCCCGTGCTGGTGGTGGTCGATGAAGCGCAGATGTTTGCGCCCGCCGTTGGTGGCGATGTCTCGGAAGATGCCCGTAAACTGTCCCTCGGCGCGATGACCAATCTGATGTGCCGTGGCCGTAAACGCGGTCTTGCGGGGGTGATTGCCACCCAGCGCCTTGCAAAGCTTGCCAAAAATGTGGCCGCAGAAGCCTCCAACTTCCTGATGGGCCGGACCTTTCTCGATATTGACATGGCCCGCGCCGCTGATCTTCTCGGCATGGATCGCCGTCAGGCCGAAATGTTTCGTGATTTGAAACGCGGTCATTTTGTAGCCCTTGGCCCGGCACTGTCGCGCCGTCCGCTGCCGATTGTTATTGGCGATGTGGAAACTTCGGCACGATCAAGCAGCCCCAAACTGATGCCGCTGCCCAATGCGCCGCAGGACGTGGAAGAGCTGATTTTCACGCCCGACCCTGAAGAGTTTACCCGGCCCATTATGCGCCGGGTGGCACCCGCGCCACGCCCGACCACGGATATTCTGGCCGAACTGTCCCGCGCCACACCGGTGATGAGCGAAGAGGTCAATCCCGCTCGGCCATCGCAGCCGGAGATGACAGCGGAAGACCGCGAAGAGCGGATGGCTGCGGTTCTGGCGGAAATTCTCGATGATCCACAGGCTGCCTATCGCACCGATGCGGTGCTCTATCAGGAGTTCCTCGTGCGCGCCCGTATGCGCCGCGTTGGTGGTCCACCCATGCCGATGGGGGAATTCCGCCGCCGTGTGGCCGTGACCCGCGCAGGCGTGGATGAAGAAACCGCTGCCTCCGAGGGCTGGCAGACGGCCCTGTCTTTATCCATGCGGGTCTCCGATGATTTGCAGGGCGTGTTCCTGCTCATGGCCAAGGCAGCCCTTCGCAATGAGCCTTGCCCATCGGATTTGCGCATAGCCCGTGCCTATGGTACCCATTCGGCTCGCCGCGCGCGTCGCTTGCTGGGCTATTTCGAAGAGCAGGGGTTGGTGGTGGTCCACACCGATTTTTCCGGCAAACGCATTGTTGCCTTCCCGGATTTGGAAGCCGAGACGCTG
This sequence comes from Gillisella vitis, assembly GCF_014204625.1. Taxonomy (GTDB): domain Bacteria; phylum Pseudomonadota; class Alphaproteobacteria; order Rhizobiales; family Rhizobiaceae; genus Allorhizobium; species Allorhizobium vitis_F. The sequence continues at coordinate 153,827 of NZ_JACHLU010000007.1, read as the reverse complement.
CCGGGAGATGCAAACGGCAGTGATGATGATCTTACTGACGGCCGTAGTGCTGCGGAATAGGCCGTATAGTCACACAGTCTCGGTTTTGAAAGTGTGACACAAAATGTTTGGGCGGCGGGTATTCATGACTTTTTTGGCGATAAGCCCTTTTGTGAGCGCTTTGGCCAATTCACTCTCGACGGATGCCACACCCCTTTGGCCCACAAAGCCGCCCGGCGGTGGTGGGCCGGAAACTGGCCCGGTGATTGATCGTCATGGCTCCATCATCAGCGTTGCAATACCAACATTGCGAATGGTGCGGCCAGATCAGCCAAATGGAACCGCCGTCTTGATTGCTCCCGGCGGTGGTTATCGGGTCATCTCGGAAAAACACGAAGGTGAGGCAGCCGCCAAATGGCTGTCTGAGCGCGGCGTCACCGCCTTTATTATCACCTATCGCCTGCCCGGCGAGGGATGGACCGTTGGGCCGCTGGCACCCCTGCAAGATGCGCAACGCGCCGTGCGCCTTATTCGCGCCCAAGCGGCCAGCCTTGGCCTCGATAACGCAAAGATCGGCTGTATGGGTTTCTCCGCAGGTGGTCATTTGATGGGAATGCTCTCAACCCGGTTTGATGAGGTCAGCTATCAGTCAGTGGATGCCACGGACTGCCTGTCGGCAAGGCCGGATTTTTCGGTGCTGGCCTATCCCGTTATTACGCTCAAAGCCCCCTATGATCATACATGGACGCGGATGAAATTGGTGGGGCGCAAGCCAGATGCAGAGGCCGTGGCAAAATGGTCAGTGGAAACCGGCGTCAAACCCAATGACCCGCCATTTCTGTTGGTCCACGCCAAGGATGACCCGGTGGCTGATTTCAACAATTCGCTTCTGATGCAGGCGGCGTGCGAAAAAGCGGATGTGCCGGTTGAACTGATCCCATTACAAACAGGTGGCCACGGCTTTGCCATGGGCGTCAAAAAACAAGAGCCGGTGGTCTGGACCCCGGCTCTTGAAGCGTGGATGCGCAAGCATCACCTTTTGTAAAGCTACTGGCGTTTTGCAATGATGTAATGCCATTCTGTCGGCAGTTTATCATAGCCGGAGCCGAGCCAGCTTTCGTGCTCCAGAGTTGACCATTGGCCGTTGTGGGACCAGAGCTGTTTGAGTTCGCTGGCGCTGAGGTAGTTATAATAGCGACCAAGCCCGTCCAGCCCTTCTTGCTGGCCGCCTTTGAAGCTGGCCCACACATACCCGCCCATTTTCAGCGAACGGTGAATCCGGCTGATAATGTCCGGCAGGTCCGTGCGGGCTGCATGTAAAAGCGAAGCATTGGCATAAACACCGTCATAGGCTTGAACTGCGTCCAGTTGGTTGAACAACATCTGGCGAACAGGCTGCCCCAGCAATTTTTCGGCCTCCTGGGCGAGCTCGCTGGAACCGTCCGTGGCATCGACGCGAAAGCCTGCGTTCAGCATCGCTTTCGCATCAACACCGCTGCCCGTGCCCAATTCCAGAATCGTGCCACCGGGCGGCAAGCGGTCGAGAAAGCTGTTCAAACGTGGATTAACGGTGCCGTGTGAAACATATGTCGCGGCATTGGTGGCATAAAACTCCAGTGTCTTATTGTTCATTCCGGCTGACCTTTAATCCTATTTGTACAAACATTCGGTCCTGTGAATGCGGGCTTAATGTGCCCGTTCTTCCCAAACCTTGATCAGCTCAACAATGGTCTTCACCGAGGTTTCCATATCCTGCACGCTGATCCACTCCAGTGGCGAGTGATAGGCATGGCCGCCGGTGTAGATATTGGGGCAGGGCAGGCCCATGAAGGATAGGCGCGAGCCATCGGTGCCGCCACGAATGCTGTGGAGTTTTGGTGACAGACCCACGCGGCGCACGGCTTCTTCAAGGTTGCTCATCACCATTGGGTGTTGATCGAGCACCACTTTCATATTGCGGTATTGGTGCTTGACCTTGAAGCTATAGCTGGAGCCGGGGTAATCGCGCATCACATCGCGGGTGATCTCTTCCAGCAGCGCTTCTTTTTGCGCCAAACCTTCATCGATAAAATCGCGGATGATGAATTTCAGGTGTGCTTCGTCCATCGAGCCGCTGATGTCGGTGGGGTGAATAAAGCCCTGACGACCCTCGGTGGTTTCCGGTGTCTGGTCTTTGGGCAGGCGGGCAATGATGGCGCTGGCAATCTTGATGGCATTTTCCATCCGTCCCAAAGCGGTGCCGGGGTGAATGGCAACGCCGGTGATGGTGATGTCGACGCCGTCGGCTGAGAAAGTCTCGTTCTCGATTTCGCCAACCGTGCTGCCATCCATGGTGTAGCCAAATTCGGCCCCCAGCTTCTTTAGGTCAACCTTGTCAGCACCCCGGCCAATCTCCTCATCGGTGGTAAAGAGAATCTTGATGGCACCATGCTTGATTTGCGGGTTATCGACAATAAACTGTGCCGCCGTCATGATTTCCGCAACGCCTGCCTTGTCATCGGCACCCAGCAGCGTTGTGCCATCGGTGGTGACAATATCATGGCCGATCTGATTGTTCAGTTGCGGATTGTTGCTCACGCGGATAATCTGACTGGGATCGCCGGTCAGAATAATATCGCCGCCCTGATAGTTCTTCACCACCTGCGGCTTGACATTGGTGCCGGTGAAATCCGGTGCCGTATCCACATGCGAGCAAAAGCAAATCGTGGGAATGGGCTTATCCACATTGGCCGGAATGGTGGCATAGACATTGCCGTGCTCATCCATATGGGCATCAGAGAGGCCCATGTCCTGAAGCTCCTTGGCCAACAGGCGGCTTAAGTCCTTCTGTTTTTCTGTCGAGGGCTGCGCCGCGCTTTCCGGGTCGGATTGAGTGTCAATCACCACATAGCGCAGCAGGCGGGAGAGAACGGTATCGGTCATAGGTGCATTCCAATTGTCATCGGTGTTGCAGCTATAAACCTGTTTTCCGCCGTGGTGAATGCACCACGGCGGAAGACGGCATCAATTATTCGACGTCGACCTGTTTGGTTTGTTTGCGGGTGGCCCAGAGCGAGCCAAAAATACCCGTGGCCAAAATAGCAAGCGTGATCGTCAGCGATACCAGCGGCGGGATTTTGGCGAGACCCAGCATGTCTGCCACGAAGATTTTGGAGCCGATGAACACCAACACCACCGCCAACGCATATTTCAGGTAGGCAAATCGCTCGATCATGGCCGAAAGCGCGAAATACAGGGCGCGCAGGCCAAGAATAGCGAAGATATTTGAGGTGTAGACGATATAAGGGTCAGTGGTGATGGCGAAAATTGCCGGAATGGAATCCACCGCAAATACCAGGTCGACGAATTCGACCATGATCAGTGCCAGCAACAGCGGTGTGATATAGGTCTTCAGCTTGCCGGTTTTTTCATCTGGCTTGCGCACGATGAAACGGTCACCTTCAAGCTTGTCAGTCACTGGAAAATATCGACGGACCAGTTTGAGGACCGGGTTGGACGCAACATCATAATGCGAGTCGGAGGCAAACAGCATTTTGATGCCGGTAAACACCAGAAAAGCCGCGAAGAAATACAGAACCCAGTGATAGCTTTCAACAATGGCAGCGCCCGCTGCAATCATGATGCCGCGCAGCACGATCACGCCGAGGATGCCATAGAGCAACACGCGGTGCTGATAAGCGCGCGGAATGGCGAAATAGCCAAAGATCATCGCAATGACGAAGATATTGTCCATCGCCAGGCTTTTTTCAATCACAAAGCCGGTGAGATATTCAAGGCCTGCCTGCGGACCGGACTGCCACCATATCCAGCCGCCAAACAATGTGCCAAGCGTGATGTAGAAGGCGGAGAAAGCAAAGCTTTCTGCCATGCCAATCTCTTTGCTGTTTTTATGCAGCAGGCCAAGATCAAGAATAAGAAGAAAGAGAACGATTGCGATAAAGAAAAGCCACATCCATGTGGGCTTGCCCATTAAATCGACCCAAAGAAAATCCATTGAGGGATTCCTTGCCGGAAGGGTTTTGGATTGCAGCTCCGACATCACGGGTATCCGGCACTCGCGTCAGAGGGGCCCGGAACTGCATTTAAACACGTAAATGTGAAAGCAAGTGTCAAAGTTCAAGAGCCGCCAGATAATTTTCCGTCTAAAACAGCAATCGATATCAGGAGAGAATTATGCGGCGCATTTAAAGTTTTATCGCATCCTGGCGGTGTTTGATAAAACTCACGATGCTGGAGCGCTTGACATTTATGTGCAGCCTGCTTAGAGACCCCTCCAACGCCGGGTGGTAACGCCCGGTGTTTTCATGACATGTCCCGTGGCTGTTCCGCTAGCTTAGCGTGAGCAGCCTGTCAGGAACGCCGACAAGGCAATCCAAAGGAGGGCGTGTTTCCGAAAAACAGGCTGAGAAATCATCCTATAAAAATAAAAGGAAATACGATGAGCAAGCGCGCATCTTCCAAGTATAAAATTGACCGCCGTATGGGCGAAAATATCTGGGGTCGTCCTAAGTCCCCAGTCAACCGCCGCGAATACGGCCCTGGCCAGCACGGTCAGCGTCGCAAGGGCAAGCTGTCTGACTTCGGTGTTCAGCTGCGCGCCAAGCAGAAGCTCAAGGGCTACTACGGCGATCTGCGCGAAAAGCAGTTCCGCGCAACTTACGACGAAGCAAACCGTCGTAAGGGCGATACCTCTGAAAACCTGATCGGTCTGCTTGAATCGCGTCTGGACGCCATCGTCTACCGCGCCAAGTTCGTACCGACTGTTTTCGCTTCGCGTCAGTTCATCAACCACGGCCACGTCACAGTTAACGGCGTGAAGGTCAACATTGGTTCTTACCGTTGTAAGGCTGGTGACGTGATTGAAGTGCGTCAGAAGTCCAAGCAGCTGGTAACGGTTCTGGAATCGGTTCAGCTTGCTGAGCGTGATGTTCCTGATTACATCGAAGTTGATCACAACAAGATGGTTGCGACGTTTGTTCGCGTACCAACCCTGTCTGATGTTCCTTACGCTGTTGTTATGGAGCCACAGCTGGTCGTCGAATTCTATTCGCGCTAAGTGTGATTTTGAATTTTGGAAAAGCCGCCCTATGGGCGGCTTTTTCTGTTTGCAGTGCAGCAAAATCTGTCGTCATATCATGCGACGAATGGGTGAGGTAAGCGGATGGATCTGCAAGCGATTGTCAATGATATTGTGGCTCAGGTGTCTTCCCGGTTGGGTGAAGGCAAGGTGGCCGATTATATTCCTGAACTGGCACGGGTTGACCCGAAGCAGTTTGGTATTGCCATCACCACGGTGGATGGTCAAACTGTCACAGCGGGCGATGCGGCTGTGCCATTTTCCATCCAGAGTATTTCCAAAGTGTTCATGCTGACGCTGGCGCTTGGCAAGATGGGTGAAAGCATCTGGAAACGGGTGGGGCGTGAGCCGTCTGGTTCGTCCTTCAACTCCATCGTTCAGCTGGAGCATGAGCACGGCATCCCGCGCAATCCGTTTATCAATGCCGGTGCGATTGTGGTGACGGATATGGTCTTGGCAGGCCATAAGCCACGCGAGGCCATTGGCGAGTTTTTGCGCTTCATGCGCTATCTTGCCGATGATGACACGATCACCATTGATGAAAAGGTAGCGAAGTCAGAACATTTGACCGGCTATCGCAATTTTGCTCTGGCCAATTTCATGCGCGGCTTCGGCAATCTGGAGCACGCGGTGGAGCTGGTTCTGGGCGTTTACTTTCATCAATGCGCCTTATCGATGAATTGCGTGCAATTGTCCCATGCGGGTCTTTATCTGGCCAACCGGGGCACCAATCCGCTCACGGGCTTCTCTGTGGTGTCACCCAAGCGGGCACGGCGTATCAACGCCTTGATGTTGATGTGCGGCCATTATGATGGTTCGGGCGATTTTGCCTATCACGTCGGCCTGCCGGGGAAGAGCGGCGTCGGCGGCGGAATCATGGCCATTGCGCCGGGCAAGGCCTCAATTGCTGTGTGGTCGCCGGGGTTGAACAAGGTTGGCAATTCCGCGCTTGGCTCGGAAGCGCTGGAAATGCTGGCCACCCGCACGGGTTGGTCCGTGTTTGGCAATTAGAATGCTGCGACCGAAAACGTTTTTGTGATGAACTACAACGACAGATATGTCGCTGCTCTCCCTAAAAAACTTTAGAGAACGGCGCTGAAGAGGCATGTTTGCAAGCGCCGAGAGGATCAATGAAGATGATGGGCATGGGAAAGCAGTTTGGCTCACGGGCGATCCTGCTGTTTATTGGCGCATTTGTTGTCGCCCTGACGCTGCACGCCACACTGTCACGGGTTAATCTCGATGGCTATGGCGACATGGCGGAAAACTATGCCTGGGGCGTGTTGTGGCAATGGGGCTATTTCAAGCATCCGCCCTTGTTTGGCTGGCTGGTTGCAGGCTGGTTTTCGCTCTTTCCCAAAACCGATTTTTTCTACTATCTGTTTGCGGCGCTGAATGCCGCCGCAACGCTGGTGCTGATCTGGCGCATTGCCGCACGCTATGGCTCGAAAAACTATCAGCTGTTTGTGGTGCTGGCGGCGGTGGTTGTGCCTGCTTTGTCGTTTCAGGCCATCAAATACAATGCCAATACGGCGATGACGCCGATCTGGGCGGCTATTTTCCTATTTTACCTCAGGGGGCTTGAAAAGCAGCGGTTGGCGGATGCGGTTATTCTGGGGCTGTTGGCTACGGCCGCCATGCTGACAAAATATTACTCGGCCGTGCTGCTGGTGACGTTGTTGATCCATGCGATTGCAGACGTTGAAGCGCGCAAAATTCTCCTGTCAAAATTTGGTGCTGTGGCTGCTGTCGTCTCGATCATCGCCTTTGTTCCGCACTTCATCTGGCTGGTGAACAATGATTTCCTGCCGATCGTCTATGCCGATGAGCAGGGCGAGGGTGGCGTAAAAAGCTTTGTGCTGGCTCTGTTTAAATTTCTCGGTGGTGTGGTTGCCTATATGCTGCCCGCGCTTTTGCTGGCCGGATTGACCCGCAGGCGCGGCGATGGCCAGCCCCTGTTCTGGTGGGCCTCTGTTCGGGAGTTGAAGCAAAGCGTCGAGGGCAGGGCGCTGTTGTATTTTGGTGGTCTGACAATTCCGGTCACCATTATCTTTGCAGCCCTTGCGGGCGCGGATCTGTCGGTGGTCTGGGCAATTCCGGTGTTTTTGTCGGTGGTTGTTCTGTTTGGCAAGCTGGTGCCGCCACAGGCGCTGGAGCAGCACCTTTCCGGGGCTTTCTTGGTTGGTGTTGTATATCTTGTGGTGATTGTTGCCATTGCTCCCTTCCTGAAAGGGCAATTGACCGATCGCGGTGGCTATAACAAAACCATGCCGCTTCAGCAGATGAGTGTCGTGCTGGATGATTATTGGGATAAATACGGCGGCGGGACCGACAATTTTGTCATCGGTGGTGAGGCATTGCTGGCCAATTCCTTTAACTTTTATTCGCGCCACAAGGCCATCACCCTCGAAAACAACTCGTTTGACATCGCAAAAGGCTATATCGATCGCCAGAGTTTTGATCGCCGCGGCTTTATCCTGATTTGCCCGCTGACTGACCAGAGTTGCTTTGACATGGTCAATGGGTTACGCGGCACACGCACAGACGCTTTTGTGGTTGATTTTAAACTGCCGGATTTCAAGGGTGCTAAAGTCTGGGCGTTTCGCGCAATTCTGGCAAGGCCGCAGCAGCCGTGATTGGCGCTGAAATATTTGAGGAAAACAACGTGTCACTTCTCTCGCTTGTGGTTCCGTTTTTGAATGAGCGCGATACCGTGCATCAGTTCGCAGCGTTTGTGGCGAAGCTGAAAGCGGAGGTCAGGCAGCGGCACAATCTTGATCTGGAAGTCGTGCTGGTGGATGACGGAAGCCAGGATGACAGCATTGAGCGCTACAAGACTGCGCTGGAGGGTGACTGGCGTATTGTCGAGCTATCCCGCAATTTTGGCAAGGAAATCGCGCTGTTTGCCGGGATTGAAGAAAGCCGTGGCGATTTCGTGATGATGGTCGATGCCGATTTGCAACATCCCTATCACGTTTGTCTGGACATGATTGACGCGCTGATGGCCGATGCGCAGCTCGATGTGGTCTATACAATCCGCGATGACCGCAAAGATGAGTCAATGCGCAAGGCTGTGCTGGGCGAGCTGTTTTACTGGCTGATCAATGCCCGCCAGCGCTTTACGATTCCGGCCAATGCCGGGGATTTTCGCATTATGCGTCGCGCGGCTGTTGATGCGCTGCTGAAAGTGCGGGACAAACGCCGCTTCAACAAAGGACTTTATGCCTGGCTCGGCTTTCGGCAAAAGGCCATTCACTATGTGCCCGATGAGCGCGTGGCGGGGGCAACCAAATGGTCGAAACTGGCACTTTTGACCTTATCACTTGAGGGAATCACCTCGTTTACCGCCATTCCCTTGCGCCTTGTTTCCATCATGGGGCTGCTGGTTGGCCTTGGCGGCATGGCCTATGGCGTGAATATTATTGTCACGGCTTTGCTCTATGGGGCCGATGTGCCTGGCTATCCCAGTCTGATGTCTGCGGTAACAGTGCTCGGAGGCTTCAATCTGGCATTGCTTGGCTTGCTGGGAGAATATATATGGGTGGCCGTTGGCGAAGTGAAGGATAGACCCTTGTATCTCGTGCGGCGTTTGCACCACTCCGATAAAAATGAAAATAATGGTTGATGTGACTATGCAGGAGAAGCCATTGCACCTCGTGGCAGACGATTATGGTTTGTCGCCCGGTGTCGATAAAGCTATTCGATCTTTGTTGTCTGAAGGCAAAATTGCCGGAACAAGTTGTATGACTTTGTTTCCAGAGTGGCCCGACGCGGCAGCTCTGCTGATGCCTGTAATTGAGCAAAGCGGAGCCGAAGTGGGCCTGCATCTCACCTTGACGGATTTCATGCCATTGAGTGGCGTGCGGGTGATGTGCTCAATGCGCAAGCGCATTGCCCAATGGATTCTGGGCAGCGTCGACAAGGGCAAGCTTCAGCGTGAGCTGGATGCGCAATTGAATGCGTTTATTGATGTGGTGGGCCGGGTGCCCGATTATATTGATGGTCATCAACATGTGCATTTCTTTCCCGTGGTGCGGGAATGGTTGATTGCACGGCGTGATCTGTTGATCAGCCCGCGCGGCACGGGGCCATGGTTGCGCGGTGCGCCCGATGGGGGATTGGCAAGCGGCCTTGCCATCCGTGGTAAAATTGCCATCGTGGAGCGAATCGCCCAAGGGTTTGCAGAGGACATGGAGGCTGCGGGCTATAAAGTTCGCGGGCCATTGATGGGCTTCTATGATTGGCGCAAGCCGGAAAGTTTTCCGGCGGCATTGCAGTATTTTAAGGAAAATGCGCCGGAAGGTGCCATTGTCATGTGCCATCCCGGCCATGGTGACGCTCTTTTGGTGGCGCGTGACTCTCTTGTGGATGCGCGCGAGGTTGAATTTACTGAATTGATGCGGCAGTAACAGCGCATACCCATTTCACAAGGCCTGCTTGCCCATGACCCTCGCTTTTTCCGCTTCCGATACAGACATTGCCGAAGACGGGCCGGAGGGTGCGCCCAGCCATCCGCTGTTTGCTACGGCGCCGCGCTCTGTTTCGTTCAACAAGCTGCGCAAGCGGCTGCTGCGGCAATTGCGGCAGGCCATTGATGATTTTGATATGCTGAAAGGCCAGAAACGCTGGCTGATTGGCCTCTCAGGCGGCAAGGACAGCTATGGTCTGCTGGCGCTGCTGCTGGATCTGAAATGGCGTGGCCTTTTGCCAGTCGAGCTGTTGGCCTGCAATCTCGATCAGGGGCAGCCGAATTTTCCAAAACATGTTTTACCGGACTATCTGACATCGATCGGCGTTCCCCATCGTATCGAATATCGGGATACCTATTCGGTGGTGAAGGAAAAAGTGCCGCAAGGCGCAACCTATTGCTCGCTCTGTTCGCGGCTCAGGCGTGGCAATCTCTACCGTATTGCCCGTGAAGAGGGGTGTGATGCGCTGGTGCTGGGCCATCACCGCGAAGATATTCTGGAAACCTTCTTTATGAATTTCTTCCATGGTGGGCGGCTGGCAACCATGCCGGCCAAGCTGCTGAATGATGAGGGCGATCTGTTTGTCATGCGGCCTTTGGCCTATGTGGCGGAAGATGATCTGGCCAAATTTGCAGCCGCCATGCAGTTTCCTATCATTCCCTGCGATCTTTGCGGCTCTCAGGATGGTCTTCAGCGCAATGCGATGAAAGAGATGCTGGCCGGGATTGAGGCGAAAATGCCGGGTCGCAAAGACACAATGCTACGCGCCCTATCCCATGTGAATCCTTCCCATCTTCTGGATCCATCACTTTTTGATTTTTCCGGCCTGATTGTCATGACACCGTCACAGGCCGAGAGCAGGCAGGGCGATTGAACGTTTACGCCAGATAGGAAACTGCCCGTGTTTAAAGATCGTGATATCGACGCCGTCCTCGCCATCGTCAAGGATGCCGCCGCCACTGAAATCATGCCCCGTTTTCGCCGGTTGAATGCCAGCGATGTCACAGAAAAGAAGTCCTCCATTGATCTTGTGACCGATGCCGATCTTTTGTCAGAAAAGCGGATGGCTGAGGCATTCCTGGCCCGCTGGCCAAAGGCATTGGTGGTGGGCGAAGAGGCCTGCGAGACCAATCCGGCCCTGATTGGCGCGTTGAAGGATGTGGAGCTTGCCTTTGTGATTGACCCGGTGGATGGCACCTTCAATTTTCAGGCGGGTTTGCCCACATTTGGCACCAATCTCGCCGTGGTTGTGCACGGTGAGACGGTGGCGGGCATTATTCACGAATCGGTTCTGGGCGATACGCTGGTGGCCTGCAAGGGCGCAGGTGCGCATATGCTGCGGGCTGATGGGAGTGCTTCACCTGTTGCTGTGGCCAAACCCGTGCCGCTTGGCTCGACTGTCGGGACGATTTCGATCAACGATATTGCCTATGACGAACGGCGTCGGATTGCCGCCAATCTGGCCAAAACCAAAATGGCCTTTGCTTATAATTGTTCAGCCTATGAATATTGGATGGCGGCAACCGGCAAAGTGCATTTTATTGGCCATCATAAACTGATGCCATGGGATCACCTTGCCGGTGTGCTGATCCATCAGGAGGCCGGTGGCTTTACCGCGCGGTTTGACGCAACTGCCTATCTGCCGGGCGAGACAACGGGCGGTATTTTATCGGCCCCCGACCGCGAAAGCTGGGAGCATATCCTGAACGAGATTGTTCTTGCATGATTCAAACCATGAGTATTTTGCTATAACCCCTTGAAAGGAAAAGACATGGCCAATGTTGACATCGCAGCGCTTGCCAATCTGTTGCAGGAAGCGGCAGTGACTGAAATCCTGCCCCGCTTTCGCAATCTTGGCGAGGGTGATGTGCGGATGAAAACAGAGGCCATTGATCTTGTGACCGAGGCAGATGAAGCTGCCGAGCGTTTGATTCGTGCCCGTGTTGAAGCGATCATGCCGGATGCCGTTTTTATCGGCGAAGAGGCCGTTGCTGCTGATCCTGCCTTGCTGGGCAGGCTGGCCGATGCCGAACTGGCCGTTGTGGTCGATCCGATTGACGGCACTTTCAATTTTGCCGCGGGCCTGCCTTTGTTCGGCGTCATGCTGAGCGTCGTGCACAAGGGGGAAACAATTGCCGGACTGATCTATGATCCGATGGGCAATGATTGGGCGATTGCCGAAAAGGGCAGTGGCTCGTGGCTGTGCAAGCCCGATGGCAATCAGGAAAAGATGGAGATGGTTCAGGCACCTCCGATTGCGCAAATGGTCGGTATTGCCAACACGGGTTTCTTTGATCTGGAAACCAGACGCAAACTTCTGGTCAATCTGGCTGAGGTGCGGATTTTTACCAGCTATCGCTGTGCTGCTCATGAATATCGCATTCTCTGCCAGGGTCACATGCATTTTGCCATGTATAACAAATTGATGCCGTGGGATCATCTGGCGGGCACATTGATGGTGCAGGAAGCGGGTGGCTATGCGGCCCGGTTTGACGGCTCCCCCTATCTGCCATCCCACACCAGCGGCGGGCTGTTGATTGCTCCTGATGAGGAGACATGGCAGGAGTTGAAGCAGAAGATTTTTACAGTCTGACGATCTCTACAGCATCGGACCGAAAAGTGGCCCCGGTTTTCGGAAAAATCCGATGCAAAAACAATAATATAGAGCATCGTGCTGATTCCGACTTTCGGCACGATGCTCTATTACCGCATGATCATGAAGAAAGGCCACGGCATTGCTGCTGTGGCCTTTTGTCTTTTGGAAACACCAACGCTTTTTCGACTGACGTCAAACTTTTGGGTTATGGGCGTGGAAAAGCTTACCTTTTTCCGCAATCAGCACGAAAAGCAGCCCAATGACGCCAAGGATGAAATATCCAAACACCAGAGGGCGGGCAGTTCCATCAAAGGCTTGACCAATGATTGCCCCAATCACGGAGCCGCCGACTGTTGAAATGAAGCCCAGCACGGATGATGCCGTGCCTGCGAGATGGCCCAGCGGTTCAATGGCCAGTGTCTGGAAATTGCCGCCGATCCAGCCAAACTGAAACATGGAGATCGAGAAGAAGGTTAGGAAAATGAAGAAGGGCAGAGGTTGTGGACCATAGATTTCGGCAATCAACCATAGCCCATTGATGGCGATGAAGCCAATAAGTGAGGCGTGAGACAGACGGCGCATTCCAATGCGGCCTACGAGCTTGGAATTGACGAAGGATGACAGCGCCATGAAAATGGCGACCCCAGCAAAGGCAACGGGGAACCATTCGCCGAGGTCGTATATGCCCATGTAGATTTGTTGGGCCGAGTTGATAAAGCCGAACAGCGCCCCAAACACAAATGTGCTGGCCAGCGTGTAAAACAGGGCAATACGGTTGGACAGAACGATCTTGAAGCCCTGCATGATGACGGTGGATGTGAAATCACGGCGATTTTCTGGATCGAGTGTTTCCGGCAGCCGCTTATACATCCAGATGCTCGTCAGCGTGCCGCCCACTGCAATAAACAGGAAGATCAGGTGCCAGTTGCCAAACAGCATGATCAGCTGTCCTGTGCCGGGCGCAATCACAGGAATGATCATGAAGACCATCATGATCAGCGACATGACTTCCGCCATTTGCCGACCACCGTAAATATCCCGCACAATGGAAATCGTGATGACGCGCGTGCCGGCCGAGCCTGCACCCTGAATGAACCGCAGAATCAACAGGCCCGCAAAGCTGGGAACCACGATGATTGCCAATGCCGCGAGAACATAGATAATCAGGCCAATCAGCATGGGCGTGCGCCGACCGAAGCGGTCCGAGAGGGGGCCATAAATCAACTGGGCGCAGCCAAACCCTATCAGGTAAGATGTCACCACATATTGTCTGTGGTTTTCATTCTCGACGTTAAGAGCGGCACCAATCTGCTGCAAGGCTGGCAGCATGATGTCGATTGCCAGCGCGTTCATGGCCATCAATGTCGCGCAGAGAAAAACAAATTCAAGCTTCCCCATGCCCTTCAGGGCTGCGGGTGCAGAACGGTGGGAGTCCGTCATGGAATACGTCCTAAAAACAGCGGAAAGGCGCCGCAAGACGCGACGCCTTCTTCATAGTGATGATTCACAATAACGACACTGTGCCGAATTCACAACAGGATTTATGCTGCATTGCAACTTAGGCGGCGCCGCGCACGGTAATGCCTTTTTCCTGCATGTGCGCCTGAAGCTCACCTGCCTGGAACATTTCACGCACGATGTCGCAACCGCCAATAAATTCACCCTTCACGTAAAGCTGGGGAATTGTTGGCCAGTTGGAATAAGTCTTGATGCCTTCACGGATTTCCTGATCGGCCAGCACGTTGATGCCCTTATAGTCGACGCCAAGGTAGTCGAGCATCTGTACAACCTGCCCGGAAAATCCACACTGTGGAAATTGTGGGGTGCCTTTCATGAACAGCACAACGTCGTTGCTTTTCACTTCATTGTCGATGAATTCATTCACACCGCTCATGGATTTTGTCCTTTCACATGCGGGTCAAGGCCGCAGTTTGATATGTGTTATATAAGCACCGTGTGTCAAACTTGCAAAACAGTGCACGTGGATTTGACATCACCCACGACTGCGGGTTCTGCGCCGTGCCTGTCTGGCAGATTTGCTGCGGTGAACCGGCTTGGCAATGTCACTGTTCTTCTCCGTCTGGGGCGCATTGGCCCGTTGCAGACGCTTTTCCTTATATTGCCGCCTGTCGGCCATCTCACCTTTGATGGAGCCCAGCAGAGACTTGATGAAAGAAGAAATTGGATTGCTCATGACTGTGCGATTCTATCTCAAGCGTCTGGAATGGATGTTTGCAGGGCAAGTGCATGAAGCACGCCGCCCATGTTACCCTTCAGGGCATCATAGACCATCTGGTGCTGCTGTACACGGGTTTTGCCGCGAAAGGCCTCGGCCACGACTTCGGCTGCATAATGATCGCCGTCGCCTGCGAGGTCGCGGATCACGACCTTGGCACCGGGAATGCCAGCTTTGATCATGTCTTCAATATCACCGGGTTTCATCGCCATGGTTCTGCTCCCAACTTTTCGTTATTCTGCGGCAGCAAGGGCAGGTGCCTTGCCATCCATGAAATCAGGGAACCACGATTCATAGGCATTGCGCAATTCATCAACGGTGATTGTGCACACATCAGCAATGGCAAGAGCATCACCGCCGACCTTGCCCAGACGGCGGAACGGAATGCCTGCACCTTCCGCATTGGCGCAGAGGAAGTTGGCCAGATCTGCCGGCACCGTGATGACGTAGCGCGCCTGATCTTCACCAAACAGCAAAGCATGGTTCAGGCCACGGCTTTCAGACAGATTAATCTCCATGCCCTTGCCGGAAGCAATGGCCATGTCGCTCAAGGCGATGGCCAGACCGCCGGAAGAAATATCATGGCAGGCCGTAACCTGACCATTGCGAATGGCAGAGCGCACAAAATCACCATTGCGGCGCTCGGCATGAAGATCGACCTCAGGGGCCGGACCGTCTGTGCGGCCGAGAAGATCACGCAGATAGATCGAGCTGCCCAGATGTGAACCGTCCACGCCAATCAGCAAGACATGATCACCCTCATTGGCACCGCCAATTCGGGCCATACGGCTCCAGTCTGGCAGAAGGCCCACGCCAGCAATGGTCGGGGTCGGCAGAATGGCAACGCCATTGGTCTCATTATAGAGCGAGACATTGCCGGAGACGATCGGGAAATCCAGAGCACGGCAGGCTTCACCAATGCCCTTGATGGCCTCAACCAGTTGGCCCATGATTTCCGGCTTTTCCGGGTTGCCAAAATTCAGATTGTCGGTGGAGGCGAGAGGCTCTGCCCCCGTTGCCGTAATATTGCGCCAGCATTCGGCAACCGCCTGCTTGCCACCCTCAAACGGATCGGCTTCGACATAGCGCGGCGTGACATCAGAGGAGAAGGCCAAAGCCTTGGTGGGGTGACTGTCAACGCGCACCACACCGGCGTCGCCGCCGGGCAATTGCAGCGAATTGCCTTGAATCAGCGTGTCATATTGCTCATAAACCCAGCGACGGCTGGACTGGTTGGCCGAGCCGACAATGGAGAGAATCGCTTGTCGATAATCGCCCGGTTCTTCCACCAGATTGGCGGGAAGCGGGCCACGCTTGTCTGATTCGCGCCATGGGCGGTCATATTCCGGGGCCTGATCACCCAGATCCTTGATGGGCAGATTGGCCACTTCCTCGCCCTGATGCAGGATTCGGAAGCGCAGATCATCGGTGGTTTTGCCAACAATGGCAAAATCCAGCCCCCACTTGACGAAAATGGCCTTGGCAATCTCTTCCTTGGAAGGCTCCAGCACCATCAACATGCGCTCCTGGCTCTCCGAGAGCATCATTTCATAGGCGGTCATGTTTTCTTCGCGCACCGGCACGGTGTCGAGGTCAAGCTCAATGCCGAGATCGCCCTTGGCACCCATTTCCACCGCCGAACAGGTCAGGCCAGCAGCCCCCATATCCTGAATGGCAATAACCGCGCCGGTCTTCATCAGCTCAAGGCAGGCTTCCAGCAGGCATTTTTCGGTGAAGGGGTCGCCAACCTGCACGGTAGGGCGCTTTTCTTCAATTGATTCGTCAAATTCCGCCGATGCCATGGTGGCACCGCCAACGCCATCGCGGCCCGTCTTCGCGCCGAGGTAAACAACAGGAAGGCCAACGCCCTTGGCCTCTGAGAGGAAAATCGCGTCTGATTTGGCAAGGCCAGCCGCAAAGGCATTGACGAGAATATTGCCGTTGTAGCGTTCGTCAAACTCCACTTCGCCGCCCACGGTGGGAACGCCAAAGGCATTGCCATAGCCGCCAACGCCCGCCACCACGCCGGATACGAGATGGCGGGTTTTCGGATGATCCGGTGCGCCAAAGCGCAGGGCGTTCATGGCCGCAATCGGCCGTGCGCCCATGGTAAAAACGTCACGCAAAATGCCGCCAACGCCAGTGGCAGCACCCTGATAAGGCTCGATATAAGAAGGGTGATTGTGGCTTTCCATCTTGAAGACAACGCAATCGCCATCATCAATATCAACCACGCCCGCATTTTCGCCCGGGCCCTGAATGACCCGTGCGCCGGTGGTGGGCAGGGTGCGCAGCCAGCGCTTGGAGGATTTATAGGAGCAGTGCTCGTTCCACATGGCAGAAAAGATGCCAAGTTCGGTAAAGGTCGGCTCCCGTCCGATCAGTTGCAGGATCCGGTCATATTCCTCAGGCTTCAGCCCATGGGAGGCGACCAGTTCCGGGGTGATCTGGATTGCATTCGGGATCGTCATGGTTCTCTCTTCATCCGGCAGTGGAAGTTTTGCGGTTCTTTTATAACAGCCAATCCATTCGCGCGACTGGAAAATGCGGCCTTTCCAAGGTTTGCAGCGAAAATGCTGTTTCTTTGCCACATTGAGATGTTGTTCTGCCTCTGCTACATGCGGTTTTGATCAACGGCGCAATGTGTTTGGGGATTGTGGATTTCTTTTCACCTATTCACCCCGCGCTTGCGCTAGAGTTTGTCAAGGAAAAGTGGAATCCGGTTTTCCCGATAAGGCAAACGAAAATAAGAGTAGTTAGGGTCTGTCTGGTTCAATCTGAACCTGACAGACTCTCAACTTCAGTGGTGAACATGTTGGCTCTTTTGATCCGGCTTTTCATACGACTTGGCAATGACACAAAACAGGTGGCCCTGTGATCGACCCCTATACAATGCTCGGACTTGAGCGCGATGCCGATGAGACGGCCATCAAGGCGGCATACCGCAAGAAGGTCAAGAGCGCACATCCCGATACGGGTGGTGATCCGGACGAGTTTGGCCGGATCTCGACATCCTATGATCTGTTGAAGGATCCTGTGCGCCGCAAGGTTTATGACGATACCGGCTATGACCCGCAATTGGCCGACGTGGCCGATCTTAAGGGACTGGTGGTGCTGGAATCGCTGATCAATGACATGATTCTTGATGAGCGCGAACCCGGCAGCTTCGATCCTGTGGCGGCACTGCGGCGCAAGCTGACGGATGATGTGCTGAAATCGCGCTTTCATATTCTGGAGCTGGAGCGTCATCGCGGTCGCATTCGCCAGCATGTGGATCGACTCGGTCGCCGTCCCGACAAGGATGTGCTTGGCTCCATGCTGCGCGCCCGCACGCAATCGATCTCGGATGCCATCAAGGCGGCAGAAACGCAGATTGATGCGATTGAGCGCGCCTACTCCATGCTGGAGGGGTATTCCTATGAGCTGGAGCCGCTGGAACATGCGGCAGAGCATGATCCGGTTGAGGCAGATGAAATGTCCGAACCCTTGAGCGAGCAGCCCAGGGCGGCGGAATAGCCCCCTCTCGCAATCCCCAAGAGGATTTTTAAAAACGGCAGAGTTGTCTTGAGTGACAACTCTGCCGTTTTTTTACGCCGTTGTTATCGCCAGCATTGTTACGCCTGCTGCTGTTTGAGAATGAAACTCATCGAGAGTTGACGTGTTTCGTGATGGATATTTTGTCCCATTTTGATACAATTCATAAAAACCCGTTAACCTGAACTTAATTCGAAAATTAAAAAAAGCGGTTTGAAGAACGCACTCTTTCTGGGGGTAATTCAGGGAAGTGTGACCTGCTAATTTATGGCGCAAGCATTTAGTTTTTGATTTATAGTATTGATAAATAATGATATTTTTCGAATAAAAGAAAGGTCGGTCCAGCCGTTGTCATCCTTTTGGGGTGCTCGGATCTGGTGCAGCAGTGAGTGTTTGGAGATTAACAGGGAGTTGCCTGTCTCGGCGTCTTCTCGTAACGTTTCTGAAATGCTGAGGTTGTTTTTCAAATCTTGGGAACAAAAACGTGACTGCGTCATTTTAAGGCTGATTTTCTGGTGAATGATTGCGGCGCGTCACAAGCAGATTGTTGATGGGTTACACGTAAAAATACCACCGGGATGCGTGATCACGGTTGATCGGTTCAAATCGATTTGTCGGTGTTTCGTCTGGGCGAGGGGTCGCAAAGTTGAATGTAAAAGGGATCTTGGTTCATGAGGCGTTTCGATATTAAGGGCCTGTTGGGGATTAGCCGTGAATCGTTCGGTGATCGCCTCTGCATTGTCCGTGATAGTGCCGGTATGGATTTGTCTGATCTGGCTGTTGCGGCAGATATTTCCGAGAGCACAATTCGCGCGTGGGAAGCGGGCAATGACCAGATTGATAATCAAAGTCTGGTCCGTATGGCGGACGTGCTTGGCGTTTCGCCTGGCTGGTTGCTGACGGGCGAGGGTGTTGGCCCGCAGCCTCAGAGCGCGGATACAGACATGATCAATTTCATGCGTTGGGAGCTGGAGCGCCTGACAAGAATGCATCAGGAAACAGCGGCAATGATTGATGCATTGCATCGTCAGATTGGTGATCTGGAGCGCAATCCAGCCGTATAGTCAATGGGGCGATACAGTATCGCTTACTAGCGCAGGCAATGAGAATTGATCATGGCTCCACCACAGTGGGGCCAAATACGGCCTCAAAGGCTTCCTTCAGCAGAATGTCCACATCTGTCATCATCACGGGCAATCCAAGGTCAACCAGACTGGTGACGCCATAGGCCGAGATGCCACAGGGCACTATGCCGCCATAATGCGAAAGATCCGGCTCGACATTGAGCGACAGGCCGTGAAAACTGACCCAGCGACGCAGACGTATCCCCAATGCGGCAATCTTGTCTTCGGCCATCGTGCCATCGGGCAGGGTGGGCTTGTCCGGGCGACGGACCCATACGCCAACCCGGTCTTCGCGTCGTTCGCCGCGAATATTCATCATCTCAAGCGTGCGGATGACAACATCTTCAAGGGCTGCCACATAGGCCCGTACATCCTGACGGCGACGCTTGAGGTCCAGCATGACATAGGCAATGCGCTGGCCGGGTCCGTGGTAGGTGTATTCTCCGCCACGCCCGGTTGAAAACACCGGAAAACGCTGCGTATCAATCAGGTCTTTCGGATCAGCGCTGGTTCCGGCGGTGTAAAGCGGCGGATGTTCCAGCAGCCAGACCAGCTCGTCGGCCTCGCCATTGGCAATGGCTGCCACCTCTTGCTCCATTGTGGCAAGGGCTTCTTCATAGGGAACGGGCCGCTCAGCAATACGCCAGCGCACGGCAGGACAGTCAGCCGCTGCAAACATACGGGTTTCTATATCGGTGCGAAGCATGGGGCTTACGGTCCTGTTTCTGTGATGATGCCGATGAAGGGCGTCAAAAAGACATCCCTTATCCAATGTTACGTGCTGCGTTCAAAGCGCTCCGTTGCGTTCATAAATCGGAATCGTAGCGGCTGTCAAAATTGATGAGGGCAAACGCCTGTTCCGGCGTGATGGCATGGTGTCTTAACAGGCCCATGCTTTGATCTGCCGTTTGCAAGGCGGAATTGGTCAATCTTGATGGAATTTAAAAAGCCTTAAAAATCAAATATAAAGGGTGTTGTTGCGCATGATTGCGCATGATTTCACAAAAATGTTGCACGTCACTCTTGTGCACGCCGAAGGCATTTGCTAGATGCAGCCTCGTCGACGCAAATCGACACACACTACCACGATGCGGTCGTGGCGGAATTGGTAGACGCGCAGCGTTGAGGTCGCTGTGGGGCAACCCGTGGAAGTTCGAGTCTTCTCGACCGCACCAAGAACCCGGCTTAGGCCGGGTTTTTCTTTTTTTAAATCGTAACAAAAATTTCAGAACACCCGGCGTCAAAACCAGACGCGGCACGCATACATTTGCTTCAGGTGCGGCGTGCTGGTTTTCAGTGTTCATAAGGGCGGACTGCTGGATGTCGTGGCTGGACCGCGTTTTCTGATGTGATATGCTCTCACGGAGGCAGGGAACAAACCCCACGGCGTTGCGGCTGGACCGCGTTTTCTGATGTGATATGCTCCACGGCTTGGTGCCTTGCCGCTTTTTGTGGTTGCGGCTGGACCGCGTTTTCTGATGTGATATGCTCAGTTCGCCAGTGATGCGACAACCGCCGTGGTTGCGGCTGGACCGCGTTTTCTGATGTGATATGCTCGCATTCCCGCCGCCTTGTGAGCGAGTGCAGTTGCGGCTGGACCGCGTTTTCTGATGTGATATGCTAAGCGTATGCCAATAACAGTGTCGGCGTGGGTTGCGGCTGGACCGCGTTTTCTGATGTGATATGCTGCGCCACCAACTTTTCCAGTTCTTCTTCACGTTGCGGCTGGACCGCGTTTTCTGATGTGATATGCTAGTTCGGTGGGTGGCAATGGTGCGCAACGCGTTGCGGCTGGACCGCGTTTTCTGATGTGATATGCTCCGTCAATGCGCAAAGGTAGGCACTGATGAGTTGCGGCTGGACCGCGTTTTCTGATGTGATATGCTCCATACCGAAAAGTCCAGCAGTTGGGGCACGTTGCGGCTGGACCGCGTTTTCTGATGTGATATGCTGGATGGAAGCGTGTAGCTGACGTTCAGATCGTTGCGGCTGGACCGCGTTTTCTGATGTGATATGCTAGCCAGCAACTAACAATCAGCCACTTGTAGGTTGCGGCTGGACCGCGTTTTCTGATGTGATATGCTCAAAACCCCCGCGCTACTTAGATCCTGGCGGTTGCGGCTGGACCGCGTTTTCTGATGTGATATGCTTGCGGTTCGGGTAAAGAACGAATGGTAGTGGTTGCGGCTGGACCGCGTTTTCTGATGTGATATGCTACGCGCTGAAAAACAGCACTCGCGGCGGACGTTGCGGCTGGACCGCGTTTTCTGATGTGATATGCTGAGCCATTCCTCGTAGTCCAGATCTCCGTTGTTGCGGCTGGACCGCGTTTTCTGATGTGATATGCTCAACCTGGTGTCAGGATCATCTGATCGAGCGTTGCGGCTGGACCGCGTTTTCTGATGTGATATGCTCAACCTTTCTTACTGGCAATGATATTGCAGGTTGCGGCTGGACCGCGTTTTCTGATGTGATATGCTCCTTAAAATGGGGTATCTGCTTCAGCGGAGGTTGCGGCTGGACCGCGTTTTCTGATGTGATATGCTTACTTACGTCTATGAGTGGCGACGGTTTCGGTTGCGGCTGGACCGCGTTTTCTGATGTGATATGCTTTCAGCCCAATAATCTTGCAGCGTACCGTGAGTTGCGGCTGGACCGCGTTTTCTGATGTGATATGCTTGTGCTTCGAGAGACATGTGCATCCTTTCAGTTGCGGCTGGACCGCGTTTTCTGATGTGATATGCTAAACCGCCGAACTGATAACCGGCAACGAATGTTGCGGCTGGACCGCGTTTTCTGATGTGATATGCTTTTGGTCACGGGCATTGCACTAAGTTTCATGTTGCGGCTGGACCGCGTTTTCTGATGTGATATGCTAGATTGAGGTAATTAGGCAATGAGCGAATTGTTGCGGCTGGACCGCGTTTTCTGATGTGATATGCTTCACCATCGTAATCAATACAAGAGCGAATAGTTGCGGCTGGACCGCGTTTTCTGATGTGATATGCTCACAATGAATTCCAATCTGAACTTGACGCAGTTGCGGCTGGACCGCGTTTTCTGATGTGATATGCTTCGAAACCCCCGCTCTAGTTAGATCCTGGCGGTTGCGGCTGGACCGCGTTTTCTGATGTGATATGCTGCCTTGGTGCGTGCTGTTGATCAGCTCGAAGTTGCGGCTGGACCGCGTTTTCTGATGTGATATGCTGTATTGTAGAGGTTATCACTACTAACCTGAGTTGCGGCTGGACCGCGTTTTCTGATGTGATATGCTGATTTTCACCACCGTATTGAGCGGAATTTCGTTGCGGCTGGACCGCGTTTTCTGATGTGATATGCTAAAACCGCACGGGATGGCGCATGTTTGACAGTTGCGGCTGGACCGCGTTTTCTGATGTGATATGCTAGCAGTGATGTGCAATCGCTCATTGCTCAAGTTGCGGCTGGACCGCGTTTTCTGATGTGATATGCTCGCACGATTTCCAGAAATGCGGCCTTGAACGTTGCGGCTGGACCGCGTTTTCTGATGTGATATGCTCGATACCCGGTCAATTCTTTGAAAAATAAAAAGAATTGACCGGAATCGAAATTAAAAAACCGTGTTTTTTGTTAGAAAAGCGCGAGCTGTTCCGGGTTTTTTCGTCGTTTCCGGCGTGCCTGATCCGAGAATCGGACAATATTTTCGTATTGTCGATCTGTGAACTGGAAGATGTAAATATCGCCCCATTCAGGCAGAGCTTTTTCGATGTTCCGGACATAGCTGTCAAACTGTTCCTTGCCGTTGCAGAACCGTAAGTAATTGGAAAGTTGGCTCATTTCGAAGCCAATGTCCAGAAGGTGCTGGCGGAATTTTGTGGCGGCAGCGCGTTGTTTTTTGGTTT
Organism: Gillisella vitis; assembly: GCF_014204625.1. Lineage (GTDB taxonomy): Bacteria > Pseudomonadota > Alphaproteobacteria > Rhizobiales > Rhizobiaceae > Allorhizobium > Allorhizobium vitis_F. Next base: position 130,931 of record NZ_JACHLU010000007.1, on the reverse strand, counting down.
CGACAGGCAGATCAAAAGTAACAAGCATCCACATGATTTGATAACCGCTGAGATGGCGTGGGCCGTGGTTGGCTTTTTGGCAAGGAGGGCTCATTCGTCTTCCTCTTCTGTTTGCAGTCCCAATCCCGCAAGCTCGGCAGCAGAGGGAAGGGCGGGAAGCTCCAACTGGGCTTGTCCCGTTTCGAAGGCGACAGCAAAGGAATGAACGAATCGGTTGACCTGCACCGAGAGAGGGGAGACGCCAACAGGTGTCTCAAGATCAAATGTTGTGATGGAGGTCAGTGCTTTTTTGGCCGCAGGGGAGACCTCGTTGATGCCTGCACGGATCAGGTTCAGCACCATTTGATCGACCAAGGGTCGGTAAGGCTCCATCAGGTCATCGGCCAGGGCGAAGGCGTTGGCGCGGTTGGAGTGAAATATGCCAATGGTGGGATGCAGACCAGAGGCGCAGATTGCCCTTGAAACAATAGCGCGAAGAATGGTGTAGCCATAATTGAGCAGGGAGTTTGCGCCTTCTGCGTTCTGGTCGCGCAGGAAATCGTTGCCAAACAGGGCTTTCCAGTAACGCCGGGCGGCCTGCGCCTCTACGTTGCCGCTATCTCCCGATTTGACTTTTCGGGCCAGCAAGTCAAATGCACCTGCCTCATGGCCGTTGGCGGTCAACACATGCCCCTGCATACGGATTTTGGCGGCAACCACCTTTTGCCACAGCTGCTTTTGTAAGGGTTTGGATGCATCAATTTGCGCGCGCAAACGTGCACCTTGCGCGTGATGCCCCTCCAGCGGCCAGACAACCGAAACCGGCGCATGATTGGATGCGCAGAGCACAACGGGAACATTGCGCTCTGCCATTTTAACAAAGACGTGATTGGTCCATGTGGTGCCATGGGCATGAACAATCAGCGCGCCAATGTCGTCCAGCGCAATGCGACCGCGCTCCTCGCCATGGCTGGAAACGGTTAGAAAGCCTCGGTAGATGGCCAAATGCTGGCCATCTGTTGCTATGTCAACAATACGATCCATTCCCTGATTGTTTCACCAAGTTCTGAATCAATTATAAATAGAATTTATGTGGTACTTTTGTTTTTTCTTGCCAGTCTCGATTGTCGATCCTGAGGGCCGGGGTCAAAAACTCGTCCGGTTGCATCAATCCGAATTTGGCGGCAACCGATGTCCTTCAGGCTATTGGCCGATTTTTGAAGATACTTGAACGGATCGTCCTTGTCAGCATCACGAGCTTTGAGGCTGCCACTTTCCTTGTGAGGGGCAAAAAATATACTACCACTACCGCTAAACTTGACAGTTCTAGCAATCGTATACCCCTCTTCGAGGTGCTCATAGGCAACCATATCATTCTGCTGAAGGCTCAAAACACGTCGAGCGGTGGGGTTCTCCGTATGGATGCGCGATTGCCAATTGGGTTGGTGTGCCTCAAACATCGAAACAACCTCTGAATGCCATTTGCCATCCAGCGTCTCCCAGACATCGTAGCGATAATTGGCATCGCCTTTATAGCCCTTATACGCCTTGCCCTGCTGGTCCCTGATTTCAATCAGCGACAGATTCTCCTGCATCCGCACCCGGCGAATGCCTTTGAAATGCAAGGAATGCTGCCGGAAAAGCGCAAGCGCATTCTGCATGGCTTTTTTATCCCTCAGATGGCCAATCACGCCCTCAAGTGCGCTGCGCAATTCGTCGTCGCGCACGCCGGGCAGGTCTTTGGGCTCCAGCGACAAAAACGGCTTGCGCCGCACGGCCACGGGCGCTCCATGGCGGTTTGTGCCAAGGCCGTAGGCGGTGTCATTGTGCAGCCTGCCTGCCGTCTGGGCCTTGGCGCTGCCCGCAACGGTTGATACCGTGCCGTGATCCGGCTTGTGGCTGACAATGATAGCATTGACCGCCTTTTGCAAATCCTCGCGGAACCCCGGCCATGGCGGATTTTCCTTCACCATTTTTTTCACCAGATTGTCGAGGTCAACACCTTCCATGCGGCCAGCAGCCGAGGAAATCCGCTGCAACAGGCTGCGGGTGGTCACCCCAACCACGGCGGCATCAATGGCGTGATGGCGGTGGTCTTTGCGGTTTTTCTCCTGCGTCAGGCCGCCAAGGTTATGGTCTGGCAAAAGATTGTTCAGGCCCCAGTTGCGGCGTAGCATCTCCGTCAGGCGACCGGGCGAAACGATAATGTGGTTGCGCTTTTTCAGCACGCCGTGCTGGTCTGGCTCTTCGCCGGGGTAGAGGCATTGCAGATAGTCATGGGCCATGCGCGAGAGATATTGCGTATCGGTGAGCTGGCGTGCCAGAAAATCCCGCTCGGATGTTTCCACCTTCTGCATGGCGTCGGGCGCAAAACGCTTGCGCTTGTTGAAGGGCAGGCGGGCCGCGCGCGCAAGGATTTCATCATAACGATCTTGCCACTCCGGCACTTCCGCAGGAGCCCGATTGCCTTTTTGCCGATTGGCCGATTTCAGGCAGAGAATCTTGTTGGCGTGGCTGTCATCCAATGTGCGCGACCATGGCAGAATATGGTCCACTTCAACGTCAGCCGAAAACAGTCTCTCGATATTGATTGGCTGGCCGGAATAGATACACACCCGGTCTTCCGGGTGCTGTTGGTTCAGCTCTTCCCAGAGCTTGAGAAGCACACGGTTATAGCCAGTGTCGGCCTGCTTATGCTCAATCAGTTTTTTGGACCGCGCTTCGGCATCGCGGGTGTTTTTGGCAATGGTGCGGTTAACGTCCCTTTTTTGCTCATCCGAGAGCTGAAGTTCCCGCGCCAGCTCCACCGCCATCAATTTCGGTTTGCCGTGGCGGGCAATCAGCGCATTCACCACCCGTCGCAACTGGTTGAGACCAATATGCACTGTGGGGTTGGTAATGCGGCCTTTGCGAATATCGTAAATATCCTCCGGGTCATTGGAGCCGGGGGGAATCTGGTGCTCCAGAATTTCCTGATAGGGCGGCAGATAGGGCAAGCCTTCATCACGATCATCGCCAAGATTGGCATGATTATAGCCACATCGTTTGGCTGCTTCCGCTTCTGGAATGACCTCTGCCTGCATTTCGTCCAGCATCGAGGCAAGCGCTGTTTCTCCCAGACGCCCATAACCATCGGGAAGCGGGGTGTTGGCAATCTCTTCGGCACGCTCGCCGTCAATGCCGAAGTCGTCCTTCAGCCAGGCAAACAGCTCGGCCGGGTTTTCTTCGTCTTTGAGGGTTTTGATAATCTGCCATTGCCTGTCACGGCCAAAACTGGCCCATTGCGGACCAAAACGTTTTTTATCTCCCAGTGCGGAATAAACTTCATCGCCTTTCAGCTTTTCCCGGCTTTCCGTCTGCTTGTTAAACCGCATATCAGGCATCAGCTTCAGCGTTTTGCGCATGGTTGAGAAGGTGACTTCTCGTTTGTCGCGCAGCAGTTTGATCAAGGCATTGCGCTGGTCCAGCGTCAGTTTTTGCTGGCTGAGATCGGGTGCGACAATTTCCAGCTCATTGATCTCTTTATAGACCCTGTATTCCTGAAACAGCGGATGCGCCTTGGCCAGCCGCTCTTCGGCAGGGTTAAAAGAGCATTTTCCCACGCGCGGCTTTTTCAGCGGGCGTTGATAGAACATCACTTGAAACAGATGCTCGCCACGCTCTGGCGTGAGAATGTCGGGGTAAAACTGTGCCTGAGCCTGCCAGATTTGCCGAAACTCATCTTCCAGAAACGATCGTTCGGGGTAATAGGCATAGGCATCGCCCGCAAAGACTTCCGAATCAGCCCGCAGCCGCACCACATGGCCGTCCTCGCGCCGCGCTGCCATCCATGCGCCAAAGGTTGGCGCTTTGGCTTTGTGCATTTGGGCTTTCAGCTCGTCAATGCCAAGGGCGATTTTGCCTTTGTCATTATCCTTGCGGTCTGTTTTTCGGTTGGATTTAAAGCCACGGCGCTGGCCAAGGTGAAACAGCGCACGGCCAATATAAGCAGGCGGCAATGGCTCAGACAGCGCTTTGGCGCGCAACGCATAGGGGTTGGCGCTGGCCTCGTTTTCCCGGTCGCCCGTTTCACGCAACAGCGCTTCCTGGGCCATTTTGTCGGTAGGCATCAGCCCGTACTCAATCAATGTGCGCAGAATAGCCTTGCGGCGGCGCAAATATCGATCCCTGCGGCGCGACATGGCCCGCGCTTCGCGCCGCGCAACCGCAAGTGATTCCTTGGATTTCGGGTCACGCCCATCGGAAAAAATCCGTGCGCCCATGTCAATGATGCGATTTGGCACATTGCGCTCATCAAGGCCCAGAACGCACCAGCCAATGGAATTGGTGCCGATGTCGAATGAAAAAAGATTGGATTGCAATTGAAAGTCCCCACTTGTCAGAATTTACAACTTGACGAGAGTGTGGAGTAAATGCAATATGAACGTGCATTTTACATCAGAAAACGCGGTCTGGCCGTTAACAAGCTAAGATAGCACCAAATAAGGCCGTCCCTCCGGGGGCGGTTTTTTGTTTGTGTTTCGGTTCACAGGACACGACGCCCGTGTTTTTGGGCTTCGCACCCCCTCATCCGGCTGCCGCCACCTTCTCCCCGCAGGGGAGAAGACGGAAAGAACAGCAACGTTCATGGGTTCCTCGCCCCAGCGGGGAGAGGTCCGCCGAGCAAAGCGGAGGCGGGGTGAGGGGGAGCCAGGCACTCAAAGCTAAAATGCTGTGTACTGTGGATTCCGATTCATAAAGCATGTCGCGTTTTATTGTCCTCAATAAAACGATAACGTACATGCGAAAAAGAAAGAGCTAAAGCCTGTCGCAGCGAATAGGATTCACTGTGGCAGGCTTTAGGCACGACCTGCTTTTTGCCATTTCTTCAGCAGGCGCTCGCGTTTTAGCCGCGACAGTCGATGGATCCAGAATTTGCCATCCAGCTGGTCAATCTCGTGTTGCATACAGATGGCAGCAAAGTCGTGCATTTCTTCTTCAACGTGGCTGCCATCAAGTTGCTGGTAGCGGATATGGGCGATACGTGGGCGGCTGATCGTGTCTGTCATGCCTGGCATACAGACGCTGCCTTCCATATGGTCCATCATCTCTGGCGAGAGCGAGATAATCTCCGGGTTAACATAGGTTTTTCGTCCGCCCAGCTCTGGCAGATCAAGAACGACCACCCTGATCAGCCTGCCAACATGTGCAGCCGTAATGCCTACGCCGGGTGCGGCGCGCATGGCCTGATAAAGCTGGTCAGCAAAGCTGCGCAGCTCGTCATCAAAATGCTGCACAGGTTGGCATGGCTGCTCCAGAAGCGGGTCCGGGTAGCGTAAGATTGTCAGGCTCATGGATGCTACGAATCAATGCCAGCGGCATTGCGCAACCGCTTTTCGTCGGGAACGATAACATGCCGGTTGTTTTCAATGACAATCACATTTTCTTTTCGGAGTTTTGTCATTTGCCGGCTGACGGTTTCAATGGTCAAGCCGAGAAAATCGGCGATGTCCGCCCGCGAGAGCGGCAGATCGAACATTTTTTTGAAGGACTGCATCGGGTCAATATGAGTGGCGATCAGATAAAGGAAGCTGGCCACTTTTTCCTGAGCGGTCTTGCGCCCAAGTGTGAGCATCCACTCGCGGGCCTCATCCAGCTCTTTCAGGGCCTGCTGGTGCAGCTTGTGCTCAAGATCGGGCGTTTCGCCCACCAGACGGTCAAAACTGGCGCGAGGAAAAGCGCAGACTTCCACATCAGTGGCGGCTTCGGCTGTCAGGCTGCTTTCTTTCAGGAAAGGACGGCCCATGAAATCCGGGGCAAATTGCAGGCCAACAATCTGCTGACGGCCATCTGCCATCATTTTGGAAAGTTTGACCACACCATGGAGAATGTTGCTGTAGCTTGCAGTTTGCTCACCTTGGCCGATCACTTCGTTGCCTGCGGCGAAATGACGTTTTGTGGAGCTGCGGTTAAGCTCGTTCAACTGGGTGCTGGAAAGTGCCGCACAGACTCCGCCATGCCTTGCTTCGCAGGCGTTACACACGGCTGGCGGTGCTTCACACAAGACTGCGTTGCTATTTTTGCTGTGCGTATCCATTGTTCGCCCCAAGCTGGTGTATGAGCAGCGGAGCCGCCCAGTGTCGATACCGAGCTTTCGCTGCGGCCAAGTTTGTATGGTTCTCTACTTAAACGAGATTAGCAAGAAATTGATCGAAGTCAAAGCTCAGTTATCTCCATTGTCCTAATTCATCAGGAAAGCAGAGGATGACACGAGGCCGAGCCTGATGATTGCGAAAGACCTTCTTCAAAAATATTCCGCAGCGGTTCCACGGTATACGAGCTATCCCACCGCGCCACATTTTCACAGTGGTATCGACTGTGGCAAATATTCGCAATGGCTGGCAGGTCTTGCCCGTGGACAAACGGTATCGCTTTATATTCACATTCCCTACTGTGACCGCCTTTGCTGGTTTTGTGCCTGTCACACGCGCCATACGCTGAAATATGCCCCGATAAAAACCTATCTTGAGGCACTTTTCATCGAAATTGAACGGATTGGCGCGCTGATTGATCCTGAGGTGCAGGTGGTGGAAGTTCATTTGGGTGGCGGCTCGCCCACAATGTTACTGCCGGAAGACATGATCGAACTGATGGCCCGCCTGCGCGCTCATTTCAACTTTGCGCAGAAGGTGGAGATCAGTGTCGAAATGGACCCCAATGACCTTGATGATGGCCGCTTTGATGCCCTTGCCGCCATTGGTCTGACGCGGGCAAGCCTTGGTGTGCAGGACTTTGATCCTCAGGTGCAGAAGGCTATCAATCGTCTTCAGTCGTTTGACCAGACAAAATCAGTGGTTGAGGCGGTGAGGGCGCGGGGTGCCACCTCGGTGAATTGCGATATTCTCTACGGGCTGCCGTATCAGACTGTGGAAACATTGCAGAGCACGGTCCGCGATATTCTGTCTCTGGCACCGGATCGCGTTGCACTGTTTGGCTATGCCCATGTGCCATGGATGAAAAAGCACCAGACCATGATTGCCGAAGACACGCTGCCGGATGTTGGGCAGCGGTTTGAGCAGATGTGCTTTGCCGCTGAGATGTTGTGCACGGCGGGCTATCAGCCCATCGGCATTGACCACTTTGCGCTGCCCGATGATTCCATGGCGATTGCCGCGAAAAACGGATGTTTGAGGCGTAATTTTCAAGGGTATACCACCGATGCGGCGGATGCGCTGATCGGGCTGGGGGCCTCGTCCATCAGCCAGTTGCCCCAAGGCTTTGTGCAGAATATGGCTGCAACCGGCGAATATCAGCGGATGGTCAAGGCTGAAGGGCTGGCGGCAGTGCGTGGCATTGCCTTGTCGTCAGATGATCGCGCCCGCGCTTTGGTGATCGAGCAGATCATGTGCCAGTTCGGCTTTTCTTTTGCCCAACTGCGCCAGACTTTTCCGCAGGATGCAGACCTTATCATCATGGAGGCGAAGGTTTTTGCAGGCAATGACCGGGATGGCCTGTGCACGATCAAGGATGATTATTTTGCCCTGACGCCGGTGGGGCGCACCTTTGCCCGCAGCGTGGCGGCGGTGTTCGATTGCTACCTTTCCAGCGGCAAGGCGCGTCATTCAATCGCTGTTTGAGCAACAATCGTGGAAATTTTGCTGCTGGCAGCCCAATCAGGCCATTGGCTTTTGCCTGAGTTTTGCCTATGTGAGACGCTGAATTTGAATTTGTGAAGGAAAAATGGCGTGACCGCTACATTCGATAAAGTTGCCGACATCATTGCTGAAACCAGTGAAATCGACCGCGAGACCATTACGCCTGAAAGCCACACCATTGACGATCTTGGCATCGACAGCCTTGATTTTCTCGACATCGTGTTTGCGATCGACAAGGAATTCGGCATCAAGATCCCGCTGGAACAGTGGACTCAGGAAGTGAACGAAGGCAAGGTGACCACGGAAGAATATTTCGTGCTGAAAAACCTCTGTGCCAAGATTGACGAGCTGAAGGCCGCCAAGGCTTGATTTTGATCAGAAAAGCAGAGGGTCTCTGATGCTGCTGGAATATTTCCAGATGGTGGACAAGGTTGAGTCCGTTGATCTGAAAGGTTTGACCTTGAAGGCGCGCTCAGTTGTGCCAGAGAAAAGCCCGGTTTTCGAGGGGCATTTTCCTGGAATGCCGCTGGTGCCTGGCGTGTTGCTGATCGAGACCATGGCGCAGGCATCCGGCTTGCTGGTTCTGGCTGCCACAAATTTTGCGGCTATGCCGTTTCTGATGTCGGTGGACGGCGCGAAAATGCGCAGTTTTGTCGAGCCGAATGCGGTTTTGGACATTGAAGCCTATCTGGAGCACGAGGGATCTGGCTTTGCCGTGACCAAGGCGAAGATAAGCTCTGCTGGCAAAAAAGTGGCCGATTGTCAGCTGAAGCTACGCACCATGTCGTTTTCCGAGATCCCTCTCGGCGATATTGTGCGCAAGCGCGCCGATGATATTGGTCTGGTTGCGGCCATTGCTGCTGCCGGCTAAGTGAGATTCTGAGGAATTCGTCAATAAGGCCGCCGCTTTTGCGTGCGGCCTTATTGCGTAAATCTGTCTGGCGGAGTACGGCAGAGCTGCTTTCCCGGACCTTGGAGCGAATGCTTGGGTCTTGTGGCAGGGTTTTGAGTGTGCGGTGCCTTGGGTTTCAGGGTACAGCGTTGCTGAAGAGGTAAAATATGCAAAAGACGCCCAAGGATGTGGTTATTACCGGCATTGGCATTGTCAGTTGCTTTGGAACTGGCAAGGAGCCGCATATTGCGCTTCTGTCTGGCGCAAATGTGCCTGTGCCGCCGATTGAGGCTGAAAAATTCAAGCCCTATCCTGTTCACCCCATGCCCGAGATTGACTGGTCTTCGCAGATCACCAAGCGCGGTGATCAGCGCCAGATGGAAAACTGGCAGCGGCTGGGCGTTTATTCTGCCGGCTTGGCACTGGATGATGCCGGGCTGAAGGACAATCTTGATGCCTGTTCGACCATGGACATGATTGTTGCCGCAGGCGGCGGCGAGCGTGACATTCAGGTCGATACGCTGATCGTCAATGACGGCTTGAAGCGCAATGATCGTGATCAGCTGGTCAATGAAAAGCTGACAACAGAGCTGCGACCAACGCTGTTTCTGGCCCAGCTTTCCAATCTGATGGCCGGCAATATTTCCATCGTGCATAAAGTGACCGGCTCATCGCGCACGTTTATGGGTGAAGAAGCGGCTGGCATTTCTGCGATTGAAACCGCATTTCACCGTATTCGTGCCGGTCAATCGAGCCATTCGCTGGTGGGTGGGGCTTTCATTGCCGATCGGGACGATATTTTCCTGCTGGTCGAAGGCATTCAGGCCCATGCCACTGGTGCGTGGAAGCCACTTTGGCAGCGTGATGGCGAAGACGGCGGCGGGATGATTCTCGGCACTGTTGGCGCCTTTCTGGTGTTGGAATCGCGCGAACATGCTGCTGCGCGGGGCGCGCATATCTATGCGACCATTGATGCGATTGAGAGTGATCGCGGACGCCGCGACGAAGGCGGTCTGGAAAAGCGCCTGACCCACATTGCCGATGCTGTTGGCAAGGGTGTGGGTGACGGCGCTCTGGTGCTGTCGGGTGCCAGCGGCATGGCTGACATTTCCAAACGGGAAAAGGCGGTGCTGGATGCTGCATTCCCCGGCGCTGTTGTGCGTGGTTTTGGTGGCGTGACCGGCCATGGACTGGAAGCCCAGTTCCCGGTTGGTCTGGCCTTGGCAGCTCTGGCGCTGGATTCAAAGGCCACCGTTCCGGCGTTTGATGCGACGGGCGAAGCGGTGATGACCAAACCTGCCAGTGAAGCAATTGTCACAACGGTTGGCTATGTGCGCGGCGAAGGCATGGCGCATCTGTCGGCTGAAGCGTGAGGAGTTGAGAGCATGACGGATTCCCGTTTCAAGGATCATCTGGGTCGCCCGATTGTTGCCGTGACCGGCATGGGCGTGATCACATCGCTGGGGCAGGGGCTTGCCGACAACTGGGCAAAACTGACCAGCGGCATTTCTGGTATTCACAAGATTACCCGTTTCCCCACGGAAGGGCTGAACACGCGCATCAGCGGCACTGTGGATTTTATTGATGTGCCCGCCAACAATGCCGTTGAGCGCTCTTACGCCATGGCACGGGAAACCACGCTGGAAGCGTTGGCACAGGCCGGAATTTCCGGAGAGTTCAACGGTCCTCTGTTTTTGGCGGCCCCTCCGGTCGAGCCGGAATGGGAAGATCGTTTTGTTCTGGCAGAACGCGCTCCTGCCGGAGACTATGGCCATGCCTATCATCGCCTGCTGGCGGCGGTTCGGGCTGAAGCCGATCCGGTTTTCATGGAAGCCGTGCAATTTGGCTCGATTTCCGAGCGCCTGGCGGATCGCTTTGGCACCCGTGGCCTGCCGGTCACGCTGTCAACGGCCTGTGCATCGGGCGCAACAGCCATTCAGCTTGGTGTTGAGGCCATTCGGCAGGGCCGCACGGATCGCGCCTTGACCGTGGCAACAGACGGATCAGTTGGCGCGGAAGCGCTGATCCGCTTTGCGCTGCTGTCGGCACTGTCCACGCAGAATGATCCACCGGAAAAGGCTTCCAAGCCTTTCAGCAAGGACAGGGACGGTTTTGTCATCGCCGAAGGCTCGGCAACGCTGGTGCTGGAATCGCTCGAATCGGCTGTTGGCCGTGGTGCAAAAGTGCTGGGCATCATGAAGGGTTGTGGCGATAAGGCCGACCACTTCCACCGTACCCGGTCTTCGCCGGATGGTGGCCCGGCGATTGCCACAATCAGAGCTGCTCTGGATGATGCCGGTCTGGCGGAAGAGGCCATTGGCTATATCAATGCCCATGGAACCTCGACGCCGGAAAATGACAAGATGGAATATGGTGCCATGCTTTCGGTGTTTGGCCAGCGGCTGAGCGACCAGATTCTGGTGTCATCCAACAAATCGATGATTGGTCACACACTGACCGCAGCCGGTGCCGTCGAAGCCGTGTTCTCCATTCAGACCATGTTGACCGGCACGGTGCCACCCACCATCAACTATACAAACCCGGACCCGAGCATCGTCATGGATGTGGTGCCCAATGTGAAGCGCGATGCGCAAGTCAGTGCTGTTTTGTCGAACAGCTTTGGCTTTGGCGGGCAGAATGCCAGCCTGATCATGGCACTGGAGCCGGCGTAAGCGGCATCTGGTGCCGGAATTGACAGAATAAGGCCTTCGGGCAACAAGGATTGAGACCTATGCGCGCATTGCAACTGATCGAAGATCGCAAGCTGGAAATCGTGGACCTGCCAGAGCCGGAAGCGCCCGGTCCGGGTGAGGTCACACTCCGCGTCAAGGCCGTGGCCCTGAACCACATTGATGTCTGGGGCTGGCGGGGCATGGCTTTTGCCAAGCGCAAGATGCCTCTGGTGATCGGCGCAGAAGCATCGGGCGTGGTTGAGGCGATTGGTCCCGGCGTTGGCAATATCCTGCCCGGTCAATTGGCGGCGGTGTACGGAGCGCGCACCTGTGGATTGTGCAAGCCTTGCCGGGAAGGGCGTGATAATCTTTGCGAACATGTTGGCGGAGTGCACGGTTTCCATCTTGATGGCTTTGCTCAGGAAAAGATCAATATTCCTGCCCGTCTGCTGGTGCCTGCGCCTCCGGGTGTGGATGCTGTGGCGGCGGCTCTTGCCCCTGTTACTTTCGGCACCGTCGAGCATATGCTGTTTGACAATGCCAAACTGGAGCCGGGCGAAACCATTCTGGTTCACGCGGGCGGCTCCGGCATTGGCACGGCGGCAATCCAGCTGGCCAAGAAAATTGGTTGCACAGTGATCACCACCGTTGGCTCGGACGACAAGATCGAGCGCGCCAAGGCTTTGGGCGCTGATCATGTCATCAATTATCGCAAAGACCGTTTTGAAGGTGTTGTGCGTAAATTGACCAAGAAAAAGGGCGTTGACGTGGTGTTTGAACACGTTGGCAAGGACACCTGGGCTGGCTCCATGCTGTGCATGAAGCGCGGCGGGCGGCTTGTCACCTGTGGTTCGACCTCGGGTGTTTCGACCGACATGAACCTGATGATGCTGTTCCAGCAGCAACTCAAGCTGCTCGGCTCGTTTGGCTGCCGCATGGAAAACATGGCCAATGCCATGCAGAAAATGGCACGCGGCATTGTTCATCCTGTTATTGATACCGAAGTGACCTTTGAGGATATTGATGTTGCGCTGACGCGCATGGAAAGCCGCCAGATCTTTGGCAAGATCATTCTGAAAATGGATTGATGCCCGTGAAACGGCTGTTGAGACGAATCCTGACGCCGCTGGTGTTACGCTTTCGCGCCTTTCCACAGTGGCTTGTGGCAAAATTGCTGCTGCTGTTGCTGATGGTGTTGAAAGTGTTTCCGGCGGATGCAGCATTGAACTTCGCTGATCGTCTGGTGCGGTTTGTTGGCCCAAGGCTTGCGCGTCACCATCTGATGCTGGCGAATCTGCGCAATGCTTTTCCGGAAAAAAGTCAGGCGGAAATCGAAAAAATTGCCGCGGACGCATGGGGGCATATGGGTCGCCAAACGGCTGAATATGTCTTTCTGGACAAGCTGTTCGACTTTGATCCGACGCGGTTGGGCGAGGGGCGCATTGATGTGTCAGGCATCCCGATTTTCATGGAATTGTTGAATACGCGCCGTCCGTTCATTGTTTTTACTGCCCATACCGGCAATTTTGAAATGCTGCCTGTGGCGGGAGCATCCTATGGTCTGGATGTGACCGTGCTGTTTCGTCCGCCCAACAACCCCTATATCGCCGATATGGTGTTTGGTTTTCGCAAAGAGCGCATGGGCAATCTGGTGCCCTCACACGCAGGCTCTGCTTTTCATCTGGCCGGCCAGTTGGAAGCGGGCAAGGGCGTGGGTGTTCTGGTTGATCAGAAATTCTCCCGTGGAAAACCGACCACATTTTTCAATCAGAATGTGCGGACAAATCCGCTTTTGGCGAAACTGGTGCGTCAGTTCGGCTGTGATGTCTTTCCGGCCCGTTGCGTTCGCTTGCCGGGAAATCGCTATCGGCTGGAGATCGAGCCGAAGGTGGAACTGCCCTATGACGCACACGGCAATCTCGATGTGCAGGCCACAGCGCAATTGCTGAACGACAAGGTGGAAAGCTGGGTGCGGGAATATCCCGAACAATGGCTTTGGTATCATGACCGTTGGGACATTAAAAACACACTGCGCGCATCCTGAAACTGTTTGCGAACGCATTCGCGCCGCGCTAAACGTCAAGCATGAGCGATATAGTCACCAGACCCGAAACGCTCCGCATTGCGGTAGCTCAGTTTAATCCGACTGTCGGCGACATCGTCGGCAATCTTGCAAAAGCGCGTGCCGCGCGGGCGCAGGCGGCGGCACAGGGTGCTGAGCTGCTTTTGCTCACCGAACTGTTCCTGTCTGGCTATCCGCCGGAAGATCTGGTGCTCAAACCTGCATTTCTGCAAGCCTGCAAAGTGGCAGTGGATCAACTGGCCGCCGATACTGCTGACGGCGGCCCCGGTGTCATCATCGGTTTCCCGCGTCAGGGTGAAAAGGGTCGGCACAATTCGGTGGCGATCCTTGATGGCGGCAAAATTCTGTCGCTGCGTGACAAGATCGACCTGCCCAACTACGGCGAGTTTGATGAAAAGCGTGTTTTCGTTGAAGGCGAGATGCCGGGGCCGGTGAATTTTCGCGGTGTGCGCATCGGCGTGCCGATCTGCGAAGAAATCTGGAACGATCTGGGCGTGTGCGAAACGCTGGCGGAAAGCGGAGCCGAAATCCTGCTGGTGCCCAATGGCTCGCCCTATTATCGCGGCAAGCTGGATGTGCGCTATGATAGGGTTGTGCGACAAGTCATTGAAAGCGGCCTGCCGCTGGTGTTTGCCAATCAGGTGGGCGGACAGGATGAGCTGGTGTTTGATGGTGCCAGCTTCTGCATCAATGCCGATAAGTCGCTGGCCTTCCAGATGCCGCAGTTTGAGGAATGCTTGGCGCTGACCGACTGGCAGCGCGGAGAAGATGGCTGGCGCTGTGAGCCGGGTAAGGTTGCCGCTATTCCGCAAGGTGAGGAGGCCGATTATCGCGCCTGCATGTTGGGCTTCCGTGATTATGTGAACAAGAACGGGTTCAAAAGTGTTGTGCTGGGCCTGTCTGGTGGTATCGATTCGGCCATTTGCGCGGCCATGGCGGTGGACGCGCTGGGGCATGAGCGCGTGCGCACCATCATGCTGCCTTATCATTACACATCGGAAGAATCCTTCAAGGATGCCGAGGATTGCGCCAAGGCGCTTGGTTGCCGTTACGACATCGTGCCGATTTCAGAGCCGGTGGAGGGGTTCCTGTCCAGTTTGGCCGATATGTTCGAGGGTACTGAAAGCGGCATTACCGAAGAAAACCTGCAAAGCCGCACCCGTGGCACCATTCTGATGGCAGTGTCCAACAAGTTCGGCTCGATGGTGGTGACAACGGGCAATAAATCGGAAATGTCAGTGGGCTATGCCACGCTGTATGGCGATATGAATGGCGGCTTCAACCCGATCAAAGACCTCTACAAAATGCAGGTCTATGCCCTCTCGGCATGGCGCAATGCGCATGTTCCAGTGGGCGCGCTGGGGCCTGCGGGCGAGGTGATTCCTGCCAATATCCTGTCCAAGGCTCCATCCGCCGAGCTGCGGCCAAACCAGACTGATCAGGATAGCCTGCCGCCCTATCCGGTGCTGGATGATATTCTGGAATGCCTGGTGGAAAAGGAAATGTCGGTGGATGACATTGTGGGCCGCGGCCATGACGTGGCCACCGTGCATCGGGTCGAACATCTGCTTTATCTGGCCGAATACAAGCGCCGCCAATCGGCTCCGGGTGTAAAGATCACCAAGAAGAATTTCGGCCGGGATCGTCGGTATCCGATTACCAACCGCTTCCGGGACAGGTAGAAGTCAATGCGAAGCTCTGTGGAAATCTACAATATCGAGACCCGTCAGAGCCGTATTGTCTGGCAGACGGAACGGTTGGTGGAAGCGCCGAACTGGTCACGCGATGGACACTTCCTGATCATCAATGATGAGGGGTTGATGTATCGGCTGCCGCTTTGCGATGAACCAAAGCTCGACAAGATTGATACCGGCTTTGCCACCCGCTGTAACAATGACCACGGACTTTCGCCGGATGGTGAATGGCTGGCAATCTGCGACAAGGTGGAGCATGGTAAGAGCTGCATCTACATTCTGCCAGCCGAGGGCGGCACGCCCATTCAGATTACCGATCACCTACCATCCTACTGGCATGGCTGGTCGCCGGATGGGCAGCGGGTGTGCTATTGCGGCATCCGTGATCAGGTGTTTGATATTTACACCGTCACGGTTGAAGGCAGCGACGAGCGCCGCCTGACCCATGGTGAGGGCCGCAATGACGGCCCGGATTGGTCGGCGGATGGGCAGTGGATCTATTTCAACTCCAGCCGCACCGGAACCATGCAGATCTGGCGCATCCGACCCGATGGAAGCGACGCGCAGCGACTGACCGATGATGGCTATGGTGACTGGTTTCCGCATCCTTGCCCCAACAATCGCAAGGTCGTTTTCATTTCCTATGATAGCGATGTGTTTGATCACCCGCGTGATCTCAATGTGCGGATGCGCCTGATGGATATGGATGGCGGCAATCTTGAGACGCTGTTTGAGCTGTTTGGCGGGCAGGGTACCATCAATGTACCGAGCTGGTCGCCTTCTGGCGAAGAATTTGCCTATGTTCGCTATTTCCCTGTGAGCGCCTAGCTTCACCCAGAACTTTGCTTTAAATATCTGTCCCGTCAGGTGCTCATTTTGCAATGAGAGAATCGGGAATGCGGTGAAATTCCGCAACGTGCCCAACGCTGTGAGGTGGATGGTTGCAGCTTTTGCCACTGGTGAAAACCGGGAAGGTGCGGCAGCCAGATGAAACCCAGTCAGAAGACCGGCCTGACATGATAGACGCACTTGCGCGGACGGCAGGTGCGTTTTGCTGAACCGCGATTCGTGAAAAATCGCGTAAAGGCGCATTGTTGGGGACCAAACGATGCAAGACACACCAAGCCACGCTCTGGTTTCCGCCGGGGCCTTTTCTGAACAAGAGCGCGCCGCCGTCTACCGGGCCATCATGACCCGCCGCGACGTGCGCGATGAATTTCTGCCCGACCCCATCGACAATGCCACACTCTGGCGCATCCTCACCGCCGCCCACCACGCCCCCTCCGTTGGCTTCATGCAGCCATGGAACTTTGTGCTGGTGCGCGATAGCGCCCGCCGTCAAGCCGTCTGGCAAGCCTTCTCCAAGGCCAATGCCGAGGCAGCCAGCCTGTTTGAAGGCGAAAAAGCCACGCTCTACCGCAATCTGAAGCTTGAGGGCATTCTCAAAGCCCCCCTCGGCATCTGCGTCACCTGCGACCCAGACCGCGCAGGCCCCGTGGTGCTGGGCCGCACCCATAACCCCCGCATGGACAGCTATTCCACCGTCTGCGCCATCCAAAACCTCTGGCTCGCCGCCCGCGCAGAAGGTATTGGCGTCGGCTGGGTCAGCATTTTTCACGATGCCGATTTGCGCGCAATTCTCAATATTCCAGAGCGGATTGAGATTGTGGGGTGGCTATGCCTTGGCCACGTTGCCGAGTTGTATGATGAGCCGGAATTGCAAGTGAAGGGGTGGCGCAAGCGGCTGGCGTTGGAGGATTTGGTGTTTGAGGAGGGGTGGCAAGGATGATGAGTGAGAAAGAAAAGGAATCTCTTCGGTCCGTTGGAAGGAGGCAACGATTGTCGAAAATATCGAGTGCAAAACTTCGATATTTGCAACTGAGTTTAGCAACGGGAGTTTGGGTTTAAAGACAGAGCCATCGAATTTATTGAAAATTCTAGGAATTTTGCGACAGTTGGAAACCTGTCTTCCGGCGGTTCCTGTAAAGTTGACCGAAGAGCATTCCGAGGACAAAGCCTGCAATATGACCGGGCTTGGGATACCCACCATAAATCAGATCGAGCGCTATACCGGGAATGACAACAAGTGAAATCAAGGCCCATGCTAGCTTGCGCTTCTGGGAGCTGGAGAGCTCAAACGCTGTCGCGCATCCTGCAAATGCGAAGGTCGCCTGTGATGCTCCAGTTCCTACATTCCAAGGTGCTTCGGTCAGGATGGGGCTGATGGTGGTGGCAATTCCTCCTGCAATCAGCCAAATTGAAAACGTTCGCCAACCGCCGATTCTGTTCTCAACCAGACTGCCGAGTAGAAACATGCAGAGCGCGTTGAGCAGCATATGGGCAGGTTTTGCATGAATGAGTTGCGCTGTGATGACCCGCCAGAGTTCTAGATTTCGTATGTCTTCAAAAGTTGTGCCGCCGTAGCTCCTCAGGATTGGCATCTTTACGGTGCTAAAAAACTGATGGTTGGCGGAATAGGAGACGGAAAATGAAACGACTATCGTTAATATCGTCAAAGCCGCTGAGAAGCTTAACCAGCGCAAACGAATGCTATTATTTTTTATATCTTGTAACGTTCTCACTTGTCGCAAAACTCCCAATTAAAGCGTCTCTTTGCTCACAGCGTGATTGTTATCGCTCAGCGCGTTTCCAATGATAGAGCCATGCATCTTCCCGCGTATTTGTTGTTGAGAGAAACAGAGATGCTGGCCGAAATTCAGCGCGTTCGAGTCCAATTTTTTCGAGCACTCTCAAGCTGGCTTGATGCTCCGCAGCGCAGCAGGTCGTAACCTCTGGCAAGGAAGACGTGTTCACGATCCAATCCATCACGGCAACTCCGGCTTCCGTAACAAGACCTTGTCCCCAATAGGATGGTCCGATTCCGTAATGAATTTCAGCGATATTGTTTTCAATGAAGAGAAGAAACAGGCCAATTGCCGTTTCGTCTTTTTTAAAAATGGTCCAGACGAAGCGGGTTGTCTTCAGCCAGTTCAGCTCACCCCATGCTTCCATGATGGCTCGCGTTCTCTCCACTGAAGCATGAGCTTTGCGTTGAAGGTAACGTGAAGCCTCTAGGTTGCCGGTATATGCTTCAAAAACTGCGTCGGCATGTTCCGGGCGTGCTGCGCGCAACAGAAGGCGGGACGTGAGAATTGAAGTGGGTGGGGTCGCAGACATATCTTCACCTATCCTTCTGATAGGAATGTTCTTTAGTTCTTTGCGACCGACACAATGGGTGGAGTTCTTTGCGGCTTACCACATAGAACGCCACCTGAGCGCAGTCAGACGCGGACTATAGCCGCGTCCGATATTTGTTTCAAACCGGACGCACCAGAATATGCTTCTTCTTGCCCAATGACAGCTTGATAACGCCATCCACCGTCACTTCACCAGTGCCAATGCTTGCGCGCTCGTCTGACATGCTCTGATCATTAATCTTCACCGCTCCACCCTGCACATGGCGGCGGGCTTCGCCGTTGGAGGTGGCGAGGCCGGCTTTGACGATCAGGGCTAGAAGGCCGATGCCGGATTCGAGTTCAGAGGTGGCGACCTCGATGGAGGGCAGGTTGTCGGCCAGTGCGCCTTCTTCAAAGGTCTTGCGGGCGGTTTCAGCGGCTTCTTCGGCAGCTGCGCGGCCGTGCAGGATGGCGGTGACTTCTGTTGCCAGCACCTTTTTGGCCTCATTCAGCTCGGCACCGCCAAGGGCGGCAAGACGGGCCACTTCGTCCATGGGCAGCTTGGTGAAGAGCTTCAGGAAGCGGGCAACGTCGGCATCTTCCGTGTTGCGCCAATACTGCCAGAAATCATAGATCGGCAGCAGATCGGCGTTCAGCCACACGGCACCAGAGGCGCTCTTGCCCATTTTTGCGCCTGAGGATGTGGTCAGCAGCGGAGCCGTCAGCGCGTAGAGTTGTGGTGTGTCCATGCGGTGGCCGAGGTCGATACCGTTGATGATATTGCCCCATTGGTCAGAACCGCCCATTTGCAGGCGGCAGCCGTAGCGCTTGTTCAGCTCCACAAAGTCATAGGCCTGAAGAATCATGTAGTTGAATTCGAGGAAGGACAGTGATTGTTCACGATCGAGGCGCGTCTTGACGCTATCAAACGACAACATGCGATTGACAGAGAAATGACGGCCAACATCGCGCAGGAACTCAAGGTAGTTCAGGCTCCGCAGCCATTCGGCATTGTTGATCATCAAGGCACCGCCCTTGGGGCCTTTGTCGTAATCGAGGTAATTGGCAAAGCAGCGCTTGATTGAGGCGATATTGTCCTCAATCATGTCGATGGTCATCAGCTTGCGGGCTTCTTCCTTAAACGATGGATCGCCGACCATGCCGGTGCCGCCGCCCATCAGCGAAATGGGTTGATGGCCGGTTTCCTGAAACCAGTTGAGCATCATGATCTGCATCAGGTGGCCGACATGCAGGCTGGAAGCCGTTGGGTCATAGCCGATATAGGCGGTCACGCTTTCCTTCGACAGCAGGTCATCAAGGCCGGTTTCGTCGGACATCTGGTGGATGAAGCCGCGCTCGGACAGGATATGCAGGAAATCGGACTTGAACTTTGACATGATTGTCACGCCTTCTGGTATCGGACTTTGGAATTTGAGGCGGCTTTAGCATTGTTTTTTTGAAATTGCACCCGTTTCGGCCATGAATTACGTGGTTTATCAGCCTGTCAGAGAAGGAATCCGGACGTTGAGCAAAATCTATCGCGCCCTTGGGCTTATGAGCGGCACCTCCATGGATGGCATCGATGTGGCCATGCTCACCACGGATGGCTTGGGCAAGCTTGAACGTGGACCATTTTTATCCATTCCCTATGATGATGGTTTCCGGGCAATGCTTCGTCAGGGGTTGGAAGATGCGAAGACCATCACCGAGCGGCAGCAGCGGCCCGGAGACCTGCGCGTGCTGGAGGAGGCGCTGACGTTGCATCATGCAGCGGCGGTGAAGGCTTTCCTGGCCGCCCATCAGCTTCGTTCGCGCGATATGGATGTGATTGGTTTTCATGGTCAGACCGTGCTGCACAGGCCGGATCAGGCATTGACCGTCCAGATCGGTGATGGAGCCTTGCTGGCGCGTGAAACCGGCATTGATGTGGTCTATGATATGCGCGCCAACGATATGACCCACGGCGGGCAGGGTGCGCCGCTGGTGCCGGTCTATCACGCCGCCCTTGCGGCCAGCATGGGTGCCGCGCAGAGGCCGGTCTGTTTCGTCAATATCGGCGGTATTTCCAATCTGACCTTCATTGGAGCCGATGGTGAGATTATCGCCTTTGACAGCGGGCCGGGCAACACATTGATTGATCAATGGGTCGAAGGCCAGACCGGCAAAGCCTTTGACGCGGGCGGCGAAATAGCGGCGAAAGGCAAGGTGGTGCCCGCACTGGCCGATGCCTATCTCAATCATCGGTTTTTCACGGCCAACACAAGGCGGTCATTGGATCGCAATGATTTTGCGCCGCCAAAGCCCGGTGATGCCACTCTGGAAGATGGGGCAAGAACGCTGGCGCATCTGGCGGCGGCTTCCATTTTCGCCTCCGCCCGGCATCTTCCGCAAAAACCGAAGACGTACATTATCTGCGGCGGTGGCCGCCTCAACGCCGTCATCATGGCTGATCTGGTGGCCATGGCCAAGGCGCAAGCGGCAGAGGTGATCAATGCCGATGATCTGGCTCTGGATGGCGACGCCATGGAGGCAGAAGCCTGGGCCTATCTGGCGGCACGCGCGCTCAAAAGCCTGCCGCTGACCTTTCCGGGCACGACAGGCGTGACGGCGGCCGTGACAGGCGGTGTGCACCGGATTCCTGTGGTCTGCGAGACCGAGCGGCTGATTTTGACGCCATGGCGGGCAGGGGATGCTGCCTTGCTGGCCGATCTGCATTCCACACCGGAAACAAGCCGGTTTGTCAGCACGGGTGAACCGTGGAGTCTGGACTATGCCGTCCAGCGGATCGAAGGCTGGATGGATGAATATGAGGGAGGCGGCGTTGGAACGGGCAAGCTGAAACTGATTGCGAAAGACGACGGCCGCTTCATTGGCCGGGCCGGATTTTCGTGGTCAGACGACTCGGGCGAATTTGAGCTTGGTTATTCCATAGGCAGACAGGAATGGGGCAAAGGCTTCGCCACCGAAATCGGCAAGGGGTTGATGGCGTGGTTCTCGATGCAGGCACCTCATCAGCGTTTCATTGCATTTGCGCATGTGGACAATGCCGCCTCTCTGGCTGTTTTGCGCAAGATTGGCCTGCGGGAACTGGACGTGAGGCTTCACAAAGGCCGCCCGTTTCAGTTCTTTGACAACATGTCTGGAACATGAACGCCCTCCTCAGAGTTAATTCATGCAGGGGTGGCTAATTGTCAGTCATCACTTCACTGAAGAGACATCAGGAGAAAAAAATGAAGAAATTTCTGGTTGCTGGTTTGATTGCCCTTGGCTGCATCACCGCCACTGCGGCACCCTCCATGGCTCAAAGCTCTATGGTGGTGATCTCTGATCGTGGCCATTACCCTGACCGTTTCGAGCGCCATCATGACAGACGTTTTTACCGTCACGAGCGCGTGCGCCATTACCGGGACCATTGCCGCACCAAGACAATCAAGTACCGTCACCATGGCCGTCTGATCGTTGAGAAGCGTACCGTATGCCGATAATTGTTTGACATATCTGTCAAAATGAAAAGAGCCGGGTCATCGATGATCCGGCTCTTTTAACATCAGCCCATCGGCTGGAATATGGCTCCCCGGGCCGGATTCGAACCGGCGACCTGTCGATTAACAGTCGAATGCTCTACCGCTGAGCTACCAGGGAATAAACCACTTGGAGATGCGTGAACCGCTTCCGGTGGTGTGAGTGGGCTTCTAGTAAGCTTTGATCGATTCGCCAAGGCTTTTATTCAATTGCGATTGGTAAAAAAGCTTTATTCTGCTTTTGGCAACCTACCACAAAAAAAGAGCGAAATCATTGCTGATTTCGCTCTTTATGATCAACCTGTCGGTTGGAAAATGGCTCCTCGGGCCGGATTCGAACCGGCGACCTGTCGATTAACAGTCGAATGCTCTACCGCTGAGCTACCAAGGAATACCGCTTGAAGTGGTGTGAACCGCTTCGGTTGGTGTGAGTGGGCTTCTACTGACCCTTGGCCCGTTTGCCAAGTCCCTTTTTTAAAAAAAATCACATCTTGTATTATTTTCTCCATTTTCCCATCTCTGTGGGTGTGGATAACATGTTTGAAAATGCAGCAGGAAAGCGTGTGACAACAAGAAAAAATCAAAAATATCGCATAGATAGAGAAAATGGACGGCTCCATCTGGGCAGCTTTGCCATGCCCTTTCCTCAATCAAGGGCCGGAAGGGTGTCTATCGGTATCGGATTGATTTTGGGTGGCTGTCTCGGCTTCTTGCCCATTCTGGGATTTTGGATGGTGCCGGTTGGTATCGTGGTCTTGTCGCATGACGTCAGTGCTGCCCGCAGGTTTCGCCGCAGAGCGGGTTTGAAAATGGCGCGGTGGAACCGTAATTATGGGCGGTGGCGTCATGGAAAAACGGAGAAACGTTGACGCGCAATTCCGTCTTGTCAGGCGTTGCTGGTGATCACGCAAAATAGCGTTTGCGCTGCTCAACGGCCTGGGTGCTGGACACGGCAGGCAGGCTTTGCATTACGCGCTTGGCGGGCAGGATTGCAATCACCTCGGTACCTTCACGCAATTTTGAGCGCAGCTTGAATTCGCCGCCATGCTTGGTCAGAATGGCCTGCACAATGGGCAGGCCAAGGCCGGTGCCCTGTTCGGCGCTTTTGATGGCCACAGAGCCTTGGCCAAAGGCAGAGAGCACCACAGGGATCTCTTCCTCGGCAATGCCGGGACCATTGTCCTTGATGGAGATATATTGGCCGCCACCGGCCGTCCAGCCAACCTTGACGGCGATCTCGCCGCCTTCGGGTGTGAATTTCACCGCGTTGGAAAGCAGGTTCAGCACCACTTGCCGCATGGCTTTTTCATCGGCCCAGATCGAGGGCATATTCGTCTCATAGTGCGGTCTTATTTTGATGCCCTTGGATTTGGCGCGCAACTGCACCATTCCCACGCAGTCCTCTGCCACATCCACCAGCGAAATTGATTCTTCCGAGAGATCGTATTTGCCGGCTTCGATGCGGGAAAGGTCGAGAATTTCGTTGATCAGGTTCAGCAAATGCTGGCCGGAGCGGTGAATATCACCGGAATATTCCTTGTAGAGCGGATTGTTCAACGGCCCCAGCACTTCATGGGCCATGACCTCTGAAAAGCCGAGGATGGCATTCAGCGGCGTGCGCAATTCATGCGACATGGAGGCAAGGAAGCGGGATTTGGCCATGTTGGCGTCTTCTGCCCGCCTACGGGCTTCATCCGACATGGATTTGGCCACCTCAAGCTCGGCAATCAGGTCATCCTTTTCGCTCTGGAACGACAGGAGCTTGAGATTGGACGTATAGAGCCTGCTGGTAATATAGGCAAAAAAGGCAACGCAGACGATAAAGGTGCCTGCCACGCCTATATCATCAACGGCCTGAGAGCGGGCGGCCTGCGCGCTGAGGGCAACCATGACCGGGGCTGAGGCATAGATCACCGCCTGCCGAAGCAGGATGTTGGTCATGGCGGTCACGCAAAGCACAATCAGCAGAACGGCCCCCTTGAGCAGCAGTTCGGCCGTCGGGCCGCAGGCGGCGCAATTCTGATAGGCGAAAATTGCCCAGCAACAGCCCATGAGGCCATGACCCGCCAGCAGCATGTGCCGCCAATGTTCCTGATGCCGGGAGGCTGGAATCCGTTTGGCGGCTTTGCGAACCAAAAGGATGTTCAGCGCGTGCACGCTCAAGGCCAGAAGTGCCCACAGGATATAAGTTGGATCACGCGAGAGATAGGCTGAGACCGCTGCAAAGAGAATGATCATGAACGGTGTGATGGCCGCACCTTGCAGGCTGGCCTGCGCGTGCATGGAAAGCAGCTCTTTTTCAAAAGCTGGCGCGCCGCCGTGGGTTGATTGAAGCCGCTCTCTGGTCGCACGCAAGGCTTTGGCCGTTGCATTGCTGCGACGGTTTCGCGTGAGGTCGACAATGTGCTTGTCCGACGAATGTGAGACGCTTTGACCCATGATATGGTTGCAATGTTTCCACAGTGACCCTTACTCTAGCCGTAAAATCTTAAGGGTTGCTTTCTGGAAAGGATTTATTTGCCATTTTCAGATACCGGCTGTTATCAAAATGGGCCACAATAGGGCAATTGCTGGCGGGTCAATCATGACAAACTCTCAACGGAAACGCGAGATTGCGGCACTGACGCAGGCCGTGAAGGCCTGTCGCCTTTGCTACGAATGTCCGGCTGGAGGCATGGAAAAACAGTTGCCGCATGAGCCGAACCCCGTTGTGATTCTGTCCGCCACAGCACGAATCCTGATTGCGGGTCAGGCACCGGGCAAGCGTGTTCATGAGACGGGGGTGCCATTTAACGACGCATCCGGCGACCGACTGCGGCAATGGCTGGGGGTGGACCGGGACCGTTTCTATGATCCGGGTCGTTTTGCAATTGTGCCCATGGGGCTTTGCTTTCCCGGCTATGATCACCATGGCCATGATTTGCCGCCGCGGCGTGAATGTGCGGCCCTTTGGCGGGCGCGTTTGATGGAAGCCATGCCGCAGATCGAGCTGATTCTGCTGATCGGGCAGTATGCGCAGCGCTGGCATCTGGGCAATCGGCACAGGCAGGGGATGACGCAAACAGTGGAAGGCTGGCGCGATTACTTTTTTCGCAATGAGGCCGGGCCGAAATTATTGCCCATGCCGCATCCGAGCTGGCGCAATAGCGGCTGGCTCAAACAAAATCCCTGGTTTGAAACAGATTTGCTTCCCGTCTTGAAAAATGAAGTGGATCACCTGACGAGATGACCGCATTTTGCTTTCATCTGTGTATTTTTGGGATATACAAGAAAAAAAATTTCGATGGGGCTGCATATGGATCGTCTGGACCGAAAAATTCTTCGTATTCTGCAAGAAGATTCCACTCTCGCTGTTGCTGATCTTGCCAAGAAAGTTGGTCTTTCCACGACACCCTGTTGGCGGCGTATCCAGAAGATGGAAGAAGATGGCGTGATCAAGCGCCGCGTGGCGCTGCTCGATCCGGCCAAGGTCAATACCAAAGTCACGGTATTTGTGTCGATCCGCACAAGCACCCATTCCATCGAATGGCTGAAGCGCTTTTCGGAAGTGGTTGGCGAATTCCCGGAAGTGGTGGAATTTTACCGTATGAGCGGCGATGTGGATTATCTCTTGCGCGTCGTGGTGCCCGATATTGCCGCTTATGATGCGTTCTACAAGCGCCTGATTGCCAAGATCGAAATCCGCGATGTCTCGTCGGTGTTTGCCATGGAGCAGATCAAATATACGACGGAATTGCCGCTGGATTATATGGCGCTGGACAGCAATAAATCCGGCGAGGAATAAGTCCGATCAAAGCGGGCAGGTGGCTGCCCGCTTTGATCGACACTGTGTTACTTTTCCAGCCGTGCCAGCAGCGACGACGTATCCCAGCGATTGCCGCCGAGCTTTTGCACATCGCCATAAAACTGATCGACCAGTGCGGTGACAGGTAGGCTTGCACCATTGTTTTTGGCTTCATTCAGCACGATGCCAAGATCCTTGCGCATCCAGTCCACGGCAAAGCCAAAATCATAATGACCGGCATTCATGGTCTTGTAGCGGTTTTCCATTTGCCATGAACCGGCGGCTCCCTTGGAAATGACCTCAACAACTTTTTCAATGTCCAGCCCGGCGCTCTTGCCAAAATGCACGGCCTCGGCCAATCCTTGCACAATACCGGCAATGCAGATCTGGTTGACCATTTTGGTCAACTGTCCCGACCCGGCAGGCCCCATCAGGCCAATCATTCGGGCAAAAGCGTCGATCACCGGCTTTGCTGTTGCAAACACCGCTTCGTCACCGCCACACATCACGGTCAAAACGCCATTTTCAGCACCGGCCTGACCACCCGATACCGGCGCATCAATAAATCCACAGCCCTTGTCTTTGGCGCAAGCGTAAAGCTCGCGGGCAACATCGGCAGAGGCCGTGGTGTTATCAATCAGGATTGCGCCGGGCTTCATGCTGGCCAATACGCCATCCGGGCCAATGGTGACAGCGCGCAGGTCGTCATCATTGCCAACGCAGGTGAAAACAAAATCCGCGTCTTTCGCTGCCTCTGCCGGGGTCAATGCGTGTGCGCCACCATAGTGCTTGACCCAGTTTTCAGCCTTTGCTGTGGTGCGATTATAGACTGTGACATCATGCCCACCCTTGGTTTGCAAATGTCCTGCCATGGGATAGCCCATGACGCCCAATCCGATGAATGCAACTTTGGCCATGCGAGTCTCCTTGGTGTCTGCATCAACAGGTATCGCACCAAAGCAGGCAGGAAAAGACTTTTCTCTTTAACATCAATCGCTTTTACGGGCGAGATGATTCAATTTATAATTGTTTTCGCACAACGGTTGAATACGGCGGCCAATGCGGATCAATCCAGCAAGGAGCGTGTTTGCAGCCTTGTTTGAATTTTATGATTGTTATCAGAATTTTACGTCAGTTTGCTGAATCTTTTTTTTAAAAAGCTAAAGCCTGTCGCAGTGAATAGGATTCACTGCGACAGGCTTTAGCTCTTTCTTTTTCGCATGGACGTTATCGTTTTATTGAGGACAATAAAACGCGACATGCTGTAGGCGCGTTTTTTCTTGCGGCACCATTTCTGTACGGTGTCAGAGGCGGGAAAAGTTTTGATATGATGTTCTCCCGCCCCCTGCTGTCAATTCAGCGTCTTGAGTTGAGCGATCACCAGATGACCCGGTGATGGTTCTCCATCCTGCATCCGTACATTGATGTCGGAGATTTCCAGAATTTCAAAGCCGGTGGCCGCAAGCCGTTCGCGGATATAACTTTGGGCATGGACGAAACGCTGGTGAGGGCCGACCTTGTACGGCACGTCGTCGCCCATGGTCTCGGACGAGAATACGAAAATGCCGCCAAGAGCCAGATTTTCCGATACGCCAAAAAACAGTGGCTCCAATGCACCAAGATAGGGCAGCACATCGGTAGCGGTGACAATGTCAAACAGCTCTTCGTCATTGTCTTCGAGAAAGTCTTCAACTTCGGCCACATAAAGCGTGTCGTACAGGTCTTTCTCGTGGGCAATCTCGACCATATTTTCCGAAAGGTCGATGCCGGTGATGTCATCGGCGATGTCGCGGAGCGTGCCGCCGGTCAGGCCCGTGCCACAGCCTAGATCCAGCATTCGCTTGAAGGGGCCAAGCCCCAGTTCTTGCAGGCGTTGACGCACGATAACCGGCACGGCATAGCCCAGTTGTTCAACCAGAATATCTTCAAAATCTTCAGCGTGCTGGTCAAACAGCGTTTCAATATAGGCGTCGGAGGCACGCGATGGCGTCTCACCGCGGCCAAGAGAGGCGATGCGGACCGCTGCCCCGCCATGGTCTTCCGGGTCGATCTCCAAAACCTCGTGATAGGCTTTGACTGCTTCGTCAATCTCGCCCGATTTTTCCAGCGCCAAGGCCCGATTATAGGCCTCGGACAGCTTTTCTTCATCAATCTTTGCCATTGCGAAACCCTCAAACGCAGCGCTGCCGGGCAGCTATTGGCCTGAGGGAATACCGGCTCATCGGCCATTTGGCAACATGGGTGCGAAGGGCTTTAAAGTTTGTCAGGGAAAAGTGGAACCCGGTTTTCCCGATAAGACAAACGATAAAATAACATCTAAAGCGTGTCGCAGTTAATCCTGTTCACTGCGACACGCTTTAGTGCAGAATGAACTCACCCTTCAGCGCCCGCCATTCATTGGCGGCAATCAGCTTGCGATGGACATAACGCACCGAATGCAGTGGGCCGTCGAGCTTTTCCTGCCAAAATTTCAAAAAGCTCTGCATTTCAGGAAAATCCGGTGCCAGATCATAATGCTGCCAGAGATAGGTTTGCAGCAGCGTTGGGTGATCCGGCATACGATAGAGAATTTGTGCGGTGGTCAGGCCATAGCCTTTCAGCATCATTTCCATGTCTTCGTTCATGGTAACCTCACTCTCGTTCCCACAATTTTTGAGCGGAGCGGCGGTGATTAACCGTTCCGTATCGGCTGGGCCGATAGAGATATGGTTCCATGTTAGCCTTAATCGAGGCTTAACAAAAATGTCACAAACGCATTTTTATCATAAAAACCAAAGTGTTAGCAGCGCGTATGCGTGAGTGCTGCTAACGTTTCAGATGGCGTGTCAGGTAGCGTTCAATTGCTGCCCAGACGTGGCGCAATGTCTCAACAATGGTGAGATAGAAAATAGCGGCCCAGAGGTAGGCCTGATAATCAAATGTGCGGGAAAAGGCATAGCGCGTTTGCCCCATCAGATCGAGCACGGTGATAATCGCCAGAATGGCCGAGGCTTTGACCATCAAGATGATTTCATTGCCGTAAGGCCGAAGGGCCACGATCAGCGCTTGCGGCACGATGATTTTCCAGAAGGTGACGCTGTTTGGCAGGCCAAGCGATGCGGCTCCTTCGCGCTGGCCTTTTGGAACGCTGAGAATGGCACCGCGCAGGATTTCGGCCTGATAGGCGGCGGTGTTCAGGCTCAGTGCCAGCACGCCACAATACCAGGCATCCCGGAAAAACCACCAGAGGCCAACGTCTTCAAAGGCCGATCGAAACCCGCCCAGACCATAATAGACCATGAAAACTTGCGCCAACAGTGGTGTGCCGCGAAACACATAGACGTAGGCAAAGGTGACAGCATTGGCGATACGGTTTTTCGACATCCGCCCGATAGCGATGGGCACAGACAGAATCGCCCCAAAGACAATAGAGACCGCAACGATGATCAGCGTGGTCACAAGGCCATCAAGAATACGTGGGCCGTATTTGACGAATTTATCCTGATCCCAATTGGTGATCATCATCGCCAGAAGCCCGAGGCCAAGGACCGCCCAGATCAGCAAAAGCACAATACCAAGGGCACGGGCCGGGTTAAGGCCGGGGTGCGTTGCAGGCGGGGCCGGGCGGGGTGGAATGAGGTCCTGTGCGTGGCTCATCGGCTGACCCCGGCGCGTTTGGTCCAGCGGTCAATGAAGCCGATGGCAATGGAGGACAGGATGGCCAGTACCAGATAAAGCGAACAGGCAATCAGGTAAAACAGGAAAGCTTCCTTGGTGACCCGTGCCGCAATGCCGGTCTGGCGGATAATGTCGGAAAGGCCGACAACCGAAACAAGGGCTGTATCTTTCAGCAGGTTCATCCACAAGTTAACAATGCCGGGCAGAGCAATTCGAATGAGCTGCGGCAAAATCACCAGCAGCATGGTTTTGGTCTTTGACAGGCCAATGGCGGCACCGGCCTCATATTGGCCAGTGGGAATGGCTTTGAACGCCGATTGCAGCACCTCGGCGCAATAGGAGGAAAACACAAAGGCCAGAGCGATCATGCCCGCAAAAAAGGCGTTGATTTCAATCCGTTCCTGAAAACCCATGGCTGCCAGCACGGCTTGCAGAAAAATTTGCAGGCCGTAATAGACGATGAACAGCGTCAGCAACTCCGGCAATCCACGAAAAATCGTGGTGTAAATGGCTGCCGCCCGGCGCAACAGTTTTTCCTGGCTCTGGCTGGCCAGAGCGATCAAAAAACCGATCAGCAGGCCGATTGGCAGCGTGGCACAGGCAAGCGTGACCGTGACCTTGAAGCCAAAGCCGATTTCATCACCCCAGCCGGTATCGCCGCAGGCCAGAAGTGTATTGGACGCAAACAGCGAAAATACGCCAATGCTGCCACAAAATGGATCAAAAATCTGCGAAACGAACGCCCATAGGGCGTCGAGCGCGGAAGCAAGTCCGCTCATTGAGCCAAATCCCCGTGCGGTCTTTGCCGCTTTTTTGTTGGGTCAAAATCTCTGGCGGGCACAAGGGCACCCGCCAGAGGGTGTCTTAACCAGATTTATTCGTCGCCGTAAACGTCGAAGGCGAAATACTTCTCGTTGATTTTCTTATAGGTTCCATTGGCGCGAATGGCGGCGATGGCCTTGGAGAAACGATCAGCAAGGGCCGTTTCACCCTTACGCACAGCAATACCGGCACCGGGGCCATTGATTTCGACATCAACAGGCAGCTTGGTCAAGACCTTGCAGCACGCGCCAGCGTCACTCTTGGTCCATTCCGTCAACACAACAATGTCATCGATCACGGCGTCAACGCGGCCATTGGAAATGTCCAGCTTGTACTCGTCGGCGGTTGGGTAGAGCTTCAGCTCGGAGCCAGGCATGTGCTTTTCAGCGTAATTGGCGTGAGTCGTCGCCGACTGGGCACCGATGATCTTGCCCTTCAACTCGGCAACACTGGTGATTTTCGAATCTTTCGGCACGGCAATGGCCGGAGGCGTGTTGTAATATTTCTTGGAAAAATCGACCTTCTCCAAACGCTCTGGGGTGATCGACATGGATGCAACAATTGCGTCGAATTTCTTGGCCTGAAGACCGGGAATAAGGCCATCCCAGTCATTGGCAACGAATGTGCACGTCACTTTCATTTCCGCACAGAGCGCCTTGGAAATGTCGATGTCGAAGCCTTCCAGCGTGCCATCTGTTGTGAGGCTGTTGAAGGGTGGGTAAGCACCTTCCGAGGCGATGATGAGCTTTTCTTCAGCCATGGCGCTACCCGCAAACAGCGACAGGGCGGCGATGGAAGCGGCGGCGAGAAAACGATTTGAAATACGCATGAGATCCTCTCTGTTGGGTGCCATCGGACATGGGAGTTATTCCGACGGCAGGGCTCCAGAAAATTCAATGTCTTTTTTTGCTGGAACGTTTTTTAAGTTTTCCCGTTTTCAGACAAATTGCAACTGCTAAAATGAAGGATTCCCCCACCCATTCTTCCTGAACATGGCGTTCATAGCGGGTTCAGCGCCACCTCGTCATCTTTGTGCCTGAAATTGAGCGTGCATACGCGGTGTTATGTGGCAGGTAACATTCAATAATGCGGAGTGAAAAACTTCGCCTGTGAGGAAATATCTATGGCTGGTAAAATTGAAATAACAGCATCTGTGTTGATCGCGCTTGCAGGCTTGACCACAGGTCAGGCATTGGCAGCCGCCAATACGTCGGATGCGCTGCTGACTGCGGGCAATCCGGGCACGAAAGCACGGTCTATGGCCGCTGGTACCATGCTGGATGGACACGCTGTTTTGACGCCAGCTGGCGTGCCAGGACTTCAACTTGCCCAAGCGCAGGAGCCACCGGCAGAGGGGCAGCCAGACCCGCAATTGCTGAAGCCAAAGCACCCCGAGGGGCACGCGGAGGAAGGGCAAAAGCCCGAACCGCCAAAGCCGCATGAGGAAAAGCCTGTGCCGCCCGCGGCAAAGCCACCGGCCGAAGCGAAAGAGCCGCCACCTGCGCCCCGCGCACCAGAACCCGTAAAACCAGAGCCTAAAAAGAGCGAAGCGCCACCGCCTCGGCCTGAACCCGCGGCTCCGAAAGCCGCGCCTCCCGAAGCAGTAAAGCCGCCAGAGCCAGCAAAACCGAAATTGCAGGAAGCCCCGCAAGAAGCGCCAGCACCGAAGGCAGTGGCACCACAGGCCGAAACCAAACCCCATGCGCCAGAGGAAGAAAAGCCGCCAGCTCCGCCAAAGCCGCCAGCCGCTGAAGCGCCAAAGCCACCTGTCGAGAAACGCGAGCCTCCGGCGGCAAAGCCTGCTCCGGCGGCCGCGCCACAGGTTCAGGAGCAACAAAAGCCTGTGGAGAAGCAGGGTGAAACGCAGCCGCCAAAGGCGGAGCCTGCGCCAGCACCAGTGAAGCCAGAGGCAATCAAACCAGAGCCAGTGAAGCCAGAGGCAGTGAAACCCGCGCCGGTTAAGCAAAAGCCTCCGACTGCACCACAGGAAGAGGCACCTCCGGCCAAGCCAGAGGGTAAGCCGCCTGCACCTGCCTCCGAAAAAGCGCCTGCCGCCGAAAAAGCGCCTGCTGCTCCTGCACCCGCCGCACCGGGTCAGGTGATGCCGGGTCAGCCCGAACAGGGTCAGGCAAGGCCGGGCCAGATGAATCAAGGCCAGATAAATCAAGGCCAGATAAATCAAGGTAAGGCTCCGCCACCAGCCAATGAGCCGTCTGCTGCTTCCGGCAAGGAGGCTGCACCACAGCCTGTTGCACCGGCTGCAAAGCCAGCGCTAGCACCTCAGGCTCAGCCCGCACCCACAGGTCAGCCGCCTGTGCCACCACCACCGGCCCCCGGCGATGCCGCCAATGGCAAGGCACCAGCACCGATGTTGCCGCCATTGAACACGGTTCAATCACGCGATGCCGGGCAGGCACCGCAAGGTGGTCAACCGGGACGTCCGGGCCAGCCAGCTCCGGTGCCGGAAGCCGCACGTCCGCAGTTTTCTCAAGAGCAGCAACAGCCTTTCACCCCGAAAGAGTTGCAGCGTTTGAAAGCGCTTGCCGCCAAACCGGATCAGTCTAACGACACAATTGTGCTACCCGTGGATAATGGTGCGCCGGTGCTCGACAGTGACAAGGACGCCAATTGGCGCCGGGGCATGTCTGAGGACCAACTGCGACGCTTGCGCCAGCAGTCTGAGCAGAACTGGAATTACGCCGTGCCGCAATCGGACGAGCAGGCGCAGCGGGCGTATTTTGGCAATCGCCCGCGCCCGCCTGTGGTGATGGAATCGATTGACCAGTATCAGGGGCGTCGCTTGCAGAAAGAGCCGCAGTTTCTCTATCCCGAGGATGTGCGGGCTGGACAGGAGTTTGACGGCGACCGGCGTGTGATGGATTATGACGGGCAGATTGTGGTTCGGGGTGACGATAACCGTCGCTTTGAGCAATATGGCCGCCCGGTGGTGTATGAACAGGTTGATCACCAGCGTGTGCGTGAAACGGTGTTCAAGGAAAATGGCGACCGCATCGTCACATTGCGCAATCGCTATGGTCAGTTGATCCAGCGCTCGCGCGTTGATGCAGATGGCCGGGAAGTGGTGCTGTTCTATTCGCCCGACCTGTATGACGCCGATGATAGCCGTCAAGTGGTCTACCGTGATCCGGGTGCCAGCCTGCCGCCGATGCGACTTCGCGTGCCGTTGAACGATTATATTGTTGATGTCGGCGCGCAGCCAGACCGCGACTATTATAACTTCATCGAGCAGCCGCCGGTGGAGCCGGTGGAGCGGGTTTATACCATTGACGAGGTGCGCAATTCTGCCCGTATTCGTGACAAGATGCGCCGTATTGATCTTGATACGATCACCTTTGCCACTGGCAGTTGGGATATTTCCATGAATCAGGCGGGTACATTGAAAAAGGTCGCAGATGCCATGAGCAAGGTTCTGCGCAACAACCCGGCAGAAACCTTTCTGATTGAAGGTCATACCGATGCTGTTGGTTCGGCCGAATCCAATCTGGTGCTGTCAGATCGTCGTGCCGAGGCTGTGGCCAATGTGCTGACGCAGGTTTATGGCATTGCGCCGGAAAACATGGTGACACAAGGTTACGGTGAGCAGTTCCTGAAAGTGATGACCTATGGGCCCGAGCAGCAGAACCGCCGCGTCACCATTCGTCGTGTGACGCCTTTGGTGCGGCCTGTTCAATAAGGTGCGATTTTGATGGAAACCGCCGGAGCGATCCGGCGGTTTTTTTATGCGCTGTGTCTGGACAAGCCGGTTGTGGTGGCAATGAAATCGGCAATGGCCCCGGTATCGTTCAGATCAAAAACCGGAATTGAGCTGGCCTCAACCGGGTGATCGGCGGCAATGGCCATAATATACGGATCTTGCGGAAAGAGGGGTGTGTGTTGATTGGCTTGCAGCCGCCGCACCTCGATTTTCGGGATGGCTTCGCGCTTGTAGCCCTCAATCAGCAACAGATCGCAAGGGGCCAAGCGTGGCAGAATATCTGCAAGCGAGGGTTCTTGTGCGCCGCGCAGCTCATGCATGATGGCAAATCGCGTACCAGAGACAATAGCCACTTCCTGCGCCCCGGCTTGCCGGTGCCGATAGCTGTCGGCTCCCTGCTTATCAATATCAAAATCATGGTGAGCGTGTTTGATGGTGGAAACGCTATACCCGCGCCGGGTGAATTCCTCCACCAGACGTACGGTCAGGCCGGTCTTGCCTGCGTTTTTCCAGCCTGAAATGCCAAAAATACGGGGTTTTGTCATGATGGCAGCGCTTTGAGATACAGTTCAGCCCGTGCGAGATCGTCGGGCGTGTTGACGTTGAAAAACGGATCGAGTGGCCCGATTGCGGTGTCGATTTCGGCAAAATCGACTTCGATTACGGGCAGGTTTTGCAAAAAGACCATCAGCTTGCGGTTTTGAGGCACCTCCAGCCATGCGATGATCTGGTCCTCGAGGCTGGTTGGCCATAAGCCGACAACCGGGTGAGTGCGCCCGCCGGAGCGTGCCAGCACAATGCTGTCATCGGTCTGCAAGGCGCTGCAAAGGTGTTTGCCAAGATCATGGGGAAGGAAGGGCGTATCCACCGGAGCGGTGAGCACATGGCGCGCTTGTGAGGTGTGACGGGCAAAGCGCATGGCGGCAGCAATGCCTGCGAGCGGGCCGGGGTGCTCAGGCATTGCATCGGCAATATGCGGCAGATCTGCATGAAGCGTGCCATCATGACTGTTGATGGCAAGGGCGCTCACCTGCGGCAAAAGTCGTTCAATGATGTGATCCAGCATTGGCTTACCTGCCAGATGTGTCGTTGCCTTGGAGTGTCCCATCCGGCGCGACAATCCGCCCGCGAGGATGACGGCGGGCAGGTTTGATGGCGTGGGGCGGCCAATGTTGATCATGTTTGTGCCGTGATTTTTCTTTGGCGCTCCCGGTGGAATGTATAAAGGCCGGAGAGCACCACAATGGCCATGCCCGCAAGCATGACAGGATCAGGCCAATCGTGGAAAACGAGGATGCCGAGACCGATGGCCCAGAGCATACTGGAATAGCGGAAGGGGGCGATAAAAGAGATTTCGCCGGTTCGCATTGCCAGAATCACACTTTGATAGCCGGCAAACAGCATCACGGCTGCGGCAAGCAACACGGCAAACATGCTCAGGGAAACGGGTTGCCATCCGCCTTGCGCAGGAATGAGAAGTGCGCCTGCCACAGCGTTGCCGATTGCGGTGAGCAGGGTGACGACAATGGTGGGTGTGGCCAGATTGATCCGGGTTGTGACCAGGTCGCGGGTGGCGGCAAAAAACACGCTGCCCAGAACATAGAGTGCCGACACCGTAAAACCCTCCACGCCGGGGCGAATGATGACCATCACCCCAATGAAACCAACCAGAATGGCCGCCCATCGCCGCCAGCCGACAGGCTCTCGCAAAAACACCGCCGCGCCCAGCGTGACAGCCAAGGGCAGGGATTGAAGAATTGCCGCGGCATTGGCCAGAGGAATCAGTGAAAGGGCCGTCAGATAGGTGAGGGAGCCGAGCATTTCGCAGACCACACGGATCATGATCAAGGGATCACGCAGCAGGCTGAAAGACATGGCAGCACCTGCACGCCGTGCAACCAGATAGATCAGCAGGGAGGCCAGAGCACCACGGATAAACATGATCTGGCCGACACTGGCCTGTTGCGTCACGGATTTGGCCAGCGCATCATTGATGGTAAAGCCTGCCATGGCACATGCCATGAACAATGCGCCTTTCATGTTTCTGGTCAAAGCCATGGGATGATTGCTTTCTGCGTATCCAATTTCGCGCCGGGCGTGCAACCTCTCATACGCAGAAAATCCAACCCTGCAAAGGCATAGATTTCTTCTGTCAGCCGCCGGTTACGCTCATGTGGCGTGACACTGCCGGGCGTCTGGTGGTGCGGTCAATGATGAAGTCATGGCCTTTGGGCTTGCGGGTTATGGCCTCGTCAATGCTGACGGACAGCATGGCATTGTCGTCGCTGGAGCGAAGCACGGAGCGAAGATCGGCGGCATCATTCTGGCCAAGACACATGTAAAGCGTGCCGGTACAGGTCAGGCGCACGCGGTTGCAGCTCTCGCAGAAATTATGGGTCATGGGGGTGATGAAGCCGAGCGTGCCGCCGGTTTCCTGAACCTGCACATAGCGGGCAGGGCCGCCCGTGCGATAGTCAAGATCTGTCAGCGTGAAGTCTTCGGAAAGCCTTTGGCGCACGGTCGAGAGTGGCAAATACTGATCCGTGCGGTCTTCATCAATCTCGCCCATTGGCATGGTTTCGATCAGCGTCAAATCCATGCCGCGTCCATGGGCAAAGCGTAAAAGCTGCGGAATTTCGTCTTCGTTAAAGCCTTTGAGCGCCACAGCATTGAGCTTGATCTTAATGCCTGCTGCCTGCGCGGCATCAATGCCGTCCATCACGCGGTTCAAATCACCCCAACGGGTAATGGTGCGAAACTTGTCCTGATCCAGCGTATCAAGCGATACATTGATGCGCCGCACTCCGGCATCGGCAAGCTCACGCGCATAACGGCCAAGCTGTGAGCCGTTGGTGGTCAGGGTCAATTCTTCCAGATGACCACTGTGCAAATGCCGCGAAAGACTTCTGATCAAAAACATGATGTTCTTGCGGACCAGCGGCTCGCCGCCGGTGAGGCGCAGCTTGCGCACGCCTTTGGCAATAAAGGCCGAACAGAGCCGATCCAGTTCTTCCAGCGTCAGCAGATCCTTTTTCGGCAGAAAATTCATGTTTTCTGCCATGCAATAGGTGCAGCGGAAGTCACATCTGTCTGTAACCGACACGCGAAGATAGGTCACAGCACGGCCAAAGGGGTCCATCATCGGCCCATCATCGGGGCTGATCCGGTTGGCACTATCGAAAAGGCCGGGCTTGTAATCCACGGTGTTCTCCATTTGACACGCCTGTATTTGGGGCCGAACTGGGGTTTAGTCAAGCAATGGCCGTTCTGCGATGAGTGTTATGATGCCTTGTGCTTGATCCGTCTGCCGTTTATGTCACATGACGTTTTTATACAGTGGGAGGTAACCAGATGTCCGAGGTTTGGCCAAGCGAATTGAAGGTGTCGTCTGATCGTCGACTGTTAACGGTCGTCTTTGGCGATACCGTCAATGCTGAAGGCAGAAGCTATGTCTTGCCAGCCGAAATGCTGCGGGTTCTGTCTCCGTCCGCCGAGGTGCAGGGCCACGGGCCGGGGCAGAAAATAACGGTGCCGGGCAAGCGTAACGTCATGATTGCAAACATGGTTGCCACTGGCAATTATGCCGTTCGGATTGCGTTTGATGATGGCCACGACACGGGCATTTTTACCTGGAATTACCTGCGTGAGCTTGGTGAGAAAGGCGAGGAGATGTTTGCCGGTTATTTGCGCGACCTTGAAGCCAAAGGTCTGACGCGCGACAGGCCCTGATTATAGCAGGCTTCGAGTGCGGTAATCGTCAAGGTGCGGGACAATACCTCTCTATCCCTTGTAAAGCAGCCAGTTCTTGTTGAACTCCTTGCGCATTCCCGCCTCAAATGCGCGGCTGCAATTGCGTCCGGCGTTTTTGGCGCAATAAAGAGCAATGTCGCTTCGGCTGTAAAGCTCACCCGGATCCTGGCAGTTGGCAGCGGTCGAATAGCCAATCGATGCCGTGATCGGGCCGTAATTGACGCCTGTGCGCGAGTTTCGAAACGGCGTGCTTTCCAGATTGATGCGGATACGCTCACACATGGCATGAAGATCCTCATCAATCGAACCTTCAAGGATGATGGCAAATTCCTCTCCACCTGCACGGGCCACAAATGCCTCACGCGGCGCGTTGGAGCGAATGACACTGGCAACGGTTGCAAGAATCTTGTCGCCAACCGGATGGCCAAATGTGTCGTTGATGCGCTTGAAGTGGTCGACATCAATCAGCACCAGTGCAGCTTTCGACAGGTTTGTCGGGTAGCTGAAAAGTCCTGCAAGCTTTTCATCAAAAGCGCGGCGATTGGCCAGACGTGTCAGGGAATCCGTATTGGCAATCCGCTTGTATTCATCCAGTTCCCGGCGCACGGTTTCCATTTCAAGAGATTTCTGGTTGAAGCTTTCGGCGGTTTTTTCACCATGGGCCATGGTGTCGCCGGTTGCCAGTGTCAGAATCTGAATGGCATTGCGCAGCAGATCAACGCTTGCCATGCTCTTGGCGTTGATGCGGGCTGATGTTTCGTCCAGCAGTTTGTTGTACGTCTCCAGCGAACTTTGTTCCTGCTTCATCAGACGCACAAGGCTGTCGAGTTCAGAAACCAGCCGCGAATGGGCATTTTCGATGATCCGGTTTGAGTTGTGGCCGAAGAATTCTTCCGCAATCACATCAATCTCGGCCTGTGTAGCCTGACTGCCAAGGGCGGCGAGCTTGCGCGTCAAGGCCGGATTGGAGCCAATATAAGCCTCATAAAACAATTCATAGTTGCGAGGAAGCGGAGGCAGCCCCATAGAGCGCATCGCAAATGTAATTTGGGCCGCTATATCAAGTCCCGGCGCTTTCGGAGTTGATGTCGTGTTCATTGCTGTTCCCACCAGTCTGATCTTTGCGTATCATTATTATTAAATAAACATTAAATATTTAAGAACCAAGCGGCACGAAGTATTCGGAAATCGTTACCAAAAAATTTAATAATGCTATTTTAGTCTTTTTAGCAATAAAAAAGCGGGCAGATTATGGCTGCCCGCTTGGTTTTCTACTTATCGCACGGTCCTTTAGAGTGTGTCACAGGACGGTGAAATCTAATTTCTCTCATAGGATGAATTGTATTATTGATTCTATCCCAGATTGAACTCCTGGAAGAAATCATTGCCCTTGTCATCGGTCACGATAAAGGCGGGGAAGTCTTCGACCTCGATTTTCCAGACGGCTTCCATACCCAGTTCCGGGTATTCCAGCACCTCGACTTTTTTGATGCAATCTTGCGCAAGGCGGGCTGCGGGGCCGCCAATGGAGCCGAGATAGAAGCCTCCATGGGTTTTGCAGGCCTCGCGCACGGCGCGGGAGCGGTTGCCCTTGGCCAGCATGATCATGGAGCCACCAAAGGACTGGAACTGGTCAACGTAACTATCCATGCGGCCAGCCGTGGTGGGGCCAAACGAGCCAGAGGCAAAGCCGGTTGGCGTCTTGGCAGGGCCGGCATAGTAGACTGGGTGGTTCTTCATGTAATCGGGCATTCCTTCGCCCTTTTCCAGCCGTTCGCGGATTTTCGAGTGGGCCAGATCGCGGGCAACAATGATGGTGCCGGTCAGCGACAGCCGGGTTTTGACCGGATGCTGGCTCAGTTCGGCCAGAATGTCGCTCATCGGCTGGTTCAGATCAATTTTGACCATGGAAGCGGAGAGGGCGCTCTCGTCAATCTCCGGCAGGTATTTCGACGGATCGGCTTCCAGCTGCTCGATGAAAATACCATCCTTGGTAATCTTGCCCATGGCCTGACGGTCGGCGGAGCAGGAAACACCAAGGCCAATCGGCAAGGATGCGCCATGGCGCGGCAGGCGAATGACCCGCACATCATGACAGAAATACTTGCCGCCAAATTGCGCACCAACACCCATGGACTGGGTGAGTTTGTGAATTTCCTGTTCCATCTCCACATCGCGGAAAGCATGGCCGCTTTCAGAGCCTTCGGTGGGCAGGTTATCCAGATAGCGGGCAGAGGCCAGCTTCACGGTTTTCAGGTTCATCTCAGCCGACAGGCCACCAATGACAATGGCCAGATGATAGGGGGGACAGGCTGCCGTGCCCAGCGACAGGATCTTGTCTTTCAGAAAGTCGATCATCCGGTCATGGGTCAGCAGTGAAGGCGTGCCCTGATAGAGGAAAGTCTTGTTGGCAGAGCCGCCGCCCTTGGCCATGAAGAGGAACTTATAGGCGTCTTCGCCCTCTTCATAAATGTCGATCTGGGCGGGCAGATTGGTCTTGGTGTTCTTTTCCTCAAACATCTTGAGGGGGGCAAGCTGCGAATAGCGCAGGTTCTTGCGCTCATAAGCGTCGCGCACGCCAGCGGCCAAGGCTTCATAATCGCCGCCATCGGTCCAGACCTTGCGGCCCTTCTTGCCCATCACGATTGCGGTGCCGGTGTCCTGACACATGGGCAAAATGCCGCCAGCGGCGATATTGGCGTTTTTCAGCAGATCAAACGCCACGAAACGGTCGTTGTCGGTTGCTTCCGGGTCTTGCAGAATTGAGGCCAGCTGCTTGAGATGGCCGGGGCGCAACAGATGGTTGATGTCGGACAGCGCCGTTTCAGCCAACAGCCGAAGGCCCTCCGGCTCCACGGTCAGGATCTCCTGCCCCTTGAAGGTCTCAACCGAGACGTAATCCGAAGTGATTTTGCGGTAGGGGGTATTGTCTTCGCCAAGGGGAAAGAGATCGTCTGCCATCAAAGGACCTTTCTTGCCGGATCGATATATTTTCCGACTGTCCGTCTAGTCCCGCGAAGGGGTATTTGCAAACGATTCTAAACTGGAGTGTGCAGCGCAAGATTTTTCACCTGCGCTGCAAAATCAGATTTTACTTCGGCCCGATCATCAGTTCCGGCCGGACATATTCATCAAACTCTTCGTTGGTCAGATAACCGCCGCCGACTGCCTCTTCGCGCAAGGTCGTGCCATTCTTATGGGCGGTCTTGGCAATTTTGGCGCAGGCGTCATAGCCCAGCTTGCTGTTGAGGGCGGTGACCAACATCAGCGAGTTTTCGACGCCTTTCTTGATGTTGTCTTCGCGCGCCTCAATGCCCACCACGCAATTGTCGGTAAACGAGACCGCAGCATCGCCCAGCAATTGCACCGATTGCAGGAAGTTATAGGCCATCATCGGGTTATAGACGTTCAGCTCAAAATGGCCCTGGCTACCGGCAAAGGTAATGGCGGCGTTGTTGCCAAAGATATGGGCGCACACTTGCGTCATCGCTTCGGACTGGGTTGGATTGACCTTGCCCGGCATAATGGAGGATCCCGGTTCGTTTTCGGGAAGGGCCAGCTCGCCCAGACCGGCGCGCGGGCCGGAGCCAAGGAAGCGGATGTCATTGGCAATCTTGAAGCAGGCGGCAGCCGCGGCATTGATGGCACCATGGGCAAAGACCATGGCATCGTGGGCGGCCAGCGCTTCAAACTTGTTGGGCGCGGTGATAAACGGCAGGCCGGTGATGGAGGCGATTTCCTCGGCCACTTTCTCGGCAAAGCCGATGGGGGCATTCAGCCCGGTGCCGACGGCAGTGCCGCCTTGGGCCAGTTCGTAAAGGCCGGGCAGGGTGAGTTCGATCCGCTTTATGGAGGACGCGACCTGCGCGGCATAGCCGGAAAATTCCTGCCCCAGTGTCAGCGGTGTGGCATCCTGCGTGTGGGTGCGGCCAATCTTGATGATATGGGCAAAGGCCTTGGCCTTGGCATCCAGCGCGTCATGCAGATGCTTCAGGGCCGGGAGCAGGTGATGGGTAACATATTCTGCCGCCGCAATGTGCATGGCGGTCGGATAGGTGTCATTGGAGGACTGGCTCATATTGACGTGGTCGTTCGGATGCACAGGCTTTTTTGAGCCCATCACGCCGCCCAGCAATTCAATGGCCCGGTTGGAGATCACTTCATTGGCATTCATGTTGGATTGGGTGCCGGAGCCGGTCTGCCACACGACCAGCGGAAAATGTTCGTTCAGCTTGCCGTCGATGACCTCTTGTGCCGCCTGCACAATCACCGCGCCAATTTTGGCATCCAGCTGGCCCAACGCCATATTGGCGCGTGCTGCGGCCTGTTTGACAATGCCCAGTGCCCGCACCACTGGCAAAGGTTGCTTTTCCCAACCGATCCTGAAATTGCCAAGCGAGCGCTGTGCCTGCGCGCCCCAATATCGATCACTGGCAACATCAATGGGGCCGAAGGTGTCGGTCTCGATGCGTGTGGATGTCATGACTGTTTTCCTCATCGTCAGACGGGTGGAGAATGCTCTCTCCGATATAAAATATGAGTTATAAATGCAAGTTTTTTGGGTTTGCGTCAAAGGGGGCGAACCAACGCAAACGTGAAGATTTTTTGGTGGCGAAATTGAATATGGTTACTGAATATTAACGAGTTGGCGGCTTAACCTTACCCTCATGTTAATCATGTGCCGACTCGTGAGGGTCACACAAAGTTGACACCCGGTTTTTCGGGCTTTTTAGCGCGAGAAACTTCCCAATGCTGATACAATCAGCTAGGGAACCGGCCCAATAGAACAGGTATCTATGTCTGATTCCTGCGTGCGACTTTCTGAATGGGGAAGCAATTGCAAAAACCTTTACTGAGCAGGGCGCTGACGGTGGCCCTTTTGACCACAGCGACCTTTGCCGTTGGCCTGCCTCACACAGCCAGCGCGACAACGCTGATGGATTTGTTGCGTGGCCGATCAGAAAAGCGACAGGAAGTGCGTCCGGCGGAAGTGATACCGCCAGCGCAATTGGCCGATCCAGAGCCAATCTCGAAAGTTGCGTCGCCGCGCTATTACACCTATAAACCCGATGCGCGGAAGGCGATTGCCATTACCGCACCGGCAACACCGATTGCCGCATTCGGTGCCGACCATGATCTTGCCGTTGCGCATCTGGCCATGTCGCAGGTCAAGGTAACAGCCTCGCCCGAAGTGGCGCAGGCCGTGCAGACCTATTATAACAACAAGGGCGCACTGATCTGGGTGAGTGGCAATGCTGTGGCTGCCAAGGCCAAGACAGCTATGGATGCGCTTGCCATTGCCGACACGGTTGGTCTGGACCCTGCTGATTATGCC
The DNA here is from genome assembly GCF_014204625.1 of Gillisella vitis. Classification (GTDB taxonomy): domain Bacteria; phylum Pseudomonadota; class Alphaproteobacteria; order Rhizobiales; family Rhizobiaceae; genus Allorhizobium; species Allorhizobium vitis_F. Next base: position 88,217 of record NZ_JACHLU010000007.1, on the reverse strand, counting down.
GTCACGCTGCCGCAGGGCCTTGAGGGTATGGACGGCGATGCCCGCCAGCAGGCGCTGATGAAGTTTGAGCTGGAACTGTCCGCAAAGATGCTGACCTATGTGCAGGATACGGTGCGGGGTCGCCTCGATCCGAACCGCATTTCTGGCTATCATGATTTCAAGCGCAAGCCGGTGCCGCTGGAGCCTGTGCTGGATCTTTTGCGCATGAGTCCCGATGTGGGTGCTTATCTGCGCGGCCGCGATCCATCCAATCCGCAGTTTCTGGCTCTGAAGGCCGAGCTGAAAAAGCTTGTTTCGGAAGATCAGCAGCAGCAGGTTCAGCCCGTTTCCATCAATCTTAAGGGTATCCTGAAGCCGGGCGGTTCAAATCCGGAATTGCCGAATATCATTGCAGGGGTGAAAGCCTATGGCAGCGATGCGCTCAAGACCGACAATGCCCTGACCCTGACAAATTATACCGGCACGCCAGAGTATACGCCTGAGCTTGTGACGCTGGTTGAGGGCTACCAGAAAGAGCGCGGTCTGAAGGCTGATGGTGTGATTGGTCCTGCCACCATTCGCACCATGGTTGGCCATTCCAACGCAGAAAAGATTGAAAAACTGGTTGTTGCCATGGAGCAGTTGCGCTGGATGCCAGCCGATCTTGGTCCGCGTTATGTGTTTATCAATCAGCCTGCGTTTCAGGCCTATTATATCAACGATCACCAGCAGCAATTGGCCATGCGTGTCGTGGTCGGAGCGCCCGGTCATCAGACCTATTTCTTTCAGGACATGATTCAGACGGTGGAATTCAACCCCTACTGGGGCGTTCCAAGGTCGATTATTGTCAATGAAATGCTGCCTAAGCTGCGTCAGGACCCAAGCTATCTCGACCGGCTTGGCTATGAGGTCAGCTACAAGGGACGCCGGGTTCAATCATCGCAGATTAACTGGAATACCACCAGTGATGTGGATGTGCGCCAGCCGCCAAGCAGTGACAACGCCTTGGGCGATTTGAAAATTCTCTTCCCCAATGCCCATGCCATCTACATGCATGACACGCCGGCCAAGAGCTTTTTCAAGCGCGACATGCGCGCCCTCAGCCATGGCTGCGTGCGTCTTTCAGAGCCTCGTGTGATGGCAGCAGCCGTGATGAGCACCACGGTCGATGACATCAACAATCAGATTGCGTCTGGCCAGAACCGTGCCGTGCAAGTGCCGCAGAAGTTCCCGGTCTATGTCGCTTACTTCACGGCATGGCCCGATAAGGATGGCGTGGTGCATTATTACGATGACGTTTATGGCCGTGATGAAGCAACCCGCAAGGCGTTTGTTGCCACCTCCGCTGCCCGCGCCGGGCAAGATTGAGCAGCTCGGTCACGTGTTATCAGGAATGAAAAAAAGCCCGGAGGACACTCCGGGCTTTTCGCTATTGAGCCAAAAGCTTTTCCACGAGTTCCACCGTCAGTTCATCGAAATGATCAATGATGACAGTCGGATTGAGCGTTGCCACATCGACGTCAGAATAGCCAAAAGGCACGGCGATAGAGGGCACATTGGCATTGTGCGCAACGAGAATATCGTTGCGGCTGTCGCCCACCATGATGGCGCGCTGAGGGCTGCCACCGGCCTTTTCAATGGTGCCAAGCAGGTGTTGAGCGTCAGGCTTGCGCACATCAAATGTATCGCCGCCGGTAATGGCTGCAAAATAGCGGGTTAATCCAAGTCCATCCAGAAGCGGGCGGGCCAGACCTTCCATTTTATTGGTGCAGACCGCCAGCCTGAAGCCCGCGCTCTCCAGCCTGTCCAGCGCGTTGATCAGGCCAGCGTAGGGTTGGCTTTCACCCGGCATATTGGCTTTGTAATGGGTAATAAATCGCTCCATCAGCGGCGGAAGGTCATCCTCGGAAAGGGCATGGCCACGGAGCGCAAAAGCGCGCTCGATCATCACGCGGGCACCATGACCAACAAGATGGTTGAGATCATCCGGGCCGACGGCTTCAAGATTGGCTGCCGCAATGGTATGATTAAGGCTGGCCACAAGATCGCTTGCCGTATTGATCAGGGTTCCGTCGAGGTCGAAGACAATGGTAGGCTGGGACACGTGCGTTCTCTTTAAAATCTGAAAGATAGAGGAAATCTGAAAGATAGGGAGAATGGGTAGGCATTTCTGCTGACAAATGCAACGTTGGGCCGACAGTAAAAGGGGCTTTCGTTTGCAGGGCGAGGCGTGTAAACAGCGTTTGCTTCGTCTGTTTTGAGAAACAGCTTCGGGCGTGCCGCGAAGCAAAGTGTATGAATGCAGTCTGACGGCGATGTTGGGTCTTTATAGAGATGGCCCGCCGTTTTCTTAGAGGAGCGCTTGGCGCATGGACGTTCGCCAGATGAAGATCAAGGCTGCCGAAGTGGCGCTGTCTTATGTTGAAGACGGTATGCGGCTTGGTATTGGTACAGGTTCAACGGCTGAGGAGTTCGTGCGCTTGCTGGCCGAGAAGGTGGCGGGCGGTTTCAAGGTTGAGGGCGTTCCCACATCCGAGCGCACGGCAAGGCTCTGTGTCGAGCTGGGCGTGCCGCTCAAATCTCTGGATGAATTGCCTGAGCTGGACCTCACCATTGATGGTGCCGATGAACTTGATAACCATCTGAGCCTCATCAAGGGCGGCGGCGGCGCGCTGTTGAGAGAAAAAATTGTCGCAGCCGCATCCGCCAAAATGATTGTGATTGCTGACGAAACCAAAGTGGTTGAAACGCTGGGTGCTTTTGCTTTGCCCATTGAGATCAATGGATTTGGTGCGGTTTCCACCCGGATTGCCATTGAAAAGGCAGCGTCGCGGCTTGGACTGTCGGGTGAACTGTCTGTGCGCAGATGGGGCGATGAGATTTTCATGACGGATGGTGGACATCAGATTCTCGATGCTTCTTTTGGCCGCATTCCTGATGCAGTGGCGCTATCAGAAGCATTGTATGCGATTCCGGGTGTTGTCGAGCACGGGCTGTTTATAGGCCTTGCCACGCTTGCCGTTGTTGCCGGTCCGTCTGGCGCACGGGTCATGGAGCCTTTGGCCTGACGCTCTTTTGCGTCGAAGCCGATGCGGATGATGCAGTGAAATTATAGGGTGAGTTTGCCTGTGCGGAAAAATCAACGCACGGCGCTTTTGAAGCTAACAGGAGCATGAGTTTTATGAGCAAATATCAAGGTATCGGTCGTTTTGCAGCCGGTGTGGTTATCGCTGCTTCGCTTCTGGCCGGACCAGCGGCCCGCGCGCAGGACTTTACTGATGCGCAGATCGATGTTGCTCGGTCCGCCATTACCGCGCTGGGTGTCACGAATGTTTTTGATAACATTCTGCCCAATATTGCCGCACGTCTGAAGGGGCAGCTGATCCAATCCTATCCAAATCTGGAGGAGCAGATCAACTCCACGGTGGACAAGCAGGCGATTGCCCTTGCTGCTCGCCGTGGCGATCTCGAAAAAGAAGCCGCTATTGTTTACGCCAAGGCTTTCACTCAGGATGAGCTGAAGCAGATTGCCACCTTCTTTAACAGCCCTGCTGGCAAGAAGCTGATCAGTGATCAGCCTGTGGCCAATCGTGAGCTTGGCAAGGCCGCAGACATCTGGGCCTCTGGCATCGCCCGTGATCTTGAAAAGAATACCAATGACGCTTTGGTCAAGGTTGCCGGAAACGAGTTGAAGTCGGAAATGCCGCAGGTTGAGGCTCCGGCACCAGCAGCACCTGCGCCTGCGCCGGCTCCCGCAAAGCCTTGATCTTCGGATCGGGATCGTCTTGAAAGCCCGGATCATTCCGGGCTTTTCTTTTGCCGGCCTTTCATTTTACCCTGCTGATGCCCATGTATGATGAGCGTTTCAGCGCCTTCCTGCCAGGAGTTTACCATGTCATCTTTTGATTATGATCTGTTTGTCATCGGCGGCGGTTCCGGTGGCGTCCGAAGCGCCCGTCTGGCCGCATCCATGGGCAAAAAGGTTGCGATTGCAGAAGAATACCGATTTGGCGGCACCTGTGTTATTCGCGGTTGTGTGCCGAAAAAACTGTTTGTCTATGCCTCGCAGTTTCATGAGCATTTTGAAGATGCTGTGGGCTTCGGCTGGACAGTGGGCGCAAGCAGTTTTGACTGGAAAAAGCTGATTGCCGCCAAGGATCAGGAAATCGCCCGTCTGGAGGGTCTCTATCGCAAGGGATTGACCAATGCGGGCGCAGAACAGATCGAAAGCCGCGCTGAAATCGCAGGCCCGAACAGCGTACGGATTGTCAAAACAGGCAGGGTTGTCACCGCAGAGCGCATTATTATTGCGGTCGGTGGCGAGGCCAATCATCATGTGGCCTTGCCGGGTCATGAGCTGTGCATTTCCTCGAACGAGGCTTTCCATCTGGATGCATTGCCCCGTTCGATCGTGATTGCGGGCGGCGGTTATATTGCGGTCGAGTTTGCCAATATTTTCCACGGTCTTGGTGTTGAAACGACACTCATCTATCGCGGCAAGGAAATCCTGTCGCGTTTCGATCAGGATATTCGCCGTGGATTGCATCAGGCCATGGAGGCCAAGGGCATCCGCATTCTCTGCACGGATGTGATTGAAGAGGTTTCCAAAGACGGGTCTGGCGCATTGAATGTCCGCACTCTTCGCAACGGCACGTTGGTGGCCGATCAGGTGATGCTGGCGCTGGGCCGCGATCCCTACACCAAGGGTCTGGGGCTGGAAACCGCAGGCGTTGTTGTCAACGAGCGTGGCGCGATTGTTGTCGATCAATATTCGCGCACCAATGTGCCGAGCATTTTCGCGCTTGGCGATGTAACGGACCGGGTGCAATTGACTCCTGTGGCTATCCATGAGGCCATGTGCTTTATCGAGACAGAATATAAGAACAATCCGACCTCACCGGATCATGATCTGATTGCTACGGCGGTGTTTTCGCAGCCGGAAATTGGCACGGTTGGCCTGTCCGAAGAGCAGGCGGCCAAAGCTTTTACGGAGATTGAAGTTTACAAGGCAGAATTCCGGCCGATGAAGGCGACACTCTCCGGTCGGGCTGAAAAGGTCATCATGAAGCTGATCGTCAATGCGGATGATCGCAAAGTGGTTGGTGCGCATATTCTGGGTCATGATGCTGGAGAAATGGCGCAACTTCTGGGCATTACATTGAAAGCTGGCTGCACCAAGGATGATTTCGACCGTACCATGGCGGTGCATCCCACGGCTGCTGAAGAGCTGGTCACCATGTATAGTCCCAGCTATCGGGTGCGCAACGGCGAGCGTGTTTGAGGTTTTGCTGTGAGCATGAAAAGAACGGGCCGGTTTTATCGGCCCGTTTCATCGTCAGGAAAGCTCAATTGCTGGTAAGTAGCGCTTTCCAAGGCATGATGAACCGTTTATAAGCCGCCCCATCAAAGCTGGTCGTAAGGACGGTCAGGATATAGCGTAGGTGAAGACAATGGCGCAAAATTGGACCCCGACGAGCTGGAGGCAGAAGCCAATCAAGCAGGTTCCTGCCTATCCAGATCAAGATGCATTGAAAGCCGTCGAGCAGCAGCTCGCATCCTATCCGCCGCTGGTGTTTGCAGGCGAGGCGCGCAGGCTGAAAAAGGCTCTTGGCAATGTGGCAGAAGGCAATGGCTTCCTGTTGCAGGGTGGCGATTGCGCTGAAAGCTTTGCTGAACATGGCGCGGATACGATCCGCGACTTTTTCCGTGCCTTCTTGCAGATGGCTGTGGTTCTGACCTTTGGTGCCCAGTTGCCTGTGGTTAAAGTTGGCCGCATCGCGGGTCAATTCGCCAAGCCGCGCTCGTCTGATATGGAACGTCAGGGCGATGTGGAGCTGCCAAGCTATCGCGGTGACATCATCAATGGCATCGAGTTCAACGAAGAATCGCGCATTCCAAACCCGCGTCGCCAGTTGATGGCCTATCGCCAGTCGGCAGCAACGCTCAATCTGTTGCGCGCCTTCTCCATGGGTGGTTATGCCAATCTGGAAAACGTGCATCAGTGGATGCTCGGCTTCGTCAAGGATAGCCCGCAAGGTGAGCGTTACCGCAAGCTGGCCGACCGAATCACAGAAACCATGGACTTCATGAAGGCTGTGGGTATCAATTCGGAAAATCATGCTGGCCTGCGCGAAACCGATTTCTTCACCAGCCACGAAGCCCTGCTGCTTGGCTATGAAGAAGCCTTGACCCGCGTTGATTCGACTTCCGGTGATGTTTATGCCACGTCCGGCCATATGATCTGGATTGGTGATCGTACCCGGCAGGCTGACCACGCCCATGTGGAATATTGCCGCGGCATCAAGAACCCGCTTGGCTTGAAATGCGGCCCGTCCTTGCAGGCCGATGACTTGTTGAACCTGATTGATATTCTCAATCCACACAATGAAGCCGGTCGTCTGACGCTGATTTGCCGTTTTGGTCATGACAAGGTGGCGGATCATCTGCCGCGTCTGATCAGGGCTGTTGAACGAGAGGGCCGCAAGGTGGTCTGGTCGTGTGACCCGATGCATGGCAACACCATCACGCTCAACAATTACAAGACCCGTCCGTTTGAACGTGTTCTGTCGGAAGTGGAAAGCTTCTTCCAGATTCATCGTTCGGAAGGATCACATCCAGGCGGCATCCATATCGAGATGACCGGCAATGATGTGACGGAATGCACCGGTGGCGCTCGTGCGGTGTCTGCTGAAGATTTGCAGGATCGTTATCACACCCATTGCGATCCGCGTCTCAACGCCGATCAGGCGCTGGAACTGGCCTTCCTGCTGGCCGAGCGTATGAAGGGTGGCCGGGATGAAAAGCGCTTGAAGGCTGCAAACGCCTGATAGAACTTTACGTCATGCGCATCACCAATGCGTCGTGAAAAATAAAAATCCGCTGCCATATGGTTGCGGATTTTTTTGTAGCAACGCTCTTTATGCTTTGATTATTGATGCACCCGCGCCTGAAGGTTGGACAGGATATGCTCGCGCTCAAACGCGATGTGGCGGCGCAAGGCTTCAAAAAAACCGCGCAACATATAGCCGGTCGCTTCCATGTTGACAGTTTCGCCACTGCCCAGACGCAGCAAAGTATCGGTCAACTCTTCGGCAAAGCAGGCATCCTCGCAATGCTCGAATTTCAGGCGGTTCAAGGTTTCCCGAAGGGCTGGCTGAATATCTGATATGTTTTCCAACCACGGAAACAGGATTTTTTCCTCGTAATTATGCACGCCCTTGATCAAAGGGTTGAGGGCTCTGGCGGCATAAAGGCATTTTTGCGGATCGACATTGGCGGGCAGCGAATCGGCGATGTCTTCGAGCTGAGCACAGAGCGCCAACTGTTCCGTATGGGCGCGCTGAAGCCATTCCAGACTGGTACGACAAGGGGGCAGGGTCGAGAGATGATGCTGTGAGTCCTCAGCCGGATGGTTTGGTTCGATACTGCGCAGCATTTTCATCTCCATCTATGGCTATCGCGCTCCACGTCGATTGCCAAGCTCCGTCCATGCGGATTTCGCAGGGGGCGAATTTTGTCAGGCGACAAGATATTATCTATCTCTAATCCGCAGTTGCCTTGCCTTGATTTGAATCAAGGTTGGTGGTCCGCGTTGATGGCACAAAACAACACGACGCAAAGGTTGCACGGTCATGCCGGTGATTTTACGCGGAGCAGCGCCAGTGGATGTTTGGATCAACATCGGCACGGCGCTGTAACACTGCACATTGGAGCCGCCTGTATTTCTGTGAGGAAAAGGGCCGCTCTGGACACCAAGCCGTTGGGGGACGCCAACAATGAATTATACGTTCGAGACGATCGGGCTGGTTATTTTGACCTTCGCCGCGCTGCTCGGGGCGGGTTTCGCCTATGACAGTCTGTTTGCTGCCCATATGTGGGTTGCCTTCATTGTGCTGCTGATCAGCACAGTTTTCATGTTACGCCATATCAAGTTTGCCCCTGTAACAGCGGCTGCGAAACAGGCTGTTGCCAGCCAGACCGAATATTTTGACGAGGTTATACGCTACGGCGTCATCGCCACTGTGTTCTGGGGTGTTGTTGGCTTTCTTGTCGGCGTTGTCGTTGCTCTGCAACTGGCCTGGCCTGAGCTTAATTTTGGCCCCTGGTTCAATTTTGGCCGCTTGCGGCCTGTGCATACCTCCGGGGTTATTTTTGCCTTTGGCGGCAATGCACTGATCTGCACATCGCTTTATGTGGTGCAGCGCACCTGTCGCACACGACTGTTTGGTGGCTCGCTCGGCTGGTTTGTGTTTTGGGGCTATAATTTCTTCATCGTTATGGCGGCCAGCGGTTATGTTCTTGGTATCACCCAAGCACGCGAATATGCCGAGCCGGAATGGTATGTTGATCTCTGGTTAACGATTGTCTGGGTTGCCTATCTTCTGGTGTTCCTGGGCACAATCCTGAAGCGCAAAGAGCCGCATATTTATGTGGCCAACTGGTTCTATCTGGCATTCATCGTCACTATTGCCATGCTGCATATTGTTAACAATCTGGCAATTCCCGTGTCCTTCCTCGGTGTCAAAAGTTATTCGGCATTTTCCGGGGTGCAGGATGCGCTGACGCAATGGTGGTACGGCCATAATGCCGTGGGCTTTTTCCTGACTGCTGGCTTCCTCGGCATGATGTATTATTTTGTACCCAAGCAGGCCAACCGCCCAGTCTATTCCTATCGCCTGTCGATCATCCACTTCTGGGCGCTGATCTTCATGTATATCTGGGCCGGTCCGCACCATCTGCATTATACCGCGCTGCCCGATTGGGCGCAGACTTTGGGTATGGTGTTTTCCATCATGCTGTGGATGCCCTCATGGGGCGGTATGATCAATGGCCTGATGACGCTCTCTGGTGCATGGGACAAGCTGCGAACGGACCCAATCATCCGCATGATGGTGATGGCCATTGCGTTCTACGGAATGTCAACCTTTGAAGGCCCGATGATGTCGATCAAAACGGTCAACTCGCTGAGCCATTATACCGAGTGGACAATTGGCCACGTGCATTCCGGCGCGCTTGGCTGGGTGGGCATGATCACCTTTGGCGCGGTCTATTATCTCACACCAAAGCTGTGGCAGCGGGATCGCCTCTATTCGATGCGGCTGGTGAACTGGCACTTCTGGCTTTCGACGCTTGGCATCGTTGTTTACGCCGCGGTCCTGTGGGTTGCCGGTATTCAACAGGGGCTGATGTGGCGCGAATATGACTCGCAGGGCTTCCTGGTCTATTCGTTTGCGGAAACCGTGAAGGCGATGTTCCCATACTATGTGATGCGCGCCATAGGGGGTGGTCTCTATCTCGCTGGCGGTCTGATCATGGCCTACAACGTCGCAATGACAATTCTTGGACATCAGCGTGATGAAGCGCCCATTGGTCAGGCTGCTGTGCCTCCAACCATGCAACCGGCGGAATAAGGAGGGCACCCATGTCTATTCTTGATAAACACAAGATTATTGAAAAGAATGCCAGCCTGTTGCTCGTCGGTTCGCTTCTTGTTGTGTCCATTGGCGGGATCGTGGAAATCGCTCCACTGTTCTACCTGCAAAACACCATTGAAAAAGTGGAGGGCGTGCGGCCCTATAGCCCTCTGGAGCTGGCTGGCCGTGACATTTACCTCAGGGAAGGGTGCTATCTCTGCCACAGTCAGATGATCCGGCCCTTCCGCGATGAGGTGGAGCGCTACGGCCATTACTCTCTCGCGGCGGAATCGATGTATGATCATCCGTTCCAATGGGGGTCAAAGCGTACCGGGCCAGATTTGGCCCGGGTTGGAGATCGCTATTCCAATGAATGGCACGTTCAGCATCTGAGCAGCCCGCGTGATGTGGTGCCTGAATCCATCATGCCAAAATATGCTTTCCTGAAAGACACGCCCCTCAAGATTACGGATATTTCCCGGGATTTGACTGTGAACAGCCAGGTCGGCGTGCCTTATACGCAGGAGATGGTTGTTAACGCCAAGGCTGATCTGGCCGCTCAGGCCGATCCAAATGCTGACACCACAGCCTTGCTGGCTCGCTATCCCAAGGCCAAAACGGGTGACTTTGATGGAGATCCCACCAAACTCACCGAGATGGATGCGCTGATTGCCTATCTGCAAATGCTCGGCACGCTGGTGGACTTCACCAAATACGATGACGCAACAGGCTATCGCTAAGGAGGGCATCATGGAAGGAACGGAAGTTTACACTGCAATGCGCCACTTTGCTGATAGCTGGGGCATGTTGGGCATGGCCCTGTTTTTCGTGGGCGTGATTTTGTTCGTCTTGAGGCCAGGAGCCAAGAAACACGCAGATGAGGCCGCCTCTATCCCTTTGAGGGAGGATTGATCATGTCAGAAAAAGAAATTGATGACGTCAGCGGCGTCGAAACCACCGGCCATGAATGGGATGGCATCCGCGAACTGAACAACCCCATGCCGCGGTGGTGGGTCTATACATTCTATGTCACCATTCTATGGGCTATCGGCTATACGATATTTTACCCCGCCTGGCCCATGCTGACCACAAACACCAAAGGGCTGTTTGGTTATACCAATCGTGCAGCGGTGACAGAGGAACTGGCTGAGGCAAAAGCGGCGCAATCGGTTTTCGCCGATAAAATTGCCGCACTCCCGCTCAGCGAAATTCTGGCAGACAAGGAGTTGACGGAATTTGCAACGGCGGGTGGCGCGGCTGCGTTCAAGGTCAATTGCTCACCCTGTCACGGCTCTGGAGCAGCCGGTGGTCAGGGTTATCCCAACCTGAATGATGACGACTGGCTTTGGGGCGGTAGCATTGATGCCATCTATACCACGCTTCAGCACGGCATTCGGTACGCGGGCGATCCAGAAACCCGCACTTCCGAAATGCCAGCCTTTGCGGATATTCTCAAACCAGAGGAAATCCGTCAGGTTGCAGCTTATGTTGTCAGCCTTACCGGCACCCCAAGAAATTCGGCTCTCGTTGAGCCAGGCAAGCAGATCTTCATGGATAATTGCGTTGCCTGCCATGGTGAAAAGGCCGAAGGCAACCGCGACTTGGGCGCGCCCAATCTGGCTGACGCCATTTGGCTGAAGGTGAAGGGCGAACAGGAGATCGTTCAGCAGGTCGCACGTCCCAAGCATGGGGTCATGCCAGGCTGGACTGTCCGTCTGGGAGATACAACTGTCAAGGAATTGGCTGTGTATGTCCACTCTCTCGGTGGCGGTGAATAGGTCACAGCAATGCATTTTCTTGCAATTGAAAAGGGCGCATCCAGCGCCCTTTTTTATTTTAGAGTTTGTCGCAGTGAATAGGATTCATTGCGACAGGCTTTAGCTCTTTCTTTTTCGCATGGACGTTATCGTTTTATTGAGGACAATAAAACGCGACATGCTGTAGAGTTTGTCAGGGAAAAGAGGATTCAGCCTTCAGCGAGGCGAAAATGATGGTTTTGCGAACCGGAGCGAAATGGACTTGCGTATATGAGGGCCGGGAACACATAAATAGCCGTTTGCAGTCCGCTCGAGGCTGAATGTCAACACGCCCAAATCTACCGTCGTTGAACGCACAATATTCATGTCCGCAGTCGCAAAACTCCAGCGGAACAGGCCACATAAAATGGCATTTGAAATGCTGATGTTCCCATCATTCAATTCAATATAGGCAATTTTTTTGATTTTCGAGCCATTGCCCTCTTCATTTCAGATAAACGATTATCCGAAATCATTGTAGTGTGTATTGGCTACAAAAAAAGCAATGAGAAACATTTTTAGCGATGCGATGAAAATATTTTTTCTGCAATGCAGCAATATGAATAAATGCTAAAAGGGATTTTTTATTTATATATTTTTGATTTTTTATTCCGTTATTGGAATGTTGTGTTCCGTATTTTAAATTAACGTACGTATATAATATAGAAAATTTCTCGATGGAAATTATACTTGAAGAATTTAGCTTTTATTCGGTACGATGAGTCAATAAAATCTCAGTCTTAAATTTTATTTCAAATTAATGTAAGATGTAATCTACATTATCTAAAATAAATATTTAAATTATAAATACGTTATTCAAGATTCTTTTTTAAAAGCCCTTGTCTTATGAAGATAGATTTACCACTTTTGATTGGAATTTGACAACGTTGCATTGTGACAGCTATCGTGAAAAAAATGCCATATTCGGCCAAGGATGTGACAATGAGTAGTAAGCATCGAATTGTTGTATTAGCATATTCGGGAGTTAACATATTTGAGCTTGGGCTTGTCTTTGAGATATTTGAATTAAGTCGCGCATTAAAAGAATGCTATGATGTGACGATCTGCTCGGAACATGGCGGAGAGAAATTTCGAGCAGGGCCAATCTCAATTGTAACTGAGCATGGTTTTGATGAAATATTGCGGGCCGATACCGTTATCGTGCCTGGCTGGATTGATATTGATGAAGAACCTCCTGGTCGCGTGCTAGAGCAGCTTAGGCTTGCTCATGCCGCTGGCAAGCGTGTTGTTTCCATATGCTCTGGTGTGTTTTTGCTGGCGGCCGCAGGTCTTATGGATGGCCGTCGCGCTGCCGTACACTGGTCACAGGCCAAGATTTTAGCAGAGCGATACCCGAAAATTCGTGTCGATGCTGATGTTCTCTATGTTGATGAAGGCGATGTCCTTAGTTCTGCGGGGCGGGCGGCAGGAATGGATCTTTGCCTGCATATCATTCGAAAAGATCATGGTGGAAAAATCGCCCGCGCCGTCGCTCAGCGCATGGTGATACCTGCGTTCCGTGATGGCGGTCAGGCGCAATATATTCCCCATTCGGCCCAGACCCAGATAGACAGTCTGGCTGAATTGAAGGAGTGGCTGGTTCAAAATCTGGGTCGGAAAATTGATATTGATGAAATGGCTGAGCGAGTCTGCATGAGCCGTCGCACATTTCTTCGCAGGTTTCATGCCGCAACTGACTTAACCCCGGGGGAGTGGCTTATTCGAGAGCGCGTTGGTCGTGCACGGACCCTTCTTGAGGAAACAGTCATGCCGATTGAGCATATTGCAGAGAATGTCGGTTTCGCATCGGCAGATGCCTTACGCCATCATTTTCGAAAGCGTTTTGGTGTCTCAGCGGCATCCTATCGAAATAATTTCCGCATATAATCGTCTTCTGGAACCCTTGCCAGTTTCAGATTGACCCGGACATACTTTCGATTCTTTCGTTTTCGTTTGTCTTTTCAAGAAAACTGGATTCCACCTTTTGGGGCGATGCTGTCATGCAGTCAGGATGAAGCTGCTATCTTATTCACGCTATGCCTTTTTAGGTGGCCGCACGAATCCTGGCTCTGGCTTGATGGATGGCGTAGCCTATAACCGTCAGAGAAACAGGTATTATCAACATCCAGCCAAATCCTGCGACAATGAATGCTGTTGAAATCGCAGACAAAGCAGCCGTTATGATTGCACCTAAGCTACGATTAAGCCTTACATAGCAAATGATCACAGCAATGTAGATGAAAATGAAGTTTTGGTTGGCGATCATAAGGCCATTTGCTAGTGGTAATAGTTTAAAGTGAATGGCTGAACTCAGTAAAATATAGACCGCAAGCATGAAAATCAGAGAGGCTTGCGGAATGCTATTCTTTGAAAGCGTACCAAGAAACACTGGCAATATGCGCTCTCTCCCTGCTGCATACATCATACGGCTAGCGGCAAACACCCATGCATTAACGTTGGCGATAACAATCATGATAATAAGACAGTTCGCAATCGGTGCCAGGGGATTTCCATTTAAAATGCCGAGCATACCAGACACTCCGGCGATATTGAGCGACTCGGATTGAGCGCCTGCGGCCACGAGAGCAAGGGCACCATAGAGAAGCGTGACCGCAATAAAGCCAACCAGAAAAATCAGTTTTATGGCGAATGTTCCGCCCTTTACCTCTTCGCTTCCGAAACTCAAATTCTCCCAGCCGAGAAACGCCCAGAAGAGAATAGCGCAAGCACCCCAGATGCTTGGAACGGATACGTCATGCCAATCCATCACATAGGCTTTGTAGGCGGCCAGCCCGTCACTGAGCAGTTCCGGTTTGCTGGCGACAAACAGGATCACCAGCAAAACCATCGACAATGCGGAGGCCTTGTTGATCCATGCCGAGGGTTTGACACCGAAATAATTCAGCAATGTTGAAATCGTCAAAACAGCCACTGAAATGACAAAAATCTGGCTTTCAGGCAGGTCGAGGATTTTTTGAATATAAGTGCTGCCCATGTAGGTACCGATGGGAATGCACAACATGAAGGTGAGGGCAAGAATGAAGGTAACGGCCGTTCCGGCCCAATCGCCAAGCGCAATTGTGGCGTAGCGGGCGATGCCACCCGAGTCTTGAACATCCAATGAGAGTTTCAGAAAAACCAATACCAAGGGAATGGAGATCAGCGTTGTGATTGGCCAGGCCAGTGCTGCAACTTTTGGACCGCTTGTTTCAATGGCAAGGCCGGGCAACCCAAGCAGTCCAGAGCCGACGATAGTGCAAATCGCCAAAACAACCCCTTGAGATATTGAGATATTTTTCTTCAGACTCATTGTTGATGTCTCAATTCTGGCTTTAGAGTCTGTGAAACTCAGATGGGGCAGCACAGACTCTACATTTCTTTAATTTGCTTTGTCACTTCTTTAAAAAACTGGATTCTACTTGTCCTTGGCACTCTCGCAGGATGTCATTTGTCCACGGTGCCTTGAACAGAGAGATACCGATCCTCAATCTCCATCACGGACAGCCCAGATATGCCAGCTTTCCGTAATTGGCTTTCCACTTCGCTACATGTGTAAGAGCTGAGAAGTGAGCTGAAATAATGGGTTTTAACCACTTCGTATTCGTTGGGAATGTTGCGTTCAATAATTGCTCGGGCTTCAGCCTCACTGGCTGGCCGTCTCAGATCTCTGACAAAAACTTCCGTGCCGGGCTTCGACAATCTGCCGATCTCGGACCAAAAATGAACCGGATCCGCGACATGATGCAAAACGCTATTGCTGATCACGACATCAAATGTCGCCTCTGGCAATGCGATGCGCCTGCCATTGATCATTAGCCAGTTAATCGGCGTTTCGTTAGCTGTGAGGCGCTTCGCCTCATCTTCACTGGCCAAGGAAAGCATCCGCGCGGATATGTCGGCTCCAACCAGAATCCAATCGGTCGCCAGTCTGCGAAGGCGCAGCAGAACATCGCCTGGACCACAACCAATATCGATGGCCCATTTTGCGCCAGAGCCAACGGTTGCATAAATTTCTTTCGCCAGAGCCTCATGAGGCGCGCTGTAATCAGCTTTTGCGTAAAAGAACTCTTCTTCTTCCGTCATTCTCTCTGGTTCAGGTGTACGCGGCATCATCATATTCATGATCTTACTGGCCCTTGGGTCTGTGAAATTTAAGCGGACATGCCATAGGCATCGATTCATTATCGTCGGGCAGCATATACTGAGGCCATTCCAGATCACCATTCTGGTAATGTCCGAGATAAGGACTTCTTGGGATTAAATCGTAGGCATCAATATTTTTCCGAATTTGCTCTCTAATCAGGTGCCCCTTCTTTGTGGTTCCTGCCACGCGGTCAAAGCGTTCACGGGGATTGATCACCAGAACAAGAGCGTCGCACAGATTGCGGCTCAAGCGTTTCTGGTTGTTCGGATGGCTCACATTGATGAAAATCTGAGTGCCATCGAAACACATGGTCCAATAGTCCGTGCCTGGATCTTGCGGTATTCCGCCAATCCACTCATGGTTGTCGTGATCAATTAAATATTGCAGGCAATCTGTAAAAACGCTCTGATAGTCGCAGGTCGTTTTGATCTGATCGACTGGCTCGAAAATAACCAGAAGTGGCTCTGCTGTGTTAACATCCCCATCCCATGTTTTCGCATTGTTGAGGTATCGAGCAAGACCATCTCGTAATAAATCGTATCTATGATGTGATATATTTTGATCAAACGGTATCGGTAGGAAATTTATGTTTGATTTGCTGAATGCGTTTTGAGCAAAAACACACGGAAATTTTCTGCTTTCGTCATCTATACCACGAAATCGACTTTCAAATTGTCGAAGAATTTCATTGATCCATGGGAAATTCGGATCATCCATTGAAATGGAAAAGGCCGCATCTTGATTTAACAACATTTAAAACTCTGTACTTTAAGGGGAATATTGCGTCACACGCGGTCAAATTTTTTTGTTTTAAGTATTGTTCACAGAGTTCCCACAACTCAGCATCTGTTGTGCGCTTGTCCCAGTATGTTTCGTCGATAAAAGACGTTTGTTTTACGGTTTCAGTGCGGGTCAAATGTTGAGTTTCTCCGCATCAAGCCATATCGCAAAAATTGCATTTAAACAACTTTTGCGAGTGACAAAATTCAGAAAAATAGTGCCAATTGGGGGTATTTTCTATCTTGCCCAGATCCCAGATTACAAAATGCCCCGGTGCAGAACACCGGGGCATTTGGGAAGCACGTTCCCGCTTTCGTGGGCGGATTAATCTATCTGTTATGAGAGTCTGTCAGTTTCAGATTGAGCCAGACAGACTCTCAATTCCTTTGTTTTCGTTTGCCTGATCAGAAAACCGGGCTCCACGTTTCCTGACAACTCTAAAGCCTGTCGCAGTGAATAGGATTCACTGCGACAGGCTTTAGCTCTTTCTTTTTCGCGTGTACGTTATCGTTTTATTGAGGACAATAAAACGCGACATGCTTTAGTGCAGGATCTGGCTGAGGAACAGCTTGGTGCGCTCGTGTTGGGGATTGTCGAAGAATTCGGCAGGTGCGTTTTCTTCCACAATCTGTCCCTGGTCCATGAAAATAACTCTGTCAGCAACCTGACGGGCGAAGCCCATTTCATGGGTTACGCAGAGCATTGTCATGCCTTCTTCTGCCAAACCAACCATTGTATCCAGCACTTCCTTGACCATTTCCGGGTCCAGCGCCGATGTTGGCTCATCGAACAGCATGATCTTTGGCTTCATGCACAACGCGCGTGCAATGGCAACGCGCTGCTGTTGACCACCAGACAATTGGCCCGGATATTTATTGGCCTGCTCTGGAATCTTGACGCGCTTGAGATAGTGCATCGCAATCTCTTCGGCTTCTTTCTTTGGCATTTTGCGCACCCAGATCGGTGCCAAAGTGCAGTTTTCCAGAATGGTCAGATGTGGGAAGAGATTGAAATGTTGAAACACCATGCCAACTTCGCGGCGGATTTCATCAATCTTTTTCAAGTCGTTGGTCAGCTCGATGTCTTCAACGATAATGTTGCCCTTCTGGTGTTCTTCCAGACGGTTGATGCAGCGGATCATTGTGGATTTGCCAGAGCCGGACGGACCGGCAATGACGATGCGCTCACCGGTCTTTACCTTGAGATTAATATCACGAAGCACGTGGAACTCGCCGTACCACTTGTTCATGTTGATGATTTCAATTGCAATCTTTCGGTCTGACTTGGTCAGCGAGTTTTGAGCGACAGCCATGGGGTTGTTCCTTTAGAATTTAATGTTTGTGGCCGGTGTCGAGGTGCTTTTCCATGAAATGGGAATAGCGCGACATGCTGAAGCAGAAGAGCCAGAAGACGAAACCTGCAAATACCAGGCCAGTTACGGCTGTTACAGGCGTTGCCCAGTTGGAGTCGGACAGGTTGAGGGTCACGATACCAAGAAGATCAAACATACCGATGATGTAGACCAGCGATGTATCTTTGAACAGACCAATGAATGTGTTCACAATGCCGGGAATCACAAGCTTTATGGCCTGAGGCAAAATGATCAGCCGTGTCTTCTGGAAATAGCTCAATCCGAGAGAATCCGCCCCTTCAAACTGGCCTTTGGGAATAGCTTGCAGGCCACCACGAATGACTTCTGCCATATAGGCAGAGGAGAAGATGGATACGCCAACAAGTGCGCGAAGCAATTTGTCAAAGGTCCAGCCATCAGGCAGGAAAAGCGGCAGCATCACGCTGGCCATAAACAGAACGGTGATCAGCGGAACGCCACGAATAACCTCAATGAAGATCACGCATAGCGTCTTGATAACCGGCATGGTCGAGCGTCGTCCCAGTGCCAGAAGGATACCAACTGGCAAGGAGACCGCAATGCCGAAGAAGGACAGGATCAAGGTCAGCATCAGACCACCCCAGAGAGGGGTTTCCACATAGGGCAGGCCAAAACCGCCCGTCAGCAGGAAGAAGGCTACAACTGGCAAGACAAGAAATAACAGAATTGCATTCAATGCCTTGAAAGGTGCCTTTGGCATCAGCATCGGCACAAGCAGGATCGCGAACAAAGCCATCACCAGGATTGGACGCCAATACTCTTGTGTTGGATAGCGTCCAAAAATGAATTGCTGGAACTTTGCACCGATAAATGCCCAGCAGGCACCCACCTGTCCATCTGCAATTGCGCCACCCTGCGAGATTGACAGGCAGGCTGTACGATCTGTGCCAAACCACACGGCGTTGATGAAGACCCAGTTGATCAGCCCGGGCAAAATATAGGCCAGCACCGCGAGCGCAAATACCGTTAAAACAACGTCTTTTGGCGTTGCAATCAGGTTTTTTCTGATCCATGCCGTAACGCCGACCTGCCCTGTTGGGGCAGGCGAGGCTGCTATCAGTTTCTCACTGACAAATCCGATTTTTTGAGTTGCCATCATATTACCTCTCAACCAGAGCCATTTTGGCATTGAACCAGTTCATCAACATTGCCGTACTGACGCTGAGCGTGAGATAGATGACCAGCCAGATGGCAACAATTTCAACGGCTTGGCCGGTTTGATTTAGAATCGTGCCACCAACAGCGACAATATCGGAAAAGCCGATTGCGACGGCCAGCGACGAATTCTTGGTCAGATTGAGATATTGGCTTGTCAGAGGTGGAATGATGATCCTCATCGCTTGAGGCACAACAATCAGTCGTGACGTGTGACCACTACTGAGACCGAGTGCGCTTGCGGCTTCTGTTTGTCCTTTGGAGACAGCCTTGATGCCGCCACGCACAATTTCGGCAATGAAGGAGGCCGTGTAGAATGAAAGCGCCAGAAACAGTGACGTAAATTCCGGTCCAATCACAGAGCCGCCCTGCATACTGAAGCGCCCAACCTGCGGCAGATCAAATGTCAAAGGCTCACCAAGCGCGAAATAGGCGATGAGCGGCAGTCCGATAATCAGCCCCAATCCAGACCAGCCCACAGGAAATTGCTGTCCTGTTGCCATCTGCCGACGCTTGGACCAGGATGACAGAAATATGGTTGCGATAATCCCTGCTGCAAATGCCAGCAACACAAATTCCGATCCATCGCCGAATACAGCTTTCGGATAGGTCACGCCGCGATTGTTGATGTAAATATCGAGCGGAAGTTTGATGGAATCCTTGGGCTGCGGCAGGATGGAAATCACCCCCTTATACCAGAAGAAAATCACCAGAAGCGGTGGAATGTTTCTGAAAACCTCGACATAGACCTGGCAGATCTTGGCAATCAGCCAATTCTTGGACAGGCGGCCAATGCCGACGAGAAAACCGATGATGGAGGCGGTGATGATCCCGGCGACCGCAACCTGCAACGTGTTCAAAAGGCCAACGATGATCGCGTGGCCATAGGTTGAATCACTGCTATAGGCAATCAGGTGCTGACCGATGTCAAAACCGGCTCGTCCTTCAAGAAAGCCGAAGCCTGAGGCAATATTGGCCTTTTGAAGGTTGTGTCTTGTGTTTTCAACGACAATCAGGACGAAGATAACGACGAGGACAAGAGTGACGATCTGGTAAAATATACCACGGACTTTTGGGTCGTAGATCAGAGACGAAGCGCCGGTTGATCCGGCTTTAGACGAGCTTGTCGCATTGTCTGCCATTGAGGCCTTTTTCCCCTTATGCGCCCTTTTTTGGGCTTGCTTCCCTTGGCGGGTTGGAAGTGGGGAGGGCGCATGGCGACCTCCCCACAATGGCTGGCTATTTCAAGCCTGAACGATCAACGGATCGGTGGGCCGTACTGGAAGCCACCCTTGGTCCACAGGGCGTTGACGCCGCGTGCGATCTTCAGAGGGCTGCCTGTGCCAACGTTGCGGTCGAAGACTTCGCCGTAGTTACCAACCAGCTTGATGATATTGTAAGCCCAGTCTTCGGAAACGCCGAGGTCTGCACCGATCTTGGAGCCCTTTTCAGCGCCAAGCATACGCTTGATGTCCGGGCCGCCATTAGCCTTCATCTCGTCAACATTCTTCGAGGTGATGCCAGCTTCTTCAGCGTTCAGCATGGCGTAATGAACCCAGCTGACGACGTCAAACCACTTGTCGTCGCCCTGACGAACGGCTGGTCCAAGCGGCTCCTTGGAGATGACTTCTGGCAGAACCATGTTGTCATCAGGATTTTTCAGCTTCAGACGGATAGCATAGAGGCCGGACTGGTCCGTGGTGTAAACATCGCAACGGCCAGCGTCGTAGGCCGATGTTGCATCTTCTTCTTTTTCAAACACAACAGGGTTGTACTTGAGGTCGTTGGCCTTGAAATAGTCGGCAAGGTTCAATTCGGTGGTCGTTCCGGTCTGAACGCAGACGGCAGCGCCTGAAAGTTCAAGTGCGGATTTCACGTTCAGAGACTTCTTCACCATGAAGCCCTGGCCATCGTAATAGTTGACCGAGCGGAAGTTGAAGCCCAGCGAGGTGTCGCGGCTGATGGTCCAGGTCGTGTTACGTGTCAGCACGTCAACTTCGCCGGATTGCAGCGCAGGGAAGCGGTCCTTACTGGACAATGGCGTGAACTTTGCCTTGGTTGCGTCACCAAAAACGGCGGCCGCAATGCCTCGGCAATAATCAACGTCCAGGCCGGTCCAGTTGCCCTTGTCGTCCGGGTTCGAGAAACCTGGAATACCCTGGCTCACGCCGCATTGTACGAAACCCTTAGCCTTAACGTCACTCAGCGTATCCGCAGAAGCACCATGAGCGCCAAAACCGAATGCCGCAGCGCCCAGCGCAACTGACAGAAGCGTCTTTTTCATGTTTCCCAACCTTTGTTATCTTGTGTCGTTCGTTCGGCAGCAACTTGGGCGAGTTCTCCCCCTCTCCGCTGACGGCACACCACTGCAAGGGATGCGCGAGATGCATCACATTCATAAATGGGTTCATGGTCAAGAGTTTATGGGTGAAAATTGCGTTCAAAAGCGGCAATTTCGTGATTTTGATCAAAAATAAGGCAAGAATGAAGAAAGTTATCAGGGGTGTGATGAAAAAATAGACTGAAAATAATGGCGAATTTTCAGAGAGTCAGATTCCCGGATAAAGCTTGACCATTGCGCAATCGCCGGGGCAAAAATGATGTGTAGACCATACAGTGAAAAGGCAGTTTTATCCTATGTCCGACAAAGAGAAATGGCTGACTGAGACCGGCGTCAATACGCGCTTGTGCCATCTTGGCCACGATCCATCCAGCTACCACGGTTTTGTCAATCCGCCTGTGGTGCGGGCTTCAACCGTGCTGTTTCCGCAAGCGTCGGGGATGGAGAAGATTACGCAGAAATACACCTATGGCACCCGTGGCACGCCAACGACGGATGCATTGTGCGAGGCGATTGATTCGCTGGAAGGGTCTGCGGGCACAATTTTGCTGCCGTCAGGACTGGCAGCGATTACCGTGCCGTTTCTCGCCTTTCTGGCGCCCGGTGACCATGCCTTGATTGTTGATTCTGTTTATGGGCCGTGCCGACAGTTCTGCGATAACATGTTGACGCGCTTTGGGGTTGAGGTTGAATATTACGATCCTTTGCTGGGGGCGGGTATCGAGGCCTTGATGCGGCCCAACACCAGATTGGTGCATACGGAAGCCCCTGGCTCCAACACCTTCGAAATGCAGGATATTCGGGCTATTGCTGATGTGGCGCATCGCCATGGTACGGTTGTCAGCATGGACAATACCTGGGCGACGCCGCTGTATTTTCGCCCGCTGGATTTTGGTGTCGATATTTCCATGCACGCTGCGACCAAATATCCGGCAGGTCATTCGGATATTCTGATGGGAACGGTATCGGCCAATGCCGAACACTGGCCGCGCCTGAAGGCGGCCAATGGCTTCATGGGGCTTTGTGGCGCGCCAGATGATTCGTACATGGTCCTGCGTGGCTTGCGGACGATGGGGGTACGTCTTGCGCATCATGATCGTAGCGCACGCGCGGTTGCCGAATGGCTGGAGCAGCGGAATGAGGTTGATGCGGTGCTTCATCCAGCCTTGCCCAGCTTTCCGGGCCATGACATCTGGAAGCGGGACTTCAAGGGTGCCAGCGGCATCTTTTCCTTCGTGCTGGCGGTCGATGATCCGGCCAGGTTCAAGGTGAAAGCCCATGCTTTCCTGGATGCACTTCGGCTTTTTGGTCTCGGCTGGTCCTGGGGTGGTTATGAGAGTCTGGCCGTTCTGGTGAATCTTGATGATCGTACCATTCGCAAGGCTCCGGCCGAAGGTCCGGTCATTCGTCTGCAAATAGGTCTCGAAGATGTTGCCGATATTCTCGCGGATCTTGAGCGGGGCTTTGCCGCAGCCGTAGCCGTATAAACTTGGGCGTATAAGCTCGATTGAGGTGTGGGCACAGTGCTGAGGCACTGTGCCGAAAGCCGGTTCCTGCTTTTCGCTGCAATGCTGTATCAGGCAGGTGCCCGATACCCATAAAGCCAATCCAGATCGCGCGCAAAGCTTGCTGGTGGGCGCAAAGACAAAAGCACGTCGCGGCCAATGCGCACGGGACCTGCGGCATGATAGGCAAATTTGTTGAGCGCTCCGCGCTTGCGAACTTTGTTGATGCGGGGGCTACGCTGATGCTCAAACTGCGTCAGCGCCTGAGCGATCGGTTGCTTTGCTACCAGATTGGCCAGTTCAAATGCATCCTCAATTGCCATGGCCGCACCCTGTGCTGCAAAGGGCATCATGGCATGGGCGGCATCGCCAATCAGCACCAGATCTTTATCGTTGTGCCAGCGTCCGACCCCGGCCTCAAATAATGGCCAGAAGGTTGGCTGCCGGGCGCTGAACAGCATCTCGCGTATCGTGCTGTTCCAGCCGTTGAAAGAGTGGTCCAGAAGGGCTTTTTGCGCGGCACCGAACGGCGAGGCCCAGCCTTCTGCGACATCCTCACCGCTGGCAATGGCAACAACGTTAATGCTGCTGGTTTCCGGCAACGGATACGTGACGAGATGCGCCTTGGGGCCCAGAAATGCTGTGACGGTTTTTCGATCAATAAAAGCGGGCGCGTCATCCTGCGGAATTGTCGTGCGCCAGGCTATGTTGCCGGAAAACGTGATGTCCGGGCCGCCAGCCACAAAATTGCGCAACCGCGACCAGACGCCATCGGCGGCGATCAGCAGGTCCGGGCGCTGGCCGGAGCAGGGATCACGCAACACCTGTGCATCCGGGCTTTCGACCTTTTGATCCAGCGTGAGCGAGCAAAGCGGGTTTTGCAAAACAGCGTCAGCCAGCACTTTTTGCAGGCTTGCCCGGTGCAGCACGCCATAGGGTGCGTGCCAGCGCCTCTGCGCGTGATCACGCACCGGAACCGTGCCAAGACGTTTCAGGTTGATACCTGATGCCAATGCCACCACATCCGGCTCAAACCAGCGCGGCTGAAGGGCGGGCAACAGGCCCAGATCGCGCAGGATACAGGTGACGTTGGGCGTCAGTTGCAGGCCAGCGCCGACCTCTTCAAGGACGGGGCTTTTTTCAAAAATACGTGTTGGAATACCCTTGCGGGCAAAGCAAAGAGCAGCGGCAAGACCAGCTATGCCACCGCCAACAATTGCCACGGTTTTCGTGGACATGGACGATCCGTCTGCCTTGACCTGATCAGGCTGCTTTAACGTGGAATACACAACCGGCCGGAACGGTTTCGGTTGCTTTCAAAGCGCTGTTGTAGCGATAGAGCGTCGAGCAGTAAGGGCAGACTTTTTCGTTATCAGCCCCTAAGTCAATGAAAATATGCGGGTGATCGTAGGGAACAGACGCACCTGTGCACATGAATTCCTTCACGCCAATTTCGATAAGCTGATGTCCGCCATCGTTCTGGAAATGGGGAATGTGGTGACCGGCCATGTCTATGCTCCGAATATCTGGGATTGCAAAAACGCTCAAGACACCATCGAGTCTGGCTTTTTTGCAGAAGATTAAAACAGTTATGGTAGCTTCTTCGGATTTTACATCACGTTTGCTATCCACAACGGGTTCTTGGAACCTTAGCGTCATTTTCCGCGAAAGTGTAGTGGCAATAGAGCGCACTGCCCACAGTTTTTCAAGGCTTTGGGCTTGCAGGTGGCCGTGGCTGCACTATCGTTTGCGCAGAGACATTTTCCTGCGCCCTATGATGGACCAATTGCCATGAATTTGAATGCACCTGCTTTTTCCCGCTTTACCCATGATGGGCTTGAGCTTGCCTATTTTGATGAGGGTGATGCATCCGGTCCGGCAGTGTTGCTGATCCATGGTTTTGCCTCCAGCGCATTGGTCAACTGGGTTCATCCCGGCTGGCTGAAAACGCTGGGAGATGCGGGCTACCGCGTGATTGCGCTCGACAATCGTGGTCATGGCATGAGCGACAAGCCGCATGAGGCCGAAGTCTATCATCCCGAAAACATGGCCTCGGATGCTGCGGCCCTCTTGGATCATTTGGGCGTCGAGAAGGCTCATGTGATGGGCTATTCCATGGGCGCGCGGATTTCAGCCTTTATGGCGCTTGATTTTCCACATCGGATTCGTTCGCTGGTGTTTGGCGGTTTGGGCATTGGCATGTGTGATGGTGTGGGCGATTGGGATCCGATTGCGGCAGCCTTGCTGGCACCGTCGCTGGAGGATGTCAGTCATGAGCGCGGACGGATGTTCCGTGCTTTTGCCGATCAGACCGGCAGTGACCGGCTGGCGCTTGCCGCCTGCATCAGCACGTCACGGGATCTGATCTCAAAGGAAGAGATTGGCCGTGTGGCAATTCCGACCCTGATTGGCGTTGGCACAAAGGATGACATCGCCGGATCGCCCCATGAACTGGCGGCGTTGATGCCCCATGCGCGGGCGCTGGATATTCCCAACCGCGACCACATGCTGGCGGTGGGCGACCGGGTGCTCAAGGCCGCTGTTCTTGAGTTTTACAGCACGTTTGAGCACGCCTGAGCGGAGTTACTCCCCCTTGAAGATGGGGGAGCGCTTTTCCAGAAATGCCGTGCGGCCTTCGAGATAATCGGCGCTTTCAAAGGTTGTTGCGCCAAGCACTGCTGCTTCTGTCAGCAGGTTGTCGTCACCACTCTCGCAGGCGCGCAAGGCAAGCTTTGCGGCACTGACAGAGAGTGGGGCATTGGCGGCAATGGTTTGCGCAAGCGAAAAGGCAGCACCTTCGAGCGCGGCGGCTGCGACAATCTGAGAGAGAAAGCCGCAGGTCAAAAGATCGGCGGCGGGTAGGGCGGCTCCGGTAAACAGCATGTGCCGGGCAGTCTGGCTGCCCAGATTGCGTTGCAGGTCGGCCACGGCATCGGCCGGATAGGCAAGGCCAAGCCTTGCAGCGGGAATGGCAAAAACGGCGGTATCATCGGCAATCCGCAAATCGGCAGCAGCCGCAAGGCCGAAGGCTCCGCCGTAGCAGGCACCGCGAATGGCAGCAATCACAGGGATGCGAACATCGCGCACGGCGCTGAAGGCGGCGCTGTTTTCCGCTTCATACTGGCGGGCCTGAAGGGCTGTGGCGCGCTCTGTGGCAAATTCGGAAATATCGGCTCCGGCGCTAAAATCTTTTTGTCCGCCACCGGTCATGACAATGCAGTGGATATGACCATCATCCAGCAACCAGTCCAGTGCATCGGGAATTGCGCGCCACATGGCTCTGGTAATGGCGTTTTTGCGGGCCGGGTTGTCGAAAATCAGTGCGCCAATGCCATTTTGCCCGGCAACTCTGATGCCTCCATTGCCAAACACCCGTGCCTGTTTCATTTTTCAGCTCCCATCTGGTCTATGAGACATATGATCTATATATTGGAGCCCGAACGTCAATGAGGAGATTACCATGGCGGCCAAGACCGATCTTGCGAAGCGGGAGATGATCAAGCCAATGGACCCGATCTGGGATACGCTGAAGCAGGAGGCGCGGGTTGCCGCCGAGCGCGATCCCTTGCTGGCGGCTTTTCTGTACTCCACCGTGCTGAACCATCGGTCACTGGAGGATTGCGTGATTCATCGCATCTGCGAGCGGCTGGATCATCCTGATCTGCAATCTGCGCTGTTGCGACAGACATTTGATGAAATGCTGGAGGATTGGCCAGAGTGGGGCTCCATCCTGCGGGTTGATATTCAGGCCTATTATGATCGGGATG
Organism: Gillisella vitis; assembly: GCF_014204625.1. Taxonomy (GTDB): domain Bacteria; phylum Pseudomonadota; class Alphaproteobacteria; order Rhizobiales; family Rhizobiaceae; genus Allorhizobium; species Allorhizobium vitis_F. The sequence goes on along the minus strand of NZ_JACHLU010000007.1, from coordinate 61,947 downwards.
CCGCCTGCACGCGGTTTATCGAGCCTGTGCTCTACTTCAAAGGGTTTCATGCCATCCAGACCCATCGGCTGGCCCATTGGCTTTGGAGCAATGGGCGCAGGGATTTTGCGCTTTACCTGCAAAGCCGCTCCAGCAGCGTGTTTCAAACAGACATTAATCCGGCAGCCTTGATTGGCAGGGGTATTTTTCTGGATCATGCCACGGGCCTTGTGGTGGGGGAAACGGCGCGCATTGGCGATAATGTTTCCATCCTCCATGGCGTGACCCTGGGGGGTACGGGCAAGGAAGGCGCAGATCGCCATCCCAAGATTGGCAAGGGTGTGCTGATTGGTGCAGGGGCCAAGGTGCTGGGCAATATCGAAATTGGTTGCTGTTCGCGCATTGCTGCTGGCTCCGTGGTGTTGAAGCCGGTACCGCCGGGCAAGACTGTGGCAGGTGTGCCAGCCAAGGTGGTTGGCGAGGCTGGCTGCGCAGAGCCGGCGCGCTCCATGGATCAGATGGTGGTCGGGGTCTGATTGGCTTTGCGCGGCTGTCGCGGTTGAAATCCACGCGGATAGATTGGGAAAAGGCCGCGGCGCGGCCCCTTGGCGGGTTTACACAGCCGTTTGGCCCGTGCGACAAGCAGCGCGCTTGCAGTGGTTCGCGTTGATGACAATGCACATGGAACGACGCAAGACATTGTGATTTTCTGTTTGGTTTTTGCCTTGGCCGTGCCTTGGTTGAAAGTCTATGCAGTGGTGGCGTAACACACTTGGCTCCTTGGGCTGGTGGTGTGGATATGCTGGAATTTGAAAAAAAACACGGCGTCATTTTGTGGCGGTCGACGTCCGGGATGCTGTGCAAACCCCATGGAGACATTTGTGAAAGCAGACGAAATCAAGAAGCTGGACGCCTATTTCAAGCGTACGTTCAATCCGACCATGGCTGTCAAGGCTCGTCCGCGCAAGGATGATTCGGCAGAGGTGTATGTAGGCGAGGAGTTTCTCGGCGTTGTTTTCAAGGATGACGAAGACGGCGATCTGTCCTATAATTTTTCCATGGCCATTCTGGATGTCGATCTGTAATCGTAAGTTGCGTTACTGATTGATATATCTATTTCAATTGAGTGACAAAGGGCGTCCGCCAAGGTGGATGCCCTTCTTTATTTTTGACAAATGCAACTTTTGAGAGATGATGCGCCGCACAAATTCACTTGACCTTTTTTAGGGTCTTGCTCTATTGTCGTCAGAACAAGAGGAAAAGGAGTGCTCGCATGATCAATCTTGAAGAAGCCAACAAGAAGAGCAAGGAAGCCGTGGATGCCGTGGTGAAGAACTACGCGGAAGTCACCAAGGGCTTTCAGTCGATTGCTGCTGAAGCAACTGAATATTCCAAAAAATCCGTGCAGGATCTGACGAGTTTCGTGGAGCAGTTGACCGCTGCACGCAGCATTGAGGCTGTGGTTGAACTCCAGACCAAATATGCCAAGAGCTCCTATGAGTCCTTTGTGGCAGAAGCAACCAAGATTACCGAAATGTATGCTGATCTCGCCAAGACAGCCTACAAGCCCTATGAGGCCCCTGTTGCCAAAGCATCCAAGGCTGCTGCAACGGCTGCATAATTGAACGTTTTTATGTGACGAGAAAAACGGTCGCCCTCATTGGGCGGCCTTTTTTGTTTTAAAAACATGACATCGCGGCCAATGTCACGTGTCACTGCGATTGAGCAATCCGATCGTGTGCATTGGTCAGCTTCAGGCATTGATGCTCGCTTAAAACGCTTATCACAACAGTGTTTGTGTGTGGCAACAGGGTTGCCTTGGCATTTCCCTGCTTGAAGGATTGAAAACAAGGCCTATTTCTGGGTGATAGGAATAACGGCAGGCGAACGTAAGGCTGAAATTTAATCGATGAAATAGCGGTGTCTTAAGGCTTTTCGGAACTGCTATGTGCAATTCTGTTTGAAGTGTTCGGGAATGGGCTTAAAATCGCTGGGAAATGAACTACCTTATGGACTCTGGGGCGTCCGGCAGATTCGGACTCTGGCAGACAAGACCGGGTTCGGGAGAATGAATTGAAATGATCGCGCAACCGATCCTCATGCAAAGGCAGGGTAATGGTGGAGATGGGCCTAATCGGGGCACGTCTGTCATCACGCGCACACAGCCGAAAACCAAAAAGCCGAACTTGTATCGCGTTCTCATACTGAATGACGATTACACGCCGATGGAGTTCGTGATACACATACTCGAGCGTTTTTTTCAGAAGGACCGGGAGGCAGCAACCCGCATCATGCTGCACGTGCATAACCACGGGGTAGGGGAATGCGGCGTCTTCACCTATGAGGTCGCCGAAACCAAGGTAAGCCAAGTCATGGACTTCGCACGGCAGCACGAACATCCGCTGCAATGCGTCATGGAAAAGAAATGAGGATCTGACCGTGCCAACATTTTCTCCAAGCCTGGAAAAGGCGCTGCATCAGGCTCTCACTTTTGCCAATGAGCGTCATCACGAATACGCAACTCTCGAACATTTGCTGCTGGCGCTGATAGAAGATGCCGATGCTGCCGCTGTGATGGGGGCCTGCAACGTCGATCTTGACGTGTTGCGCAAGACAGTGAGCGAATATGTCGATAACGAACTGGCCAATCTGGTCACTGGTTACGATGAAGACTCCAAGCCGACGTCGGGCTTTCAGCGCGTGATTCAACGCGCCGTCATCCACGTTCAATCCTCGGGCCGCGAAGAAGTGACGGGTGCAAACGTGCTGGTGGCGATCTTTGCCGAGCGCGAGAGCCATGCGGCTTACTTCCTGCAAGAGCAGGAAATGACCCGTTATGACGCTGTCAACTACATCTCCCACGGCATTGGCAAGCGTCCCGGCTCGTCTCAGACACGGACGCCGCGCGGCGTCGAGGAAGAGAGCGAAGCCAGCAACAAGCAGAGCCGTGACCATGAGGAAGGCCCCACCAAGAAACAGCCGGATGCGTTGAAGGCCTATTGCGTCAACCTCAATGAAAAGGCCAAGAAGGGCCGGATTGATCCGCTGATTGGTCGTCATGACGAGGTCAACCGCACCATTCAGGTTTTATGCCGCCGCTCCAAGAACAACCCGCTGTATGTGGGTGATCCGGGCGTGGGCAAGACGGCAATTGCCGAAGGCCTCGCCAAGCGCATCGTGGAAGGCAAAGTGCCGGAAGCGCTGGCCGACGCAACGATTTTCTCGCTCGATATGGGCACGCTGTTGGCGGGCACTCGCTATCGCGGTGACTTTGAAGAGCGCCTGAAGCAGGTGGTGAAGGAACTGGAAGATTATCCCGGTGCCGTGTTGTTCATCGATGAAATTCATACGGTGATTGGTGCTGGCGCAACGTCCGGCGGGGCTATGGATGCGTCCAACCTGCTTAAGCCTGCGCTGTCGTCGGGTGCAATCCGTTGCATCGGCTCGACCACCTATAAGGAATATCGGCAGTTTTTTGAGAAAGACCGCGCTCTTGTGCGTCGTTTCCAGAAGATTGATGTCAATGAGCCATCGATTGATGATGCCATTGAGATCATGAAGGGCCTCAAGCCCTATTTCGAAGACTACCACAAGCTGCGTTACACCAACGAAGCGATCAAGAGCGCCGTTGAGCTTTCGGCCCGCTACATCAGCGACCGCAAGCTGCCAGATAAAGCCATTGACGTGATTGATGAAACGGGTGCTGCGCAAATGCTGCTGCCAGCCTCACGCCGGCGCAAGCTGATCACCGAGAAGGAAATCGAAGTCACCATTGCCACCATGGCCCGCATTCCGGCCAAGACGGTATCCAAGGATGACGAGATGGTGCTGGCCAATCTGGAGCAGGAACTGCGCTCTGTGGTCTATGGTCAGGATGATGCCATCGAAGCGCTGTCCACCGCCATCAAGCTGGCGCGTGCGGGCCTGCGTGAGCCGAACAAGCCGATTGGTTCCTACGTCTTCTCCGGCCCAACCGGCGTTGGTAAAACCGAAGTGGCCAAGCAATTGGCGTCGTCTCTCGGCGTGGAATTGCAGCGATTCGATATGTCGGAATATATGGAGCGCCATACGGTGTCGCGTCTGTTGGGAGCCCCTCCCGGCTACGTTGGCTTCGATCAGGGTGGTCTGTTGACCGATGGTGTCGATCAGCATCCGCATTCTGTGGTGTTGCTGGACGAAATCGAAAAGGCCCATCCTGACATTTACAACATTCTGTTGCAGGTGATGGACCACGGCTCTCTGACCGATCACAACGGCAAGAAGATCGACTTCCGCAACGTCATTCTGATCATGACCACCAATGCGGGCGCATCTGAAATGGCCAAGTCGGCTATTGGCTTTGGCTCGTCCAAGCGCAGTGGTGAGGATGAAGAAGCCATCAACCGTCTGTTCACCCCGGAATTCCGCAACCGTCTGGATGCGATCATTCCGTTCGCGCCTCTGCCCAGTGAAGTCATTCACAAGGTGGTTCAGAAGTTCGTCATGCAGCTGGAAGCCCAGCTTTCTGATCGCGGCGTGACGTTTGAACTGTCGCCGGAATCGGTGGCATGGCTGGCCACACGCGGCTATGACGAAAAAATGGGTGCGCGTCCTTTGGGTCGGGTCATTCAGGAGCATATCAAGAAGCCACTGGCCAATGAAATCCTGTTTGGCAAGCTCAAGAAGGGCGGTCTGGTCAAGGTGGGGGTCACCACCACGGATGATGGCACCGAGACGCTAACGCTGGATACGGTGGCGGAAACAGCACCAGTCAAGCCTAAGCCGGAAGCCGAGCAGGTCGAAGCCCTGCACGACGATGGCGAGGTTGTGACCAAGCCATTGCCAAAGGCCAGAAAAGCCAAGGCGGAGCCTGAGGTGGAAGCGTTGAACGAAACCAGGCCAGCCGCAAAGAAAAGCGCTGTGCCAAAGGTTCCGAAGAAAAAATAATCTTCCATTGCTAGAAAGAAAATGAACATTGCCGGGCGCTTTGCCCGGCATTGTAGTTTGATAGGTTTATTTGATGGTATCGTCTTTTTTCGCAGACCGTCCGCAGGTTCACTGGTTTCTGATCGGTATGCGTGGCCTTTTCAGTCTTCCCGCCATTATTCTCATGGTGTCATTTATCGGTTTCAGCGCCTTTGCCGTGGAAAGCGGCATTGGCCGAGGTGAAGCAATGTTTATGACCGCAATTGTCTGGGCGCTGCCCGCCAAGATGATTCTGATTGGCATGATGAGCAGCGGAGCCAATCTGCTGGCCTGCTTTTTGGCCGTCACGCTCTCATCAATCCGCATGATGCCGATGGTGGCGTCGCTGGTGCCGGAAATGCGTGGTGGCAAAACGCCCACCTGGATTTTGCTGTTTCTCTCGCATTTTGTCGCCATCACGGCCTGGGTCTACGCCATGGCCAATCTGAAAAACATTCCAAGGGAAGGGCGTGTGGCCTTTTTTGCCGGTTTCAGCCTGACACTGGTGGCCGTTAACACGGTGCTGGTTGGTGTCTGCTACAGTCTGGTTACAAGCTTTCCACCGATCGTCGCGGGCGTGCTATTTTTTCTCACGCCGGTCTATTTTGTGGCTTCCATCTGGGCCACGGGCAACCATACGGTGGTGAAAATCGCCTTTATCGTCGGCGTCATCTCCGGCCCCTTGCTGGCCATTGCCACGCCCGGCTTTGATATTCTGATTGCCGGTATCGGCGGCGGCACGCTGGCCTATGCCATTGACCGCTATGTTATTCGCGCCCGCGCAAAACCCGCTTTGGCTGAGAAGGGCGCATGATGGTGGAGTATTGGCCTTTTGTGGTGATTATCGTAGCAGGCTGGCTGGCAACTGACATCTGGCGCTGGCTTGGGGTGCTTGCCGGAAACCGGCTACAGGAAGGCTCAGAGCCGCTGTATTGGGTGAGGGCGGTGGCAACCTCTCTGGTCATGGCCGTCACCGCCAAACTCATCGTCTTTCCCACAGGAGCCTTGGCAGAATCGCCACTCTGGCTGCGTCTTGCCGCCGCAGGCGTTGGCTTTGCAGCGTTTCTTGCGGCAGGGCAACGGGTTATTGTCGGCGTCGTTGTGTCGCTTGCGCTTTTGGCGCTTGGGCTTGTGGCGCTATAGAGCATCGGACCGAAAAGCGGCCCCGGTTTTCGGAAAAATCCGATGCAAAAACAAAGAGCTATAGCATCGTGCCGATTCCGGTTTATGGCGCGATGCTATAGCGCCGCAATAATCTTCGCGGCATTGGCCTTCAACACATCGATATTTTCCATGCCCCCAACATGCGGCTTGAGCGGCACGCCTTCGTGGCGCGGGATGATGTGGAAATGCAGGTGAAACACGGTCTGGCCTGCGGCTGGCTCGTTGAATTGCGCCACATAGACCCCATCGGCCTCAAATGCTTCTTGTGCGGCGGCAGCCAGCTTTTGCACCACGGGAATAAGCTTTGCCAGCACCGCCGGATCGGCATCCAGCAGATTGCGCGATCCCTGCTTGGGAATCACCAGCAGATGGCCCGGAGCCTGTGGCATCACGTCCATAAAGGCCAGCGTGTCATCATCCTCATAGAGCTTGACCGATGGAATCTCGCCTTTGATGATTTTTGCAAAGATGTTGTTGGGATCATAGGCCGAAATGCTCATGGGTCTCTCCTCAATATCGAATTGTCATTTTGGTGTTTAGCGCAAGGCAAGTGGCCCTAACCATCAAATTCTTCGCCATCGCGTGGCTGGCGCTCACCTTTGCGAAATGGCGTGTGTTCGCCCAGATAGTCTTGCGCATGGGCCACTTCGCGCCGCTCATGTTCCAGATAATCGGCAATGGCGCGGCGCAGGCCGGGATGGGAAATATAATGGGCGGAATGGGTGGTGACGGGCCGATAGCCGCGCGCCAGCTTATGTTCGCCTTGGGCACCTGCCTCAACCTTTTTCAAACCCTTGGACAGTGCAAAATCAATGGCCTGATGATAGCACACCTCGAAATGCAAAAACGGATGATCTTCAATGCAGCCCCAATGGCGGCCAAACAGCACGTCTGAGCCAATGAAATTGATGGCACCAGCAATGTAGCGTCCATTGCGCTTGGCCATCACCAGCAAAATATCTTCTGCCATCCGCTCGCCAATCAGCGCGTAAAATTGCCGGGTCAGATAGGGTCTGCCCCATTTGCGGCTGCCGGTATCCATGTAAAAGGCAAAGAACTGATCCCAGATGTCCTCGGTCAGGTCCTTGCCCGTCAGCCAGTCAATGGTAATGCCGTTTTCCAAGGCGCTGCGGCGCTCTTTGCGCAGGGTTTTGCGTTTGCGCGAGGCCAGCGTCTCCAAAAATGCATCGTGATCGGCATAGCCTTCATTGATGAAGTGGAATTGCTGATCCGTGCGGGGCAGGAACCCTGCCTCTGCAAAGCTCTGCCGTTCATTTTCTGGCAAAAACGTCACATGCGCCGAGGACACACCCAGCTTTTGCGCAATTTCGGCCAATCCACCCGAAAGAGCATCATAAGCGCTCAACTGATCCACGCCGGGAGCCACCATCAGGCGAGGGCCAGTGGCGGGGGTAAAGGGAATGGAGGCTTGCAGCTTGGGATAATAGCGCCCACCCGCGCGCTCAAACGCATCGGCCCAGCCATGGTCAAACACATATTCACCCTGACTGTGGCTTTTGAGATAACACGGCATGGCGGCCAGAAGCTGGCCTGCTTCATTCTCCATCAAAAGATGATGGCCCATCCAGCCGGTTTTGGCCGTGGCCGAGCCTGATTCTTCCAGCGATGAGAGATAGGCCCAGCTGTTGAAGGGATTATAGGGTGCGCTTTCCGATGTCTTGGAGGCACCGGAAAGCCTGTCCCATGCGGACTGGGCGATGTTTTTGAAGGATTGCTCAATCCTGATGGTGACGTCTTCGCTCATGCGGTTCCGTTATCTGCGTTCACACCGGGTCTCTGGGATCAAACCCTTCAAATGTCATCTGATCTGCATAGGTATAGGTCTGCTTGCGCATAATTTCATCCCTGACAGTCCAGGTAATCACTGGAATGTTTTTCTGGCGCTGCCCTTCAATGAAGCTATTGGGCAGATGCGCCACGCAATAGGAGATGAAATCCAGCCCCAGTGCCATGGCTTCCTCATGCGCCTTGAAGTTTTCGGGCTTCACACCTTCTGCCGTCAGACCGACCGGGTAGGGGCAGTTTTGCTCCTTTAGTTCTTTCAACAGATGCACATCAAAACTCATCAGGGCAATCTTGCCCTGATAGCCGTTCAAAACATCGAGTACGTCCTCAACGAAGCCCTCATCATCGCCCAGGCGGCCCTTCAGCTCGATCACCAGCGGCACTTGCCCCTTCACCAGCTCAAGGAGCTGTTTCAGGGTTGGCACTTTGTCCTTGGTGCCACCAATCGACATAAGCTTCAGCTCGGCTGCGGTGCGCTCACGCACGTCGCCGGTCATGTTGCACAGGCGTTGCATATCATCATCGTGAAACACCACTGGCACGCTGTCCGTGGTGTATTGCAGGTCGCATTCAATCGCAAAGCCAGCCTCAACGGCGCGGGCAGCAGCGGACAGGGTGTTTTCCCACACCAGCTTGTTCATATCGTGAAAGCCGCGGTGGGCGACAGGATGTTCCTTGATCCAGCTTGCGTCACTCACAGGCTGATCTCCATCACCGCATCCACTTCAACAGCAGCATTCAGGGGCAGGGCGGCCATGCCAACCGCGGCACGGGCATGTTTACCCGCCTCACCCAACACATTGGCGATCAGGTTTGAAGCGCCATTCATCACCAGATGCTGATCGGTAAAGCCAGGTGTTGATGCAATGAAACCATTCAGCTTGATGACCTTGACGATTCGGCCAAGATCACCATCAAGGGCTGCTTTGGCCTGTGCCAGAATGTTGATGGCGCAGAGTTCGGCGGCCCGTTGCCCTTCAGTGAGCTCGACATCGGCACCCAGCAGGCCGCTGACGGCGATCTTGCCATTTTCCATCGGTAATTGACCAGAAAGGTATAAAAGATTGCCACTGATAACAAATGAAACATAATTGGCGGCAGGAGTGGCGGCAACTGGCAGGGAAATGCCAAGGTCGCTGAGGCGGCTATCAATGGTGTCGGACATGATCAAATCCCGTATTCGAATGAAACGTGGTGATAAACGTGTATGTGAGGCGCAAGTGCCTCGCTTTTGACAAGTCAGTTCTTATAGCATTGTGTGTGACTGCAACAGGAGATTATACATGCCGCAGGCGACCTTGGCCCTTGTTCTGGCATTGACAGCGAACACGGCAATGACACCTGTGAAGGTTGATCCGCAGGCGGGTGGCATTTTGGCCCCTCATCGGGCGACCTATGACATTGAGCTGAAGAAAGCCTCTGACCAATCGGGCGTCGATGACATGAGCGGCCGCATGGTCTACGAGTTCAACGGTTCGGCCTGCGGTGGATACAAGACCAATTTCCGTTTTGTCACCAAGATCGAGACGGGTGATCAGGTCAGCGTCACGGATCAACAAATTCAGACATTCGAAAATCTGGCCGCAAGACGCTTTGATTTTGAAAGCAAATCCTTCACCGATGACAAGCTCGACAAGGATGTCAAAGGTGCCGCCATTGGCAAGACCGATGGTGTGCAGGTGGAGTTGAAAGAACCGCAAAAGCGCGAGCTGCAATTGGCCAATGCGCTTTTTCCGGCCCAGCACGTGTTGGAGATGATTGAAAAGGCGCGCAACGGCAGCCGCTTTTTCGAAGCCCGGATTTTTGATGGCACCGAAGATGGTGATAAAAGCTATCTGACCACAACGGTGCTTGGTAAATCGGAAAAGCTTGAGGCGGATAGCAAGGATCCTCTGTTTGGCCGCACCTACTGGCCGGTCTCTATCGCCTATTACGAGGATAAATCCTCAGGCGACCAACTGCCGATCTATACGCAATCCTTCAGTCTTTACGATAATGGCGTGACCCGCGATCTGACACTGGATTACGGCGACGTGATTTTGACCGGCAAACTCTCGAAGCTCGAATTGCTGCCCGCAGAAACCTGCAATGCAGAAAAATAAGGTGCGTTTCGGGTTTTTCGCAGCTTAGCCTTGATTTGCCAGCCAAATCGCTATATGGCGGCCCCATTCCACACGTGAAGCTTGGGATTGTTCGGGATACATCCGAATGGTTCCGCCCGGTGGCGTTTCTGCAAAGAGGCGCTGTTTGCTTCACGGGGGTTAAACCGGAAAAGGAGAAAAGGCATGGCATTGCCTGATTTTAGCATGCGTCAGCTTCTGGAAGCTGGCGTTCACTTTGGTCACCAGACTCATCGCTGGAACCCAAAGATGAAGCCGTACATCTTCGGCGATCGCAACAACATCCACATCATCGATCTGGCTCAGACAGTTCCTATGCTGTCGCGCGCTCTTCAGGTTGTTTCTGACACTGTTGCTCGTGGCGGCCGCGTGCTGTTCGTTGGCACCAAGCGTCAGGCATCTGATCTGATTGCTGATGCTGCAAAGCGTTCCGCTCAGTACTACGTCAACTCGCGTTGGCTCGGCGGCATGATGACCAACTGGAAGACCATTTCCAATTCGATCCAGCGTCTGCGCAAGCTCGACGAGATCCTGAATTCGGAAGCGCAGGGCTATTCCAAGAAGGAGCGCCTGAACCTTGAGCGCGAACGCGAAAAGCTTGAAAAGGCTCTTGGCGGTATCCGTGACATGGGCGGCACCCCTGACCTGATGGTGATCGTAGACACCAATAAGGAAAAGATCGCAATCGACGAAGCCAAGCGTCTGGGCATTCCAGTTGTTGCTATCATCGACTCGAACTGCGATCCTGACCTGATCGATTTCCCGATCCCAGGCAATGACGACGCTTCGCGCGCCATCGCTCTGTACTGCGACCTGATTTCGCGCGCTGCCATTGATGGTATCGCTCGTCAGCAGGGTGCTTCGGGCCGTGACATTGGTGCGTCTTTCGAAGCGCCTGTTGAGCCTGCGCTTGAAGGTTCTGCCGAAGCGTAATGATACGGAAAACAGGCTGTCTTCAGCCTGTTTTCTTTTAATGCGTTGAAGTAAAAAGTAAGAGTATCTCCTTGTTTTAATTGAAACATGCTGTGCTCTACGGATTGATGGGCCGCCACCTCAGCGAAATACTGTGTGGCGGCTCGCTCCTTTGTTTCAATGAGCGGAGCGGCAGAGTGCATCTGCACGATCCTCGTGATGAGGTGATTTCATCACGGTGTAACATTTCCGGGTACAAGTCGTGCCCAGTCCGGCTGCCGGTTACAGATTCTGTAGCTTGGCCTGCCCCATGAACAGACACAAGAGGCAAACAATGACCGAGATCACTGCTGCAATGGTAAAGCAACTGCGCGAAATGACCGGCGCAGGCATGATGGATTGCAAGAAGGCTTTGGCCGAAAACAATGGCGAAATGGAAGCCTCCATTGACTGGCTCCGCGCCAAGGGCATTTCCAAGGCCGACAAGAAGTCTGGCCGTACCGCAGCCGAAGGCCTGATCGGCATTGCTGGCGCTGGCCACAAGGCTGTTGTGGTTGAAGTGAATTCTGAAACCGACTTTGTTGCTCGTAACGACTCCTTCCAGGACATCGTTCGCGGCGTTGCCAGCGTTGCTCTGACCACCGACGGCTCCGTTGAAGCTATTTCGGCAGCCACCTATCCGGCAACTGGCAAGACCGTCACCGACACCATCAAGGACGCAATTGCGACCATCGGCGAAAACATGGCTCTGCGCCGTGCGGCCCTGCTCGAAGTTGAGCATGGCGTTGTTGCGACCTACGTTCACAACGCTGCTGGCGACGGCATCGGCAAGCTCGGCGTTCTGGTTGCGCTGAAGTCGCTGGGTGACAAGGCTGTTCTGACCTCGATCGGTCGTCAGGTTGCCATGCATATTGCTGCGACCAACCCGCTGGCCATCCGCGCTGAAGAAGTTGATCAGGCTGTTGCCGAGCGCGAACGCGCTATCTTCATCGAACAGGCCCGTGAATCCGGCAAGCCAGATGCCATCATTGAAAAGATGGTTGATGGCCGTATGCGCAAGTTCTTTGAAGAAGTTGCCCTTCTGTCGCAGGCTTTCGTTGTGAACCCTGACCTGACAGTTGGCGCTGCCATCAAGGAAGCTGAAAAAGAAGCTGGTGCCGCGATTGAAGTTGTCGGCATGGCACGTCTTCTGCTCGGCGAAGGCGTTGAGAAGGAAGAAAGCGATTTCGCAGCTGAAGTGGCTGCTGTTGCCAAGGGCTGATCGCTCTTTACCTTAAAACGTTCCTATCGTTGGAAAACTCAGGGCATCGCGTGACAACGCGGTGCCCTTCGTGTATCCGGCTTAAAGTTCAATTCCAGGAGACACCATGACCTCCACCCCCCTTTACACTCGCGTTCTTCTCAAGGCCTCTGGGGAAGCCCTTATGGGTTCCCAGGGGTTCGGTATCGACGTTGCTGTCGCTGATCGAATCGCATCTGATATTGCCGACGCACGCGCCATGGGTGTTGAAGTTGGCGTCGTTGTTGGCGGCGGCAATATTTTCCGTGGCGTTGCCGTTGCCTCCAAGGGCGGCGACCGCGTCACCGGCGACCACATGGGCATGTTGGGCACCGTCATCAATGCGCTGGCGCTGGCGACTTCTCTGCGCAAGCAGAATATCGAAACAGTTGTCCTCTCCGCCATTGCCATGCCGGAAATCTGCGAAAGCTTTTCCCAGCGTGCGGCAATCCATCATCTGTCACAAGGCCGTGTGGTGATCTTTGCTGGCGGTACCGGCAATCCGTTCTTTACAACTGATTCGGCAGCGGCCTTGCGGGCGGCCGAAATTGGTGCCCAGGCAATTTTCAAGGGCACGCAGGTGGACGGCATTTACTCCGCGGATCCCAAGAAGGATCCGACTGCGACACGCTTTGACACTTTGACCCATAGCGAAGTGCTGGAAAAGGGTCTCGCCGTGATGGATGTGGCCGCTGTGGCACTTGCACGCGAGAACAATATTCCAATTATTGTGTTCTCAATTCATGAAAAGGGCGGGTTCTGTGAAATTCTGTCGGGCCGTGGATTGAAAACCGTTGTCAGTGACGATTGACACAGACCCCATTTAACGTTTTCAAGGCGCGACCAGAGTTTGTCCGGGAAAAGTGAAATTCCGTTTTCCCCAAAAACGACAAACGAAAGAGTTTACGGAGACTTTGACATGACAAACGGTATTGACCTTAATGATGTAAAGCGTCGCATGGACGGCGCAATCAACGCATTCAAGAATGATCTGGCATCGCTGCGCACTGGCCGCGCGTCGCCCAATATTCTCGATCCTGTGATGGTTGAGGCCTATGGGTCGCGCGTAGCGTTGAACACGGTTGCCAATATCACCGTGCCAGAGCCACGGATGCTGGGTGTTTCCATCTGGGACAAAAGCATGGTTGGTGCCGTGGATCGCGCCATTCGGGAATCCAACCTCGGCCTGAACCCGATTGTGGATGGCCAGAACCTGCGCATTCCGCTGCCTGAGTTGAATGAAGAGCGTCGCAAATCATTGGTCAAGGTTGCTCATGGTTATGCAGAGAATGCCAAGGTCGCTGTGCGCCACGTGCGCCGTGATGCCATGGATGCTCTGAAGAAGGCAGAAAAAGACGGCGACATCGGCAAGGATGATGCCCGTTCTCTGTCTGAAAAGGTGCAAAAGATGACCGATGACACGATTTCCGACATCGACCGCTTGCTTGGCGAAAAGGAAAAGGAAATCATGCACGTCTGATCTGTTGTTATCGCCCGGATCAAGACGTCAATGCAGGACCTGATATGACGACTTTTGTGAGCCACGCCATGCCTGAACACGTTGCCATCATCATGGATGGCAACGGCCGTTGGGCGAATGAGCGCGGTATGCCTCGCACTTATGGCCATAAGCAGGGAATGGAAGCGCTCCACGCCGTTGTGCGCGCCGCAGGAGAGGTTGGGATCAAATATCTGACCTTGTTCGCATTCTCTTCCGAAAACTGGCGCAGGCCTGAAGCCGAGATTATTGATCTCTTCGGTTTGCTCAAGACATTTGTGCGGCGTGATCTTGCCGAATTGCACGCCCGCAATGTGCGGGTCCGAGTGATTGGCGAGAGAACCAATCTCAAAAGCGATATTCTCAACCTGCTGATTGAGGCCGAAGAGAAGACGCGAAACAATAGTGGCATGACGTTGATCATCGCCTTCAATTACGGTGCGCGCGATGAGATCACGCGCGCCGCAGCATCGATTGCACGCGATATACAGGCGGGCCTGCTTCCCATTGATGGTTTGACGGAACAGGCGATTTCAGCGCGTCTGGACACAGCAGGCATTCCCGATCCCGATCTGATCATTCGTACCAGTGGTGAAGAGCGCCTGTCTAATTTCCTGCTGTGGCAGGCAGCCTATTCGGAGCTGATTTTCGTGCCGGAATACTGGCCGGATTTTGGCAAGGAAAGTTTCCTTGCGGCTCTGGCGCAATTTTCCTCCCGCAACAGGCGGTTCGGTGGGCTTAAGCCAACCGTTTCCGTCGTAGGCTCGTGAGCTGCGATGACGCATGAACTAAGGCTTCGTACACTTTCGGCTGTTGTCATGTTGATTGCCGTGCTGGCCGCAACGTGGCTCGGTGGTTTGCTCTTTGCTGTGCTGGCCGCTGTGATTGGTCTGGCAGTGTTTTGGGAATGGTCCAAAATGACTGGCCTCGCAGAGCACACTCTGCGCGGGCTGGCAGCCGGCTGGTGTTCTGTTGTGGTGATTGCCATGAACGTTGTGGCGGGTGATATGATGTTTAGCCTGCCCTTGCTGGGGGGCTTTACGGTTACGCTGGTGCTGGCGACACTTCTTTGCCGCTGGCCATGGTGGCTGGCTGGCGGTGTCCTTTACGCCGGTTCCTGCATTGTGGCACTTGCTGCGATTCGGGATGATGATGCCATTGGGTTTGTGGCAATGCTGTTTGTGTTCGTCATTGTCTGGAGCACCGATATTCTCGCCTATTTTGTCGGGCGTGCATTGGGCGGCCCAAAGCTTGCGCCGCGGATTTCTCCCGGAAAAACCTGGTCTGGTGCCATTGGTGGTACGATTGCAGGCGTTCTTGGCGGCTATCTCGTAGCCTTTTCATATTTCTCTGTCTCTGGCGTGTGGATACCGTTTCTGGCGCTGGTCCTGTCGGTGATCAGCCAGATGGGGGATCTGTTTGAATCATTCATCAAGCGCAGGTTTGGAGCCAAGGATTCCAGCCACCTGATTCCGGGTCACGGCGGTGTTATGGACAGGGTTGATGGCTTGGCAACGGCAAGTTTTGCGGCCTTCATCATCGCCACGTCTCTGGCCGCAAGTGGCAATGGAGTGACTGATTCGATTGGTGGTCTGCTTTTTGGGTTTGGCGGACGATAGTTTCCACAGGGCCGAAAGATTTTCAGAGCGACAGCTCTTGCGGCCTTTGGTCTGGCATAAAGCGCTTCTCTGTGCTTTAACGGTGCACGAGTCCGGCACTGTTTGGCTTATATGGCGCATACATGGTCGCTGTAGCTCTACACGTGTTGCATGATTTTCTTTTTAACCGATGTCGGTTTCAAGAATGATGTAACAGGCAATATTGGGAGTGTTTTGGCGTGAGGACTGTGGAAAAGTGAGCGAGCTTATGGCTATTTTCGGTTTCCTGACAGGGTACATTGTCCCTTTCGTTCTGGTTCTCTCGCTCATCGTGTTTGTGCACGAAATGGGACATTATCTGGTCGGGCGCTGGTCCGGCATACGGGTTTTGGCCTTTTCTCTGGGGTTTGGTCCCGAATTGCTCGGGTTTAATGACCGCCACGGCACGCGCTGGAAGCTGTGTGCTATTCCGCTGGGTGGCTATGTCCGGTTTTATGGCGATGCAGATGCATCCAGCAAGGGTGACGCTTCTGCGCTGGAATCAATGTCAGCTGAAGACCGCGCCAGAACTCTGAATGGTGCGAAGCTCTGGAAGCGCGCAGCCACGGTCGCGGCCGGGCCAATTGCTAATTTTCTGCTGGCAATTTTAATTTTTTCGGTAACCTTCAGTGTTTATGGCAAGGCCGTATCGGATCCGGTTGTTGCTGAGGTGAAGCCCGCAAGTGCTGCGGCCGAAGCCGGTGTGCAGCCCGGTGACATTCTCTTTTCGCTGGATGGAAGCCGTGTGAAGACCTTTGATGATGTGGTGCGCTATGTCAGCGTGCGCCCTGAGGTGCCGATTATGGTCACGATCAAGCGTGGCGATCAGACTATTGATATGACGCTGACACCAAAGCGGGCAGAAACAGCAGACCGTTTCGGCAATAAAATGGAAGTCGGCCAGATCGGCATCATGATCACAGCAGCGAGCGGCAATTTTCGCGTGGAAAAACTTGATGTTGCGCAAGCTGTGAAAGAGGGTGTCCAGCAGACATGGAATATTGTCACGGGCACATATGACTATCTGCACAACATGTTGGCCGGACGTATGAATGCTGATCAGCTCGGCGGTCCGATCCGCGTGGCGCAGGCTTCAGGCCAGGTTGCTACGCTGGGTGTGACCGCATTGCTTCAGTTGGCAGCTGTTCTGTCAGTTTCCATTGGTTTACTTAACCTTATGCCCATTCCGGTGCTTGATGGCGGACACTTATTCCTTTATGCGATTGAAGCAGTTCGGGGTAAGCCTGTCAGTGCCCAAGCTCAGGAGATTGCATTCAGGGTTGGAATGGTCATGATTTTATCACTCATGGTTTTTGCAACGTGGAATGATATTAGTCGACTGATCGGATAGCTTATGGCTTGCGTTGATCGAAAGGATTTGTTTACGATGTTTCAAATTGGTCGTGGCGAATTTGCTACGAATTGAAACGAAGTAAATGGAAATTAACCCGTGACCTTGCTTGTAGAGCAAAAGCGGTTAAAACCACCAAAGTACCGGAGTCGGTTTTTTGACCGAGGGACAACGGAAAAAAGGTTAGAAGTTCACATGAAGGCTGGTTCAAAATTTTTGAACGCGGTATCGGCGGTAGCGCTGTCTGCTGGTGTAGTTTCCCTGAGTGCAGGGCTCGGTGTCGTAGCGTTTACCTCTGTGGCAAATGCCGCAGTTATCCAGCGTGTCGATGTGCGTGGGGCAACCCGTGTGGGTCCGGAGGCTGTTCGCTCCAACCTGACTATTCAGCCGGGCAAGGCCTTCACCAATGCCGACATCGATGATTCGGTAAAGCGGCTTTACGGCACAGGATATTTTTCCGATGTCAAAATCTCTGTTTCAGGCAGTTCGCTTGTTGTCACAGTCAGCGAAAACCAGTTGATCAATCAGGTTGTCTTCAATGGCAATCGCAAGATCAAGGATGACAAGCTGACAACGGTTGTGCAGAGTCAGCCTCTCGGTCCTTACAGCAAGGAATTGATTGATTCTGACATCAAGCGTATCAAGGAAGCCTATGCTGCCATTGGGCGCAGTGATGTCGAAGTGACCACGCAGACGGCCGTTGTGGGTGCTGGTCGGGTCAATCTGGCTTTTGTGATCAATGAAGGTGATCGTACCAAGATCTCTGAAATCAATTTTGTCGGCAATCATGCTTATGGCGATGGGCGTCTTGCAGCCGTTCTCACCACAAAGAAGTCCAATCCGCTGTCGTTCCTGACCCGTAAGGATGTCTACAACGAGGATAAGCTGAAGGCTGACGAAGAGAAGTTGCGTCAGTTCTATTACGATCACGGTTATGCGGATTTCCGCATCGTGTCTTCGGATGCGTCGCTGAATGAGCAGACCAACGAGTACACAATCAATATCACGGTCGATGAAGGTCAGCGCTACAAGTTTGGCGATGTCAGCGTCGACAGTTCTGTTGCTGGTGTCGATGCGGCTGAGCTGAAGGGTTTGGTCACAACATCAACGGGTGGTGTTTACAGCGCTCGTGAGATTCAGAAATCGATGGAAGCGATTTCGAAATATGTTTCAGCGAAGGGCTATCCTTTTGCGCGCGTTGTGCCGCGCGGTAACCGCGATATGCAGAATGGCACCGTTGGCGTTACCTATATGGTGGATCAGGGTGAGCGCGCTTATGTTGAGCGTATCGAAATCAAGGGCAATACCCGAACACGTGACTATGTGATTCGTCGTGAATTCGACATCAGCGAAGGCGATGCTTTCAATCAGGAAGTTATTTCTCGCGCCAAGCGTCGGCTTGAGGCTCTCGGCTATTTCAGCTCCGTCAATATCACGACGGCGCAGGGCAGTGCTCCTGACCGGGTTGTCATCGTTGTGAACGTTGAAGATCAGTCGACCGGTTCGTTTGGTATCGGTGCTGGCTATGCTGTTGGCGGCGGTGGTCTGGTTCTGGAAGCTTCTGTGGAAGAAAAGAACTTCCTGGGTCGGGGTCAGTATATTCGTGTGGCCGCAGGTGCCGGTACGGATAATAGTCAGACGTACAATCTTTCATTTACCGAGCCTTACTTCCTCGGTTATCGTCTTGCCGTGGGCTTTGATATTTTCAAGAGCACCACAAGCAGCAACGACTACTATAAGTATGACGAGCAGGGTGCGACATTGCGCGTAACAGCTCCGATTACTGAAGATCTGGCGACCACGCTTCGTTACACATACAAAGAGATCAAGTATGAGAACGATGGCGCTTTTGGAGCAGACGGCATCAGTGGCACTTCTGACGATGTGATGTCTCAGCCCTATGTTGACCTGATCAATGGTAGCCCATGGGTTCAGTCGTCTGTATCGCAGAGCTTTGTCTACAACACGCTGGATGATCGTAATCTGCCGCGTGAAGGCATCTATGCCAGCTTCACGCATGAATTTGCAGGTCTCGGCGGCGATTCCGAATTCTACAAGATTTACGGTAAGGCGAAATATTACAAGACGCTGTCTGATGAGCTTGACGTGATCGGATCGCTGACCGTTGGTGCGGGTCATGTCATGGCAACAGGCGACAACCTGAATGTGTTTGACCAGTTCCAGATCGGCGGCAAGGAAATCCGCGGCTTCAAGAACAACGGTATCGGTCCTCGCATGTCGAAGAACGAAGATCCGCTTGGCGGCACGACGTATTTCACCGCTTCGGCTGAAGCCAGTATGCCTATGCCGGGTATCCCGCAGGATGCAGGGCTGCGCATTGCGGTATTCAGTGATGCCGGAACGCTTTACGGTAATGACGTGAAGAACAGTGCTAACGCTCAGGGCGAAGATATGGAATGGCGCGCTTCTGTGGGTGCCGGTATCGTCTGGGCATCGCCATTTGGTCCATTGCGCTTCGATTTTGCACAGCCAGTTGTGAAACAAAGCTACGACAAGGTGCAACAGTTCCGATTCTCCATTGCGAACCAGTTCTGATTTCTGTAGTCCGAACCTCAGACGAATTCACAGGTCTGGGACAGTATAATGGAGCATGAACATTTTTATCCGCCCCATGCGGGAATGAGCTTGAAAGAGCTTGCTGAAAAGCTTGGGGCGGAATTGTTGGGCGACGGTGTCGAAGATCGGCTTATTCGATCTGTGGCACCTGTCTACCGCGCAAAGAAAACTGAACTGTGTTATATTCTTTCGAGAAAAAACAGATCAGAGCTTGAGACATGCGATGCAGGTGCAATTCTCTGTGAACCCGCGCTTCGCTCGCTGATACCAGATCACATTCCGGTTTTGCTGGTCAAAAATCCGCACACGGCTTTTGCTTATGCCGGGCATTTGTTTCACCCGGAAGCGCAGATTCCTCTTCCAGTTTCAAAATCATTGACCGCAGAAGTCTCTCCGGCAGCTTTTGTTGACCCCTCTGCACGGCTTGAAGCGGGCGTTGTGGTTGAGCCTATGGCTGTTATCGGTGCGGATGTTGAGATCGGCACAGGCACACATATTGGCGCAGGCGCTGTAATTGGCCGTGGCGTCAAGATCGGGCGGAATTGTTCGATTGCCGCAGGTGCCAGCGTCATCGCAGCCTATCTCGGAAATGGTGTTATTCTTCACAATGGTGTTCGCATTGGTCAGGATGGCTTTGGCTATGCACCTGGTCCGCGCGGCATGGTGAAAATCGTTCAGATTGGTCGGGTCATCATTCAGGACAACGTTGAGATTGGTGCCAATACAACTGTTGATCGCGGCACCATGGATGATACAGTCATTGGTGAAGGCACGAAAATCGATAATCAGGTGCAGATTGGTCACAATGTTCGAATCGGCCGCCATTGTGGCATCGTGGCGCAGGTCGGCATTGCTGGCAGTACGGTGATTGGTGATGGCGTGATGATTGGCGGCGGTTCCGGTGTGAATGGTCACATTAAAATCGGGGACGGCGTGCAAATAGCAGCAATGAGTGGTGTTGTGGGTGATCTTCCGGCTGGAGAAAAATTTGGCGGAATTCCTGCGCGTCCACTTGGAGAGTTTCTGCGGGACTGTGCTGAGGTTATCGCGCGGTCTGAGAGCAGAGCCAAGGCAAGAAAGGGGCAAAAATGACTGTTGAGCAATGTGAATTGGGAAGTGCGGATATTCTGGAGATCATGAAGCTCCTGCCGCATCGCTATCCTTTTCTTCTGGTGGATCGTATTATTGAGATTGATGGTGACACATCGGCGATTGGCATCAAAAACGTGACGGCAAATGAGCCGCATTTTACCGGCCATTTTCCGACCCAGCCGATTATGCCCGGTGTGCTCCTGGTTGAAGGCATGGCGCAGACGGCGGGTGCGATTTGTGCACGCAAGTCCAACACGGCTGGCGATCTCGTTTATTTCATGACAATTGATAATGCCCGTTTCCGCAAGCCGGTGGTTCCTGGTGATCGTGTGGAATTCCACGTGACCAAACAGAAGCAGCGCGGCAATATCTGGAAATTCCACTGCGATGCCAAGGTTGATGGCGCGTTGGTGGCGGAAGCCGATATTGGGGCGATGATCGTACGTAAGGAAGAACAATGACATCCATCTCAGTCAGCGCCCGTATTCATCCCTCCAGCGTCATCGAAGATGGTGCTGTGATCGGGGATAATGTCACCATTGGCCCATTTTGCTATATTGGTCCTAAAGTGGTGCTGGGCGAAGGCACAGAGCTGCATCCTCATGTTGTTGTGACCGGGCGAACCACGATTGGCAGCCATTGCAGAATGTTTTCCAACGCCGTGATTGGTGGAGACCCGCAGAGTATCCATCATACGGGTGAGGAAACGACTCTGGATGTTGGTGATCATTGCACGATGCGCGAAGGCGTGACCATCAATTGCGGTACGGTGGAAGGCGGCGGCAAAACCGTTGTGGGGAGCAATAATCTGTTTCTCGCCAACTCGCATGTCGCCCATGATTGTCAATTGGGCAGCCACATTATCCTCTCCAACAATGTCATGCTGGCAGGTCACGTGAAGATCGATGATCGGGCCATCCTCGGCGGTGGTTGTGCGGTGCATCAATTTACCCGCATTGGTCGTCAAGCATTTATTGGTGGTCTCTCTGCCTGTAGCTATGATCTCATTCCCTATGGCATGTTGAATGGCAATCCGGGCCTGCTGGGCGGCTTGAATGTTGTGGGCATGACGCGGGCGGGCATTGAGCGGGCCACCATTCATCGTGTTCGCAAGGCCTATAAGGCTCTGTTTGACGAAGAAGGGGCGATCCGCGAAAAAGCAGCAGCAATCCGCGATGAATTTGCCGATTGCAAGGAAGCAATGGAAGTGCTTGATTTTATCGCAGCAGAGAGTGATCGGGCGCTGTCTTCGCCATTTCGGGGCAAGAGCTAAGGGATGACCAGCGAGGCCGGACGTCTCGGCATTATTGCCGGCAGCGGTATGCTGCCGGTATATGTGGCCGATGCAGCCCGCGCTGCTGGCGAAGATCCCTTTGTTTTTCCGTTGAAAAATGAGGCTGATCAGCGCTGGAGCGGCTTTGATCACGCCAGTATCAGCGTTGGTGACATGCGCCAACTGGCCAGCCTGATCAAAAAACATGCGATCAAGCGCGTGGTCATGTCAGGTGCCGTCAAAAAACGTCCAAATTTCAATGAAATCCACGTTAATCTGCGCTTTTTGATGAAGCTGCCGTTTGCGGTCAAAACCCTGTTGTCAGGTGGCGACGATGCGGTGCTGAAAATGGTGATCGAGCTGATTGAGGCGCAGGGCTGTCGCGTCGTGGGGGCTCATGAAATTGCGCCGCAATTGCTGGCCGACCTTGGTGCCTTGGGGCGTCATGCGCCAAATGACGAAGACAAGCGTGATATTGCTGCTGCCATGCGGGCCGCAGAAGCGCTGGGGCGGCTGGATGTGGGGCAGGGCGCTGTCAGTGTCGGCGGTCGTATTGTGGCGCTGGAGGGCGTTGAGGGCACGGACAGAATGCTGCAAAGAGTGGCGGAGCTGAGGGCTGAAGGGCGGATTTCGGCCCGGCGCCGGGGTGTTCTGGTCAAGCTTTGCAAGCCGCAGCAGGATATTCGTGCTGATCTGCCAACGATCGGGCAATCAACTATCGAAAGTGCCGCCGCCGCTGGTCTCTCTGGCATTGCGGTTCAGGCCGGCCGGGCGCTGCTGTTGCAGCGGGAAGAAACATTGAAGCGGGCTGATGCAGCGGGTATCTTTGTGTTCGGTCTGGATCTGGAGATGGGGCTTTGAGCAATAAACCTCTGAAGATTGCGGTCATTGCTGGCGAAGTCTCTGGTGATCTTTTGGGGGCCGACCTGATTGCCGCCGTGAAAAGCCAATATGCGGGCGAAATTGAGCTCATAGGTGTTGGCGGTCCGGCGCTGGAAGAGCAAGGTCTAGCCTCGCTGTTTGATTTTTCCGAACTGTCGGTGATGGGCCTCACTCAGGTTCTGGCGAAACTGCCGCGCTTTATCTCATTGATTGGTAAAACCGCGAAAGCGTTGATTGCGGCAAAGCCTGATGTTTTGCTGATTGTTGATAGTCCTGATTTTACCCATAGGGTTGCCAAAAAAGTGCGCGCCGCTCTGCCTGCGCTGCCGGTTGTCAATTATGTTTGCCCCAGTGTCTGGGCGTGGAAGGAATATCGTGCTCAAGCCATGCTTGGCTATGTCGATGCCGTTCTGGCCGTTTTGCCGTTTGAGCCAGCCGTCATGCAGCGGTTGGGCGGACCCACCACCCATTTCATTGGCCATAGACTAACAACCAATCCGGCACTTCTGGCCTGCCGCGCGGCGCGCGCGCGCAAGCCTGTTGCGGCTCCTGACGCGCCGAAAACCATCATGCTGCTGCCAGGATCGCGCGGTGCTGAAATATCCTCCCTCACGCCCATTTTTGGCGATGCCGCCAGCGCTTTTGTTGAGCGCAACGGTCCTACGCGATTTTTATTGCCGACTTTGGCGCGGCGCGAACATATGGTGCGTGAGGCGGTCAAGAATTGGGCTGTCCAGCCTGAAATTCTGATTGGCGAAGACAGAAAATGGCAGGCTTTTGCGCAAGCTGATGCGACAATAGCGGCCTCCGGCACTGTTTTGCTGGAACTGGCGTTGGCCGGTGTGCCAGTGGTTTCGACCTATAAGACCGATTGGTTGATCAAGTTGCTGCACAAGCGCATCAAGATCTGGACCGGCGCGCTGCCCAGCGTGATTGCCGATTATGTTGTCGTGCCAGAATATCTGAACGAGCAATTGCGCGGGGCGTCGCTGGCGCGCTGGATGGAGCGTCTCTCAACCGATACGCTGGAGCGGCAGGCGATGGTGCAGGGCTTTGATCTGATCTGGCAGAAAATGCAGACAGAAACCCCTGCCGGTGTGGCAGGGGCCAAGATCGTGCTTGATCTGTTGCGTGAGAAACAACTGTTATAGCCGTTCCGCGTGCCAGCGCAGATGGTCATCCATAAAGCTGGAGATGAAATAATAGGAATGGTCGTAGCGATCATGCAGGCGCAGCGTCAGACCGATGTCAGTGTCCTTGACGGCATCTTCCAGCAGCCACGGCATCAGGCCGGTCTCCAGAAAGCTGTCAGCCTTGCCTTGATCCACCAGAAATTCCGGGAAGC
Source organism: Gillisella vitis (assembly GCF_014204625.1). Classification (GTDB taxonomy): domain Bacteria; phylum Pseudomonadota; class Alphaproteobacteria; order Rhizobiales; family Rhizobiaceae; genus Allorhizobium; species Allorhizobium vitis_F. The sequence goes on along the minus strand of NZ_JACHLU010000007.1, from coordinate 38,088 downwards.
GTGCGCCGTCTTCAATCAGTGCGCAGGCGTCATACTGCCGCCATGTCGCACGGTCTGGGCCGAGGTATTTTTCAAAAGCATCCTGCGTCCAGTCGGCTTTCAATGGGCTGACAATGGGCGCAAAGGCTGAACAGCTTTTGAAACGATCCGGGTTTTTCAGCGCCATGGTCAATGCGCCATGCCCGCCCATGGAATGGCCAAAAATGCCCTGACGGCTCATATCAGCCCGAAATTGCGAGGCGACGAGGGCAGGGAGTTCCTCGGTGATATAGTTGTACATCTGGAAATTCTCTGCCCACGGCATTTCCGTGGCGTTCAGATACATGCCTGCACCCTTGCCAATCTTCCAGTTGGTCAGTTCATCCGGCACGTCATTGCCGCGCGGGCTGGTATCGGGGCAAACAATGATCAGACCAAGCTCAGCGGCCAGGCGGCGATATTCGCCCTTTTCCATCACATTGGCATGGGTGCAGGTGAGGCCGGAGAGATACCATAACACTGGCCGTTTTTCTGCAATCGCTTGCGGCGGCACAAACACCGCAAATGTCATTTCACCCTTGCAGGCTTCAGATTCGTGGCTGAATACGCCCTGCATACCGCCAAAAGCGGTGTTTTGAGAAAGGATTTTCATGGGGCACTCCTGAGCTGTTACCCGGCCATGGATACAACGGCATTGACGGCGGCTGCGACCAAAATTGTGTTGAAGAAGAAGGCAACGACAGCATGGGCGAGGTTGATCCGCCGCATGTCTGTTGTGGTGATGGCAACGTCCGATGTTTGTGCGGTCATACCAATCACGAACGAAAAATACAGAAACTCGTAACCGCCGGGTTCTTCGGTTTCTGGAAAACTGAGTCCACGGCGTGGTCCCAAGCCCTGCTCGCTGGTGTAATATTGCCAATAGCGGTGGGCATAATGCATGGCAAACATGGTGTGAATCGTGAACCAGCCGCTGATAACCGAGAGAAAGGCCAGCGATACCTCCAGCGCATTGGCCGACTCGCCCTTGTTCAGGGCGTTAAAAAGAGCGACCACGGAGGCGATAATCGCAAGCAGGCTGACCATGGGAATAACAACAGCGGGCGCATCGTCGCGCTCCGGGCTGGTTTTGAGCCGCTCCGAGGTGGCTTTCGGAATGCGTCGGATCATAAAGCCAAGATAGACCAGAAAAAACACAATGGCGGATGATTCGACGGCCAGTCCGGGCCTGAGCAACAGAAAGGCTGGAAGGGTTAGCAACCCCAGCAAGGATGCCGCGTAAAATGGGCTGTGACGATGACGGCGCAGGCCAAGCAGAAACGGTTTCTTCTTTTGGGTCATGGTGTTTGGGCCTTGCTGCGGCGACACAGCTTTTCCATGGTTTCCAGAAACTGAGAGCGATCCCGTGGACTGAACGCGGCATTATAGCCTTTGCTTTCGCCGGTCTCGCGCAGGTGCGCGCCGAGATCGCGCATGGCAGTGGCCATGCCGATGTTGGTCTGGTCAAACACCCGCCCTGTCGGCCCGGTAACAAGCGCGCCCGCCGCAACGCAGCGACCGGCAAGCGGAACATCAGCTGTGATGACAATATCACCAGCTTGCGCACGCTCGGCAATCCAGTCATCGGCCGCATCAAAGCCATTGGAGACGATGACATTGGTGATCATCGGATCACGAGAGGGTCTCAAGCCCGAATTGGCCACGAATGTGACCGGAAATTGATGTCGCTCTGCCACTTTCAGAATTTCGGCTTTCACCGGGCAGGCATCGGCATCGACGTAAATCATCCGCGTTACGCCCTTCCAATCGTGACAGGCCGAACCATGTCGATATGCGGAATGCCGTCCTCCAGATACTCTTCAGATGTGGGTACAAAGCCGAAGGCTTGATAAAAGAGCTGCAAATGGCTTTGAGCAGAAACGGCAATGGTGTTGCCTGAAAAGCGCTGTTCGCATACGGCAATGGCTTCCCGCATCAGGGCATCGCCAAGGCGCTTGCCACGGTGGGCAGGAGACACCACAACGCGCCCGATTGTCACAGGGTCGGATGATTGGTCTGGCTGCAAAATCCGGGCGCTGGCAAGCAGATCGGTCCCGTTCCTCAGGGTCAGATGCAGGGCGTCGCTGTCTTTGCCGTCCAGCTCTGGATAGGGGCATTTTTGCTCGACGACGAACACGTCAACGCGCATTTTCAACAGCGTATAGAGTTCCTGTGCGGAGAAGTCTTCCATTCTCCGCGCAGTCACCGTGTAGGGCAGGGTTGCCATCAATACAGAACCACGCTTCTGATGCTTTCACCCTTGTGCATCAGCTCAAAGCCCTTGTTGATGTCTTCCAGCGGCATGGTGTGGGTGATCATCGGATCGATGATGATCTTGCCATCCATATACCAGTCAACAATCTTGGGGACATCGGTGCGGCCGCGTGCGCCGCCAAAAGCTGTGCCCATCCAGTTTCGCCCGGTGACGAGCTGGAATGGCCGGGTCGAGATTTCCTGACCGGCACCGGCCACGCCGATGACAATGGATTTACCCCAGCCACGGTGCGAGGATTCAAGCGCCTGCCGCATGACCGTTGTGTTGCCGGTGCAATCAAAGGTGTAATCGGCACCGCCAATGGTGTCGCCATGGCGCTTGGTCATGTTGACAAGATAAGGCACGATGTCGCCGTCAACTTCCTTCGGATTGACAAAATGCGTCATGCCGAATTTTTCGCCCCATGCTTTGCGGTCATTGTTCAGGTCAACGCCAATAATCATATCAGCACCGGCAAGGCGCAGGCCCTGAAGTACATTGAGACCAATGCCGCCCAGACCAAAGACAATCGCCGTTGCGCCGATTTCGACCTTGGCGGTGTTGATGACGGCACCAATGCCAGTGGTAACACCGCAGCCGATGTAGCAGATCTTGTCGAACGGTGCGTCTGGATTGACCTTGGCCAATGCGATTTCCGGCAAAACCGTGAAATTGGCAAAGGTTGAGCAGCCCATGTAATGGTGAATCTTGTCCTTGCCAATGGAAAAGCGCGAGGTGCCATCCGGCATCAAGCCCTGGCCCTGTGTTGAACGAATGGCGGTGCACAGATTGGTCTTGCGCGACAGGCAGGAATAGCATTCGCGGCATTCCGGCGTGTAAAGCGGAATAACGTGGTCGCCTTTTTTGACAGACGTGACGCCCGGCCCGACATCGACAACAATACCGGCACCTTCATGACCCAGAATGGCCGGAAACAGACCTTCCGGGTCTGCGCCCGACAGGGTGAAGTCGTCGGTATGACAAATGCCTGTGGCTTTGACTTCAATGAGAACTTCACCTGCTCTGGGGCCTTCCAGTTGCACGGTCATGATTTCTAGCGGTTTGCCTGCTTGTGTGGCAACGGCAGCGCGAACATCCATTCTGGATTCTCCCTTTCACATCACTTGGGCTTAAGTTTTGCACTTTGACTCACCAAGCCTCAAGCTCCTTATCGGCTTTTTATTGCATTTATTCAATTATTCTCAGGCAAGGCTATAGCACGTCAGGCTCTGCTGTGCTGCGAGGGCCGCGGGCAGAGATTGAGATGGCGCGAGCTTTTCTGCCAGATCGAGCAGAGCCGAAACGGCCTTGGTTGTGGTGTCCGCATCCTGCTTTGTATCCGTCGAGGATTGTGCGTTCCGGCCTGTATAGGCCAGCAAATCCATCACATGCTGCAACAGACGGTTTTCAAGCGGTGAATTGGCCATACCGTCCGTGGTAAACACGTCGGTGATCCATTGCAGCTTGTTTTGATCTATGCCGTTTTGCGGCTCCAGAATCTTGACAATATAGGATGCCATCGCTTCGATGAAATAAGCCTGCCACTCGGCACATTTTTCGGGGCAACATCCGTTCAGGACGAGAAGCGTCATCGCATCCCATCGATCACGGACTCCACCCGGCAGGCTGTATGTTTTGAGAAGGACAACGTCATGCTCATCCAGTCTCGTCTTTCCGGCGATAACACATGCCGGAAATGAGAGGCGAAAATCTCTCATGCTCAGAACCTCGTTTCTTCATGAAACCATAGATTGCTGTAATCGTCATCTATTGCGCAAAGCCTAATGAATTTGGTTTACAGGAGGTTAATCTGTCTTGAATTATTGCAGTATTGTCTTGGTTTGGAGCGAAAATCGAGCAAATTCAATCCTTTTGCTCATACCTACCTAAACGGGTAAGGATTGCGTGTATTTTGACGCTTCTGGGGATAACAGAGGCGCGGCCGGAGTTTGCGCAACACTCACAATGGTTGGGGTTGCCGGTTGAAGCTTGTGCGAACCCTCTTGTGCTCCCGCCATAAAATAAACAGGCCGGAGCCGACAATAATTGCAATGCCAAGCCACTTGGAGGGTGTCGGGAAGTCTCCGAACAGGCCATAGCCCAACACGGTTGCCGCAATGATCTCGAAATACTGAAAAGGGGCGAGCACTGACAGAGGTGCCATGCGAAAAGCCTTGACCACCAGAAGATGGAGGTAGCCGGACAGCACTCCAAGCAGAATCAGCAGAGCAAGGCCGATGTTGTTGCCGGGCAAGGATGGCGTGAAATCGTCACTGCCAGCCCCATGGCCAATGGCGATGGCACCGGCCATGAAAAGCGTGCCGCCCACACCTGACATTGTCTGCATGGTCATGGGCGTATCAGCATTGCCGATGGCGCGGTTGAGAAACATGTAGAGCGCAAAGAGGAAAGCGCACAGCACGGGCAGGAGCGCGGTTGCACCAAACACGTCCCAGCTTGGCTGAATCACAATCATTGCACCGCCAAAGCCGATGATAATGGCAAGCCAGCGCCGCCACCCCACCTTGTCGCCCAGAAACAGCGCCGATAGAGCCGTCAGGATGAAAGGTTCGACGAAATAAATGGCAAACACGTCAGCCAGCGGCATGTATTTTACCGCCGCAAAAAAGCACAGGCTGGCGGCTCCATGCAATGCACCCCGCAGCAGATTGAGAAGCGGACGTTTGGCAGTGAAAGCAGCCCGTCCCTGAAGCAGGACAAGAAAAGGCAGGGTGCAGACAATCTGAAAAAAGAAACGGTAAAAAGTGACCTGCCCCGGTGACATCCCCTGCATATTGGCCATGTATTTGGCGATAGCGTCCATGCCGGGCAGAAGCAACATGCTGCCGGCCATCAGCGCCATGCCCTGCAAGGTGGTTGTGGATGTGTCAGATTGAGATGTCATCGGAATTCCCGGTTTTTCCGATGATGATCACGGGCACTGGGCATATGCAAGGGCATTCTCTGGCAGGAGTTGTGGTTTTGCCCTGTTGAAAAAAATCTACATGTCCTGTTTCTCGTCTGGTTGCCAATCACCGAAGATACGCGCGTTTGTATAGGTTGCCGCCACCGCATCAGACAGTTGTGGGCGGTGCTGATTGACGTGCGCGCCGGGGCCGTTGCTTTGATATTCAAAAAAACGAGCATCCTGCAAAGGCTGGAACCATGTTCGGTGCCCCTCCTTTGCCAGACCGGACATGGCCGTCCAGCCATCGGCCGCGATATGGTCTTCCATGCTGCATTGTAAAAATACGGCCTGACCGATGGCATCCGGGTCAGCATAGCGTCCATCGGCAAAGTCGCGGGTCGGGTGCCATGGGCGGCCTAGGTAGTGGCTGCCTGCTGGTTGATCGGCGTTTTCCTTTGCCAGATAGCAATGGCGAAAGATCAGGCCAAACGCATTGTGTTTCGATGTGCTGGGGGCAGCCACAAAGCCTGCCGGGAGAATATGCGGGGTTGCGCGCGGGCGGCTGATAATGTCGCAATGGTCAAACAGCGCAATGCCGCCGCCGAAGATAAAATCAACATTGCCGCTGATGATGCAATGGGAAAACAGACTACGACCGCAATCAGCAAACAGCGTATCCTGATAGCCGCTTAAGGAGACATCGTAAAACAGGCTTCGGTCTGCACCGTTTCCGAGAAAAACCGCAACGGCCTGACTGGCACCAATACGATTTGCGCCATCGGGATCGCGGCGATCATTGTCGAGAAAGTCAAAGTCATTGGCGATGGTGAGATGGCGTGCGGTAAAATCCGCAGCATTGACGGTGACTGTGGCCGAACCGGGGGTGCCCCAATGGCCGGTTCCATCCGGCTTTTGCGCGCCTGCATAGGCATCAAAGACAATCCGGGTCTTGTCTTTACCGCTGCCGAGCAAACGAATGCGGGGCTTGGTAATGGTCAGCTTTTCGCGGTACTGACCGGGATTGACGCTGATAGTCCAAGCACGGTCAGACCTGTCAGGGGCAGCACTGAGGGCAGCCGCGATGGTGGAAAAGATGGGTATCCCGCCTGCCAGTTCGGCATCGTCACCTTTGTGGCTTTGGTCCACGACCGCATCTGGCTGTCGGGTGGCTTCTGCCACCGAAATCGCGGGGGAGGCACCGTAAACAAGAGCAGCCATGCAACAGCCTTTCACCAGTGTGCAGCAGAGCATTGCAGATGCCATGTTGCAATTTTCCGCCATTCCGCGGGTCCGTCAGGCTCATATTGAACCTGACAAACTCTATATGATCAAATTGGCCAGAATTTCATTGTCGGTAATGTCTTCAAACCCTAAGCCATTTTGCTCAAAGCGTTCAAAAAGGCTTGAAAAATTGGCCCGTTCTGTCGTTTCGATACCAATCAGAATGGAGCCGAAATTCCGGGCTGATTTTTTCAGATATTCAAACCGGGCAATATCATCTTCGGGGCCGAGCAGGTTGAGAAAATCGCGCAATGCGCCGGGGCGCTGCGGCAGGCGAAGAATAAAATATTTCTTCAATCCGGCATAGCGCATGGCGCGCTCTTTCACATCAGGCAGGCGCTCGAAATCGAAATTGCCCCCGGACACAACCAGCACCACGGTTTTACCCTTGATCCGCTCTGGATCGACAAGGCCCAGTGCTGCAATGGACAGAGCACCTGCTGGCTCCAGCACGACGCCTTCCACATTGAGCATATCGATAATGGTGCCACAAATTGCGTTTTCCGGCACCAGCATGACCTGATCCGCAGAGAAATGTTTGAGCGCCTCAAAATTGGCATCCCCAATCCGCGCAACGGCAGCGCCATCGACAAAATTATCGACCTTGGCAAGGGTTACAATCTGGCCTGCTTCCAGCGAGCGCTTCAGGCTGGGCGCGCCGACGGGTTCGGTGAAAAGGAAGGTTGAGAGCGGCAGGTCATCAGCGAAATAGCCCGTAACACCGGCACTCAGGCCGCCGCCGCCGACCGGCAGGATGACGAGGTCTGGCTTTACACCTTCTGGCAGTTGCTCCATGATTTCGGCAGCCACTGTTGCCTGCCCCTCAATGATGTCGGCGTGATCGAAAGGTGGCACCATGGCACCATTGACCTCTTCCACATAATCACGGGCTGCCTTGTAGCACTGATCAAAAATGTCACCGACCAGGCGGATGGTGATAAAGCCCGCACCAAATTTGCGGGTCTTGTCGATTTTTTGCTGGGGCGTGGTCACCGGCATGAAAACAACGCCCTTGACGCCAAAGTGGCGGCAGGCAAAGGCAAACCCTTGTGCATGATTACCCGCAGAGGCACAGACAAACACCTTGTCGGTATCACCTCTGGCAATGGCTTTTTGAAAGAAGTTATAGGCACCGCGAACCTTATAGGATCGCACCGGCGTCAAATCTTCGCGCTTCAGATAAATATCGGCGCTGAAGAGCGTGCTCAAGTGCTCATTCAATTGCAAGGGCGTTGCCGCAAACAATTCCCGAACCGCGTTGACGGCTCTATCGACACCGGATTTCATCATCTTTGTCATTTCCATACTGCCTGATTGCACCGATATGACATGTTCCCGTAAAATGCACGGAGTTTTTGTTTTTTCTTTTGTTTTCAATATCGCGCCCGCTCCTTTGGTTGCAAAGTTGAAATCAGGTTTTCTGCCTGTATTTTTATTTTCACGGCAAAAGTCGAACAATTGATAATGCAAAGAAACGCAATCCTTTGATTTAAATCATATTTACATATGTAATTCCTGAGTTGTGGTGCTGTGCCAATATGGGACTGTGCATCTGATACGAGTGTATCAAGATGAAGCTTGTGGAATTAACCTCAATATTATTTGCATCAATACACCCAATAATCATTGTTTTTAACCGTTGCTTTAGCGCTGGAACTTGCTTAAGGTTAACTTTCTATTAATCCTGTTTTGTGGTGTGATCGAGCGGTATGGCGATACCAAATCTGCGTGGAACGAATGTATTTCTTCGTTTCGCGCGGGGAGGATTCGTGCATCCTTCTGGCAACGTGAGGTGTATCGATGAGTGTTAAGGTTGCCGTTATCATCCCTTTTTTTCAAAGGGAGTCTGGAATACTTACGCGAGCACTTGAATCTGTAAAGTTGCAGAGAGTTGGTCGTAATCTGGATTTGCGGGTTATCATTGTCGATGACAGTTCGCCCATTCCTGCCCGTCAAGAGTTGGAAAGCTTCGATCCGGGGGCGGATATGCGGCTTGTTGTTCTGGAAAAGCCGAACGGCGGCCCCGGTGAGGCACGTAATATGGCTCTGGATTATCTTGAGTCTATCTCGGCCGATTACGTTGCTTTTCTGGATTCCGATGATGTGTGGCACGATGATCATCTTGAGCGTGCATTGAATGGACTGGCGTTTGGAGATTTTTTCTTTTGCAATCATGTGCGGGGTAAGTATTACCCGGATTATTTTGTTGGACTGCCACTGACGCGCCGCGCATTGATGACTGAAGAACAATCTACCGTGGGTGATGGTTATCATGCTTTTCGCAAAGGCCAGATGGCTGAAGTGATGATACGTGAATGCCCGCCGCAAACCTCAACGGTGGTTTACCGATTCAAGAAAAATGCGGATCTACGCTTCAATAGCAATCTGCGCAGTGCTGGTGAAGATCATGTCTTCTGGATCGAGCTTTGCCTGTTTAATGACACGGTGATTGACCCCAGCATCAATGTGAGCTGCCTTGAAGGGGTTAATCTCTATTGGTCCAATGTGTCCTGGGAAAGCCCGAAGTCTGTTGCCATTCAGGGATGTCTGGCATTGCAGTATAATTATCTGAAAGACACGCCGGTTATTCTGATGGCTGATCCGGAAACGGTGTTGTTTCGTCAGAAATTGTACGAAGGTGCTTACACCTATGCCTTGTTGCGGGGGCTGGCCAAAGGATTTCTGCCCGATCTGAAGGTCTTCGCCCGTCTTGTTCTGGCCTATCCGGGCTATTTCATGCGCGCGCCTGCGACATTGAGTTTCTTCATACGCAATCGCCGTCTGATGACAGATGAGACCGCTGTGAAGTCTCTTTCCTCTGAAGATGCCGTGGTATCCTGAGCCGGAAATTGAGTTTTCTATTCCGTTTCGGTCCTGTTTCGGGTTTAGTGCTTGCTTTATCGGGCGTGTCTGGCCAAAACCGAATTCGGTTTTGAATCTTGCATGAGGCGCGTCCTATGGCATCATTTCTGAAGAAGATTTTCTCGGCACTGTCTGGCTCAACAGCCAGTTCTGAGAATAAGCAGACGGAATCCGCCGAGCCGGTTCTGCACGGCGATTGTCGGATTTATGTTGAGCCTTTGCGCGAGGGCAATCAGCTGCGGCTGGCCGGGCGCATTGAAAAAGATGTGAATGGTGAAACATTGACCCGCACGTTCATTCGTGCCGATCTGTTCACATCAAGGGAAGACGCGGTGGATTGCACGCTGCGCAAGGCCAAGATGATTATTGATCAGAATGGCCCGTCACTGTTTGCTGATGGCGAGAAATCTCGTAGCACCTGATTGGTGACTGTCTGCCTCTGTGTGATTGTATAATGTTGCAAAAAGCCGCCCATATCGGGCGGCTTTTTATCTGCGGATCACCTTGAACTATTCGAGATTTTCTTCTTTTGTCGGAAGGCTCGCCTGTGGGCCTGAGGCCACCGATGGCGGCAGCCCGACGCCACGGGTTTTCTCCCGCGAGAGGGTGATAAGGCCCGAACCGATGATCAGCAGGCTGCCAAGAATGATGGGCAGATCCACATGGTCGCCAAACACCAGATAACCCAGCAGAATCGCCCAGAGCATCTGGCTGTATTGGGTTGGCCCCAGCACGGCCGCAGGGGCGAATTTGGTGGCATACATCATCAGCACCGTTGCCAGCGCCGCCAGCAGCCCGTAGCTCATCAGCAGCAGCCAGTCCAAGCCTTGTGGCCAGGTGAAGCTTTGCAACATACAGACGCCGGAAATGGTGATGGTGCCAAGCGCACCAGCGCCATAGAGCGAAACGCCTTTTTCGCGCGGGCCAACCGCACGGTAAATAACGATGCTGACAGCTCCGCCCAATCCGCCAATGACAGCGCCAATATGGCCGATGGAAAGCTCACGAAAGCCGGGACGAAGCACGATCAGCACGCCAATGAAACCGAGGATAACCGCGCTCCAGCGGCGAATGCCGACCTTTTCCTTCAGAAACACCACAGACATGATGGTCACGAAGGAAGGCAACAGAAAGATGAGACAGAAAGCCTCTGCCATCGACAGGTGCGTAAACGCCGTCACTGCGCCGATTGCACTGGTACCCGACGCCACAAACCGCACCAGCCAGAGCCGTGGTGCGGTGGTTGTCACAATATCCGTGATTCGGTCGCCCTTCTTGAGCAAAAAGGGCAAGGCCAGCAACCCGAAAAGCGAGCCGAAGAAGGCGGACTCAAACGGGCTGACGCGGCCTTCAACCAGCTTCACAGAAGCATCGCTGAAGGCATAGGCGGCAAATGCCGCAAAAGCGAGAAAGATCCCGCGAGAAATTTTATCAGATGTCACGATTCGGCATGTCCTATAGCATGTCGCGTTCAACTGAGATCAGTTGAACGATAACGTACATGCGGCAATCTAAGTTCTCAAGCGTGGCACCGTTTACTCCTGTAAACGGTGCCACGCTTTAAGGGAGGGAGACGAACAGTGATTATGGCTGATCTTGTCTTAGGTCAATTCAGTTTGCTTTGTTCCTGCGCCTTCTCGGCAGCAATCTCTCGAAAGGCATTGGCGAGAACCTCTGGTGGCTGAGCTCCGCTGACGGCGTATTTCTGATCTATGATGAAAAATGGTACGCCGTTGACGCCCATTTTCTTTGCAGCGTCAATCTCGCCCAACACCATGTCTCTGTCGGAGTCGGTTGCCAGCAGCCGCTCAATCAGCTTGCCGTCCAGTCCCGCTTCTTTGGCGATCTCCACCAGAACCGCACTGTCACCAATATTGCGTCCCTGTTCGAAATTGGCCTTGAACAGGGCGGAAACGACAGCGTTTTGCATTTCGCGGCTTTCAATACCGGCCCAGTGGATCAGGCGATGGGCATTGAGGGTATTGGGACCAATTTTGATGGCATCAAAATCAAAGCTAATGCCGATCTCCTTGCCCATGGCTTTGAGCTGTTCATGGCCACGATCCATATTCTCTTTGCCGCCAAGCTTTTTGGCAAGCTCAACCTGTTGATCAACGCCTTCTGGTGGATAATCCGGGTTGAGCTGATAGGGCCGCCAGTTGATGTCAATGCTGACGTCATCCTGCACCTCGGCAATGGCCAGCTCAAGCCGGACTTTGCCAACATAGCACCACGGGCAAACCACATCCGAGACGAGATCAAGAGTAATACGTTGCATGGATTACACTCCAATTGGGAGGAGGGGCTTTGCCCGGTCTAAAAAACTGCGCATGGATTATTGCGCGCGTGCGTCCCACCACGTGGGAAGTTGGTAGCCCAGCAAAGGGGCCTGATCTGGACGATGAATATGCTTCCAATGGGCCACCCGCTGCTCGGCGCTATAGTAGAGCGGCACCACATAGTGACCCGCCACCAGCAGCCTATCCAGCGCCCGCACCGATGCCTGAAAATCCTCCAGCCCCTTGGCGTCAACAATGGCCTTGAGAATCCGGTCTATATCGGGATCAGCCACACCGGCATAATTGAAGCTGCCTTGCTGATCGCGCGCCGCAGACCCCCAGCGATAGAGCTGTTCCGCTCCCGGCGACAGCGATGACGGGTAGGATTTGACGATCATGTCATAATCAAAGCTGTTGGAGCGCGCCTGATACTGCGCATCATCCACTGTCCGAATGGCCATGTTGATACCAATCAGCCGCAATGTGCGCTGATAGGCGAGCGCCATTTTTTCCTGCCCATCGTTCTGGGTCATTACCTCGAAGGAGAGAGGCTTGCCGCTTGCGTCCACCATTTTGCCGTCATTGATCGAGTAACCGGCCTGGCTGAGCAGCGCAACGGCCTGACGCAGCACGTTGCGATCGGCACCTGAGCCGTCGGAAATCGGCAATGTATAGGTGCCAGCCAGAATTTCCGGTGCAATCCTGTTTTGGGCAGACCCCAGAATGTTCAATTCCCGATCATCTGCCGCATGGCCGAACGCACCAAGCGCAGAGTTTTGCCAATAACTCTCGATTCGTTTGAAGGCATTGCCGTAGAGATTTTTATTGACCCATTCAAAGTCGAAGGCCAGCGTCAGCGCTTCACGCACTTTTACATCTGCAAACGTATGACGGCGGGTGTTGAACACAAAACCCAGCATTCCTGTGGGCAGTTGTGGATTGAATGTGTCGCGCACAACATCGCCATTGTTAGCGGCTGGAAAATTATAAGACCGCATCCAATGGCTGGTGTCGCCATCAGGATAGAGGTCTATCTCGCCCTTTTTGAAGGCTTCAAACAGTGTGCTATCCTGAAGGAAATAGGTGACGCTGATCTCGTCGTAATTGTCAAAGCCGATCTTGGAGGCAATGTCTTTGCCCCAATAAGTCGGATCACGCTGATAGGTGATTCGCTCACCGGGGCGAATCTCCTTGATTTTGTAGGGGCCAGAGCCAATCGGGATGTTCAGCGATGATTCTTCAAACGTATCAGGGTTGATCGCATGTTTGGGAAGGATCGGTGTGGCAAAGGCCAGAATCAACGGTGTTTCGCGGTCTGCCTTGTCATTGAAGGTAAAGCGCACGCTGTGATCGCCAACCTTCTCCATTTTCGCAACAGCATCCAGGCGTTTGTTAAAGGGAGGGCGGCCCTTTTGTTGCAGAATCTGCAAGGTAAACATCACGTCTTCCGGCGTCACCGGCTGACCATCATGCCATTTTGCTTTTGGATTGAGATTGAATTGAATGAAGCTGCGGGCGTCATCCCATTCCACGCTTTCTGCCAGCAGGCCGTAGAGTGAGAAGGGTTCGCCAGCCGAGCGCGTCATCAGCGTTTCATAAAACAGATTGCCATATTCCGGGTCCCACATGCCGCGGGCTGTGGTGCGCATACCCTTGATAACAAAGGGATTGAGGCTATCAAACGTACCCACCACGCCATAGGCGATCCTGCCGCCTTTTTTGACGGATGGATTCACATAGGGAAAATGCTGATAATCAGCGGGCAATTCAGGCTGGCCATGCATGGCGATACCGTGAACCGGCGCTGCGTTGGCAGATATAGATGTGAAAATACCGCAAAACGGCAGGACCAACAGGGTCAACAAAAAGCGCCGCACACGATTTCCTCTCAAATCACATTTCATAATTTTCGGCAAAATATCACGAACTGCCGGAATTCCAACCGCTCCTGTAGAATTCCTTGAATCCTGTTCGATTCATAGGGAATGTCATGGCACAAATCGAAAGCGCGGCAGGGTCTTTTATGCATTTTATCAATCGCATAAAAGACCCTGCCTGGCGAGAATTCAGGCATATGTGCTTGAAGGGCGAAAGAAGCACTGGAAATTCGTAGCAAGGCACGCTAACAGAATGGCCAGAAAGCACAGGTCATCTATTTGCCTCATTTAAAACTCAGGAGGGGGGCAAATGGACCGAGCTAGTCGGGTCTGAGCTGCGGTTCGACAATGATTTCAGGAGACGGATCTCGTTATGATGTTTAAAGCAACCAAGACCGCGCGTGCGGTTATCGCTGGTGCCGTATTTTCCGCAGGCTTTGCGGGCGTTTCATTCGCTCAGGAAGCCGCTGGTGACGCTGGTTTGCCGCCGCAGGGCTGGTTCAAGACCTGCTCCAAACAGGAAGACAATGATATTTGCTCGGTGCAGAACATTCAGGTGGCCCAGAATCGCCAGATGATTATTGCTGTCGGGCTGATTTCGATCGAAGGCAAGGTGAGCCGCAAGCTGATGCAGGTTTCCGTGCCGTCTGCGCGTCTTATCCCTCCGGGCGTGGTGATGCAGATTGACGGTGGCAAGGGCCAGAAGCTGGATTACGCCGTCTGCTTCGCTGACCGCTGCACGGCTGAAGTTCCCATGACAGATGCGATGATTGCCTCTCTGAAAAAAGGCCATGAGGTTGTTTTCACGTCGATGAATTTCCGCCGCGTGCCGAACCCGATCAAGATTTCGCTCGAAGGCTTCACTGGTTCTTATGATGGCAAGGCTATCACTCAGTCGCAGGCTCAGGAGCGCCAGCGTCTTCTGGAAGAAGCCATGCAGAAGAAAAATGAAGAAGCCCAGAAGGCATTGGAAGATGCTCAGAAGGCTGCAAAGCAGACCAAGTGATTTTCATAATCATTGCGAAAAAGGCCCGTTTTTACGGGCCTTTTTTTGATAAGTGATTCGGCGACATATTTTCAGTGGGCAAAATTCGCACGTGGCTTGTAGTGCCCTGCCTGCTCTTCGACAAAAATCGTCTGAATATGTGGATTGCGAAGCGGCTTGCCGCTCTCATCCTGTTCCAGATTTTGCTCAGAGACATAAGCAACATATTCAGTTTCATCGTTTTCAGCCAAAAGATGGTAAAATGGCTGATCTTTGATCGGGCGTATTTCCGCCGGTATCGATTCCCACCATTCTTCCGTGTTTGAGAATTCCGGGTCGACATCAAAAACAACGCCGCGGAACGGAAAGATCTTGTGGCGTACGATGTCACCGATGCCAAATTTTGCGTTTCGTTCTTTCATGGCCTGGTTTCCTTTCCCTAAAATATTTGGGAAGCAACAGCACAAACATCAAGTGCCTTGATAAAGGTTTGTCACAAAACTGTTTTTTTAATCCTTAAAAGTCCTCTTGGCATCGTCGCCATAATAACCCCTGCCATGACCAGTGCAATGCCAAGCGCATGATAGTTTTCAAAGCGCTCTCCGAGAAACACAACCGCCATGACAATGGACACTGGTGGCATAAGATAGAGAGTCGTGCCGGCCATGGCGGGGCCAAATACCCTGACGGAATGCTGGAAGCTGTAGAACGCCAACACGGAAGCAAAGACGATGATTCCTGCCAGTTTCAGATAGGCAAGGCCAGTCGTGGGCAAGATTCCGCCATGCATTACCTCTATGATGGCCGGTGGCAGCAGCACGACGGCACCAGAGAAGGCCAGCAACCCGAACAGTGAAAACGGTGCGATTGCGGACACGGCCGGGTGTCTGAGCAGCATGGAGTAGGCAGCAAAGGCAATGGCAGCAGTCAACATGCCAAAATCACCAATATTGAACTGCAAATGGCGAAGTGCTGTCAGATCTCCCTTCAGGACAATGACTGTGACACCCGCAAACGCGATCAACATGCCGATAATCTCGTGGCCAACCAGCTTTCGTTTCTGAAAAAGCCATTGGAATACAATGATGAAAAGGGATGATGTGGTATAAATTAACGTTGCGTTTGACGCCGTCGTGACCGTCAGAGCCCAATAAACAAAGCCACCGCAAATTCCCATCCCGAGAAAGCCCAGCAACAGCCAAAGCCCCGTGTGGTTGCGGATAAAGCTCAAGCAGGCACGCCGGTCGTGGTAGATCAGCGGTGAAATTATCACCATGGCACCAGCCCAGCGGATAAAGGCAGTGATAAACGGGCCAATTTCACCCAGAATGCCCCGCCCAAAAATGAGGTTGGAGGAAAACAGGCAAGGGGCTGCAAAAAACATGAGCCAGTCGAGGGCGATTGGCTTTTTCCCTTGATCCTGCATATCAACAAATCCTGCTTAAAAAATGATTTGTCATAAAAAACCGGCGGCAAAAGCCGCCGGTTCATACTGCTGTATATCGGTTTTATCAGACCGAATAATACATGTCATATTCAACTGGATGCGGGGTCATTTCGTAGCGCATGACTTCCTGCATCTTCAGTTCGATGAAGGCATCGATCTGGTCGTCATCAAAAACGCCGCCAGCGGTGAGAAACTTGCGATCCTTGTCGAGGCTTTCCAGCGCTTCACGCAAGGAGGCGCAAACGGTCGGAATCTTCTTCAACTCTTTCGGTGGGAGATCGTAGAGATCCTTATCCATGGCCTTACCGGGATGAATCTTGTTCTTGATACCATCAAGACCCGCCATCAGCATTGCCGCGAAACCGAGATATGGGTTGGCTGTCGCATCCGGGAAGCGGACTTCAACGCGCTTGGCCTTCGGGTTGGAGCCGTAAGGAATGCGGCAGGACGCCGAACGGTTGCGGGCGGAATAGGCCAGCAGCACAGGCGCTTCATAACCAGGCACCAGACGCTTGTAAGAGTTGGTGGATGGGTTGGTGAAGGCGTTCAGAGCCTTGGCGTGCTTGATGATGCCGCCAATATAGTAGAGGCAGCTTTCCGACAGACCAGCATATTCATCACCGGCAAAAGTTGGCTTGCCGTCTTTCCAGATCGACTGGTGAACGTGCATCCCCGAGCCATTGTCGCCAAAAATTGGCTTTGGCATGAAGGTTGCTGTTTTGCCGTAGGCGTTAGCAACCTGATGCACGACATATTTGTAAATCTGCATCTTGTCGGCGTTGCGCACCAGCGTGTCGAACTTGATGCCAAGCTCATGCTGGGCCGCCGCTACTTCGTGGTGATGCTTCTCAACCGTCACGCCCATTTCGGACAGAACAGTGAGCATTTCCGAGCGCATGTCCTGGCAGCTGTCGATTGGCGGAACAGGGAAATAGCCACCCTTGACGCGCGGCCGGTGGCCGAGGTTGCCTGTCTCATAGTCGGTGTCATCGTTGGATGGCAATTCGGTCGAGTCAAGCTTGAAGCCGGTGTTGTAAGGGTCAGCCTTGTACTTCACGTCATCAAAAATGAAGAATTCAGCTTCAGGCCCCACGAAAACCGTGTCGCCAATACCGGATGCCTTGAGATAGGCTTCGGCCTTTTTGGCTGTACCACGTGGATCACGGTTATAGGCTTCACCCGAAACCGGGTCAAGAATATCACAGAGAATAACCATGGTGGACTGCGCGAAGAACGGATCCATATGAACCGTATCCACGTCAGGCATCAAAACCATGTCTGATTCATTGATGGCCTTCCAGCCGCCAATGGAAGAGCCGTCAAACATCACGCCGTCGGCAAACATGTCTTCGTCAACACACACCACATCCATGGTCAAGTGCTGGAGTTTACCCTTGGGGTCCGTAAAACGCAGATCAACGAACTTGACGTCATTGTCCTTGATTTGCTTCAGAATATCATGTGCGGTCGTCATTTATTATATTCCTCGATTGGATGACGATGTACGGCGAGGCCTCCCTTGTGCCCAGCCGCCGTTATATAGCGTCTATGCCGGTCTCACCTGTGCGAATCCGGACAACTTCCTCGACATTTGACACAAAAATCTTGCCGTCGCCAATGCGACCTGTTTGCGCAGCGTTTCGAATCGCTTCTATCACTGCGTCCACATTTTCGTCGGCCAGCACGACTTCGACCTTAACTTTAGGTAGAAAGTCCACCACGTATTCAGCGCCACGATAAAGCTCGGTATGTCCTTTTTGACGTCCGAACCCTTTTGCTTCGGTGACCGTTATGCCCTGCAAGCCAACTTCCTGAAGGGCTTCCTTCACTTCGTCCAGCTTGAAAGGCTTTATGATCGCTTCGATCTTTTTCATGAGAAAATGTATCTCCGCTTCCCTCATTGATGCAGGTTTACCCTGTTTGCCCTGCGTTGATGCACTTTCCGTGCCAATTTTATTCACTTCTTGCGAAGAAAATGGAAAATCACGCACACCACCGCTGTAGTCTTGCCTAAAGCACGGCAAAACACCAGAGGGAACTCTCTAAAATGTGTGCGGATTCAAAAGAACTGCATTTTTATCCAACATGCAAACTGAGCAAAAAAAATGCACAATGAAAGCATTTTTAATATGCAAATGCATAAAATTTGTACTTTCTATGTTGATTTTAACTGTTGCCTTGTCACGCAACTTTGCCGTCTAATAACGCCATGAAAAAACGCTGCTTTCACCACCTGATCACCCCGGCGGCCATGGGGGCTGTTGACCGTGATGCCGCCCATTCCGGAATTGACAGTTTCGGCCTGATGCAACGAGCCGGGCAGGCCATCAGTGCGGCCGCACTCAAGCATTATCCACAGGCGCTGCGGGTGGCGGTGCTGTGCGGTCCCGGTAACAATGGTGGTGATGGCTATATTGCCGCCGAGGCGTTGCGTCTTTCGGGTGTCAATGTCTGTGTCTTTTATCTGGGTGGGCTTGAGAAACTGAAAGGGGATGCCGCCCAGGCATTCGCGTCTTATCGGGGTCCGTTGCAGCCATTGGCTGGATATGTCCTGCAGAGCGGTGATGTTGTGATTGATGCCTTGTTTGGTGCCGGGTTGGGGCGAGATCTTGATGTTGGCGTGGCTGATCTTATCGATCGGGTGAATGGTGCCAGTGTTGCGGTTCTTTCTGTTGATTTGCCATCGGGGCTGGATGGTTTGACGGGTCAACTGCGGCCAATTGCGTTTCAGGCGTGCCACACCGTGACCTTCATGGCGCGCAAGCCCGGCCACGTGCTGCTGCCGGGGCGAGGTTTCTGTGGGGCTGTGGAGGTTTTTGACATCGGCATTCCACACCGGATTGTTGAGATGCATCGCGGCCATATTGCGATCAACAGCCCGGCTCTGTGGCAGTCAGCTTTGCCGCTTCTTTCCGGGGCATCCCATAAATTTACACGCGGTCATCTTACGGTTTTCTCAGGTCCGTTCAGTGCCACGGGAGCCGCACGGTTGTCTGCCACGGCAGGGTTGAGGGTCGGAGCGGGGCTGGTAACGCTTGCCTCGCCCGCCTGTGCGGTGAGCGTGAATGCAGCCCAGACCACAGCCGTGATGGTGAAGGAGATTGATGATGGTGCTGCACTTGAGGTCTATCTGCAAGATCAGCGCATGAGTGCCTTTGTGCTTGGTCCGGGCTTTGGCGTTGGTGAAAAGGCGCGGGCGTTTGTGCATCTGTTGCGGCATCGAAAACTGGTGCTGGATGCTGATGGTCTTTCATCGTTCAAAGAGAGGCCAGATCTGCTGTTTGAAGCCTTCAAGGGGGATCATGTTCGCCTTGTGCTGACCCCACACGAGGGCGAGTTTGCGCGCCTCTTTCCCGACATCGCCGCGAATACAGGACTTGGAAAGGTGCAAAAGGCCCAAGCCGCCGCCGAGCGTGCCAATGCTGTCCTTGTCTACAAGGGGGCGGATACGGTGATTGCCAGCCCGGATGGGCGCGTCTTGATCAACGAAAATGCGCCACCATGGCTGGCAACTGCGGGCTCAGGTGATGTTCTGGCCGGTATTATTGGTGGCTTGCTTGCCCAAGGCGCACCAGTGTTTGAGGCCGCCGCGGCAGGCGTCTATCTGCATGGAGAAGCTGGCAGACGGGCAGGCGAGGGATTAACCGCCGAAGATCTGGCGCAGACTGTGCGTCCAGTTCAGGCGGTCACGGCCTGCTGAAGGCGGTGTGCGCCGGTTGGTGCATTGACTTTTCCGCCGGTGATGAAAAAGGCAAACACGTCACGCGGCACCTTGTCCGGGATTCGTGCCGGCGCAATCAATGGCAAATCCGCAGGAATGCCACCGTCTGCATAGGTGTTGAAGCGGGTTGCCCAGTCTGCAATCTGGTTTTCGGGGTAGCAGGTCGCCACCTCGTCTGTGCCTTTTTGCAGGCGAGCATAGACAAAATCCGCGCTCACATCGGCAAACATTGGATAATCATGATGATCGGCGCAGACTGCCGCCACATGATGTCGTGCCAGCATATCGATAAATTCTGGCACCTGAAAACTGACATGGCGTGGCTCCACCACATGGCGCAATGGCAAGCCATCCAGAGTTTTGGGCAAAAGCGCCAAAAATGCCTCGAAATCCTCTGGCTCAAACTTTTTCGTGGCCATGAATTGCCAAAGAATGGGGCCAAGGTGAGATCCCAATTCGGCAATGCCCTGCGTTAGAAATTTCTCAATCGAAGGCCCTGCCTCCGCCAGTATTTTACGGTTGGTACAATAGCGACTGGCTTTTAAGGAAAACACAAAATCCTCTGGGACTTCCGAGGCCCATTTGGCAAATGTCGCTGGTTTCTGGCTGGAATAATAGGTGCCATTGACCTCAATGGCAGTCAGTTGCCGACTGGCAAATTCCAACTGTCGCTTCTTCGCCAGTTTTTCGGGGTAAAACGTGCCCTCCCAAGGCTCAAAGGTCCAGCCGCCAATTCCTGTGCGTATTTTCCCAGTGGTCATGGCGGCTCGTCCTCTTTTGTCTCTATTCGGCAGCTTGTGTTTTTTTCATTGGACGTCGTTCAAGCAGTTCCTTGAGGAACTGGCCGGTGTAAGAGGCGTCAACCTTGACAATCTCTTCCGGCGTGCCTTGCGCCACGATCTGTCCGCCGCCATCACCGCCTTCGGGGCCAAAGTCGATGATGTAATCGGCGGTTTTGATGACCTCGAGATTGTGCTCGATCACCACCACTGAATTTCCCTGATCGACCAGTTCCTGCAACATTTCCAGCAATTTGGCGACATCGTGGAAATGCAGGCCCGTGGTTGGCTCGTCCAGAATATACAGCGTGCGGCCGGTCGATTTTTTCGACAGTTCCTTGGCAAGTTTTACGCGCTGCGCCTCACCGCCCGAAAGGGTATTGGCCTGCTGGCCAACCTTGATATAGCCAAGGCCGACATCGAAAAGGCCCTTCAGCTTATCGCGCACGGCTGGAACCGCTGAGAAGAACTCGACACCCTCTTCAACGGTCATATCCAGCACATCGGCAATGGATTTCCCCTTGAAGGTCACATCCAGAGTTTCACGATTGTAGCGCTTGCCATGGCAAACATCGCAGGTAACATAGACATCCGGCAGAAAGTGCATCTCGATCTTGATAACGCCATCGCCCTGACAGGCCTCGCAACGGCCGCCCTTGACATTGAATGAGAAACGCCCCGGCTGATAACCGCGCGCCTTCGCCTCTGGCAGGCCCGAGAACCAGTCGCGGATTGGTGTGAAGGCTCCGGTATAGGTGGCGGGATTGGAGCGCGGCGTGCGTCCAATCGGTGATTGGTCAATATCAATCACCTTGTCAATGAACTCCAGCCCTTCAATCCGGTCGTGCTCTGACGGGTTTTCGCGCGCACCCATAACCCGGCGTGCGGCAGCTTTATAGAGTGTTTCAATCAAAAAGGTCGATTTACCACCGCCGGAAACTCCGGTTACTGCCGTAAATACACCCAGCGGAATGGCGGCTGTGACGTTTTTCAGATTGTTGCCACGCGCCCCAATCACTTTGATTTGCTGACCTTTCCTGGGTTTGCGTCGGCTGGACGGCACATGCACGCCAAGCTCACCTGTGAGATATTTGCCCGTGAGCGATTTGGGGTGAGCCATAATATCCTGCGGCGTGCCTTTGGCGATCACCTCGCCACCATGAATGCCGGCTGCGGGGCCAATATCAACCACATAGTCCGCCGTCAGAATGGCATCTTCATCATGCTCCACCACAATAACGGTATTGCCAATATCACGCAGATGTTTGAGCGTTTCCAAAAGGCGGGCATTGTCGCGCTGGTGTAGGCCGATGGACGGCTCGTCCAACACGTAAAGAACGCCGGTCAGGCCCGAGCCAATCTGCGAAGCCAGCCGAATCCGCTGGCTTTCACCGCCCGATAGCGTGCCGGAATTGCGCGAAAGGCTGAGATAGTCCAGCCCGACATCATTGAGGAAGTTCAGGCGCTCCCGAATTTCCTTCAAAATCCGAGTGGCAATTTCATTCTGCTTGTCGCTTAACAGGCCCGGCAAGGTCTCAAACCATTCACCCGCCACGCGGATCGACATATCCGTGACCTGTCCAATGTGCAAACCATTGATCTTGACGGCCAGAGCCTCGGGCTTGAGGCGAAAACCCTTGCAGGCCGGGCAGGGTGCCGCCGCCATGTAGCGTTCAATGTCTTCTCGTGCCCAGGCGCTGTCAGTTTCCTTCCATCGGCGCTCCAGATTGGGAATGATTCCTTCAAAATTCTTGGTGGTGGTGTAGGATTTTTCACCGTCGGCATAGGTGAAACTGATTTTATCCTCTGTGCCGTGCAGAATCACCTTCTGGGCTTGTGCACTCAAATCTGACCACTTGCTGGTGAGTTTGAAGTTGTAAACCTTGCCGAGACCTTCGAGCGTTTGCTCATAATAAGGTGATGTGGATTTTGCCCAAGGGGCAATCGCCCCTTCCTTCAGGCGCTTGTCGATCTCCGGGATGATCAGGGACTCGTCGATTTTCTGCTGGAAGCCAAGCCCATCGCAGGTCGGGCAGGCCCCAAAGGGATTGTTGAAAGAAAACAGCCGCGGCTCGATTTCAGGAATGGTAAAGCCAGAAACCGGGCAGGCGAATTTTTCGGAGAACAGCACCCGCTCGTGGGTTTCGTTCAAGGATTTATTGGCCGAGCCACCGGCTGCGGTCTCTTCAGGCGGCAAGGGCTTGTCGGCAAACTCGGCAACGGCCAGTCCATCAGCAAGGCGAAGACAGGTCTCAAGGCTGTCAGCCAGACGTGCGGCCATGTCAGTGCGCACAACCACACGATCAACCACAACATCAATGTCATGCTTGTATTTTTTATCCAGAACGGGTGCGTCTGCGATTTCATAAAACTGCCCGTCAATCTTGACGCGCTGAAAGCCCTTTTTCATCAGTTCGGTGAGTTCTTTTTTATACTCACCCTTGCGTCCGCGAATGATGGGTGCCAGCACGTAAAGCCGGGTGCCTTCCTCCAGTGCCAAAACCCTGTCCACCATCTGACTGATTGTCTGGCTCTCGATGGGAAGACCTGTTGCGGGCGAATAGGGCACGCCGACACGCGCAAACAAAAGGCGCATGTAGTCATATATTTCCGTCACAGTTCCCACAGTCGAGCGCGGATTGCGCGATGTGGTTTTCTGCTCGATGGAAATGGCGGGGGAGAGACCCTCGATCAGGTCCACATCCGGCTTCTGCATCATCTCCAGAAATTGCCTGGCATAGGCGGAAAGACTTTCCACATAGCGTCGCTGGCCTTCTGCGTAAATGGTATCGAAAGCAAGTGACGATTTGCCGGAGCCGGAAAGGCCTGTCATCACGATCAGGCTGTTGCGCGGCAGATCAAGGTCGATACCCTTGAGATTATGTTCGCGCGCGCCGCGGATGGAGATCGTTTTCAATTCGCTCATAACAAAACTCGACTTGGGAAGGAGCCAGCAGGAAGATTGCTGTCCCTTATGTATAGTGCAGCACCGTTCTGTCGAGACGGGCGGCGACATTATGGTTGAGATTCTGGTTCACTTGACTCCATCATAAACATTATTTAGAACAAATAAAGAACATTTTTCGTTGTGGATTACATGCTATCAGCCTGCCAATGTGGGGGCGGTATAGAGTAAGGTTAACCCTGATTGAATTTGTAAGCCGCCCCTTGGTGGCAGTGAGGTGAGTATCATGGCTGGAAGCGTCAACAAGGTTATTCTGATTGGCAATCTCGGGGCGGACCCCGAAATTCGCCGCACGCAGGATGGCAGGCCAATTGCGAACCTGCGCATTGCCACGTCGGAAACCTGGCGCGACCGCAACAGCGGTGAGCGTAAGGAAAAAACCGAGTGGCACAGCGTTGTGATTTTCAATGAGGGGCTTTGCAAAGTTGCCGAGCAATATCTCAAGAAGGGGGCCACGGTTTATATTGAAGGCCAGCTTCAGACCCGCAAGTGGCAGGATCAGACTGGCAATGACCGTTATTCAACGGAAATCGTGCTTCAGGGCTTTAACTCCACACTGACCATGCTGGGTGGTCGCGGTGAAGGCGGTGGCGCAAGCCGCGGCGGCAACGACTTCGGCGGTGGCGGCTACGACGATTACGGCTCTGCGCCAGCGTCTCAAGGCCGCAGCGGTGGTGCATCCGCCGGGCGTGGAGCAAGCGCTCCATCCGGTGGCTTCTCGCGTGATCTGGATGATGACATTCCATTCTGATCGATTGGAATAACCTGTTCTGAATCCATTATAGATCACTGGAACCATTATAGATCAAATGTCGCCTTGATCCCGTCCAGCACGAATTGCACGGACAAGGCGGCAAGAATGACCCCCAGAAGCCGCGTCAGGATAGCGCGGCCGGTGACGCCTAAAAACCGATCCAGCCGGTCGGCAACAATCATGGCAAGCAGCACCACGCCAACACTGAGGGCAATGACGGCGAGAAGCCCCAGTCGCTCTACAGGTCCCGGCAGAGCGCCTGCGAGCAATATGGTTGCTGAAATCGCGCCAGGGCCTGCAATCAGCGGCAAGGCCAGCGGGAAGGCGGCAATATTCTGCATATGATCGCGGGTAATGGCATCTTCGGATGTTTTTTCTTTGCGATCCTGTCGTTTCTCGAAGATCATTTCAAAGGCGATGGCAAACAGCATCAGGCCACCTGCGATGCGGAATGCGCCAATCGAAATACCGAGAGCGCCGAGAATTCCGGCACCAAAGACGGCAAAGACGGACAGAATGCAAAACGCAATCAGCGAGCCACGCAAAGCGACCTGCTTGCGCTGTTGCCGTGTCATGCCGCGGGTTAATCCCAGAAACAGGGGTGCAAGGCCCGGTGGGTCCAATGTCACCAGAAGCGTGGTGAAGGCATTGAGGAGAATGTCGGTGCTGGCCATGGATTTTCTCCTTTTTGAACATTTATTTAGACTGATTCCCGCGGCATTTGGCAAGATAGCGTGATGTGGTTTAAGAAATGCCTTGTCATAGCCGTAAAAGCCTGTTCAAAACCAAGGAGAAAAATGGCGCGGGAAGGGGCTTTCCGCTATAAAAAGCCGAGTGATTCTAACAGGCGTGACCCGTTTTGACTGAACAAAGCACACCCGGCGGTAAAATGCCGTCCGACATCGAACCCATATCGATTATGACGGAGATGCAACGCTCCTATCTCGATTACGCCATGAGCGTCATCGTGAGCAGAGCCTTGCCAGACGTGCGAGACGGTCTCAAGCCCGTCCATCGCCGTATTCTCTTCGGCATGTCTGAGCTGGGAATCGACTGGAACAAGAAATACGTCAAATGCGCCCGTGTGACCGGCGATGTGATGGGTAAATACCATCCGCACGGCAATATGGCCATTTATGATGCGCTGGCCCGTATGGCGCAGGACTGGTCCTTGCGCCTACCGCTGATTGATGGGCAGGGCAATTTTGGTTCCGTCGATGGGGACCCGCCGGCGGCTGAACGTTATACTGAGTGCCGTTTGCAAAAGGCGGCTCACTCGCTGCTCGATGATCTCGACAAGGAAACTGTCGATTTTCGTGACAACTACGATGGTACACTCTCTGAGCCTGTGGTTGTCCCTGCGAAATTTCCGAATCTGCTGGTCAATGGTGCTGGCGGTATTGCCGTCGGCATGGCCACCAACATTCCGCCGCATAATCTGAGTGAAGTCATCGACGGCTGCGTTGCGTTGATGGATAATCCGGCTATCGAATTGCCGGAATTGATGCAGATTATTCCGGGACCGGATTTTCCCACCGGCGCATTGATTCTGGGCCGTAGCGGCATCCGGCAAGCGTATGAAACCGGGCGCGGCTCGGTGATCATGCGCGGTGTGGCGCGGGTTGAACCGATGCGTGGCGACCGCGAGCAGATTATCATCACCGAAATTCCCTATCAGGTGAATAAATCGACGATGATCGAGAAAATGGCCGAACTGGTGCGCGACAAGCGTATTGAGGGCATTTCCGATCTGCGTGATGAGTCTGACCGTCAGGGTTATCGTGTTGTTGTCGAGCTGAAGCGTGACGCCAATGCTGATGTGATTCTGAACCAGCTTTATCGCTACACGCCGCTGCAAACATCGTTTGGCTGCAACATGGTGGCGCTGAATGGTGGCAAGCCAGAACAGCTTGCCCTGTTGGACATGCTGCGTGCTTTCGTCAGCTTCCGCGAAGAAGTTGTTAGCCGGAGAACAAAGTATCTGCTGCGCAAGGTCCGCGACCGCGCGCATGTGCTGGTTGGTCTGGCCATTGCTGTTGCCAATATCGATGAAGTTATTCGTCTGATTCGCAATGCGCCCGATCCACAGACCGCGCGTGAACAGTTGATGGAGCGCCGCTGGCCTGCCTCTGACGTGGATAGTCTGATCAAGCTGATTGATGATCCGCGCCATCGCATCAACGAAGATTATACTTATAATCTGTCTGAAGAGCAGGCGCGCGCCATTCTTGAACTTCGTCTTGCGCGTTTGACCGCTCTGGGTCGTGACGAAATTGACGAGGAACTGAACAAGATCGGAGCTGAAATCTCTGATTATCTTGACATTTTGTCGTCGCGCAAGCGCATTCAGGACATTGTCAAGGCAGAGATGATTGCAGTCCGTGACGAGTTCGGCACACCGCGCCGCAGCCAGATCATGGAAGGCGGCCCGGACATGGATGATGAGGATCTCATCGCCCGTGAAGACATGGTCGTCACCGTTTCGCATCTCGGTTATATCAAGCGCGTTCCGCTGACTACCTATCGCGCCCAGCGGCGCGGCGGCAAGGGTCGCTCGGGCATGGCAACCCGTGACGAAGATTTTGTTACCCGGCTATTTGTTGCCAACACCCATACACCGGTTCTGTTCTTCTCGTCACGCGGGATTGTCTATAAGGAAAAGGTCTGGCGTCTGCCCATCGGCACGCCGCAGTCTCGCGGCAAGGCTTTGATCAACATGTTGCCGCTGGAGGCTGGTGAGCGTATCACCACCATCATGCCGCTGCCTGAGGACGAAGCAAGCTGGGATAACCTTGACGTCATGTTCTCGACGACGCGCGGCACCGTGCGGCGCAACAAGTTGTCGGATTTCGTTCAGGTTAACCGCAATGGCAAGATCGCCATGAAGCTTGATGAAGAGGGTGATGAAATCCTCTCGGTTGAAACCTGCACGGTTGATGATGACGTGTTGCTGACCACGGCTCTCGGTCAGGCCATTCGCTTCTCGGTGGATGAAGTCCGGGTGTTTGCGGGCCGCAACTCGGTCGGTGTGCGTGGTGTGACCTTGCAGCCGGGTGATCGGATTATTTCCATGACCATTGTTGGACATGTGAATGCCGAGCCATGGGAGCGTGCGGCTTATCTGAAGCGCTCTGCTGCTGAGCGTCGCGCCAGCGGCATCGAAGAGGATGATATTGCGCTGGTGGGTGAAGAGGTTGGTGAAATTGGCGATCTGTCTGAAGAACGGTATCAGGAACTGAAAGCCCGTGAACAATTCGTGCTGACGATTTCTGAACGCGGTATCGGCAAACGGTCTTCGTCCTATGATTTCCGCACCTCTGGTCGTGGTGGCAAGGGCATCCGGGCCACTGACACATCCAAAACCGCTGAAATCGGCCAGCTCGTGGCAGCCTTCCCTGTTGAGGACAAGGACCAGATCATGCTGGTGTCTGATGGTGGTCAATTGATCCGTGTGCCGGTCGATGGCATTCGTATTGCCAGCCGCGCCACCAAGGGCGTGACGATCTTCAACACCGCCAAGGATGAAAAAGTTGTTTCGGTTGAGCGCATCAGCGAACCGGAAGGTGACGAGGAAGAGCTTGAGGGTGGCGCCGAAGCTGCCGTCGTTGCTGACGAGCCTCCCGCTGAAGACGTTTGATTTAGAGTGTAACAACATAAAAAAGCGGCCTGTGTGGCCGCT
Source organism: Gillisella vitis (assembly GCF_014204625.1). Lineage (GTDB taxonomy): Bacteria > Pseudomonadota > Alphaproteobacteria > Rhizobiales > Rhizobiaceae > Allorhizobium > Allorhizobium vitis_F. Next base: position 10,279 of record NZ_JACHLU010000007.1, on the reverse strand, counting down.
TTTTTTATTTCTGAGCATTCCTATCAAGACATGCCCATAAAAGCGTACGAAAAAGCCAGCAGTCGATGGACTGCTGGCTTTTTTGAAATCTTGTCACGCTGAAAAATTGTTTATAGTGCAGCGCGCATTAAAATGGAGAGTGCTGAAGATCAACGGTTGAAGCTGTCGTAGCTTGCGGTGATCTGTGGGCCGTACATGGACGCCATTTTCTGGTCCTGCATGTGAAAGGTGATGCTGGTTGCGAGCATTGCGCCGATCATAGCGGTCCAAACCAAGTTAATCATCGTCACTTTGTCAAGCATTGACCTAATCCTTTTTGAAACGCGCAGGTTCGAGCCTACCAAGGGCGATACCCGCATCCAGTTCCTGTGTGCATTGCACTCTTTCTACAAGTGTGCGGCTGAAGCTGTCCTTAACACTCCGTTCATCTGGCGTTCATCTAAAGAGCCGAATGGACGGATTGTTCACAGCGATGTTCGTCCAGACAATTCACGATCATTTCGGTTGCCAGTGCTAAAATGGTCGCAAAAATCAAAAATACTGCAAGCATTTCAATCTCTTTTGCCTGTCTGGTTGAACATGATGACGTTATAGGGCATCGCTTTTGAAGCGCGCCTGAATGCGTCGTTCAGGTGGCATTCATTGGGCCGGCATTGGGCTGACCGCCACAAATATGAACAAAGCCATGCTGTCAAAAGCCTTGCAGTGCCATGCCTTCCATGACAAAAGGCGTGCATAATTCATCAGGGCACCACCATGACAACAGCCTTTTATCCCGGTTCATTTGATCCGATGACCAATGGCCATCTCGACGTTCTGGTTCAGGCTTTGAATGTGGTGCCAAGTGTTGTTGTTGGCATTGGCATTCATCCAGGCAAGGCACCCATGTTCAGCTTTGAGGAGCGGGCCGAGTTGATCCGCTTCAGTCTGGCGGAGGCTTTGCCAGAGCGCGGCGCTGATATTTCCGTTGTTGCTTTTGATTGTCTGGCGGTGGATGCAGCCCGCAATCATGGTGCCAGCCTGCTTGTGCGCGGCTTGAGAGATGGGTCCGATCTGGATTATGAAATGCAGCTTTCAGGCATGAACAGGCAGTTGGCGCAGGATGTGCAAACCATTTTTATCCCGGCGGGCACGGCGTCGCGGCCTATAACCGCCACATTGGTCCGGCAAATCGCCGCCATGGGCGGTGATGTCAGCGCCTTTGTTCCCGCGCCCGTGTTACGAGCGCTCGAGTCCAGGCGCAAGGCCTGAGCTATTTACATCATTACGGAGCCATCATGAAAATTCTGTCTTTTGCATTTGCAGGTCTTTTGGCGTTGTCCACTCTGACAACTGCGGCCAAGGCCCAGTCGCCGGACGATTACATCACCATTCAGCTCAAAGACGGCCCAGTTGTTGTTCAGCTGATGCCAGAGGTTGCGCCCAAGCACGTAGCCCAGATCAAGACGCTGGCGAAAGAAGGCCAATATGACAACGTGGCGTTCCACCGCGTCATCGACGGCTTCATGGCCCAGACCGGCGATGTGCAATATGGCAATATGAAATCCGGCTTCGACAAGAGCCGTGCTGGCACTGGCGCGTCCAAGCTGCCCAATATCCCGGCTGAGTTTTCCAAGGTTCCATTTGAGCGCGGCACAGTTGGTATGGCCCGTTCGCAAGATCCAAATTCGGCCAATTCGCAGTTTTTCATCATGTTTGCGCCGGGAAGTTTCCTGAATGGGCAATATACCGTGGTTGGCAAGGTTGTGTCCGGCATGGAATTTGTGGATAAGATCAAGCGCGGCCAGGGCGGCAATGGCGAAGTTAGCGACCCGGATCGCATGGTCAAGGTGTCACTCGGTCGTCATTAATCTTAGGTCTTGAGATTAAACAGCATTTTTGTCGCTCTTGTCTTTCGGTGTTCGGATGGCAGGGCGGCGCAGATAAAAACCGGGCGCTGAGCCCGAATGTCCAAGGAGAAAAGCATGGTCGAGATCAAAGATCCGGAAAACACCATCATCATGGAAACCACCAAGGGTAAGGTTGTTATTGCCCTTTTCCCGGATCTGGCCCCCGGTCACGTTGAGCGCATCAAGGAATTGTCGCGCGAAGGTGCTTATGATGGCGTTGTGTTCCACCGCGTTATTCCTGATTTCATGGCGCAGACAGGCGATGTGAAGTTTGGCAAAAAGGGTGGCGAAAGCTTTAACCCCGGCCGCGCTGGCATGGGCGGCTCTGACAAGCCAGACCTGAAGGCTGAGTTTTCGGCAACCCCGCACGTGCGTGGCACCTGCTCGATGGCCCGTTCGCAAAGCCCGAATTCGGCCAATTCGCAGTTTTTCATCTGCTTTACCGATGCCCCTTGGCTGAACAAGCAATACTCCGTCTGGGGTCAGGTCATTGAGGGCATGGAAGTCATCGATGCCGTCAAGAAGGGTGAGCCAGTCTCCGATCCTGACTCGATCATTTCGATGAAGGTTGCTGCTGACGCCTAATGTTGGCCTGTTTAACAAACCCGCCCCGCGTGATTGCGTTGGGGCGGGTTTTCGCGTTCAAATCCAGTTGCGGTATCATGCGTGTAGACCTGTTTGATTTTGATCTTCCCGACGACAATATTGCGCTGCGGCCAGCCAGTCCGCGCGATCACGCTCGTTTTCTGATTGTGCGTCCCGATGGGCAGCCGATGCTGGATGATCGACAGGTGTTTGAGCTGCCGTGCTTTTTGCGTCCGGGTGATGCATTGGTGTTTAACGATACCAAAGTGATTCCAGCACAGCTTGAAGGCGTTCGCCTGCGCGATGGGGCCGAGCGTACGCCTGTTTCCTGCACATTGCACATGCGGGTTGCCGCCAATAGCTGGAAAGCATTTGCGCGTCCCGGCAAGCGGATCAAGCAGGGCGATACGATTGATTTCAATGGTTTGACAGCCACGGTTGTTGCCAAGGGTGATGCGGGTGAGATTGATCTGCTGTTTGATGCATCCGGCCCTGATCTGGATCAGGCCATTGCCAGCTTCGGGCACATTCCGCTGCCGCCCTATATTGCCGCAAAGCGCCCGGAAGATGGGCAGGACCGCCACGATTATCAAACCATCTATGCCCGTGAAGAGGGGGCCGTTGCGGCCCCCACCGCTGGCCTGCATTTTACCCCCGCTCTTTTTGATGCTCTCGATCAGGCTGGTGTCGAGCGCCATTTTGTTACGCTGCATGTGGGTGCTGGCACGTTCTTGCCGGTCAAGGCCGATGATACCAACGACCACAAGATGCATCAGGAAATTGGCCATGTGTCGCAGGTGACAGCCGATGCGCTGAACGCGGTCAAAGCGCGGGGCGGGCGCATTGTCTGTGTTGGCACCACCTCGCTGCGCCTGATTGAAAGTGCCGCCAGCGACGATGGCCGCGTTTTGCCCTGGTCCGGCGCCACCGGAATTTTCATCACGCCCGGCTACCGTTTCAAGGCGGTGGATATGCTGATGACCAATTTTCACCTGCCGAAATCAACGTTGTTCATGCTGGTCTCGGCCTTTGCGGGTCTGGAAACCATGCGGGCTGCCTATGCCCATGCCATTGAATCCGGCTACCGCTTTTATTCTTATGGCGATTCCAGCCTTCTCTTCCGGAAAGACGACTGACACCATGTCCGAGCAGTTTACCTTCACCCTCAAGGCCACCAGCGGCAAGGCGCGCCTCGGCGAGATTTCCATGCCGCGTGGCACCATCCGCACGCCTGCCTTCATGCCGGTGGGCACAGTTGGTACCGTCAAGGCCATGTATCTTGATCAGGTGCGGGAAGGCGGTGCTGATATTATCCTTGGCAATACCTATCATCTGATGCTGCGCCCTGGTGCTGAGCGGGTTGCCCGGCTTGGTGGTCTGCATGAGTTGATTCGTTGGCCACAGCCGATTCTGACCGATTCCGGCGGGTTTCAGGTGATGTCGCTGTCTGGCCTGCGCAAGCTGGATGAGCAGGGCGTGACCTTCAAAAGCCATATCGATGGCTCCTCACACCATATGTCGCCGGAGAGATCAATTGAGATTCAGGGCCTGCTGGATAGCGATATTCAGATGCAGCTGGATGAATGCATTGCCCTGCCAGCCGAGCCACGTGAGATTGAACGCGCCATGGAAATGTCGCTGCGCTGGGCAGAACGTTGCCGGGTTGCCTTTGGTGAACAACCGGGCAAGGCCATGTTTGGCATTGTGCAGGGTGGCGATCAGCCCGCCCTTCGCATTCGCTCGGCAGAGGGGTTGAAACAGCTCGATCTCAAGGGGTATGCGGTCGGCGGTCTTGCGGTGGGCGAGCCGCAGGAGGTGATGCTCAGCATGTTGGACATCACCCTGCCGGTGTTGCCAACGGAAAAGCCGCGCTACCTCATGGGCGTCGGTACGCCGGATGATATGTTGAAATCGGTAGCGCTGGGCGTGGATATGTTTGACTGCGTCATGCCAACCCGTTCGGGTCGCCATGGTCTGGCCTTTACCCGCCGCGGCAAGGTCAATATCCGCAATGCCCGCCATGCGGAAGATATGCGTCCATTGGATGAGCAATCATCCTGCCCGGCCGCACGGGATTATTCCCGCGCCTATCTGCACCATCTGGTGCGCTCCAATGAGGCCTTGGGCGGTATGCTGTTGTCGTGGAACAATCTTTCCTATTATCAGGAATTGATGCAGGGCATTCGCCAATCGATCGCTGAAGGCCGGTTTGAGGATTTCAAGGCTGAGACGATGGAAATGTGGGCGCGGGGCGATATTGATCCACGCTGATCTGGCCGGTGATATTTGGGGAAGAGTCAACCTCTACTGAAAATGTTTCGGTTGATGGCGGTGAAAAACAAACGACATCAGCCCCTTGTTTAGGGTCAGCGGTGGCAGACTGAAACGTCAATGCCTCAAGAAGCGATTGCCGAATGGCGTCGCGCAATTGCTGTGAGCTTTTGATGGTTTGCTTTTTATCAAGCCATTGTGCGGCATTGACCAGGCTCATGCCTTCATTGAGCATGATCTTGTGTGCCCGCTCCAAAGCCCAGCGTTCCAACTGACTGGGGCCAGACATATTTATGATCCTCCTGCCACATCAAGCGCCATTTAAGCGGCTTGCCTCAACACGGTAACAAATATAGTGATTCTCTAAAAAATAAAATTTGCAAAAAATAAGATGTTAACAGAGTTATTCCAGAACTGATGGTTATCATGCGAGATACTGGCGATGTGTAGGGGGGTGTTACCTTTGTCACAAGTGATGACCCCGCCCATTTCTACCTAAGCTCATATTTATTAAAGGCTTTCTGGTCGATCAGGCTGGTGAAGGTAATTTTCATAATGCAAATGAACCGCGGAAATCGCCAATTTATCGCGCAATCTTTGTCACAAATTCGCGCATTCTTCTCGCATTGTTCTGCCAATTATGCTGACAAGAACAACATTTTGAATTGAATAGATAAAATTCGTGGACGTGGCAAGCGGATTGACGAAGAGCCGTGGCTGACGGCCTGTAGATTCGGCTGGAGCCGGAAATTTTGGCCACCTCATGGTGGGAAGAAATTGCCCACCATGACATCAAACTTCCCACCACAATTAAACAACTGAAAAATATACGCTTTTATGCAAATCGTCGTTACGACAAGGGTCAATAGGGTGGGAAGTCGGAAAAATGAAATTCTGACGCGATGAACATGCGTATCTGATAAATACCGCGCTAAAGATTGTTGTTGCGTACCACAGATAAATTACACGCATTGTTTTTCAGTGCGCACCAACCAAGAGAATGGCAACCTCTGTGGATGGCTGTAGGCCTATCTGGAAGGCGCAACTGGCTGCAACTAATGATGCTTCATAGAGCCAGCTTATAATCAGTGATTTTATAACTACGAAGCCGAACGTTTGCCGGTTCCGGGTTCAGCGGCGGCGCGTTCCAGCTTGCGCTTGAAGTCCAGCGCGACCATCGGCAAGGCTGCATCGACCATTTCGGCATCGCTCATATCCTGCACAACCTTTGCAAGCTCATTGTAAAGGTTTGCAGCCTCGCGGGCTATGCGGCGTTGCGGTGGCTTTTGGCCTACATCGTGAAATATCGACGCCACGCGGTCGTGAAGGCGCTCCATTAGCTCTGCGTCGATTGTATTGTTCTTGATTGCTGACAAACCTGTGGATTGCTCAAGCTTAGCATCGTCCATCAACTCTGGCCCGAAGCCTGTCAGTATCCAGCCCGGATTATAACCAATCGCCTCACAGCGTAATAGGGTATCACCGCTAGGAACCGCTTCATTACGTTCGATTTTTTGCCAACCACGTACTGATAGTTCAAGTCTGTCAGCCAACTCCTGCTGAGATAGGCCCAACTTCTTACGAAGTAATCGCAAGCGGCCACCAATCGTCTGATTATCGCTCAACGAATCCTCATTTAATCACTTTAGTTCTTGCAAAAGAGAACCAAAGTGATTATTCATAATTTTAGCGGGCCGCTTTTGCAGTCCGCAATTGTTCAACCAACACCAACAAAAAGCGGATGCGCCAACATCCGCTTTTGCCAGGAGTAATCGTCATGGGTGCCATTAACTGGACCCCGAAGCGGATACTGTGCGAAATCCAAGAGCGTGGCATGACGCTCGAACAACTCGCACTCCGCAACGGTCGCAAACCCGCCAGCTTCCGCCATGTGTGGAAGCGCCCAAACAAAATCAACGAAGCGATTATCGCTGACTTCATTGGACAGAAGGTCTCCACCCTCTGGCCGAACCGTTATCCCAAAACCAATACTCGAATCTACGATAGCGCAAAGCATGGCCCGTTAGAAAGTCAAAAATCTAACGCTTCTGTTGACAAGCGGGTGGCGGCATGACGGCGGCTGTGTCAACGATCCGCGAAGGGCTGGCACGGTTGCTCGTTCGCGTTGTTATTCGTCTTCGCCATCCAAAGCCGAAAGGTGGATATGAATTTGACGCTGTAATGATCTCGCTTGGTCGAGTGTCAGCTCATAACACACCGCCGGAACACCCAGCTTCTGCGTCTGCTCGATCCATAGCGATATATTTCGGGGACTATTATGGGCCTCGGCGCGAGCCTCAGACACAGGGCCTGCAAGATAAGGCATGTTCTTCATCTGGTGATTCCTCTGTTGCATCCAAGGGTGGTGCAGCATGATGGCCACGCCACATCTTGAAAACCTGCGGCATCGTTACGGCGTTGCGCCTAATGTCTTTGAAGTGGCAATTGCGACGGAAGCTCTGGTGGTGATCCATCAGGCCGTGCAGCAAGCAATCGCCGATCAATGGTCCGCGCGCCGCCTAATAGATACATTAGCATCAATGCCCGCGCTTGGCTTTGCCGATCCAGCCCGATGGGAAGGTGGGCAATGACTGGGTTGCCTTCTGCTTCATTCACACACAGCACTGCCTCGGCATACGCGAGGCGGTCATTCATGACACGCCAAGCGCCAGCCGTCATCGTGTTCCAAGCGTCGAAGCTGTCAAAACGGGCCATATGCGCCAAGGCCCCATCTGCTTCGCCGTCAAAAGCAGTGTTGTACGGTGTCAATTTGATTGCGTCGTACCGTGCCGTGAACATGGGGTGCAGGTCAAAGAGCAACTCCAAGGCCCCAAAAGGCGAAATGGGTTCTGGTGGCGGCAGTTCTTCTTCGTTGGGGAACCTCTCGCCACAATACCACAGCCAAATTTCCGAAAGTTCCAAGGGTATCTCTCCGTATTGCCGTTGCGGGGGATGATAGTTGCCGGGCGGCGTTTGCACCGCCGCCCGGTAACGCAACCCTAGCAGAGCTATTTTGAGTCTCACACCCGATTTTCGCAGGTTTACTTATGCTTAGACAGAATAGTGACATGAGCTACACCGCCTTGCCGATTGTGCAGGACATCAAGCTTTCTGACATTGATATTCCTGAAGACCGCGCCCGTGATCTGGACCCCGCATGGGCAGAAGCCCTTGCCGCCATGATTGAAGCCCAAGGGCTGATCAATCCGATTACCGTGCGCAATGTAGGTGGACGAAAGCAGCTCGTCACGGGTTTGCACCGCCATGCGGCTTTTGTGCTTCTGAAGTGGGAAGCTATCCCGGCCCGGATTTCAACCGCTGCCAGCGACGATGAAGCCCGCCTTGAAGAGGTGATGGAAAACCTTGGCCGTCAGGAATTGAAGGTGCTGGACCGTTGTCATCATCTATACGAGCTGAAGCAGGTTTATGAGAAGCTTTATCCGGAAGCGAAACACGGCGGTGATCGTGGTAATCAGCACACCGGAGGCAAGAGCCAAAAATTGGCTTTTGCCTCCGAAGGTGAGGAAATCTTCGGTTTTACCAAGGCGACCGCCGAAAAAATCGGCATGAGCCAGAGTGCCATCAAGCTTGCCGTTAAAATCTGGAAAGACCTGTCCGTTGCCTCACGCCAACGGTGCGCTGGAACATGGCTGGCCGATCATCAAGCCGGATTGAAGCAGCTTGCCGAACAGACGCCAGCGCAACAGGCGAAGGTGCTTGACCTTTTGTTTGCCAATCCGCCCCGCGCTACCAATGTGCCGGATGCGTTGACCATTCTGGAGAATGGTCGGGTGATGACCCATGTCGAAAAGAAGGTTGCCGCCGTCAACAAGACGCTGGAAAAGCTGCCGTCACCAGTGGCTTCAAGCGTTGCAGCCACCCACATCGACGCCCGTTTGGCCGAGTTGCAAAAGAGCATTGCTACTTTGAGCAAGTTCTTTGGCGGCTTGAAAGACGACGAGCTGGACACAGTCGTTGCCGACCATGAAGAGCGCATTATTGCCTCGCTGAAGCGCCGGGGTCGCATCTGACCATGAGCAAGCGCCGCGATCCCAACACGATGGACCTGTTCCGCGATTATCAGCCCCCTGAAGTGGTGGCCCGGTTTGCGCCTGAGGTTTCCAAGGGCGGTACGCTAGACGTGAAGATTGCCCGTGTTCTTTCCGAGGCCATGACCCGCTGCGGAAAGAGCCGTGAACAGATCGCGGCGGATATGTCCGAGTACCTTTCACAGAATGTCACCGAAAACATGCTGGATTGCTACGCATCACCCGCCCGCCGAGACCATAAGATTACGTTGGAACGCTTTATTGCGCTCATTGATGCAACGGATTGCTTTGAACTGCTGAATTTCATCTGCGAGTTTTCCGGTTTTGTCGCGGTGCCTGCCCGTTACGCCGAAGTGATCAGGCTTTGGCAGACAGAAGAGAAGTTGGCCGATCTTGAGCGCCAGCGCGCCGCCCTGCGCGGCAAGGTTGGAGGGCTGTTGAAATGACCTTCATGACCGCCCAAGAGATTGCCGACGCCGGTATTCGCCTCAAGTTGAAGGCTTTGCCGCACACCAAGCGCGGCGTTCAAGAGCATATTAACCGGGAAGACTGGAAAGCCCTGCCCGACAACCTTTGCCGCAAGCGCGAAGGCAGCGAAGGCGGCGGCGGGTTTGAATATCACATTTCGCTCTTGCCCGAAGCCTTGCAGGCCGCATTGCACGGTGAACACACCCGCGAACTGGTAGCAGCCAGCCAGCAGGCGAAGAAAAGCCAAGAGCTGGCGAAGCGTGAAAAGCTCTCCACTGCCGCCCTTTCGGCCCGGCAGCGCGAGGTGATGAATGCGCGGTCCGCGATCCTGTCAGCCATCGACATGCATCGGATTTCTAACGGCATGTCCCAGCGCCAAGCGATCCAATCCTTTCTTGCTGATCCGGTCGCGGTTGGTTTGTCTGAGGCTCTTTTGATGACCGCCAACGACCGGAACGATAGCGCAGACATTAGTATGCGAACCATCCAGCGTTGGTTTTCTATGCGCGACACATCCGGCCTTGGCGCTCTCGCCCCATTGCCAACCAAGGAAAAGCAAGATGTGCCGTCATGGTTCTGGCAGTTCCTGCGTTTCTATGCACAGCCGACCAAGCCATGCCTCACCGATGCGTTAGAGAATTATTGCAAGGCGTTGCCATCGCATGTGATGCCGCCCAACTATGATCAGGTGCGCCGCTTGATGGCGCGGCTTGGCAATGTTGAGAAACACCGGGGCCGTGAAGGGTCTTTGACCCTGAAAAGCCGCATGGCTTACACATTGCGCTCCACCGCCGACCTGTTGCCGGGTTGCGTTTATACCGCCGACGGTAAAACGTTTGACGCTGAAATCCAGCACCCACGCCACGGCGGGCCATTTCGCCCGGAAATCACCTCTATCGTGGATGTGGCCACGCGCAAATGCGTCGGCTTTTCGTTTGGCTTGGCAGAAAATACCATCGGCGTGGTCGATGCGCTTCGCTATGCCTGCGAACAGAACGGCATTCCCGCGATTTTCTA